>CAMFKE010000001.1 GCA_945957395.1 uncultured Opitutia bacterium
CGCCGGGTTTATGCCCCTGATCGGCCCAAAGCCGATCAGGGGCTTTTTGTTTGCCCGCTCCCTCGGGGGCCCACCTCTCGGCCGACTCCGCCCCGGAGGACGGCCTCGCCGACCTCGTCCGCCGGCTGCCTTGGCGACGGTGCCAAGTCACCCCGTCAAATGAATGCCGGCGGGATATTCCGCCGGCACTTCATGTTATGCCGTTGTCCGCGACTAACGAGGGCTCAGAAGACCCGTGCCAGGTCGACTGTCTCCGGGGCGCAAGCATGGTTGCGGCAGACTTGGAAGCTTCCGATCCTCACGGAGCTCTCAGGAATAAGGAAAATGCGTCCGGGCGAGTCATGGCGCTCCAATGCGGCGCAGCGCAGAGCATCCCAATCCGCTCCGGCCGAGGCTTTCACGGTAAGCGGTGCGGCATCGTGTCTGGCGAATGCAAGCAGGGCGTGTGACACTCCGTTCGGAGCTTGTTCTGCAAAGCCGGCATAGGCGGAGCGCAGTTTTTCAAAGCGTTCCAGCGCGGAACTTTCTCCCGTCAGGGCGTAAATCGAGGAGAACACATGAGCCAGCGCCGCATTGCCGGAAGGCGTCGCGTTGTCCCACCACTCCTTGCGGCGTGCGGCGAGGGGATCTGACGGATTGGCGATGGAAAGGAAGAAGCCCGGGGCGCTCTCGTCCTCAAATGCCGCCACGATATCCTCGGTGAGGCGAAGGGCGCGGGCGCGGTGCACGGCGTGTCGGCCGGGCTCCGCCCATTCGGCAATCTCAGCGAGACTGAGCTCGGCCTCGGCAAGCCAGGCGTGGTCGTTAAGGGTGCCGTCATGGCGAACCTCGTCGCCGGCATAGCGCACCGCGTGGAGCCGGCCGTCTTCAGTGCGGAGGTTCTGCCAGAGGAAGTCGGAAATGTGCATGGCGCGCTGAGCCCAGTCTTTGCGACCGAACGCCCAGGCGCATCGTGCCAGCCCCGCTATGGCCAGCGCATTCCATGCGCCCAGCACCTTGGCGTCGCGACCGGGTTGCGGACGATCGTTGCGCGCGGCCAGCAGCTTTTCCCTGAGGGGCCGAAGCTCCTCGCGCAGCGTGAAGTCGCCTGAGGCGAAGACCGGATTGCTGGTGCCGTGCTCGAAATTGCCGTGATCATCGACGCCGTATGCCTCGCAGAACCTTTTGGCATCGGCTTCGCCCAGCACTTCGAGGATTTGAGCGGGCGTCCAGACATAGGTTGCTCCTTCATGGTGGTCGGTGTCCGCATCGAGAGACGCCGCGAAGACGCCGCCGGGCAGGGTCATTTCGCGCTCCAACCAGTCGATGGTTTCCTCGCAAACCGCCCGGAACAGAGGCTCGCGCCGGTGCAGCCAGGCTTCCGCATAGGCGGAGAGAAGCTGCGCGTTGTCATAGAGCATCTTCTCGAAGTGGGGGATGGTCCAGGTAGCATCGACGCTGTATCGGGCGAAGCCTCCGCCAATCTGGTCGAAAATGCCGCCACGCGCCATGGCGCCGAGCGACTTTGTCACCACTTCATCGATACGCTGCGCCGAGACCGGCGGGTTTGCGGACAGGCTTGCCTCACGCATGGCGAGAAGGAAGCGAAGCTGCATGGGCGCGGGGAACTTGGGCGCCGCGCCGAAACCGCCGGCGGTGTCGTCGTGCTGCGAGCAGATGAAGCCTGCGGCGCGCTCCAGCGCCGTTTTGTCCAACGGAATCTCCGCCTCCGGCGCGGCGTCCTGATGGGCGAAGTTTTGAAGAATGGCCTCCGCGTTGGATACAAGGTCGGCGCGGTGGGTCGTCCAGCGCTCCGCGATGCGAGTCAGCAACTCGGGCCACGGAATGATACCCCGGCCATGGTCGTGAGGCGGGAAGTAGGTGCCGCCGAAGAACGGGCGACCGTCGGGTAGACAGAAGGCGTTCAGGGGCCATCCGCCGTGCCCCGCTATCATTTGGACCGCGTCCATCATCACCTTGTCCACATCGGGGCGCTCCTCACGGTCGACTTTGACGCAGACGAAGTGGCGGTTCATGAGCTCGGCGATGGCGGCGTCCTCAAAGCACTCGCGCGCCATGACATGGCACCAGTGGCAGGCGGAGTATCCGACGGACACCAGGACGGGTTTGTCCTCGCGCCGGGCTCGGGAGAAGGCCTCGGGGCCCCAGGGAAGCCAGTCCACGGGGTTTTCGGCATGCTGGCGGAGGTAGAGGCTGGATTCGGCGGAGAGGGCGTTGGGCATCGGGGCACACGGAGCGCGAGGACCGTGCGCGCGTCAATTTTCAGGGGGTGTTTCACCCGGCAGGTCTCCGGGAATGATTTCCCCTTTACCCGCAGCCGGGGTGGGATTCGCTGCCGCGCATGCCCGAAATCCGCATCTTGCCGGACCGGGTCGCCAACCAGATCGCCGCCGGCGAGGTGGTCGAGCGGCCGGCCGCCGTCGTGAAGGAACTGCTCGAGAACAGTCTCGATGCGGGCGCCACGCGTGTGACCGTTGAGTTCCGCCACGGCGGCAAGTCCTTCATCGCCATCGAGGACAACGGTTGCGGCATGACTCCGGACCAGGCGTTGCTGGCGTTGGAGCGCCACGCGACCAGCAAGATTCGCGAGACGGCGGACCTCGATGTGATCGGCACTTTCGGGTTTCGCGGCGAGGCGGTGCCGTCGGTGGCGTCGGTTTCCCGATTCACCCTGAGGTCTCGCCCGTCGGAGTCGGTGGCCGGCTGCGAGATATTGGTGAATGCCGGGAAAATCGTCCATCAGCGCGACATCGGCATGGCGCCCGGAACGCGCATCGAGGTGCAGAACCTGTTCCATCCGGTTCCCGCCCGCCTGAAGTTTCTGAAGTCCGACAACACGGAGTCGGCCCACATCACGCGCCTCGTTCGATTGTACGCCGTCGCGCATCCGGAAATCGGATTCACGCTGTGGGAGGACGGCCGGGAAATCTTCCGCTCCCCCCCTGCCGGCGACCTGATGGAGCGGGTCCGAGGCATCTGGGGCCGCCAGACCGCCGAGGAGCTTTTTGCGATGCCGGAGGCGCGAGCCGAGGGCATGCGCCTGCGAGGCCTTTTGGGCCGGCCCGGCGTTGGCCGTGCCACAAGGCAGGAGATGGTGACGGTCATCAACGGTCGTCCCGTCGACAGCCGGGTGATGGCGTATGCGCTGACCGAGAGCTACCACACCTTCATTCCCAAGGGGCGATTCCCCCTGGCGTTCCTCTTTTTGGACATGGATCCGTCCCTGGTGGACGTGAATGTCCACCCGGCCAAGCGCGAGGTGCGCTTTCGCGAGGAAGCCGGCGTTCGCCGCCTCATCATCGAGGCCGTGCTGGCCGCGTTGCAGCCCGATGTTTCGAAGGAAATCCCGACGCCGCCTGCCGTTGTCGACCCGGATGAAGAGGTTCCGTCAGAGTCCGCGCAGGGGGGGCGCGCTGCGGCCGTTGATCCAGTCAATCCGGGTTCGACCGTTTCCGTTCCGGTTTCAATGGAGGCCTCCTCGTTTCAGTCGAAAACTGAGCGTGCCGTGGCGCCGGCGCGGGTCGCTCCCGCCCCCGCGCTCCCGTCCTCAGGCATGCCGGCGTGGAGCGCTCCCGTTGCGCCGGTTCCCTCCGGCGCGCGACCGTCAGCGCCCGCGAAGATTGACTGGCGGCTTATCGGCCGTCTGCCGGACTCGCTCGTGTTGTTTGAGACCTCCGCCGGGCTGGTCGTTCTCAATTTGCGCTCCGCGCATGAGCGAGTCGTGTACGAACGCGTGCTGCGCCGGTTCGAGGCGCGCGAGACGGTTTCACAGCAGTTGCTGCTGCCACCGGCTATGGAATTCGAGCCGCTCGCCGGCGCCGCGCTGCGCGAACGACTGAAGCTGTTCGAATCCGCAGGTTTCGAACTGGAGGAGTTCGGGCGCAATTTCTTCCGGCTCAACGCTGTGCCCGATTGGCTGAGCGAGTCCGAGGCCGAGCGTTTTGTGCGCGACCTGGTCGCCTCCCTTGCCCGGCGCGAAGGCGACTGGAGGACCGACACCCTCGCTCACGAGGCGCTCGCCAGGCTGGCCGGCACGCGCGCCGTACGAGCCGACGACCGCCCGGGGGACGCCGAGGTGATGGCCCTGCTTCGCGACCTGTTCGGCTGCCGTCAGCCCTCCGTGTGTCCGCGGGGCCGCAAGGTGTTCTTCGAGCTTTCCGGCGCCGAAATCGCCCGTCGCTTAGGTGCCTGATGGGTCGTTTCCCCGCTTGACCGGTGCGGCTCCCTTCGGAGACTGCCGCGACTCTCACGACCATGCGTCGAATTTCCGCCGTCCTTTTCTCCCTTGTCGCGCTCGCCCCGTTGCGCGCCGACAACACCGCCACTCCCGAACCCAAGACTGCGGAAGAGGCGGCCATTCGCATGTGGGAGCGTTTCAACACGGCTTCCATCGTGGCGAATGTGGACGGCTCGCCCGTAACGGCCGAGGATGTGCGCAACGAGCTTCGCCCGATTTTGCCGCGCTTGAGGCAGGATTCCAAATCGCTGGAGGAATATCGTCGCAGGCTCAACGAGCAGACTTCGAAGCTGATCGAGTCGCTTGTCGACGAGGAGCTCGTGCTGCACGACTTCAAGGACAAGGGCATGCAGATGCCGCCCTCCTATGTTAACGAGCAGATCGAGGAGAAAATCATCCGCGAGTTCAACGGCGACCGCACGGAATACATGCGGGCGCTCAGGCTCGCCGGGCGCACGCCGCTGGACGAGCGCCGCGATATGGAGCGGCGCATCATCACCGAATACCTGAACGGACAGAAGCGCAGGAGCGTGGCCGAACTGAGCCCCGCCAAGATCCAGCGCTTCTACGAGGCCAATCGCACGGAGTTCACGCGCAAGGCCGCCGCCAAAATTTCCCAGATCGCGCTATGGCCCGGCGCCGCCGACACCGATGAGGACATCCGCAAGCTGGCGGAGTCCATCCTGGCCCGTTTGGACAAGGGCGAGTCTTTCGCCGAGCTGGCCAAGGAGTTCAGCAAGGATGACTATCGCGCCAACGGCGGAGACACCGGCTGGCGGGAGATGGCCGAGCTCAACGCCGACCTGGCTAAGACGGTGAACGCGCTGCCCGACGGCGGTCACACGGCCCCCATCGAGTTCAAGGCCGGCGGACGCCTGAGCCTCTACATTCTGCGTCGCGACGCCTACCGGCCCGAAGGTCCGCGTCCGGTGAACGAGGTGCGTGAGATCATCGAGGGCAAGCTGCTGGCCGACTCCATGCGCGCGGTGCGCGAAGAGTGGTTGATGCGTCTTCGCGAGCACTTCTTCGTGCGTGTCTACGAGTGATCCGGTTGTCTGCGCGCCTCGGGAAAACATGAGCGGGACCACTGACCCGTTGACCGGCGCGCCGCGGTCGCAGGCCGACCTGGGCGGAGAGGATGTCGCCTGCGTCAGGTCGTCTGTGCGTACGATTTCCCCGTGGCTTTGGGTGCCCACCCTGTATTTCGCGCAGGGGCTTCCCAACGGGCTCCTTGAGGACGCCGTGCCGGTGCTTTTCAAGGATTTGGGGGTCACGAACGACCGCCTTACCCGCGCGCTGGCCCTGATGTCGCTGCCCTGGATGCTCAAGGCGCTATGGAGTCCGCTCGTGGACGCCTATGGCACGAAGCGCTCGTGGGTCTGGCTTTCTCAGCTTGTGGGAGGCTGCGCGTTCGCGGCGTTCGCGCTGACCCCGTTCACCTCCGATCCCGTGGCCTTCGGGTTGGTTTGGCTGACGCTCATCGCCTTGTGCAGCGCGACCCACGATATCGCCGCCGACGGCTTCTACATGCTCGGCGTGCGCACGGGGGGCGAACAGGCGTTTTTCTCCGGCATTCGCAATACGGCCTTTCGACTGGCGAAGGTCTTCGCGTCCGCCGTGGTCGTCGTGCTGGCCGGCCGTCTGATTCATGCGGGAAAGGCGGCGCCCGAGGCTTGGGTGTGGGCGCTCGGTCTCTTTTCGGTCGCCGCGCTGGCCCTGTCGGCCTGGCACGGGTATGCGCTTCCGCGCCCGGCGGAGGACGCTCCTGCGGGCGCGGGGCGCGAGACTCCCGTCGCCGCGTTTGTCGAAGGATGGCGCAGCTTTTTGGCGAAGCCCGGCGTGGGGAGGCTCATCGCGTTCATCCTGTTCTACCGTCTTTCCGAAGCGCTCGTGTCCGCACTCGCCTCGCCGTTTCTCAAGGATCCGGTGGAGCGCGGAGGGCTCGGGCTTTCCACGGAGACGCTCGGCTGGCTCAACGGAGCCGGCGTGCTCGCGCTGCTGGCGGGCGGTGTGCTGGGCGGGCTTCTTGTATCCCGCCACGGGCTGCGCAAGCTGCTGTGGCCGATGGTGGCGATCATGCATTTGCCCAATTTCGCCTTTCTGGCGCTGGCGCTTGTTCAGCCCCGTTCCGTCGAGCTTATCGGCGGCGCCCTGCTTCTGGAGAAATTCGGCTACGGCTTCGGCATGTGCGCCATCATGCTCTACCTCATTCATGTGTGCACCGGGCCTCGCCGTGTGACGCACTACGCGCTGTGCTCCGGCTTCATGGTCATCGGCGCGAAGGCCTTCACCTACTACGCCGGCGATTTCCAAATCGCCTTCGGTTATCCCTCCTTCTTCACGCTCGCGCTGCTCTGCATGATTCCCGGCGTTTTCGTCACCTGGCTGGTGCGCGACATCCCCGCCGGCTTCGGTCGCAAGGAATCCTGAATCCTTTCATGATTCCGGACCTTGGATTTTCCGGATTCAGTAGCGTCCGCGCTCCTCGTCCTGTCCCGTATCCGCATGTTTTACGCGGTCTTCGGCAAACGCGCTGCCTCCTGTCACACACCTTTTCCTTTCCCTATGATTCTCGCCGTAGAGAGCTCCTGTGACGAATCCGCCATCGCCCTGTTCGATCCGGAAAAGGGCGTATTGGTCGACGCCATACACTCGCAGGCGGCGCTCCACGCCCTCTACGGCGGCGTCGTTCCGGATGTGGCGGCCCGGGAGCATCTTGAGAAGTTTCCCGATCTGCTCCGCCTGCTTCCGGGGGATTTCGACCCGGCCCGCCTTTCCTCCGTGGTCGTGACGCGAGGACCCGGCCTGGCGGGCTGTCTCGCCCTGGGGCTCGCGTTCGCCAAGTCGCTCGCTCTGGCCTGGGGCAAGCCGCTCGCGGGCATGAACCATCTCCGCGGGCACCTTTGGTCTCCGTTCATCCCTTTGCACGCCGCCAACCCCCGGCGATTCCGCGCGGAGCTCGAGTCGCTCACGCCGCATCTGGGGGTCGTCGTCTCCGGCGGCAACACCCTGCTTGTCTCGCTGGAGGCGTCGGGCGTGGTGGAGGTTCTCGCGCAGACGGTGGACGATGCGGCGGGCGAGGCTTTTGACAAAGGCGCCAAGCTGCTCGGCCTGCCTTACCCCGGCGGCGCTCTGCTGGAAAAGGCGGCGCGGGAGGGCGACGCCGCCAAGTATGACTTTCCCCGGGGCATACCGGAGAAGGCCGACCCGCGCCTCAGTTTCTCGGGGCTCAAGACGAACCTGCGCTACCGTATCGAGAAGATGTCGGACGAGACGCTCAAGGCGGAGATGCCGCATCTGTGCGCCGGCTATCAGGCGGCCATCATCGACCAGCTGGTCGCCAAGACCGAAGGCGCCTTGCGCACCCGCAAATTCGCGAGCCTCGGGCTTTCAGGAGGCGTGGCGAACAACCGCACCTTGCGCGAGGCCTTCGCGTCGTTGGCGAAACGCCGAAGGCTGCCGCTCTTGGTCGCCGAGCCCCGGCACACCGGGGACAACGCCGCGATGATCGCCTTCGCCGCCTGGGCCGATTCCTCCTCGCTCCCCCCGCGACACGGCGCCTGGGACCTCAATTTCGAGCCGGCGCTGACCATCGACCGTCCCTGACGGGGGCGATCAGAACTCGGAGGCCAAGCCGAAGAGTGCAGAATAGCCACCGGGCTTCCGCGAGTTCGATGAGGCGCATGCGACAGCGCCTATTCTGCCTTCGTCAATCTGACTTCTTCATTAAAAAAGGCCGCCCCGTTGAAGGGCGGCCTTTTTGAATCCGTATCCGGACCAGGCTTACGCGCCGATCTGGTAGCGGGTGAAGCGGGACACGATGGTGTTCTCGCCGAGCTTGGAGATGAAGGCGGTCAGCAGATCGTTGATCTTCTGGTCCGGGTTCTTCACGAAGGGCTGCTCGAGGAGGCAGTTGTCGGCGTAGAACGAAGCGACCTTGCCTTCCACGATCTTCTCGATGGCCATGGCGGGCTTGGGCTGCGGGGCGGGGCGGCCGGCTTCGAGAGCGGCGGCCACGGCGGCTTCATGCTGCGCGGCGATCTGGGCGAGGATGATTTCCTTCTCCTTGGCCACGGCGTCGGCGGGCACTTCTTCGCGCTTCACCCAGCGGGGGTTGGCGGCGGCGATGTGCATGGCGATGTCGCGGGCGAGCACGGTGAACTCCTCGTTGCGGGCGACGAAGTCGGATTCGCAGTTGAGTTCCACGAGCACGCCGATCTTGCCTCCGGCATGGATGTAGGAGTGGATGATGCCTTCGGAAGCCTCGCGGCCGGCTTTCTTGTCGCGCGTCGCGGCACCCTTCTTGCGAAGGAGCTCGGCGGCGGCGTCCATGTCGCCGTTGGTTTCCACAAGGGCACCCTTGCAGTCCATGAGGCCTGCTCCGGTGCGGGTGCGCAGTTCGTTGACCTGTTGGGCGGTGATGGCCATATTCAGGGTAAGTTTGTTGTTGTTAATCGGATACCCGTTCCGCTCTTAGCGGGAGGCGGGACGACGGTCGCCGCGGGGGGCGCCGCCACGCTGGCCGCCGGAGCGGGGGCCGCCGAAGCCGGGACGGCCGCCGGAGGGGGCGTCCTTCATGAGGGAGGGGTCGATGGTCACTTCGGGCTGTTCGCCCTGTTCGCCGGTGCGACCGCCGAAGGCGGCGCGGGGGGCGGGACGGGCGGCGCGCTCGGCTTCGCGGCGGGCCAGACCGGCCTGGATGGCTTCGGAGATGACCTGAACGATGATGCGCACGGACTTCACGGCGTCGTCGTTGCCGGGGATCGGGTAGGTGACCTTGGAGGGGTCGGCGTTGGTGTCGACGAGGCCGATCACGGGGATGCCGGCGCGACCGGCTTCGGCCACGGCGATTTCCTCGTTCTTGGTGTCGATCACGAAGATGGCGCCGGGGAGGCCGCGCAGTTCGAGCATGCCTTCGAAGTTGCGGTTCATGCGGACCATCTCGCGCTTGATCTGGGCGGCTTCCTTCTTGAGGATCTTGGGGAAGCCTTCCTGTTCGAGCTTGATGTACTTGCGGTACTTATCGAGCGAGCCCTTCACGGTGGCCCAGTTGGTGATGCCGCCGCCGAGCCAGCGGTTGACGGCGAAGGGCATGTTCAGGCTCTTGGCGGCTTCGCGCATGATTTCCTGAGCCTGGCGCTTGGTGGCGACGAAAAGGATGTCCTGACCGGAGGCGACGATGTCCTCGGCGGCCTTGGCGGCCTGCTCGAGCTGGGCGTGGGTCTTCTCGAGGTCGATGATCGAGATGCCGTTGCGGTGGTCGAAGATGAAGGGGCGGGACTTGGGGTTCCAGCGGCGGGTCTGGTGGCCGAAGTGCACGCCGGCGTCGAGGAGGTCTTTGACGGTGATGTTCATGGTGTTGGAGGGCTCCGTGAGTCCTGCGCGTGGCGCGGGACCGTATTGGATCTGGGTGTTTGTTGTTGTTTGATTCCCCGAAGAGGTCCGATGCCGCACGGCACGATCCCTTTTCGAGGAGCGCGCAGCAAAAAGGCGGGGGCGCATGCCGCAAGCCGAATTTGTGAAAGTTTTGACCGAGCCGGCCGGCCTTCGCCTAACGCCGGACTCCGCGGGCGCACGGCGGTTTTCTCAGGCCGCGGGCGGACCTGCGGAATCGGGATTGCGGCGCGATTTCCCCACGGCCGCGCGACTCCTCTTTTTCAAAGAAAGTTGTTGCGCCGGACCGCTCCGGGTCTTTTCTGCCCCCCCTCACTAAGAACTTTAGAAAGTCATGTCCCAGCACAACAGCTTCAAGAGCGGTGCCGCTTCCGGCGGTAACAAGCGCAATGTCCTCAAGCGTTTCGAGCGCGTCGAGCTTCTCCAGAAGCGCGGTGCCATCAAGACCGTCACCCGCGTGACGGCTCTCCCGAAGACCAAGCCCGATGCGTAATCGCGCCTGTCGCACACGAAAACCCCGCCCTTGCCGGCGGGGTTTTTGCTTTGAGCGGGTCGCCCGGTTTGCGTGCGCTTGACTTGCCGACCCGGCGCGACAGGTTCCGCGGGGTTCACATGATGCACCGCGGCGTCACGCTTCTTCTTACCGGCCGACTTCTTCCCTAGGGGAAGCAGACCAATTTTCGCGCGGACAGCGGGCGCCGCCATAGACACGAAGGCCCGCAAAAACAAAGAGGGGAGATTCAAGAAACGGCGCAGACCGTCGTCTTCCCTTTTGAAACAAGCCGCAAGCGGAGGCCGAAACAGGCTTTCGCGCGGCGACCTGAAACGACTCGGCCCGACCGGGCGAGTCATCCTCGAAACAGTAACTTTAAGGACATCCCCATGAACTCCGGCGCCATCAAGAAATACCGCCCCTTCGCCTTCGGCCCCAAGCTCACCGACCGCCGCTGGCCCGACAACACCATCTCCCGCGCCCCCGTCTGGTGCTCCGTCGACCTGCGCGACGGCAACCAGGCGCTCGCCGTGCCCATGACCGTTCCCGAGAAGCTCGAACTCTTCCGCGAGCTGGTCCGCATCGGCTTCAAGGAAATCGAGATCGGGTTCCCGTCCGCCTCCGACACCGAGTTCGCCTTCACCCGCGAGCTCATCGAGAAGAAGCTCATTCCGGACGATGTGACCGTGCAGGTGCTCGTGCAGTGCCGCGAGCACCTCATCGACCGCACCTTCGAGGCGCTCAAGGGCGTCAAGAATGTCATCATCCACATCTACAACTCCACTTCGCCCCTGCAGCGTCGCGTGACTTTCGGCGACGCCACCAAGGAATCCATCCGGCAGATCGCGGTGGACGGGGCGCGCATGGTGAAGGAGCGGGTGGGGCGCCTGCCTGAGGCGAACATCCGCCTGCAGTACTCGCCCGAATCGTTCTCGGACACCGAGGTCGAGTTCTCCCTGGAGGTGTGCGTGGCGGTCATGGCCGAGTGGAAGCCCACCGCGCAAAAGCCCATTATTCTGAACCTGCCCGCCACGGTGGAGTGGGTCACCCCGAATGTGCACGCCGACCAGATCGAGTGGTTCTGCCGCAACATGAAGGACCGCAAGGCCGCCCTCATCTCGCTGCACACGCACAACGACCGCGGCACCGGCGTGGCCGCCACCGAGCTGGGCCTCATGGCCGGTGCCGACCGTGTGGAGGGCACGCTCTTCGGCAACGGCGAGCGTACCGGGAATCTGGATATCGTGACCGTGGCGCTCAACATGTACACGCAGGGCGTCGAGCCCGGCCTGGATTTCACCGACATCCGTCGCATCCGCGAGGTGTACGAGCGCACCACGCGCATGAGCGTGCACGACCGCCACCCCTACGCCGGCGACCTTGTGTTCACCGCTTTCTCCGGCTCGCACCAGGACGCCATCAAGAAAGGCATGGATCTGCGCAAGGGCGCGCCCGCCGAGTCGGCGTGGGCGGTGCCGTACCTCACGATCGACCCGGTCGACCTGGGCGCCACCTACGAGGCCATCGTGCGCATCAACTCGCAGTCGGGCAAGGGGGGCATCGCCTACATCCTCGGTCGCGACTTCGGGTTCGACCTGCCCAAGCTCATGCACCCCGAGGTGGGCAACCTCGTGGGCGCCGAAGCCGACCGGCAGTCTCGCGAGCTTTCGCCCCGCGAGATTCGCGATTACTTCCGCAAGTTCTTCGTGAATGTGTCGGCGCCGCTGAAGCTGGTGTCGTTCGACGAGCACGAGGTGCCGGGTGAGACGCATGCGTTCGGGTGCGTCGCCAAGGTCGAGGTGAACGGCGCCACGCTGGACATTTCCGGCAAGGGCAACGGCCCCATCAACGCCTTCATGCACGCCCTGGCCGAGAACGGCCTGAAGAAGGTTTCGCTCAAGGACTACCGCTCGCACGCCCTCGGCGGCGAAGGCTCGGCCTCCGAGTCGGCCGCCTATGTGTGCGTGGAGCGCGATTCCGACGGCGCGAAGTTCTGGGGCTGCGGCGTGGACACGAGCATCGAGCTCGCCGGCCTGCTCGCCCTGGTCTCCGCCATGAACCGCGCCGGCGTTTAAGCGCTTCCGCAGGTCCGCCATTCAAGGCCGCCGCTCGGGTTCACGCCCGGTCGGCGGCCTTTGTTTTTCCTGGTTTACGCCGCGGGTGCTCGGCCGGCGGGGCATTGATTTTTTCAAAGTCGTCGGCCTTGCGTTCGGCGCCCGGGGCGCCGGTGTGGTTCCCTCATGATGACCCCGTCCCCGCGCCCCCTTCGCCGCATCGATTGCCATGTCCACCTGGTCGGCGACGGTTCCGACGGCTCCGGCTGCCTCTTCCGGCTGCCGTCGCCGCTGAAGCGCTTTCTCGCCCGCTGCATGTTGAGCGAGGTAGGACTGGACCCCTCGGTGTTGAAGGGCGGGCTCGACCGCGCGTATCGCGAGGCGCTGCTGCGCTATGTGGAGGATTCCGGGTTGGACGCCGCCGTGGTGCTGGCGCAGGACTGGCCGTACGACGAGCGCGGCGAACCGTTGCGCGAGCGGGGCAGTTTTTTCGTGCCCAACGACTATCTGCTGGAGGTCTGCGCGGCCTCCGGCGGGCGTTTCATCCCCGCCGTCTCCATTCACCCGTATCGCCCCGACGCCTGCCGTGAGCTGGAGCGGTGCGTGGCGCGCGGCGCCAAGGTGCTCAAACTGCTGCCGAACTGCCATAACGCCGACTGCAACGCGCCGCGTACGCGCGACTTCTGGAAGCTCATGGCGGACACCGGCACGGTGTTCCTTAGCCACACCGGCGGCGAGTACTCGGTGCCGGTGATCAACCGCGACTACGAGTCGCCGGAGATTTTGCGCCAGCCGTTGGAACTGGGCGTCACCTGCATAGCCGCGCACGGCGCAGGCGCCTCGGCGCCGCTCATCAGCCGTGATCACACGGAGCGTCTCGTCTCGATGTTCCGCGAGTACCCGCACCTGTATTGCGACAACTCCGCGCTGTGCACGCCCAACCGCGCCGGCACCGCGAAACGCCTTCTGCGCTCCGACGCCGTGGGGCGCGTGCTGCACGGCAGCGATTTCCCGGTGCCCGTGAGCGGACTTGGCCCCTGGGCACGCGGGTTGTTGCCGTGGTCGGCCGTGCGGGCCGCCTCGCGCGACGCCAACCCGCTGCGTCGCGATGCGGGCCTCAAGCGCGCCATGGGCTTCGGCGACGAGACTTTCACGCGACTCGACGGCCTCCTGCGCGCCTAGCGCGGGAAGGGTTCGGGGCATGAAAATGCCCCGGCACGGCGGGCGTGTCGGGGCGTTTTCAGTGTTGCGTCGAGGACGCTCAGGCCAGGGCCGGCGCGAGGCGCGTTTTGCGACGCTCGAGCAGGTTGAATTTATCGGCGGCCACATCGGCCTTGTACGAGGAGCGCACGAGCGGGCCGGATTCGCAGACATCGATGCCCAGCTCGTGGGCGAAGGCCTTCCACTCGGCGAACTCGTCCGGGTGCACCCAGCGGTCGATGGGCGCGTGGTCCTTGGACGGAGCGAGGTACTGGCCGATGGTCAGGATGTTCACGCCCGCGGCGGCGATGTCGCGCAGCAGCTGCGCCACTTCCTCCTTCTGTTCGCCGATGCCCAGCATGATTCCGGTCTTCGTGATGAAGCCGCGGGCCTTGGCGTGCTTGAGCACCCACAGCGAGCGCTCGTAGCGGGCGGTCTTGCGGATGGGGCGCTGCAGGCGTTCCACGGTTTCCATGTTGTGGTTGAACACATCCGGCTCGGCGTCCAGCACGAGGTCCAGGTGTTCCTGCACGCCGCGGAAGTCCGCCGGCAAAATTTCAATCGTGGTGGTCGGGCACTTGGCGCGCACCGCGCGCACGGTGGCCGCCCAGATCGCCGCGCCGGTGTCCTTGAGGTCGTCGCGGGCGACCGAAGTGATGACCACATGCTTGAGCTTCATCTTGGCGATGGAGTCCGCCACGCGCGCCGGCTCGCCCAGGTCGAGCTCGGTGGGGCGTCCCGACTGCACGGCGCAGAAGGCGCAGGTGCGCGTGCAGATGTTGCCCAGGATCATGACCGTGGCCGATTCGCGCGACCAGCACTCGCCCATGTTCGGGCACTGGGCGCTCTGACACACCGTGTGCAGCGAGTTTCCGTCGATGTTCTTGCGCGTCTCGGTGTAGCGCGGGCCGGACGGCAGTTGGGCGCGAAGCCAGTCGGGTTTGCGAGCGGTCGTGAGCATGGTGAGTCGGAGGGTTTCGAGCTTGAGGCCGAGTTCAACCGGAAAGGCTTGGGCCTTCCGGGCATGGGGGGCAGTTACGCGAGCCCGCCGGAATGGCAAGCGGTCAGGGCTCGTGGCTCCCGCCCATTTTCTGTCGGTTTGCCGTCTTTGCCGGCGTGCACGGCGCCGGCGCGTATCAGGTCGTACGGGTGCTGCCGTTGCAATTAGGCGGTGTGCTTGCTGTCGGCGTTCGCCCCCCGTGCATGCTTTGGGGCGTCTTTGAAAAGGCTGGAGAAGTGTCGGTTTTCGATCATGATTTCAGAGGTTATGAACCTCACGAAAACAAGGATCACCTCCGCGCACCAAAGGGAGTTTCCGCATTTTTGGAGTCTCTACCGGGAGAGTTTTCCTGAGGTTGAGCGCAAGGATATGTCGGGTATGTGCCGGGCTTTGGTAAAGGACCGTTTTTATAACGAAATGTTTTTCAGTGATGGGGAGCCTGAGGCCATGCTCGCCTATTGGCTGTATCCGGAGTTTTGCTACCTGGAATATATTGCCGTTGATCCATCCCGGAAGGGACATGGCACGGGCTCCCGGATATTGAAGGAACTGTTGGGGCGCACGACGCTCCCCGTGATTTTGGAGATAGAACCGGTGGTGGATGATACCACGCTGCGCCGCCGGGTGTTTTATGAGCGGCTGGGGTTTGTGGGCAACCCGCAGCATGAACACATGCAGCCTCCCTACCAAAAAGGTTTTCAACCCCTGCCGATGCTGTTGATGACCTATCCGGTGCCCATCACCGCCGAGGCTTACCGCCACTTTTATAGCATACTCTCCACGGAAATTGTGGAGATATGAAACTCCGGGCGAGGCGCCCCTGTGTCGCATCTCCCGAGGGTGAAATCGCCGGCTCGGGATGCGTGGGGCGAACTATCGCGGCCGGGAAAATATGCGGAGCGCCTCGGCGGCCAGAAGCTCCTTGAGCGCGGCCATGTCCACCGGCCTGCCGAGCTCGGCGGAAAGGGAGGTGACGCCGCCATCGTCGGGCGAAATGCCGCAGGGCACGATGCCGCCGAAGATGCCCAGGTCGTTGTTCACGTTGAGCGCGAAGCCGTGGTAGGTGACCCAGGAGCGCGCGGCCACGCCGATGGCGGCGATCTTGCGCGTGCCGGCGCCCACCCAGACACCCGTCTTGCCCTCGCGCCGGTCGGCGTCGAGGCCGAGCAGGCGCAGGGTGTCGATGAGCACCTGTTCGAGGTCGCGCAGGAAGGCGTGCAGGTCGCGCCCGCGGTTTTCCAAATCCACGATGGCGTAGCCGACGAGCTGGCCCGGGTTGTGCGCCGTGATGTCACCGCCGCGCGAGACGCGGTGCAGCGTCACGCCGCGTTCGGCCAGTTCATCCTCGGGAACGAGGAGGTGTTTCTCGGCGCCGGGTCGCGAGCCGAGCGTGTAGGTCGCCGGGTGTTCGCAGAGTATCAGCGTGTCGGCGATCTCGCCGCGCCGGCGCGCCTCGCACAGGGCGAGCTGCAACGCGAGCGCCTCGTCGTAGGGGACGAGGCCGCGATCGTTGATGACGAGGGCGTGGGCGGTCATGTTTGTTCGGACACGGAAAACACGAAAGGCGCGGAATGTCAGGTCGGCCCGAATGAACCCGGGCCTGACGCCCGCGCCTTTGGGCGTCCGACGGCTTACTTGCCGAGAACGGAGGCGAGCTCGCGCAGGAAGCGCTCGTTCTGCTCGGCGGTGCCGACGGTGACGCGCAGGCTGTCGGGCATGGCGTAGGGCGCGAGGGGGCGCACGATGACGCCGCGCTTTTGCAGTTCCGCGAAGGTCTTGGCGGCGACGCCGGGGGTGTGCACGACGACGAAGTTGCCGTAGCTGGGGATGTAGCGGAGGCCGAGCTTCTCGAAGCCCGCGTAGAGTTGCCTGAGGCCCTCGCTGTTCACGCGGCGGCTTTCCTCGATGAACTTCGTGTCGTCCAGCGCGGCGATGGCGGCGGCCTGGGCGGGCAGGTTCACATTGAACGGCTGGCGCACGCGGTTGAGCAGACCCACTACCTCCTCGGAACCGAAGAGGTAGCCGATGCGCAGGCCGGCGAGGCCGTAGATCTTGGAGAAGGTGCGCGTGACGACGACCTTGCGGCCTTCGGCGATGAGCGGGCGGAAATCGGCGGCCTCGTCGAGGTACTCGGTGTAGGCTTCGTCGATGCACAGGATGACATGCTCCGGCAGGCTGCGCGCGAACTCGAGGAGCTCGGCGGGCTTGTCGTTCGTGCCTGTCGGGTTGTTCGGGCAGGCGAGGAAGATGATGCGCGTCTTGTCGGTGACCGCGGCGCGCATGGCCTTCAGGTCGTGCGCGTAGCCGGGCATGGGCACGGGCACGGGCGTGGCGCCGAACATGAGCGCGGCGAGCTTGTACACCACGAAGCCCTGCGCGCCGAACACGATCTCGTCGCCGGGGCCGGCGAAGGCCTGTGCGAGCAGGACGAGCACCTCGTTGGTGCCGTTGCCGATGACGAACTGCGAGGGCTTCAGCCCCCAGTACTGCGAAAGCTTCTGGCGCAGCGCGAAGGTGCCGGCGTCCGGGTACAGGTGGCCGTGATCCAGCGACTTCTTCGCGGCGGCCAGGCCGAGGGGCGACATGCCCAGCGGGCTCTCGTTGGAGGCCAGCTTGATGATGTTCGCCGGGTCGAGGCCGAACTCGCGCGCCACATCCTCGATGGGCTTGCCCGCCTCATACACGGGCTGGGACAGGACGGACTTGCGGGCGAGGTCGGTGTAGGAAAGTGCCATGGTGGCGACCGTGCATGCTCATCGGGGATTGTTTGGCAATCCCCGGCGCGCACCCGGTCGCTAACTCAGGCCTGCGCCTTGTGCGACTTCACCACCGCCGCGAGCTCCTCGGCGCGAGCCTTGCCGGCGTCGAGGCGACGGCCGAGACGGTGCCCGAGCATGTCGCGCCCTTTCACCGACGGCTTGTCGTTCTCCGAGGCCGCCACGGCGTACCAGGCGTAGGCTTCGAGCTCGTCGGCGGGCACGCCGTCGCCGTCGGCGAGGCGCGCGGCGAGCGTGAGCTGGGCGGTGTGGTCGCCGCGTTCGGCGGCGAAACGGTACCAGCGCAGGGCCTGCTTCATGTCCTCGTCCACGCCGTCGCCGTCCTCATAGAGGCTGGCGAGGTTGTGCGCGGCGCGGGCGTCGCCGCGCTCGGCGGCGAAGAGGTACCAGTGGGCGGCCTGTTCGAAGTCGGGTTCGTCAAGGCCGAGGCCCTCGTCGTAGAGCACGCCGAGGTTGAACGCGGCGCGCGCTTCGCCGGCCTCGGCGGAGCGGCGGTACCAGTCCATGGCCAGGGAGTAATCCTGTTTCACGCCGATGCCCTCGTCGTGCATGCCGCCGAGCTTGAGCATGGACTTGGCGTGGCCTTGGTCGGCGGCTTTGCGGTAAAGGCGCGCGGCGGAAGCCTCGTCCTTCTTGACGCCCTGGCCCTTGAGCAGGCGGTTGGCGTAGTTGAAAATCGCCTTCACATGGCCGGCTTCGGCGGCGCGGCGGAAGCAGTCGGCGGCGCGAGCCTCGTCGGCCTTCACGCCGTCGCCCTTGGCGTAGGCGAGGCCGAGCTTGAACAGGGCCTCCATGTCGCCGCCCTCGGCGGCCTTGAGGAGTGAGTCGGGGGTCGTCATGGGGTGGGGGACGGGGAAGGGGTGGTGCCGGTTCAGGCGAAGAGGGGCGTCCAGCGCTCGGGGCGGTGGAAGTCGGGGGTGCCTCCGCCCAGGTCGGCGTAGGTCATGTAGCGCTGCGGGGCGTTGCCCAGGCAGAAGGTGACATTGCCGCAGGTCTTGGCGGGGTCGAAAGCGAGGTCGGCGGGGAGCGAGGCCACCGGGATGCGGATGCGCGCGGTCCACTCCGGGCCGCCTTCGGCGCAGCCGGAGGTGGTCACGCCGGCGAGCGGGATGGGCTGGTCGGGCAGGTTCACGCGGGGCGCCGAGAAGGCGCAGGTCCACCAGCCGCCGCGCGGCGAGAGGTTCACCTCGATGTACACGCCGTTGTCGGGGTTGCGCAAAAACAGCTCGGCGCAGTCGCCCTGCCACAGGCCCGCCGTGAAACAGCCGGCGTCGTCGGCCACGCACAGGGGCGTCTTCGACACGCGCGCTTCCAGCACGATGGCGTCGTTTTCCAGACGCAGTTCAAACGAGGGGTTTTCGGCGACGGGGGCCCGGAACCAATCTTTGTCGAGGGTGGCGGTGATGACTTGGGGCATGCGCCGCCTATGGGAAAAACCTGCGCGCGTTCGCCAAGCCCGAAGCGCACGAAGAATTTGCGAAGCGCGCGCGGGGCCGTCGCCGTTTTTCAGCAGAGCCAGTCGGCGAAAAGGTAGTGTTCGTGGCGCACGGGGCGCATGGGCGGCAGCTCCACCGGGCGCGAGAAGAGCGGGCAGTCGACCACGAAGGTGTGGAATTCGCCGTTCTCGCCGCAGGGGCACACGCCGAGCGCCTGCAGCTCCTCGGCGAGCGCGAGCGTGAGCTTTTGTCCGATGAATCGTTTCCCCAGGTCGGCGCGGCAGGAGGTGATCACGGTGACGATGCCGGCGGCGAGCATCTCGCGCACGAGCCCCATGCGGTCGCCGTGCCACAGCGGCAGCCGCGCGGTGAGCCCGGCGGCGGCGCACACCTTCTCCTCCCAGTCGCGGTGCGCCTGCAGGTCGATGTCGCCGAACACCGCCTCGGTGGCGCCGGAGTCGGCCTTCAGGCGCACGAGCGCGTCCACGAAGAGTTTTTCGTAGTCGGCCCAGGAGGCGGGCACGGTGAGCAGCGGCACGCGGAGCACCTCGGCCTGCCGGCGCAGCAGCTCCTGCGGCAGCCCGTGCGAACGGGAGATTTTGCCGTTCTCGTTCATCATGTTGAGCAGGCGCAGCGGGCGCAGGCCGTCGCGCGCCGCGAGCATGACGGCGTAGCAGCTGTCCTTGCCTCCGCTCCAGGAGGCGATGAAGCCGGGCGCATGGGCGTCGGAGGGGGAGGAATCAGGCATGGGCGGGCAGGATGTCGGCGTACCAGAAGCCGCGGGTCTTGGGTTCGTCGGGGCGGGCGCCGGCGTCGTCATGGTTTTCCAGCGGGCGGTAGACGATTTCGCCGAGCGTGTGCGGGACGGGGTGGCGGAACACCGGCCCGGCGTGGCAGAAGGTGTGGAATTCGCCGTGTTCGCCGCACGGGTCCACCCCGGCGGGCAGCGAGGCGAGGAAGTCGCGGTCGTATTCGCGTCCGACATGCCCGCGGCCGAGCCGGGCGTCGTTCACGCAGCAGGTGACGGTGCGGAAGCCCTCGTCGATGAAGGCGTGGGCGAGCTCGCGCGTATCGCGCCGCCAGATCGGGAAACGGGCGCTCATGCCGACGGCGGCGAGTTTCTCCTCCCGATACCGGCGCAGGTCTTCCAGGAAGATGTCGCCGAAGAGGCAGTCGCGTACGCCTTCGGCGCGCACGCGGGCCATGGCGGCGCCCATTTGCGCCTCGTAATGCTCGTAGGTCGGTTCGGTCACGCGCACCTTGATGACGGGCAGCCCGAGGGCCTCGGCCTGGGCGTCGAGCATGGCCTCGCGCACGCCGTGCAGGGAGACGCGGCCGAGGTCGCCGTTCAGGGTTGTAAGCAGATATCGGATATCAAATCGGCCTTCGGTGCGCGCCACATGCAGGGCGTAGGCGGAGTCCTTGCCGCCGCTCCAGCAGAATATCGCGGGCGGCTTCGGGGCGGGAATCGTCATGTTCTCCAAAGGGGGCTCAGTACGGGCAGTGGCGGCAGCCGTTGCCGCAGCAGGTGCCGCGTTTCAGATGATACCAGGCGGTGAAGACCACATAGCCGCCCTCCCGGTAGAAATCGGGTCCCTCGACGGGCGCTCCGGCGGTGGCGTGTCGGGTGAACAGCGGGTTGTTCACGCGCTGCGCTTTGGGGATGGACTCGATGCGCCGTACGATGAGCGGGTTGATCACCTTGCCCAGGCAGCTCGGGCAAAGGCATTCGAGGCCGGGCTCGGGCGGCAGGATGGGCGGGTAGGCGTCGCACCAGCAGCGGCCGCATTCGATGTCCGGTCCGCACCCGAAGCGGGTTCCGCACAGCGGGCAGGTCTTCTCTCGCATCGCGCGCATCGGCTTCAGGGACGCTGCGCCGTGCCGGCGGCGGGGTGTCTCGCAGCGGACGCGGTATGGCGCAGGGCGAACCGGTGGAGGGCGAAGGCGGCGGCGCCGAAGCCCAGGGTGCCCGCGAGGAAGCGCAGTTGGAACGGGATGGCGTTGATCAGGCAGCGGGCGTAACCGGGGAGGTCCGCAGGGTAGGGGCGACCGGTGCCGGGTTCGAGGCCGCCGGTCAGCCACACGCCGGTGTTCGACAGCACCCAGTGCGTGAGCGTCGCGGCCACGGCGACCGCGCCGGCCTTTCTCCATCCGAAACGGCGACTGTTTAACGCCCGGCCCATGAGCGTCATCAGCGCGAGGGATGCGTAGACCCATTGCCAGCCGCGGTAGACGGGGAAGCCGTGGTCGCCGTGGTAGACGAGCGCGAGGATGGCGAGATCGCCCAGCAGCAGTCCGGCCAGCGTGGTCAGCAGCGAGGCGCCGGCTCGCGGCAGCGTCGCTCCGGCGAAGAGTGCGGCGGCGCCCACGGGCGAGAACCCGCCCAGGCCCGGAAGCGCCTGCGGCAGAAGGATGCGCAGGGTGTGCAGCAGGGCGGCCAGCGCGAGCCCCGCCGCCGGCCCCTCGGTGTTCTCCCGCATGGTTTCGGCGGTGTTTCTCATGCGCCCATCGCGTGACCTCCGTCGCCGGGGGCGTCGAGGAAAAACACCAAACATATCAAAATATTCGGATTTGAAGGTTGACCGTTTTTAAGGGCCGGGCCCTAACGCGCACCTGTTCTTTTCAAGCCCGTCCCCCGTTACTTGACGATGCGAGGAACGCCGTGTGAACCGGCGACAGTCGCGCTGCGGTATCGGACGAAGGAAACGCGGAATGCGGAGCGCGGAAGATTTGGATACGGGGCGTCATGTTGCGCCTCATTCCGAGTGCCGAGTTTCGAGTTCCCCAGTTTTGCGTTTCCGCCGGTTCCACCCGGGCGCGCCGTCTTATACGGGCCGGCGCGCCGGATTGCCAATGGGCCGCAAGGCTTGTGAAGGCGGGGGAATCGGAGCGCATGGTTCCCGTGCGCGCAGTCCGGAGTCCGAACATTCCGTCGGCAGGTGATTTCCTACCAAGTCCTCCCGGGTGTCGCGCCAAGCATGGCGCGCGCCCCGTTCATCGCGAAAATGAATCCGTCCTCAAGAAACTCCGCCGCGCGCTTCCTGCGTGCGGCCGCTCTGCTGCCCGCCCTGTGCGCGTGCTCGCTGTCCGCCGCCGAAAATGTTCCGGCGGCCGGACCCGACAAATCCGCGCCCGCGCCCGGGGCCGCCGTTGATAAAACCCCGACTCCCGCCCCCGTCGCGGCGAAGGAGCCCGATTCCTCGGAAAAGATCGGCAAACTCGTCGTGGTCGCCTCGCGTCGCAGCGAGAGCCTTTCCGAAGTGTCCCCGTCCGTGTCCGTCGTGACCAGGGACGAAATCGAGACGCGCCAGCTCGCCTCGCTGTCCGATGCGCTGACCTATTCGCCCGGCGTGATTGTGGCGACCTCGGGCGCCCCCGGCGGCAACCAGTCCGTCTTCACCCGCGGCACGAACTCGAACATGACGGCCGTGCTGCTCGACGGTCGCCGCGTGAGCCCGGGCTTCTCCAACAACGCCGAGATCGAGCGCTTCTCGCTGAGCGGGCTGGAGTCGGTCGAATTCCTGCGCGGCGCCTCGTCCACCCTCTATGGCGCGAACGCGCTGGGCGGCGTGATCGACATGCGCACGGGCGACACCCTCGCGCTGCGCCGCAACGAAGGTTCGCTGAGCGCCGAGTTCGGCAGCTTCGGCCACAGCGCCGTCACCGCGCAGGCGGCCGGCAACACCGACACGCTTGAGGGCGCGTTGGTGAAGGGGCTGGGCGCCTCGGTTTCGTACACGCAGAGCGAGACCGACAACAAGCGCGTGAACAGCGATTTCAGCCGCAACAACCTGCTGCAGAAAACCGAGTATCGCATCTCCGACTCCCTTTCCGCCGAGCTTCTCAACCAGTATTACGAGACCAAGTCGGGCGCGCCCGGAACGGTGGGCCCCTTCGCCTCGACGACCCAGCGGGTCGACCGCAACGGTTGGATGACCTCGCCCGGGCTGAAGTTCGACAACCGCGACGGCGCGCGCGCCTCGCTCTTCTACGCGCGCTCCTTCTCGCGTCTCGATTCCTACGGCTCCGCCTTCGGCGCCCCCACGCGCAGCGAGATCGACATGCAGGAGGTCACCGCCCGCGCGGAGTTCGACCTTTCCCGCAACGCTATCGCCACGGTCGGCTATTCGTACGAGGACACCGATTTCGATCGGGAGAACCGCACCACCGGCGCGGAGCTTCCCGGCAGCCCCAAGTGGGAGTCGCACTCGCCCTGGGGTCGCGTCGAGCTCTTCTCCAAGGACCGCGCTGCGCGCCTGGGCGCCGGCGCCCGCTACCAGCACTTCGACGCGTTCGACGACGCGGTGACCGGCGAGACCTTCGGCTCCTACAAGTTCCGGGAGACCGGCACGCTGCTGTCCGCCAAGGTCGCCACCGCCTACGCCGCGCCGTCCGCCGCCTACTACCAGAACGCGCCGCTCACCGAGCTCAAGCCCGAGGAGACCCTCTCGTGGGAGGCCGGCGTGCGCCAGGAGCTCTTCCAAAAGAGCGCGCCCACCGAAATCGGCGCCGTGTACTTCGAGAACCGCATGGACAACATCATCGCCTCGCGTGACACTGGCGGCTTCGTCTACCGGGCGTTCAACGCGCTCGAGGCGCGGGCCCGCGGCGTCGAACTGTTCGCCGAGGTTCGCCCGGCCAAGCAGGTGAAACTCTTCGCCAACGCCACGATTCAGGATGCGCGTTACACCGAGGATCAGCCCGCCTACTTCATCGCCGCGGGCGACAAGCTTCTGCGTCGCCCCGACTACATGACCACCTTCGGGCTCGAACTGTATCCGGTGGAGGATGTCACGCTGGGCGTCTCCGGCACCGGCGTCATGGGCCGTGAGGACTTCGGGCATGTCGACCAGGGCGACTACTTCGTGGCGCGCGCCTACGGCTCCTGGCGCTTTGTCGAGAACGCCGAGTTGTTCGGGCGCGTGGAAAACGTCTTCGACGAACGCTACGACCCCGCCGGCATCGGCTATCCCGCGCTTCCCCTCGCCGTGTACGCGGGCATTCGCGCCCGCTTCTGACGGCGCATCACGGGCCGTTTTCACGGACCTTCGTTCGGCCGCTTCGGCGCCCGCACGAGGGTCCTTTTTTTTGTTTTCGGGCGCTCCATTCCGGCGTGCCGGACCCGTTCGACGGTCCGGGGAGGAGGGCCCGGGGGACCTCGGTTCTTCGCCGCCGCGCATTCTCTGTTTTTTTATCCGCGTTCGTCAAAACGGGCTGGCGGCGCAGAGGGCGTCTCCCAAAGTCCGCAGCGCACCAGTCGGGATAAGAACATCCCCCCATGAGCGAGATTTCCCAACAGCAAGAACCCGCCGCCGACGAAGCCACCCTGTTCGGGTCGCTTCCCTGGCCCTGCGCGGCCATCGACGCCGAGGGCGTCCTCCTGGCTTCCAACCCGGCTTTTCTTTCCCAGTTCCCCTCCGCCCGTGACGGCGTGAGCACGCTCGACGACCTGTTCGAGCCCGGGGCCGACGGGCGCAGCGCGTCGAGCGTGATGCTCAACGAGCCCGAATCGCTCTGGCAGGGCATGCGCAACGCCAGGCCCGGCGCCGCCGAGAAGCGCTTCCGCGTGATCGTGAACCGGGATCCGATGAACCCGACGGTGCGCTGGCTGTTCCTGCCGGACAACCCGCTCTCGCACGGCCACTCGCTGCTCACTCCGCGCTCCGAGATCGAGCTCACGCGCATGGTGTTGGATCACACCCCGGATTTCCTTTTCCTGCGCGACCCTTCGGGCACGCTCCTGTTCGCCAGCCGTTCGCTGACGCGCTTCCTCAAGACGCCCGGCGAGGGCTATGAGATCGGACGCCCCATCACCAACTTCCTCGGGCGCGACTGCGCTGCCGAGTTCGATAAGCTCGACCAGGAGACGATCACGCAGGCGCGCACCGTGCACCGGGCGCGTCTGAATTTCGAGACCGTGCGCGGCGACCGTCTGCTGCTGGACCTCACGCAGGAGCCCGTGCGCAACGCCGCCGGCAACCTTGTCGGCCTGCTCTCCTTCGGGCGCGACATCACCGCGCGCGTGGATCGTGAGAACAAGCTGCACCTGGCGCTGGAGGAGGCCCGCAACGCGGGCGAGACGAAGAACTTCTTCGTCGCCAATGTCTCGCACGAGATTCGCACCCCCATCAACGGCATCCTCGGCATGGCCGAGCTCTGCCTGGATACGCCGCTGAACCCGGAGCAGCGCAAATACCTTCAGGCCGTCCTCGATTGCGGCCGCACGCTGCTCACGCTGGTGAACGACATTCTCGACTTCTCCAAGGTCGAGGCCGGCCGCGTGACTTTCGAGAACATCGACTTCGATTTCGCGCGCCTGCTGTGCGACGCCTCCGCACAGTTCGCCCCGCGCGCCTACGACCGCCAGGTCGAGATGGTCGTGGACGCCGACCCGGCGCTGCCGCGCCGTCTGAAAGGCGACCCCGTGCGCGTGCGCCAGGTGTTGCACAACCTCATCAGCAACGCCGTCAAGTTCACCGAGAACGGGCATGTCGTGGTGTCCGCACGCCTGCGCGAGACCGACGAGCGGCGCGCCCGCATCGCCGTGGACATCGCGGACACCGGCATCGGCATCCCCGCCGACAAGCAGGGCACGATCTTCGAGGCCTTCACCCAGGCCGACGCGTCCACCACGCGCCGCTTCGGCGGCACCGGACTGGGGTTGGCCATCTGCAAGCGACTCACCGAGATGATGGGCGGCACGCTCACCGTGAGCAGCCGGCCCGGCGTGGGCAGCGTGTTCACGGCCGAATTCCAGTTGGAAATCTCCTCGCGCGACGAGATCGCCCACGGCGTGCCCCTGCGCGGGCGGCGCGTGGCGCTCGTCAGCGACGACCCCGTGCAGCGCGAGGCGCTCGCCAGGCTTTTCCGCGGGCTCGGGGCGCAGGTCGAGGAATCCGCCGCCGCCGTGGAGGCCTTCCGCTTCTTCGATGCCGGAGGCGCCGAGCGCGCGCCGGTGAGCCTGCTGGTGGCCGACTATCCTGCGGCCGCTCCGGAGACGCACGACATGATCAACCTGCTCGTGGGTCGCGCCGCCTCCTCCGCCATCCCCCTGCTCACGCTTGCCGGACTCAAGGCGGAGCCGGAGGTGCTCTCCCGCCTGCGCAGCCTCCCTCACCGTCACCTCTCCAAGCCCGCCGGCTTCCACGAGCTGCGCGCCGCCGCGCTCGCCCTGCTGTCGATAGAGGACGACGAGGCGGCTGAGAACCTTCCTCAGGGCTCGGCGCCGACGCGGCGTCTGCGCGTGCTGCTGGCCGAGGACAATCCCGTCAACCAGGAGCTCGCCCTGCGCCGTCTCGAGAAGATCGGGCACCAGGTGGACCTCGCCGAGGACGGCGGGCGCGCCTGGAAGCTGCTCACCGCCAAGCGCTACGACATCGCGCTGCTGGACGTGCAGATGCCGGTCCTTGACGGCATCCGCCTCGCCAAGCGTATCCGGGAAATGGAGGCGGGAGGTCGTTCGCGCCTGCCCCTTGTCGCGCTCACCGCGCTGGCCATGGATTCCGACCGGCTCGAATGCCTCGACGCCGGGTTCGACACCATGCTCACCAAGCCCTTCCTCACCGACGATCTGCGCAAGGTCATCGACGGGCTCGTGCCCTTCTCGCCCGAGGCGGACGCCGGCGCGTCGGCCGCCCCGGCCAAGCCGTCGTTCTCCGGCACCGCCGTCTCGCCCAATGTCACGCGTCCGCCCGTGGCGCGGCGCCGGGAGGTTTTCGATTTTGAAGCCGTGCTGCGCCCGCTCGATCCCACCGAGGCGGAGGACATGCTGATGGCCGGAGAGGTTTTCCTGACCTACTGGGAGAAGGAGACCGCCGCGCTTCAGGACGCGTGGGAGAAATCCGACATGCGCCTGCTCGCCCTCATCGCCCACCGCATCAAAGGCGGCGCCGGGGCCCTTCGCGGTCGCGCCGCCAGCGAGCTTTGCGAACGGCTTGAGCAGGCGGCCAAGAGCGGCAAGGCGGCCGACGCCGGCGCCCAGTTGCGCAAGCTCGTCGACGAGCTTCAATCCATGGCCGACGGCATCCGGTCCGCCCTCGACGCCCGCAGCCGCCAGACATGAGCGCCACCAAACATCACGAGTCCCCCGCTTCCGCCACCCGTTCGGCCCTCGAGCGCCGCTGGCTTGTCGTCGTGCACAACGACCCGGTCAACCTCATGGGCTATGTCGTCCTGGTGTTTCGGCGCGTGCTCGGCATGAACCGCGAGGACGCGACCCGGCACATGATGGAGGTGCACCGCGACGGACGCTCCGTGGTTTGGGCCGGCTCGCGCGAGCCCGCCGAGCACCGGGTGCATGAACTTCAGACCTGGCACCTGCGCGCCACACTCGATCCCGAAGATGACCACGCTTGACCTGCGTTTCCCGCACGAGGTGCGAACCGTGCTGGCCGAACTCGCCCGCATGCTCGCCGACGCGGCGCCCGCCGCCCTGCTCGCTCACACCCGCCCGCCGGAGGACGAGGAGCCCGAGTTCGCCGAGCAGTGGCTCACCGGGCTTCATCGCCGCATCGACGAAGACACCGACGCGGCGCGCCGCCTGCTCAACCGGGGTGATTTCGGCATCGAAAGTGTGGAAATCTCCGACGAGGAGGCGTTGGCCGCGCTGCGAGGATTCGCCGCCCTGCGGCTAGCCCTGCGCGAAACGGCCCTTGGCGCACTGCCCGACGAGGCGCTGGAAACCGGCACCGTCGACCGTCGGCGTCTGAAGGCCGCCCAGCGTCACGCTTACGCCTGCTACGCCGCCTTGGGCGAAATCCAGGCCGCGTTGTGCGATGTGATTTCGCCGGAGTGAGCCCGGGGGCGAGCCGTCCGCGTCAGCGTCTCCTGCGACGCGCCGCGGCAAGCGCCAGGGAAAGGCCGGCGCCCGCAAGGGCGAAGGTGGACGGTTCGGGCACCACGGTGAAGCTCAGCCCCGCCAGAGGGTTGAAGTCAAAGTAGCCCGTGAGGCCCGCGCTCAGGTTGGCGTAGCTGAAATCGGCGGAGGTGAACCCGGAGGTCAGCGCCGCGCCCGAGATCAGCGTGTAGGTGCCGGTCGAGCCGGTGTTCAGGAAATCGAATGCGTAGGCGCCGCTGCCGGATTTCGTCAGGGCTCCGCTCAGGGACAGCCGGTCGGAAACGCCGCCATTCTCGAGGTCGAATCGCAGGGTCGCCCCGCCGGCCCAGTTCAGGGAGGCCGCGGTGAGCGTGCCCGTGGAGGCGGCACCGGCGGCGCCGGGGCTGAGCGAAGCGCCCGAGGCGAGGGTGATGGCTCCGGTCGTGCCCGAACCGCCGAGGGTGGCCGAGGACGCCACGGTGTGGGCGGAGGCGGAGGCCGAACCGTTGTTGAACAGCGAGCCTGCGGACACCGCCGTGGTGCCGGTATGGGTGCTCGCCCCGGTGAGAATCCAGGTGGTGGTTCCCGTTTTGTTCAGCGAGGTGATTCCGGTCCCGTTGTTGGCGAGGGCTGCGGCGAAGGTGCTGGCCCCGGCGTAGGTGCCGCCGAGCGTGAGGCTGCGAGCCTGATTGACCGTGCCGTAGGCCGGGGCGGGCGCGGTGAGGATGAGCGCCCCCGTGCCGTTGTTGGCCAGAGTCACCGAGGCGGTGGTCCCGAGGGTGAAGGCGCGGTTGGACGAGGCTCCTGCGCCGTCATACGACAGGGTGGAAGTGCCGGAGAACACCAGGTTGGACGCCGCGCTTCCCGCCGCACCGATGGAGGAGGCCACGCCGCCGTCGGCGAGCGAGCTCACCTGCAGGGTGCCGCCCGAGAGGGTGGTGACGCCGGTGTAGGTGTTGGCATTGGGCAGGATCCATCGACCGGCGCCGATCTTGAGGAAACTCAGTTTGCCCGTGCCGTTGTCCTGAAGAATCGGGTTGAAGGTGTTCGCGCCCGTGTTGGTGCCGCCCAGCTGAAGCGTGCGCGCCTGATTGGCCGTGCCGTAGGCTAGCGCTGGCGCCGTCAGCGTCAGCGCCCCGGTGCCGTTGCTGTTGAGCGTCACCGAGGAGGTGGTGGCGAGGGTGAAGGCGCGGTTGGTCGAGGCGCCTGCGCCCGTGTAGGCCAGGGTCGAGGCTCCCGAAAACACCAGGTTGGCCGCCGCCGCGGAGGCTGCGCCGAGGGGCGAGGCCACGCCGCCGTCGGTGAGCGAGCCCACCTGCAGGGTGCCGCCGGAGAGGGTGGTGACGCCGGTGTGGGTGTTGGCGTTGGTCAGAATCCAGCGTCCGGCGCCGGCCTTGGTGAGGTTTACGAGGGCCGTTCCGTTGTTTTGTACGAGCGGGCTGAAGGTGTTGGTGCCGGTGTTGGTGCCGCCGAGCGTCAGCGTGCGCGTCTGGTTGGCCGTGCCGTAGGCGATGGCCCCGGTGTTCGCCAGCGTCAGCGTGGAGGCGGCGGCCGAGGCGTTATTGGCCACGCCGCCGGCGGCCCCGGCCGTGGAGACGCCGAGGGTGAACAGGCGGTCGGTGGAGGCGGCGACGGTGCCGGAGTATCCCCAATAGGCGGGCGCGGATACGGTGCCGGCCACCACGATGCCGGAGGGCGCCGCGGCGCCAAGGCCCATGGCGGAGCCTGCGCCGCCGTTGCTCACGGTGGAAAATTGCAGCGTGCCTGCGTTGACCCGGAGGGTTCCCGCATGCGAGTTCGCGGCGTTGGTCAGCGTCCAGGTGCCCGTTCCGGATTTGGTCAGGTTGAGCAGGCCGCCCGAGGGGTCGGCCAGTCGCGAGGCGAGCACGCCGGCGCGCGTGCCGGACAGGGTGAGCGTGCGCGTGCCCGTGCCGCTCATGGCGATGTCTCCGGTGTTGGCGAAGGTCAGCGTGGAGCCGGAGGCGGCGGATTGGTCGATGCCGCCGCCCAGGGATCCGAGGGTGAAAAGCCTGTCGGTGGACACGCTTGCTCCGGTGATGTAGCCGATCGTGCCGCCGTTGAGCGTGAGGTTGCTCGCCGCGCTCGACGAGGCGCCCAGGGAGGAGGCGACGCCGCCGTTGGCCAGCCGCGCCACGCGCAGGTTGCCGGCCTCCACCGAGACGGCTCCGGTGAAGGTGTTCGCCACGCCGGTAAGGCTCACGATTCCGGCCCCGCGTTTCGTGACGCCGCCCGCTCCGCTGACGAGCCCGGAGAGCGTCATGGTCCGGGTCGCGTTGGTGGTGCTCAGGATGGCCGAAGCTTCCAGGGAGACGGGGCCTGTCAGAGTGACCGTGCCGGCCGCGGTGTTGGCCAGCGTGCTTTCTCCGGTTCCTGACGCCGCGACCACCAAGCCTTGGCCGAAGGTGCCCGCGACGGCGAAATTCAGGGCGATGTTCGACGAGGACTCGGCGAGGCGTCTCAGGGCAAGCACGGTGGCGGAGTCGCCGGCGGCACCCGTGCCGGCGATGTTCACCGTGCCTTGCGCCACTTCCAAGCCCGCCAGGGTGTTGGTGCCGCTGAGGGTCAGCGCGCCGGCTCCGGTTTTGGTGATCGTGCCGGTCGAGCTGACGGCGGATGCGATGGCGGCGCTCGTCGCGTCGACGCGTATGGCGGCGTCTGGGGTCAGCGTGAGCGTGCCGCCGGTGAGCGTGTAGGCGCCCGAGCTCAGGGGGGCGAATTCCAGTCCTCCGGCGGTCAGTGCGCCGCTGAGCGTGACGGTCGCGCCGGCCCCGCCCGACCCGAACCGGGCGATGTCGGCATTGGCGTTATCCCAGATGACATTGGCGGCGGCGGCGCGCCAGCGTAGGCCGGCGGTGTCCCAAACACCCGCGCCGTCTGTGGCGCCGGTGGCGAAGTCGGCGTCGGCGTCCCAGGTCAGGACTTCCGCCTGCAGGGAAGGTCCGGTGACGAACGCGACAAACCCCGCGAGGCGTAGCAGCCTTTTCAAGCGAAGCGGGTGTTGGAAAATCAGGCGCATATGGACCGGGTGTTTTTCTTTAATAGAGGCTACGCAAAACACCTAATCCGGCAATGCGCGCGCCTCGGGCTCCGAGGAATTGACGGCATTTGGAGAAGCGCCGTCGAGCCGCTGGCTTTTGCCGTCCGCGTCGGGTCACGCCGGCGTGGTGGGGCAGCGCAGCGCTGCGGCCAGGGCGTGCAACAGGTCGGCTTCGTCGTCGTTGATGTGGCCGTCGTGTGTGACGATGGCCTCGGCCGCGGCGAGCGCCTGACGGCGAAGGCGGAAGTCCGCCCGAGCCAGGGTGACGAAGGCCTCCTCAAGCGCCTCGCGGGTGTATTCTTCGGCGCGAGGCATGTCGGTGACGGGGCCGAAGTCGCGCGCCAGCGAGAGGGCTCGGGTGAGCGATTCGGCGTTGGCGACCTCGTCGCCGGTGGCGGTGAGCAGGGCGCCCAGGACCAGGCGCAGCGCGGGGCGCAGCATTTCCGGGGAATGGATGTCGGCGGTGTCGTCGGTCGGGTGCGTGATGGAGGCGACGAGGCGGATGAGGCCGAGTTCGAAGAACGACACGGCGCCGTCGGCCTGGGCGAGCTCGCGCAGGTTGTGCACGAGGGCGTCGGCCTGCGCGGGCGTGAGCCGGCGCAGCGCGGGCGCGGCGAGCTGCACGAGTGCGAGCCGGCGGTTCGACGGCACGGAGTGCGCGAAGCCCCACGCGGCCTTCAGCCGGGCGAAGAGCTCGGGCGGCACGGAGCGCTTCAGCATCACGGCCTGCGCGTTGTTCTCCGCCGGGCTGTCGGTCATGATGAGCAGCAGCATCGCGGCCTGCGCGCCCAGCGGGTCGCGCACGAGCGCCGCGACCGGCTCGGGGAAGGTGGCGGCGGGGCGGGCGGCGGGCATCGGCGGGGGCGTTTCGCCTGCGAGGGCGGAAGCGCCGGCGGAGTTGTGCATGAAGCGCTCGCGGAAATTGCGATCCACCTCGGCGTCGTCCTTCGGGTTGAAGTACTTCGCGCGCTGCGGGTCGAGCGGGGGCAGGGCGGTGCCGTCCCAGTCGGGCTTGAGCAGGCGGATGCGTTCCTCCAGCGGCGGGTGCGTGGCGAAGAGCGAGGAGACGCCCTCGCCGAAGCACATGTGGGCGACCTCGGCGGCGTGCGGGTTGTTCAGGCGGGTGCCCGCGGATTCGCCGGCGATGCGGCGCAGCGCGTTGGCGAGCGCCTCGGGGTTGCGCGTGAACTGGGTGGCGGAGGCGTCCGCGAGGTGCTCGCGCTGGCGGGAGATGGAGGCCTGGATGAGCTGCGCGAAGAGGCTGCCGATGTAGCCGATGATGAGCACCAGGATGCCGAAAACGAGCAGGGCCGCGCCGGGATTGTTCCCTTTGCGGTCGGTGCGCGAAAAGGCTCCGGCGTCCATGAGCACGCGGGCCACCACCGTCATCGCGACGAGTCCGAAAATCCAGCCGATGAGGCGCACATTCAGGCGCATGTCGCCGTTGAGGATGTGGCTGAACTCGTGCGCCATCACCGCCTGCAGCTCGTCGCGCGTGAGCTTGCGCAGCGCGCCGCGCGTGACGGCCACGGCGGCGTTCTCAATGGAGTCGCCGGCGGCGAAGGCGTTGATGGCGTCCTCGCCGGTGAGGATGTACACCTCGGGGACGGGCACGCCGGAGGCGATGCTCATCTCCTCGACGATGTTGAGCAGGCGCCGCTCCTCCTCGTCGCGCGTGTCGGGGTCCACCCGGGTGCCGCCGACGGCGAGGGCGACCTGTCCGCCGCCGCCGGAGAGTTGCATGGATTTAAACAGGGAGCCGCCGCCGACGACGAGGAGCGTGGCGCCCATGCAGCCCAGGAAAAGCGCGGGATTCCACAGGGCGGGTTCGGCGTGATGCAGTTTCTGCGAGCCGAACTGGAAGACGAGGGTGGCCGCCCCGTACACGGCGGCTATCGTGCCGGCCACGGCGAGCGCGAACCACAGCACCAGACGGCCCGTCCTGGCACGCGCGGCGTCCTGACGGGCGAAGAAATCGGAGGGGGCGAATTCCGGGCTTTTCATGGCGCGCGCAGCGTGCGCCGTTTTCGGGCCGCCGCCAGCCAAACCCTCGCGACCGGAAAGCGGGCGCGATTTTGGAAACCGGCGGCGGCCCGTTGACGGGGCGCGGGGGGCGTCAGCGTTTCAGCGCCAGCGCGTCGTGTTCGAGCGTGAAGGTGACGGTGGCGCCGTCGGGGATATTTCCGGCGAGGAGGATTTTCGCCAGGGGCGTTTCCAGGTGCTTCTGCAGGAACCGGCGCAGGGGGCGCGCGCCGTAGACGGGGTCGTAGCCGCGGTCGGCCACCCAGGCGCGCGCGGCGGAGTCGAGTTCCACGCGAATGCGGCGCTCGGCGAGGCGCCGGTTGAGCGACGCCAGCAGCAGGTCGACGATTCGCGTGATCTCGTCGAGCCCGAGGGGCTTGAAGAGCACGATGTCGTCGATGCGGTTGAGGAATTCCGGGCGGAAGTGCGCGCGCAGGTCGGCCATCACCGCTTCGCGGGCGCCGTCGGGGATGTCGCCGTCGGGCGTGGGTTCGGCCTCCACGAGGTGGCGCGAGCCGATGTTGGAGGTCATGATGAACACGGCGTTGCGGCAGTCCACGGTGCGCCCGTGCCCGTCGGTGAGTCGTCCGTCGTCGAGGATCTGCAGGAGCGTGTTGAACACATCCGGGTGCGCCTTCTCGACCTCGTCGAGCAGCACGACGCAGTAGGGCTTGCGGCGGATGGCCTCGGTGAGCTGGCCGCCCTCCTCGAAGCCCACATACCCGGGGGGCGCGCCCACGAGGCGCGACACGGTGTGCTTCTCCATGTACTCTGACATGTCCAGACGCACCAGCGCGTCCTCGTTGTCGAAGAGCTGGCGCGCCAGGCTCTTGGCCAGCTCGGTCTTGCCCACGCCGGTCGGGCCCATGAAGAGGAACGAGCCGACCGGGCGGCGCGGGTCCTGCACGCCGGCGCGGGCGCGCAGGATGGCCTCGGAAACCAGGCGCACGGCGTCGTCCTGGCCGACGACCTGGGTGCGCAGGGCGTCCTCAAGGTGCAGCAGCTTGTGCTTCTCGCCCTCCAGGAGCTTGGAAACGGGGATGTGCGTCCAGCGCGCCACGACCTCGGCGATCTCCTCCGGGGAAACATGTTCGCGCAGCAGCGTGTTCGCGGCCACGGGGGATTTCTCGGCCTCCGCGAGTTCCTTCTCCAGCTTGGGGATGACGCCGTGGCGCAGCTCGGCGATCCGGTTCAGGTCGTAGTCGCGCTCCGCCTTCTCCATGGCGCGGCGCGCCTCCTCCAGCTGCTCGCGCACCTTCTGCGCGCGGCCCAGCCCGGCCTTTTCCGACTCCCAGCGCGCGCGCAGCGCGGCGGCCTCGGTGCGCGCGCCGGCGAGCTCCTTGCGCAGCGCGTCGAGCCGCTGCTTGGACGCCGCGTCGGTTTCGTTCTTCAGCGCGGTCTCCTCAATCTCGAGCTGCATCACGCGGCGCGTGAGCCCGTCGAGTTCGGCCGGCATGCTGTCCATCTCCGTGCGGATCTGGGCGCACGCCTCGTCCACGAGGTCGATGGCCTTGTCCGGCAGGAAGCGGTCGGTGATGTAGCGGTTGGAGAGCACGGCGGCCTCCACGAGCGCGGCGTCGGCGATGCGCACGCCGTGGTGCAGCTCGAAGCGCTCGCGCAGGCCGCGCAGGATGGAGATGGTGTCCTCGACGGACGGCGGTTCCACGAGCACGGGCTGGAATCGGCGCTCCAGCGCGGCGTCCTTTTCCACATGCTTGCGGTACTCGTTGAGCGTGGTGGCGCCGATGCAGTGCAGCTCGCCGCGCGCGAGCATGGGTTTGAGCATGTTGCCGGCGTCCATCGCGCCCTCGGCGGCGCCGGCGCCCACGAGCGTGTGCATCTCGTCGATGAACAGCAGGATGCGCCCCTCGGCCGACTTCACCTCGTTGAGCACGGCCTTCAGGCGCTCCTCGAACTCGCCGCGGTACTTGGCGCCGGCGATGAGCGCGCCCAGGTCGAGCGCGAACACCGTCTTGTCCTTGAGCCCCTCGGGCACATCGCCGCGCACGATGCGCTGCGCGAGCCCCTCGACTATGGCGGTCTTGCCCACGCCGGGTTCTCCGATGAGCACCGGGTTGTTCTTCGTCTTGCGCGACAGGATGCGGATGACGCGCCGGATCTCCTCGTCGCGACCGATGACCGGGTCGAGCTTGCCGGCGCGCGCGCGCTGCACGAGGTCCACGCCGTACTTGGCGAGCGCGTCGTAGGTGGCCTCCGGGGTCTCCGAGGTCACCCTGCGGTTGCCGCGCAGCGCCTTGAGCGCCGTGAGCAGCTTGGATTTGTCCAGGGCGAACGACTTGGCGAAGGCGCGCAGGTCGTCGGCCTCCAGCAGCGCCAGGAACAGGTGCTCGGCGCTCACATACTCGTCGCCCATCTCCTTGGAAATGTCGCCGGCGCGCCCGAGCGCCGCGTGCAGCGCCGCGGACACCGCGCCCTGCTGCACATGCCCGGACCCGGAAACGGTCGGCAGCCGGCCCAGTTCGCGGTCGAGCGCGAGCTCCGCGGCGGCCACCTGCACGCCCGCCTTTTCCAGCAGGGCCGGCACGACGCCGTCCTTCTGCCCGACCAGTGCGGCGAGCAGGTGGCGCGTCTCGATGGTCGGGTTGCCGCGCTTCTGCGCGAGCGCCTGGGCGGCGGCGACCGCCTCGCGGGACTTTTCGGTGAACTTGGAGAAGTCGAAGTTGCTCATGGGTGGGCGTATCGTTGGGGATTTCTTTGCACCGGAGGAAAATGCATCGGGCGCGCCGGGCTCGAATCGGCCCGCAAGCCCCTGATTATCAAGGGAGACTGCCTGCGGTCGCCGCGCCTGTCGAGCCGGCTTGACGCGCGCCCGGGACGGAACGGCCCGGCGTGGCTCACCGCCCCGGCCGACGCTTTCCCCCGCCCGCGCGGGGGCGCCCGTTTTGCCGCTTGCTCAGCGTCCGGCACCCCTTTGAACGCCGTTTGAAGCAATTCCGGCACTCTTTCCGTACGCTTCGCCGAGGAATCTTTTCCGAGTCGGCGAGGGGGCGTGTTCGGGGGTGGGGGAGTTTTCACACAGGTATCTGTTTTGTCATCAAAATGACACAATCGGGCGGCATCCTGTCCTCACTTTCCAGTTTTCAAAAAAACATGAGTACCACTCCCATGAAACTCGCCCGCCTTCTCGCCCTTTTCGCCGGTCTCGGCACCGCGTCGGCCTTCGCCCTGGATGGCAAGGTCGTGCTCGATCAGATGGTCAAGAAGGGGGTGCTCACCTCCGAGGAGGCCGAGGAGATCCTCAAGAAGGATCAGCAGAATCAACAGGCCGAGGCCGCCAAGAAGGCGGAGGAGGCAAGGAAGGCCGAGCAGTCCGCGCCCAAGAAGGCGGAAGAATCCAAGGGCGCCGAGGGTTCCAAGGTCAACGGCTCCGTGGAGACGGCCGCCAAGAAGCACGACCTGGGCCCGGTGAAGAAGTCCACCAAGTGGTACGACCGCATCAAGATCGACGGTTATGTGCAGGCGCGCTTCACCGAGCAGCTCAATGATTCGGCCGACTCGCTCGATGTGCCCGCCGACAAGTCGGTGCGCCCCACCGAGAGCCTCATGATCCGCCGCGGTCGCCTGAAGGTCTCCGGCGATGTTACCGACAACCTCTATTTCTACTCGCAGCTCGACATGCAGGCCACCGTCGGCTCCGGCGTCGGCGTTCAGGCTCGCGACATCTACTTCGACCTGAGCTTCGATGACGCCAAGGAACACCGCCTGCGCGCGGGTCTTTCCAAGGTGCCCTACGGCTGGGTGAATCTGCAGTCCTCGCAGAACCGCCTGCCCATGGAACGCCCCGAGGCGCTCAACTCCGCCGTGGAAGGCGAGCGCGACTACGGCGTCTACTACATGTGGGCCGGCAAGGAGCACCGCGAACTCTTCAAGAAGCTGGTGAAGGAAGGCCTGAAGGGCTCCGGCGACTACGGCGTGTTCACCGTCGGCGCCTACAACGGACAGGGCCTCAACAAGTCCGACCTCAATGGCGAACCCCACCTGCTGGCCCGCCTGAGCGTGCCGTGGCAGACCGCCTCCGGCCAGATCTACGAAGCCGGCTTCGGCGGCTATGTCGGCAAGTATGTGGTGGAAAAGACCGCCGGCGTCGGCGGCGGCGACTTCATGTCGAGCACTCGCAGCGAGTTCCGCGACAACCGCATGTCCGCTCACTTCATCATGTACCCGCAGCCCTTCGGTCTCGAGGCCGAGTGGACCTTCGGCGAAGGCCCCCAGCTCAACGGCAATCGCACCCGCATCGAGATGGAGACGCTGCAGGGCGGCTATGTGCAGGCCAGCTACCGCATTGTTGACGGCTCCATGGAGTACATCCCGTTCATCCGATTCAACTACTATGACGGCGCCCGCAAGTTCGCCACCAACGCCCCGCGCATGCAGGTCTGCGAGTACGACATCGGCACCGAGATTCAGTTCGGCGAAGGCTGGGAGCTGACCCTCGTGTACACCTACACCGACAAGCGCACCAACACCTCCGCGGCGCCCTACGCCGACGTCACCGACGCGCACCGCCTGGCCGCCCAGCTCCAGTTCAACTTCTGATCCCGTTCGACGCGGGGAAATTCCCGTCGTTGGCGAAAAGCCGGCCCCGCTGCGGGGGCCGGCTTTTTTGCGCACACGCCGAACCTTCCTCGGCGGTCGTCGGGCGCTCCGACCCTCGACAAACCCGAAGGATTTCAAAAAAGGGGGTCGCACATCACCCTCTCGCCGGGCACGCCATTGCGGTCCGGTTCGGTGCCTTCGCCGAAAACGGCCCCTCGAATCCCTCGCCGCCCTCCTTGCCCATGTCCCTGTCCACCGCCGATTTTCTCCCGCCCGCGCCGTATCGTCACACGCTCAAGAACGGGCTCGTCGTGCTGTTCCGGCCGGATCATGCGGCGGGGCTGGTTTCCGCGCAGGTGTGGGTGAAGACCGGCAGCATCCACGAGGGCGACCTGCTCGGCTCCGGGCTTTCGCACTATGTGGAGCACATGGTGTTCAAGGGCACCGCCAAGTACGGCTGCCGCGAACTCACACAAGCCGTGCAGCGGGTGGGCGGAAACCTGAACGCCTACACGACTTTCGACCGTACGGTGTACCATGTGGACGGGCCGGCCGAGGGCCTCGAAATCTCCCTGGATGTGCTCGCCGAGCTCACGCTCGCCGCGACCATCGACCCGGAGGAGGCCTCCCGCGAGCGGCAGGTCATCCTGCGCGAAATCGCCATGCGCGACGACGAGCCGGATTCGCTGCTTTCCGAGGGCGTGCTGGCCGAGGCGTTCCGCGCGCACCCTTACCGTTTCCCCGTCATCGGCGAGAAATCCATTTTCGAGAAGATCACGCGCGACGAGCTCTACGCCTACTACAAGGCGCGCTACGCGCCCAACAACATGGTGCTCGTGGTCGCCGGGGCGGCCGAGCCCGACGCGGTGTTCGCGCTCGCCGAGAAGTACTTCGGCGTGCACGAGGGGCGCGCCGTGCCCCCCGCGCTCGTGCCGTCGGAGCCGCCCCAGCTCGCCCCGCGCGCGCTCACGCTGCGTTCCGATGTTCGCATCCTGCGCGGCGTCATGACCTGGCGCATCCCGGGCCTCGCTCACGCCGACGCTCCGGCGCTCGATGTGCTCGCGCATGTGCTCGGCCACGGCGAAAGTTCGCGCTTCCATCGCCACCTGCACGCCGACCAGGGGCTGGTTCACCAGATTGACGCGAGCGTGTGGAACCCCGGCGAGACCGGGCTCTTCTGGGTCTCCTACTGCTCCGACACCGGCAAGCGCTCCGAGGTCGAGGCCGGCATCCGCGCCGAAATCAAGAAGCTCATCGACGAGGGCGTGCCCGCGGAACGCTTGGAAAAGGCGCGCCGGCGCACGCTCGTGGGCCTGGTGAACAGCCGCAAGACCGTATCCGGCCAGGCCGGCCGTCTGGGCGCCGAGTGGTGCGTGCTGGGCGACCTCGGCTACGCCAAGATCTACCTGGAACGCCTGGAGACGCTCACGCCCGAGGCCGTGCGCGAAGCCGCCGTGCGCTACCTGGTCGACGAACGCTGCACCGCCGTCACCCTGGAGCCGGAAGAGAAGGGCGCCTCGCCCGCCGCCGTATCCAAAAACGAGGGACGCCCCGCTGACTTCGAGACGGTCGTGCTGCCCAACGGCGTGCGCGTGCTGCTTCAGCCTTTCTCCGGTTTCCCCAAGGTGCACTACCGCGCCGTCTCCGTGGGCGGCTGCCTTTACGAGAAGCCCGAGGCCCGCGGCTCGTCCGCCCTGCTTTCCACGCTGCTGTGCCGCGACACCTCGGCGCGCGACGCCGAGGCCGTGGCCGAAGCCGTGGAGGGCTCCGGCGGCTCGCTCGTGGACCTTGCGGGCAACAACACCCTCGGGCTTTCCCTGGAGATGCTCGCCACCGACCGCGAGCTGGCCGAGGACATCTTCGCCGAGGCGCTCCTGCGCCCGACCTTCGACAGGAAGACGGTGAAGTCGGAGCGCGAGGCTCAGGTCGCCTCGATCAAGGACGACGAGGACGATGTCGTGGAGTGGGCGCGCAACGCCGTGCGCCTGGCGTTCTTCGGCGAGCACCCGGTGGCGGTCGACCACATGGGCCTGGTGAAGCATCTCGAGAAGATGCCCGCCGACACCCTGCGCGAGCTGCACAAGGGCCTGCTCGTGCCGGACAACCTCGTCATCGCCGTGGCGGGCGCGTTCGACCGCGACACCGTGCTGGCCTCGCTCACCGCGAAGTTCGGCAAGCTTTCGGGCGGCCCGCTCGCGCGCGTCGAAGTTCCCTTTGAAAAGCCGGCTCGCACCGGGCGCATCGTGGAGAAGCGCGATTGCGAGCAGGCCGTCGTGCACCTGGCCTTCCCCGACACCGGGCTGGTGTGCGATGATTTCGTGGCGGGCGAACTGCTCGACGAGCTCATGTCCGGCATGGCCTCGAAACTCTTCCTCTCGGTGCGCGAGGAGCGCGGCATGGCCTACTTCGTGGCCGCCTCGCGCCTGTGTTTCCCCGCTTACGGCATGTTCTCGCTTTATGCGGGAACCGCTCCGGAGCAGGCCGAGGCCGTGCTTCACGAGATGCGCCTGGAGGTGGACCGCATGCGTCGCGGCGACTTCGATCCCGGCGAGATCGACGCGGCCAAGACCCGCCTGCGCGCCGGCCGTCGCATGGGGCGCCAGACCATCGGCGCTCGCGCCAGCGCCGCGGCGCTCAACTGCGCTTTCGGCATGCCGGTGAATCACGAGGCCCAGTGGGAGGCCCAGCTCGCCGCGCTCACCGCGGCCGACCTCTCGGGCTTCGCCCGCAAGTACCTGCGCGAGGACGCGGCGCTCGAGCATCTCGTGTTGCCCGAGTAATCCGGCGCTCCGTCGGCGCGGGCTTTAGAAGTCCGGCCGGCGGGTGTCCAGGATGAGCGTCACGGGCCCGTCGTTGGTCAGCTCCACCTGCATGTCGGCGCCGAACACGCCGGTGGGCACGGGCTTGCCGAGTATTTCCGAGAGTCTTTGCGCGAAACGCTCGTAGAGCGGCGTGGCGTGCGCCGGCGGCGCCGCGCGGTTGAAGGACGGCCGGTTGCCCTTGGCCACCGAGCCGAAAAGTGTGAACTGGCTCACCACGAGCGCCCCGCCTCCGGTCTCGGGCAACGCCAGGTTCATTTTGCCCTCGGCGTCCTCAAACACGCGCAGCTTCGATACCTTGTCGGCCAGCTTGTCGGCGTCGGCCGTCGTGTCCTCGGGTTCCACGCCGAGCAGGATGAGCAGGCCTTTGCCGATTTCGCCGGCGACGGCGCCTTCGACGCGCACGCAGGCCCGGGTGACGCGTTGGATGACGATGCGCATGGGCGTTTATTGCGAAGGGAATTCCCACGGCTTGCGCACGGGCTTGTCCAGGTCCGAAGGGCGCAGGCCGAAGGCGGCGGGGTTGGTCGGGCGTTCCGGTTCCAGTGTCACGGTCGGTTCCCACAGCTGCGCGTTTTCCGAGGCGAATTCGGCGTCCTCGAGCCCGCCCAGATTCACAGCGTCAGCGCCGGGGCTGTGCAGGGTCATGCGCTTGCGCGAATAGATCACGGCGTCGTCGGTGAACGGGTCGGAAGGGAAGGTGTCGCAGAGGCCCTCGAACAGCCCGCCGATGTCCCGGGGCAGGTTGCCCGCCGCGTCCCTGCGCGATTCCAACGCCAGCGCGTAGGCTGTGGCGGCGGCGTCGAAACGGGTGCGGTCGCGCCTGGCCAGCAGCGCCGTGAGCTCGGCGTGGCGGCGAAGCAGGAGGGCCTCGCCGAAGATGTCGTCGGAAGAGGCCAGGGCGGTGAACTTGAGCACGAACGCCTCCATGGACGAATCCGTGGCCGGCGCCTGTCGGAAGAAATACGGCGTGGCGGCGTCGGCGCGGGCCAGTCCCAGCGCGCGCTCGCGAAGGAGCAGCGAAGCCAGCCGCGCGTCGCGGAAGGTGCCCGGCTGCGCAAAGGCGCGGCAGGCGGCGGGGAACGCCGGCTTGGCCATGGCCGCGCCGAAGTCGGCCAGCAGGGCGGAGACTTTCTCGCGGTGCGCGTTCGGGCGGCGTCCGGCGAGCGCCAGACGCAGGAACGGCGTGCGCGAGGCGAAGGCCGAGGCGTTCGCCCTCATGGCGGCGAGCCCGGCGTCCGGGGCGCGCTCGAGCGAGGCGTCGAAGGCCGCCGCCTGGTGCGAGGCCGTGGCCTCGTCGGGCGCGAGCGCGTGGCGGGCCAGCGCGTCCAGGGTGGGCTTGAGCTCGGCCGTGTCCGCGACCAGCAGCGCCGCGTCCGCGCGGATTTCGGCGAACACCGAGCGCTCGTGCTCCAGAGCCTCCATGAGCGCGGCCGGCGAGGCGGCGCAGGTGCGCAGCGCTCCGGCGAGCCGAAGGCGCAGGCGGGCGGCTCGGTTGAGCCCTGCCGCGTCGCGCGCGGCCCGGGCGGCGGCGCACTCGGCGCGAAGGGCCCCGTCGTAGGCCGCCGTGTCCGGCGATTCCGTGGCCGGCGAGGGCGGGGTGGAGTCGGCCTTTTCCACCGCGGCGCGGAAGCGCGTCAGGAACTCCGCCGTGAGCGTGGCGTCGAACGCGCGGCCGGCGGCGATGTCGGGCGGTGTCGGCGAATCGGAGGGCTCTTGCGTAAGGATTTCCCCGATACGCACGGCGCGCGCGATTTCGGCCTCGGCGAGCGCGGCGGAGTGCGTGGTGCCGACGGAGACGTCCTCCGGGGCGCGCAGCGCGCGCCGGGCGAGTGTTGCGGGCTTGTCCGCATCCGGTCGCAGGATGTTGAACACCAGCCGCACGAACGGCACGGCGATGAGCACGCCGATGACGACGAACATCCAGAACCAGGTCCTGTGCCGAAGCGGCGTTCGTTTGACGACGGGCGGACGGGGCGGTTCGCCTTTGCTTGAGCGCGCGGGCCGCGGCTTGGAATCGGGGGTGGTGTCGGACATGGGGCCGTCCACAACCTACCCGCCCGGACCGCGGGATGTGAAGTGGGAAGTTCGGCTGGTCCGAAGCCTTCCTCGCCGCAGGTTTCGGCGCACGGTGCTGTCGGGTTCACGCCTTTCTTTCGCGGCCGGCATGAAACCGTAACACGGCGGGTGATAATGGGCGGCGTAAACCACGAACGCTTTCACGCCCTTCGCCAATATGACCAAGTCGCTACAAAAACTCATCGCCTTCGCCGGCGCCTCGCTGGCGTTCTCCGCCGCCGCCTCCGCGGCCTCCGTCGAGGTGGAAGCCGCCGTCCCCGAGTACAAGACGGTCTCGGGCGTCTCCGGTAACCTCAACTCGATCGGCTCCGACACGCTCAACAACCTGATGACATTCTGGGCCGAGGGTTTTAAGGCCAAGTACCCGAATGTGAAGGTGCAGATCGAGGGCAAGGGTTCCGCCACCGCCCCTCCCGCGCTGATCGAGGGCACCGCCCAGATCGGCCCGATGTCGCGCCCGATGAAGCGTGAGGAAATCTCGGCCTTTGAGAAGAAGTACGGTTACAAGCCGACCGAGATCAAGGTGGCCGTCGACGCCCTGGCCGTGTTCGTCCACAAGGACAACCCGGTGAAGGGGCTCACGCTCAAGCAGGTGGACGGCATGTTCTCCTCCACCCGCAAGTCCGGCGGCGCCGCCGTCGCCACCTGGTCGCAGGTCGGCGCTCAGGGCGCTCTGGCCGCCAGGCCGGTCTCCCTCTACGGGCGCAACTCCGCCTCGGGCACCTACGGCTTCTTCAAGGAGCACGCCTTGCGCAAGGGTGACTTCCTGCCGACGGTCAAGGAACAGCCGGGCTCGTCCACCGTGGTGCAGGGTGTCGCCAACGACATCGCCGGCGTGGGCTACTCCGGCATCGGCTATGTGACGCCCGGCGTGCGCGCGCTGCCCCTGGGCGACTCCGAGGGCAAGTATGTGGAACCCACTTACGAGAACTGCCTCTCGGGCGACTACCCGCTCTCTCGCTTCCTCTACATCTACATCAACCGCGCTCCGGGCAAGCGCGTCGACCCCCTCGTGGAGGAGTTCGTGAAGTTCATCGCCTCGCAGGAGGGCCAGCGCATCGTCATCAAGGACGGCTACTACCCGCTCACCGCCGAACTGGCCGGTGAGGGCCGTTCCGTGGTCCAAGCCAAGGCCGAGTGACCCGCCGGGCGCTTCGCCTCCCTTTATTGTTAGGTTGATTGCCTCGGGATTCCTCACCGTGCGGGGTGGCGTCGGCGCCATGCCCGAAGCAAGGGTCGGTCCGATCAAGGTCGGCGCAGGCTCCGCACGGTGACGAATCCGATTCGGTCAAAGCGGCGGCGGTCGTCCTCGGGCGGCCGCCGCCGGCGTTTTTTAGGCGGCGCGCGCGCACGGGGAGGCTGGTGTCGCGGTTCGCTTGCGCTCGGAGCGAAACCGGGAAGCCTTGCATCCCCTCTTCATCCCCTTTTTCAACACTTCCATGGAAAACGTCATCATTCTCGGCACCGGTTGCGCCGGTCTCACCGCCGCCATCTATGCGGCCCGCGCCAACCTGAACCCGCTCGTCATCGAAGGCGTCCAGCCCGGCGGCCAGCTCACCACCACTTCCGAGGTGGAGAACTTCCCCGGCTTCCCCGAGGGCGTCGACGGCTACATGCTCACCGACAACATGCGCCGCCAGGCCGCCAAGTTCGGCGCGCGCTTCGAATCCGACCGCATCGACTCGGTCGACTTTTCCGGTCCGGTCAAGAAGCTGGTTTCCGGCACCCGCACCTACGAGGCCAAGTCGGTGATCATCGCCACCGGCGCCTCCCCCAAGCTTCTGGGCATCCCCGGCGAGCAGGAGTACTACGGCGGCAACGGCGTGACCACCTGCGCCACCTGTGACGGCGCCTTCTACCGCAATCGCGAGGTCGTCGTGCTCGGCGGCGGCGACTCGGCCGCCGAGGAGGCGATTTTCCTCACGCGCTTCGCCTCGAAGGTCACCCTGGTGCACCGTCGCGACAAGCTTCGCGCTTCCGAAATCATGGCGCGTCGCGTGGTCGAGCATCCCAAGATTGAAACCGCTTGGAACAGCCAGCCCACGGCCGTGCTCGGCGGCGAGGACGGCAAGGTGCGCGCCCTGCGCGTGAAGGACACCGTGACCGGCGCGGAGCGCGAGATTCCCTGCAAGGGCGTGTTCGTCGCCATCGGCCACAAGCCCAACACCGACTTCCTCGCCGGCTCCCTGCCTTGCGACGAGTCCGGCTATGTCATCTGCCCCGACAACTCCACCGTGCGCACTTCCGTCCCCGGCGTGTTTGTCGCCGGCGACTGTGCCGACCATGTGTACCGCCAGGCCATCACGGCCGCGGGCATGGGCTGCCGCGCCGCCATCGAAGCGGAGCGCTGGCTCACCGACCAGGAGGCCTGAGGCCGCCCTGCCGCGTGGCGCGCATGCGCTCGCGGAGATTCATCGCACGGAAAACCCGGCGTGGCGCTTTGCGCCACGCCGGGTTTTCGCATCCGGGTGCGGCGACTCCGTCGGCGAGTCTCCCGGCACCGCGCAGCGGTGCGAAATTCAGGCGAGGCCGCCCCGGCTGAGGATGGCCTCGTATCCGGACCGGAAGTCAGGGTATGCCGGCGTCCACCCGAACTCGGTGCGGAAGGCGCGGTTGCTCACAATCCTGTCGGGCGAAGCGGCGCCGCGTCTGGCGGCGCGCGCGGTGAGTGTACCCGCATCGAAGGCCGGCTCGGGCAGACCGAGCCGGGCGGCCAGCCAGCGCGCGATGGCGGATTTGGTCTCCGGGTGCCCGTCCGTGACATTGTAGACCCCGTTCCTCGCGGCGTCGGGCGGCCCGAGGGCCGCCAGCAGCGCCGAGACGGCGTCGTCGCGATGCAGGTAGTTCACCCTGAAGTCGCCGCCTCCGGCGAAGCGGGTCTCGCCGCGAAGAAGCGTATCCAGCATATAATGACGCCACGGGCCGTAGAGTCCGCCCAGGCGCAGGGCGAACGCGCGTCCGATGCCGGAGCCGGCTTCGCCGGCCCGTTCCAGCAGAAGCCTTTCGGTCAGCGCCAGGATGTCGGAGCGCGTGTCGCCCCCGACGGCGGAGGTCTCGTCAACGGTGACCCCGCCCGTCTGCGGATAGACGCCGGTGGAGGAGGTGTAGACGAAGGTGCCGATGTGGCGCCCGCGCGCCCAGCGCAAGGCCGACGCCATGCCCTCGGCGTAGGCCCGGCGGTAGGCCGTGTCGTCTCCGCCTCCCGAGCTCACGCAGTAGACCGCGTCGGCTTCGCGCAGGGGGAACGCGTCGTGCCAGCCGTCTTCGGCCACATCCCCGGCGACGACGCCCGTGAGGCCGATTTCGCGAAGCGCTTGCGCCTTGGCCTCGGAGCGAACGAGGGCGTGCACGCCCCGGCCTTCCCGAAGGGCCTCGCGAGCGAGGGCCGTGCCGATGTAGCCGCAGCCGAGCAGAATCAAAGGGCGTTTCATGCCGTGCACCTTGCCCGAAACCGGTGCGAAGGGAAGCGGCGGCTTGAGCTCCGCCTCCTTTCCTCCGCTCGCGCCGGCTCCTCTGCGGGTCAGGCCAGGTCGAACACCAGCGCCTGCGCGCCGGGCGTGCCGGTGAGCGTCACGGACGGCTCGTCGGAGAGCGCGGCGCCGTCGCCTTCCGCGAGTTTTATTCCGTTCACGACGATGGCTCCGCTCAGCGCCTGCACCCAGGCGTGGCGTCCGGGCGCAAGTGTGTGCGTGAGCTTTTCGGCTCCCTCGAATTTCGCCAGGAGGACGGACGCGTCGGCCTGGATGGCCATCGAGCCCTCGGCGCCGGTGGGGGCGGCCAGCGTGGTGAGTGCGCCCGGGGCGGCGTGGCGGAAGTCGCGCGCGGCGTAGGCGGGAGGGAGTCCGCGGCGCGACGGGAGAATCCAAATCTGATACAGGTGTGCTGGCTCGGTGGCGGAGTCGTTGAACTCGCTGTGGCGCACCCCGGTGCCGGCGCTCATGTACTGGATTTCGCCGGGGCGGATGACGCCCTCGTTGCCCATGCTGTCGCGATGGCGCAGCGCGCCGGAGAGCAGCACGGTCAGGATCTCCATGTCGGAGTGCGGGTGCATGCCGAAGCCCATGCCGCCCGCGATGCGGTCCTCGTTCATCACGCGCAGGGCGCGGAAGCCCATGTGGCGCGGGTCGTGGTAGTCGGCGAAGGAGAAGGTGTGTTTGGCGAGCAGCCAGCCGTGGTCGGCGAGGCCGCGTTGGTCGGCGGGGCGGAGGGTGATCATAAAGTGAGAGGCTGGGCTTGGTTAAGGTTTGAGGCGGGAGGAGGCGCCGTGCCAAAGCGGACGGCCGTTCTCGGCGCGGGTGTCGCGGTAGATTTCCACGCCGTTGCCATCGGGGTCGCTCAGGTAGAGCGCGTGGCTGATGCCGTGGTCGACGCCCGAGAGGCGATGGCCGGCGTCGGTGAGCCTTTGGGCGAGCGTGCGCAGGTCGTCCTCCGAATCCACTTCGAAGGCGGTGTGGTAGAGTCCTGTCGCGTGTTCGGGCGGAGTCGGCGCGTTCGCCCCGAGTGCTTGGAGCGCGATGTCGTGATGCGCGGAGCCGAACGAGAGGAACACCATCGAGTCGTCGAGCCGTTCGGTGACGCGCAGGCCGAGCAGGTCGCGGTAAAAGCCGAGGGCCCTGTCGAGGTTGCGCACCTTCAGGTGAACATGGCCGAGTTTCATGGATGAGCTTGGCGTCGGGATTGAAAAACGGGCGGCGTCGCCGCCGCCCGTGTGGTGGTAGGTTTCGGAGGAGCCCCTTACTTCTTGGCGGGCTTTTCGGCCGCAGCGGGCTTGTCCAGCGAGGCTTCGATCTGGATGGAGATCTCGACCTCGTCGCCGATCATGCCCTTGCCGTAGGTCATGCCCCACTGCGTGCGGTCGATCTTGGCGGTGGCTTCGAAGCCGCCGACCTTGCCCTTGGTCATCGGGTTGTCGGCGGTGCCGGTGTGCACGAGCTTGAGCGTCACGGGCTTGGTGGCGCCGGCGAAGGCGAGGTCGCCGGTCACCTCATAGGTGTTGGGTTCGGCGGACTTCTTCCACGCCGTGGACTTGAAGGTCATGGTCGGGTTTTGCTCGGCCTTGAAGAAGTCGCCGCCTTGCAGGTGCGCATCGCGCTTGGCGTTGCCGGTGCCGACGCTGACGACCTTGATTTCACCGACGGCGGAGGAGGCCTCGGGCTTGGCTTCGTCGAGGATGATTTTGCCGGAGAACTCGCCGAAGCTGCCGGTCACCTTGGAGACGAGGTGGCGCACCTTGAAGTTCACGGAGGAATGGACCGGGTCGACCGTGTAGGAGACCGGTTCGGCGGAGAGCGCGCAGGGCAGGGCGAGAAGCGCGAGGAGGCTGAGGCTGTTTTTCATGTTTCGTATTTGGGTTGTGGGGGTGAAAGAGCGGTTACCAGGACTTCGCGAGTTCGGCGAGTTTGGCGCGGGCGGCGGAAAGGCCCTTCGCCTTGGCCTCGTCGCCGAGGTTCATGCCCTCGGCGCGCACGAAGGTCACATCGGTGATTCCGATGAAGCCGAGGATGGCGCGCAGGTAGGGTTCCTCGAAGTCATAGGGGGTGCCGGAGAAGACGCCGCCGGAGGCGAGGATGATCAGCGCCTTCTTGCCGTGAACCATCGGGAAGTAGCCCTGTTCGTTCATGCCGAAGGTGCGGCCTCCTCTGACAATCTGGTCGATCCAGGCCTTCAGCGAGGCGGGTGCGGCGAGGTTGTACATCGGGGCGCTGATCACAAGGCGGTCCGCGGCGAGAAGCTCGTCCACGAGCGCGTCGGATATGGCGATGGCGGCGGCGGCCTCAGTCGTGCGTTCGGCGGGTGCCGAGAAGGCGCCGGCGACCCAGTTTTCGGAGACGAAAGGCACGGGGTTGCGGCCCAGGTCGCGGTAGGTTTCCGTGTCGCCCTGGCGGGCGGCCATGAACTCTTTGGCGAGAAGGCGGGAGCTGGAGCGGTCTCCGCGAGGGGAGGCGTCGAGGTGGAGGATTTTGGCCATGATGGTGGAGTCGATAGGGTGCGGGGGTCGTTTGAGACGGCGCACAGTATAACCCGGAGCGGTTCGGGGTGCTAATACCACCTCGGTCGATTCTTGATACTTCAAAGGTATTTATCAGGTTCGCCGCCATGGAACTGCGCCACCTCAGGTACTTTGTTAAGGTCGCCGACGAGGGGAACTTCGGGCGGGCGGCGGAGGCGCTGCACATGGCTCAGCCGCCGTTGAGCCGCCAAATCAAGGATTTGGAGGATGAGGTGGGCGTGCGGTTGCTGGACCGCACGAAGCGCGGCGCCATCCCCACGCCGGCGGGCCGGGTCTTCCTGCGCGAGGCGCGCGACATCCTGGCGCGGGCCACCTTCGCGGTGGAGCAGGCGAGGCGGGCCGGCAAGGGTGAGTCCGGCGAACTGCGCGTGGGGCACCTGTCGGGGCCCGGCGCGGAGGTTATTCCCAAGGCGATGGGGCTGTTTCGCGAGAGCCGGCCCGGCGTCTCGCTCGTGCTGAACGAGCTGAGCGCGGCCGACATGGCCAAGGCTCTCGCCGAGGGAGAAATCGATGCGGCGTTCGTGTCGGAGCCCGACGACAACGGGCCGTACGGCGGAATGCCCTACGCGCCCGTCGTGAGATATCCGCTTCTTCTCGCCGTGTCGGCCGGCCACCGGCTTGCCGGTGAGGAGCGCGTGAAATGGCGCGACGCCGCCGGCGAGCGGTTCTGGGTTTACTCGAAGAAGTCCTACCCGGATTACGCGGGATGGCTTACGGGCGTGTGCCGCGAGCGAGGTTTCGAGCCGATGATCGCCGGTCAGGTGACCTCGAGCACGGCGATGCTCACCTCCGTCGCCTCCGGCGGCGGCGTGGCGCTGCTGCTTCCCCCGTACGCCTGTTGGGCGCCTCCCGGCGTGCTGCTCAAGCCGCTTACGCCGAAGGGTCCGGAGTTGGAGTTCGGCCTCGTTTGGTCGCCCTCCTCGGCGGGGCCGCTGCTGGACGCCTGGATCGAGGCGCTCAAGCGCGCCGCGAAGTGAGCGCGCCGGCCACGGCGGTCAGGCCCGCGGTTTGCGGGGGGACGCCTTGGCGTATTTGAATTTTCCCGACGCGGTGCCGCCGGCCTTGGTGCGCACGCCCTTGGGCGACTCGCCGCGCAGCACGGCGATCTGGTCGCGCAGCTGCGCGGCCTTCTCGAACTCGAGCCGGTCGGAAGCCGCCAGCATCTCCTCCTCCAGTTCCGAGAGGATGGCGGCGAGGTCGCGGTCCTTGGTGCCCTCGGCGACCAGCAGCGTGGCTTCGTCCGGTTCGGCCTCCAGGAGCGCGGCCTGCTCGGCGCGGCGCACGGAGCGCGGCGTGATGCCGTGCTCGCGGTTGTAGGCCTCCTGTCGCTCGCGGCGCAGCTTGCAGGTGGCGACCGCGCGCATCAGGGATTTCGTCATCACATCGGCGTAGAGGATGACGCGGCCTTCGGAATGGCGCGCCGCGCGGCCGGCTGTCTGGATGATGGAGGTCTCGCTGCGCAGGAAGCCCTCCTTGTCGGCGTCGAGGATGACGACGAGTCCGACCTCGGGCAGGTCGAGGCCTTCGCGCAGGAGGTTCACGCCGATGAGCACGTCGAACTTGCCGGCGCGCAGACGGCGCAGGATCTCGACTCGCTCGATGGCGTCGATGTCGCTGTGCAGGTATTCGACGCGCAGGCCGGCCTCGCGCATGAACTCGCAAAGGTCCTCGCTCATGCGCTTGGTCAGCGTGGTGACGAGCGTGCGCTGGCCCGCTTCGACGGCGGCCTTGGCCTCGCCTATGCAGTCTTCGACCTGCCCCTTGAGGGGCCGGATTTCCATGAGCGGGTCGAGCAGCCCGGTCGGCCGGATGACCTGCTCGGCGACGCACTTGGAGACGGAAATCTCGTAATCGGCCGGAGTGGCCGAGACATAGACGGTCTGCGGCGTGACGGAGTCGAACTCTTCGGGGCGCAGCGGGCGGTTTTCGAGGGCGGTGGGCAGCCGGAACCCGTATTCGACGAGGCGTTCCTTGCGCGAACGGTCGCCGTGGTACATGCCGCGCACCTGGGGCACGGTCACATGGCTTTCGTCGATGAAGAGCAGGTAGTCCTTGGGGAAGAAGTCGAGGAGGCACCAGGGGCGCCCGCCGTCGGCGCGGCCGCTCATGTGCGCCGAGTAGTTCTCGATGCCGCGGCAAAAACCGGTCTCGTGGAGCATCTCGATGTCGTGCTCGGTGCGCATGCGGATGCGCTGCGCCTCCACGAGGCGGCCGGCCTTCTCGAAGTGCGCCACGCGCGTTTCCAGTTCGGCGCGTATGCCGGCGATGGCGGCCTCCACGCGTTCGCGCGGGGTCACATACTGGTTGGCCGGATACAGGTCGAACTTCTCCAGCTTCGCGCCGGGCTTGCCGGAGACCGGGTCGAGCTCGCGGATGAGCTCGACCTCGTCGCCCCAGAACTCCACGCGCACGGCCGTTTCCATGTAGGCCGGGTAGATGTCCACGGTCTCGCCGCGCACGCGGAAGCAGCAGCGCTCCAGTTTGATCTCGTCGCGCCGGTAGAGCATCTCGACGAGGCGCGCCAGGAGCGCGTCGCGTCGCAGAGGCATGCCCGCGCGCAGGGGCAGCATCATGGCCTTGAAGTCTTCGGGGGAGCCGAGGCCGTAGATGCAGGAGACGGAGGCCACCACGATGACATCGCGGCGGGAGAGCAGGGCGGAGGAGGCGGCGATGCGCAGGCGCTCGATGTCGTCGTTGATGGCGGCGTCCTTCTCGATGAAGGTGTCGGTGGACGGGATGTACGCCTCGGGCTGATAGAAGTCGTAATAGGAGATGAAGTACTCGACGGCGTTGTGCGGGAAGAAGCTCTTGAACTCCGAATAGAGCTGGGCCGCCAGGGTCTTGTTGTGCGAGAGGATGAGCGCCGGCCGGTCGAGGTTCGCGATGAGGTTGGCCATCGTGAAGGTCTTGCCCGAGCCGGTGACGCCCAGGAGCGTCTGGTGCTTGTGTCCGGCGCGCACCGATCCTTCCAGAGCCGCGATGGCGGCGGGCTGGTCGCCGGCGGGCGCGTGGTCGGAGACGAGGCGGAAAAGGGACATTGCGGGGAGCGGAATGCGGGTCGGTAAACGGTCGAGGGCTTGCCGTTCGTAAGGCCGCAGGAACGGGTAGCTATTTCGCAATCCGCATTTCGCAATCCGAGTCGGCGATTTGCGGCGCGAAAAGCCGGGGGGCCGTCTCCGGGTGCTCGGCAGGGCGATGGCGAACGGTCTGCGCGGCGCGCTAGGTGGGTGCTCGGGCCGGCATTCGGCGAGGCGGGGAAAATGGTTCTCTCAATCCCGCCCGTCTTGTGCAATTTGCAGCGCGCCACCGCCCATGCTGCCGGACATGTTAGCCCCCTTTCGCGCCCGGAACTTCCGTCTGTTCTGGTTCGGTCAGGCGTTTTCGCTCACCGGCAGCTGGTGCACGCAGACGGCGGTGAACTGGCTCGTTTATGCGATTACGGGGAGCCTGGTGGCCCAGGGGTGGTTCAGCTTTCTTCAGCAGATTCCCAATTTCCTGTTCGCGCCGTTCGCGGGGGTGCTGGCCGACCGGGTGGACCGTATGCGCTTTCTTCTCGTCGCGCAGATGGCGGGCCTGGTCTCCTCCTGCGCGCTGGCCTGCTACGCCTGGTTTGACGGTGTGTCGGTCGGCATGCTTGGCGCTTTGTGTCTGGCGAGGGGGCTTGTCTCCTCCATCGAGGTGCCGGCCCGGCAGGTCATGATCGTGAGGTTTGTGGAGAATCCCGCGCTGCTTGCCCGGGCCATCGCCCTGAACTCGTCGCTGTTCAATCTCGCGCGCTTTGTGGGGCCGGCGATGGCCGGTTGGATCTATGTGAACGGCGAACGGCTGTCGGGGCCCGCGGCGGCCGGCGCATTCGTGTGCTTCGCGCTCGACGCGCTTTCGTTCATTCCCGTGATCGGCGCCCTGCTGGCCATGCGACTGGCGCCGGAGCCGGAGAGGCAGGTGGGCAAGGAGCCTCCGTTGCGCGAACTGGCCGACGGGTTGCGTTATGCCCGGGGCAACCGCACCTGCCGTTTGCTCATCCCCGCCGCCGCGGCCCTCAGCCTGTTCGGGCTGTCCTACGCCGTGCTGCTTCCCCGCCTGGCGCGAGAGGAGTATGCGGGCGACGCCTCCACCTACGGGGCTTTGTTGTCGGCCGTGTCGGTGGGCTCGTTTGTCGCCGCGTTATCCCTGGCGGCGCGTCGCGATACCCGGGGGCTGGAGCGGCGTATCGCGCTGGGCGCGGCCTGCCTGGGCGCGGGTCTGGCGGGTATGTCATGGCTGCCGCCCATGCATGTGGCCTGGTTTTTCCTGGCGCTTTCGGGTTACGGCGGCGTGTCCGCCATGGCGGGGACGAACACACTGCTGCAGCACACCGTGGACGAGGCGTACCGCGGGAGAGTCATCGGGCTTTTCCACATGAGTTTCTCCGGGATGTTGCCCTTCGGGGGACTGCTTGCCGGCTATCTGGCCGCCCACTTCGGTGTTCGTGTCGGCCTTTTGTTTGCGGCGGCCGCCTCGTTGGGGGTGGCCTGGCGGGTCTTGCGGGGAAGCGCTGTCCCTGTGGCGCACCCAAGCGAGGCGTAGCCCGATCGGCTTTTGCCGGGGCGGCCCCCCGCGTACTGCCAAGGGATAGGGACAAAATGAAAGCGCCCATCGCGAGGCGAAGGGCGCTTTAAGCAGGATTTCAGTCCCGAGGATTACTCGTCGGAGCCGAAGTCGCGACGGGGCTTGGGCTTGAAGCGATAGCCGCCTCCGCCCTGGCCGCCGCCGAAGCCGCCTTCGCGGGGGCCGCCGAAGGAGCGACCCTGGCCGCCGCCGAAGCCGCCTTCGCGGGGACCGCCGAAGGAGCGACGCTCGCCGCCGCCGAAGCCGCCTTCGCGGGGGCCGCCGAAGGAGCGACGCTCGCCGCCGCCGAAGCCGCCTTCGCGGGGGCCGCCGAAGGAACGACGCGGGGCGCCTTCTTCGCGGGGACGGGCGACATTGACCTTCAGGGGGCGACCCATGAATTCTTTGCCTTCAAGATTGGAGACCGCGTTGGCCGCCTCGGCGTCCGTGGACATGGTGAGGAAGGCGAAACCGCGGGCGCGGTTGGTGAACTTGTCGCGGAGCACTTCCACGGACTCGACGGTGCCGAACTGGCTGAAGAGTTGGGAGAGGTCTTCCTCGGTGGCAGCCCAAGCGAGGTTGCCGACAAACAGCTTATTTTCCATTGACTTACTTTTCTCTGTTGAAGGACGCCAGTGTTTCCGACCATCGGATCTACGCACCGGGGGCGCCCTTGCCGGGTCCTCCCTGTTCGCCACTTGCGTCCCGTCCCTTCTTTTGCTGGGACGGCGCGTAACTTCCCCCGAAGCAGGCCGGGTGCAACCGGAAAAAACAGTTTTCCGTGTAAATTTTTCGAGGCCGATTGCGGCCTCCTATCAGGGCCTCCGGGCGGCCAGAGCCAGGGCTGCCAGGGCGCTCAGGAGCAGGACGGTGAGCGCCAGTCGCTCGCGCGCGGTGGTCGAGAACATGCCGATTTATCGCGTCAGTCGACGGGGAGCCGTTCCATCTGGGCTCGCACGAAGGCGATGAGCGCGGCGAGGTAGGGCGCCGACGGCGCGTCCTTGTGCGGCGCGATGGCGGCTTCGGCGGCGGCGAGTTCGGCGAGGAAGTTTTCGCGGCAGGCGCGCAGGGCGCCCGATTCGCGAAGGCGGGCGGCCACGGCCTCGACATCGAGGGCGCCCGAGCGGATGGCGGCGAGCTCGGCGGCCCGGCGCTCCTGAGGCAGGTTGTTCAGCCAGAGCAGGAGGGGCAGGGTGAACTTGCCGCTGGCCAGGTCGGTGCCGAGCGTTTTGCCGATTTTGCCCGCATCGCCAACGAAATCGGCGAGGTCGTCGAAAATCTGATAGGCCACGCCCAGCCGGCTGCCGAATTCCGCACAGGCGAGGCGATAGTCGCCCCCGCGTCCGGAGTACATGGCGCCCAGAAGGCAGGAGACCTCGAACAGGTCCGCCGTCTTCATCTTGATGATGCGACGGTAGGCGTCCAGCGAGAGCGCGTCGTCGCCGCGGGCGAAGGTCTGGCAGATTTCGCCGGAGCACACATCGCGCAGGGCGGTGGCCACGACGCGGCAAACCTCGACGGTGGGGAAGTCGGCGGTGAGCTTGAGGGCCTGTGCGAAAAGGGCGTCGCCGAGAAGCACGGCGGCGTGTGAGCCGTAACGGGCGTCGGCGGTCTGCGAGCTGTGGCGAATCGAGGCGCCGTCGAGGATGTCGTCGTGGACGAGCGTCGCCAGGTGCACCATCTCGACGATGGCGGCGGCGCGCACCAGGTCGGCGGAGGGCTCGTCGCCATCCCATCCGGCGAAGAACACGAGCACGGGGCGCAGTCGCTTGCCGCGGTGTCCGAAGGTGTAGCGGACGAGGTCGCGCACGGCGGGTTCGAATTCGCCCACCTGCGCGTCCAGGAACGCGTCGAGCGCCCGCATGTGCGGGATGAGCGGGGCGAGCAGCGAGTCGGTGGCGCGCAGCCCCGGATACGGCTTGGGCGTCTCGGGCATGGCGCGCACCGTGCGGTGCGGCCCTTCGTTGGCAAGGCGGAAGGCCGGGGCGCAGGCGGTCCGGAGGGCAGGCGAGGGGCGCCACCGAGGTTTTTCGCCTTCCCACGGGGGCGGCTTGGCCGTTGATAGCCGGGCATGACCAAAATCCTCGTGACCGGCGGCGGCGGCTTCCTCGGGCGTGCGATCGTGAATCGCCTGCTCGAAAGCGGCCACGGCGTGCGCGTGGTGGGGCGCGGGGCGCAGCCCGAGCTGGAGGCGGCCGGGGTGGAGTTCGTGCGGGGCGACCTCGCGCAGCCCGGGGTGGCCCGGCGCGCGGTGGCCGGTTGCGACACGGTTTTCCATGTGGCGGCGAAGGCCGGCGTGTGGGGCGACTTCGTGGAGTTTCACCGCGCCAACGTGGAGGCCACCCGGCTTTTGCTGGAGGCGGCTCGCGAGGCGGGTGTGTCGCGCTTCGTGTACACCTCGACTCCCAGCGTGGTGTTCAATGGCTCGGCTCTGGCGGGCGCCGATGAATCGCTCCCCTATGTGGAGCCCTCGAAGTGCCCGTGCGCCTACCCGGTGACGAAGGCCGAGGCCGAGCGGCTCGTGCTCGCCGCGAACGCCCCGGATTTTCGCACCTGCGCCCTGCGCCCGCATCTCATCTGGGGCGTCGGCGACAACCATCTGGTGCCGCGTGTCGTCGCCCGCGCCCGCGCCGGCAGGCTTCGCATCGTGGGGCGCGGTGACAATCGCGTGGACATGACGCATGTCGACAACGCCGCACACGCCCACCTGCTCGCGCTGGATGCGCTTTCGCGCGGCACGGCGTGCGGCCGGGCCTACTTCCTGTCCGACGGGGCGCCCGTGCCGCTGTGGGGGTGGATCAACGGACTGCTGGGTCGGCTGGGCGTCGCTCCGGTCACGCGACGTGTGCCCGTGTGGGCCGCGTATGCGGCGGCCACGGTGGCCGAGGGCCTTTGGCGGATTTTGCGGCGTGAGGGCGAGCCGCCCATGACGCGGTTTGTCGCCGTGGAACTCTCCAAGGACCATTGGTTCTCCATTGAGGCCGCCATGCGCGACCTCGGTTACGCGCCGGTGGTGGATAACGAACGGGCTCTCGCGGAACTGGCGGATTGGCTCAAGTCCGGCCGCTGAGCGGCGACCGGCTCAATTCGCGCTCGCCGAGCGCCGGGCGCGCCTTTGCCTACGGCGCATGAGCAAGCGTGTCGCCGTCGTCGATATCGGTTCGAACTCCATCAAAATCCTCGTGGCCGAAGGTCCCGGGGTGAAGCCCGTGTTCGAGAAGACACTGGAGACGCGCCTGTCGCCAGGTCCGGACGAGCCGCAGGACGCGATCTCGGAGCGCGGCGTCGCCGCCGGAGTGGGGGCGGTGGCCGCGTTGCTGCCGTTCGCCGATTTGCACGGCGCGGAGTCGATCGCGGTGGTCGCCACAAGCATGGTGAGGGAGGCCGCCAACCGCGCCGAGTTCGCCGAGGCCATCGAGGACTGCACGGGGGAGCGTCTGCGCATCCTCACCGGCACCGAGGAGGCCGCCGGCATCGCGGCCGGCGTGGCCACCGACCCCGCCTTCGCCGGGGTTGCGCGACTGGGCATCTTCGACCTGGGCGGCGGTTCTCTGGAATTCATCCACCGGGTGGACGGCAAGGTGCGAACTGCCGTGAGCCACCGCGTGGGCGCGGTGCGCATGACGCGGCGGTTTGTGCTCAACCCCGCGGAGCCCGTGGGCGTCGCCGAGCTGGCCGCCGTGCGCAACGAGGTGAATACGCACTTTGCTCCGGTCATCGCCGACGCTTTGAAGACGGGCCCGCTGGCTCTCGCCGGATGCGGGGGCGCGTTTTCCGCCGCCCGCGCCATGCTGGGCGCGCGTGCGGGCAAAGGCGCCCGCGAGACGGATCCGTTCCTGAGCGTCGCCGCGCTTGAGGAGCTTTTGCACGAGGTGGCCTCCAATCCGCTGGATGCGCGCATCGCCATCCCCGGCGTGCCGGCGGCGCGCGCGGACATTCTGCCTGCGGCCTTCGCGACGCTCCTGGAGCTCGCCGCGCTCGCCAAGGCCACCGGGTTCACGCACTCGTGGCGCAACCTGCGCTACGGCGTGGCCGCCGAAATGCTACGCCGCCGCTGATTCGCCGAAACGGCCCGCTCACTCGGACGGCGGGCGCGGGTCGTTTTCCCCGGCCAGTGCCGCCAGCGCCGCGCGTGCGGCGGCTTCTCCGGCGAGCTTGAGTGAGGCGCCTTCGCCGAGTCCATGGCTCACGCCTTCTATGCGCACCTCCACGGTGAAACGCCGGGCGTGGACGGGGCCCTCCGCGGCGACGGTCCGATATTCGATGAGAGCGCCCGCATTGGCGCCGCGGGAGCGGGCCTGCACGAGTTCCTGAAGCTTGTTTTTCGGGGAATCCACCGGCTTCACCGACATGAGTTCCTCGCCGAGCAGGCTCAGTGTCAGCGCCCTTGCGGCCTCGATTCCGGCGTCGCGGTAGACGGCGCCCACGAGCGCTTCCATCGCGTTTTCCGCCGCCGAATCCGTGCCGCGGACCCGGGCGGACGCCGCCGGGTCGTCGCCGGCGTCGATGAGCTCGGTCAGGCCGAGGTTCCGAGCGAGGCGCGTCAGCGTCGGGCCGGACGCCAGTGTGGCGCGGCAGGCGGAGAGCTCGCCCTCGCCGGCTTCCGGCCGAGTCGCGTGAAGGGCGTCGGCCAGCACCAGGTTGATCACGGCGTCACCGAGAAACTCCAGTCGCTCGGAGTCGAGCGGGCTGCCGTCAGGCTTGCGGCGGCGGGCGCACGGGTGGGTGAGCGCTTCGCACGCGAGTTCGGGGCGGGCGAAGCGGTGGCCGGCAATCGACTCGGGCAGGGGCATGTGGACGGAGGCGTGAGCCCGGGCGTTTTCCGTCGCGCGGGCTGCGCTTTGGGCGGGAAACCCGGCGGGGAAGGGGCGTCTTACTTGGCGGACGCGTTGACGGGCGCCGGGGCGACGATGCCCAGGTTGCGCTGTTCTTCAGCGGTCAGGGGGCGCTCGCTGATGTACTCCTTGTAGACATTGGTGCCTTCGACGCGCTGCCAATAGGTGTAACTAGAGGACTGGGGAAGCGGCATGGTTTCGTTGACCAGGGCGCTCACCGGGTCGGTGCAAGGGTCGGAGGCCGAACCGCAGCCGGCGAGGGAGAGAATGAGGGCGGCGGCGGCGATGTTGCGCAAGTTCATGGGGAGTGAATGTCGGGTGGTGCCGGCATGCTCTGCGGGCGCCCAGAGATTGTCAACGAGCCGGACGGCGAAGCGTCGGCGCATAAAAAAGCGCGCCCCCCCGTGAAGGGTGGCGCGCTGTCTTCGGCGTGGGAATGCGCCGGTAGCCTTTTACTCGGCGTCGGCCGTGGCGAATGTCACGTTTTCCGAGGCGCCGGCCTTGGCGAGGGCGTTCAGAACATACGCGATGCGCTCGTACTTGGCGGTCTCCTCGGCCGAGACGGTGACGAGGATCTTCTGGTTCGAGCGACGCGCGTTTTCGGCAACCATCTTCATCTCCTGCGTGAGCGTGGCGAGGTTCTCGTCGGTCTGGCTGTCGACCGGGTTGTCGTTGACCGAGACCTGGCCGTTTTCGGCGATGGAGATGGTCACTTCATCCGGGGAGTCGGTGGGGGCCGAAGTCGAGGCTTCGGGGTCCCCCGGAAGCTTCATTTTGAGTTCATGCTCCACCTTCACGCTGCCTGCCATGACCATGAAGAAGAGCATGATGACGAAGACCACGTCGATCATGGGCGCGATCTGGAAGCCCATGTCCGGGTGGCCGGTTTTTGCGCGATGCTTCATGGTGTCACTGGTTCAGCCCGGAGAAGGCGATGTTGTCGATGCCGGCTTCGGCGCCCCACATGAGGGCCTTGTTGATGAACTTGGCCTGCACGTTCTTGTCGGCTCGCACGAGCAGTCGGAAACCGGCGTCGGTGCCCCTGCGTCGTTCGAGTTCCTTGATGAGCGGACCGATGCCGTTGACGCTGGGCGTCTCGGTGTCGATCTCGCCGATGTCGCGGTCGTCGAGTTTGAACTTGGCGACCTTCAGGCCGGAGTCCCAGGAGATGTTGATAAGACCGCACTTGGCCTTGTCGTCCCGCTTGATGCCGGCGGGTGTGACCGGAAGCTGGATGGACTGGTCGACCTTGAGGGTCTGCGAGGTGGTGATGCTCATGAAGAAGATGAGCATCACGAGGAGAACATCGATGAGCGGGGCGACCTGGAATTCCGGTTCGCCGTCGCCACCGCCGCCGCCGCCTGCCATGGTGGGAGGGGGTTGGGGTTAGGGCTGCTTGAGTCCGCTTTGGCGGAATCAGGCGGCCGGGGTGGATTCGCCGGCGGGAGCGGTCGTGGCTTCGGCCCAGACGGGCTTGGCCGCGTAGATTTCTTCGTCGCCGATGTGGGTGCCGGCGAGCTCTTCGTAGGGCATGTTGCGGAAGAGCGAGGCGGCGAGTTCCTGCAGGTCGTGCATCATCTTGGTGACGCGGTTGCGCAGCAGGTAGTAGGTGATGAAGGCGGGAATGGCGACGAAGAGACCCGAACCGGTGGCCACGAGCACTTCACCGATGTGACCGGCGAGCGCGCCGGCATCGCCGGCGCCGGACTTGCCGAGGGCGTCGAAGGCGCCCATCATGCCGGTGACGGTACCGGTCAGACCGATCATGGGGGCGCAAACGCCGATGACGGAGAGGTAGGAGATGCGGGCGTCGAAGCCGGCCTTAACGCGGTCGAGTTCGGAGAGCATGGCCTCTTCGGTCATGGTCTTGCCATCCGGGCAGTAGGCGATGCCGGCACGGACCACGTCGCAGACGGGGCAGGGGTGCGTCTTGGCGAAGTTGTAGGCGCCGACATAGTCGCCGGCGCGGAAGAAGTTGCGCAGGGCCTCGACGGAGGCGGGAGGGTAGACCTTGCCGTTGCTGGTCTTGATGAAGCCGTCGACGGTGAACCAGACCATGAAGATGGAGGCTGCGGCGATGACGTGCATCACCCAACCGCCGAGGCGGTAGTAGTCGATAAGGGTCTTGTCCTTGCCGCCGCCGTGGGCGTCGGCCTTCTTTTCGGCGGGCGCGGCGGCGGTTTCGGTGGCGGGGGCCTCCTGGGCGAGGACGACGGCCGGGGTGGCGATGGAGAAGGCCGCGATGCCGATGGCGACGGCGGCGGCGAGCTTGCGGAGGGACTTGAGGATCATGGTGGGGTAAGTTCTTGCGGAGGGTTGATTAAAGGCGAACGGCTGAGGGCGAAAGGCTAAAGGGCGGCGGTCAGGAGCCGGTTTCTTCGGCTGCTTGAGCCGCGGCGGGGGCGGCTTCGGCGGCCGGGGCTGGAGCCGGGGCTGGCTTTTCCTCGGTCGGGGCGGCGGTGGCGCCTGCGGCGCGGTTTTCCTCGGCCACGCGTTCCTCGCGCGGGAGGAGCGACTTGGCTTCGGCGGCCTCCTTGGAGACGGGGAAGTCGCGAATGATCTCGCGCAGGTAGAAGGCTGAGGCGAGGTCGAGCCGCTGCGGGCGGTTGGCCGGGGTGTCGAGGGCGCGCAGGGACTTGGCGGTGCCCAGGTACGCGGCCGGGATGAAGGTCTTTTCGGCGCCGAAGAAGACGGGGACGCGCAGGTAGGTGTTGAGGGCCGCCTCGTATTTGCGTGTGGCGAACAGCGAGTCGGCCTTGATGAGCGTGAGCTTGGCCTGCATGTCCGGCTCCTCGAGTTCGCCCAGGAGCTGGTCGGCCTCGACGAGCACGGAGGCGTGGTCGCCCTCCTTCACCCGGCGGTTGATCTTGGCCAGTTTGATTTTGGCGGCCAGACCGGGGACGGAGCCGTCGTCGGCCTCCTCGAGCACGGCGATGAACGCGGAGAGCGCGGCGGTGTTGCTCAGCTCGGAAAGGGCGTCGAGCTTCACCTCGGCGGCCTTGAGCCAGGGGGAGCCGGGCAGCTTGCGGATGGGGTCGAACTGGCGCAGCACGGGCTCGATGACATTGAGCGCCGAGGCGTGCTCGCCGCGCTGCACCTGTTCGGCGGCGGTGGTGATGGCGGAGGGCAGCTTGGGCCACTCCATGCGCTTGAGCGTGGAGAGCTTGCGGGTCAGTTCGACGCCGTCACCGCGGTTGAAGGTGATTTCCGAGCCTTTCCAGACGGCCTTGGTGGGGTCGGGCTTGGTGCCGGCCGGGGCGAAGGGGTCGTTGAGGGGCCACTTCTCCTCCTTGCCGCCGACATTGAAGACGACGGATTGGGCGAGGAGTCCGGCGGGGGCGAAGGCCGCCGCGGCCAGGGCGAGTATGCGAAGGGATTGACGCATGGGGTGTGCGTGCGAGGGGTTAGTTGAGACCGGCGAGGTACTTCTCGGCCTCGGCCCATTCGGGGGTGTTCTTGTATCGATCCTGCACGCGAGCATCGGCGTTCTTGAAGAACTGCTGGTTGAGCGTGAGGGCCGCGTCGGGGCGGCGGTCGAGCTTTTCGGCAAGCAACCTGGCGGCGGCGAGCACGGCCTTTGCGGAGTACTTCTCGTACTTCTTCCACTGCAGATAGCAGGCCTGGTAGGCGTCGTGAGCCTCCTTGTACTTGCCCCGGCGCTCCTCGATGAGGGCCAGGTAGTACTTGCAGCCGGCGGTGACTTCGCCGCGCCATTCCTTCACCTTGGCGATGCCGTCGAAGAGCTTGGCGGCTTCGTCGAGGTTGCCGATGTCGAGTTGGGCGCGCGCTTCGAGGAAGCGCAGGTCGCGCTCGCGGGTGAAGGCGATGCCGCTTTCGAGGGCGTCCTGGGCGATGGCCAGGGCGTCCTTGGGCTTGTTCTTGTCCAGGGCGATCTGGGAGAGTCCGGAGAAGGCGAAGTCGGCGAAGGAGGAGCCGCGGAAGGTCTCCTTGAGGTAGGAGAAGAACCGGGCGGCGTCGTCGGGCTTGCCGGTGGCGAGCAGGTGGTCGCCCAGGATGGCGAGGATGGTCGGGCTGAGCTCGTCGGGCTTGAAGCGACGGGCCATGAGGTCGTACTCGGCGGCCGCCTTTTCGGGCTGACGCAGGGCCTTGGCGATCTCGGCCTTGGCGAAGGAGCCGCGGGCCTGGGCGATGAGCGTGCTCTGGTTCTCCTTCAGCTTGAGAAGGGTTTCGAGCTCCTTGGGCGCGTCGAAGGGTTCGGCGCTGCCCGGCTTGTCGCGGTTCATCTTGTCGCGACGGCGCACCTCGCGAGCCAGCTTCTGGGCCAGCTCGAGCACGAGGTTTTCAACGTTCTCCTGGCGCACATCGTTGATGTTTTCGACGATGGCGTTGGAAAGGATGAGCTTGGCCTCCTCGGAGCTCTTGAGCTTTTCCTCGGGGGTCTTGCCCATGCGCTCGGTGCACTTGATGACCCAGTAAAGGTGGCCGAGGGCGTCGGGGCTCTTGGTGTCGCGCTGGTAGAGACCTTCGTAGACTTCGCGAAGGCGCTTCCAGTCGCCGCGGGCGGGCAGGCTCTTGTTCAGTTCGCGCAGGGCGAAGTCGAGCACCTGCTTGTTGTCCCCGGCTTTCTTGGCGGTCTCGATGTAGCCGTCGATGGCCATCGAGGCGTAGCGCGCGCGCTCCTCCTTGGAAAGCGACTTGATGTCGGCGATCTTGTTGTGCGCGTCGGCCTTGAGGTTGATGACTTCCGGAATCTGGTTGATCACGGAGGGGTCGATCGAGTCGCCGTACTCCTTGAGCCACATTTCGCAGCGTTGCACGACCTTCTCGGCGTTGACCTTGGCTTCCTTGTCGTTGGCCGGCTTGACGCCGAGGATGACGAGGGCGTAGCGGTAGGCGACATCGGCGCCGAAGCGGCCGGTGGCGCCGTAGGTGTTGCGGTATTCGTCGAAGCCGGCGATGGTTTCGCGATACTTGCCCTCGTAGAAGTAGGTGAGGGCGCGCATGTAGGTCATGCTTTCGCGCTGGCTGCTGGAGGGCCAGGTGGAAAGGAACTTCTCGATGGCGGTGCGGGCGTCGGCCCAGTCGACGTTGCGGAAGAGCGAGTCGGCGATGGCCGCGTCGATGTATTCGCGGTCCTCGTTCTTGAGGTCGGGCACGTTCGCGAGGGCCCAGCGGAAGTTCTTCACGGCCAGATTGTACTCCTCCTGGTCGCGGAAGATGTCGCCGAGCATGACGGCCACATTGCCCTTAAGCTGGCTCTGCGTGAACTTGGAGAGGAACTTTTTGCATTCCTCCTGAGCTTCGGTGAAGCGGCGGATCTCGTTGAGGCAGACGATGTAGTAATAGTTGGCGACATCGCCCTTCTTCTCCATGGCGCCGTCCGCGCCGGGGATTTCGAAATCAGGATCCTTGTCCATGATTTCCTTGAAGGCGATGCGGGCCTCCCAGGGGCGCTGCAACTCCACGAGGCAAAGGCCGAGCCGGTAGGCCAGCACGGAGTCGTAGCTCTTGTTTTTCTGGAAGCTCTCGCGGTTGCGCTTGAGGGCCTCGAGGTCCTCCTCGGCCTTGCGCAGGGGGTCTTCGCCCGCCTGGAGCCCGGTGGCGTTCGAGTTCGCGGCGTTGGCGGGGGCCGCGGGGCGGCTCTTGATCTGCTCGACGCGGGCCTGGGCCTGCTCGATGGCCTTGTCCATGAAGGCGCCGATGTACTTGCGACGGTGCACGCCCTGGTAGGCGGCGATGGCCGACTTGTAGAGCCCCTGGCGCTTCACGACATCGGACGGGGCCGTGGAGCCCTGCAGCGCCTCGGCTTCGCCGAAATAGCGGTCGCCCAACTCGAGTTTGAGGAAGTTGGAGCGTACGAGGTCGGCGGGGTTGGTGAGCTTGGCCTCGAGCTCGGAGCGGAGCTGGTTGGCTTCGGCGGCCATGCCGAGCTTGGTGTAGAGTCCGACGAGCTTGTAGCCGGCTTCGCGCACCTCGGGGATGGTGAGGTTGTTCTGCGTGATGGGCTTGACCATCTCCATCGCGGCGCGCGTGGCGGCCTGCTGTTCGGCGGGCGTGCCCTTGGCGGCCTTCTGTTCGGTCAGGTCGGCCATGTACATGACCGCCTTCATGCGGTCGGAGAACTGGTCGGTGGCGACGCCGAGGCTGAACATGCGCAGGCCGCGGATGGCCTCGTCATGCTTGCCCTGCTTGGCCAGGCACTCCGACAGGGAAAGCATGGCGGCGCCGCGGAAGTTGTTGCCGGGCAGCAGGATGTCGCCCGCCCCGTTGGGGAATTTCTGCAGGTCGAGGAAGTCCCTGAGGAAGGGTTCGGCCTCGGCCCACTTGCCGCGGTTCAACTGGCAGGCGGCGCGGCGCACGGTCAGTGCGGCCACCTGCTCGCTGAGCATCATCGGGGTGTACTTCTCGATGAGCGTGGCGTAGAGCTTGTCCGCATCTTCGTACCGGCGTTCGGCGAAAGCCGCTTCGGAATCCTCCAGCAGGGTCTGCTGGGTGACCGGGCGCGCCTGGGCGGCGGCCGGCTTGGCCGGCGCCTTCTTCTTGGCCTGGGCCTGCGCCTGCGGGGCGGTGAAGAGGGCGAGTGAAATCGTCGCCAGCAGGGCGAGGACGGTGGTGCGGGGGGGTAAGGTCTTGTTTACCATCGGTTGTGCCGTGGTGTGGGGTGGGGTAAAGCGAAGGAGAAACGCGTTTGAAGCGATATTGCCAAGGAAAAAGACCCGTCGGAAGGGCTGCGGTTCCCTTACTTTCGAGCCGCGGATTCCGGCGCCGCGCCCGCGGCGTTCTGAACCGGGGCGAGGGTGAGGTCCAGCCTGGCCTCGCCGTTGGCGTCGAAGCGGTAGGTGCCGGCCGCGCCGGAGAAGGTCTTGTCGGCGATGATGCGATCGCGGATGTCTCCGGCGTCGAGGGTCTCCAGGGTCTTGGCGGCCGAGAATACCAGCATCACCTGGTCGTAACCGAGGGCGGAGAAGAGGTCGGGCTCGTCGCGGTTGAGTTCGCGGTATTCGCCGCGGAATCGCGCCGACATCGGGGAGTCCCCTCCGGTGCAGAAGGCCGGGGCGGTGAAGCGCACGCCGCGCAGCACGGGGCGGTCCAGCGAGGTGACCGTCTTGCCGCCGAAGGCGTGGTTGCCGATGATGGCTCCCTTGTGTCCCGCCTTGCGCAGCGCGCGCAGGGCCGGGGGGATTTCGGGGCCGTGGCCGAACACGCAGATCGCGTCATAGGCGGTCTTGCGCGCGGCATCCTCGATGGCCTCCAGGGAGAGCGCGTCGCGGCGCAGCGGCAGGCGGTCGACGCGCGTGGTGGCGGTGTTCTTCACGGCGGTGCGCGTGAGGTCGGCGGCGGCTTCGCCGTAGCGGTCCTCGACGGCGATGACGAGCACGGTGTTCCAGCCCTCCTTGAGGGCGGTCTCGGCGATGAGGGCGGCTTCGTCGCGCGCGCTCACGAACGGGCGCACGCTCAGCGGGGCTTCGGTGTCCGGCGCGGGTCCGGCGTCGAGCCGGGCGGTGAGCGCGTCGCGCCTGGCGTATTCGCCGATGGACTTGTCCACCACGCGCGGGAGCGCCACGGCCAGGAACGGCATTTCAAAATCGCGCGTCAGGCGGCGCGTGGCGTCGAGTCCCTTTTCGGGTTCGCCGGCGCTGTCGTAGACGACGACCTTGACCGACTTGCCCTCGACGCCGCCGGTGGAGTTGAGGGTGTTTTCGGCGACGAGCATGCCGCGGTGGTATTCTGCGCCGACGCGATGGTATTCGTTGCCCGAGCGCTGGTCGGCGCCGCAGGGGATGACTGCGCCGAAGCCGACCTTGCCCTTCATGTTGATGCCGTCGTGGATGTCGCTGCCGCATCCGGTGAAAAGGCTGATGGCGACAAGGGGGAGGGCGGTGAGTATCGCGTTGCGCATGGGCGCATGGGGATATGCGAGAGCCCCGTACCGTCGAGCGGAAACTCCCTCCGTCGGCGCGGACCCGGGGCAAAAAGAAACGCCGCCCGTTGGAGGGCGGCGTTCTTCGGAGGGAGTCGCTTGGCGCGAGACCGGTTTAGCGGTCGAGCAGGCGCTTTTCCTTCACCTTCACGGCTTCCTTGCCGATGCGGTCGCGGAGGTAGTAGAGGCGGGCCTTCATGGTGATGGACTCGCGATCCACTTCGATGGAGTCGATGTTGGGCGAGTTCACGGGGAACACGCGCTCGACGCCTTCGCCGTAGGAGATGCGGCGCACGGTGAAGGTCTCGGCGATGCCGGAACCCTGGCGGGCGATGACGATGCCGGCGAAGGTCTGGATGCGGAACTTGTCGCCTTCCTTCACCTTGGTGTTCACCTTCACGCCGTCGCCGACCTTGAAGTTGGCGCGGTCGGCCTTGATCTGGTGGGCCGTGAGGGATGCGAGGAGCTGCTGGCTCATGGGGACTTTTTCTTGGTTGGGTTTGAAATTTGGAAACGCCGTAACGGTCTCGCCCCAAGGCTTTCGCTTATGGAACGATTGGTTCTTTCGACTGGAGCGCGGAGGCAACGGATGCCCGCCGCATCGTCAAGGCTCTTTCCTGAAAAAATGGTAAGCGCGGCGAACGCCACCCGGGCGGGCGATGGGCGCCGGGCTGCTTTCGCTCGCCTCAAGCCTCCGCCCCTTCGCTTTTCTCGCGCTTCGCCTTCCTTTTCGTCTTCGGCTTTTTCGCCTCAGGCGGCGTTTCGGCGAATCCGGGCGGGAGCAGGTCGGGGCGCCGCGTCATGGTTTTTCGGATGCGCTGTTCCTTGCGCCAGGCCCCGATGGCCTTGTGGTTTCCGCCCAGCAGCACCTCCGGCACCTTCAGGCCGCGGAAGTCGGCCGGGCGCGTGTACTGCGGGTGGCCGAGCAGCCCGTCGGCCTCGTCGAAGCTTTCGCCCACGAGTGATTGGTCGTCGCCGAGCACACCGGGGATTTGGCGGGCCAGGCAGTCGATGACCACGGCCGCCGCGAGAGTGCCGTTGGTCAGCACATAGTCGCCGATGGACACCTCGTCGGTCACGAGTGCGTCGCGCACCCGCTGGTCCACGCCCTCGTAGTGTCCGCTGACAAAGATGAGGTGCGGCGCGCGAGAGAGCTCCCGGGCGAGCGTGTTGGAAAGCGGGCGGCCGTCGGGGCAAAGGTACACCACGCGGGCCCCGGGCGTGCGGATTTCCTCGATGGCGTCGAACAGCGGCTGCGGCGCCAGCAGCATGCCGGCGCCTCCGCCGAAGGGCGTGTCGTCCACCCGGCGGTGCTTGTTTTTCGCCCAGTCGCGCAGGTTGTGCGTGCGGATGTCGAGGATGCCCGACTGCACGGCGCGTCCTAGGATGCTCTCCTTGAGAAAGCCTTCCGCCATGGCGGGGAACAGCGTGAGCAGGTCGATGCGCAGCGGACCGCTCCGGGCGTTCGATGGCTCGGGTGCGGCGGGGGCGTCTTGGTGGTCGTGTTTCACGCGAGTCCCTGTGGTAACGGCCGGAGGGAAACACAAAAGACTCAAAAGCGGCGGCCTCCGACTTTCGTCGTCCCGGGCTGCGAAATCTGGGCAATGAAAAGACGCCGCCCGGTTTCCCGGGGCGGCGTCTTTCGGAGGTGGTCGCTGAGACCGCGCCTTAGGCGGCGGGCGTGGCGGCGACGGCCTTCTTGGCCTTCTTGATGAGGGTCTTCACGGTGTCGGAGGGCTGGGCGCCGACGGAGAGCCAGTAGGCCACGCGCTCGACATTGAGCTGCAGCTCGGGAGCCTTGCCGGAAGCCTTCGGGTTGAAGGTGCCGAGGATTTCCACGCAGGCACCGTCGCGACGGTTGGAGGATTCGACGGCGACGACGCGGTAGACGGGGTTGTGGGTGGAACCGTGGCGCTGGAGGCGGAGGCGGAGCATGTGTGTGCTGTTTTGGTGTTAAAGTGAGGTGGCGGAAAACGGACTTTCCCGTCCCCCTGTCAATGCGTTTTTTCGCCCTTATTGTCCTCCATGCCGCTTTGTTGTCGTTGTCGTTGGCGATGCCCAACGACGACGCATTTTATGCGGGTTGCGCGGCGATGGACGGTGTTTGGGGCTGCCCCTTGCGGCTTCCTTGGCCGCCGTTGAAGTCAGTTTTTAAGAGGCTTCTTCGCGCTTTTTGGCGGCGCCGCAAAGATTGCTCAAGGACGGCGCGTTTTTATCGTGCGAATATCGCGTACAGCGCCAGGCCCGCCGTGAGTATGGCGCCCACCGCAAGGAGGACGTTGATGACCCATTGGGCGGTCGTGGTTTCGTTATGGATTCGAGCCGTGATATCCGGCGTCGTCTCCACCGCACCCAGGTAAGTTGGTGACAGCACGACCGCGCTTTTCGGGTTTAGGAGCCAAAAGGCCGGCGCGATGCAGAAGAGCGGGATGAATGGCAGCGGCCCGAACAGGAACACGCCCGTGTAGGCGATCAGCGCGACTGCAATCGGGCGCGTCCATCGTTCGCCCCGGCCCGGGTTCAGTTCGTCCTGCGTGCGATTGATCAACCAGTGGATGCCGACACCCGTCGCGGCGGTCGCCGCGCAGGTCCACTTCGTTGAGGGGCCGAATGCGGCGAGCACCTTCGGCATCATGGTGTAGCTTTGTGGCAGGTCTTCGGGTGACCAATGTCGTTTGATGGCCTCCAGCAGCAGGAAAATCGAGCCGAGCGCTGTGAAGAGTTTGGACACGCTCAGTACGGTGCGCACCCCGCGCAGCCCTTTCTCCGTGCGGATGCATCGGGCTCTTAGGGCTGCGGCCGCTTCGTATTCTGTTTCCGCCTTCGATATGCCGGTGGCTTCGAGGATTTGCGACATCCGCGCCGTTGAATCCCCGAGCCCCCTCACCGGCAACGAGATTCAGACGACCCGGTTGCGCACAGGCGCGGACCGCTGTCGCGCTCACATTTCGCACTTCCCCATTCCCCGTTCTCACTTTCTCTCGCGCGCCATGCTCCGCCCGTCGCATCACCTGCCTCTCTCCGAAAAAGGACTCCGCCTGGAAGCCCTCCTGCGCGAACGCATCGTCTACATCGACGGGGCGATGGGCACGATGATCCGCTTCTACAAGCTCGACGAGGCCGGCGTACGCGGCGAGCGCTTCAAGGACTGGTCGGTCGATGTGAAGAACAACTCCGAGGTGCTTTCCATGACGCGCCCGGACATCATCGCCGACATCCACCGCAAGTACCTGGAGGCCGGCGCCGACATCATCGAGACCAACACCTTCGGCGCCACCACCATCGCCCAGGCCGACTTCGGCATGGAGCACCTCGTGGACGAGATGAACCGCGAGGCCGTGCGCATCGCTCTGGAGACGGCGCGCGCGCAGGAGGCCCGCGAGCCCGGCCGCGTGTGCTTCGTGGCCGGCGCCATCGGCCCCACGAACCGCACGCTGTCGATGTCGCGCGATGTGAACGACCCCGGTAAGCGCGAGGTCACCTTCGACCAAGTGAAGGACTCCTACCTGCAGCAGGTGCGCGTCCTGACCTCCGCCGGCTGCGACCTTCTGCTCATCGAGACCATCTTCGACACGCTCAACGCCAAGGCCGCCATCTTCGCGTGCCTCGAGCACTTCGACGAGCTGGGGCATCGGCTGCCCATCATGATTTCGGGCACCATCACCGACCAGTCCGGCCGCCTTCTTTCCGGCCAGACCACGGAGGCGTTTTGGAACAGCGTGAAGCACGCGCATCCGATTTCCATCGGCATGAACTGCGCGCTGGGCGCCGACCTGATGCGCCCGTACATCGAGGAGCTTTCCCACAAGGCCGACTGCGCCGTGTCCGCCTACCCGAACGCCGGTCTGCCCGACCCGCTTTCGCCCACCGGCTTTCCCGAGGGGCCGGAGGACACCGCCATGCACCTGCGCGAGTTCGCGCGCGCCGGCATCGTCAACATCCTCGGCGGCTGCTGCGGCACCACGCCCGACCACATCGCCGCCATCCGCCGCGCCACCGTCGGCTACAAGCCGCGCGCCATCGCGTCCGTCGCGCCGGCACTGCGCCTGTCCGGCCTTGAGGCGTTCAACCTCGTCGAGGCCAAGGCGCCGTTCGTCATGGTCGGCGAGCGCACGAACGTCACCGGCTCGCCCAAGTTCAAGAAGCTCATCGTCGAGGGCAAGTTCACCGAGGCGCTGGCCATCGCCAAGCAGCAGGTGGAGAGCGGCGCCAATATCGTCGATGTGAACTTCGACGAGGGCCTGCTCGACTCCGAGGCGTGCATGACGCGCTTCCTCAACCTGCTCGCCGCCGAGCCCGACATCGCGCGCGTGCCGCTCATGATCGACTCCTCCAAGTGGAGCGTGCTCGAGGCCGGGCTCAAGTGCGTGCAGGGCAAGGCCGTCGTGAATTCCCTCTCGCTCAAGGAGGGCGAGGAGAAGTTCCTGCGCCAGGCCGAGCTGTGCCGCCGCTACGGCGCAGCCGTCATCGTCATGGCTTTCGACGAAAAGGGCCAGGCCGCCTCGCGCTCCGAGAAGGTGCGCATCGGCAGACGCGCCTACGACCTGCTCGTCGCCAACGGCTTCCCGCCCGAGGACATCATTTTCGACCTCAACATCCTCACCGTCGGAACCGGCATCGACGAGCACGCCGATTACGCGAAGGACTTCATCGAGGCCGTTCGCGAGCTGAAGCGGCTCTGCCCGCACGCCCGATACTCCGGCGGCGTCTCGAACATCTCCTTCGCCTTCCGCGGCAACAACCCGGTGCGCGAGGCCATGCACGGCGCCTTCCTCTACCACGCCATCGAGGCCGGTCTGGATATGGGCATCGTCAACGCCGGCATGCTCGAAATCTACGACGAGATCGACCCCGAGCTGCGCAAACTCGTCGAGGATGTGCTGCTCAACCGCGACCCCGGCGCCACCGAACGCCTCATCGAGGCCGCTCCCGGGTTCAACAAGAAGGAGGGCGTCGCCGAGGACACCAAGGCCGCCGCCTGGCGCGACGGCACCGTCGAGGAGCGCATCGCTCACGCCCTGGTGAAGGGCGTCACCGAGTACATTGACGCGGACACCGAGGAGGCCCGCCAAAAGTACGGCAAGCCGCTGCATGTCATCGAGGGGCCGCTCATGGCCGGCATGAAGATTGTCGGCGACCTCTTCGGCGACGGTAAGATGTTCCTGCCCCAGGTGGTGAAGTCCGCCCGCGTCATGAAGCAGGCGGTCGCCTACCTCACGCCGTACATGGAGAAGGGCGCCGGCTCCAAGCAGGGCACCTTCGTCATCGCGACCGTGAAGGGCGATGTGCACGACATCGGCAAGAACATCGTGGGCGTCGTGCTGGGCTGCAACAACTACGAGGTCATCGACCTGGGCGTGATGGTCTCCTGCGAGGCCATCATCGACGCCGCCATCAAGCACAAGGCCGACTTCATCGGCATGTCCGGCCTCATCACGCCCTCGCTGGAGGAGATGATTCACAATGTCTCCGAACTGGAGCGGCGCGGGTTGCGCATCCCCGTCATCGTGGGCGGCGCGACCACCTCGAAGGCGCACACCGCCATCAAGATCGCGCCGGCGTATTCCGGCCCGGTCATCCATGTGCTCGACGCCTCGCTCATCACCAATGTCTGCTCGGCCCTGCTCTCGCCCACCAGGCGCGACGAGTATGTCGCGTCGGTGAAGGACGAATACACGCGCATCCGCGAACGCCATCTCGCCGGCGCCTCGCGCGCACCCCTCCTGCCCATCGCCGAGGCGCGCGCCAAGGCCGCCGCGCCCGACTTCGTGAAGCATCCGCCCGTCGCGCCCGCGCGCACCGGCGCGTTCACGGTGGACATCGACCCGGCCGCCGTGGTCGAGCTCTTCGACTGGTCGCCCTTCTTCCATTCCTGGGACCTGCGCGGCGTCTATCCCTCGATTCTCGAACACCCCAAGTACGGCGAGGAGGCGCGCAAGCTCTACGCCGACGCCCAACGCGAGATTGCCGACATCCTCGCGAACAACCGCATCCGCCTGCGCGCGGTCGCCGGCATCTTCCCCGCCGCCCGCGAGGGCGACGATGTGCTGCTGTTCACGGACGAGTCGCGTTCCGCCGCGCTCGGCGCCTTCCGCTTCCTGCGCCAGCAGAAGGAGAAGGCGGGCGACGCCCCCTACCTGTGCCTCGCCGACTATGTCGCCCCGGCCTCCGTGGCTCCGGACTGGATCGGCGCGTTCGCCGTGACCGCCGGCCACGAGATCGAGGCGTACGCGCACTCGTTCAAGGACAAGGATGACTACCGCGCCATCCTCATCCAGGCCCTCGCCGACCGCTTCGCGGAAGGCGCCGCCGAGTGGCTGCACCGCGAGGTGCGCACGAAGCACTGGGGCTTCGCCAAGGGCGAGAACCTCACGGTGCGCCAGCTCATCGACGAGGAGTACGACGGCGTGCGTCCGGCGTCCGGCTACCCGGCCTGCCCCGACCACACCGAGAAGGCCGAAATCTGGCGTCTGCTGGGCGTGAAGGAGCGCACCGGCATCGAGATCACCGAAAACTTCGCCATGACCCCCTCGGCCTCCGTTTCCGGCCTGTATTTCGCGCATCCGGAATCCAAGTACTTCCATGTGGGGCCCGTGGGCCGCGATCAGGTCGCCGACTACGCCGTGCGCAAGGGCTTCGACCAGCGCGCCGCGGAGCGCTGGCTCGCGCCCAACCTCGACTACGACGCCTGACGCCGTCGGGCGGCCGCCCGCCCGCGATTTCCTTAAAAGCAAGGCGCGGAGCCCTTTCGGGTTCCGCGCCTTGGTCTTTTGGCGCCCTGCAGCGGGCGCCCCGGGTCAGCCCACGCGTTTCTTGAACGGATTGTCCTTGGGCCACTCGAACTTGTCGCCGTTGTCGTGGATGCAGTGTTTGGGGCACTGGCTCATCATCTTGTGCACCTCGCCCTTGTCGTGGGCCGTGGCGGGCTGGTGCCAGACATAGGCCTTGCCGGTGCCTCCATCGAGGTGGAACCACTTCTGAGCCTTGGTGTGGCACAGTCCGCAGTTGTTGCACGCGTCGGTCACATAAAAGTGTCCGGGGACATTGCGCGCGACGCGGTGGTTGAAGGCCAGAATCTTGTCTTTGTTCATGGTTTTTCGGGGCGGGGTGTAACGGATGGTTTCGCCCGTAATGTCCTCCCGACAGTCTCCTGCCGGGCGGTCCGGGCTTGAACCCCAAGATTAGCGCCAATCTCCCGCGCCTCAACCGGCGAGGGGGTGTTTGCCGATTTCTTACGCCCTTGAAAAAACTCGGGGTGCGCCGCCGGCGCCCGCCATGCCGCGCCGCATTCCTAGTTCCCGGTCGAATCGGTGGCGAAGTGGTCGAAACCTCGCTCGGCAAGCGGCTCCCCGGTCTCGTCGTAGAGGGCGCCTTGGTCGAGCCCGGTCGCCGCCGGCACGATGCGGCCCACCCGGGTGAGCCTGACCTCGGGGAATCGTTTTGCGAAATCGGACTCCATCCCGTCGGCGCCAGCGGGATCGACGATGAGCAGAAGCTCGTAGTCCTCGCCGTCGTTGAGCGCATGGTGGACGGCCGTCAGGCCGCTCTTGGTCGCCACGGCCAGGCAGTCGGCGGAAAGGGGCAGGGCGGCGGTGTCCACGAGCGCGGCGGTGCGAGGGGGCAGCAGGACGGGGAGGTCCTTGCCAAGGCCGTCCGTCAGGTCCATACCCGCGCGAACAGCCGGGTGTGCGGCGAAAAACCTGCCTTCGGGCACGCGCGGGGTGAACGCGAAGTGCTTGCCCAGGATGGAGCCGCCCAGGGAGCCCGTCACATAGACGAAGTCGCCGGCGCGGCCGCCCGTGCGCAGCATCGGTTTTTCGGCGAAGCCGGTTAGGGAGAGTGAGGCGGCGAAGGTGCCCGCGGGCATCTTCGCGAGGTCGCCGCCGGCGAGTTTGACGCCTTGCGAAAGGCAGGCTTGGCCCACGCCGATCATGAATTTTTCCAACCAGGCGGCGGACACGTCCGGCCCCATGAGAAGCGCCAGCACCGCGTCGGTGGGGTCGCCTCCCATGGCCGCGATGTCGCTCACATTGCGGTTCACGAGTTTTCGACCCGCATCTTCCGGCGACACCGAAGCGTCGAAGTGGCGTCCCCATATCACCGAGTCGGTGGTGACCAGTCGGCGACCGGGGGCGGGGTTCTCCGCCAGCACCGCGCAGTCGTCGCCGGGGCCTTCGGGCGCCGCCGGGGCCGCCGCGCCGAGGGCGACGAGGAGCCGCCTCACGAGCGCGATCTCTCCCGCATGGGCGATGGATTCCGTCGGGACCGGCGTGAAGGGCGACATGGGGGCGGCCTGGTTTTATGCCTCTTAGGCGACGGCTCCGGGGGCGAGCACGGCCCAGGTGACGGTGGAGAGGTTGAACAGGGCGTGCACGACGATGGGCACGCGCAGGTCGGCGGTGGTGTCGTAGAGCCAGGCGAGCCAGGCGCCGAACACGGCCAGGGGGAGGAAGGCGAACACGCTCAGGTGAATGGCGCCGAAGATGGCGCCGCATGCGGCGTAGGCGGCGTAGCGCGGCAACTGGGCGCGCAGGAAGGCGAAGAGGCCGTTGCGGTAGAAAAGCTCCTCGTGAACCGGGGCGAAAGCCACGGCGCCGAGAAGGAACGGCACGATTATCCGCCAGTCGCGAGCCCTCGCGATGAACGCCACCGAGTCCTGCGCCTTGGCGTAGTCCGGCGCGCCCGCCTTGTGCGCCAGCCACAGCAAGCCGCTCCAAAGCAGCGCCGAGAGGCTCACCATGAACATGGCTCCGGAAAATCCGCGCACCAGCCCGCCCGGCGTGAAACCGAAGTCACCGGGCGGCTTCACCCGATGCGGCCGCTGCGGCGAGATTTCCGGGGTGAACCGGCGCATGCCCAGCAGGACCATCGCCATGAGCGCGGGGTTGAACAGCGTGAACAGGGCGCGGCGCATCGCGTCGTCGCTCCCGGAGAGCTCCCGCGCGAGTCCACCGGCGAGTCCTATGGCCACCAGCCACGCCGCGGCGTAGACCGCGAAATAGACCACGACGGCGAAGCCTTCGCCCGTCCATCCCGTGCGACCGTCCGGCTCGCGCCCGAGCGCCCGGCGTGAGCGCCAAAGCAGGGATGCGCCCGCCACCGCCCAACCGATCTGCCAGATCAGGTAGAGCGAGTCGGGGGAGAGGCTTCGTTTCATGTCCGGCGTCGCGTGTCGGTCAGACCACGACCCTGCCGTCGCTCACCACGGCGCGACCACCCACGAAGGTGTGCGTGACGCGGCCTCGCAGCTTGCGACCGGCCAGCGGCGTGTTGCGCGACTTGGATTGGAATTTCGAGGGGTCCACCGTCCATGCGGCGGCGTGGTCGAACACCGTGATGTCGGCGGGCTTGCCGGGCGTGAGCGTGCCGGCGTCGAGCGCGAGCACGCGGGCGGGGCCGACGGTGAGCTTTTCCACAAGCAGCGGGAGCGGGGCGCCGGCGCCGTGCACGAGGGCCTCAAGCGAGGCGGCGAGAGCGGTCTCCAGGGAGATGGCGCCGACCGGAGCGTAGTCGAACTCGCAGTCCTTCTCGGTGGGCGTCACGGGGGCGTGGTCGCTGGCGATGGCGTCGAGCGTGCCGTCCATCAGGCCGGCGATGAGCGCGAGGCGGTCGCTCTCCTCGCGCAGGGGCGGGTTGAGCTTGGTGTTGGTGTCGTAGGAGGTGCAGGCGGCGTCCGTGAGCAGCAGGTGCTGAGGGGACACCTCGGCGGTCACGCGCACGCCGCGCGCTTTGGCCAGGCGAACCGTCTCCACCGCGCCGGCGGAGCTGAGGTGCTGGAGGTGGATGCGCGCGCCGGTGAGTTGGGAGAGGGTGCAGTCGCTCGCCGCCACCACATCCTCGGCGGCGCGGGGCCAGCCGCGCAGGCCCAGGCGCAGGGAGAGGGCGCCTTCGTGCATCTGGGCGCCGTCGGTCATGGACGAGTCCTGGCAATGGTCGCAGACCACGAGGTCGAACATCGCGGCGTACTCGAGGGAGCGGCGCATGATCTCGTTGTTGGAAACGCCGGAGTTCGTGTCGGTCACGGCGACCACGCCGGCCTTCTTGAGCGTGCCGATGGGCGCGAGCTTTTCGCCCTTGTGGCCAAGCGTGATGGTGCCGGTGGGCAGCACGCGCACCACGGCTTCGCGCGAGGCGATGTCCTTGATGAGCTGCACCGTGCCGGCGTTGTCGGCCGGCGGGTTGGTGTCCGGCATGCACACCACGGTGGTGAAGCCGCCGGCGGCGGCCGCTCGCGAGCCCGAGGCGATGGTCTCGCGCGCGGTGCCGCCCGGTTCGCGCAGGTGCGCGTGCAGGTCGACGAACCCGGGCGACACCACTTTGCCGGTGGCGTCCACCACGACGGCCGTCGCCTTTTCGGCGTCGGTCAGGCCGTCCACGAGGATACCGTCGCGCGCGAAAACATCGCCGACGGCGTCACGGCGATTGGCCGGGTCGATGACGCGGCCGTTGCGAATCCAAAGGCAGGAAGACATGGGGCAGGAGAGGAATGGGGAATGGCGCGGGAGGGAAGCGGAAAGAGCGGCCGAGAGGGGGCTCTCGGGCCGGGTTTTTCGGGACGGGTTTCGGGTGAAATCCCCGGCGGCGCCAACGGCCCGGCGGGCGGACGGCATGAAGACACGAAGCCGCCGCCGCGAGTGGATCGCGGGGGCGGCGCAAGCGTCGGCGGTCCGTCGGGTTCAATTCCGGTTAGCCGGCGATTTTCTCCACGCGCACGGCGGTCACCTTGTATTCGGGCGCGCCGGTCACGCCGTCGCGCACCTGCCCGGTCACCCGGTTGATGGAAACGGCGGAGTGGTGGAAGGTCGCGAAGAGTTCGCCACGCTTCACCGTCGCGCTCACGCGGACCGGAATCTCGGTGGCCCCGTGCCGGCTGCGCACGCGCACCCGTTCGCCGTCGTTCACCCCCAGCCGCGCGGCGTCCTCGGCGCACATGTCGAGCGTGTCGGTGGGTCGCAGCAGCGCGTTGGGTGTGCGCATCGTCATCGTGCCGGCGTTGAACTGGTACAGGCAGCGTCCGGTGATGAGCAGGAACGGGAATTCGGCGTTCACGGTCTCGGGCGTGGGCGTGTACGCGATGCGCCGCAGCGTGGCGCGCGGCCCGTGCGGGAAGGCCCGCTCGTGCAGGATGGTGGTGCCGGGGTGCGTCTCGCTCGGGCATGGCCACTGGATGCCGACGGAGGCGTCCATGCGCGGGTAGGTGATGCCGGCGCCGGCGGGCCAGACGCGCCGGATTTCGTTCCAGATGTCCTCGGCGGAGGCGTATTCGAAGCCGTCCGTCCGGCCCATGGCGCGCGCCACGCGGGAGATGATTTCCCAGTCCGGCTTGGCGAGGCCGGGGGGCTCGACCGCCTTGCGCACGCGCTGGATGCGTCGCTCGGCGTTCATGAAGGTGCCTTCCTTTTCAAAGGCCGACGCGGCGGGCAGGAATACGGACGCATGCCGTTTCGCGAGCTCGTTGAAAAACATGTCCTGCACCACGACAAAGCCGATGTTCCCGAGGTGGCTGTCCGTGAGCTCGGAGCCCGGGTTGGTGAACGCGATGTCGTAGCCGATGGCCCACAGCGCCCTGAGCTTCCGGGCGCCGGCGGCGTCCATCATCTGCATCATGTTGAGCCCCGGGCTTGTCGGCACCGGGGCGCCCCACACCGATTCGAAGTGGGCGCGACCGGCGTCGAGCGAGGCCGCGCCGGTGAGGCTTGCGGGCTCGCACCCCATGTGGGCCGCTCCCTGCACATTGTTCTGCCCCCGCAGCGGGTTCATGCCCGTGCCGGGTTTGCCGAAGTTGCCGGTGAGCAGCGCGAGATTGGTGAGCGCCATGACGCCCTCGGTGCCCTGCAGGTGCTCGGTCATGCCGAGTCCGTGCAGGCACATGGAAGGCTTGCCGGTCGCATACAGTCGCGCGGCTTCGCGGATGAGCCCGGCGTCCACGCCGCAAAGCTCCGCGACCTTTTCCGGCGCGAAGTCGCCGATGTGTTTTTCAAAGTCCTCCCAGCCGTCGAGTCGGTCGCGCAGCGCGTCGGCGTCCGCCAGGTTTTCCTGCACGATCACGCAGGCCATGGCGTTGAACAAGGGGACATTCGTGCCCGGGCGAAGCGCCAGGTGGAGCGTGGCGTGTTCGGCGAGCTCGGTGCGGCGCGGGTCGACCACGATGAGCTTCGCGCCGCGCAGGGCGGCGCGCAGGATGCGCTTGCCCACAATCGGGTGGCTTTCCGTCGCGTTCGCCCCGCACACGAGAAGGGTGTGGGCGAGCTCGATGTCGTCGTAGGAATTGGTCGCCGCGCCGGTGCCCAGCACCGTCTTGAGGGCTGCGGCCGACGGCGCGTGGCACACGCGGGCGCAGCAATCCACATTGTTCGTGCCCAGCACGACGCGCGCGAACTTCTGAGCCAGATAGTTCTCCTCGTTCGTGGCGCGAGCGCTGCCCAGCACCCCCACGCTGTCCGGCCCGTGCTCCGCGACGATGCGGCGCAGGTTGGTCGCGATATGGGCGACGGCCTCGTCCCACGAGGCTTCGCGCCAGGCGCCGTTTTCACGAATCATAGGGGAGGTCACGCGGTCGTCGGCGTAGGCGAAGTCGTGCGCATACCGGCCTTTCACGCAGAGCAGCCCCTTGTTCACCGGAGCGTCGGGCGCGGGCAGGATCTGCACGACGCGTCCCTCCCTCGTGCCGATCAGCGTTTCGCAGCCCACGCCGCAGTAGGGGCAGGTGGAGCGGGTCCAGGCGGTGGGGGCTCCGTGGCGAAGCACGCTGCTGTCGGAAATCGCGCCGGTGGGGCAGGTGTCGGAGCACGCGCCGCAGCCCACGCAGGAGCTTTGATCCAGTGTGGAGCCGGAATCCGGAATCACGCGCGTGCTCTCGCCGCGCCCGCGCACACGCCACACCGACTTGCCCTGGGCGATCGTGCAGATGCGCACGCAGCGGAAGCAGGCGATGCATTGGTTCAGGTCCACGCGCAGGTAGGGGTGCGAGTCGTCGATCGCCACTCGCGAGCCGTCGCCGCGCATGGCGAACTCCATGCCGTATTGCTTCAGGAGCCGCAGGAACGGTTTATCCGGGTGCCGCACGATCGCCTCGCGCGGCAGGTCGCGCGCGAGCATGCCCAGGAGCGTGCGCCGGTCGCGCTCGATGTCCGCCGGGTGCGTCTCCACGCGCATGCCCTCCACGACGCTTGTCGAGCACGCCGCCACGGCGCGGGACTCGTCGTTGACGCGCACCAGGCAAAGGCGGCAGGCGCCGCATGCGGGGAGTCGCTCGTCGGCGCAGGCCGAGGGGAGGGCGATGCCGAGTCGGCGCAAGGCCTGGAGGAGGTTGAGCCCGGAGGGCACCTCGCGCGGGGTCGAATTGACGGTTATGCGAAGCATGCGGAAATCTCCCTGGGGTAATGGCGTGAAAGGCTTTGGGCGAACTCGGCGAGTCCGCCTCCGAGGCCGCAAAGGCTGGTGTGCGCGAGCGCGCTCACCGTGTCGTCCCACTCCTCGCGCGTGAGCCGGTCCGATTTCAGCAGGCGCTCCATTCGCGCTGCGCCGTAGCGGCACGGCGCACATTGTCCGCACGACTCGTAGGCGGCGAATGCGACCACATGTTCCAAAAGCTCTCTTATGCTTGTGTCGTCGTCGAAGGCCACCAGCCCGCCGTGCCCGACGCTCGCTCCGATTTCCCTCAGTTCCTCGAAGCCGAACGGCGTGTCGAGCAGCTCCGGCGGCACGACGCCCGCAAGCGGTCCGCCGACGACGATTCCTCGAACCGGTCCCGTGCGCAGCCCGCCGCCGAGGTCTTCGCACAGTCGACGCAGCGTGACGCCGAATTCGACCTCGTAGAGCCCCGGGCGGTTGAAGAGCGAGTTGAGCGACACGAGCTTGGTGCCGCGGCTGGAAGAGAAGCCGAGGGCGCGGAAGGCGGCGCCACCGCGCTCCACGATCCACGGCAGAGTGGCGAGCGTCTCGACATTGTTCACCAGCGTGGGCCGCCCGTGCAGACCGCAGCTCGTGGGGAACGGGGGCCTCACGCGCACCGAGGGGCGGAGCCCTTCGATGGAGTTGAGCATCGCGGTCTCCTCCCCGCACACATAGCTGCCGCGCCCCTGCACGAGCGTGATGTCGAACCCGGCGCCGAGGGCGCCGAGCCTGCGGGCCTCGGCCAGCGCGGCCTCCAGCACGGCCAGCGTGTGCGGATACTCCTCGCGTATGTAGATGATGCCGGACGAGGCGCCCGTGGCGTGAGCGGCGATGGCCATGCCCTCGATGAGCCGGTGCGGGTGGCGCAGCATGAGCACGCGGTCGGAAAAGGCGCCCGGGTCGCCCTCGTCCGCATTCGCCACCACATATTTGAGTCCGGCGGGCTCCTTGTGCACCGCGCTCAGCTTGCGCGCCGTCGGGTATCCGGCGCCTCCGCGGCCGCGCAAACCGGACGACTCCACCAGCGCAATCAGCGACTCGGCGGACAGGGCGCGGGCGCGACGCAGGGCCGAGTAGGGGTCGGCGATGTTGTCGCCCAGCAATACCGGCTCGCTCGCGTCGACTACGACTTGCGGCAGTGCGGCGTCGAGGTTGGAGGCCGGGCCGGCGTAGCAGCGCCCGAAGCAGTATTCGCGCGGTATGCCCGCGCACGCCTTGGCCCACCGGTCCGGGTTGCGCCGCCGTGCCACGAAGCAGGCCAGCCCGAGGCAAAACCGTTCCCGCGCCGGGTCGGCGTGGTGGTAGAACGAGGCGATGTCGTCTTCGGGCGGAACGGGTCGGGGCATGGGGGGAAAACTAAGAGGGAAGAATGAGGAGCGAAGAAGTGGCCGGCGTCCGTCCCCCGCCTGAAAAGCCGGGGCGCCGAATCCCCCTTCTCAATTCTTCGTTCTTATCCGGGTTCAGCGCGCCTTGCTGGAACCCCCTTCGGACTCCTTTTCCAGGATGGCCAGGGTGGTCTTGAGCACGGTGTCGGGGTTGAGCGAGATGCTGTGTATGCCGTGTTCGACGAGGAATCGGGCGAACTCCGGGTAGTCGCTCGGCGCCTGGCCGCAGATGCCGATTTTGCGCCCCTTGGCCCGGCACACGGCGATCACCTGCGCGATCATCTTCTTCACCGCCGCATTGCGCTCGTCGAACAGCGGGGCGACGACTTCGCTGTCGCGATCGACGCCCAGGATGAGCTGCGTGAGGTCGTTGGAGCCGATGCTGAAACCGTCGAAGATTTCGGCGAACTCCTCGGCGAGCACGACATTCGCGGGGATTTCGCACATGACATAGATTTCCAGACCGTTCTCGCCGCGCACCAGCCCGTGTTTGGCCATTTCGGCCTGCACGCGCCGGCCCTCCTCGACGGTGCGGCAGAAGGGGATCATGACCTTGAGATTGGTGAGGCCCATGTCCTCGCGCACTTTCTTGACCGCGCGGCACTCCAGCGCGAATCCGGCCTGGTAGCGCGGGTGGTAGTAGCGGCTGGCGCCGCGGAAGCCGAGCATCGGGTTCTCCTCGCCCGGCTCGTAGGGGCGGCCGCCCACCAGGTTGGCGTACTCGTTCGTCTTGAAGTCGCTCAGGCGCAGGATGACATCCTTCGGGTAAAACGCGGCGGCGAGCATGGCCACGCCCTGGGCGAGCTTGTCCACGAAGAACTCCGACTTGTCGGCGTACCCGGGCGTGAGCTTCTCGATGATGTCCTTGGCCTTCAGGTCGGTCAGCTTGTCAAAGTCGATGAGGGCGAGCGGGTGCGCCTTGATGTGCGTGGTGATGATGAACTCCATGCGCGCCAGACCCACGCCGTCGTTGGGCAGGAAACTCTGCGCGAACGCCTCGGCCGGGTTGGCGATGTTGAGCATCACCTGAGTGCGCGGACGCTTCAGGTCGCGCAGGTCGGTGCGCGTGACCTCGAACGGCTGCACGCCTTCGTAAACATAGCCCTCGTCGCCCTCGGCGCAGCTGACGGTGACCTCCTGCCCGTCCCGGATGCGCTCGGTGGCGTCGCCGCAGCCGACGATGGCGGGCACGCCCAGTTCCCGGCTCACGATGGCGGCGTGGCAGGTGCGCCCGCCGCGGTTCGTCACGATGGCGGAGGCCTTCTTCATGATCGGCTCCCAGTCGGGGTCGGTCTTGTCCGTCACCAGCACCTCGCCCTCCTTGAACTGCCCGATGTGTTCGGCGTTCAGGATGACGCGCGCCCTGCCGGCGGAGATCTTGCCGCCCACGCTGCGTCCGGTCGCCAGCACGGGCCCGCGCTGCCGCAGCTTGTAGGTCTCCATCACATCGGCGCCCTTGCGCGACTCCACGGTCTCCGGGCGGGCCTGCACGATGAACAGCTCGCCGGTGACGCCGTCCTTGGCCCACTCGATGTCCATCGGCACGGGGCGCCCGCGGCGCGACGAGTAATGGTCTTCGATGAGGCAGGCCCAGCGGGCGAGGCGGAGGACCTCGTCATCCGTAAGAGCGAATCGGATACGGTCGGCTTCGGGGACGGGGATGTTTTTCACCATTTTCCCGCCCCCGGTGTCGCAGACCATCTTGAACTCCTTGGTGCCCGCCACCCTGTGCAGGATGGGCCGCTTGCCGGCCTTCAGCGTGGGCTTGAAGACATAGTATTCGTCGGGATTGACCGCCCCCTGCACGACGTTTTCGCCGAGGCCGTAGGCGGCGTTGATGAGCACCGCGTCGCGGAAGCCGGTTTCGGTGTCCAGGGTGAACATGACGCCGCTGCAGGCGAGGTCGGCGCGCACCATGCGTTGGACGCCGACGCTGAGGGCGACCTGGAAATGATCGAATCCCTTGTCCACGCGGTAGCTGATGGCGCGGTCGGTGAAGAGGGAGGCGAAGCAGCGCTTGCAGGAGTCCAACAAAGGGATTTCGCCCTGCACATTCAGGTAGGTTTCCTGCTGCCCGGCGAAGCTTGCGTCGGGCAGGTCCTCGGCGGTGGCGGAGGAGCGCACCGCCACGTCGGCGGCGCGCGGGAGGCCCTCGCCGAGTTTCGCGTAGGCGGCGCGGATGGCGTCCTGCAGGTCGTCCGGGAGTCTCGCCTCCAGGATGGCGTGGCGCACGAGGCCGCCGCAGCGGCTGAGCGCGGCCATGTCGCGCGTGTCGAGTCCGGCGAGAATCTCGTGGATGCGCCCGTCGAGCCCGGCCGAGCGGATGAAGTGGCGGTAGCCTTCGGCGGTGATGGCGAATCCGTTGGGCACGGCCACGCCCATGGGGGCGAGCTCGCGGTACATTTCGCCGAGCGAGGCGTTCTTGCCTCCCACAAGCGGCACATCGCCGATGGAGAGGTCGACAAACCAACGGATGAAGGGGCTGTCGGAGGCGGAGGAATTCATGGCGGTAGTCGGGTTGAAATGGGCCCGCCGGGTAATTCACCCCTGCGGGAACTCCGCGCAGTGTGCCTCCTCGCGGGGGCAATAACGAAGCGATTTCCGGGCGGCCCGGTTTTTGATAGATAAGGAACGACCGCCTCCCGCTTGCTTCCGCCTCGGCGCCGGGCCCGCTCGGGGCGCGCAAAAAAAAGGCGGCCCCGTGAGGGAGCCGCCTTGGAATGAAGGGCAGGGGAGCGCCTTAGGCTTCCTTGCGCATGTCGCCCGTCTCCTGGAGACGCTTGTGCAGGCGCCAGGCGATGTCGGGGTGCTGGAAGTGGTGGCCGTCCGGGGCCATGCGCACGGTCTCGCGAAGGATGTCGCGGTACATCGGGTGGGCGCACTTCTCGATGATGAGCTCGGCGCGCTGGCGCGGGTCCTTGCCGCGAAGGTCGGCCACGCCCTGTTCGGTCGCGACGATCTGCACGGAGTGCTCGCTGTGGTCCATGTGCGAGACGAGGGGCACCACGGTGCTGATCTTGCCGTCCTTCTGGATGGAGGGGCAGGTGAAGATCGACAGGTAGGCGTTGCGGGCGAAGTCGCCGGAGCCGCCGAGGCCGTTCATGACGCTCTTGCCCAGCACGTGCGTGCTGTTGACGTTGCCGCCCAGGTCGAGCTCCAGCGCGGTGTTCACCGCGATGAGGCCGAGGCGACGGATGACTTCCGGGCTGTTGGAGATTTCCTGGGGGCGAAGCACCGTGCGACCGAGGTAGAACTTACGGTCGGTGTAGTAGTCGGCCAGCATCTTGGGCGAGAGCGCCAGGGCGGTGCCGCTGGCGAAGCGGATGCGCTCCTTGGCCATGAGGCCGATGACGGAGTCCTGGATGACCTCGGAGTAGAGCTGGAAGGCGGGCACGTCGGGGTTGGCACCCATGGCGCCGAGCACGGCGTTGGCGATGTTGCCCACGCCGGACTGCACGGGGAGGAACTCCTTGGGGATGCGGCCGATGCGCAGCTCCTGCGCGAGGAATTCGGCGACATTCTGACCGATCTTGTCGGTGACGGCGTCGGTTTCGGAGAACTCGGCGACCTCGTCGCACTTGTTGCCGTACACGATGCCGGCGATCTTTTCCGGCGGGATGCGCAGCCAGGCTTCGCCGATGCGATCGCTCACGGTGCGAATCATGATCGGCTCGCGGTGGGGCGGGTCGAGGGGCTCGTAGATGTCGTGCAGGCCGCGGATGTCGGTCGGGTGATAGTTGTTCACCTCGATGATGATCTTGTCGGCCATGCGCGCCATGGTGGGCGAGATACCCACGGAGGTCGTGGGGATGGCGCAGCCGTCGGCGTGGATTTCGGCGACTTCGATGAAGGCCCAGTTGATCTTGGGAAGGGCGCCGATGCGCACGCTCTGGGCGACGCCCGAGAGGTGCATGTCGAAATAGGCGGTGCGGCCTTCATTGATGGCCTTGCGCAGGGTGGCGTCCGACTGGTACGGGGTGCGCCAGGCGACCGCGTTGGCGCCGGCGAGCACGCCGTCGCAGGAGGGGCCGGTGGAGGCGCCGGTGATCACGCCAAGCTTGAAGTCGCGTCCGGCGGCCTGTTCAGCCTTGGCCTTGCGCGCGATGGCGGGGGCGGTGAACTTGGCGGAGCCGGCGGAGGTGAATCCGGTGAAGGCCACGGTCTGGCCGTGCTGAACTAGCGCGGCGGCTTCATCGGGGGTCAGGGTCGGGAACGGTAACGACATGGTGGTGGGTCTTTTACTATGGATTATTTCACACCCAATTCAATTTTTCCTCCAGTAAGAGTTCACAGCGGGCAAGGTTTTGCTGATTAGTGAAACTAATCTTGCGCCGGGTAATAGAGTGAACCGGTCATGGGGGCGGGGTGAGTCGGCCCGGGTGGGAGGGGATGGGTGAATCGGGTTGGGGTAGGGACAAAAAGTCAGCCGGCGGGGCTGTGCGTACTTAATAATAAGGCGGGGCTCGCTCATAAGCCCAAGGCCACGCCGAGAAGCCCTTGGAAGAGTCCGTTGCTTAGCGCTACGCCGGGTCCGGTGATTCCGGCCGATGCCAGCGTTTTTGCGGTTTGCTCGGGAGCGTCGCCGAGCGGCCAGTGATGCCAGTAGTCGAACAGGTCCCTGTCGGACGCCGCGCAGGCCCACGGCAGGAGCGCATCGGCCACGAGCGTGTCCAGCCGCGTGCCGCCCACCGTGCCGGCCAGTTTCTCCTCGGCCAGCGTGAGGCGCAGCGCTGCGAGCCCGGCCGCCTTGCGGAAGGCCGTCGTGTCGTGGCCGGATGTTTCCGCATGGGGCAGCGCAATCAGGAACTCCAAGGCTTCGGTCGGCCAGTCGGGCCTGCGCCGGGCCAGTTCGCCGTAGGCGCGAAGCCGGTTTCTGGGGTGGTTGGCCGGCCGCACCCCGGAGAGTTTCCACGCTCCGCGCATGGAGTGGTAAAGCGTGTCGGCGTCGAGCCCGGCGAAGTCTGCCAGGTCGTGCCGGCGCGACAGGTCGGCCATGGGGGCCCGGTTGCGGCGAAGCCCCAGCGTTTCCAGGAAAAGCCGGTGCGCGGTGCGTTCGCGGCCCTCGGTCCGGATGCGATGTCGGGCGAAGCTCACCTTGCATTCCCACCGGCTGCGCGCGGCCCGCGCCAGCCGCTCCCGGCGCAATTCGGGCGCGAGGGATGCAATGTGCTCCAGCACGGGGTCGAACCCCGGGCGGCGCTCGCCGCGCAGCAGGGCGTCCTCCGCCGCCGCGCTTTCCAGGTCATCGGGCAGGTGCGGCAGCAGCACGACCGTTTCCGGTTCGCGGCCATTGCTGGTGCGCACAGGCGAGCCGCCGATCGTCGGGGGAAATACCAGGAGGTGCAGAGCCACCCCGTCGAACGCCGGGTCGCGGTCGTGTCCGTGGGCTCTCCAGTCTTCACGGTAGAAGTGGATTTCCGCATCGCCGCTCATGCGCGCGCCGTCGAGTTCCCACACGGCCCCGAGGAAATCAGGGCCTTCGTGCGTGTTGGGCCTGCCCGGGTGCGCCAGCCGCAAAAGCCGCCCGGACAGCGTGCGCATGGGGGTCCCCAGGAAGACGCCCTTGGCCCAGAGCCGTTGGACGATTTTCTCCGAGATATGCACGGGGCCGTACGGTCCCGTGATCTCGGCAAGGCATTCGGCTTCTTGAATCGACTGGCGCATCGGTCGAATAGTTGGGGGTTGATCAGCTGCCGCTCCGCCGAAATGCCGGGGAGCATGTGTGACGGAAGCGGAATTTGCCGCCCGTGCAACGCGTGGGTCGAGTGAGCGGGTGTGGCGGGCCGGCCTCGTCGCGAGTGTCCCATCGCCCTGTGACACGGTGTGACAACGCGGCGCGTCTTTACGGGCGCCCCGGGCGTCGCCGGCGGCGCTTTCGGTCGGTTTTTTGCTCCTTTTTGTCCATAAGTCGTTGGTTTAAGGGAGGATGGGTTTAAATCGGGGCGCTCCGGCATCGGCCTTGCAAAACCCCGTGGCGTCGCATCCTGCGGCACCTTCTTTAAACCCAACCACCAGCAAACACTCCGCACCATGGCCACGCCCAACATCCGCCCCCTCGGCGACCGCGTTCTCATTCAGCGCATTGAAGCCGCCGAAGAAATCAAGGGAGGCATCATCATCCCCGACTCCGCCAAGGAAAAGCCCCTCGAAGCCAAGGTCATCGCCCTGGGCACCGGCAAGACCGACAAGGACGGCAAGGCCGTCGCCTTCGACGTGAAGGTCGGCGACACCGTGCTCATCGGCAAGTACGCCGGCACCGAGGTGAAGGTCGGCGACTCCGCCTACCTCCTCCTGCGCGAAGAGGAAATCCTCGCCATCGTCGGCTAAGCGCCTTGGCGCGTGAGAGAGGAAGAAAGTAAGCGGTACGAAAGTTCTTCACCGCCCTTTTCCGCCTCATCTCGCACGCCACCGTTTCCACACCTCTCTTTCTCACTCCTCACTCGTTTTATATCATGGCTAAGAAGCAGCTCGTTTTTGATGAACAGGCCCGCCGCCGCGTCCTCGCCGGCGTCTCCACCCTCGCCAAGGCCGTCAAGGTCACGCTCGGTCCCAAAGGCCGCAACGTGATGATCGACAAGAAGTTCGGCGCCCCCAAGGTGACCAAGGACGGCGTGTCCGTCGCCAAGGAGATCGAACTCAAGGACCCCTACGAGAACATGGGCGCCCAGATGGTGCGCGAAGTGGCCTCCAAGACCGCCGACAAGGCCGGTGACGGCACCACCACCGCGACCGTCCTCGCCGAAGCCATCTACAAGGAAGGCCTCAAGTCCGTCGCCGCCGGCGCCAACCCGATCTTCGTCAAGCGCGGCATCGACAAGGCCGTCGAGGCCTCCGTCAAGGAGCTCGCCGTCATCGCCAAGAAGGTGAAGAACCGCGACGAGATCAAGCAGGTCGCCACCGTCTCCGCCAACTGGGATTCCGACATCGGCGAGATCATCGCCGAGGCCATGGACAAGGTCGGCAAGGACGGCACCATCACCGTCGAGGAAGCCAAGACCATCGAGACCACCCTCGATGTCGTCGAAGGCATGCAGTTCGACAAGGGCTACCTCTCCCCCTACTTCTCCACCAACGCCGAGACCCTCGAGGCCGTTCTCGAAGACGCCTACATCCTGCTCTTCGAAAAGAAGGTCACCTCGATGAAGGACCTCCTGCCCATCCTGCAGGAAGTCGCCAAGTCCTCCAAGCCCCTCCTCATCATCGCCGAGGACATCGAAGGCGAAGCCCTCGCCACCCTCGTGGTGAACAAGATCCGCGGCACCATCAACGTGTGCGCCGTGAAGGCTCCCGGCTTCGGCGATCGCCGCAAGGCCATGATGGAAGACCTCGCCGTGCTCACCGGCGGCGTGTTCATCACCGAAGACCTCGGCCGCAAGCTCGAGTCCGTCAAGGTCGCCGACCTCGGCCGCGCCAAGCGCGTCGTGGTGGACAAGGAAAACACCACCATCATCGAAGGCGCCGGCAAGGCCGCCGACATCCAGGGCCGCGTGAAGCTCATCCGCCGCCAGATCGACGAGACCACCTCCGACTACGACAAGGAGAAGCTCCAGGAGCGCCTCGCCAAGCTCGCCGGCGGCGTGGCCGTCATCCATGTCGGTGCCGCCACCGAGACCGAGCTCAAGGAAAAGAAGGACCGCGTTGATGACGCCCTGCACGCCACCCGCGCGGCCGTCGAGGAAGGCATCGTCGCCGGCGGCGGCGTCGCCCTCCTGCGCACCGTCAAGGCCATCGACACCGTGATCGCCAAGCTCGAAGGCGACGAGAAGACCGGCGCCCAGATCGTGCGCAAGGCCATCGAGGAGCCCCTCCGCTGCCTGTGCGCCAACGCCGGCGTCGAAGGCTCCCTGATCGTCCAGGAAGTGCTCAAGACCCAGGGCAACATCGGCTACAATGTCGCCACCGACAAGCACGAGGACCTCGTGGCCGCCGGCGTGGTGGACCCCGCCAAGGTGACCCGCACCGCCCTCGTGAACGCCTCGTCCGTGGCCGGCCTGCTGCTGACCACCGAGTGCCTCATCACCGACATCCCGGAAGATGTGAAGCTCCCCGCCGCCCCCGGCGGCGAAGGCATGGACTACTAAGGTAGTCCGCGATAGGCGCCGGGCCATGGACTGTGTGAATGGTCCGCGGACCGGATCCTATCTCTCCCAACGACGCCGCCCCTCACCGGGCGGCGTCGCTTTTTCCCAAGGACGCGTCGGCGACGGGGCGCTCGCGCCCATGCTCTTCGCCCTTGGCGCGCGGCCGGCATTTCGCCTTACTGCGCGCATGTCCGCCTCCGTTTATCATTTGGAAGTCTGGTTTTCCGGCCGCGTGCAGGGCGTGGGCTTCCGCGCGCGAGTCATGGACATGGCCCGCGCCTTCGAGGTGACCGGCCGCGTGGCGAACCTCGACGACGGGCGCGTGTACCTGTTCGCCGAAGGGCGCGAGCGCGAGGTGGCCGACTTCCTTGATTCCATCGAGGCCGCGATGCCCGCCTACATCCGCGGCGTGGAATCCAAGGCCGGGGCCGGCCCCCGCCGCCACTCCGATTTCCTTATCGCCCGCTGAACCCGCGGCCCGCCCTAGCAACGACCTTTGTCCTGAAAAAATGAATACCCCCGTGCCCGCCGTCGAGATCACCGGCCTGGTGAAGGATTTTCGCATCGGACTGCGCGGCGCCAAGGTGCGCGCGGTGGACGGCCTCACGCTCAGCATCCCCGAGGGCGGCGTGTACGGGATGCTCGGGCCCAACGGCTGCGGCAAGAGCACCACGCTCAAGGTCGTGCTCGGACTGCTTCGCCCCACGCGCGGCGAGTGCCGCGTGTTCGGCCTTCCCGCCGATTCCCCGGAGGCGCGCTCCCAGGTCGGGTTCCTGCCCGAGGGCCCCTTCTTTCACAAACACCTCTCCGGCCGCGAGTTCGTCCGCTATTGCGCGCGCCTCAGCGGCGTCTCCGCCAAGGCCTCCGTCGAGGCCGCGGACCGCGCGCTCGCCCTCGTCGGCCTTGCCGGCGCAGCGGATCGGCGCGTGGGCACCTACTCGCGCGGCATGCTTCAGCGACTCGGCGTCGCGCAGGCCGTGGCGCACGATCCGCGCCTGGTCATCCTCGACGAGCCCACGGCCGCCGTGGACCCGGTCGGGGCCGCCGCCATGGCCGGCATCATCCGCGACCTGAGCGCGCGCGGGAAGACCGTCATCCTGTGCTCGCACCTGCTCGGACAGGTCGAGGAGGTTTGTGACCGCGTGGCGGTCATGGACCGCGGCAAGCTCGTGCTGGAAGGTTCGCTCGACGCCGTGCTCACCCGGCCCGGCCGCACGCTGCTGGAGGTCGAGAATCTCTCCGATGCCGCCCGCGAGGCCGCGCGCGCCGCGCTCGCCGCGCACGGCGCCGAACTCGTGGGCGTGTCGCACCCGCGCGATTCGCTCGACCGCATCTTCCTCGACCGGCTCTCCGGCGAAAGCCGTCACGGGAGCTGATGTCCCCAAAGCCCGGCGACACCCCGGCTTCCTCGTAGCTCCCGCTCCTTCCATTTCCCGCTTCCCGACCCGAGCATGCGCTCCTCCCTTTCCCGACTCTTCCTTGTCGCCTCCAACACGGCCGGCGAGGCCGCGCGCCAGCGGTATTTCCTCGTGTCCGGCCTGCTCGCCGCGGCCGTCGCGGCTCTGGCCGTCGCGTTGCGCGCGATGGACTTCGGCGAGTCCGAACTGAAGTTCACCGCCGACCTCGGGTTCGGCGCCCTCTTCTTCTTCGGCTCGCTTCTGGCGGTCGTTCTCCCCGTGCACCTTTTCTTCTCGGAAATCGAGAACCGCACGGCGCTCACGCTCCTGGCCCGCCCCCTGCGCCGGTGGGAGTTTCTCGCCGGCAAGTTGCTCGGCGTGTGGGGGCTGCTCGCCGCGCTTGTGGCGGCGCTCGTGGGCGTCACCTTCGCTATGCTCGCCGTGCGACACGCCGAACTGGTCGAAATCGCCAGGGAGGCCGGGCGGCCCTCGCCGGTGTTCAACGCCCTCGGTGTGTCTCTCTTTCTGATGCTGCAGGTGGTCCGGCTCGGCGTGGTCGCCGCGGTCACGCTGTTCACCTGCACCTACGCGCGCAGCGCGCTCTTCGCGTACGGTGCGGCGTTCGCCTGGCTCGTCGCCGGACAGACCGTGTGGCTGGCGCGCGAGTGGTTTTCCGTGGCGCAGGGCGCATGGGCGTCCGGGCTTTCGTTCCTGATGCGGGCGATACCGGACTTGCAGGCGTTCAACCTGGCCGACGCCCTCGTGTTTCCGGGCAAGGCAGGGGTCCCCGTCGGTGCGGCGTTCGGCGCCATCGCCTACGGTCTGGGCTGGATGATCGTGCTCATCGCCCTGGGCTCCGCCCTCTTCAAAAACCGGGAGCTCTGATGTATCGCTACGCCGGAAATGCCGATGACGGCTCGCCGCCCCGCCGGGCGGCGGCCTTCCGCGCGCCCGTGTTGGTCCTCGTTTCCCTTGTGGCCGCCGGCGCCGCTTTGGGCCCGCTCGCCGATCCCGCTTCGCGCGCGTCGCGTCCGACGCCCGTCGGAGCCGGCGCGCCCTTCACCCCCGAGGTGGCCGGGGAAGGCTTGCTCGCGGCCTCCTTGGGCGGCCTACGCACGCTCGTCGCCGACGCGTTCTGGCTGCGCGCCTATGTCATGTGGGAGCGCAAGGACCGCGCCGCCTGCACCGTGTTCGCCCGAAGCGCGTGCGCCCTGGCGCCCGAGTCGGCGTATTTCAGGGACGGATACGCCACCTGGCTGGCGCTCGACTTCCCCCACTGGACGGTGCGCGAGCGCGGCGGGTTCAGGCGCGTGCCGCAGCCCGAGCAGGACGCCATCCATCGGCGCGACGCGCTCGAGGCGCTGGCATTTCTGGAGAAGGAGATGGCGCGCGACCCGGACGAGCCGCGTTATCCGGAACTGGCCGGTCAGATCGCGAGCATGAAGCTCAAGGACCGCGCGTTGTCGGCCGAGTATTACCGGCGGTGCGCCGAGACGCCCTCCACGCCCTGGCACGCCGCCATGCACTTTGTCGGCATGCTTGATTCCGACGGGCGCCGCGCGGAGGCCTTCGCCTGGCTCGCCGGGCACGCGAAGCGACTTCCGGCCGGAGCCTCCGACCCCGCGATTTCCTACGGCGCCTACCTGGCGAACACCGGCCAGCGCGAGAGCGCCGTATCCTGGCTGCGCGATTACGCCCGGTCGCTTCCCGCCGATTCGCCCTCGCGACGCGAGGCGCTCGCCCACGGCGACCGGCTGGCGTCGCCGGAGCGGTGATCACCCGCGCAGCGCGGCGTGGAGTTCTGCGTCGGAGCGCACCGTGATCGGCGCCGAGTACTCGGGCGCGAGACAGGCGGCGTAATCCTTTTCAGCGAAGCGGCGGCAGTGCAGCACGACGGTGGCGGTCTGCCCCGGGGCGCGCACGAGGCGACCCAGCGCCTGGTTCACTTTGCGCATGCCGGGCAGCAGGCTTGTGAGGCGGAACGCCTCCGATTCGTTCAGGTCGCGCCGCGCGCGGGCGAATCGCGCCTTCTGGACCGGGTTGCTCACATCGGGGATGGACGGGCCGACGACCATGGCGTGCGACACGCGGCCTCCGAGATGGTCCACGCCCTCGGCCATGCCGCCGCCCAGAACGAGGAACATCGCATGCGCTCCGAGCAGGCTTTGTTCGAGGAAATCGGCGTGTTCCTCCGGCGTGCCGCCGGGTTTTTGCACCGCCACCCGGAAGCCTGCGTCGAGCGCGCCGACATACGCCGCCACGGTCTCGGCGTAGCGGTAGGAGGGGAAGAACACGGCGATCGGCGAGCCGGCGGCGGCGCCCAGCTCGATCACCGTGCGCGCGGTGGTGGCGTGGTGTTTGTCGCGGGCCCGAAAACGCGTGTCTGGCCGCGTATCCACAATCACCTTATACGCTCCGGCGCGCCAGGGCGCCTGCGCCGCCACGAACGCATGGTCGCTTGCGCCCAGCCCGCAGGCCTTGGCGAAATCGGCGACCGGGGCGAGCGTGGCGGACATGAGGAGCGCTCCTCCCCCGGCACGCAGCGTCTCCCCCACCTCGGCCGAAGCGTCCAGCCGGTCGAGCCGCAGCGTGCCGCGCCCGGGCGAGTGCGGCAGCGCGTCGTCGTCTCCGGCCTCGGAGAGCCTGTCGGCCCATCGCAGCGCGTCGGACAGGGCGTCCGCGTCGGTGTCCGAGAGCTCGGACCACGGAAGGCGTGAGGCGCGCAGGGTGTCGCGCAGGTGCGGGGCGATGTCGTGCAGCGCGTTTTGGGAAACCGGGGAGAGTCGTTCGCACTCCGGGAGGTCCTCAAGAAGGCGCAGCCACTCGAGCAGGGCGCCGCGCGCGGCGCGGTCGGTGCGAGCGGTCTCGAACGCCGACAGGAGGCGCTCGGCGGTCGCCGCATCGGTGGCGAGGGAGCGCGCGGCGGCCGCGCGGTCGGGCAGGTTGTGCGCCTCGTCCACCACGAGCAGTGTGCGCGCCAGGTCGAAGCCGTCGGCGTCGGCGAGAAGGCCGGAGTGGTCGGGGGAGAAGATGTGGTTGTAGTCGGCCACGATGAGCTCGGCGGGGGGCAGCAGCGAGCGGGTGATCTCCCAAGGCGGCACGCCGAGGCGTTCGCCGGCGGCGCGCACGCGCTCGAGCGAGGCGTGGCCCTCGTCGAAGAGCGAGCGCGGGTCGAAGGCCGCGCCGAGCCAGTTGGCGCGCCATTGCGCCGGGTCGTCGGGGATGCCGGGCATCGCGTGGTCGTCGCGCCGGCGCAGGTCGAGCGCGCGCAGCGCGCCCGGTGCGACCATGCGCTCCAGTTCGCGGAAGACCTGGATGCGCCCGGAGTTTTTGCCCGTCAGATAAAGGATTCTGTCGCAAAGGCCGTCGCGCAGGCGCGCCAGCGCGAAGTCGAGGGCGAGGGCGGTCTTGCCGAACCCGGTGGGGGCCTCCAGCAGCGTGACTTTGGCGCGCGCGGCGGCGAGGTCGAGGTTGTGGCGGGCGTCCTCCCAGCCGTCGCGGGGGGTGTCGAAGGCGCGGCGGAAGCGCATGCCGGAAAGCCGGACGCGCGAGGAGCGCCGGTCTTCGGCGAAGCGCTCCACGGCCTCGAGCCCGAGTGCGAGCAGGTCGTCGGGGGATTCGTCCGGCTTCACCGCGAGCGTGACGCCGGAGGCGATGTCGGCGTAAAGCACCTCGCCGGCGATGCGGCGTCCGGAGAAAGCCGGGTCGGCCGCGAGCGCCGCGCAGTACACGGCGAGTTGCACGAAGTGCTCCCGGTACTTCTTGCGGAAAAATTCGGCCGGCGCGTCGATCTCGCCGGTCACCGTCTTCACCTCGCGTACGACGATGCGCTCGCCCTCGTCGCGCCACTGGTCGATGCGCCCCTCGATCTCCACCGTCCATGCGCCCTGCTGCCGCACGAGCCGCACGGGCGTCTCGAACTTCCAGGCCGAGGATTCGGCGGCGGCGCGCTCGGCGAGCCGGTTGTGCCATTCCACGCCGGCGGCGGTGCGCCAGGCGGAGGAGGACGAGCCGACCCGGCCCGGGAGGCCGAACACGGCGAACTCGCGGGCGCCGAGCGTGACGAGTCGTCTGTCGGTGGCGAGGCGCATGGGCGCGCAAGCAGAAGGGAGAATGGCGAAGGGTGAAGGGTTAAATGGAGTCGGGGCGCATTCGGCGCGCAGCGGGCATGGGTGCGAAAAAAAAAGCCCCACGCGAGCGTGGGGCCTGGGAAGGTCGCCGGTCGGGTCCGGCTTGATGCGGCTCAGAGGAACTTGGCGAGGACCGGGTTCAGTTCCGCGGCCCAAACCTCATATCCCGCGGAGTTCAGGTGCAGGCCGTCGTAAAAGAGCTCCTTCTTGGGGGCGCCCGAAGGGTCGGTCACGCGGGGCGTCATATCCAGATAGCTGATACCCTTGGCCGCCTTGTATTTGGCGGCGAGCAGGGCGTTCACCTTGCCGGGCAGCGCGATTTGCTCGGGCGTGTCCTTGCCCTTGAAGTTGCGCGGGAGCACGCCCACGACGATCACCTGCGACTTCGGCGACTTCTCCTTGAGCAGCGACACGATCGCGTCGACGCCGGACACCGTGTCTTCGGCCGAGGCCGCCGGCGTGGATTTATACACCATGAAGTTGTTGGTGCCGGCGAGCAGCACGAAGACCTTGGGGGCAAGTCCGTCGAGGGCGCCGTTGCGCAGGCGCCACAGGATGTTTTCGGTCCTGTCGCTGCTGACGCCCAGGTTCAGCGCGTTGTGGCGCGCGTAGTGTTTGTTCCAAGTGGCGAGGCCGTAGGCGCCGCGCTTGAGTTCCGGGTTCCCTCCCCACTGCTGGGTGATGGAGTCGCCGATGAAGACGAGCTTGGCATCCTGCGTCTCCTTCACGGCTTTGCAGATGGCGGCATGTCGGTCCAGGTTGCGGCCCGGGCACGGCTTTATGCTGAGGTTTTCCCCGAAGGCGAATTGAGCGGCGAAGAGTGCGGCAAGGGCGACGAGGGGGATTTTGGGCATGGCGACATGACGGCGTTTTCGGGGGTTTTTTCCAGACAAATGGGGGGCGTCGATGGAAGTCGTTTCTTGTCATGAAACGGCGCGCGAGCAGGTTCGTGTCCGACACCTTCCAGCCATGACGCCCCTGTTTCGCACCGTTCTTTTTTCGCTGACACCCCTGGTCGCCCTCGCCGGCGCAAAACCCGAGCCCACGCCCGCGGAGCCGGTGGAGCAGGCGCGCGAGGTGTACGGGAAGGTGAGCTGGACGGCGCGGCACGAGGCTATCCTGGCGAGGAACAAGCGGGTGAAGCCGGAGTTGGTGTTCATCGGTGATTCCATCACGCATTTCTGGGCCGGTGAACCGGCCGCTTACAAGGTCGCCAGTCCCGCGGCGTGGAAGGTCGCGACGGGCGGGCGTGAGGCGACGAACCTCGGGTTCGGTTTCGATTACATCGAAAACGCCCGCTGGCGCGTCGCGCATGGCGAGCTCGACGGCATATCGCCGAAGGTCGTGGTGGTGCTGCTGGGCACCAACAATCTCGGGCACAAGAAGGACACGCCCGAGGCGGCCGCCGCGACGATGTCGGCGCTGTTGAAGGACATTCAGGCGAAACAGCCGAAGGCGAAAATCCTGCTGCTCGGCGTGTATCCGCGACGCGAGCCGAACCTGGCCGAGCCCATCCGCCGGTTGAACAAGCTCTATGCGGACATGGCCGGCGGCGCGGTGAAGTTCGTCGACCCGGGCGCCGCCGTGCTGGCGGACAAAGCCGAGGGCGGTGCGGCGCCGCGAGCCAACCCGAAGTATCTGCGCGATGTGGTGCATCCCAATGCGGCCGGATACGCGCAGGTGGCGCCTCTCATTGCGGAGGAGATTGAAAAGCTCCTGCGCTGACCGGCTCCGGATCGCGCAATGAAAAGGCCCGCCGGGACACGGCGGGCCTTTGCTTTTCCGGGCTTGCGACGCGCTCAGATGAGCGTGTCGAGGCAGGCGCCGAAGGTGTGGTAGTCGACCTTGCCGCCGGGGACGATGAGGGTGCCGTCGGTGGGCTTGTGGTCGCGCGTGAGCACGCGGCGCCACACGCCGCCGAGCGCCTTGATGACGAACTTGTCCTGCGAGTAGTTCCACAGCTTGGTCGCCCATTCGGCGGACTCGGCGCAGCCGGTGAGCTTGGCGACGAGCTGCGCGGCGGCGAAGCTCTCGGCCTGCACCCAGAAGTGCTTCTCGTCGTCGAAGAGCGAGCGGTCCTGCTTGAGGCCGTAGAAGAGGCCGCCGTGTTCGGTGTCCCAGCCGGCGCGGCAGGAGGAGACGAGCAGGTCGCGGGCGACGGGCAGCATCCAGGCCTCCTTGGCCGGGGTGAGGGAGAGCTGGCAGAGCAGCTTGGCCCACTCGGTCTGGTGGCCGACCTGGAAGCCCCAGGGGCGGTAGAGGTCGCGCGGGTTGTCCTTGTGGAACTCGAAGTCCACTCGCCAGTCGGCGTCGAAGTGTTCCCAGATCCAGCCGCCGGCCTGAGAGGCGAGCTCGAGGCAGAACTTGCGCGCGGTGCGCGCGGCGCGGTCGAGCGAGTGGCGGTCGCCGGTGGCGTGCCAGCAGGCGAGGAGGGCCTCGACGGTGTGCATGTTGCAGTTCTGACCGCGGTAGGAGGAGAACTTGCCGTCGGCGTCGAGGTCGTCGGCGAGCAGGCCGGTGGCGTCCTCGAAGCGGTCGAGGCCGCGCAGGGCGAGCTCGACGGAGTCGGCGCCGGTGACGCCGGCGCGGAAGGCCCAAGAGGAGGAGAGCACGAGGAAGGCGGCGCCGTAGGTCTTTTGAGACTTGTCGTCGGCCTTGTCCGGATACGCGACCCAGGTCATGGATCCGTCGGAGTGCAGGTGGGTCTTCTCGACGAACTCCCAGGCGGCGCGGGCGAATCCGCGGTACTTGGCGCCGCCCTTGCGCGCGTAGGCGCGGGCGAAGTTCACGGCGTAGCGGGTGGAGCTGACGAGGTGGCGGGTGCCGTCGCAGGTGACCTTGCCGTTGTCGAGAATGGTGTTGGGCAGACCGCGGGCGCCGGCCTTGGCGGCCAGGGGCTCGTAGTAGCCGAGGATGTCGAAGGCGTGGCTTTCGACGGCGGTGTCGGAGGGTATGGACATGTGAGTAGGGATGAGAAAGCGGACCGAAACGGGCTTATTTTTTCATGACCTGGGCGAGCGCATCGGCCCAGAGGGCGTAACCCTTTTCGGACGGGTGGAGGCGGTCCGGCATGAGTTCGCGCGGCAGCGTGCCGTCGGGCTCAAGGAACTTTTCGCCGATATCGAGGAAGGTGGTGTCTTTCGCGCCGGCGAAGCGCTTTTTGAGCAAGGCGTTGAGCTCGGCGATCTTCGCGCGGTGGGCGTCCTTGGCGGAGGCGCCGCGGGGGAACACGCCCATGACGACGAGCTTGGCGGAAGGGGCTTTGGAGCGGATGACGCCGACGAGGTTTTGGATGCCTTCGTCGATTTCGGCCGGGGAGCAGGCGCGGTCGTAGGCGCCGCCGCCGACCAGGTTGTTGGTGCCGATGTTGAGCACCACCCACTTGGGCTTGAGGCCGTCCATCTCGCCCTGTTGCAGGCGCCAGAGGACATTCTGCACGCGGTCGGCGCCGAAGCCGAGGTTGAGCACGGGTTTGTCGCCATGGAGTTTTTTCCAGGAGACGGGGCCGCGGTTGCCGTATTTCCCGGTGTCGGGGAAGCCGGCCCACATGTGCGTGATGGAGTCGCCGATCATGACGACCTCCGGGTTGAGCTTGTCCTTGCCGGCGAGGATAGCCTCGTGGCGCTTCATCCAGTCGTAGTCGCGGCGAGGCTTCTGGGGCTTGGCGTCGAGCGCGGGATTGGCGGCGGCGGGGGCGTTGTCCGCGGCTTTTTCCTTTTCGGCGAAGGCGGCGGAGGGGGCGGAGATGGCGAGGGCCAGGGCGGCCAGCGAGGCGATTGCGGTGCGGTGGAACATGGTGATTGGGGGGGGCTTACCGGCGAAGGATCGGGGCGAGGGCTTCGGCCCAGACGGCATAGCCGGCTTCGGCGGGATGCAGGTAGTCCGGCATGAGGTCGGCGCGCAGGGTGCCGTCGGCCGAGAGGAAGTTTTGGCCGATGTCGAGGAAGGTGAGGCGGGGAAATGACGCGGCGCGAGCCGCGAGCCGCGCGTTCACCTCGGTGATGGAGGCCCTGAACGGATCGGTGGGTTCGGCGCCGCGAGGGAACACGCCCATGAGCACGATCGAGGCGGCGGGGACCTTTTCGCGGATGCGGGCGACGAGGTGGAAAATCCCTTCGGCGATTTCGGCGGGCGAGCAGGCGCGGTCGAATCCGGGTTCGGAGACGAGGTTGTTCGTGCCGATGAGGAGTACGACGACTCGGGGGGCGAGGCCGTCGAGCTGGCCGTGCTCAAGGCGCCAGAGCACATTCTGGGTGCGGTCGGCGCTGAAGCCCAGGTTCAGCACGCTCGTGTCGGCGAAGAGGGCGCGCCAGGAGCGGGGGCCTTTTTCGCCGTAGGCGCCGGCCTCGGGGGTGCCGGACCAGAAGTGAGTGATCGAGTCGCCGATGAGCACGACCGAGGGCGCCGTGGCGGCCTTGGCCTTCAGGACGGCCTCGTGCCGCCCCTGCCAGTCGTAGTCCTCGCGGGGGAGCTGCGGCTTGGCTTGCAGCGCCGGGTTGGCGGACGGGCAGGGTGCGGTCGCGAGCATGGGGCCGGTGTTATTTGGCGGCGCCTTGGAGCGCCTTGACTTCCGCGAGGGTGGGCAGCGCGGCCATGGCGCCGGGCTTGGTGACGGTGAGGGCGCCGCAGGCGGCGGCGAAGGCGAGCCACTCGCGGGTCTTCGCCGGGTCGGCGACGATGGCGCGCAGGGCGGCCTTGGCGTCGCCGCAGGCGTCGTTGATGAGCGGATACAGGAGGCCGCCGCAGAGCGAGTCGCCGGCGCCGGTGGTGTCCACGGCGGAGACCTTCGGGGTGGGGGCGGAGACGGTGCCGGAGGCGGTGACGCAGCGCAGGGCGCCGGGGCCGTCGGAGAAGACGACGGCGAGGGCGCCGGCGTCGAGGCAGCGCTTGGCGTAGGCTTCGGGGGAGCCGGCGAGGACGGTGGCCTCGTCGAGTCCGGACTTCACGAGGTCGGCGAGGGCGAGGGATTCCCAAATGGGGGCGGGGTCGACGGTGTCCTTGGCCCAGAGCATGGGGCGCAGGTTGGGGTCCACCGACACGAGGGCGCCGCGCTTGCGGGCCTCGCGCAGGGCGTCGAGGGTGACGGAGCGTGCGGGCTCGGCGACGAGGGTGTTCGAGCAGGTGTGGATGGCGTCGCCCGCGCGGATGCCGGCGAGGTCGAGCTGGCGCAACTCGACCGCGAGGTCGGCGGTGTTGTTGCGGAAGAAGCGGAAGGAGCGGTCGCCGCAGGGGGCGAGCTGCACGATGGCGAGCGCGGTGGGCTCGGGGCGGGAGACGAGGCCGGAGGTGTCCACGCCCATGGTCTTGAGCGCGTCGGAGAGGAGGGCGCCCCAGGGGTCGGTGGAGATGCCGCCGAGGTGGCGGGCCTTGCCGCCGAGGCGCGCGACCTGTGCGGCGACATTGGCGGGTGCGCCGCCGGGCACGAGGGTGAGGCGGGGCAGGGTGAAGGGGCCGGCGGTTTCGGTGCCGGCGGGCACGGCGTCGACGAGGATTTCGCCGAGGGAGTGGAGGGTGGGCATAGGAAAGTGAGAAGTGGGAAGTGAGATGTAAGAAGTGTGAATGATGCGCGAGTTGCGAGGCGTGAGGAACGAGGCTGGCAACAATCTCGCCCCTCGGATCTCGAGTCCCGTTACCTCAACTCGGAAGGTTTCACGGTGCGGAAGACGATGCGCTCGTAGTCTCCGGCTTCATACGCGATGGCGATGGTGCCGTCGGGTAGCACGGCGAGGTGGCTGTAGGCGGAGGGGCCGGGTTCGATGACGAGCGACCTGGTCCAGGTTTGGCCTTCGTCCTCGGAGCCGCGCAGGGTGAGGTTGCGGCGCTCTTCGCGGGAGGCGGGGTTGGAGAAGAGGAGGAGGCCGGGGTGGCCGTCGGCGGGCAGGGTGTGGCGCACGAGCGAGCCCATGCAGCGGGGTTCGGGCAGCGCGGGGTCCCAGGTGGTCTCGCCCCAGGTCTCGCCGGCGTCCTTGCTGATGGCGACGGCGCGGGCGCGCTTGGCGGAGCCGTGGTTGCGCATGTTCAGGAGGAGGTCGCCGTTGGCGAGTTCGACGATCTCGCACTCGTTGGTGTGGCGGGCGGCGTAGGTCTTGGAGCGGGTCCAGGTTTTGCCGGAGTCGTCGGAGTAGAGGGCGTGGGCGTAGTAGACGGGGCGGGTGGTGGGCTTGCCGTCCTTGTCGGGGGCGCCCTGCTCGAACTCGCTGTGGTTGGCGGGTGTGATGTAGCGGCCCTTGTGCGGCTCGCGCTGTTTCACGAAACCGGCGCCGGGGCCCGGGGCGATCCAGGCCCAGCCCGGGAGTTTCGCCTGTTCGGTGATGTTGCGGGGGGCGGACCAGGTGAGGCCGTCGTCGTCGCTGTGGACGATGTAGACCTTGCGCGAGTCGTCGCCGAAGCCGGGTTTGAGGCGGGATTCCCACAGTTTGTTCCAGACCAGGAGCACGGAGATGCGCCCGGTTTGGCGGTCCACGACGGGGCAGGCGTTGCCGAGGGTGAACTCGTCGAGGTCGGCGACCACCCGGATTTCGCTCCAGGTCCTGCCGCCGTCTTCGGAGCGGCGCACCACCTGGTCGATGTCGCCGTTGTCGTGCGGGCTGTTCTTTCGCCTTTCGGCGAAGAGCAGCAGGGCGCCCTTGGGCGTGACGGCGAGCGTGGGGATGCGGTAGGTGTGTTCCGGCGCCCGGCGCGCGCCCACATAGGCGTCGAGCTTGATGGGGGCGTCCTCCCGGCTTTCCGGGGCGGTGCAGCCGGCGAGCGGCAGCAGGGCGAGGACGGCGAGCGGGAGGAGCTTCATCGGGCGTGAGGCGGCTTACTTGGTCCGGCCGGGCTCCTGCCGGAGCTCGGAGGGCTTCACGGTGCGGAAGGCGATGCGCTTGTAGTCGTCGGTCTCGTAGGCGACGGCGATGGTGCCGTCCTTGAGCACGGCGAGGTGGCTGTAGGCGGCCTGGGCGGGCTGGATGACGAGGGACTTCGACCAGGTTTTGCCGTCGTCGGCGGAGCTGCGCAGGGTGAGGTTTTCGCGTTTGCCGGTGGAGGCGGGGTTGCAGAAGAGGATGAGGCCCGGGTTGCCGCCGGAGGGCCAGGAGTGGCGCATGATGGAGCCCATGCACTGGGACTCGGGCAGCGACATGTCCCAGGTGGTCTCGCCCCAGGAGTCGCCGGCGTCCTTGCTGACGGCGACGGCGCGGCGGCGTTTGCCTGAGCCGTGGTTGCGCATGTTCAGCATGAGGTCGCCGTTGGAGAGTTCGACGATCTCGCACTCGTTGGTGTGCTTGGCGGCGAAGGATTTGGAGGATTTCCAAGTCTTGCCGGAGTCGTCGGAGTAGAGGGCGTGGGCGTAGTAGACCGTGCGGGTGGTGGGCTTGCCGTCCTTGTCGGGTTTGCCCTCCTCGAACTCGCTGTGGTTGACGGGGATGATGTAGCGGCCGGCGTTGGGGGGGAGCTTCTTGACGAAGCCGGCGCCGGGGCCGGTGGCCATCCAGGCCCAGTTGGGCTGCTTCACCTGCTCGGAGATGTTCTGCGGCTTGCTCCAGGTCTTTCCGTCGTTGTCGCTGTAGGTGGTGTAGACGAGGCGGGTGTCGTCGCCGTATCCGGGCTTGGTGGAGTACTCGTGGACGCGGTTCCAGACGGCCACGACGGTGATGCGGCCGGTCGTGGGGTCGACGATGGGGCAGGCGTTGCCGATGGTGTACTTGTCGATGTCGAGCATCACCTTTTCGGCCGACCAGGTCTTGCCGCCGTTTTCGGAGCGCTTCACGACCGTGTCGATGTCGCCGGAGTCGCCCCAGCCGTTTTTGCGCAGCTCGGCGAAGGCGAGGATGGTGCCCTTCTTGGTGACGCACATCGAGGGGATGCGGTAGGTGTGCGTCGGGCTCTTGCCGGTGCCGACGAAGAGGTCGGCGTCGCGGGCGGGTTCGGCCGCCTGAGTCGCGGCGAAGGCGGCGAGGGGGAGAAGGCCGAGCAGGGCGAGGGAGAGGTGCTTCATGGCGTGGCTTACTTGGAGGTTTCGCCGGATTGGGGCTTGAGCTCGGAAGGCTTGATGACGCTGAAGACGATGCGCTTGCAGTTGTCGGCTTCGTAGAGGTGGGCGATGTCGCCGTTGGGCAGCACGGCGAGGTGGCTGTAGGCGGCCTTGCCGGGTTCGATGAGCTTCTGGACGGGCCAGGTTTTGCCGTCGTCGAAGGAGCCGCGCAGGATCATGTTTTCGCGGCCCTTCTTGGTGGCGGGGTTGGAGAAGAGGAGCATGCCGGGGTTGCCGTTGAGGGGCCAGGAGTGGCGGATGATGGAGCCCTGGCAGACGGGCTCGGGGAGCTGCTTGTCGTAGGTGGTCTCGCCCCAGGTTTCGCCGCCGTCCTTGGAGATGGCGACGGCGCGGTCGCGACGGCCGGTGCCCTGGTTGCGCATGTTGAGCATGATGTCGCCGTTGGTCAGTTCGACGGCTTCGCACTCGTTGGTGCCCCTGTCGGCGAAGGACTTGGAGGCTTTCCAGGTCTTGCCGGAGTCGTCGGAGTAAAGGATGTGCGCGTAGTAGGTCTGGCCCATCTTCACCTTGCCGTCCTTGTCGGGTTTGCCCGGCTCAAGTTCGCTGTGGTTGACGGGGATGATGTAGCGGCCGGCGTTGGGGGGGAGCTTCTTGACGAAGCCGGCGCCGGGGCCGGTGGCCATCCAGGCCCAGTTGGGCTGCTTCACCTGCTCGGAGATGTTCTGCGGCTTGCTCCAGGTCTTTCCGTCGTTGTCGCTGTAGGTGGTGTAGACGAGGCGGGTGTCGTCGCCGTATCCGGGCTTGGTGGAGTACTCGTGGACGCGGTTCCAGACGGCCACGACGGTGATGCGGCCGGTCGTGGGGTCGACGATGGGGCAGGCGTTGCCGATGGTGTACTTGTCGATGTCGAGCATCACCTTTTCGGCCGACCAGGTCTTGCCGCCGTTTTCGGAGCGCTTCACGACCGTGTCGATGTCGCCGGAGTCGCCCCAGCCGTTTTTGCGCAGCTCGGCGAAGGCGAGGATGGTGCCCTTCTTGGTGACGCACATCGAGGGGATGCGGTAGGTGTGCGTCGGGCTCTTGCCGGTGCCGACGAAGAGGTCGATGGGCTCCTGCGCTTTCGGAGCGGCGAAGGCGACGAGGGGCAGCAGGGCGGCCAGTGCGAAAAGACGGGAGGGGCGGGAGAGTTTCATGGCGACGAGGGGGTTCGGGGTAGTGGGGCCGGTGGCGGGTGCCGCAGCGGGCCGGAGCCTGTTTGCCTTGGTGGCATGCGGCGCCAACGGCCTCTTGGGGGGCTCATGGTGTGGCGGTGGGACGGTGGAGCAATGAGACCCGGTGGGCAATCGACATTTCCACCTCTACGGGGGGGGCTCGGGCGCCGGCGCGGAGTGGTGGTGTGGTAGCGCCCTCGCGCGCGCGATGTTTTAAAAAGGGGTTCATCGCCTTATGCCTCACATGGGCCGGTAGGTTCATGGAGGGCTCGAATTGCCCGGGGTTTGTTCCTTTGTTTTGTGTGTAAGCAATGATTTCGGTTTGGAGGGGTGGGCGAATTTAATACCAGGGATGCAGGCCCGTTTTAACCTCGGGCCGTCTCGTACTACCCATGAAAAAAACTCTTCCCACGCTTACCCTTTCGTTGGCCGTTCTAATGGCCGCCACCACTTCTTTCGCCGCGACCTATGTGGGGCCCGGTGACGGAACCGCGAACACCGGCTACATCGGAGCGCAAACCCAGATGAAACCCGGAGATGCTGGCGTGGAGGGCGACGCGCTGCTGACCTTCAATGTGACCAGCGGGTACTTCGGAAACGGAAATGATCAGACGATCCTCTTTAGTAATGCGAATTTCCAGATCAACGAGCTGACCATCAACAACGGGTACAGCAATAACCAGACCTGGTTCACCGGGACGGCGCACGGGTCCGGCAACATCACGGTGACCGGCGCCTTGGGGCAGGATTTCGTGTTTACCGGCAACATGCAGAATTACTCGGGCAATATCAGCATTTCCTCCTCCGGCGGGAGCAGTCCGGCTTTGGGCTCCTCCAATAATAGCGTGCTGCAGTTCGGGGGCACCGACTCCGGCGGCACCGTCGCGCAGGGGACGGTGACCACCGACGGTACCGGTCGCTGGATCAACAATGTGTCGGGTTCCGGCGATTTGTCCGTCAACAACCTGGTCTTCAACTACGGCACGGGCTCCGGTTATGACTATGTGAAGGTCACCAATGACATCTCGGTGCGCAAGGGGCTTCACTTCCAAGGGGATGCGCATGTCCTCGCCAGTGGAACCATCGCCGGGGACGGTTGGGTGAACAAGGTCGGCGCCGGCAGCCTGACGCTTACGGGGGCCAACAGCTACACGGGAGGCACCATCGTGGCGCTGGGCGAGCTGATCGCCGCGCACGCTTCGGCTCTGGGCACCGGTACGGTGGCGGTGAACGGCGGCATTCTGTCCACTTCGGTGGCCAATGTGAACACGGGCGCTTTCTCCCTCGCCGGGGGCACCCTGGTGATCAACGGCGCTTCCGCCGGCACCATCACCCTTTCGCCCGGCCAGGACTTCAACTTCACCGCCGGCCTGTGGCAGATCGATCTGGCCTCGGGTCTCGACCAGATCATCGGCTCCGGCGCCGGCTCCGACTTCACCATCTCCGGCGGCGTGATCGACCTGGGCGGCGGCGCCATCGATTACACGCAGACCTACGACCTCATCGCGGGCTTCGAGAACATCAACATCAGCGGGGTGGGCATCACCGGGTACGACACCGCCAACTGGCAGGCGTCCATCAACAACAACGGCGAACTGAGCTTCACCGCCGTGCCCGAGCCGGCCACCTACGGCCTGCTCGGCGCCGGAGCGCTGGCCGCCGCCTCGATGGTGCGTCGTCGCCGTCGCAAGGCCGCCGCGAAGGCCGCCGAGTAATCGGAAAACGCCTGCGCTCGCGCATCTAGCACCCCGGGGCCGCCGCGCCTCGGGGTGCTTTTTTGTGTCACCGATTCAGGTCTCACGCCAAGCCGCCAAGCACGCCAAGGCTTTTGCCATGGATTACGCAGATTCCACGGGTTGATTCTCCAATGCCCGCTTATCTGTGCTTATCCGGGTCCATCTGTGGAAAAAAACGAAATCGGGCATGCGGCTGCCGTCGCTGCTGGCTCGGAGGTGAAGTCGGGTGGTTGTTGAGTGTTTGTTCTGCAAGGGCTTGATGCCGCGTTGGTTGCGGTGGGTTTTTTGGGCCGAAGGGTATGGGGTGCTGTGTCCGGCGTTTACCTTAGGCTCATCGCCTGATGCCTCCTAGGCCTGCGAGTTCATGGAGAGGTGCTCGCGATAGGGGGTTGTTTCCTTGTTTGGTCTGCTAGGAATGATTTTCGTTTGGAGGGGGGGTAGGAATTTAATAACAGGAGGGCACGCCCCGGTGATTCAGCTCGGGCAACCCCAACCCCATTAACCCCATGAAAACCCACCCTTCCAAAGCACTTCTTGCGGTGGCCGTCAGTCTGTCGGTCTTCGCCTCCTCTCATGCCGTCGTCATTTCCAAGGATTCTGCGGGCACCGACCTTGCGGCCGGTTCCTCGTGGGCCGGGGGCAATGCGCCGACATCTTCCGATGTGGCGACCTGGACGGGAAGCTCGTTGGGCGGTTCGCTCACGATGGACTCCGATTTGTCCTGGGGCGGCATCGATATCCAGGGGGCCACGGCCACCGTGGTCATTTCGGGCACCGGTACGCTGACGCTGGGCGCCTCCGGCATTAATGTCGCCGCCGCCGGGCAGGATCTGACGCTGGGCAATTCCATTGTCGTTGGCGCATCGCAGACCTGGCATGTGGAGGAGGGGCGCAAGCTGCTTATCAACACCACGGGCAGCACGCTTACTTTCGGTGAAGGCACCACCACCACGCTGACCGGCTCCGGCACAGTCGAGCTTGGGAACAACCGGGAGCTCGCAGGCAGCGGCGATCTGGTCATCGATGGCGCCACGCTTGTGAACAATCTGCAGGGCGGCACCCAGTCCCGCACCGGGAATACGACCCTGAACTCGGGTATCATAATGCTGCAGAGCAATGTGGACATATTCGGCACCGGGCAGCTCAACCTCAACGGCGGCGCCATCGGCTCCGGTAACAGTTCCTCGCGCACCATCGCCAACGCGGTGACAATCGGCGGCGATATCCGCATCGGCGGCGACGGACTGAGCTCCGGCGGCATGACCTTCTCGGGTACGGTCGATCTCATGGGGGGCGTTCGCACCATCGAAACCAATGTCACGACCTTCTTCACCGGCGTGATTTCCAACGGCGGAATCACCAAGACCGGCTCCGGCGTGCTGCGACTGGCGGGTGACAACACTTTCACGGGCGCCACGACCGTCCTTCAGGGGGCGCTGGCCATCGGCAACAACGCGCTCGCGCACAGCAGCTCGGTAACTCTGGCTGCCGGCACGACGTTGTATATCGGTGCCAACGGCACGACGACCATCAACAACCTCTCCGGCGATGCCGGCTCCGAGATCCATACCGCCTATAACATCGACACGACCGGCGCTCGCACGCTGGTGGTGAATCAGACGGTGGACGGCGTGTTCGCCGGCACCATCAAGCAGGGTAACTCCGGTCGCACGCTCAGCCTGGTGAAGGACGGCTCGGGCACCCTCACGCTCAGCGGCACCAACACCTACTCCGGCGGCACGACCATCAACAACGGCACGCTCGTGGCCGCCGCCGCGGCGGCGCTGGGCACCGGCGCCGTGCAGGCCAATGGAGGCACGCTGGCCACCTCGGTGGCGAATGTGAACACCGGCGCGTTCAACCTCGCCGGGGGCACGCTGGTGCTCAACGGCGCCGGCGCAGGCACCATCACCCTGTCGCCCGGCCAGGACTTCAACTTCACCGCCGGCCTGTGGCAGATCGATCTGGCCTCGGGTCTCGACCAGATCATCGGCTCCGGCGCCGGCTCCGACTTCACCATCTCCGGCGGCGTGATCGACCTGGGCGGCGGCGCCATCGATTACACGCAGACCTACGACCTCATCGCGGGCTTCGAGAACATCAACATCAGCGGGGTGGGCATCACCGGGTACGACACCGCCAACTGGCAGGCGTCCATCAACAACAACGGCGAACTGAGCTTCACCGCCGTGCCCGAGCCGGCCACCTACGGCCTGCTCGGTGCAGGGGCTCTGGCCGCCGCCGCGATGGTGCGTCGACGCCGTCGCAAGGCGTCCGACGCGTCCCCTGTGACCGAGTAGTCGGTACCGGGGTTCCCGGGTTTTCAAAAACACCCCGAAGCTCCCGCTTCGGGGTGTTTTCGCTTGGCCTGTTCGTGGTGCTGCGCGTTTTTTTCTGTCTTCGTATTCCGCTTGAAATCAGTGGATAAGCAATGGATGTGATGGGCGGTGCTTGGTTTTTGCCAGTGATTTGGCGTAGGCTGAAATAAAATAATATCAGTGATTGCTTGCCAAATTTCGTCCGGGCTTTTTTCAGGGTGTCCCTCGTTTTTCCCATGCAAACACCCCAGCTCAAATCCCTGCTTGCTGCGGCCGCGGTTCTCACGGTCGTCGCCCCTTCACACGCCGCCACATGGACCGGTTCCACGGACGGCTCGTGGGCGAATGGCGCCAACTGGACCGGCGTCGCCCCGGACAATCTCACCGCTCAGACCATTGATTTCGGCACGGGGTCGGTGGCTCAGGCCATTCAGGAGCTCAATGGTTCGTATCTGCTTACGAGCATCACCAACGGCTCCACCTCCGCCGTGACCATCAACGGCGGCACGGGCTCCAACACTCTGACTTTCGGCACCACCGGCGTCACGACGCTCAACGCCTCGGGCGCCGACCTCACACTTGGTCCCGGCTATACCATCGCCTTCGGCTCCGGCGTGACCGCGACGACCTTTACCGCCGCCTCCGGGAAGGTCCTTGCGGTGGATGCCAATTTAAACCTGACCAACGCAGGCGGAACCGGCGTCGGGCTCACGATCAGCGGCAGCGGCACCATCAACATCGGCGGCGCCATTTCCGGCTCGGGAAACATCAACATCGCCTCCAACGGCTCGGTCAATTTCACCGGGGACAACAGCCAGAGCGGCTATTCGGGTAACATCAGTGCTGCCAACACCACCGGAGGCAGCTTCACCGTGGCTACCGGCGCCAAACTGGTGACGACGGGCAATTTCACCGCCAGCCGAAACAAGACCTACACCATCGACGGCCTGCTGTCGGTCGGCACCTTCGTCATGTCCACCAACGCCTCCACCACCCTGGGCGGCGCCGGTACGGTGAATTTCAATCAGTTCACCAACCAGAACAGCAGCAACACGACCATCTCGGTCGCCAACTTCAACATCGGCGCCGGTGGCATCGTTCGCACCAACGGCACCATCACGCTGGGGGCCACCACCGTGGGCTCGTTGGCCAATTGGTCCTCGTCCGCCGCATTGGGCCTCACCAACGGTGTCACCACCAAGTTCGATACCACGGGTGGCGATATCACCCTGACCGGATCGATTGGTAACAATGCCTCGGGTGTCTTGGAAAAGCGGGGCAGCGGCACGCTGACGCTCAGCGGCACCAACACCTACACCGGCGGCACGACCATCAACAACGGCACGCTCGTGGCCGCGGCCGCGGCGGCGCTGGGCACCGGCGCCGTGCAGGCCAACGGCGGCACGCTGGCCACCTCGGTGGCGAATGTGAACACCGGCGCGTTCAACCTCGCCGGGGGCACGCTGGTGCTCAACGGCGCCGGCGCCGGCACCATCACCCTGTCGCCCGGCCAGGACTTCAACTTCACCGCCGGCATCTGGCAGATCGACCTGGCTTCCGGTCTCGACCAGATCATCGGCTCCGGCGCCGGTTCCGACTTCGTCATTTCCGGCGGCCTGATCGACCTGGGCGGCGGCGCCATCGACTACACGCAGACCTACAGCCTCATCGCGGGCTTCGAGACGGTCAACATCAGCGGGGTGGGCGTCACCGGCTACGACACCGCCAACTGGCAGGCGTCCATCAACAACAACGGCGAACTGAGCTTCACCGCCGTGCCCGAGCCGGCCACCTACGGCCTGCTCGGCGCCGGAGCGCTGGCCGCCGCCTCGATGGTGCGTCGTCGCCGTCGCAAGGCCGCCGCGAAGGCCGCCGAGTAATCGGAAAACGCCTGCGCTCGCGCATCAAGCACCCCGGGGCCGCCGCGCTCCGGGGTGCTTTTTTATGCCACCGATTCAGGACACACGCCAAGCCGCCAGGCACGCCAAGGCTTTTGCCACGGATTACACAGATTCCACGGATTGATTCTCCAATGCCCGCTTATCTGTGCTTATCCGTGTCCATTTGAGGAAGTCCGACCCCGGTCCGCCTCTGTGTTCTCCGCGGTCTCTGCGTTGAAATCCTTCGAAATCGGTCCTCCCGCATCCCTCTCCGCGTCCTCCGTGCCTCGGTGGTGGAACCCCTTCCGATTCAGGTCTCACGCCAAGCCGCCAGGCACGCCAAGGCTTTTGCCACGGATTTCCCAGATTCCACGGATTGATTCTCCAATGCCCGCTTATCTGTGCTTATCCGTGTCCATCTGTGGAAAAATACGAACTCGGGTATGCGGCTTCCGTCGCTGCAGGTACGGTGGCGAAGTCGGGTGGTTGTTGAGTGTTTGTTCTGCAAGGGCTTGATGCCGCGTTGGTTGCGGTGGGTTTTTTGGGCCGAAGGGTATGGGGTGCTGTGTCCGGCGTTTACCTTAGGCTCATCGCCTGATGCCTCCTGGGCCGGCGAGTTCAGTCGGGTGGTTTGCTGACAGGGGGTTGTTTCCTTGTTTGCTTTGTTAGGTGGGATTTCCGTTTGGAGGGGCGGGGGAATTTCATAACAGGAGGGCGGGCCCGAACTTTTCGGCTCGGGCGCCCTGAACCCGTTGAAAACTATGAAAAACCACCCCTCCAAAGCACTTCTCGCGGTGGCCGTCTGCTTGTCGGTCTTCACCACTTCCCACGCCGTAGTCATTTCCAAGGATCCTGCCGGCACCGACCTTACGGTTGGCGCTTCGTGGGCGGGGGGCAATGCGCCGACATCCGCCGATGTGGCGACCTGGACGGGCAGTTCGCTGGGAGGCGGTCTCACGATGGGCTCGAATCAGAGCTGGGGAGGCATCGATATTCAGGGGGCCACGGCCGCCATCACCATCTCCGGCTCCGGCGTGCTGACGCTGGGCACGGGCGGCATCAATGTGGCCGCCGCCGGGCAGGATCTGACGCTCTCGAACAATGTCGTCTTCGCCGGCGCCACTTCGAATATCACCGTGGGAACGGGCAGGACCGTGAAGCTCAACGGAGTGAAGACTTTCAACGCCGGCACCGTCACGACGCTTAACGGCGCGGGTACCGTGGAAATCGGCGGCTCCTCAAACTCCACCGGGGCGGGTGATGTGGTGCTCAATTCGGGCACGCTCTTCATGAACATGCAGGGCGGCACCCATGACCGTACCGGAAACACGATTATCAATGGCGGCATCGTCAAATCGACGACCTCCTTGAACTTCTTCGGCACGGGCACGGTTTACTTCAACGGCGGCGCCATCGGTTCCGGCAACGGCACCCGACGCACCTTTAACAACTCCATCGTCGTCGGCGGCGACTTCGCCATCGGCGGATCCGGCTTGGGCACCGGGGCCATTCAGTTCTCCGGCAATCTTGATTTCACGGGAGGAAGCCGGGTGATCACGGTGAACTCGACCTTGGAGCTCACGGGCAGCGCCGGCAACGGCACCATGGTCAAACAGGGCACCGGCAGTCTGGTGCTGAAGTCCGGCGACTTCTCCACCATGGGCCTGCATGTGGCGCAGGGTGCGGTTCACCTTGGCGGCAATGGCACGAACACCAACCCGAACACCACCTACATTGGCAGCCTTTCGGGCGCTGCGGGGACGACTTTGTCGACCCAGTATAATTTGGCATCCAGCACGGATTCGTTGCGCACCCTGTCGGTGAATCAGACCGTCGACGGCGTGTTCGCCGGCACCATCACGCAAGGCAGCACCAGCCGCGCTCTTTCGCTGGTCAAGGAAGGTTCCGCCACGCTGACGCTCAGCGGCACCAACACCTACACCGGCGGCACGACCATCAACAACGGCACGCTCGTGGCCGCGGCCGCGGCGGCGCTGGGCACCGGCGCCGTGCAGGCCAACGGCGGCACGCTGGCCACCTCGGTGGCGAATGTGAACACCGGCGCGTTCAACCTCGCCGGGGGCACGCTGGTGCTCAACGGCGCCGGCGCCGGCACCATCACCCTGTCGCCCGGCCAGGACTTCAACTTCACCGCCGGCATCTGGCAGATCGACCTGGCTTCCGGTCTCGACCAGATCATCGGCTCCGGCGCCGGTTCCGACTTCGTCATTTCCGGCGGCCTGATCGACCTGGGCGGCGGCGCCATCGACTACACGCAGACCTACGACCTCATCGCGGGCTTCGAGAACATCGACATCAGCGGGGTGGGCATCACCGGCTACGACACCGCCAACTGGCAGGCGTCCATCAACAATAACGGCGAACTGAGCTTCATCGCCGTGCCCGAGCCCTCCACCTACGGCCTGCTCGGCGCCGGAGCGCTGGCCGCCGCCTCGATGGTGCGTCGTCGCCGTCGCAAGGCCGCCGCGAAGGCCGCCGAGTAATCGGAAAACGCCTGCGCTCGCGCATCAAGCACCCCGGGGCCGCCGCGCCTCGGGGGGCTTTTTTTATGCCACGCATTCAGGCCTCACGCCAAGCCGCCAAGCACGCCAATGCTTTGGCCATGGATTACACCGATTCCCACGGATTGATTCATCCTCCCGTGCCGCATCCGTGTTTATCCGTGTCCATCCGTGGCTAAAACCCGAAGTCGGTCTTCTCGCACTCTTCCTCCGAGACCTCCGTGGTGAGAACTTTTGGCCTTTCCATTGTCTGATTATCCTTCGGGGGGGTGATTCGCCCCCGGTCGCTTGCCAGAAGATGTCTTTCCGGGTGCTTCACCTGTTGTTCCTCGGCGTTACAGCAGGTAAGGCCCCGGGCCGGATACCCCCGGACGCACCGGTCGCGATATCGTGTACGCGCAGCGAAAGTCTTGATTTCATCTGCGCTGGCGGCGCATTTTGGCGTCTCTTGGTCAGTTCTAGGTGCTTGATTGTCAGGGGGTTATCGGGCCCGGTTTGGTGATCCATCATAAGCCTTGGTTTTCTTCCTTAAAATTCATCATAAGGTCCCTGGAATGCCAGTTTTGTTCAATCTTTGCTGTGTTTTGAGTGGTTAAATCATGTGTCCGGAGTGAGTGGTGGTAGGAAAAAAAACCACACCTAGCTTGCCACGACCATCCCCGGTCGTACCCGGGTGGCACTTCGCAGAACCTATGAAAACACCCCACATCAAAACCCTGCTCGCGGTAGCCGCCACTCTCTCGGCCGCCGCTTCCTCCCACGCCGCCACCATCACCAAGACTGCCACGGGCACCGACCTTACGGCAGGCGCCTCTTGGACCGATGGTACCACTAATGTCGCCCCGACTTCCTCCGATGTCGCCACTTGGTCCACCGGCTCGCTCGGCGGCGCCCTGACTATCGGCACCGCACAGTCTTGGAGCGGCATCGATATTCAGGCCGCCACGGCAGCCATCACCACCTCAGGCGCGGGTGTGCTGACGCTTGGCACCTCCGGTATCAATATCGCAGCCGCCGGTCAGAATCTGACCCTGGGAAATGCCTCCGCCATCGGCGCCTCGCAGTCCTGGGTTGTTGGCACAGGTCGCACTCTGGCCACGACGGGCGCGCTTAATCTCGGGTCTTCGCAGACTCTTACTCTTTCCGGTGCAGGCAGTGTGAATATCGCCAACACAACCGGAAGCGGTAACGGCGCTTTGGTGATAGACGGTGTAACGCTGACCTTCACCGGCACTGGCAGCGGCCGTACAGGCGACACGACGCTTAACTCCGGTAAGCTCATCTTTTCCACCGGAAACTCTATTGCCTCCAGTACGCATCTTGGTGGCAACGGTACCGTGGGTTCCGGCGGCATTCTTACCCTTAATGGCGGTATTATCGGATCAAACGGAGGCACCGGGCGTTTCATCAACAATAACACCGTGATCGGTGGTAATGTCAGCATCGGGAATGGCCAAGGTGGCTATGTTGATTTTGGTGGCACCATCAATCTGAACGGAGCTACGCGCACCATCACGACGACTTCAAGCCATGCGAGCGGTATCATCTTCCGCGGCGTGGTGTCCAACGGTGGCATTACCAAGGATGGTAGCGGCCTTCTCCAGCTTCTCGGCGCCAACACCTACACGGGCGTGACCAGCATCAGGGGCGCTGCGGGTGGTACTGGTGAAATCCGTATCGCCACCCTCGGCGATGGCGGCGTGGCGGGCAACTTGGGTGCTGCGACCAATGCGGCCTCCAACATCGTCTTTGGCCAAGCAGGAAGCAACTCGGGCAAGCTCACCTTCACCGGAGCCGGTAGCACCACCGACCGCCTGTTCACGCTCAACGGCCACGCCACAATCGAAAACAACGGCACGGGGGCGGTGAACTTCACCAACACCGGTTCGTTGGGCAATGTCGGCGGCGCCCAAACTCTGACGCTTGGCGGTACTTACGCCGCCGCCACCAACACGTTGGCTTCCGCCATCGTGAATGGTTCCGGCACTGTCTCTATCTCTAAGACGGGTGTGAGCACCTGGACCCTTTCCGGCGCCAACACCTACACTGGTACCACGACCGTGAGTGCCGGTACGCTTAGCCTCGGCAGCGCCACCGCTCTTGGCGCCACCACCGGCGCCACCAGCGTGACCTCCGGCGCCGTGCTGGATCTTAACGGGCAGGCCGTCGGTGCGGAATCCCTCACCCTGAACGGTACTGGCATCTCCGCCGGTGGCGCTCTGGTGAACTCCTCCGCCACAGCGGCCTCGCTCGCCGGTGATGTGGCCCTCGGCTCCGCCTCTTCCGTCGGCGGCTCGGGCGACATCGCGCTCGGCGGCGCCATCACCGGCGCCTTCGGCCTGACCAAGGTCGGCGCAGGCACGGTCACCCTCAACGGCGCCTCCAACGCCGCCACGAGCGTCACCGTCACCGCCGGTACGCTGACTGCGGGCAACGCCACGGCGCTGGGTTCCGGTGCGGTCGCCGTGAACGGCGGCGCGCTGAACCTCGGCGGACAGACTCTGGCGAACGCCATCACGCTCGCGGGTGGTACGCTCGTCGGCGACGGTACGCTCAACGGCGTGCTCACCGCCACCAACCTGAGCACCTCATCGAACCTCACACTGGGCAATGCGGCGAACGCTCTCACCGGTACTACCACCATCACCGCCGGCACGCTGACCGCCGGTAACGCCTCGGCCCTTGGTACGGGCGCCATCGCCGTCAACGGCGGCGCGCTGAACCTCGGCGGTTACGGCGTGGCCAACACCATCTCGGTGGGCGCTTCGGGCCAGCTCATCGGCGCCTCCAACCAGTCGCTGACGAATGTGACCTTCGCCGACGGCGCGGCGCTGACCGGCTCCTTCGGAGCCTTCAACGCCGGCACCTCCTCGTCCAAGGTGTACAATGTGACCGGTGGCGCCACCTTCTCGGCGCTGTCCGGCCAGGGCACCTTCACGGGTGGCTCGGTGACCGTCACGGACACCCTGGCCATCGGCAACAGCCCCGGCCTGATTACTGTGAACGGCGACACCACGCTGACCTCCTCGACCAGCTCGCTCTTCGAGATCGCCGGCATCGGTGCTCGTGGCACCTCCTACGATGCGCTCACCGTGACCGGTGCGCTGACCCTCGACGGTACCATCGCCGTGGTCACCTACGGTGGCTTCGACACCACCACGCTGACCGCCGGCACCACCTACGACCTGCTCGACTGGGGTACGCTGAATGCGTCGGGCTTCAACATCGCCAGCGACCTGGACCTGTCCGGTCTGGCTCTCGCCGGCGGCCTCGAGTGGGACACCACGAACTTCCTGACCGACGGTACCATCTCGGTCGTCGTGACCGCGGTGCCCGAGCCGTCCACCTACGGTCTGATGGGTGCCGGTGCGCTGGCCGCCATGGCCTTCGTGCGCCGTCGCCGCAAGCTGGCCGGCAAGGTCGCCTAAGCTTCGGTTTCCATACGGGTTGGCGCATTTGGGGTAAGTTGGCGCCAGTAACCGTCAGTCAAAGCCGCTCCGGAGGGGTCCGGGGCGGCTTTTTTATTTTCAGAAAACCGGGTTTCACCACGGATGCACGGAGGAGGGGTGGGGGAGAATCGATTTGGAAGAATTCAACGCAGAGGACGCAGCGAACGCAGAGGGGCGGGAGAACCGGGGGCGGTTTTTTGCCACAGATGGACACGGATATGCACAGATTCGGCGGGGTATTCGGGCGAACCAATCCGTGAGAATCAGAGGAATCCCTGGCAAAAGTCTTGGCGTGCTTGGCGGCTTGGCGTGAGACCTGAATCGGAGGGGGGCACCACGGAGGGGAAGAGGACACCGAGGCGGCATGAGGGAGGACCGGTTTCGGGGTTCTATCCACAGATGGACACCGATGGGCACAGATTGTGGCGGGGGGCGGCTGCTTTGAAATCCCCTCTGTGCGAATCTGCGGAAATCTGTGGAAAAGGCTTTGGCGTGAGGGGCCAGTCGCCGGACTCCGAGAACCGTATTTCTCCGAGGAGGCCCGCTCGACAAACGCCGGTCGGTCGCGCAAGTTGGCCGGCATGCCTTCGCCCATCCGCCGCCACTACCTTCCCGACGAAGTGGAGCGCCGTCTTTTGCTGGCTTTGCGCCGCGGCGATTATGGCGAGACGCTGCCCGGTGAGCGCACGCTCGCCGAGGTGTTCGGCGTGAGCCGGCCCACCTTGCGCCGCGCCATCGCCGCCCTGGTCACGCAGGGGTGGCTCAAGCCCGATCGCGGCCGGCCCACGCGCATCCTGCAGCGTCCCGACTCGGCGTACCCGGCGCGGGAGGTGAACCGCAGCATCGTGTTCCTTTCCTCGCACCCGCTGCATTCGCTTTCGGCCGGCACCATGCTCGCGTACGAGCTGCTGTCGGCGGAGCTCGCGGCCAACGGCTACTCGCTGCACTTCGTGGCCTGCGACGCGTTTCGCCAGAGGCACGGCGAGGAGTCGCTGCCGGCGCTGATGGAGCGGCATCCGGCCGGTGCTTACATCCTGCACCAGGCGCCGTATCCGGTGCAGCTGTGGTTCGCGCGCAGCGGCGTTCCGGCCTGCATCATGGGCTCGGCCGTCGAGGGTCTTTCGCTTCCGGCCGTGGACACGGATTTCGCGCCCGCCGCCAAGCACGCCATGGGGGAATTGCGCCGGCTGGGGCACGCTCCCGAGCGCGTCCTGCTGCTGCTGCCCCAGTTGGACCTGGCCGGCAACCGCGCCATGCGCGAGGGCTTCCTGAACGCCGGCGGCAGTTCGCTGAATGTCCTGGCTCACCCGGTGGACGACGCGCACTGGCCGGCCTGGATCTCGCGCGAGATTCTGCCGCTCCTGGGCGAGTCCGGCGGGCCCACGGCGATCATCGCCGGATGGGCGCGCTTCACGGTGGCGCTGGTGTCGGCGCTGGGGCTGCGCTTCGCCCAGAGGGTGCCCGAGTCGGTGTCGGTGATGTGCCTGGCGGACGACCCCGTATTCGATATGCTCATACCGCGGGTGACGCGTTATCGCCGCAATTCCTCCAAGTATGTGGGGCAGCTGAGGCGCATCGTGGTCGACCTGGCGCATGGGCGCGCCCCGGTGCGCCCCCAGGTGCTGCTCATCCCCGAGCTCATGCCGGGCGGCACGACGGGCGCCCCGCGCGTCTGAGTCCGCCTGTCGGGCGGGGCTCCGCGGGCATTGAAAAAATCGACGGCGGCTTTGATTCGGCGTGGGCTTGAGCGCGCTTTCGCCTTCTTGCAGCGAGAGACGCGAGCGCCCCTCGGTCGCTGGTTTTATGAGGCTTGCGGGGCGTTTTTAGCGTTTCACCGGAGTGTCACGCGACGGTCGTGAAGGCGACGCCGGGGGCGGCGAAAGTGCCGGGTATGAAGCGAGTCCCGAGCTTTCCCGTTGCTGAGTTAAACCGGAGTGCAAGCGTGACGGGCACCCCTTCAAGCATGAGCACCCCTGCTGAAAAATTCCGACTGATCGATTTGCGCGGCGGCATCAAGGCGCCGCTGGCGCGAGGCGCCTACGGGCTCGTCTCCTCGCCGTTGGAGAGGCTGCTGGGGGTGCGCGCGTTGAACGCCGCCTACCGGCGTTTCCTGGGTGACAGCGGGCGCGAGGACTTTTTCGCGACCTGCCTGAGGCACCTCAACATCGAGTACGCGGTGTCGCCGGAGGACCTGGAGAAGATTCCCAAGGAGGGGCCGCTGTTCGTGGTGGCCAACCACCCGTTCGGCTGCGTGGACGGCATGATCATGGGCGCCATCCTGGCCGCTCGCCGTCGCGATTTCAAACTGCTGGCCAACTCGCTGCTGGGGCGCGCCGAAAACCTGCGTCCGTGGCTGCTGCCCGTGAACCCCTTCGGCGGCGCCAAGGCCGCGCGGGAGAATGTGCGTTCGATGAAGGAGGCCCTGCGCCACCTCGAGTCCGGCGGGTGCCTGGCGACCTTCCCGGCCGGCGAGGTGTCGTCTTTCCGCTTCGGGCAGGGCGAGGTGTGCGACCCGAAGTGGAGCCCGCATGTGGGGCGCCTCATCCGACAGTCGAAGGCGACCGTGCTGCCGCTGTATTTCGAGGGGCGCAACAGTGCGCTCTTCCAGTCCGCCGGCCTGCTCGCGTCGCGTGCTCGCACCGCGCTGCTGGTGCGCGAACTGCTCAACAAGCGCGACAGCTCGGTGCGTCTGCGCGTGGGCAACCCCATCCCGTTCCGCAAGCTCGAGGAGTTCGGCGACGACGAGGCGCTGACCGAGTTTCTCCGTCTGAACACCTACCTGCTCGCCAGGAAGTCCGCCCCGGCGCCCGCCTCGCAAGCGGCGCCCAAGCCGCAGCGTGAGCAGGAGGCGCTCATCGCCCCGGTGTCTCCCGAACTGCTCCGCGCCGAGTTGGAGAAGCTGCCTGCGGAGGCGCTGCTGGCCGATTCGGGCACGATGCGCGCCTACCTCTTCCACGGCGAGAGCTGCCCGCACACGCTGCGCGAAATCGGCCGTCTGCGCGAGGCGACCTTCCGCGCCGTGTCCGAGGGCACGGGCAAGGCCTGCGACCTGGACGAGTATGACGCGTGGTACGAGCACCTGCTGCTTTGGGACACCAAGGAGCAGGCGGTCGCCGGCGCCTACCGCATGGGGCGCACCGACCACATCCTGGAGGCTCACGGCAAGCGCGGCCTGTACACCTCGACGCTGTTCCACTTCCGCAAGGGCTTCTTCATGAAGCTCAACCCGGCCCTGGAGATGGGGCGCTCCTTCATCCGGCAGGAGTACCAGCGCAAGCCGCAGTGCATGCCGCTGCTGTGGCGCGCCATCATGCGCTTCTGCGCGCGCAACCCGCAGTACAAGTCGCTTTACGGGCCGGTGAGCATCAACCCGGAGTACTCGAAGGCCTCGCGCGACATCATCCTCGCGTACCTGCGCAACAGCCGCATCGCCGACGAGCTCGCCGGTCTGGTGCGCGCGAAGAACCCGCCCCGGCGCCTCTCCCTCAACGCCGCCGAGCTCGAGTCGCTGCTGCGCTCGGTCGGCGACATCGACCAGGTGTCCACGCTGGTTTCCGAGCTGGAGCACGACAAGAAGCCGGTGCCCGTGCTGCTCAAGCACTACCTGAAGCTCAACGGGCGCATGATCTCGTTCAACATCGACCCGGATTTCGGTTCGTGCCTGGACGGGCTCGTGCTCGTGGATTTCACGAAGGCCGACCCCAAGTGGGTGCGCAACATGATGGGCGACGAGGGCTTCCGGCGGTTCTGCCTGCACCACCGCCTGGACCTGCCCGCCGACCTGGCCGTGTAGCCGGGCGATTGCGCCTCGTCGTCGCCGGCCGGTTCCGGTAGACAGGTCGCCATGTCCGACCGTTGCCGCCTGCTCACGCTCAACGCCGCCCACGGACGCGGCCTTTCCCTCTACCAGGGCTTCCTCTCCAAGTCCCGCCTGCTGCGCAATGTCGACGCGCTCGCCCGCTTCCTGACCGAGGCGGAGGCCGACTTGGTGGCGCTGCAGGAGGTGGACGGAGATTCGCATTGGAACAAGCGCCTGGACCTGCCCGCGATGCTGGCGGCGAAGTCGGATTACCCGTACGCGCTGCTGGGCGTGAACACGCGCCGCTCCGGCCTGCTGCACCTGAGCTACGGCAACGCCCTGCTCAGCCGATATGCGGTGGAACGCTGGGAGAACCGCCCGTTCGGCAACGCCGCGCTGGGCGAGAAGGGCTTCCTGTATGCCGAGGTGCGCGCGGGCCGGCGCACGCTGCCGGTGGCGGTCGTGCACCTGTGCTACAAGTCGCCCTCGCGCCGCCGCTCCCAGGTCGCGCGACTGATGGAGTTTCTCGACGCGCGCGGCGAGGCCTCGGCGCCGGTGGTGTGCGGCGATTTCAACGCCCCGGCGAGCGACACCGACGACGCGGTGCGCGAGATGCTCGAGTCGCTGCGGGCGCGCTTCGGCGACTACCGTATCCACCCGGTGGATGTGCCCACCTTCCACGCCCTGCACCCGCGCCGCCGGCTGGACTTCGTGTTCCTGCCCGCCGCCTACCGCGTGCTCTCGTGCGAGGTGCCCCGCGTGCTGCTCAGCGACCACCTCCCGGTGATCGTGGATTTCGAAATCCCCTGAGGCCGGCCGCGCCGCCCCACTTTCGCCTTTGCGCCGCCGGCCTTTGCCCCTTTTCTGCGCGCCATGTCCGAAAACACCTTCCGCGAAGTCCTTCTCTACGGCGCCGACGCCGCCAACGCGTGCTTCTCCGTGCGCCCGCAGGCCATTCGCCGCGCCTGGTTCGACGCCGCCCGCGTGAAGGACTATTCCGAGATCTGCAAGTGGATGGCCGCCGAGAAGCGCTCCTATTCCACCGGCACCGACGCCGACCTGCGCGCCATCATCGGCCACAGCCGCCACGACGGCGTGGTGCTGCTCACCGACCGCCCGCCCATCGGCGCGCCGAAGCTCTCCGAGGTCGCCGAATGGCGCGAGGCCGGCGAGCCGGTCGTGTATGTGACGAAGACCGCCGACGCGCACCAGATCGCGGCCATCGCGCGCGTGTCCGTCGCCATGGGCGTGAAGCGCCTGCTGCTCGACGAGGAGAGCACCGAGGCCGCTTTCGCCTCGTCCGCCTGGAGCGAATCGGACGGCGCCATGGAGCACCTCAAGCTGCACCGCGTGACCGGCCCCGGCGGGTTCCTCAAGCTCATCGAGGACAAGTATCACATCCTGGGCGTGGTGCGCGAAGGCGGCCGCAACCCCGACTACACGACGCCCGTGCGCGTGCCCGGCCGCGCCCCGCTGCTGCTCGTCGGCGGCGGACCCAACGGCATCGCGCCGGACCTCATCGCGCGCTGCGCGCACCTGCTGCATGCGCCCGTGCGCGGCGCCGCCCCGGTGAAGCTCAACACCGCCGACTGCGTCACGCACTTCCTGCCGTGGCTCACCGCCAAGACGAAGAAGAACCCCGGCGAGGGCTTCCGCACGCGCCAGAAGGAGGCGAAGGCCGCCAAGGCCGTCGCGCGCGAGCAGTCCAAGCCGAAGGCCGCTCCGGCGCCCGAGGCCGAGTGATCGCGCCGGGTTCGCGCCGGCGCTGAAGCAGAAGTCCGAAACGAAACGCCCGCCGGAAAATCTCCGGCGGGCGTTTTGTTTTGTTCGGCTTAGAGCCGGCTCACTTCAGCTTCTTTTCCAGCTCGCCGAGCACATAATCGGGGCCGCGGTAGCGGCCGTCCACGACGCTGTCGGTGACCAGCTTGCCCTCCTTGTCGAAGAGGCGCAGGGTGGGGATGCCGACGAGGCCGGCGGACAGGTCCTGCAGGTCGGCGCCTTTGCTCAGCACGCCGCCCCAGGACATGCCGGTGTCCTTCATGTAGCCGAGCATGGCCTTCTCGTCGCGGTCGGAGCTGACGAAGACGACTTCGAAGTTGCCGTCCTTGCGGTGCTTTTTGGTGAACTCCACGAGCTTGGGCGTGAAGGCGCGGCAGGGCGGGCACCAGTGGGCCGAGAAGTACACGAGCGTGTAATCGGCCTTGGCGAGCGCTTCGGTCTTCACCGGCTTGCCGTCGGCGTCCACCAGCTTGCCGTCGAAAATCTTGGCCAGGTCGCGCTTGGCGTCGGCCTGGATGGTCTTGGCGGGCGCCGTGGCGCGCTTGGCGGGCTTGTCGGCCTTTTCCGCCTTGTCCTGGGCGGCGAGGGGCAGGGTGAGGGTGCAGGCGAGGGCGAGCAGGAGGGTGTTTTTCATGGGGTGTGCTTTGGCGGGTTGGGGGTGTCTTTATAAAACCCCGGCGAGGCTCGGGCCCCCCGGGAAATTTGTCGAAGCGTTCCTGTTCTTGGGCTCGAAGGACAATCGCCGACCGGGGATCACTTCACCTGGACGAGCTTGAGGTCGGCCGGGCGGCAGGAGCCCAGGCTGATGTCGCCGCTGTTGGCGGAGAGGAACATGCCGGGTTCGGGCGCGATGGGGTCGAACTTGAGCTTCACGCGGTTGTCGTTGAAGCGCTTCCAAAGCAGGTAATCGAGGATCACCGGGTTGGCGCTCAGCCACATCCGCTTTTCGGATACCGTGAAGGAGGCGTCGAACTTCGGCCCGCCCACGAACTGGTACTTCTCGAGGGTGAGCAGGGTGAGCTCCATCTTCTCCTTCAACTCGGGGATGGCCGCGATCTCCACGACCGCCTTCTGCGCGTTCGCCGGGTTGTCCCAGAACCGGCGGGAGTTGCCGATGTTGAGCAGCGTGGCGTTGGCCAGCGCGCCGGAGACGCCGATGGTGGCGTTGTCGCAGGCCATGGGCAGGTTGATCCAGAAATCGACCTCGAAGAGCAGCGGCATGGGCAGGTGGCTGAGCGTGTCGCGCGCGTCGGTCCTGAATTCGAAGTCCTCGGGGGCGGGGCGGAACTCCTTGGAGGGCAGCTTGCACTCCGGGTAGGTCCACTTCGAGTCGGGCTTGGCGTCGAAGTACTTGCCGGTGTCGAGCGCCAGCACGGGCGAGCCCTTGTAGTCGGTCACGGCATCGTCGCGCACGACCGGCAGGTAGCCGGCTTCGCGCAGGCGCAGCTCCTGCTGGTCAATGAGCAGGATGTTGGCGCGCTTGAAGCCGCGCTTTTCCAAGGCGGCCACGACGGCGTCGGTGAGCGCCCTGGGCGTGCACAGGCCGGGACCGGAGGCGGTGTAGAGCTTGAGGGCGACCTTGCCGAGCTTGCCGGGCTTGAGCGAGCGGGCGGTGTCGCGCTCGTAGGCGCCGAGCATGGCTTCGACCGTCTCCGCATAGGCCGATTCGGTGAAGTCCGCCGGGGTGCCTTCGAACAGGAAGGTGCGCGGGTCGGGCGTCTCCGGCTTGCGCGCGGCCGCCGCGGCGTTGGCCGCTCCGGTGGAGGTGAGTTCGATGCCCGGCGCGGCGGCCGTCACCGCGGCGGCGGGCGCCAGGGCGGCGCAGAAAAGGGCGGGCAGGATAAGGGCGCGGGTCGACATGCGTGTCCTGTATGGCGGCCCTTGTGTGACCGGCAAGGGCCGAGCGACTTCGGCGGGGGCATCTCTCGGGGGCCCCTCCGGCTTGAAAAAAAGCGAGGACGCCCGGAATGCTCCGGGCGTCCTCGCCTGGGTGGTGAATGAGGGGCGTCGGTCCGACGCCCGCACGATTACCAGGTGCGCTTCTTATGGCGGTTGGCCTTGGAACGCTTGCGGCGCTTGTGCTTGTTCATCTTCAGGCGGCGCTTCTTCTTGAGATTACCCATGGTGCTTCTGTTTGTTTAAAGTTTGAGGTGCGGAAAAATCCCGAGGGAGCGTTTCCTGTAAAGGCTTATTTTCAAAAACTGTGAATAACCGGGCCGCTTTCCGTCTCGTTCCCCGAGCGCTTCACCGTGTGTCGGCGCACGCTCAGCGGTAGTGGAAGGTCAGCCGGCCCTCTTGCTTTTCGCCGAACATGCCGACCATGTCGTCCGGCCAGGGGTCGAACGGCGCGCGACCGGTGACGGAGTCCAGGCACAGGTACGCCGCGCGCTCGGAGGTCGTGCGGCTCACGATGCGCGCGTCGCTCACGGAGCCGTCCTTGTGCAGCGTGAACTCGACCACCACGGTGCCGCGTTCGGCGACGCGCGTGCGCTCGACGCCGGCCCACCAGGCGGCCTGGATGATCTCGAACATGCGCGAGGCGTATTCGCCCATGCGCGAGAACACGGAGTTTTGCGCGTCGAGCGTGCCGCGGTCCGGCGCGGCGGCGAGAGAGATGCCGAGGGGGCCGGAGGTGCCGGCGAGCGTGGCGCGCGGGCGGGGGCGCGGCGTGGGTTGCCCGGGCTGCGCGGGGGCCACGGATATCTCCGCCTTGGGCTTGGCGGCCTGCTTCGCCGCGCCTTCGCCGGATTTGGCGCCGTCGCGTTTCTCGGGCGTGGCGGTGTCGGGCTTCCTGTCGGCCTTGCCCTGCGAGTCCGGCTTGGCGGCCCCGGGCTTCTCGGCGAACGGCACGCCCTTGGCGTCGGCGACGGGTTTGCCCACGGGAAGGTCCGGGCGCGCCTCGGGCCCGTCCGCCGTCTTGGCCGCCTCTTCCGGTTTGGGCGCGGCGGGGGCGGTCGGGGGCGTCGGCTCCACGGGGCGCCCCAAGGGCTGTCCGGCTTCCGGCTGCAGGGCGGGCGGCAGGTGCTCGCGCGGCACGGCCTGCACGATGCGGGTGGAGTCGGGCTCGTCGCCCTTCATCCTGGGGCGTTCGGCCTTGGACAACGGGTCCGGCTCGCGTTGCGCCGCGCGCTGGTCGGCCGCGCCGGTGTTGTTCGTCTTGTCGGGCTTGAGCGAGGGCGCCAGCGGGTTGACATGCACGAACTTGGGCGGCGTGGGCCGCATGGACGGCGGCAGCAGGTTGGCGGGCACCGGCGTGTTCGCCGGCGCGATCTGCACCGGCAGCGGACGCGGCGCCTTCGTCTCGCTCGCCACGGAGGCGGGCGCGCCGCTGAACAGGCCCGAGGCGGCGACACCCTTGAAGAGCAGCAGGTGGAACAGGACCGTGAACACGAACGCCGGCACGAGCGTCTCCGCCGCCGCCGTCGCCAGGGGCGCGCGCTTGCGGCGTGCCGCCCGAGGGGGCGTCGCCGGGCGTTCGCTTCGGGGGGGCTGACTCCGGGTTTGCGGCATGGTCGGGTGCGGGCGGCGCGGCGCTCAGCGCGACAGGCGCGCGAGCAGGCCGAGCGTTGCGAGGCGTTCCTTGAGGAACTCGACGGGCAGCCCCATGATGTTCGACAGGGGCTCGTCGTGGCTCGCGATGATGAGGTCCTTGCCGGCCTGGATGCCGTAGGCGCCGGCCTTGTCCAACGGGTTCACGATGCCGAAGTAGCGCGATATCGTCGCGTCATCGAGCGTGCGGAAGGTGACGCCGCAGGTGACGACATGCGTCTCCTCGAAGCCCTCCGCGGCGATTTTGAGGCAAACCCCGGTGTACACGGTGTGCGTGCGGCCGGACAGGCGCTTCAGCATCGCACGCGCCTCGTCCAGGTCGGCCGGCTTGTTCAGCACGATCTCTTCGAGCGCCACGGTGGTGTCGGCGGCGAGCACCAGGTCGTTCGGGAAATCCTTCGCCACGGCGCGCGCCTTCAGCAGCGCGTTGTGCGACACCATGTGCCTCGGGCAGGAATCCGGGTCCTCGTGTTCGGTGACATCCGCCGGCGCCACGGTGTGCGCGAGCCCGACGCGGTCGAGCAGTTCCCGGCGACGGGGCGAGGCGGAGGCGAGGACGAGTTTCATGGTGTTGCGGGCCGCCTCGGTCGGGCTGGTGTCGAGGCGCGCGCAAGATGGGCGCTCCCCGGGGCCTGCCAAACCGAAAACGCTCCGGCGGCGCGTCATCGTCCGGCGCGCCAGCGCGCGATGCGCTCGGCGGTCCAGTCGACGAAAGACGGGTGGTCGTTCAGGCACGGGATGACTGTGTACGACTCGCCTCCGGCGTGCAGGAAGGTCTCGCGACCCTCCTCCGCTATCTCCTCCAGCGTCTCCAGGCAATCGGCCGTGAAGGCCGGGCAGATGACGAGCAGGCGCTTCGCGCCCTCGGCGGGCAACTCGGTGAGCCGGTCGGCGGTGTACGGGCGCAGCCACTCCTCGCGACCCAGGCGCGACTGGAACATGAGCTCGAACCGGCCGGCGGGCACGCCGAGCCGTTGCGCGAGCAGCTCCATGGTGCGCACGCACTGGTGCCGGTAGCAGGTGGCGTGGCAGGGGTGCGCCGTGTGGCAGCAGTCGGGCTGGGTCAGGCAGTGCGCGTGCGAGGGGTCGCCTTTCACGATGTGCCGGCGCGGCACGCCGTGGAAGGAGAACAGCAGCCGGTCGTAGGGCTTTTCCAGATACGGACGGGCGACCTGCGCCAGCGCGTCGATGTAGCCGGGGTCGTCGTAGAAAGGCTGCACGAGCGTGAGCTTCACGCCGGGCGCGTGTTCGCGCAGGGCCTCGCGCAGGCGCACCTCGGCCGTCTCGTAGCTGGACATCGCGTACTGAGGGTACTGGGGGATGATGAGCAGCTCGCTCACCCCGTCGGCCGCGATTTTTTTGGCCACGGCGTCGCACGAGGGCTCCGCGTAGCGCATGGCCGTGTACACCGGCAGCCCCGCCTTCTCCTCGACCGCCTTGCGCAGCCTCTCGGTGATGACGAGCAACGGCGCCCCTTCGGGCGTCCATACCGACCGGTACGCCGCGGCGGAGCGCTTCGGGCGCACGCGCAGGATCACGCCTTCCAGCAGCAGCTTTCGCGCCACCGGGTTGAGGTCCAGCACGCGCTCGTCGCCCAGGAATTCGCGCAGGTATTCGCGCACATCCCCGACCTCGGGGGATTTCGGGGAACCGAGGTTCAGGATGACGGCGGCGGCTTTTCCCATGGTGCGCCCAAGGGGGGCCGATGCCCGCTCGCTTGTCAAACCCGGCGGGGCCGCCTGCGGCGAACCGGTTTGCCATGCCCGCGCAATCCGCTTGGTCACCCTCATGCACAATCCATCCGCCGGCCGCTTTGAGTATCGCGAGGGCGACGCCCTCGCCGTCTGCGAATACCACCGCGCGGGCGATGTCCTGGACCTGCATCACACCTTTGTGCCCGACAGCATGAGGGGCAAGGGTGTCGCGGCGTTGCTGGCCGAGGAGGCGCTGCGGTACGCGCGGGACAACGCGCTGAAGGTCGAGCCCACCTGCAGCTACATCGCGGTCTACATCCGCAGGCACCCCGAGTACGCGCCCCTGCTCGCACCGGGCCATTGAGCCCGGCCGTCGCGCCTCCCTTTGTTAACTTCCGGCAACGGCGCGCCCCGTCCCGGCTTTGCGCTTGGCGTGAAACGCCCGCCCGGGTTGTGTGACGCTCATGGAACGAACCTTCGTCATCGGCGATGTGCACGGGTGCGCCGCCGAACTTGAAGACTTGCTCGCCGTGCTCAATCCCGGGCGCGACGACCGCGTGATATTCGTGGGCGACCTGGTGAACCGCGGCCCCAATACCTCCGGCGTGCTGCGCATCGCCCGCTCCATCCCCGGCGCCCGCGCCGTGCTCGGCAATCATGAGCTGCGCCTGCTCGAGTACCGCCGCACCAAGGACGAGTCCCGCCTGAAACCCTACGACCGCGAGACGCTCTCGGTGCTGACCGAGGAGGATTGGAAGTATCTGCACACGATGGAGGAGCGCATCGAGCTTCCCGAGCACCGCGCCCTCGTCGTGCACGCCGGCCTCCTGCCCGACCGCCCCTGGCGCACCCAGCCGCTGCGCGTCATCTCCCGTATTCAGGTCGTGGATTCCAACGGCGAGGCCTGGAAACGCTCCGAATGCAGGGACGGCACCTTCTGGGCCGACCTGTGGGAGGGCCCCCCCTTCGTCGTCTACGGGCACACGCCCACGCGTTTCCCTCGCCACAGCCGATGGGCCGTGGGCATCGACACCGGCGTCGCCTACGGCGGCGAACTCACCGCCTTCGTCTTCCCCGAGCGCAAGCTGGTGTCCGTGCCCGCGCGTCGCGCCTATGTGAAGAAGAACGGGTGGAGCACCGCCGGCTGACCTCTCGCCCGAATCCGCGTTTTTAAAAATCCGCTATTTTGTCTTGCGCCGGGCGCGCGGCGCGTCATTCACAGCCGCCTTCCCTTTAAGTGTCGGGTCGTAGCGCAGTCTGGCTAGCGCGCTTCGTTCGGGACGAAGAGGTCGGAGGTTCGAATCCTCTCGGCCCGACCATATCTTAAGCCCCGCGAGCGATCGCGGGGCTTTTTTGTTTGGGATTTCCTGGGCGTTCGCCACTCAGCGCGCGGGCGGCGCCTCGATCTCGATTTCCACGAGTCCCCGCGTGTCACGCGCCAGGTGCGGCGCGGCGGCCTTCAGCATGCCGGGCAGCAGGGCGCGCACATCCCCGCGCGTGTCGCGCGTGCGCACGATGGTCTTCCAGACCTGCGGCGGCACGCCCCCTTCGTCGGGGCGGGTGAGGTCGTAGGCTTCGAGCACTAGGACCGTGCCGTAGGATACGCGCGCGTCGGTGTGCCGCGTGTATCCGGTGCGACCGTAGGCCGGGGTCATCTGCGCTCGCGTCACGGTCTTGCCGGAGGCATCGGTCTCGCGCGTCTGCGTGAGGTGGTAGCCGGTTATTCCGAATTCGGGCGTGTCGAACTCGCGAATCTCGGTGAGCGGGTCGGTCACGCCCCAGCGGAATCGGATCAGCGTGGCGGCGGGCCCGGCGTCGGCTACGCGCGTCCAGCCGGCTTCGGCAAGGGCTTTGGCGAGGGTCTCGGCGTGGCTTTGGTACTGCAGGTCGCGTTCCGACACGCGCTCGCTCCCAGAGGCGAGGCGGTAGGTGCCGGGCTTGCCGGCCGCGGAGGCGTCGGCGTAGCCGTCGACCGTCACGGTGAGCGTCGGTGTGCAGCCGGCGAGGGCGAGGGCCGCCAGGAGGGGCAGGGCGAGACGGAGCATGGCGCCCAGCGTATCGGGGGCACCGGGGATGACACGAAAAAACACGAACCCCGGGGCTCCGAGTGTTCGTGTCGTATCGGGCGGGACGCCGAATGTGCGCTCAGCGGTTGCGACGGCGCGCGGCGGGCGCGGCGGACTTGGTGGCGCCCATGTCGGGCTCGAAGCGGTACTTGAAGGTGTCGAGCTTGCGCCGCTCGATGGTCTTGCCCAGCAGCTGTTCGATGGCCTTGAGCGAGTGCAGCTCGTCGGGCGAGTAGAGCGTGACCGCCTCGCCCTCGGTGTTGGCGCGGCCGGTGCGGCCGATGCGGTGCACATAGTCCTCGGCGTGCTCGGGCACGTTGTAGTTGATCACATGCGTGACGCCGCGCACATCCAGGCCGCGCGCCGCCACATCGGTGGCCACGAGCACCGGGTACTTGCCGGACTTGAAGCCCTGCAGCGCCTCGAAACGCTCCGACTGCGAGCGGTCGGCGTGCATGGTGGCCACCGCGTGGCCGCCGGACTGCACCCATTCCGTGATGCGGTCGGCGTCGCGCTTGGTGCGCGTGAACACGATGACGCTCTTGAAATCGAGCTTCTGCAGGAGGGCCATCAGCAGGTCGTACTTCTGGTAGGAGTCGACCGGGTACAGGCAGTGGTCCACCGTGTCGGCGGCGGTGCGGCCGGTGCGCACATCCACGCGCACCGGGTCGGTGAGCGCCCACTTCGCGATGCGCGCGATGGATTCGTCGGCGGTGGCGGAGAAGAGCAGGGTCTGGCGCTTTTTCGGGCAGATGTTGATGATGCGCGAGACATCCTCGATGAAGCCCATGTCCAGCATGCGGTCCACTTCGTCCAGGATGAGGTGGCGGACCTGGTCGAGCTTCAGGAAGCCCTTTTCCCACAGGTCGAGCAGGCGGCCCGGCGTGGCCACCACGACATCCACGCCCTTTCTGAGCTGTTCGGTCTGGGCGCCGTATCCGACGCCGCCATACAGCAGGCAGATGCGAAGGCCGGCGTGCGTGCCGTACTTCTTGAAGTTTTCCTCCACCTGCATGGCGAGCTCGCGCGTGGGCGTGAGCACGAGGCAGCGCGGCAGCGTGCCCTCGGCGGTCACCAGGTGAGCCAGCGTGGGCAGGGCGAACGCGGCGGTCTTGCCGGTGCCGGTCTGGGCGGCGCCGATGAGGTCGCGTCCGGCGAGCAGCTCGGGGATGGCCTGCTCCTGAATCGGGGTCGGCGTGGTGTATCCGCAGGCCGCGAGGGCTTGGAGAATGGGCTCGGGCAATCCGAGTTCGGCGAAGGTCTTGCTCATCTGTCTTTGTTTTTCGTGCGGTTGTTTCTGCCCGGGGCGGGGCGATGGCAAGGGTTTAACCCGGAGAGTGTCGCCGGCGACGCCCGCAGGCCAAAGCGAAAGGCGCGCCTCCCTCGGTGGGAGAGCGCGCCTCGGGGCCGGGGGCGAATCGGCGGGCGGGGCCGTCGCTTAGCGGCGGTTCAGCGTGCTGCGCAGGCCGGCGATCTCGGCGCGCAGCTTGGAAATCTCTTCGCTCAGCAGCTCCGCGTCGGGCGACACGGCCGTGGCCTTGGCGGCGTCGAGCGACTTCTTCAGGTCCGCGATGCGCGCGCCGGTCTCCTTGCGGTTTTCCTCCAGCATGCGCAGGATGTCGGCCTTGGCGTCGCCGCCCACGGGCGCCTCGGCCTCGGCGGCGTTGCCGGAGAAGAGGAAGACGACGCCGAAAGCGGCGGCGATGACGGCCAGCGCGATGGCGGCGGCGAACGGCGTGACGAGGCCCGGAGTCTTGTCCGCGGGCAGGAAGCAGGCGATGAGCACGGCGGCCGCCACGGCAATGCCGGCGACAATCATGCGCGTGTTGTCCTCGGCTGCGGGGCGGGCGGCGGAGGCGGGAAGGGGGGCTTTGTTAATCATGGGGGCTTCGGTGGGCGTGGTGCCGTTGATAGGCGCGTGATAAGCGCCCGCGCGCCCGCCGACAAGCCGAAGTTCCGGTCCGGCGCGGGAAAGAATGGCAGTTCTCGGGTTCGTTTGTGCGCCTTGGCTAACCGTTGCCGATGCGGGTGTTGTTTTTATCCGAGCGCTGCGTGTTTCCCAAATGCAGCCTGGAAACAAAAAGGCCGCCGGGGGCGTCCCGGCGGCCTTTTTCGCAATGCGTGATTGCGGCGCTTGTCGTCGCGTCAGGCCTTGGCGCCGACGTAGGGGAGGCGGGTGGCGGTGTCGTCGATGGACTTGCCGCTGTCGAGCAGTTCGGCGATGGCGTCCCACTTGCCGTTGATGAGGGCTTCGCGGGCGGAGGGGGCGAGGGTGCAGGGCCAGCTCTTGTCGCCGTCGACGACCCGGAGGTTAACGAGGTCCACGGTGATCTCGCGGGAGGCGTTGGTGGAGGCGATGCGGGAGGCGAGCTCGGCGAGGTGTTCGCGGGTGAGGGCGACGCAGGGCAGGCCGATGCCGGTGGAGTTGCCGAAGAAGATTTCGGCGAAGCTGCCGGCGATGACGGCCTTGAAACCGGCGCGCAGGATGGACTGCGGGGCGTGCTCGCGGGAGGAGCCGCAGCCGAAGTTGAAGCCGCCCACGAGGATGCCGCAGCCCTTGGCCTCGGGCTTGTTCAGCGGGTGGTCCTTGAGCGAGCCGTCCGGGTTCTTGCGCTCGTCGGCGAAGGCGAATTCGCCGAGGCCGTCGAAGGTGATGCACTTCAAAAAGCGAGCCGGGATGATGCGGTCGGTGTCCATGTCGTCGCCGGGGACGACGACGGGGCGGGCGGTGACGGTGGTGATCTTGGCGAGAGGCATGGGAGGGAAAGACGAAGTGTGAAGGGTGAAGGGTGAAATGTGAACGGGTGGCGTGGATGTGGGGGGAGCCGGAATCAGGCGCGGGCGACTGACTTCATCTCTCAATTCACCCTTCACCCTTCACCCTTCACACTTTGGTGCGCCAGCACCATCGGTTCGGAGGCCGGTTCGATGGAGACGACGGCGGCCAGGCCGGTGGCGGCGAGCCACTGCGCGAGGCGTTCGCGACGCAGGGTTTCGGGCGTGGCGTTTTCGGAAAAGAGCACGGCGGTGTCGCCGCCGACGAGCAGGTCGGCCGTGGCGTGCGCGACGAGGAGGCCGTCGTGGTGCGAGGGCAGGCGGACCTTGTGGCGCACGCCGTAACCGCGCTGTTCGAGCGCCAGGCCCACGCCGCGCAGCAGCGGCGCGCCGAGCAGGCCGTCGGCGAAGAGCTCGACGGCTACGGACTCGATGTGTGTGACGCAGGGATTCATGCGGGGGGCCGAAGGAAACGGCCGGGCCGGGGCCGTGCCAGCTTTTTTACGGGGTGTCGCGCGGGTGCATACGGCAAGGCCGCCGTCGCGCGGAGGCGAGGGCGGCCTTGGTGGGGCTGTCCCGGCGTGCGTGAGCGCACGCCTTGCGAGGCCTTACTCGGCGGCGGGAGCGGGGGCGTCCTCGGTGTCCTCGTCGGCCTTCACGACCTTGCAGACGCCGATGATGGTGTCGCCTTCGGGGATGTTCATGACCTTGACGCCCTGGGCGACGCGGCCGGTCATGCGGACTTCCTTCACGCGGGTGCGGATGGACTGGCCGCCCTTGGTGAGGACCATGATCTCGTCGGTATCGAGGACGGAGAGGGCGCCGGCGACGCCGGCCTTGGTCTTGATGGCGATGAGGCCCTTGCCGCCGCGGGACTGGATGCGGTACACGGGGCCCTCGTCGTCGTCGAACTTGGTGCGCTTGCCCTGGCCGTTGCCGCCGACGATGAGGAGGGTGCACTCGGGGTCCACGATCTCCATGGACTTCACGGAGTCCTTGGGGGCGAGCTTCATGCCGCGTACGCCGGCGGCGGCGCGACCGACGAGGCGGATGCCCTTGGGCGCGCGCTCGGCGTCGGCGTCGCCGTCGAGTTCGACCTCGGCGGTGGTCTCGCCGTCATCGGCGTCGGCGCCGGAATCGCCCTCGTGCTTGGCGTCGAAGACGGGGAAGCGGATGCTCATGCCCTGGGCGGTGATCATCATGACCTCGCCCTTGTCCTCGGTGAGTTTGACGGCGATGAGCTGGTCGCCGTCCTTGATGTTGATGCCGATGAGGCCGGACTTGCGGCAGTTGGAGTAGTCGGCGAGGCAGGTCTTCTTGACCATGCCGTTCTTGGTGCCGAACACGAGGAACTTGTCCTCGGAGAACTCCTTGATGCAGACCATGGCGGCGAGCTTCTCGCCCTCCTGCATCTGGATGACATTGGCGATGTTGCGGCCCTTGGAGGCGCGGGCGCCCTCGGGGATCTCGTATACCTTTTCCACATACACGCGACCGTTGTTCATGAAGAACATGATGGTGTCGTGGGTGGAGGCGGTGAAGAGGTGCTCGATGAAGTCGGCCTCGTGGGTCTCGGAGCCGATGGTGCCCTTGCCGCCGCGTTTCTGGGAGCGGTAGGCGGCGACGGGGGTGCGCTTGATGAAGCCCTCGTGGGAGATGGTGATGATGCAGCCCTCGTTGGCGATGACGTCCTCCATGCGCAGTTCGCCCTCGGCGGCCTGGATCTGGGTCTTGCGGGGCGTGATGTGCTTCTTCGCCGTGTCGCGAAGCTCGTCCTTCACGATGGCGAGGAGGCGGTGCTCGTTGGCGAGGATGGTCTTGTATTCCTCGATTTCGGCGAGAAGGGCGGCGTACTCGGCCTCGATCTTGTCGCGCTCCAGGCCGGTGAGCTGGTAGAGGCGCAGGTCGAGGATGGCGGCGGCCTGGCGGTCGGAGAGGCCGTACTTGGCGATGAGTTTTTCGCGGGCCTCGTCGCGGTTCTGCGAGGCGCGGATGATCTTCACGAAGTCGTCGAGGTTGCGCAGGGCGATGCGGAAGCCCTCGAGGATGTGGGCGCGGTCCTCGGCCTTGCGCAGGCGGAACTTGGTGCGGCGGGTGATGACGTCGCGGCGGTGCTCGATGTAGCACTCGAGCATCTCCTTGATGTTCATCTGCTTGGGCCGGCGCTTGTCGAGGGCGAGCAGGATGACGCCAAAGGAGCTCTCGAAGGCGGTGTGCTTGTAGAGCTTGTTGAGCACGACGCGGGGCGATTCGCCGCGCTTGAGCTCGAGGACGATGCGGGTGTTCTCGTCGGATTCGTCGCGCAGGTCGGAGACCTCGTCGATGACCTTCTCGCGGATGAGGTCGGCGATGGCGATGACGAGGTTGGCGCGGTTCACATTGTAGGGGATCTCGGTGAGGATGAGGGATTCCTTGCCGCCCTTGAGCTCCTCGGTGTGCGCGACGCCGCGGGTGCGCACGATGCCGCGGCCGGTGCGCAGGTACTGGTCGATGCCGTCGCGTCCGTTGATGATGCCGCCGGTGGGGAAGTCGGGGCCCTTGACGATGCCGCAGAGTTCGTCGACGGAGAGGGTGGGCGTGTCGATGAGGCGCACGGTGGCGTCCACGAGTTCGCCGAGGTTGTGCGGGGGGATGTTGGTGGTCATGCCGACCGCGATGCCGGTGGAACCGTTCATCAGCAGGTGGGGCAGGGCGCACGGGAGCACGGAGGGCTCGGTGGTGGACTCCTTGTAATTGGGGACGAAGTCGACGGTGTCCTCGTCGAGGCCGGCGAGGAGGTCTTCGGCGACCTCGTCGAGCTTGCACTCGGTGTAGCGGTAGGCGGCGGCGGGGTCGCCGTCGACGGAGCCGAAGTTGCCCTGGGGCATGACGAGCGGGTAGCGCATGACCCAGCTCTGGGCGAGGCGAACGAGGGTGTCGTACACGGAGGAGTCGCCGTGCGGGTGGTAGTTCTTGAGCACTTCACCGACGACACCGGCGCACTTGTCGAAGGGGCGGTTGTGAAGGAGGCCTTCACGCAGCATGGCGTAGAGGACGCGGCGCTGGACGGGCTTGAGGCCGTCGCGGGCGTCGGGGAGGGCGCGGGAGACGATGACGGACATCGAGTAGTCGATGTACGCGGTGGACATGATGTCCGTGATGTTGGTCGTGGCGAGGCGTCCGGTGGTGATTTCCGAGGACATGGAAGGGGGTGGGCCGAAGTTGATAGTTGATAGGTGTTGGTTGATAGGGGGCGGGAGTGTCGGGCGGGGGATGTATCCGTCTGACAACTCTCAACTGTCACCTATCAACCGATGCCGTCAGGCATCCAGGTACGAGGTGTTGAGGGCGTTGTCCTCGATGAAGGCGCGGCGGATGGAGACCTCTTCGCCCATGAGCATGGTGAAGATGCGGTTGGCCTCGGCGGCGTCGGCGATGTCGACCTTGAGGAGGCGGCGGGTGGCCGGGTCCATGGTGGTCTCGAAGAGCTGCTTGGGGTTCATTTCGCCCAGACCCTTGTATCGCTGGATGGAGAGGCCGCGGCGGCCGAGCTGGCGGATCTCGCCGATGAGGGAGAGGATGCCGGGCAGCGGGAGGACGACCTGCTTCTTGGGCGCCTTGGGAGCGGCCTTGCCGGAGGGCTTTTCGCCCATGGCGGCGAGAGCGGAGGCGGCGTCGTCGGAGAGCTCCTCCTCGGGCTCCTCGTCGGCCTTGCCGTTGGTGGCGGCGCCTTCGACGAGCTTGTAGGGCGGGTTCTCGGGGTTGGGCTTGAAGGCGGCGATGTCCAGGCCCTGCTTGGCTATCTCCTGGAGGACCTTGGTCATGGGTGCGGCCTCATAGACCTCGTAGACATTGATGCGCTGCTGGACGGTGAGTCCGTCGACGACGGCCTCGCGCACGACGGTGTCGAGCATGATGTCCTCGATGCCCTGGCGGACATAGAAGGAGGCGCGTTCGTCATCGTTGAAGAGGTATTCGAACTCCTCCTTGTTGCCGGTGCGCACGCGGGCGAGGAAGCGGGGGAGCTCCTGCGTGTCGCGTTTGTGCTGGTCGAGGTAGTCGGTGAGGGTGCAGCCGTAGCGGGTGACGCCGCCGCCGAGGTGCTCGAGGCGGGCGAGGGACTCGACGATGCGGTCGACGGTCTTGCCGGGGAAGACATGGCCGTCGGATTCGCGCACGAGGGAGACATCCTCGGAGCCGAGTTCGAGGAGGATGCGGTTCAGTTCGGGGTCGTTGTCCACATACTGCTCGCGGCGCTTGCGCTTGATTTTGTAGAGCGGGGGCTGGGCGATGTAGACATAGCCGGCCTCGATGAGGCCGCGCATCTGGCGGAAGAGGAAGGTGAGCAGCAGGGTGCGGATGTGCGCGCCGTCCACATCGGCGTCGGTCATGATGACGATCTTGTGGTAGCGGCACTTGGTGACATCGAAGGCGCCGTCGCCCTCGTGGCTGCCGATGCCGGTGCCGAAGGCGGTGATCATGGTGCGGATTTCGTCGTTGGAGAGCACCTTGTCCAGGCGGGCCTTCTCGACGTTGATGATCTTGCCCTTGATGGGCAGGATGGCCTGCGTGCGGCGGTCGCGGCCCTGCTTGGCGGAGCCGCCGGCGGAGTCGCCCTCGACGATGAACACCTCGCAAAGGCTGGGGTCGCGCTCGGAGCAGTCGGCGAGCTTGCCGGGGAGGCCGCCGCCGGACATGGCGGACTTGCGGACGGTCTCGCGGGCCTTGCGCGCGGCTTCGCGGGCGCGAGCGGCGTTCATGCACTTGTCGATGATGCGGCGCGCGAGCTTGGGGTCGGTCTCGAAGGTGTAGCGCAGCTGTTCTCCGACGACGGAGTTGACGATGCCCTCGACCTCGGGGTTGGTGAGCTTGGTCTTGTTCTGGGACTGGAACTTGGGGTCGGGGTGCTTGACGGAGATGACGGCGACGAGGCCTTCGCGCATGTCGTCGCCGGTGAGCTTGGGATCCTTGTCCTTGAGGATCTTGTTGTCGTTGGCGTACTTGTTGATGACGCGGGTGAGCGCGCTGCGGAAGCCGGAGATGTGCGTGCCGCCCTCGGGGTTGTTGATGAGGTTGGTGTAGCCGCAGACGACCTCGTTGTAGGAGTCGTTGTACTGGAGGGCCACATCGAGCAGCATGCGCCGGTTGCGGTTCTCGGTCTTGGGCGGGTTCTTCTCGGTGATGACGAACGGGTTCATCGGGTCGGAGAAGTCCACCTCGGCGCTGATGAGGATGGGCTCGGGGAAGATGGCCGATTCGGTCTTGTTGATGAACGAGACGTACTCGGCGATGCCCTTGGCGAAGAAGAACTTCTCGCCGCGGCCGTCGCGGTGGTCCTTGAGCTCGACGGTGAGGCCGGGCACGAGGAAGGAGATTTCGCGAAGGCGGCGGGCGAGGGTGTCGTATTTGAAATCCTGGGTGACGACGAAGATGGTGGGGTCGGGCAGGAAGGTGATCTTGGTGCCGGTGCGGTTGGTCTTGCCGATGACCTTGAGCTCCTGGGTCTTCTTGCCCTTGGAGAACTGCATGTGGTGCACGAAGCCCTGGCGCGACACTTCGGCCTCGAAGCGCTCGGAGAGGGCGTTGACGCACTTGGCGCCGACGCCGTTGAGGCCGCCGGACACCTGGTAGGAGCCCTTGTCGAACTTGCCGCCGGCGTGGAGGTTGGTGAGGACGAGCTCCAGGGTGGGGATCTTTTCCTCCGGGTGCATGTCCACGGGGATGCCGCGGCCGTCGTCCTCGACGGAGCAGGAGCCGTCGAGGTGGATCTCGACCTTCACATGGTGGCAGAATCCGGCGAGGGCCTCGTCGATGGAGTTGTCGACGATCTCGTAGACGCAGTGGTGAAGGCCGGTCTCGTTGGTGTCGCCGATGTACATGCCGGGGCGCTCGCGCACGGCCTCGAGGCCTTTGAGGCGTTTGATGTCGGAGGCTTCGTAGCTGGCTTTGCCGGCGGTTTTGCTGACGGGTGCGGTATCGGACATGGTCGTTGTGAAAGGGATTGCTGCGGATGCGCCGTGCGCCGCGCGAGGCGGGCGGCGATGTGAAGCGGATGTAAGTGCCGACCGGAGGGCGGGTGGGCAAGGATTACTTAAATAAACCCGCGTGCGCTCGTGCGCATGCGCGCGCCTACATGCGTATGTGCGCGCGTTTATTCCATAGGCCGGCCCGCAAGGGCCCGGGGCGGGGGGGACGCCGGGCGGGCGTAGGTTATCGGGGCATGGCCGCCTGTTCGTCCATCCTGCGCAGTCGCCGGCTGAGCTCGCGGGCGAGGTTGAGGATGATCATCGTGAACACCTCGGGGTTCGAACGGTGAATGCGCAGGAGGTCGCGGTTGGTCAGGCTCAGCGTCTCGACGGGTTCCTGGGCGCGAACGGAGGCCGAGCGCGCCTGCACATCGATGAGTCCCATTTCGCCAAAGGCGTCGCCGGCCCTGAGCACGCCCAGCAGCGCGGGCGGGGCGTCCGGGGCGGCGGCCTTCAGCACCTCGGCGCAGCCCAACAGGATGAAGTGCATGCGGTCGCCGGGTTCGCCTTCGCGCACGATGACCGAGCCCGGCTCGAAGCGCTCGCGTTTGAGCAACGGGATGACCAGCGCGAGAGCGGCGTCGTCGAGGCCGCCGAAGAGGGCGTGGGATTGGAGGAATTCAATCAGGGATGGGGGCGGGGTATCGGCGCTCATGCGTCGCTTATGCCCGTCCGGCCTCGCTCGGGAAATCCTGAAGTGGGAATGGCGCGCGGGCGCGGAACTCGGCGCATTTCGCACTTCCCCCGCCGGGCTTGGGCCGTCTTTCTCCGCGCATGGCTCGAAAAACCGCCTCCGCCTCCACCACCCGCGCCGTGCGCGCGCTGCCCGCCGACACCACGGCGCTGCTCACCGTGCGCGACTGGCTCCGCTACGCCGTGTCGCTCTTCACCGCCGAGAAGCTTTTCTTCGGGCAGGGTTGCTCGCGCGCCTTCGACGAGGCGGCCTTCCTGGTGCGGCATACGCTGCACCTGCCGCACGAGGGGCTGGAGACTTTCTACGACGCGCGCGTCACGGCCTCCGAGGCGGCCGCCTTGCGCGGCGTTCTGGAGCGTCGCGCGTACGGGCGCGAGCCGGCCGCCTACATCACGGGAGAGGCCTGGCTCGGCGAATATTCCTTCCGCGTCGACCGCCGCGTGATCGTGCCGCGCTCGTACTTCCTGGAGCTCATCCCGGAGGAGCTTAACAAGTGGCTTCCCGACCCCGACGGGGTCTCTTCGGTCGCCGATGTGTGCACGGGCTCGGGCTGCCTGGCCATCCTGCTGGCGCTGGCCTATCCGAACGCCGCCGTGGACGCCGTGGACATCTCGCAGGACGCGCTGGATGTGGCCGCGCTGAATGTGGAGGACTACCACTTCGGGGACCGCATCGCCCTGCACAAGGCCGATGTGCTCGACGGCGTCACGCCGGCCGAGCCCTACGACCTCATCGTGTGCAACCCGCCCTACGAGCCGGAGTCGGTGCTGGAGACGCTGCCTGACGAGTTCCGACACGAGCCGGAAAACGCGCTGGTGTCGGGCGTGGACGGTCTGGATGTGATCCGGCGTCTGCTGCCTCAGGCCGCCGAGCGGCTCAAGCCCAACGGCATCCTGCTCATCGAGGTCGGCGGGCTGCACGACGCGATGCACGCCGAGTGGCCGGAAATGGATATCCACTGGCTGCATACGGCCGACGAGTCGGACTGCGTCTGCCTCATCCACGCCTCCGAACTGCGCCGCCTCTTCGCCGCCCCGACGCCGAAGGGCCGCAAGGCTTCGGCTCGCAAGGCGTGACCGAATCCCCTCGCCGGGCCGCCCCCGCTGGGCGGCCACGGGCGGGTGTTCAGCGCGCCTTCTTGGCGCGCATCTTGGAGCTCTTGCGCGCGGGGACCAGGTAGGTGCGTCCGCGGATGAGCTTCTCGTACAGATCGAGCATGGCGACGCCCTCGCGGGGCTTCACCTCGTCGGCCTTGGTCGCGCGGTCCACCGCCTTCTTCATGGCGCGGCAGAGGTCGTCGGCGTCGTACTGGATCATGTCGAGCACGCGCTCGACGGTCTGTCCGGCGATCGTCTCCTCCATGTACCAGCCGGCCTCCTCGTCGTCCTCGAGGAACACATGCGCCTCGTTGACGCGGCCGAAGAGGTTGTGCAGGTCGCCCATGATGTCCTGATAGGCGCCGACCATGAAGGCGCCGATGTAGTAGGGCTGGCCGGCCTTGAGCGGGTGCAGGTTGATGGTGGCGCGCTTGTCCTCGAAGTCGATGAAGTCGCAGACCTTGCCGTCGGAGTCGCAGGTGATGTCCACGAGGGTGGCGGGCACGGTGGGCTTCTCGTCGAGCCTGTGGATGGGGGCGATGGGGAAGAGCTGGTCGAGCGCCCAGTGGTCCATCAGCGACTGGAACACGGAGAAGTTGCACACATACTGCTCGGCGAGCAGGGCGTCCAGGTCGGTGAGGTCGTCGGGGATGTCGCCGCCGGCGGGAAGCGTGTTGCGGATGTCGCGGCAGATTTCCCAGTAGAGGCGGTCGGCCTCGGCGCGCTGGTCGAGGGCCAGGTGGCCGAGGGTGAAGAGCTGGTGGGCCTCCTCCTTCTTCTGCTTGGCGTCGTGGAAGCGCTCCAGCGGGTCGAGCCCGTGCTTGTTGCGCAGGATGTCGTCGAGCTCCTTGACGGGCTTGGAGCGGCGGCCCTTGACCGGGATGGGCTCGTCGCCGTCGCGCACGATGCGGTCGATGGCCTCGAAGATGAGGATGGAGTGGGGGGCGACGAGGGCGCGGCCGGACTCGGAGGTGATGTCGGGGACCTCCACGCCGGTCTCCTCGCAGACGGCCTTGATGTTGAAGACCACGTCGCGGGCGTAGACCTCCATGCTGTAGTTCATGGAGCTCTCGTAGTTGGAGCGGGAGCCGTCGTAGTCGATGCCCAGGCCGCCGCCGACGTCGAGAATGCCCATGGGGAAGCCCATGCGGACGAGTTCGCAGTAGTAGCGTGCCGCCTCGCTCACCGCCTTCTTGATGGTGGCGATGTTGGGGACCTGGGAGCCGATGTGGAAATGCAGGAGGCGGAGGGACTCCGTCATGCGGGCGCGGCGCAGCTTGGCGGCGATCTGCATGATCTCGCAGGGCGTGAGGCCGAACTTGGCGTTCTCGCCGGTGGATTCGGCCCACTTGCCCTCGCCGGAGGTGGAGAGCTTGACGCGAAGGCCGATGAAGGGCTCCACGCCGATCTCCTTGGCGATGCGGATGATGGGGTCCAGTTCGGAGACCTGCTCGACGACGATGACGGTCTGCTTGCCGAGGCGGCGGCCGATGAGGGCGAGTCGGATGTACTCCTCGTCCTTGTATCCGTTGCACACCAACAGCGAGTTGCTGTTTTCGAGCATGGCCAGGGCGATGAGCAGCTCGGGCTTGGAGCCGGCCTCGAGGCCGAAATCGTATTTGTCGCCGGCGTCGACGATCTCCTCCACCACCTCGCGCAGCTGGTTGACCTTCACCGGGAAGACGCCGCGGTAGACGCCCTGGTAGCCCTCCTGTCGGATGGCGGAGCGGAAGGCCTCGTTGATGCGGATGACGCGCTGGCGGAGCAGGTCCTGGACGCGGATGGTGAGCGGGGGCTTGAGGCCCATGCTCTCGGCTTCCTTGACCACATCGAGGATGCGGATCTTGCGGCCGTCGGCCATCGGGTGCACGCACAGCGCGCCGGTGTCGTCCACCGAGAAGTGATCGCCACCCCAGCGTTTGAAGCCGTAGTGGTCCTGCGCCTCCTTGGCGGTCCAGGGTTCGGAGGCGGCGGCGGCTTTGGCGGAGGTCTTGGGTTTGCTCACTGGTGTGCGAGTAAAAGTGTCCCGCCTGTCTGGCCGGGGTCGGGGGGGCGTAAAGTCCATTTTACGACGGGGGGCTGGAAAATGGGTGGGCGGCGCGGCGTGAAAGCGGCTGCGTTCCGTTGACAGGGGCGCCGCTGTCGGGAATCTCAGCGGCACGATGCATCCGCGAGAACACAGTGATTTGCGCCGTCGGGGCCGGGGCCTGTGGGCCGACACCGCCGAGTCCGATTGGGACGATTGGAACTGGCAGTTGAGAAACCGCATCACGACCCTGGCGGAACTGGAGTCGCGCATGTCGCTCACGCGCGAGGAGCGCGAGGGGTGCCTGTTCGCCAAGGACCGTCTGGCGCTGGCGATAACGCCGTATTTCTTCAACCTCATCGACCGCGAGAACCCCGATTGTCCGATCCGCCGGCAGGTCATCCCGCGGGTGGAGGAGTCGTATGTGAACGCGGGAGAATCGACCGACCCGGTGGGCGAGGAGCACACCATGCCGGTGCCCGGGCTGGTGCATCGCTACCCGGACCGGGTGCTGTTTCTGGCGACCGACCGTTGCGCCGCCTATTGCCGTTACTGCACGCGCAGCCGGCTGGTCTCCAACGCGCGCCATTACGATTTCCATCCCGACTACGAGCGGGCGCTGCGCTACATCGGCGAGCACCCGGAGGTGCGCGATGTGCTGATCTCCGGCGGCGATCCGCTGCTGCTCTCGGACGCCAAGCTGGACCACCTGCTGGGGCGGCTGAGGGCCATCCCGCATGTGGAGTTCATCCGCATCGGTACGCGCATGCCCGTGTTCGCTCCGCAGCGCGTGACGCCCGGCCTGTGCGAGGTCTTGAAAAAGCACGGGCCGGTGTGGATGAGCCTGCATGTGAACCACCCCGACGAGTGTACGGGCGAGCTTTTCGAGGCCTGCGAGCGCCTGGCGTTCTCGGGCACCCCGCTGGGCAACCAGTCGGTCCTGCTCAAGGGCGTCAACGACGACGCGGCGGTGATGAAGCGCCTCGTGCAGCGGCTGCTCATGATGCGCGTGCGCCCCTATTACCTTTACGCCTGCGACCTAATCAGCGGCTCGGCGCACCTGCGCGCGCCGGTGGAGAAGGGGGTCGAGATCATCCGGGCCCTGCGCGGGCACACCTCGGGCTACGCCGTGCCGCAGTTCGTCATCGACGCGCCCGGCGGCGGCGGGAAGGTGCCGGTCAATCCGGAGTATGTGGACATGGCGTCGCTCGACGCGGACCTCGTGCGGATGACCAATTTCGAGGGTCGCGAGTTCGTGTATCCGGCCAGGTAGGGGCCGCGGGGCGCGTCAGCGGGCTTCCTCGTGGAAGCGCTGTTCGCGGATGAGCACGATGCGCACGCTGCCCGGGTAGTGCATCTCCTCCTCGATGCGCACGCGGATTTTGCGCGCCAGCGACTGCGCCTCGTCCTCGGAGACCTTGGCGGGCTCGACGATGACGCGCACCTCGCGGCCGGCCTGGATGGCGTGCGCCTCGACCACGCCCGGGAAGGATTTCGCGAGGGTTTCGAGCCCTCGCACGCGCTCCACATAGCCTTCGAGCGTGGAGGAGCGGGCGCCGGGGCGGGTGGCGGAGATGCCGTCGGCGAGCTTGAGGATGGCGGCGTAAAGGCTCTCGGGTTCGACCTCGCCGTGGTGCGCGGCCACCGCGTTGACCACGCGAGAGTCCTCGCCGAGTCGGCGCAGCACGGCGGCGCCGGCGCCGGCGTGGCCGAGGTCGGTGTCCTCCGTCATGGCCTTGCCGATGTCGTGCAGCAGTCCGGATCGGCGGGCGGGAGCCGGGTCGATGCCGAGTTCCGCGGCGAGCAGGGCGCACAGGTGAGCCGTCTCGACGGAGTGATCGAGGGTGTTCTGGTTGGCGGAGAGTCGGAAGTGAAGGCGGCCGAGGAGTTCGAGCACCTCGTGGTCGCTCACGCTCACGCCGGCCTTTTCCGCGGCTTCGCGGCCGAGCTCGTGGGCGGAGGCGAGCACCTGCTCGCGGGCGCTCTCGACGAAGGCCTCGATGCTGGAGGGGTGGATGCGCCCGTCGCGCACGAGGGCTTCGAGCGCCACGCGGGCGATCTCGCGGCGGACCGGGTCGAAGGAGGAGACGAGGACGCTGTCGGGCGTCTCATCGATCATGAGCGTGGTGCCGGTGAGCGTTTCGAAGGCCTTGATGTTGCGCCCTTCGCGACCGATCAGGCGCCCCTTCATGCTTTCGTCCGGGATGGGGACGATGGCCGCGCCGGCCTCGTGCACGACGGAGGGGGCGAGGCGCTGCATGGTGTCGACGAGGATGCGGCGCGCCTCGTCGCGCAGGTCGTCGGCGCGCTTGCCGAGGATTTCCGCGCGAAGGCGGGAAAGGTCGTCCTCGCACTCCGCGCGCACGGCTTCCATGGCGGTCTTGCGGGCCTCCGAGGCGGTGAGCCCGGCGATGCGCATCGCTTCGCGCGCCAGGTTCTTCTTTTCACGGGCGAGCTCCTGGGCCGTGCGCTCGGCTTCGGCGCGGGCGTCGTCGGCGTCCTTCGCCGCGGCGTCGGCGGCGACTCGCACGGCCTCGGCGCGGGCGAGCTCGGCGTCGGTGCGGGCCGACTTGGCGCGCAGCTCCTCCTCGTCCTTGGCGCGCAGTTCGCGCACCCGTAGTTCCGCCTCGCGCGCGGCCATCTCGATGTCCTTGCGGTGCGCGGCGACCGAGGCGCGGTGCCGCAAGACGGCGGCGGCGGCCGTGCCGGCGACGCCTGTGGCGAGGCCGAGGAGAGCGGCGGAGGTGGAGTCGAGCGGCATGCGTACCGTTTAGAAAACTTTAAGGATAAGGACCGGAATCCCGAAAAGATGTTTCACTCAAATGCCGGGGTTGAATCCTGCGGCAATTGCGGGTGAAAGGCCCCGGTTGTCCGAGTGCGGGTGATCTCACTCGGTCGGCGCGGGCTGGTTCTCCTTGAGGTGCTGTTTGAGTCGGGCGGTGATGCGCGATGTCAGCTCGGCCAGCCTGGGGTCGTTGATGTCGCGAGGGCGTGGCAGGTCGACCGTGAAGACCTCGCGGATGCGTCCGGGGTGAGGGGAGAGCAGGACGACGCGGTCGCCGAGGCAGACCGCCTCGCGGATGTTGTGGGTGACGAAGAGGATGGTTTTGCGCCGCTGTGTGAAGATGCGCTGGAGGTCTCCGTAGAGCTGCTCGCGCGTGAGGGCGTCGAGGGCGGAGAACGGCTCGTCCATGAGGAGGATCTTCGGGTTGGGGGCGAGGGAGCGCGCGAGTGCGACGCGCTGGCGCATGCCGCCGGAGAGCTCGTGAATGTGGGCGCGGGTGAACTTGGAGAGCCCGACGAGGTCGAGGTAGAAGCCGGCGATCTGTCGGCGCTCCTCGTCGTTGAGTCCGGGTTTGAGGCGAAGGCCGAAGAGCACATTGCCGAGCGCATCCAGCCACGGGAAGAGGGCCGCCTCCTGGAACATGACCATGCGGTCGCGCCCGGGGCCCTTGATGCGGCGGCCGTCGAGCGTGAGCTTGCCGGTGGTCGCGTTGTCCAGTCCGGCGACGAGGTTGAGGATGGTCGATTTGCCGCAGCCGGAGGGGCCCACGAGACAGACGAACTCGCCCTCGTTCAGCGTGAGGCTGATGTCGTCGAGCGCGAGGACCTCGCCGTGGCGTCCGTTGAAGGTCTTGCCCACATGTTCCAGTGTGAGCTTGGAGGGCTCGGTGTTGGCGAGCTCACGGGCGATTTTCGTCATGGTAGAATTCGCGAAGCGGGGCGAGGTCGGAGGTTTCGCGCAGGAGACCGGCCTTATGCGCGTCTTTCATGGCCTTGTCGAGGTCGGCCGGATTCGCGTCGACGGTGAAGCGCACGCGGGAAAAGGCGCGTTCGACGACCTCGCGAGGCAGGTCCTTGGCGCGCTGCTCATAGGCGAGGCCCTTGTGCAGCAGGTCCACGGCCTCGGCGGGGTGCGCCTTGATCCACGCGGTGAGTTCGCGGTGGGCGGACAGGAAGGCGGCGGCGGCGTCCTTCTTGGGCCCGGTGAGCACGCGGCGGTCGGCGGCGAGCACGGTGGTCGTCTCGTCGGGGCGCTCCAGGATGACCTTGGCGCCCGTGCGTTTTTCGATGCGGGTGACCCAGGGCTCTACGGTCCACACGGCGTCGGTGTCGCCGCGCGCGAGCATGTCGGCCAACTCGGCGTTGGCGGTGGGGATGACCTTGGCGTCGCCGCCGCTGATATGGATGCGAAGGCCGCCTTCGGCGAGCCAGGCGCGGCAGGCGACATCCTGGGTGTTGCCGAGCTGGGGCGTGGCGATGCGCTTGCCGCGGAAATCGGCCGGGGTTTTCAGCGTGGAGTCGGCGGGGACGAGGAGGGCCGAGCCGCCGACGGCGGCGCCGGAGATGAGGCGCACATGCGTGCCGCGGGTCTTCACATGCGCGTTGATCACGGGGCCCGGTCCGACGTAGGTGAGGTCGACGGAGCCGGTGATCAGCGACTCCATCGCGGAGGGGCCCGCGTTGAACCCCTGCCATTCCAGCTTCCAGCCCTGCGGCAGGCGCGTTTCGAACCAGGGGCTTCCCTGCCGCTGCATTTGCCGGGCGATGATGGCCTGGGCGTGCGTGACATTGGGGAAGAATCCGGCGCGCAGCACATTCTCCTCCGGCTTCGCGGACTTGTCGCAGCCGCCGAGGCCGAGCGCGGCCAGCCCGGCGAGCATCGCCAGGGCGAGGGTTTTTAGGGGGAGGAGTCGCATGGAGGGAATCGTCATTGGAATAGGAAACATGCGCCGGGCTTCGGCGGCGGTGAGGTTTTTTTTAAGCGCCTTCGATCTGTCGCGAGATGCGCAGGGCGTAGCTGTCGGTCATGCCGGAGACGAAGTCCATGACGCGGGCCAGCCACCAGGCGTAGGGCTGGCGTTCGTTCTTCTTGGCGTACTCGCGGCCCCAGGCGAGCTCAAGGCAGCGTCGGTAGATGTACCCGAGCTGCTCGAAGTCGCGCACGCGGGCCATCTCGCTCACGGCGCGGGCATAGAAGGTGATGACGCGGCCGAGCGTGTTGTAGGCGCCGATCTCGGTGGCCAGCTTGGTCTTGTGGCCGAAGATGTCCTCGTAGCGGTTCTTGATGTCCAGCAGGGCGATCTTGATGGGCTCGGGGAAGTCGCTCTTCAGGTCGCTTTCGCGCTCGCCCGCGAGGATGGCGTCGTAGTTCTGAATGAAGGCGCTGACGGCGGCCTTGGTCAGCGCGCCCAGCGCGAGCGAACGCAGGTGGGGCAGGTTGCGCCCGTTCACGCGGCCCTCTTCGCCGGCGATGCGGGCGAAGATTTCGCGCACCTCGGCGTCGGGCAGGATGCCCATCTCCACGGCGTCCTCGAAGTCGGCGATGCGGTAGCAGATGTCGTCGGCGGCTTCGGAAAGGAAGGAAAGGGGGTGGCGTGCCACCGTGCCGTCGGCCCGGCGAAGGCCGGTCGACTCCACGAGCGAGTCGAAGAGGTCGAGCTCGGACGAGAAGACATTGTATTTGCTTTTTGATGACGCCCTGGGGTCCGAGGAGTCCCAGGGGTATTTGACCATGGCGCCGAGGGTGGCGTGGGTGAGGCGGAAGTAGACGCCCGTGTCGTTGTCGCCGCGGGTCATCATGCGGAAGGCCTGGGCGTTGCCCTCGAACCTGGACCAGTCGGTGAAAAGGCCGAGGAGTTCCGAAGGGATCGTCTCGCGGGTGTCGCCGCCGAAGATGCCGGCGGCGTTGACGCGGGTCCACTCGCGTATGGCGTATTCGCCGGCGTGGCCGAAAGGCGGGTTGCCGATGTCGTGGGCGAGGCAGGCGGCCTGGACGATGTAGGAAAAGTCCTCGGCGGTGCGCGAATCGGGAAGCTCCCCGCGTCGCTTCACGAAGCGTGCGGCGGCGATGGCGAGGGAGCGGCCCACGCTGGCCACCTCGAAGGAGTGGGTGAGCCGGTTGTGCACATGGTCCACCGCGGCGAACGGGTGGACCTGCGTTTTTCCCGCCAGTCTGCGGAAGGGGGCAGAGAACACCAGCCGGTCGTAGTCGCGCTCGAACTCGGTGCGCGCGTCGGCGTCAGGCTCCAGGGCGGGCAGGGAGGGCTGCGTGGGCGCGGGCGCCGGCTCGGCGGCGTCGCGGGAGGAGGCGGTGCGCGGACGGCGGTCGGAGAGGAGCTTGGTCCAGTCGAGTCGGGTGCTCATGGCGGTGCAGTGAGAGGGCCTTCGCCCAAGGATTCAAGAGCCTACGCGAGGGGCGCGGCGTGTCCGGTGCGCGGGTGGCTGCGAAATTCAGACGAGCCTTGTCGCGTATTCGCGGGCGTAGGCGGGGGTCCAGGTGCACCCTTTGGCGCCGAAGCCGTTGAACACATGCAGCGCCGGGTGTTCGGGGTGGCGGCCCACGATGGGCTTGGCGCCCTTGGACGCCGGACGGACGCCGGCGCGGTGGTCGGTGACCGTGGCGCGCACGGGGTGGCGGAACATCTTGGCGAAACCGGCGAGGAGGGATTCGCGCACGGCGGGGGTCGGCTCGGTGTCGAGTTTCTCCCACTCGTAGTTGGAACCCACGCGCCAGCGCCCGGCGCCGAGGGGGATGGCCATGAGGCCGATCTTGAGCGCGAAGTCCGGGCCGTCGTCCAGGTCGGTGTCGCAGGTGATGAACTCGCCCTTGGCGGGTTGCCAGGCGAGGTGGCTGAACCACGGGTTGGCGCGCACGCCGGCGCCCTCGCAGAACACGATGTGGCGCGCGCTCTCGCCGCGCCAGCGCACACCGGCGCCCTTGGGGAGGATTTCCAGTTCGGCGTGCGTGAAGCGCTGCTGCAGCAGGCGCACGGAGGATTTCGGCTGCGGGCCATCGGTCGGCCGGGCGTCGCAGGGGGAGAAGTGTTCGCGCGCGCCGGCGAGCAGGGCGGGCAGGTCCACCCAGCCGCCTCCCACGATCATGAAGCCGCCCAGGGGCGCGTTGAGCGCCGGGTGTACGGCCTGCGGCTCCACCTCGTCGCCGAACCAACGCGCGGCGTCGGGTTCGCCGGCGCGGCGGGCCTTGAGCGCGCGTTCGCCCTCGTTGGAGTAGGCGCGAAACAGCGGCATTTCGCGGAATATCGTGCGGGCGAACTTTTGCTCAAGGGTGCGGAAGGTGTCGATGGCCGTCGGGATGAGCATGGACGCACCCGGAGTGGGGGAGAGTCGCATGCCGGTGACGGGGTTGAGCAGGCCCGCCGCTACCGGTGTGGCGGCGTCGCGCAGGGAGTCGTCCACGAGCAGCGCCCGCCCGCCGAGCTTTTCGATCTCGAGAGCGAGGAGTGTGCCGGCGAGTCCGCCGCCGACGATGATGACATCCGTGTCCGACATGGGGTGCGATGCGAAGGGAGGGGTGTTGCCGCATCGGGGGCGTGCGTCCGCGGCTGCGGCTTGTTTCCCGTTATATCCACAATCTTCAACCCTCAAACGGGACGGGGGCGCCCGGTCGCGATGTTCACTTTAACTTTGCCCCGCCGCCTCCGGGGCGTTCTGTCGGCGGCCTTTTCAAAGACATGCAGCCTCTCGACTACGCCTGGGTCTCCGCCGCCGCGATCATCGGCTACCTGCTCGGTTCGGTGAACTTCGCCGTGCTTGTGGCGAAGCGCCACGGCGTGGACATCCTGAAGGCCGGCAGCGGCAATCCCGGCGCCACGAATGTGAAGCGCGTGATCGGCAAGAAGGCCGGCAACCTCGTGTTCGCTCTCGACGCGCTCAAGGGCCTCGTCGCCGCCGGCTGGCCGTTCGTGGCCGGGCTCGCCGGCCTTCGCTTCGCCGCCTCCGGCGCCGAGGCGGATGGAGCGCATATCGCTGTGCTCATGCAGCTGGCCGGCTTCTTCGGCGCACTGGTCGGCCATTGCTTCTCGTGCTTCCTGAAGTTCAAGGGCGGCAAGGGCGTGGCGGTCACCATCGGCGCGCTGCTGGGCGCCATGCCGCTGAACATGTTCATCGGCGGGCTCCTGTGGGTCGCCCTGTTCTTCTCCACCCGCTATGTGTCGGTGGCGTCCATCGGCATGGCTTTGGCGCTGCCGGTCATCGCCTATTTCCTGCCCGGTCAGGGCGTCGGCCCTCACTTCTTCTTCAGCCTGTTTGTCGCCGTTTTCATCGTGATCACGCACCGCACGAACATCGTGCGTCTCGCGCGAGGCGAGGAGAACCGGTTCGCCAAGAAGCAGCCCTGAGTCGCGCCTGACGCCCCGCGCGCCCGTCGTCCTTCGTCTTCCAACAATTCTTTTTCGCCGTCATGCCTTCCAATACCGGTTCCCTCGTTCCCCGTCGCACCATCGGCATCGGCCTCGTCGGCTTCGGCACCGTCGGCCAGGGCGTCTGGAAACACCTGGAGGCCCAGCGCGCCGACCTCAACGCGCGCCTGGGCATCGACCTGGACCTCGTGCGGGTCGCCGTGCGCGACGCGCGCAAGCCGCGTGCGATGAGCGTGGAGGCCGCGCGCATGACGGAGGACCCGTTCTCCGTGGTGGACGACCCGCGCGTGCACATCGTGTGCGAGCTCATGGGCGGCACCGAGGTGGCGCGCGAGGTCACGCTGCGCGCGCTGCGCGCGGGCAAGGTGGTGGTGTCGGCGAACAAGGCGCTCATCGCCGAGCACGGCGAGGAGATCTTCCGCCTGGTGCGCGAGCATGGCGGTCGCTTCTTCTTCGAGGCCTCCGTTGCCGGCGGCATCCCCATCATCAAGGCCATCCGCGAGGGGCTCGTGGCCAACCGGTTCGACCTCATCTGCGGCATCATCAACGGCACGACCAACTACATCCTCTCCCGCATGGAGAAGGAGAAGCTGCCGTATGAGACCATCCTCGCCGACGCCCGTCGCCTCGGCTATGTCGAGGCCGACGAGTCTCTCGACCTCGACGGCGTGGACGCCTTTCACAAGGCCGGCATCCTCGCCTACCTCGCCCACGGCAAGTGGGTGGACGCCGAGCACGCGCTCGTCCAAGGCATCCGCAAGGTGACCCTTGAGGACATCGGACGCGCCCGCGATTTCGGCTACCGCATCAAGCTGCTCGCCGTCATCCGGCGCGACTTCCGCTCGGGCTGGCTCACCGTGGGCGTGTATCCGGCGCTGCTGCCGCTGGACAAGCTGCTCGCCCGCGTGGACGGCGCTTTCAACGGCATCACGCTCGTCGGCGATGTGGTGGGCGCGCAGACCTTCGTGGGTCGCGGCGCCGGTCAGGACGCCACCGCCTCCGCCGTGATCGGCGACATCGTGGACGCGCTCATCGCGCTGCGCGACGGCGGCACGAAGGGCCTGAGCGCGGCCGATCTGGACTTCCTCGACCGGCTGGGCGAGGGGGTTCGCATGGCCGAGATGCACGAGATTATCGGCAAGTTCTACCTGCGACTGACGCTCGCCGACCGCGCCGGTGTGCTTGCGGATGTGTACCGCGTGTTCGCCGAGGAGAGCCTGTCCATCGCCCGCGTCGTGCAATACGAGCACGAGGGCAAGGGCACCGGCACCGTCACCCTTTCGACCTACGAGACGAGCGAACTGGTCATGGAGCGTGTGCTCGCCAAGCTTCGCGCGCTCAACACGGTGCTCGAGGAGCCGCTCCTGCTGCGGATTTTCACCCCCGAGACCTGAACCGCCCGCAGGACGCGCCGCGGGAGTTTTGAAGTTTTCTGTTTTCAGTTTCAGCCGAACCGGCTTTCTCCGCGAAAGCTCGGGGCGGCGCGAGCCGGCTAGACCGCGCACCTTCGGCTTCCTTTCCTTTTCCACCTTTCCTCTTTCCACTCCGAAATGGCCCTCATCGTCCAAAAGTACGGCGGCACCTCCGTCGGCAATGTCGACCGCATCAAGAATGTCGCCGCGCGCGTCAAAGAGTACTGGCAGCAGGGCGACAAAGTCGTCGTCGTCGTGTCGGCGCGCTCCGGCGTGACCAACGAGCTCATCGCGCGGGCCAATGCGCTGCAGGCGCTGCCCGACGCGCGCGAGATGGACCAGCTGCTGGCCGTGGGCGAGCAGGAGACCATCGCGCTCACCGCCATGGCGCTCCAGTCCATCGGCGTTCCCGCCGTCTCCCGCACGGGAGCGCAGTCCGGCATCGTCACCGACACCTGCCATACCCGCGCCCGCATCGCCGACATCTCCGGCGGCGACATCCTCGAACGGCTCGACGAGGGCAAGGTGGTGATCGTGGCCGGCTTCCAGGGGCGCACCGAGAAGGGCGACACGACCACGCTGGGCCGCGGCGGTTCGGACCTTTCCGCCATCGCGCTGGCCGCCGCGCTCAAGGCCGACCTGTGCCAGATCTACACCGATGTGGACGGCGTTTACACGGCCGACCCGCGCGTGGTGCTCGCCGCGCAGAAAATTCCCGAAATCAACTTCGAGGAAATGCTCGAGCTGGCCTCGACGGGCTCGAAAATCATGCAGACGCGCTCCGTCGAGTTCGCCCAGAAATACAATGTGACCTTCGAGGTCCGCTCCTCCTTCTCCGCCCAACCCGGTACCATCGTGAAAGCCAACGCCAAGATCTCCGAAGGCGCCCTCATCGCGGGCGTCGCACTCGACCGTTCCCAGACCCGCGTCACCGTGGGCGACCTGCCCGACAACCCGGCCGCCATCTCGGCCGTGTTCGACGCGCTCGGTGACTGCGGGCTGAATGTCGACATGATCATCAAGAACCTCGGCACCGACGGCCACGCCAACCTCACCTTCTCGGTGGGCAACGACGCCGTGGCGCAGACGGAGAAGGTCATCGGCGACGCGCTCAAGCGCCTCGGCTCCGGCACCGTGCGCTCCACGCACCAGGTGGCCAAGATTTCCATCGTTGGCGTGGGCATGGTGTCCAACACCGGCGTGGCGGGCACCCTCTTCGCCGCGCTCGCCAAGGTGGGCGTGAATCCCGACCTCATCACCACCTCCGAGATCAAGATCTCCGTGGCCGTGGAGCCCGACAAGGCGGACGCCGCCGTGCGCGCCATCCACACCGCCTTCGGTCTGGACAAGAAGACCGCCTGAACCGGGCGACGCTTCCGCGCCTGAAAAAGGCCCGCCGCGTACGACGCGGCGGGCCTTTTCATTTTGAGGACGCCGGGCTTTCCGTCCGGGGCCCGCGTCAGCTGGCCGCCTCTTGCCGCCGGTTTGTCAGGCGGCGGCGAAGCAGGGCGAAGGCGAAGAGGGCGGCGCCGACGGCGACGAGCCTGTCGCCATAAACCACATACGGGGTGGGCTTGCGCGATTCCGCCGGGGTGCCGCGCACCTCGAATCGTCCGGCGCCGCGGAAGTAGATGGAGCCGGCGGCGTTGAGCACGGGCTCGCCGCGCCCGAGCGGCGACATCGCGCCGCTCCATCCGGCGTTGCCGCAGCGCACCACGGGAAGCCCGGTGGACGCCGCGAGCACGGCGCACGCGGCGGCGTGCTGATAGGCGCCCGCCTCGCGTCCGTACCAGGCGTCGTTGGTCACCACCAGCAGGGCGTCCGCGCCGCGCGCGGCCATGTCGCGCGCGAGTTCGGGGAAAATGTCCTCGTAGCACACGAGGCCGCCGAGCCTGAGGGTGCGGCCGTCGCGCAGGGTGACGGCGAGCGGCTCGTCGTTGGCGCCGCGCAGGCTGTCCTCTTGGATGGGGACGACCTTGCGCAGCGGCAGGATGTCGGCGAACGGCACATATTCGCCGAACGGCACCAGGTGGCGCTTGGCGTAGAACTCGGGCTGCACGCCGGAGTCCGGGGTGACTTGGAAGATGCCGTTGTAGTAGCCTTTGTCGCCCGCCTTCACCGCGCCCACGAGCAGGGTGGTGTCCACCTCGCCGGCGAGGGTGGCGAGAAACTCGTCGTAATCGGGGCGCCCGAGGCGGAAGGGCAGCGCCGCCTCCGGCCACACGATGAGGTCGGGTGGCGGCGTGTCGCCCTTGGCGGGAATCGCGGCGCCGTCCTCCCAGACCGGGTTGCGGGGGGTGAGTCGCGCGGCGGCGCGCGTGGCGTCGCGCACCACGCGGGCGTTTTTCGCGGCGTCGTTCGGGTTCCACTTCGCGTTGGGGTCGAAGTCGGTCTGCACGGCGGCCGCCGTGAAGAGCACCTCGTCGGTGGCGCGGCGGGAGGTCGCCTCGCGCAGGAAGAGGAATAGGCTGAGCAGGATGGGGGCGAGACCGAGGTAGAACTCGACGCACACGCGCATGCCCGACCACGGGGTGATGGGCATGCCTGTGCGCGAGACCGACTCCTCGTTGCGCTCGGTGAGCCGGCGCGCGTAGCGGGCGAGACCGAGGTTGAACAGCACGATGGCGAAGCCCGGGCCGGCGGGCCCCGCGTAGGCGCACAGCGAGAGCATGGGCGTGACCTGCCACTGGGTGGCGGCCAGCGGCATCCACGGGCATCCGGTGAACAGTCGGCCCTTCAGCCACTCCAGGGCCACCCAGAGCCCGGCGAGGGCGAGCATGTCGAGCATGCGCGAGGCCGTGCCGCGCGCGGATTCGCCTGGGAGCAGCCGGCGGGCGGCGAGCGCCCACAGCGTGGGGAACAGCGCGAAATACGCGGTGAGCAGGGTGAGTCCGAGATATCCGAGCGGAGGATACACATGGCGCAGCCACACCATGGACGCCATCTGCGCCACCCACATGGCGACGAAGGTCGTCCACGCGAAGCGTTTCCAGGACGGTGCGGCGCCGGCCCACAGGGCGAGGGGCATGAGCCCGACCCAGGCGGCCCAGTAGGCGCCGACGGGCAGGGTCGCCACGACGAGGGCGGCGGTGGTCGGCGCGAGGGCGAGGAGCGCGGCGCGGCGGCTGTCTGCCGGGGGGAGCGGAAGCATGGCGGCGGGGTTACGCGCGGCGCGGCAAAAGGCGACAGGGAAGTGGGCGCGGCGCCCCGCCTCGGCTCAGGCGCCGTGGCACTGCTTGAACTTCCTGCCGGAGCCGCACGGGCACGGGTCGTTGCGTCCCGGCGGGCGCGGCGGGATGTCGAGCGAGGCGGGCGTGACGGGCAGGTTGTCGCGGTAGAGTCGCATGATCTCGGCCGGTGCGCGCTCGCGGCGGAGGAGTTCCGCCATGACTTTCATGGGCTTGTCCACATGCGCGAAGAAGTGCTTGTAGGACGGGCACAGGTAGTTGAGGCCCGGCTCGCCGTCGTCGGTGGTCATGAAGCGGTGCTTGGGGCATTCGCCGTGGCAGGCGAATTCCACCGGGCAGCGCCGGCACTGGGCGGGCAGCGTGGTCTGCTTCTTGGCGCCGAATTCGCGCTGGGCGGGGTCGGCGACCATGTCGCCCAGCGAGCGGTTCATGATGTTGCCGAGCTTCCAGCGCGGGTAGACATAATGGTCGCACGAGTACAGGTCGCCGTTGAACTCCAGCGCGAGGCCGTCGCCGCAGGTTTTGCGGAAGACGCACAGCGGGGGCTCCACGCCGACCCAGGAGGCCAGGGCGGTGTCGAACATCTGCACAAACACGCGTCCGACATCGCGGCGCACCCATTCGTCGAAGATGACCGAGAGGAATTTGCCGTATTCGGCTGCGGGAACGCTCCACTTCGTCATGCGCACCTCGCCGGCGGCAGCGCCGTGTTCCGGCGGCGCGGACAGGGGGATGGGCAGCGACGAGTCGGTGTTCGCGCGCTCGACGATGGGGATGAACTGGATGTATCCGGAGCCGATTTCGCGCAGGAACCGGTACACGCGCAGCGGCTCTTTTACGGTCAGGTCGTTCACCACGGAGAGCGTGTTGAAATCCACCTTGTGCTTCTTGAGCAGCGCGAGCCCCGCCATGACCTGCTCGAAGGAGCCGCGTCCGCCCTTGGTGGGCCGGTAGGCGTCGTGGAGATCCCGGGGGCCGTCGATGGAGAGGCCGATGAGGTATTTGTGCTCGGCGAAGAAGGCGCACCAGGCGTCGTCGAGTCGCGTGCCGTTGGTCTGGAGCGAGTTCTCGATGGTCTTGCCGCAGGCGTATTTGGCCTGGAAGTCGGCGATGCGCCGGAAGTAGTCGAGGCCGAGGAGAGTGGGTTCGCCGCCGTGCCAGAGGAATTGGACGACGGGGCCGGGCTGGGTTGCGATATAATCGCGGATGAAGCGTTCGAGCACCTCGTCGCTCATGCGGTGAGGCGTGGCGCCGGGGTAGAGCTTCTCCTTTTCCAGGTAGTAGCAGTAGGTGCAGTCCAGGTTGCAGATGGAGCCGGTGGGCTTGGCCATCACATGGAATGCCTTGGGCAGGGAGGGAGCGCTCATCGGTTCAGGCGGAAACACCTCCGCAGGGGGGAAGTTTCAAAAAAAGAGCCTCCGCGAATACGGAGGCTCGCTCCCGGCGGTGCCGGACGGATCGGAGGGGGCGGTCCGTGGCGTGTAACGCCGGGACTGCCGACGGGCATGCTAGCCGCCGGAGGGCAGGCGTTCGCCGTCGTGCTTGAAGCCCGGGAGCAGCGGGGCGGCTTCCGGCGCCATGTTGTTCAGGCGGATGATGCGGTTGTTGCGCTCGCCGAGCACGACCACGCGGGGTTCGGCCTTCATGGCCTCGGCCTCCTCGGCCCAGGTGAAGGACATGATCACCAGCAGGTCGCCGGGGGCGCCCAGGTGGGCCGTGGCGCCGTTGAGCGAGAAGATGCGCGAGCCGGCGGGAGCCGGGATGGCGTAGGTCTCGAAACGGTGTCCGTTGGAGATGTTGCTCACCAGGATCTTTTCATACGGCAGCATGCGCACCAGGCGCATGAGCTCGATGTCGATGGCGAGGCTGCCCTCGTAGTGAAGCTTCGCGTCGGTGACTTCGGCGCGCAGCATTTTGGAGCGCAATATGTTGACTTGCATGGGCGCTTGGCGTTTCGGGAAGTCGCCTTTCATGCCCTCGCCGCACGGGGGCGTCAACCCGTTTCACCGGACATTCACAAAGCCGCCCGAGCGCATGTACGCCCACCTTCTGCACCTCGTGCGCACGCGCGTCGAACGCTTCGCCCAATTCACGGCCGATGTGATTTATGACAGGGCGGAGGGGCCCGCCGCGGCGGTCTATGGAGCGGTGCTCAAGGCGCTCTCCTACGTTTTCGCGGCCATCGTGAAGCTGCGGTTTTTCCTGTATGACAACCGGCTTTTCCGCGACACGCCGCTGGGCTGCAAGGTGGTGGTGGTGGGCAATCTGACGGTGGGCGGCACGGGCAAGACCCCCGTGGTGGAGAAAATGGCCCGCAGCCTGGCGAAGCGCGGGCGCAAGGTCGCCATCCTTTCGCGCGGGTACAAGTCGAAGAGCGATTCGTTGCCGCGCAAGTTCCGCCGGTGGCTCACGCAGGGGGACAAGCCCGAGCCCACCGTGGTGTCCGACGGACGCCGCGTGCTCGTGCCGTGCGACATCGCCGGCGACGAGCCGTACATGCTGGCGCGCAATCTGCTGCCGGAAGGCGTGGTGGTGGTGGTGAACCGCGACCGCGTGGAGGCCGGCGCCTACGCGGTGCGCAAGTTCGGCGTGGACACCATCATCCTCGACGACGGCCTCCAGTACCTGCCGCTGCGCGGCCAGATCAACCTGCTGCTGGTCGACAAGAACAACCCCTTCGGCAACCGTCGGCTGCTGCCGCGCGGCATCCTGCGCGAGCCCGTGGAGCACCTGCGCCGCGGCAGCTACATCTTCATCACCAAATCCGACGGCAAGCCCGACCCCGCGCTGCGCGCCGAGATCGAGCGGCACAAGCGCCCGGAGGCGGGCGTCATCGAGTGCGCGCATCGGCCGAAGTGTCTGCGCTCGACCGACCATGCGAGCGAGTTTCCGCTCGAGCATCTGCGCGGCCGGCGCATCGCCGCGTTCTCCGGCATCGCCACGCCGGAGCGTTTCGAGGCCTTCCTGCGCGACCACGGGGCGCAGATTGTGTACAACCGGCGCTTCCTCGACCACCACTGGTTCGATGCGGAGGACATCGACGAGGTGCTCGACGGCGCGGTGGGCGCGGGGGCCGAGCTGGTGCTCACGACGGAGAAGGACGCCGTGCGTCTGCCCGACGAACTGAAGACGGCGATTCCGCTGCTCTACCTTCGACTGGAGGTCGAGATTCTCGACGCGCACGACACCTTCGAGGAGGCGGTCGGCCGCATGGTGTTCGACTCGGGCGACATCACCGGCACGGTGGTGCGCTGAGGCTTTTTCAAAGGCCCTCGCGACCGCGGCGCGGATCAGGAGCGCATGTCGGCGGGCAGGGGGAGCTTGTGGTATTCGCAGAAGGTGCGGTAGCCGTCGTCCCCCATGAGGTTTCGGATGAACTTGGGGTCGGCCTGCGTGAGGTCCACGAGCACGAGACCGTCCAGGCAGTCGCCGAAGTCCGGGTCGATGTTGAACGAGATCATGCGGCCGTTGAGCTTCAGGTAGTGCTTGAGCAGCACGGGCACCGGCTTGCGGTCATGCTCCAGTTCGGAGACGAGGGTGGAGACCTGCTCGATGTCGGCCACGGAGCGGATGAGCGCCGCCAGTTCGTCCGACTTGAGCGAGACGCGCCGCGGCGGGTTCTTGGCGCGAACCAGGCCGGTGAGCTCGCCTGCGACGCGGTGGCTCTTGAGGTAGGCCAGGATGAGGTCGCGTGAGACGCGCGAATACTCCGGGTTGATGCTCACGGGGCCGTAGAGCGTCTTGTACTGCGGATGAAGGGCGCAGAAGCGCGTGATGGCGCGCCACAGCAGCGGCATGCACTGGGGCTTGCGCTGGTACTCCTTGCGGATGAAGGAGCGTCCCATCTCCAGCGCCGGGCTGAGCTTGCGGAAGAAGTTTCTGCGGAAGTGGAAAAGGGTGGAGGTGTAGAGCCCCTTGCGGCCGCGGGCGGCGAGGATGGTGTCGGTGCACCCCATGCGGTAGGCGCCGGCGATGGCGTTCTCCTTGGTGTCCCAGAGCAGCAGGTGCTCGTACCAGGCGTCATAGTCGTCGAGGTCGCAGGCCTTGCCGGTGCCTTCGGAGACCTCGCGGAAGGTGGTTTCCCGGAGTCTGCCGATCTCGCGCAGGGTGTGAGGGAGTGCCTCGCCGTGGAAGACATAGGCGCGCATGTTGCCGGACTCGGCCAGCATGGCCTCGGGCGGAAGGCTCTCGAGCTCGGCCTGGAGCAGCTTCGGCGACACCGGCGGGACGATGGGCTCGAGCGCGCGATCGGGCTTGGCCGGCTGAGGCTCGCCGCGGGTATCGGATTTCTTCGCGAGCAGGTAGGTGTTGAGTCGAAGGTATTCGGTGAGGGCCTCGTCGTCCTCGAACTCAGTCAGCTTGCGGAACGGGATGGGGGAGCCGACGCGCAGGCGCACGAAGGATCCGCGCTTGTTCATGAATTCGCGGATGAGCAGGGCGGTGCGCGCCTTGGGCGAAATCAGGCCGGCGGCCTGGAACAGGGCGCTGTTGCGGCCTTCGAAGTAGATGGGAAGCACGGTGGCCTTGCTTTGGCGGACCATGCGGCCGATGTGCGGGCTCCACTTCGGGTCGGACACCTCGCGGCGCGACAGGCTGAGGCTGGAGACCTCGCCGGAGGGGAAGGTGGCGAGGCATCCGCCGGACTCGAGGTGGCGCACCGCCTCCTTCATGCTGCGCACATTGTCGCGCGCGGCCTGCGTGCCGCCGAAGGGGTTGACCGGGATGAGCCAGGGGCGGATGCCTTCGAAGTGGCCCAGCAGCGAGTTGGCGAGAAGGCGCATGTCCGGGCGCCGACGCGACAGCAGGTCGCCGAGGATGACGCCGTCGAGGCCGCCGAAGGGGTGGTTGGCCACCACGAAAAGCGGGCCGTCGGCCGGGATTTTCGCCAGATCCTCGTCGGCCACGGCGTAGTCCACATCCATGATGCGCAGCGTGGTGGCGAAAAAGTCGTCGCGTCGCCGGTCGCCCAGCAGGCGGCGGTAACCGGCGTTGAGAGCCTTGACGCCCATGAACTTCTCCAGCGGTCCGGCGATGAGCCCGTAGGCGCCGCGCGCGACGGGATTGCCGATCGCCTTGCGAAAATCAACGAGACGGAACTTGGACGGGAGCTGGCTCATGCCTTCGAAAGTGCCGGGGAAACTTGCGCCGCCGGTTCCTGTCGCAACGGGAAAGTGTCGGCGGAGAACGCATACGCCGGCGGGGCGCTTTCCTGTGCGCGGCGGGCGGTGTGCGCCGCGTCGGACCGCACGCGCGGCCAGTTTTGTTTGTAATCGCCAGCCCGTGCCGCAAGCGCCACGAGGCGAGCGGGTTGCGTGTTTTCTGTCCGCGTGAAAAGGCCCGCGTTCGGCGAGTCTTGTCGGGACGCTCCTTGAATGTTTCACCCGGGTCCGTTTTATGGGCCCGTCTGTTTTTTTCATCCCATGAAAATCAACACTGAGCGGACGGTTGTATATTCGGTCGCCTTCGGCCTTCTGGCCGCCGGGGCGTACCTTGCGCAGCGTGAGGTTTCCTCCGCGCGTCGCATCGCGGAGGAGGCGCGTTCGGCGCTGGAATCCGGCAGGGCCGAATCCGCGGCCAGCGTGGCGAAAGCCGAGGCTCGGGCTCAGGCCGCTCAGACGAAGCTCGCCGAGGGCCTGGCGTCCGCGTCTCGCCAGGTGGACCTCGCTCAGTCGGAGGGCGCCGAGGCCCGGATGGAGGCGCGTGTGGCGCGTGAGGAACTGGATTCGTTCAGGCGGGTGGCCGCCGCGCGCGTCGCGGACTTCGAGCGTCGGCTGGAGGCCGCCTCGGCGAAACTGGCCGAGGTGCGCGCCGCTCATGCCGAGGAGCTTTCCGGCGTGCGCTACCGGGCGTCGCTCGATGTGGCGAGTGCGCGCGACCGCGCGCGCTGGGCCGAGACGCAGCAGGCGGAGGCGACCCGCGCCGCCGATCTCGCCCGGGAAAGCGCCTCGACGGCGGAGGCCCGCGCGGCGCAAGCGGCGAGCGAAGCGCGGGCCGCCCGGCTCGCGCAGGATGACGCCGCCGAGCGGTTGCGTCAGGTCGAGTGTCAGCTGAACAGCCGGCCGGTTTGCCCGCCCCCTCCCTGCGTCCCGCCGGTGCGTCCCTTGCCGAACCCTGCGGAGCCCACGGTGGCGCCGAAGCGGCTCCGCCGCGATTAGTGGCGCAGCGCCGAAGCCATAAAAAGAGCCGCCGGGGGAACTCGGCGGCTCTTTGTTTTGGGGCGGCGACGCGTCGATGCGCGGGGCCGTTCCGTGAATTCCCGTACCTTACTTTTGAGGGTTTGCCGGGGTGCCGTCGGCCTTGCGGTAGTTCACCTTTTGCGCGTCCAGTCGGGGCTCGTGGCGCGCGAGTCGGGCGGAAAACTCCGCGAAGTCCTTGCCGGATTTTGGTGACCAGGCGACTTCGGCGAGGGCGATGGCGCGGGGGAAGGCCATGTATTCCCATTTGGCTTGGTCAAAGAGGTACTCGCTCCACAGGTTGCCCTGCACGCCGATCACCTTGCGCTCCTGCTCCGGGGTGAGGCCGCCGGGGACGGGCTCCATCGAGTAGACTTTTTCCAACGGGAGGTGGCCGCCGATGGCTTCGTAGAAGGGGGCCTTGGGGTGCGCGCCCTGTCCGTAGTCGAAGTAGCAATGCGAGGTGGGCGTCATCACCACCTCGTTGCCCTGTTTCACGGCATGGGTCGCCCAGTCCCAGCTGCGCCAGACCATCATGGTGGCGGTGGGCGAGAGCCCGCCTTCCTGAATCTCGTCCCAGCCAATGAGTTTTTTGCCGTGGGCGTTGATCATCTTCTCCACGCGCCCGATGAACCAGCTCTGCAGCCTGTGCGCATCGGGCCTGCCCTTGGCGTCGACGAGTCCTTTCTCAAGCATCAGCTTCCGGGCGAAGGGCGACTTGTTCCATTGGTCCTTGGGGCACTCGTCGCCGCCGATGTGGATGTAGGGGGATTCGGGGAACAGCTCGGCGACCTCGTCGATCACATCCTTGAGGAAATCGAAGGTGCTTTCCTTGGGAGAGAAAACATAGTCTTCGACGCCCCAACGCGTGCGCACTCGCGGCTTAAAACCGGGCAGGTCGTCGTTGCCCAGTCCGGGGTAGGCGGCGATCGCCGCCGCGGCGTGGCCGGGCAGCTCGATTTCCGGGACGACGGTGATGTGCCGGGCCTTCGCGTAGGCGACGACCTCCTTGATTTGGGCCTGCGTGTAGAAATGCGGCCCGTAGGGCTTGCCGTCGCCCTGGTCGCGGTTGCCAATCACCGGCGACTCGGCGCGCACGGAGCCCACCTCGGTCAGCTTCGGGTATTTGCGGATTTCTATGCGCCAACCCTGGTCCTCGGTGAGGTGCCAGTGCAGCGTGTTCAGCTTGTGCTGCGCCATCAGGTCGATGATGCGCTTCATTTCCGGCACGGTGACGAAGTGCCGGCACGGGTCCACCATGAGCCCGCGCCATTTGAACCTCGGGGCGTCCTTGGTTTTCAAGGACGGCACCGCGGGTTTTCCCGCCGTGTCCCGCACGACAGACTGCAGGAGCGTCTGCGCCCCGTAGAAGGCGCCGGCGGCGTCGCCCGCGGCCAGCGTGATGCCCTCCGGCGTGACGGAGAGCGCATACGCCTCGCTGCCGAGCGACTTGTCGTGCGTGATGACGAGCGCGTCCTGCGGAGAAGATGCCGGCGTGATGCCGGCGGGCAGTCCGGCCTTCAGCGCGAGGAGGGCGGAGTCGAAGGTGCCGGCGGGGGCGTGTACCTTGAGCGGTGTCGAAAGGTCGAAGCCTTGGGCTCCCTTGATTTCGAGTGTCGCCGGGCGCGGGAGCACGGCGGGTGTTTCGGTGATGTCGGCGGAGGGGGCGGCCTGGGCGGCGACGGGCGCGAGCGCCAGCGCGGAGAGTAGAAGGGCGGATTTCATGGCGGGTTGCGTTCAAGACCCGCCCGGTCCCCGTCCGGTTCCGCGCTGTATGACGCACAGGTTCCGGCGAGCCGCGCTTCACGCGGACTTCACAAGCAGCGCGAGCCAGGGGCGCCGCTCGGGCGAGGCGGGGTCGCCGTGCACCTCCAGCGCGTTCGCTTTGGCGGCGTAGTCGAGCAGCCGGGCGTGTACGGCGGCCGATTCCGTGTCGCCGCCCGCATGGCCGGGGTAGGCCAGCACCGAAAGCGTCCCGCCGGGGCGCAGGGAATCGAACGCGGCGTCGAGCATGGCGAGGGTGTCGTCCTGCCGCGTTATCACGGCGGTGTCACCGCCGGGCAGGTAGCCGAGGTTGGCCATGACGACGGCGACCTTGCCCCTCGCGTCGGGCGGAAGCGCCCGGGCGAGCGAGGCGTTCGAGGCGTGCACAAGCGTCACGCGGTTTTCGACGCCGTGTTTTGCGAGCCGTTCGCGCGTGGCCTCGATCGCCCGACTCTGTATGTCAAAGGCCCATACGCGGCCGGCGTCGCCGACGGCGCGGGCGAGGAAGAGTGTGTCGTGCCCGTTGCCCGCCGTGGCGTCCACGGCGAGGTCTCCCGGGCCCATGCGGGGCGCGAGCCGCTCGTGAGCCAGCGAGGTGAGTCGCATGGGTCACTCCGCTTCCGGTGCGGCCTTGGGGGTCGCCCGCCCGGTGGCCTCGGCCAGGGCGCGCAGGTTGGGGGCGACGAAGGTGCGCAGTTCGGCGAGGCGAGCGGAGGAGAGCCTCCAGTCCCAGTTCCCAGCCGGTGTTCCCGGTTTGTTGAACCTGGCGGCGGAACCGAGGCCGAGCAGGTCCTGCGCGGGGATTATGGCCAGCCTGGCGGGCGAGGTGTAGCAGGCGCGCAGGAGCGACCAGGACGGCGAGGCTCCGTCGGTCCCGAAGTAGACGCGGAAGTGGTCGCGCGTCTTCTCGTCCGCCTCGGCGTACCAGCCGGTGGCCGTGTCATTGTCGTGGGTACCCGGATACACCGCCGCGTTGGCGGGGTGGTTGTGGGGCAGGTAGGGGTTGTCGGCGTCCGAGCCGAAGGCGAACTGCAGGATGCGCATGCCGGGCAGCCCGGTGTCCGCCAGCAGTTTGTGCACGCCCGGCGAGAGGTCGCCGAGGTCCTCGGCGATGAGCTCGGCGTCGGGCAGGGCGCGCGCGACGGCCCTGAAGAACTCGAGACCCGGGCCCTTGGCCCATTTGCCGGGGCGCGCGTCGGGGGCGTCGGCGGGGACTTTCCAGTAATCGTGGAAGGCGCGGAAGTGGTCGATGCGAAGGGCGTCGGTCAGGGCGAGGTTGGCCTTCAGTCGGTCGATCCACCAGGCGAAGCCCTCGGCCTTGCAGGCTTTCCAGTCGTAGAGGGGGTTGCCCCAGCGCTGGCCGGTCGCCGAGAAGTAGTCCGGAGGGACCCCCGCCACGCTCACCGGGCTGAGCGTGGGGTCGAGTTCGAAGAGGTCGGGGCGCGTCCACACGTCGGCGCTGTCCAGCGCCACATAGATGGGCGCGTCGCCGAGGATTTTGACGCCCGAGCCGGCGGCGTACTCGCGCAGCTCGCGCCATTGTGTGAAGAACAGGAATTGAAGGAACTTGGCCTGCCCGATGTCGTCGGCCATGTCGGCGTCGGGGCGAAGGAGGCGGGCGCGGGCGTAGTGCCTGTGCTCCGCCGGCCACCGGTGCCAGGGGGCGCCGCCATGGCGGTGTTTGAGCGCCAGAAACAGGGCGTATCCGTCGAGCCATGACGCCTCGCGTCGCTTGAACTTCTCGAAGTCGCCGAGGGTTTTGAGCGCTTCGGGGTTCGCCTTCGCGGCGGACCAGGCCTTGGCCATGAGGGGGTGGAAATGTTCCCACAGGTACCCGAATTCCACGCGCTCCTCGGCGAGGGCGCGCAGCGGGGCCAGGTCGGCGTCGTCGATCAGACCTGCGTCGACGAGCGGGCGCGGGTCGATGAGGTAGGGGTTGCCGGCGAAGGCGGAGAGGCAGGCGTAGGGCGAGTCGCCGAAGCCGGTCGGTCCCAGCGGGCATACCTGCCACCAGGTCGCGCCGGACTCCGCGAGGAAGTCCACGAAGTCGCGCGCCTCTTTTCCGAGGTTGCCCACGCCGAAAGGCGAGGGGAGCGAGGTCGGGTGCAGCAACACGCCGGCCGAGCGTTTTTGAAGTCCGGGAAAGAGTGGCATGGGTGTCGGAGGGGAGGGAATCGGTTGCCGCGCAATGTGGCGGGGGCGAGGGAGTGTCGCAATGGTTTCCCGTGGCGGGCGAGAGGCCTTTTTTGCGCGGATGAACCGAGTTTGGCGCCGGCCGCCACGGTGGCGCTTGGAGGGATGGCGAGGCGGTCTCCCCACTGATAAGATTCCGGGCCGGTTTCGGCTTTCCCGTCGCCGCGAAGTTTCCCATACGGGTGGCCCCCCCATCCATGAGAAGTTTCTTCACCTCCCGCTTCGGCACCAACCCCACCGTCATCGCCCGCGCCCCCGGTCGTCTCGAGTTCATCGGCAACCATTTGGACTACAATGGCGGCCCCGTGCTGGGCGCGGCCATCGACAAGTATGTGACCGTGGCGGTCGCACCGCGCTCGGATCGCAAAATCTCGCTCGTGTCGCAGTCCATGAAGGGCGTCGTCGAGCTCAACCTCGACGAAGTCGCCCCCGTGACCGGCGAGAACTCCTGGGTCAACTACCCGCTGGGCATGTTCGCCGTGCTGCGCGACGCCGGCATGAAGGTGGCGCACGGCTTCGACCTGGCGGTGACCAACGACCTGCCCATGGGCGCCGGCCTCTCCAGCTCGGCCGCCATCGAGCTGGCCACCGGCTACGCGCTTTCGACCCTCTTCGGCTTCAAGCTCGATAAGAAGGGCATGGCCGAGGCCGGTCGCAAGGCCGAGAACACCTTCGTGGGCATGCCCTGCGGCATTCTCGACCAGGGCTGCTCCGCCTTCGGCAAGGCCGAGCACCTCGTGTACATCGACTGCGAGAACAACGCCTTCTCGAACGTCGCCATGCCCGCCGGCACGCACTTCTGGGTGTTCAACTCGCAGAAGAAGCACGCGCTCATCGACTCCTTCTACTCCACCCGCCACAAGGAGTGCACCGAGGCCGCCGCCATCCTCAAAAAGCGCAACCCGAAGCTGGCCAACCTCGCCTGCGCCACCGAGGCCGAAGTGGTCGCCGCCCGCGAGGAGCTCGGCGCCGACCGACTGCACCGCGCGTTGCACGTGGTGCGCGAGACCGCCCGCGTGCACGACTCCGTGGAGGCCCTCAAGGCCGGCGACACCGCGCGTCTGGGCCGCAACCTCACCGCCTCACACGGCTCCTCTCGCGACTGGTTCGCCAACAGCTGCGCCGAGCTCGACTTCCTGGTCGCCCAGGTGGTGAACATGCCCGGCGTGTACGGCGCGCGCCTCTCCGGCGGCGGCTTCGGCGGCGCCATCATGGCGCTCACCGACGCCTCCTTCACCGAGGCCTCGGCCGCCAGGCTGGTGAGCGACTACGAGCTGAAGTTCGGTCATAAGCCCACCATCTTCCACACCAAGACCGGCGACGGCGCCGGCGTGGTCGTCGCCTAGTCGGTTTTCACCCGCCCGGGTTTCGGTCGGAGTAACTTCGGCCGCGGCGCTTTGCCGTAAAATTTCGAAAAAAGCGCTTGCCTGAGGCGGGCAAAAGTTCATCAACAGAGTTCTTCGCCGGTTCCATGGTGAAATGGATATCATAACTGACTACGAATCAGTTGTTCGAGGTTCGAATCCTCGTGGGACCACCACTTTCCCCAAGCCGATACCGCATCCGCGGTGAGGGGCGGGAAGGGAGAAGCAGATCGGTTTCATGGTGAAATGGATATCATCACTGACTACGAATCAGTTGTTCGAGGTTCGAATCCTCGTGAGACCACCATTTGAAAAAGGCCGTCCGCTGATGCGGGCGGCCTTTTGTTCGTTTCGGGTAAATAGGGCGCGCATGCTGCCGGCCGTTTTGAAAACCCGAAGGCGTGGGCAAATAGAAGAGGTTATTCCGGCACGCGATTTTCTCCCGCAGGCCGGGCGATACGATGAACAATAACCACCCCATTGACGGAGACTCGAGTGCGTATTCCGAGCTTATCAGAGCGGCCGATGCGGGGCTTTCCCTGATGGGAACTCGTCGGCATTTCCGCCGGTTGGCGCAGGAGGCCATGGACGCCTTCGCCGAGGCCGACCGAGCGCTTCGCGAGTCGGGCTTCGCCCGGGCGAGGCCGGCCGTATATCACGGGCTGGACGCCGCGCATGACGCCTTCGCCCTGTTCATCGCCAACACCGAGGCGGATTGGGATGACGAGGACGACTACGCCGACCTTTCTCCCGAGGCGCCCCGCAGGCCGGGGGACGGGCACCCGCGCAACAGATTGGAGGATGTGCGCGACGGATATTTGGGCGCCACCGGGGACGAGGATTTTGTCGAGCGCGTGTTCAACGACTGCGCCCGCCGCGAATTCGCCTGCGATCGGCAGAGCGCGAAGCGTCTGTATTGCGTGGCGCTCACCTGGGGCGTCGATTTGCGTCACTGTCGCGAGGAGCCCGGGTGGGCCCGCCGTCAGGGCGTCTTTCCGGGGGCCGAGGCCACGCCGTCGCTGGCGAGCCTGATGTTGCAATTGGCACAACGGCTTGAGTTCGAGTCGCCTCCCCAGGCGCAGGCGCTGCGTCAGGCGGCTCAGGCGACGGTGCGCATCCGCACGGCGGCAGCCGCTTACGGGCGCGCCTGCTGCGCGGAATACGAGTACGCCACGATTGTGAGCGATGTCGGCGACGGCGCCACCTCGTGACCGCGGCGGAGAAACCTTTGGAACGGGTTGATGTGGTATGAAAAAACCTGCGGTTCGCGCCGCAGGTTTTCTTCATGTCGCACTCAGTGCTTCCTGTGCGGGATGACGCCGAGCTCCTCCAGCTTCAGGTAGAGTTCGCGGCTCACCCACGCGTCGGTCGCGGCATAGGTGACCTGCTGCGGCGAGAGGTGCTTGGCCGCCCAGTTCGTCACCTGGGCGCTCTTGGAGATGCGCATGCCCAGGTAGTGCGCGACGAGCGCGCGCAGTCCCGTGTTCTCGATGCCCGCCTTGCGCGTGAAATCGCTGATTTCCACGAATCCGGCGTCGCGGAAGGGCGCGCGGTCCTTGAGGTTCTTCACATCGTCCTTCACGGCCACGCCGACTTTGAGGGACTTGGCGTCGCGGAAAATCGGGAAGAGGCAGGGGATGCCGCCGCAGTCGTCGAGGCGGAACAGGTACACGACATCCTTGCCGGCGAGCTGGACGAGGGAGGGCAGGTTGTTGCCGCCCCGTTTGAAATTCGGTTTCGTCTCGGTGTCGAAGCCCAGCACGCGCTCGCCGCGCAGCGCCTCCACGGCCTTGGCCGCCGACGCCGGATCCTCGACGATGACGATCTTGCCGTCCCACTGCCCGAGCGGAAGCGCGGCTATGGCATCCTTTTCGATGCGAATGGGCGCCTCGGGGCCGGGCTGTTGTTCGGGCTGGGACATGGCCGGGCAGGGAAGGGACCGGAGGCGGAAGGGCAAGCCCCGGTTGGGCCGGCGTGTAAAAACGCGCTTGCGGCTGCCTCCGCCGAGCCGAAATCACCGCTCCGGGGGCGACCCGGGCGGGAAATCCGCCGCGACGGCTTCCATCGCGGGGCAAATGTGATATTCTCCGTGCCTTCACCAACCCAGACCGCCAACACCATGTCCGTTCTCGTAGGAAAACCCGCACCCGACTTCACCGCCGCCGCCGTTATGGGCGACAACACCATCGTCGAAGAATTCAACCTGCGCACGCAGACGCAGGGCAAGTATGCGGTGATCTTCTTCTGGCCCCTCGACTTCACCTTCGTCTGCCCGTCCGAAATCGTGGCCTTCGAGAACCGTCGCGCCGAATTCCTCAAGCGCAACTGCGAGCTCATCGGCGTGAGCGTCGACTCGCACTTCACCCATCTGGCCTGGAAGAACACCCCGCGCGAGCAGGGCGGCCTCGGCCCCGTGTCCTTCCCCATGGTCGCCGACCTCACCAAGTCCATCGCGCGCGACTACGATGTGCTCTCCGGCGACGCCGTCGCCCTGCGCGGCACCTTCATCATCGACCGCTCCGGCACCGTGCGTCACCAGCTGGTGAACGACCTGCCCCTGGGACGCAATGTCGACGAGACGCTGCGCACGCTCGACGCCCTTCAGTTTGTCGAGACCCACGGCGAGGTCTGCCCCGCCGGTTGGCAGAAGGGCAAGGCGGGCATGAAGCCCGACGCCGCCGGCGTCGCGCGCTACATGGCCGGCCACCACAAGGACCTCTGAGTCCCCCCCCGTCCGGCGCAGCCCGGGCGGACGAAACGAAAAAAGGCCCGCCGGAAACGGCGGGCCTTTTTTCATGAATCGCACCGGTCAGTTGATGCGGTGTTCCATGCTGCGGATGAGCGCCACGAGGAACGAGGCGTCGCCGCCCAGTTCGTTCGCCAGCGTCACGGCGCGCTCGCTCAGCTCGTGGGCGCGCTTGCGCGAGGCCTCCAGCCCGTGAAGGCGCGGGTAGGTCACCTTCTTGTTGTCCGCGTCGGCTCCCACGGGCTTGCCCATGGTCGCGGCGTCCGAGGTGACATCGAGGATGTCGTCGATGATCTGGAAGGCCAGGCCCACGTTGCGGCCGATTTCCACGGCCTTGTCCAGCGCGCCGGCGGGGGCGTTGGAGAGGCGCACGCCCATGGTGATGGCGGCGGTGAGCAGCGCGGCGGTCTTGTTGTGGTGGATGAAGTCGAGCCGGTCGGCGTCGATCACGCCGCGTTCGCCGATGATGTCCTCCATCTGGCCGCCGATGAGCTTCTGCGAGCCGGAGGCGTCGCCGAGGTCGCGCACGAGGCCCACGGCGACCGCCGCGTTGTCGCGGTAGGCGTCGGCGAGAAGCCAGAGGGCGTAGGTGAGGAGGGCGTCGCCGGCGAGCAGGGCGGTGGGCTCGTCGAACTTCTTGTGGCAGGTCGGGTTGCCGCGGCGCAGGTCGGAATTGTCCATGCACGGCAGGTCGTCATGGATGAGCGAGTAGGTGTGCAGGCACTCGATGGCCACGGCCGCCGGGATGGGGTCGAGCTTCGAGGGGAACATTTGGTAAGCCGCCATGAGCAGCACGGGGCGCAGGCGCTTGCCGCCGGCCTTGAGGCTGTAGAGCATGGCCTCGTGGAGCACGGCGGGGCGCGTGGTGGCGGCGGGCATCCAGCGGTCGATGCCGGTTTCGGTCTGCGCGATGAGGTCCTTCATGCGCGCTTTGAATTCGGGGCTGTCGTGAAGCATGTGGGCTTACTTTCTTAAAAAAGTCGGTTCCGGGGCGGGGCGTGTCATTCGTCGCCGGCGTCGAGGTCGACGGCGGGCGCCGGGCGGTAGAAGCCGGCGGTCTTGCCCACCGAGCCCACGACCGTGGCGCGGGCGGCCTGCGAGATGGTCTCGATTTCGGCGGCCACCGTCACGCGGTCGCCGGAGAACTTGATCTTGATGAGGTCCTCGTGCTTGAAGGCCGCTTCGACCTCCTTGAGCACGGTGGGCGTGACGCCGTTTTTGCCCACGAAGACTTTCGGCGGCAGCGTCTGCAGGAGGCTGCGCATCTTGCTTTTTTCCGCGCCGGTGAGGTGCGGGATCTCGGGAAGGTCTTGGGTGTCGTCGGCCATTGTCGGGCGAACCGTGGGAAGCGCCCGAGGCGAGTCAATGGGGAAGGGGGCTCGCCGGTTTCACCCCGTGGGGGCTGTTGTGCCCGGCCGAGACGCGCAGGTTTCGCACTTCGCCTTCGGGCGGGCGGGAGGCGGGCGCATCCCTTCCTGCTCTTTTTGGCCCGCGCCGTTTTGGGCTTCCAAGCGTGAGTCAGCCCCGCACCGTCCGCGCTGCACCCCAGCCCCCCCTTTTCAACAGAATGACACGCCACTATGATGTGATTGTCGTCGGCAGCGGCATTGCCGGACTCAGCTTTGCCTTGAAGGTCGCCTCGTCGGGGCGGCGAGTGGCTCTCATCACCAAGAAGACCAGCGCCGATTCCAACACCAACTACGCGCAGGGGGGCATCTGCTGCGTGACCGGCAAGGACGACGACTTCGAGTCGCATGTGCGCGACACGCTCGCCGCCGGCGACGGGCTGTGCGACGAGGCGGTGACGCGCGCCATCGTGTCGGCCGCGCCGGAGCGCATCGCCGAACTGGTGGCGTGGGGCGTGGAGTTTTCCCGCAAGGGCGACGGCTCGTGGGACCTGGGCATGGAGGGCGGCCATACCCGCCGGCGCATCCTACACGCCAAGGACATGACGGGCAAAGTCATCGAATCCGCCCTGGTCGCCTCCGTGGCGGCCTCTGCGAACATCGAGGTGTTCGAGCACGAGGTGGCCATCGATGTGATCACGCGCTCGCGCCTGCCCGGCTCGACACTGGGCCCGGACGACGCCGACAACGCCGTGCTCGGTCTTTACGCGCTGGATACGCGCACCGGCCGGGTGGAGACCTTCCGTTCGCCGGTCGTCCTGCTGGCCACGGGAGGGGTCGGTCAGGTCTATCGTTTCACGACCAATCCCGACATCGCCACCGGCGACGGCATCGCCATGGCGTACCGCGCGGGCGCCACCATCTCCAACCTGGAGTTCGTGCAGTTTCACCCGACCGCCCTGTACACGCTCGACGGCGAGCGCGCCCTCATCTCCGAGGCCGTGCGCGGCGAGGGGGCGGTCCTTCGTGACCTTTCGGGACGGGCCTTCATGGCCGATTACCACCCGCAGGCCGACCTCGCCCCGCGCGATGTCGTGGCCCGCGCCATCGACTCGGAGATGAAGAAATCGGGCGCTCCGCATGTGTGGCTGGATATCACGGGCCGTCCGGAGGAGGAGTTGAGCAAGCGCTTCCCGCATATTTTCGAGACCTGCCTTCGCCGTGGCGTTAACATGGCGCACGACATGATTCCCGTGGTGCCGGCCGCCCACTACCTGTGCGGCGGCGTGCGCACCTCGCTCGCCGGCGAGACCGGCATTCCCGGGCTTTACGCCTGCGGCGAGGTCGCCTGCACCGGCCTGCACGGCGCCAATCGCCTCGCGTCCAACTCGCTGCTGGAGGCCGTGGTCGTCTCGCACAACGCGTCCCTTTCGGTCGGCGAGTACCTGGCGTCGCGTACCGAGCCTTTGGACGATGTGCCCGACTGGGTGGACGGCGATGTGAGCGACTCCGACGAGCGTGTGATCCTAAGCCACAATCGCGACGAGCTGCGCAGCACGATGTGGGACTATGTGGGCATCGTGCGCACCGCGCGCCGTTTGCGCCGGGCCAAGACGCGCATCGGCACCATCTCCAGGGAAATCGACGAGTACTACTGGAACTTCAAGGTGGAGCCCGCCCTGCTGGAGTTGCGCAACCTGGCGCAGGTGGCCGACCTGATCGTGGAATGCGCGATGCAGCGCCGAGAGAGCCGCGGGCTGCACTGCCTTCTCGACCACCCCGGCCACGGCGAAACTAAGTATTCCACGCTGGTTCGCCGCACCTTCCAGCCGGGCGCCAAGGGCGGCAACTCGCTTTGACCGGTTCGCCGGCCGGGCGTGGGGGCGGGTTAGTAAACCGTTGACGAGGGGTAAATTCCCTGCGAAGGCACCGGGCTTCAAAAACGGTACCTCATGCGTCCTTTCGTCCTCATCCCCGCTGCCGCTCTCCTCTGCCTTCGCGCCGGGGTAGCCTTCGGTGATTCCTCTCCGCCCGTTCCGCCGGAGCCCGCCGAGGTTCGACCCGTCGAGATTTCCGCGCAGCCGGCGGAAGCGCCCGCTCCCGTTCCGGCCCCTGCGCCCGAGTCGCGCCGAGCCAAGGCGACGCCCATCGAGGCTGTCGTGGTCTCCGCCCCGGCCGCCTCCGCCGAACCCGCCCGCCGCAGTGCTTTCGCAGGTCGCAACGGATCGGAACTCGCGCTGAACAACAAGGCCGTCCCCGTCAAAATCGCGCGTCAGTACCACTCCTCCTACTATGTCAACCGGGTGAAGCTGAAGCTGCCCGCCGGCATCCGAGTGACCGTGCGCAAGGACTGGTACACCGACGAGGTCATCCTGGTGTATGCGGCCAATCCCTACACCAACTGGCGTGGCGTCACCCCCGACGCCTTTGTTTTCCGTCATCCCGGAACCAGCCTGGAGGTCCTCGCCTCCGGCACCAAGTACATGCCGACCGAGTTGACGGTCTATGTGCCCAGCGCCATCCAGGTGGAAGTGAACTGATCCGTTTCGCCGCAGGTTTTCTCGAAAAGGCCCGGAGTCGTCTCCGGGCCTTTTCGCGTCCCTGCCTTTTCCGATTTGCCCGGGAAGGGGCGCCCCGTACGGTGCGCCCCACTTTCCATGAGCTGCTCCATCTCCCGTCTTCAGGAAGCCCTTGCCCGTTTCGATGTGAACCGGGTGCGAGGCGAGTTTCCGGTGCTTTCGCGCCGGATGGGCAAGCACCCGCTCACCTTCCTGGACAGCGGCGCCAGCGCGCAGAAGCCGCTGGCGGTGATCGAGCGCATCAACCGCTACTACTCGGAGGAGCACGCCAACATCCACCGCGGCGTGTACCGCCTCAGCGAACAGGCCACGCTCGCCTACGAACACGCTCGCGAGCGCATCGCGCGCTTCCTCAACGCGCCCGAAACGCGCGAGGTCATCTTCACGCGCGGCGCCACCGAGTCGGTGAACCTCGTGGCCGCCACCTGGGGCCGAGCCAACCTGCGCGCCGGCGACGAAATCCTGCTCACCGGCATGGAGCATCACGCCAACATCGTGCCCTGGCAGATGGTCGCCGAGCAGACCGGCGCCGTCATCCGGGTCGTGCCCGTCACCCCCGCCGGCGAACTCGACCTCGACGCCTTCCGCTCGCTGCTCTCGCCGCGCACGAAATTCTTCGGCTGCGTGCATGTGTCGAACGCACTGGGGACGATCAACCCCGTGGAGACGCTGGTGCGCGAGGCCAAGGCGGTCGGCGCCACCGTGCTCATCGACGGCGCGCAGGCCGTGGCCCACTTCGTTCCGGATGTTCAGGCGATCGGCTGCGACTTCTATGTTTTCTCGGGCCACAAGCTCTTCGGGCCCACCGGCATCGGCGTGCTCTGGGGCCGCGCGGACCTGCTCAACGCCATGCCCCCGTATCAGGGCGGCGGCGACATGATCAAGAAAGTCGACTTCGACGGCACCACCTACCGCGAGATTCCCGAGCGCTTCGAGGCCGGCACCCCGCACATCTCCGGCGCCATCGGACTGGGCGTCGCCGCCGACTACTTCGCCGCGCTCCAGCCCGCCGCGCATGCGTACGAGGACGCTCTTCTCGAGTACGCGGTGGAGAAACTCACGGCCATTCCCGGACTTCGCCTCGTCGGCACCGCGCAGCGCAAGGTCGCCGTGTGCTCCTTCCTGCTGGGCGACATCCACCCGCACGATGTCGGCACCATGCTCGACGCCGACGGCATCGCCGTGCGCACCGGCCACCATTGCGCCATGCCGCTCATGAAGACGCTCGGCATTCCCGGCACCGTGCGCGCCTCCATGGCCTTCTACAACACCACCGAGGACATCGACCGCCTGGCCGTCTCGCTTGAGCGCATCCGCAAGATGTTCTGAGCGCTTCCCGACGCGAGGCGTCCGATTGGCCGCCGCATTCCCGATTCACCCATGATTCGAAACTCCGTTCTCCTGTCGGGCGTGCTGCTCGCTCTCGTCGGATGCTCCTCCGACGAGGCTGTTCCCGCATCCCCCGCCGCACAGGCGGCGACACCGGCGAAACCGGTTCCTGCGCCCCGAGCCTCGCTGCCCGCCGACGCCTCGCGACGCTACAGGCTTTCGGTTTCTCATGTGACGGCCTCCGGGCTCACCCGCGAACAGGCCGTCGCCCTCTTGGAAGCAGCCGGCGTGTCCGGCGACAAGAGCTTCATGGATGGGGTCGGCCTTATCGCCGACTCCGGAGGTTCCGCAAAAATCCGGGTTGTCGGCGTGCCGACAATCGCTCTCGGCGAGGGCCGTGAAGGCGTGATTCGTTGCGGACAAACGGCCAACCCGGACTCCGCGCTCTCGCTGCGAGCAACCGCCTCGGCCCCTTATGCGGACGGCGAGGTGCCCGTGGCCCTCCGGGTCGAGGATGCCGGCTCGAAGTACGACTTGGCGGTCTCGCTCACGCCCGGCCGCCCGCTGCTCGTCTCGGAATCCGGAGTCCCCGTGGACGCGGCGCTGCGTCCGCACAGCCCGCTCATCATGCATATCGTCGCCGAGCTCGATTGCCGCGCCGATTTCCTGCGCGTCGAACTTGCGCCTGAGCCGGTCGTTCCCAAGGTCAAGTGAGCCGGCGGGGCGCATTCCCCCGAAAGTCCGCATTGCCTGATGACGCCGCACCGCCAAGGTGCGGCGTTTTCCGTTTTCCCATGAGCTCAGTCGCCATCCTGCTCGCCGGCGGTTCCGGCACCCGCATGCGCGGGGTCGTCCAAGACAAGATCCTGGAGCCCATCCTGGGCCTGCCCGGCCTCGTCTACTCCGTGCGCGCCTTCCTCGAATCCGGCGTCGCGAAGCGGTTCGTCATCGTGCGCCGCGACGACGCGCAGCGCGACGCCATCCTGGCCGCGCTCGCCGCGCACGGCCACGGCGACCTCGACATCGTGTGGGCCTTCGGCGGCGCCGAGCGGCGCGACTCCGTGCTCAGCGGACTGGAGGCCTGTCCGGTCGGCACCGCGCTCGCCTTCATCCACGACAGCGCGCGCCCGCTCGTGCGCCCTGAGTCGCTCCGGGCGCTCGCCGAGGCCGCCTCGCGCGACGGAGCCGCGGTGCTCGCGCACAAGGTGAAGGACACCATCAAGCAGGTGCCCAAGGGCGCCGTCGCCGGCGTGCCGGTGGACCAGCGCGACCTCGACCGCTCAACGCTGTGGGCGATGGAGACGCCGCAGGTGTTTTCGCACCGGCTCATCCTGGACGCCTACCGCCGCGTGGTCGCCGAGAATGCGGTCATCACCGACGATGTGGCGGCCGCCACGCACGCCGGGCACAAGGTGACGCTCGTGGAAAACCTTTTCCCGAACCCGAAAATCACCGAGCCCTCCGACCTCGCCTGGGTCGAGTTCCTCCTGCGCCGCTGAGGCGGTTTTATCCGCCGAGGGCCGCCGATGACCGCCGATAAGGGAGACCGCGCCATGAGCGACGAACATGATCCGCAGACCTACGCCATCATCGGCGCGGCGATCGAGGTGCATCGCGTCCTCGGCCACGGTTTCCTGGAGGTGGTTTATCAGGATGCGTTGGCCGAGGAGCTGACGGCTCGCGGGATTCCTTTTGTCCGGGAGCAGCCGCTTCAAATCGCCTACAAGGGCAAGGTGCTGCCTTCCTCCTATCGGGCCGACTTCGTCGTTTACGGCGATATCATCGTGGAAACGAAGGCGCTTTCGACCTCCCTCGGCGGCCATGAGGACGCCCAAATCCTCAATTATCTTCGCGCCACCGGATACGGGCGCGGCCTGCTGTTGAACTTCGGCGGCCTGCGTCTTGAAAGCAAACGGCGCGTTTTCACCCGGACTCATGCCTGACCCGTATCGGTGGCCATCGGCGGCCATCGGCGGACGAACCTTTTTTCTCTTTTCCCCTGTGACCCTCGACGAATCCTATGACCGGAGCGTGGCGCTGGCGCGCTCCCACTATGAGAACTTTCCGGTCGCCCGGCTCATCCCGAAGCACCTGCGCCGCCATGTCGCCGCCGTTTACGCGTTCGCCCGCACCGCCGACGACATCGCCGACGAGGGCTACGGCCTCGCCGAGAACACCGTGGAGAGCCGGCTCGCCGCGCTGCGCCGCATGGACGAGCAGGTTCTCGCCGCCCACGCGGGGCGTCCTTTGAATCCGGATACCGAGTGGATCTTTCTCGCTCTGGGCGACACCCTGCGCCGGTTCGACATCCCGCCGCAGCTGTGCCTGGACCTCACCAGCGCCTTCGCGCAGGATGTGACCAAGCGCCGCTACGAGACCTTCGCCGAGGTGCTTGATTACTGCCGCCGCAGCGCCAACCCCGTGGGACGCCTGGTGTTGCTGCTCCACGGCTTCAAGGACGACGAGCGCTTCCGTCTCTCCGACGCCATCTGCACCGGGCTGCAGCTCGCCAATTTCTGGCAGGATGTCTCGGTGGACCGCAAGAAGGACGGCCGCACCTACCTCCCCTTGGAGGATTTGAAAAAGTTCGGTTGCGAACTCGCGGACCTCGACCGCGCCGAGGCCACGCCTGCCGTGCGCGAGTGCATCCGGTTCAATGTCGAGCGCGCCCAGGGCATCTTCGACTCCGGCAAGGCGCTCCCCGGCATGCTGCCGTTCCCGCTCTCGCTGGAGATCCGCGTCACCTGGCTGGGCGGCATCGCCATTCTGGAGAAAATCCGGAGGCAGGGGTACGACTCCGTGCGCGCGCGCCCGAAAATCGGCAAGGCGGACAAGGTGAAGCTGCTGCTTGCCGCGATTTTCGGGCGCTCGTGAGGCGCGGTGTCAGGCCGGCTAGATGAACAGGTTGGTGCCGGCTTCCTCGGCCGCCCCGAGGTAGTCGGCGACGCCGCCGATCTCCACGCCGTCGAGGAGCTCCTCCTTCTTGATGCCCATGGCCTCCATGGCCATGGAGCAGGCCACGATGCGGATGCCGGCCTTGTTCGCCGCATCCATGAGGCTGTGCGGGTTGGGCAGGTTGAGCTGCTTCATGCGCCAGGTGAACATCGGGTTGCCGATGCCGCCCATGTTCATCTTGGAGAGTCCGAGCTTGGAGATGCCGCGCGGCATCATCATGCCGAACATCTTGTCCAGCAGGGTCTTGCCGGGGGCGTTAACGGACTGCTCCTTGCGCAGGGCGTTGATGCCCCAGAAGGTGAAGAACATTGTGACGGGACCGCCCATGGCGGCGGCTCCGTTGCCGATGACGAGCGAGGCCATCACCTTGTCCCAGTCCCCGGAGAACACCACGATGGTCGCCCCCTTGCGGCGTCCGGCGCCGGTGGCGGCGGGGAGCGCGGCGCCCGAGGCGGGCTTGCGCAGGCGCGCGGTGATCACGCCTTTGTCGGTGGTGCAGGATTCGAGCGAGAAACCGGTCGACTTGGCGAAGGCCTCGATGTCGCGGGCGAATCCGGAGTCGGAGGCCTTCACGACGAGCAGCTGGCCGGGGGCGAGCTTGGTGGAGGCTTCGCGCACCTTCAGAAGCGGGCCGGGGCAGGCGAGGCCGCAGGCGTCCACGGAAAGCGCTTCGGGAGCGGGCATGCCGCAGCAGGCGGTGGCGGGTTGAGCGGAGACGGCAGGGGCGGACATGGCGGAAGTGGGAGCGGTTTGGGTGGTGCAGGCGGCGGTGTGGCAGGTGCCGGGGGCGGGCGAGGCGGTCGTCTTGGCGGCGTTGCCGGCGTTGAGGACCTTGGTGCCTCCGGCGAGGCTGGCGACGGACTCGAATCCGCGCTGGGCGAGGATGCGCGCGGCGAAGTAGCTGGTCTTGCCCATGGCGCACGCGGTCACGACAGGCTTGGCGCGGTCGAGCTCGCCGGCGCGCTTGCGCAGTTGCGGCAGCGGGATGTTCACGGCGCCGGCGATGGGCGAGAGCGAGGCCACTTCGGCGGGGCGCACATCGACAACCGTGGCGGCTCCGGTTTCGGGCAGCTCGTTCACCACGGAGACCAGACCGCGCCGGGCGTTTTGCGCGGCGAAACCGGCGGTGTTCACCACATCGCGCGCGGATCCGAACGGCGGCGCGTAGCACAGTTCGAGGTCGGCGAGGTCGTCGACGGTTAGCTTTCCTGCGATGGTCGTGGCGATGACATCGATGCGCTTGTCCACGCCATCGGCGCCTATGGCCTGGGCTCCGAGCACGCGGCCGTCGGCCGGGCTCCAGAGAAGCTTGAGCGTGATGGGCGTGGCGCCCGGGTAGTAAGAGGCGTGGTTGTAGTCGGTGACGAAGGTCTTGCGGTAGTCGGTGCCGGCGGCCTTCAGGCGCTTTTCCGAAAGGCCGGTGGTGGCGGCGACGATGCCGAACACGCGGGCGATGGCGGTGCCGACATGGCCGGGGTAGGGGCGCGCGGTTTGCGGCGCGGCGATGGCGTCGGCGATGGCGCGACCCTGGCGGTTGGCGGGGCCGCCCATGGGCAGCGCGCTGCGCTCGCCGGTCAGGCGGTCGAAAAGCTCCACCGCGTCGCCGGCGGCATAGATGTCGGCGTCGGAGGTCTGCATCCACTCGTTGACTACGATATGGCCACGCTTCGCCAGCGTCAGTCCGGCGTCGCCGGCGAGCTTGGTGTCGGGCCGCACTCCGGCGGCCAGGATGACAAGGTCGGCGTCGAGCGTCCTGCCCGAGCGCAGTTTCACGGTGAGCGATTCGCCGGCGGATTCGAAGGCGGTGACGGCGTCTTCCAGGAAGGTGGTCACTCCGGCGTCCTCGAGCGCGACGCGCACGGGGGCGGCCATGTCGGGGTCCAGCGGCGGAAGCACCTGCGGGGCGAGCTCGACGACGGTGACCTCGCGGCCGCCGTGGCGAAGCTGCTCAGCCATCTCCAGCCCGATGAAACCGGCGCCGACCACGACGACGCGCTTGGCGTCGGCGGCGGCCTGGCGGATGCCATCCATGTCAGCCAGGGTGCGCAGCACGCGCACGCGCTCGTCGTGCACGCCCGGGAGATCGGGGCGGATGGGTGCGGCGCCGGTGGCGAGCACGAGCTTGTCGTAGCCGAATTCCTTTTCCGTGCCGGAGGCGGCGTGTCGGGCGCGCACGACCTTGCGGGCGCGGTCGATGGCGACGGCCTCGGTGTCGGAGACGACGGTCAGGTTGAGCAGGGAACCGAGCGAGGCGGGGGTGTGCAGCGCCATGCGCGTGCGGTCGGTGATTTCCCCGCCCACGAAGTAGGGCATGCCGCAGGTCGCCACCGAGACATCGGGCGACTTGTCCAGCACGGTGATGTCGGCGCATTCGTCCAGTCGGCGCAGACGGGCGGCCGCCGAGGCGCCGGCAGCGCCGGCTCCGACGATGAGAATTCGCGTGGGGGTGTCGTTGCTCATGGTTTCTTCGTTTGCCTTGGGAGGTTTTTTGGGGAAATTTGTTTGAGTAACCAGATAACTACATAGGCATATTGATATGTCAAGCACCTCCAAACAAAAGCCGCCTGAAGGCGTGCTGGAACCTGCGGCCAAGCTCTTCGGGACGCTGGCGGAGCGGTCGCGCCTGGCCATCCTTCGAGAGCTCATGGACGGGCCCCTGCCGGTGGGCGAAATCGCCGAGGCGACGGGGCTGAGCCAGCCCAACGTGTCCAAGCAGCTCGCCATTTTGCATGACGCGAAGCTGGTCACGCGCGAGCGACAGGGGAACACGGTCCGCTACACACTGGCGGACCCGTGCGTGCAGCAGCTGTGCGCGCTGGTATGCGCGAAGCTGGCGAGGGACGCCGAGGACCTGAAGGACCGGCTGCGCGGCTGAAGCCGCCGCGCAGACCTGTCCTCGATTATCGGGCCTTGGTGACGGGAAGCTCGGTCGGGATTTGCTCGGGGACTACGCCCGGGCGCGTGGGGCGGCTTTCCGGTTTGATGCGGATGGCGTGGGCGCGCGCGGTGATATCCACCGTGCGCCAGATGAGCGGGACGCCGTTGGCGTTGCGCAGGAAGGACCAGTCGTAGACGGCGTCGGCATCGGGCGCCTGGCAATAGGCGCGGTACATGGCGCGCGAATGCACGTTGGTGAAATCCGGGTTGGTCAGGTACGGGATGGTCGTGGCGGATGCGTTCAGCGGATCTGCCGGCCCTGCGAGCGTCATGTACCCGCTGTCATTGAAAATCTGCCAGCCCAGGAGGGTGAACTCGTCGTCCACAATCTGGAACAGACCGGCGAGGATGTAGGTGGTCTGCGAGTGGCCCTTGATGCCGCCGATGACCTCGAAATCCTTGCGTTGAAGGTCGGCCTTCATGGGGACGACGGGGGTCGAGGTCTCAAGCACCGAGCATCCGGCGAGGAGGGCCGATGCTGTGGCGGAAAGGGCGAGGCTTCGGAGTGTGCTCATGGGGAAATGATAATTATCGGTGGGGGCGGAGAGGGTTGTCGGGCGGGCCGATGCCGTCGAACGCATACTTGGGAATCGTTGGTAAAGGCCCAGGCGGTGGGAGGCGGTGTCAGCGGTAGACGCCGCCGCCCAGAAGCGTTTCACCTTCGTGAAGCGCCAGGACCTGGCCCGGTGCGATGCCGCGCTGGGTATGCAGGAACCGGATATGAGCGCCGCCGAAGGCGTCGGGCGTGAACACGACGGGCGTGAGCTTGTCTCGGTAGCGCACGCGGGCGAGCAGCTCGCGCCGTTCGGTGATAGGCTTGTTCACCCAGGCCAGCTGTTCGACGAAGCACTCGTCCCGGTAGAGCCCCGGCAGTCCGACTCGCTCGAAGGCGACATGCAGGGTGTTTGTTGAAAAGTCCTTGGAGGTGACGACGTAGTACTCGTTGTCCTTGTTGGAGGGGACGTCGATGCCCTTGCGCTGGCCGAGGGTGTACCGGTGGAGGCCCTTGTGCGTGCCGACGACGCGGCCCTCGTGGTTCACGACGGGCCCCGGGGATTCCGGGATGTATTGGGAAAGGAACTCGGAAACATTGATCTTGCCGATGAAGCAGATGCCCTGGCTGTCCTTGCGGGCGGCGTTGGGAAGTCCGGCTTCGGCGGCGAGGCGGCGCACCTCGGGTTTGAGCAACTCGCCGACGGGAAACCGCGCCTTCAGGAGCTGTGCCTGGCGAACGAAAGTGAGGAAATAAGACTGGTCCTTGTTCGGGTCGAGTCCGGTGAGGATGTCGGCGGAGCCGTCGGCGTTGACGCGTTTGCGGGCGTAGTGGCCGGTGGCGATGCCGTCAAACCCGTCCGCGAGGGCCTGGCGGAGGAAGACGCCGAACTTCATCTCGCGGTTGCACATGACGTCCGGGTTGGGCGTGATGCCGGACTTGTATCCTTCGACCATGTACTCGACGACTCGTTCGCGGTAGTCGCGCATAAGGTCGAGCATGCGGAAGGGAACCCCCAGTTTTTCGGCCACGCCGCGGGCGTGGACGACATCGGTCTCCCACGGGCACTCGCCGAGGAACTTTCCGCCCTCCTCGTTCATCCAGGTGCGCATGTAGGCGGTGTGCACCTCGTGCCCTTCGCGTTGAAGCAGAAGGGCTGCGACGGCGCTGTCGACGCCGCCGGAAAGGGCTACCAGGATTTTTGCCATGGGGAGTTTGAGTAGTGGCCGGGAGTGCGTGATTCCCGCGTGAAGCGATGCATCGCGTGCATGTTGGCGCGAGAGTCAACCGAGATGCCCCCGCCCGCCGGACCGGGCCGTAGTCCGTTCATTCCCTGAGTGAGGTTGTCGCCTCTTCCATCGAGGCCGCGGACATCGTTCCTCAAGGACCGTTGAGACTTCACTCCGCTTCAGGAAGCCTGTGGCCGCAGTGGGAGCAATACCCGGCCTCGCGGCTGTGGTCGGCCTTTCCGCAATCGGGGCAGATGCGACGGGGGCCGTGCGGCGAGGTTTTGACGAACTCCGCCGTAAGCACCCCGGTGGGCACCGCCAGGATGGCGAAGCCGCTCAGCATGACGACCGACGCCATCATTTTACCTGCAATGGTGATGGGGGTGACATCGCCATAGCCGACCGTTGTGATGGTCACGATCGCCCAGTAGACGCTTTGCGGGATGCTGTCGAAATCCGGGTTTTTGCCCGTTTCGATGACATACATGGCGGTGCCCTCCACGAAGACGAGGGCCATGACGCACACGAGGAAGACGAAGATTTTCCGGCGAGCGTGGAAGACTGAGTCCAGAAGCAGTCGGGCGTCAGCGAGGTGGTCCGTCATTTTCAGGATGCGGAAAAGTCGCACGAGTCGGACGATGCGCAGGATGCCCAGGAAGTGCGCTCCGGGGATGAGAAGCTCGAGATAGGCGGGGAGTATGGAAATGAGGTCGATGACGCCGAAGAAACTCGTGGCGTAGCGCAGCGGCCGGCGGCAGACGGTGACGCGCAAGAGGTAGTCGATCGAGAAGACGCCTGTGAGCGCGATTTCCCCGATATAGAATCCGGCACGATGGGTGTGGGCTAGGTCGGGCACCGATTCCAGGGTGACGAGCGCCACGCTCAGTACGATGAGCGCTAGGAGTATCAGGTCGTACTGTCGGCCCGCCTTTGTGTCGGACAGGAAGATGATTCTCCAGATACGCTCCTGGAGCGGCGTGATATGCCGGGGGTGTTTGTCGAAAATCATGAGCGTATTTCAAAGGGGCTCCGGGCGCCCGGTGTGCTTCATTTGATTAATGCGCCTGAGCCGGCTTATCACAAGCAGCTCGTTGGCCCCGATTGTGGTTGGGTTGTGAAAAAGCGAACAGGCTCCGGCACGGTTTGGCTCTGGCGGGCCGGGAGGGTAATTGCCTGCGCGTATGCAGCAAAATACTCCGCTTGAAGAACTTGCGAGGCGCGTTGTCGAAGCCGCATTCCGCGTGCAAGGCGACCTGGGTCCGGGACTGCTGGAATCAGTATACGAGGCCGCTCTGGCCAAGGTGCTGAGCGATTGCGGACTGAAGGTCGAGCGGGGTAAGGCCGTCCCGGTGGAGTATGCGGGAGAGCGCTTTGACGAGGGCCTTTTCATCGACCTGCTCGTTGAGGGCGTTCTGCCGGTCGAGCTCAAGGCGGTGGACCGCTTTCTTCCCGTGCACGACCGGCAGGTGCTCACCTCGCTGCGACTTTTGAACCTGCCGCTGGGCCTGCTGATCAATTTCGATTCCGGACACCCGTCGAAGTGGGTTCGACGCATAGGCAACCCCCTCGCCGCTGAGCCGGTTTGGGGGGCGGAGGTGTCGTGACGGGGCGGCCTTCCTCGGTCTGATTAATCAGCGAGCCGCCTGGGTGGCCGCCGCCAGGATACGGTCGGTCATCATGCGCTCCATCGTATAGTATCCCGGCTCGCGTCCGCGCATCCACTTCGCCGCGAGTATGGCTCCGCGCCCGAAAACGGCTCGTGAGACGCTTTCATGCGTGAAGCGCAGGGTCTGGTTGGGCATGCCGAAGATGAGTTCGTGACGGCCCACGATGCCGCCCGCTCGCACGGAGAAGACGCTTTTTGCCGGGTCCGCGCCCATCGCGGCAGCCATGCGCAGCGCGGTTCCGGAGACGCCCTTTTTGCCTGCGAAGTGCTCCTCGACGATCTGCACATCGGCGTCCGGCACGAAGGCCTGGAAAATCTTGCCCATGGCCATGATGAAATTGATGCCCACCGTGATGTTGGGCGACCAGAGCACGGCGGTCCTGTCGCTCATCGCCTTGAGTCTCGCCAGATGCTCATCGTCGTAGTGGGAAACCGCCGACACGACCGCCACGCCGGCGTCGGCTGCGTGTTCATAGGCCTCAACGCCGGATTTGTCCGAGAAATCGATGATGCAGTCGACGGGGTTGCGGCGGAAGAAATCGGGGGCGGCGGCGTCCGCGAGGGTGAATGGCGCGGTGTTTCCTGCCGGGAGCCCGAGCATGGGGCCGATGGGCCCGGCGTGACCCTCCCACTCGCGGCGTACCACCCAAGTGAGTTCGCATTCGCGGTCTATGAGGACTTCGCGGGCGGCGAGTTTGCCGGTCTGGCCGAATCCGAAAAGGCCGATGCGGAGGGGTGCGGTCATGAATTTTGTTTCCTTAAGCGGTTTATGCGGAAGCGGCCCGACTCCCGCCAATCCTCCACCGGATACCTTCCCGGTGGACCCTTCTTCTTTTGGCCTGAGCCAGATGTGGATTATGAAATGTGCGCGCAGGCATCCTTCAAGGGTCTTCTGCCGGTTTTCTTGTTAACGCAAAGTGCCGGATTGGCGCGGGTCTTTTGCCTCCGTCGGAAAACAGCCATGTCGGGGCGGAAAAAAGCCGCCCCGGCGTGGGGCGGCGTCTTTTCGGCCGAAGGCTTGGTGCCGGATCAGTTGCCGAAGCCCACGGCTTGGATCGCCTTGAGCGTCCAGTAGCCGACGAAGGCGGTGGCGGGCAGGGTGAGCACCCAGGCCCACATGATGCGGCCGACCAGGCCCCATTTCACGGCGCTCATGCGCTTCATCGCGCCCACGCCCATGATGGAGGTGGAGATCACGTGCGTGGTCGAGAGCGGGATGCCGAAGTGCGAGGTGTAAGCGAGAATCAGCGCGGCGGTGGATTCGGCGGCGAAGCCGTGAACCGGCTGCAACTTCACCATCTTGTGGCCCATCGTCTTGATGATGCGCCAGCCGCCTCCCGCCGTGCCGGCGGCGATGGTCAGGGCGCACGCCCACTTCACCCAGGTGGCGATTTCAAACTTCGGGGTGCGCAGGAACTCCAGCCAGGAGGGCACATCGTTGAACGCGCCCTGCATGGTTCCGGTGAACAGCGCGAGCGCCAGGATACCCATGACCTTCTGCGCGTCGGCCATGCCGTGCGCGACCGCCATGCCGGCGGCCGAGACGATCTGAAGCTTGCCGAACCAGCGGTTGAGGATGCTCGGGCGGGCTTTGATGAAGATGATCGAGATGGTTAGCATAACCAACGCGCCGATGATAAATCCGGCGACGGGGGAGAGCACCATGGGCTTGATCAGCTTGGGCCACAGGCCGATCTGGTCGACCTTGCCGGCCTTTTCGACCGTCTGGTTCCAGATGAGCACCGACCACTCCATCTTGGACTGGGCGAGGGCCGCGCCGCAAAGGCCGCCCACAAGCGCGTGGGAGGAACTCGACGGGATGCCGCCCCACCAGGTGATAAGGTTCCACACGATGCCGCCGATGAGGCCGGCGAGCACCGTGTACATGGTGATCGAACCGGATTCGACAAAGCCGGTGCCCACCGACTTGGCCACGGCCGTGCCGAGGAATGCGCCGATGAGGTTGCCCGCAGCGGCCAGGATGATGGCCTGGCGGGGCGTGAGCACCTTTGTTGAGACGACCGTGGCGATGGCGTTCGCCGCGTCGTGGAAGCCGTTGATGTATTCAAAAATCAACGCCACCAGCAGGACTATCAGGAAAATAGTCATGACTTGGGGATTCCGTGGCGTCGGGGGTTAGGCGTACTTGAGCGCGGTCTGGAACACCACCTTGCCGGCGTCGCGGCACAGGTCGATGGCGTCTTCCAGCAGGTCGTAGATACCTTTGAGGATGATGACCTCCTTGGCGTCGACATTGCCCGAATACAGGTCCTTCAGCAGTCCCACCATGAGCTTGTCGGCGTCGCCTTCGATGGTCTGAAGGCGGTCGTAGAGGTTTTCGATCTTCTCCACGTCGCCGAGCTTGCGCAGGCATCGCACGATTTCGGCGAGGATTTCAGCCGACTGGTTGAGCATGCGGATCTGCACGGCCACGATGTCGTGGCTGAACTGCACCGGGCAGATGGAGATGCGTTCGCCGATCTTCTCGACGACCTTGGGGATGCGGTAGAGCTTGTTGGAGAGCGCTTCGATGTCCTCGCGCTCGATGGGCGTGATGAAGGTCTGGCAAAGCTCATGCGTGATGCTGTTGCCGATCTTCTTGTCCTTGCGACGGCTCGCCGAGATCGCCTCGAAGGTCTTCTGGAAATCCGGCTTGCCGATCTGGGAGTGCAGGTCGGACAGCAGCTTGGTGCTCGTGAGGGCCTCTTCCGCGGAGGCCTCCAGCAGCATGAAGAACTTGTCGTCTTTACCCATGAGGCGGTTCAGGAGGTTGAGCATGGCGGCGGGGGTTGTGTTACGATTGTGGATTCGGTGTTACGGGTCGGAGCCTCGTGAGGCTCCGAGCGCAGGAGTCAATCCACTGCCGGAGGCGAGGGGCGAGGTCTCTCGCAAACCCTGATGATTATTGGTACATTTGGATTGTTACATTCGCGTGACGGCGCCCTCGCGGGTGCGGTGGCGGAGGCGGGGCGCCGGTTTCAGCCAGTCCGGCGAGGGAGGCCGGGCGTTTTGAGAGAGAGAAATGAAAACATTCTCGGCGATGACGATTTGGGAAGGCGGCTGCCGTATGAAATCCCCCCGTGGTGTGTTTTGTCGCCCGATTCCGGCCCTCGCGGCGGACGCCCCCTGCGTAGGGTTTGTCACCCCTTTCGAGGTAAGTGTTTTTAGGCTTCCGGGGGAAGGTCCGGTTCTCAACATGCGCCCGCCATGCAAAAGCCCAAGTTCACGCTCGAGTTCGAAAAGCCCATTCGCGAACTCGAAGACCGCATCGCCGAACTGCGCGAAACTTCCGAGCGAAACGGCGTCGATGTCGCCAAGGAGGTGAAGTCGCTCGCCGAGAAGCTCGAGAAGACCCGCCAGGACATCTTCACGCACCTCACCCCCTGGCAGCGCGTGCAACTGGCCCGCCACCCGGAGCGTCCCTATTCCCTCGATTACTTCTCCCTGCTTTTCGAGGAGTTCCAGGAACTCCATGGCGACCGTCTCTACATGGACGACGAGTCGACGGTCGGCGGCACCGCCTTCTTTGAGGGCAACCCGGTCATGATCATCGGCCAGCAGAAGGGCCGAAACCTGAAGGAAAACCTGCGCCGCAACTTCGGCTGCCCCAATCCCGAGGGCTACCGCAAGGCGCTCCGCCTCATGCGCACCGCCGCCAACTTCGGCGTGCCCATCATCACCTTCGTGGACACTCCCGGCGCCTTCCCCGGCACTGCCGGCGAGGAGCGCCATGTCGCCGAAGCCATCGCTGTGAATCTGCGTGAGATGGCCGCTTTCGGCGTGCCCATCATCACCGTGGTCATCGGCGAGGGCGGCTCCGGTGGCGCCCTCGGCATCGCCGTGTCCGACCGCGTCTACATCCTCGAGAACGCCTACTACTCCGTCATCTCCCCCGAAGGCTGCGCCGCCATTCTTTGGAAGGACCGCGCCCACGCCCCCAAGGCGGCCGAGGCGCTCAAGGTGGACTCGGAAGGTCTGCTCAAGCTGGGCATCGTCGACGACATCATTCGCGAACCCCTCGGCGGCGCGCAAACCGATGTGCCGCAGACGGCCGACAGCATCCGCAAGACTCTCCGCAAGGCGCTTGCCGAGCTCTCCAAGAAGAGCCCCGAACAGCTCGTGGAAGGCCGTTACCGCAAGTTCCGCGTGATGGGCGAGTTCTCCGAGTAAGTCTTTCGACGCCTCTCTCTCTCAAGGCCCCGGACGCCGGTCGTCCGGGCTTTTTCGTGTCCTGCACATCCGTTTGCGGGAAGGTCCCGGCTTGCTCACGGCCTTTCGCGCAGATGTGCCAGACATTCGCGCAACGCGGGGCCCAGGATGGCGAGGCACTCGCGCACCGCCTTGGGGCTGCCCGGCAGATTCACGATAAGCGTGCGGCCCCGTATTCCCGCCGTGGCCCGGGATAGGATGGCGGTGGGGGCGATCTCGAACGACTTCAGCCGCATGATTTCGCCGAATCCGGGAAGCTCCTTGCCGATGACCGAGCGTGTGGCTTCGGGCGTGATGTCGCGGTCGGTGGGCCCGGTTCCTCCGGTGGTCACGATGAGTTCGCATCGTTCGTCATCAGCCAGTTCGATGAGCGCGAGCTCGAGTTGCGCGCGATCGTCGGGCAGCAGCCGTATCGCATACTCGGCGGTCTCGCTCGGGAAAATTTTCGCGAGCGACTCCTCTATGGCGGGCCCGCTCAGGTCAAGGTACACGCCGGCGCTGGCGCGGTCGCTGGCGGTGATGCGGCCGATTTTCATGCCTTCTCCTTTCGGTCCACGCGGATGTCGCCGATGGTCATGCCCTTGTCCACGGCCTTGAGCATGTCATAGAGCGTGAGCGCTGCGACCGACACGGCCGAGAGCGCCTCCATTTCGACGCCTGTTCTGGCGTCGACCGAGGCTTCGGCACGGATCAAGACGCCCTCCTCGATGTATTCGAAGTCCACCGACACGGCGTTGAGCGGCAGCCCGTGACAGAGGGGGATGAGTTCTGCGGTGCGTTTCGCCGCCAGGATGCCCGCGATACGCGCAGCCGCGAGGGCGTCTCCCTTGGGCACTCGGTTGCTGCGAAGGATTTCGAGCGTGTCGGGCGCACAGCGGAGCTTTCCGGTGGCGACGGCACGCCGGCGTTGCACCGGCTTTTCCCCGACATCCACCATGCGGGCGGCTCCGTGTTCATCGAGATGGGTGAGCTTGTTCATGTTCAAAGCGGATTGCAGAAGGTCGGAAACACCAGCGCCGTGACGGTGTCGCCGGGGCGCGGCGCGGGAGAATCGGGGGCGATGCGCACCATCGCGTTGGCTCCGGCCAGCGCGCGCACATTGCCCGAGGCGCTCCACGGATAAAGTTGAACGCGCGGTTCCCCGTTCTCCCAAAACAGGAGCGCCGGGTGGTTCGTCGGGCGCGCGTCAGCCAGGTCGTCGGGGGCGCCCGCCAGCGTGGCCCGGATTTCGCGCACCAGTTCGGATTCGCCGCGCAGCCGGGCGATGGCGGGAATCACGAAGGTGTGGAAGGCCGCCCAGTGCGACAGGGGGTTGCCGGGCAAACCGAACGCGACGCCGCCGTTGCACGAGCCGAAGATGAGCGGTTTTCCCGGGCGCACATTCACGCCGCCGCGAATGGCGATGTCGTAGCCGAGGTCGCGCAGCAGCTTCTCCGTGAAATCTCCGGCACCGGGGCCGGCGCCGCCGGAGACGAGCAATAGGTCGGGTGTGTGTTTCGCGATATCCGCACGCACCGTCGCGAGCGCGGCATCGTAGTTTTCGCGCAGGTGAGCCTGGCGTACGGTTTCCCCAAGAGAGCCGAGCAACGCGGCGATGAGAGGTCCGTTGCTGTCGAAAATGAATCCGGCTTTCGCGGTCTCGCCCGGCGCTAGGATTTCGTCGCCGGTCGTATAATGCAGGATGCTCAGCGGGCGCGTGGTGCGCGCCGAGGCTTTCCCGAGGGAGGCCAGGAGGGCGACGCCTCCGGGCGAAAGGGGCGGTCCGGGTTCAATGAGCGTCTCGCCCTCGCGGGCGTCCGCACCGCGCGAATGCACATGCCGCAGCTCCGGAATTTTTCCGCAGGAAAGGGTGTCGCCGTCGCGCCGCACGCACTCGACGGGCAACACGCGCACCGGATGTCGGCAGAGCAGGGCGGTGCCCGTGGACACACGCACCGCCTCGTCCGGAGCAAGGTCGGTCACACCCGCGTCGTCCGTTTGCGCGGTGCGCGCGACTCGCCAGTCGTGCCGGTCTTCGTCGGCGCGCACGGCGAAACCGTCCATCGTGGCGCGAGCGGTGCGCGGCAAATCATGCGGGGCGATGACCGTTTCGCGCAGGGTGCGCCCGGCGCACCGGGAGAGAGGCGTGTCGACCGACTCCGTCAGCGGGGTCTTTTCGCGAATGATGCGAACCGCATCGGAGACCTGCATTGCCGGTTGCGGATTGCTGCACGCGGATTGACGAGCGGACACGCCGTTCGAGCCGGACGCATCGGCGGCGCGTGATCCGCAATCCGCGAGCACTTCGGCCTTCCAGATTGGCACATCCTGCTTGAGGCGGTTCATCAAGGTTTCGAGGTATCGGATGCCTTCGCCGCGGTGCGCGCTCGCCACGCCCACATAAACGGCCGTCTCGCCGACGCGCACCAGGCCTTCCCGATGGATGAACAGGACGCCTCGAACCGGGTGCTGAGCTGCGATTTCCTCATGAATGCGGCGCAACTGCCGCTCGGCCATCGCATGATAAATCTCGTAGCGCAGCCCGCCGATTGACCGGCCCGACTCGAGCCCGCGAACCATGCCGCGAAACTCCAGCCAAGCGCCCATGCCGGGATCCTCGGGCGGCTCCGGCACGACGATGGGCGAGGAGGTGAAGGTGATGGAAAATGACATGGGAATGTGATTTGTCTTCTCGTATTCATCCGCCGGAGACAGGCGTGATGAACACCACCTCGTCGCCGTCGCGCAGGGGTGTGTGCTGCGGGGCGAACTCGCCGTTCACAGCGAGGCGAACGGAGACCTTCAGCGCACCGAGGGCGGGGAACTCGGATTCCAGGTCGTTCCAGAGGAGTTCGCCCGTGAGCCCCGGTGTCGCGGCCACGGCGCGCTCAGTTGCGCCGCAAAGGGTGCGCATCTGCGCGAAAAACAGGAGGCGTATCATGGGCGGTTCAGGCTTCAGGTTTGAGGTTTCACGAGGAGTTCGGCGCGTGGGAAAGACTTGGCCTTTTGCGCGCTCCCTCCGGAAATGAGGTTATGGCGAAGGTGGGTCAGATGGCGTTTATGAAGCATTTCGCTGCGGCCACGGAGAGCGCGGCACCCAGCGCACGGCGAAGGGCGATAGGTGAGGCTTTGCGCGCGCCGACCTGTGCGCCGAGCGCGCCCGCGATGACCACGATGCCGATGAGCACGGGGGATGGTGACCAGCCCGAAGGCCACCGGGCGGCGGAGAGACCGGCGGCGGAGTTCACGAAGATGTAGGCGGCGGATATGCCGGCGGATTCGAACGGTGCGGCCGCTCCGGCGAGGATGAGCGCGGGCCCGAGGAAGACGCCGCCTCCGATGCCACAGGCTCCGGCCACGAAGCCGAGCGCCGCGCCGACGGGAATCCACAGGAGGGGAATGCGGATTGCCGTATGCGGATTGCGGAGGTCTGAAGGTGATTCGGAGTCCGGGGCGCTTTTCTCTAAGACTCCGGGGAACGCCGTGCGGAATGCCGCGAGCAGGATGGCGAGCCCCACGACGGCCCAGAAGAGGGGGGCCGGCGCGCCGAGTCTGCCGCCCAGCCATGCGGCGGGCATGCCGCCGAGCGCGCAACAGGCCCAGAGTCGCCAGCGGAATCCGCCGCGGGACAGGAATGTAAGCCAGGCGATTCCGGCGACCGCTATGTTCAGCGAGAGCGCGGTGACACGCATATCGTCCTGCGGCCAATCGGTCATGCCCATGATCGCCAGGTAGGCCGAGCCGCCGCCGTGCCCCACCAACGCGTAGAGAAACGCGGCGGCGGCGAACAGCAGGAGCGTTGGCAGGGAGGTTGGCATGGCTGCGAGCGTGATTCGGTTTCAGCGGTCCTGTGATTCGGGGCCGCGCAGCGATGTGCTCACGGAAAACCCAATATCGATAACTGAATCACCGTTGTTCATCGTCATCCGCCGATGGCGGTCATGGGGCGGTCCGGTCGGTAGTTTTCGCGGAACGCATGCGCCTCGGGCTTGCGACGCAGCGCGGCGCGGAAGATTTCGGCGATGCTATTGGGCGAAATCGAAGGGCGTAGGGCCGGCATGAGGTCGGTTTCGTCGTGGTGACCGAGGCAGGGCCTCAGTTTTCCGTCGGCGGTCATGCGCATCTTGTTGCAGCCCGCGCAGAAACTGAGGTTGGTGATGGCGCCGATGAAGCCGACCGAGGAGCCGAACACGGGCAGCCGGCGGTAGGTCGCCGGGCCGTCCCCGTGTCGGCGTTCGTCCGACTCCATCGGTGTGCGCGCGGCGATGGAGCGCATGACTTCGCCCGCCGGCAGAAAGTTTTTCTCGGTGAGCACGTCGGAGCGGGATACCGGCATGAGTTCGATGAAGCGCAGCAGGCAGTCGTTGATGGCGGCGTATTCGATGAGCGGGAAAATCTCCGTCTCGTTCAATCCGCGCATGAGCACGCAGTTGAGCTTTACGCGTAGGCCGGCGGCCCTGGCGGCGCGGATGCCTTCGAGCACGCGTTCCACCCGGCCGCCCGTGATGCGCGCGTAGGTGGCGGGGGTTAACGCGTCCAGGCTGACATTCACTGCGCGAGCGCCGGCGCGGGCGAGCCTGTCGGCGAGCGGCGCGAGGAGAAGGCCGTTTGTGGAAATCGAAAGGGTGTCGATGCCGCGCAAGGCGGTGAGCCGGGCGATCAGCTCGGCGATACCTTCTCGCACTAGCGGTTCGCCGCCGGTGATGCGAAGCTTGGTGACCCCCTCGCGTGCGAATACGCCGGCGCAGGCGACCACCTCGTCGTCGGTGAGGATTTCAGCGCGTTGGCGCCATCCCTTGAATCCTTCCGGCAGGCAATAGAGGCAGCGCTCGTTGCACCGGTCGGTGACGGATATCCGCATGTAGTCGATGCAGCGTCCGAAAGGGTCGATGGAGGCGGGCGCGCCAAGCCCTCCTTGGGAAACGCCCGGGGTGATGTCGTTTTCGAAATTCACGGCGTCGGCGGTTTCAGCCCGCGGGTGCGGGCGGCCGGTCATCCGGCGAATTGCGGTTGAACAGTGCTACGACTGAGACCGGCGGCGCCGGAAGGATCCGCATGAGCCCCCTTTGCTCGGCTTCGCCTATCGCGTCGCGCATGCCGAAGTCGCCTCCTCTCACGCGGCGGCGAAGCAAAGCGGCGAAGTATTTGGGGTAGACGGCGGCGAGCGGTTCGACGCCCGTGACGGTCGCATACGCGACCCCGCGGCGAGGCTTGGCCAGGTCCAGAAGTTGCGCGAGGACGGGGCGGGACATGTCGGGCATGTCGGTGGCGAGCACGATCAGGTGAGTGGCTTCGGGCGCGGCGTCGAAGCCGGCAAGAATTCCGGATGCCGGACCTTCCCCTTCCCGGTCGAGGACCACCAAGGTGTCTCCGTTTACCGGATACTCCACGCCCGGCCGTCCGCTGACGAGCACCCGGGCGCAACCCGCCTCGCGGAGCAGCCGGGCTTGCCGCGCGACCATCGCTTCCCCGTCTTTGGCCAGCAGGGCCTTGTCCGCGCCCATGCGGGATGAACGCCCGCCCGCGAGGACGAGTCCGACAATGGAACTCGGAATGCGGAACGCGGAATGCGGAATGCGGAACGGTGTCGGCGCCACTCGTGAGGGGCGAAATGGCAACCGCGGAAGCCGAAGGGGCACCCGATGTTCCAAGTTTCGAGTTCCGAGCTCCGATTTCGTTCGTTGGCTGCGCATCCGGGCTGACGACGAGCTCGTCTCCCGCACGAATCACGCCGTCGGTGAGGATTTTGCAGCGCAGGCCGCCGCGCCCCTTGAGCCAGGTTTCTGCGCCGGGGCCGACCGCTTCGTCCATCCAGGCGCAGGGGCGGCATTCCTCGACAGCGAGGAGGCGCACCGGGCCGACAAGGAATTCGCGTCCGATCAGGGCGTTGAGGTCGACGCCCTCGGTGAAGAGGTTGCGGCGCACCGCCGAAGGGGGCTTCGGAGCGAGGTTGTTCTCGGCGAGCAGCGCGCGAAAGACTTCGAGGGAGAACAGGGTGACCTGACCTTTGTAGTCCGGCTTGTGGTCGAGGAACCGGTCGCCGATCAGACCGCGCCCGGCCAGGCACTCCACGGCGTCCACCGGCGTGACGGCGTTTTCTCCGGCGGCGAATCCGTGACGGCCGAAGTAGTTGTGTCCGGGGGAGATGAAGATGTGGCGGACTGTTGGCATCGGTTGTCCGGCGAGGGCGCGCGGGAATCGTTCGGAATTGAAATCGTCGCACCGCCGGACGGCCACCGCGAAGTGGTTCGCGCCGGGGCCGTCGGGCGCGATTCGTGAAAGTTTCAGCAGCGCCTCCCGCAGACCGGTTTCGGGCACGAAAAAACCGCGCCGGTGACGGCGCGGTTTTCGATAAGCCGAAGCTGGTTGCTTACTTGCGCTTGCGCTGCTGGTCGGACTCGCCGCGTACCTTGAAGCCGCCGGATTTGCCGGCCTTGCGGGCGGGCCCGGCCTTGGCTTTGGAAATGCGCGGGCCCGCCGGCTTTTTCTTGGCGGGTGCTCCGGCCGCGGCGGCGCGGTTGGCCTTCTTGGGCTTGGCTTCGCCGGTGGCGTTGTACTTGCCCACGCGTCCTGCGGACGCCTTTTCCTGGCGCTTGGAGCCGACGACGGCGGTCTGCTGGTCCTTGAAGAAGGCGCGGTTGGGGTCGTCGTCCTTGGGCTTGCCGATGTAGCGCAGCTTGAGCGGGACGCCGGAGAGGTCGAAGGCTTCGTGCAGGCCCGAGTCGAGGTAACGCTCGTACTGGGTGTCGAGGCGGTCGTAGCTGTTGCAGTAGAAGCGGATGGTGAGCGGGCGCGTGTGCGTCTGCGTGGCGTAGTAGCACTTGAAGCGGCGGCCAGACACGAGGCGCGGCGGGTTCTTTTCGAAGAGCTTCTCGACGGCCTTGTTGAGCTGGCCGGTGGAGATCTTCTGGTACATGCGCCGGTGGATTTCGCGCGTCTCGGCCAGGATGGTCTCGGTGCGGAAGTCGGTCTTGGCGGAGGTGAAGAGGACGGGCGAATCGGGCAGGAAGAACAGCTCCGAGCGCAGGGCGGCCTTGTACTTGCGGCGGAACTCGGATTCGTCCGAGTAGCCTTCGACAAGCTCGCCGGCGCGGAACTGCTTGTGCACGAGGTCCCACTTGTTGACCACGATGATGAGTCCGGCGCCGGATTCTGCCACCTTGCCCGCGAGCTGCTTGTCCATGCGCGTCACGCCTTCCTCGGCGGAAAGCACGAGCACGACGACATCGGCCTGTTCGAGGGCCTCGTCGGAGCGCAGCTCGGAGAAGTAGTCGAGCACATCGTGCTTGGTGGACGCTCGGCGGCCCGCGGTGTCGACGAGCTCGAAGTGCCAGGTCTCGCCGGTCTCGGTGCTGTAATCGAGGTTGCACTTCACCGGGTCGCGCGTGGTGCCGGCGATTTCGGACACGACGAGGCGGTCGCTCTTGAGCAGGCGGTTGCCGATGGAGCTCTTGCCCACATTGGGACGACCGGCCACGCAGATCTTGATGCGCTCAGGGGCGGGCGCTCCGACCTGAAGGCCGGTGGCCTCGGGCTTGGGGCCCAGGATGCCGGCGATTTTGGCGAGCAGGAAGCCCACGCCGGTGCCGTGTTCGGCGGACACCATGACGGGCGCGCCGAAGCCGAGCTTGAAGAAGTCGTTGGACGAGTAGGAGCGCTCCTCGTTGTCGCACTTGTTGGCGACGAGGATGACCTTCTTGCCGTACTTGCGCAGCTTGGTCGCCACGGTCTCGTCGAGCGGCACGCAGCCCTCGTTCACATCGACCACGAAGATGACGATGCCGGCGGCCTGGATGGCGAAGTCGACCTGCTCCTCGATGGCGTTGGTGATCACCTTGGGCGTGAGCTTGGTGACCAGGCCGATGCCGCCGGTGTCCATGAGCAGGAAGCCCTGCTCCGGGCATTCCTCGGCGATGAGGTCGCGCGTCACGCCGGGCGCGTCGTGCACGATGGACACGCGCCTGTTGAGGATGCGGTTGAACAGACGGCTCTTGCCGACGTTGGGGCGTCCGACGATGGCGACGCTGCGCGGAATTTCCTGTGAGGAGGAAGACATGCGGCGCAGGGTTCGGGCGTCGCGACGGAATGCAAGCGGGGAGACGGGGGATTTGCTGATTGCTCGGCCCCGGGGTCATCGGGCGACGGCCCGTCCTTGGCCGGGTCCGCGGGGAATTGCGTTCAGCGCGCGTGGCGTGCGGCGACCTTGGCGAGCTGGCCGCAGCCGGCGGCCACATCGAGGCCGCGGCGGGAGCGCACGGTGGCCGGTATGCCGGCTTCCTTGAGCAGGGCTTGGAAGCGTTGCACGCGGTCGGGCGGGGTGGGGGTGCCCGCGTAGCCGTCGGTAAGGTTGAGCGGGATGAGGTTCACATGCGCGAAGCCGGCGCGCGGGGCGAGCAGCGCGGCGAGTTCGCGCGCCTGCGTATCCGAATCGTTCTTACCGCCGACGAGCGTCCATTCGTAGAAAATCTTTTCGCGGCGTGCGGCCGTGTACTCGTCGCATGCGGCCATGAGCTCGGCCAGCGGCCAGCGTCGCGCGGGGGGCAGGAGGGCCTGTCGGTCGGCGTCGTTGGCGGCGTGCAGGCTGAGCGCGAGGTGGGCGGGGAAATTTTCGCGGGCCATGCGCAGGATGCCGGGCACGAGGCCGACGGTGGAGAGCGTGGTGTGGGCGGGGGCGATGCCGATGCCGAGGTCGTCCTGCACGACGGCGAGGAAGTCGCGCACGGCGTCGTAGTTGTGCAGGGGTTCGCCCATGCCCATGAGCACGATGTTGCGCAGGCGTTCGCCGTCGGCGGCGAGGGTGCGCGCGACATGGCGGATCTGGGCGACCATCTCGCCGGTGGTGAGGTGGCGGCGGAACCCGCCCTGGCCGGTCGCGCAGAACACGCAGCCTTGCGCGCAGCCGGCCTGGGTGCTCACGCAGGCGGTGTGGCGGCCGGCCTGGCGCATGAGCACGGTCTCGATGGTCTGGCCGTCGTGCAGGCGGAAAAGAAATTTGCGCGTGAGCCCGTCGCCGCCGTGGGTCTGCGCGGCCACCTCGGGCGCGCACAGCGTGAAGTGCTCGCGCAGCGCGTCGAGTTTGCGGTCGCCGGAGGGGGCGTCGGAGAACGGGTCGGCCAGGTCGCGGTAGACGCGTTTCCAGAGGTCGCGCAGTTTGCCTTCGCCGAAACCGTGCGGACGCAGCCGCAGCGCCGCCTGTTCGCGGGTGAGTCCGGCGAAGTCGGTGAGCGTGTCGGAGGCGTGGGCGGGCATGGGCGGAGTCGTGAAAAAAGGCGATTCGAGGGCGCGGGCAAAGCGGCAAAGGCTTTTTGAAGTCGCCCGTGTGTCGCTCAACAAAAGGAAAACCACCGGGCCGTGGGGCGCCGGTGGTTTTTCTAAGGGTCGCTTGTCGGTAGGGCTTTACTTGGCCTTGCCGAGCACGAGGGCCAGCACATCGGCGGCCGAGTAGCTGTCCTTGCCGGGCTTGGCGAACTGGGCGATGTTGGCCACTTCCTGCCCGGCGGTGAGGATGGGCTGCTCCACGCGGCCATCGGGGCGGCGCTGGCCGAGGCCGATCGCGGCGATGAGGCCGTTGCAGAGGCACTTGCGGCCGACGGTGTCCTCGGTTTTGCCGCCCTTCATGAGGTAGCGGTCGACCGGGGCGGCGGGGCACCAGTAGTCGATCTTGCCTTCGGGTGTCATGACCGGGGTGCGCAGGTGGCCGATGTCGCAGATGCGGGTGCGGGCTTCGTAGACATCCTTGTCGTACATGGTGCCGGGGAGGCGGACGACCTTGAAGGGGAAGCCGGTGGGCGAGGCCTTCGGGTCGGTGAAGACGCCGGCTTTGCCGTCGCGAGACTGGGCGAGCACGCGCTTCTTAAGTTCCGGGTTCATGTCGGACTCTTCGCAGAAGGCGAAGGCGGTGCCGATCTGAACGCCCACGGCGCCCTTGGCCTGAGCGTCGGCGAGGGAGTCGGCTTTGGAGTGGGCGCCGGCCATCCAGTAAGGCAGGCCGAGGGCGGCGATGGCCTTGAGGTCGGCTTCGTCCTTGGGGCCGTAGATGGGTTCGCCGGACTCCGTGTACTGCTTGGAACGCGGGGGCGAGTTGTGGCCGCCGGCGGGGGCGGTCTCGATCACGAAGCCGTCGACCTTGCCGGTCGATTTCTTGGCGAGCGTGGTGGCCAGGATGTGCGAACCCACGATGGCCAGGAACTTGGGCCTGTTAAGCTTCGGGGCCTTGCCGCCGAAGATTTCGTCGGGGACGAGGCGGGTGACCAGCGGCGCGGTGTCGGCCGGGGCGTTTTCAATCTCCATCACCAGTTCGGCGGGCTGGCCGGCGGCGAGGTTGTCGAGCACACCGGGGATGCGGCGCGGGATGCCGGCGCCCATGAGGACATAATCCACGCCGGCGAGCATGGCGCCGTACAGGGCGGGGATGCAGGTGAGGCGGATCTTCTCAAGAAGGTTGATGCCCACGACGCCGTTATGGCCCTCCTTGGCGAGGCGCACTTCGCAGAAGCACGCCGCCATGATGAGGTGGGCGAGGTCCTTGGGCGGGTTCGCGGTGCAAAGCGTGACGCCCTTGAAGAGGGCTTCCTTGGGTTTGCCGCCCTCGACGAAATACTTGTCCAGGATGTCCTTGGCGGCATCCCGCAGGGGGAATGCTTCCAGCGCCCGGCGCAGATGGCCGCCGATGTCGCCCAACTGGAGACGGCGCGCAAAGGCGACTTCCAGTGCGGTCCCGGAGACGACTCCGAGATGACCGGCTTCGGACACGGCGCGGGCGAGTTTCCAACCGGAAACGCCAATGCCCATGCCCCCTTGAATGATGACGGGTTGAGTCATGAGGGTGCGCAAGGTCATCACGGCCGCTTTTAAAGCAAATGCGTTACTCTTAAGTGACCCCTCTATTAGAGGAACTGTCTTTCCGATTCGTTTTTGTGATAAAACATTGCTAAGGGGTGCTGTTGGGGGCGCAGCGCCATTCCTGCGAAGGGCGCGCCGGGGGGGGGCGACAATCCGCTGGTTTCCGGGAAAATGAGGGGCGGATTCCTGTTCATTGCAAAATGAAGATGCGCGGGGCGATTGAGGCCGGGTGGTTTACCTGCATGAGCGCTCGGGCGGATGCCCGGAGGGTTTCCGCCTCGCGCGGAGGGCGACGGGCGCGTATGCGATGCGGGGTACAAAATGAAACTGGACCTCGCCCTGCCTCTTTTCTGCCTCGTCGACCGTGAGAAGGTCGACCCGGACTCCTCGGACCTGTCCGACCTTGCCCATCGGCTGGGCGCGCATCTTGAGGAGAGCTTCTCCATTCATCATGAGACGGTGTCGATCGAAGGCGGCGCACAGGCCGGCAAGACGCCCGTGCTGTATCTGGTGTTGCACGGCGTGCCGCAAAGCTCCTGGCCGGCCTTCGTGGCTTTGTGTCAGGCGCAACGCGCCGTGCCGCTGCACTTCCGGGCGGACGCCGAAACCGGGCGTTTCACGCTGACCCCCATCGGCGAACGCGGATAATCCGCGGGCGGGTCGGCTCGCCTGATTTCAAGGTTGCGGCGAGGGGCGCGGACGGGGGCAAGGTCCGCTCGTGCCGGTCGCACTCTTCGCATTTCCTTAAGCCGGGGCGTCTTTGACAAAGCGGCGGCGTTCCGGTGAAATCAGGGCATCGCCATGCTCGACCCGATCACGCCGGAAATGTTGCTGTCGCCCAAGAACGGCTGGGCGCTTTTGGCGGCGGCCAGCCTCGGAGGGCTGGTGGGCCTCGTGCGCCAATGGAACGAACGCGACAGACCGGGGCTCGCGCCCGGATCGCGCGCCGTGGCCGGGGCGCGCACCTTCGCGCTTTGGAGCACCTTCGGGTTCGTCGCGGCGCAACTGGAGCGCACCGGGCTGGAGTGGATGCTGCTGGCCGGCCTCGCCACGCTCACCGCCCTTCTCACCGCCGCCGCTTTCCGCCGTCCCGACGAATCCGGCGCGGGGCTCACGACCATGACCTCCGGGGTGCTCACCTATGTGGCCGGCGCCCTGCTCGGCGCTGGGCTCACGCGATACGCCGTATGGCTGGCCATCATCCTCGCCGGCATCATCGGCGTGCGCCGGCTCACCTCCGAGTGGAGCGGGCGGCTCAATGAGACCGATGTGCGCGCCGGCCTTCAGTTCGCCTTTCTTACCGGCATCATCCTGCCGCTTGTGCCCGACGAGAAGCTGTGGGGCGTTTTCAACCCCTATGACACCTGGCGCATGGTCATGCTCGTCGCCGGCGTGAACCTCACGGGTTACGCCACCATGCGCTTTCTCGGCGAACGCGCCGGCACCGCGCTCACCGGGCTCGTCGGCGGCGTCGGGTCCAGCACGGCCGTCACCCTGGCGTTCGCGCGCCGCAGCCGGGAGCGGCCCGAGCGCGGCGCCACCTATGCGCAGGGCGTGCTCCTGGCGTGCGCGGTGATGGTGCCTCGACTGCTTTTCATCCTAGCGGCGATCAACCCCGACCTCGCGCGCGCGTTGCTGCCCGGCGGTGCACTCGTGTTTTTGGCCACGGCCGCCGTGCCGGCGTGGCTGTGGTTGCGCGAGCGCGACGAGCCGGTGGGCGAGGTGCCCCCGGTGGGCAACCCGTTGCGCCTGATGCAGTCCGCCAAATTCGCGCTGTTGTACGCGCTCGTCGTGTTCCTTCTCGGGTTTTCCCGCGACTACGCCGGGGGCTCCGGCATTTACGCGCTGAGCTTCGTCTCGGGGCTTCCCGATATGGACGCCATCACTCTCTCCCTGGCCAATCGCACGAGCGAGGGCGAACTCGCGGCGAACACGGCGGCCCTGGCCGTGCTGGTGGCCATAGCGGCGAACACGCTGGTGAAGCTCGCCCTGGCGCTCGCGCTGGGGGCCGGCCGCTTCCGCAGGCTCATGACCGCCGGTCTGGCCCTGCCGCTGCTCGTGATCCTGGCGCGCGTTCTGGTCGAGTTCGTCTGAGCCGGCATACGCAGCGTGCGGGCGAATGTAGGCTTTTCAAAATCCGCCCCGGAGGTTTCCCTCTCGGGCCATGTCGACACCCGTCCGCACCCGTTTCGCTCCCAGCCCGACCGGATTCTTCCATATCGGAAGCGCCCGCACCGCGCTTTTCAGCTGGCTCTACGCCCGCCACACCGGCGGCACCTTCGTCCTTCGCATCGAGGACACCGACAAGGCCCGCAACACCGACGAATTCCTGCAGGTCATCTACGACAGCCTCAAGTGGCTGGGCATGGACTGGGACGAGGGCCCCGAGGTCGGCGGCGACTACGGTCCCTACCTGCAGAGCGAGCGCAACGACATCTACAACCGCTACCGCGACCGGCTGCTGGCCAACGGCCGCGCCTACGAGAAGGACGGCGCCATCTGGCTGCGCCTGGAGGGCGAGCGGTACACGGAAACCGAATACAGCTATAACAACGGCGAGTTCTGGACCACGACGAAGAAGGCCGACAGCGCGGTCGAGCCGCTCACGCGCACCATCGAGAAGGTGCGCGCCGAGCCGATGCGGCTGAACGACCAGGTGCGCGGCTATGTGGAGCGCGCCGAGGACCGCGACTTCATCCTCTTCCGCGCCAACGGCGAACCGGTGTTCCACTTCGTCAATGTCGTGGACGACATCGAGATGAAGATCACGCATGTCATCCGCGGCGAGGACCACCTGTCCAACACCTCCAAGCACGTCGAGATCTTCAAGGCGCTCGGCGCTCCCATCCCGCATTACGCGCACATCCCGCTAATCCTCAAGACCGACGGCCCGGGCAAGATGTCCAAGCGCGACCGCGGCGCGCTCATCGAGGAGTACCGTTCGCGCCACTATCTGCCCGCCGCCGTGCGCAACTACCTGTGCCTGCTGGGCTGGACGCCCAAGGACGGCAAGGAGATGCTGCCCATCGCCGACATCATCGCGCAGTTCGAGCTCACCGACATCCATTCGGCCAACGCGCGCTTCGACGAGAAGAAGATGGCGCACATGAACCAGCTTCACCTGCGCTCGCTCAACCCCGAGTCGTTCGCCTCGCTCGCCGCGCCCGTGCTGGGCGAAGCCGGCATCGTTGACGAGGCCACGCCCGAGGACGACATCCAGCGCGTGCTCGCCCTGGTGCAGCCCAAGTGCGTGTCGCTGGAATCCCTCCCGGGCTTCACCAAGTACTTCTTCTCCGAAGACTACGCGTTCGACGAGGCCGCCCGCGCCAATGTTTCCAAGAAGGCCGACCCCAAGGCGCGCTGCGCCGCCCTGATCCCGCACCTGGAGACCGTCGCCGACTTCGCCGACACCGCTTCCGTGGACGCCGCATTCGCCGCCGCCGGCGCCGCCGCCGGTTGCAAGGCGACCGACTTCTTCGCGCCCCTGCGCTTCGCGGTTTCCGGACTCGGCTCCGGTCCGGACATGCATCCGCTCCTGGCCGCCCTCGGCCGCGACAAGGTGCTTGCCCGCCTGCGCCGCTTCTCCGCCTAAGCGCGACAAGCAACGAAAGCGAAAGGCCGCCTCCCGAGTGATTCGGGCGGCGGCCTTTTGTCTGGGTGTTCCGGCGTCTCGCGAGCGGCGGCGATCAGCGGCGGGAGGCGTCCACGAATTTCTTGATGATGCCGCCGAAGGCGCCGTTGGAGAAGAAGACGACGAGCTGCGGCATCGCCTTCGCTGCGGAGCTCACATTCTCGCCGAGCGAGGCGAGCAGGTGCTCGTTCGAGGTCGCCGCCACGGCGTACAGCCCCCGGCGCGCGAGCTCGGCGGCCACCGCGCCGGTGTCCAGCCGGTCCTCGTCCTTGTAGGCTTCGGCGCGATGCACCGGGGCGAGGAATGCGGCGTCGGCGTGCGCGAGGGCGTCGCGGAAGGCGTCCTGCATGACCTTGCGCACGGCGGTGTTCGAGCGGGGCTCGAAGGCCGCGGCGATGCGGTGTTTCGGGTAGCGGCGGCGGAGCGATTCGAGGGTGAGCGCGATGGCGGTGGGGTGGTGGCCGAAGTCTTCCAGCACGACGAGGTCGGGCCGGTCGATATGCACCTCCTGCCGGCGCTTCACGCCGAGGAAGTCGCTGAGGTGGGAGAGTTCGAGGTGCGTGGGGTCCTCGGCGTTCGTCGCCAGGCCCGCGCCGACGGCCGCCATGGCGGCGTTGCGCGCGTTGAAAAGCCCGGGCAGCGACCAGCTGATTTTCGCCCACTCGCGTCCCTTCCAGAGCAGTCGGAAGGTGGCGCCCGCGGGCGTCTCGGCGAAGTCGACGATGCGGCAGTCGTTGCCTTCGCCCACGCCCACGCGCACGACCGGACACCATTTCACGCCGGCGACCACGGTGGCGACATTTGCGTCGTCGCCGTTGGCCACGATGCGGCCGTTGCGGGGCACCACGCGCGTGACGTGCGTGAAGGTCTTCAGCACATCCGGGAGGTCGCGGAAGATGTCGGCGTGGTCGAACTCGACATTGTTGATGAGGAGCGTGCGCGGTAGGTACTGGATGAACTTGGAGCGCTTGTCGAAGAAGGCCGTGTCGTACTCGTCGCCCTCGATGACGAAGGGGGCGCCGTCCGGGCCGGGGTTCGAGCCGGAGGGCAGGTCGCGCGGCACGCCGCCCACGAGGTATCCGGGGTTCTTGCCGTTGCGCAGCAACAGGAAGGCGGCCAGGCAGGTGGTGGTGGTCTTGCCGTGCGTGCCGGACACCACGATGGGGTTGCGCCGGTTGAGCAGCTGCGTGCGGAACAGCTCGGGCAGGGAGACGAACGGGATCTCGTTGGTCTCCATCAGCCACTCCATCTCGGGGTGGCCGCGCGAGACGACATTGCCCACGACCACCAGGTCGGGCTTGAGCGCGGCGAGGCGCGCCGGGTCCCAGCCCTCGAGGATGGTCACGCCGGCTTCGCGCAGCATGTCGGACATCGGCGGATACACGCCGGTGTCGGAGCCGCTCACGGTGTGGCCCATAGCGCGGAAGAGAAGTGCGGCGTTGCCCATGGCGGTGCCGCAGATGCCCATGAAGTAGAGATGCATGACGGGCGCGCAGCGTGGGAGTCCGGGGCCGTCCCGTGAAGCGGAAAATCGGGCCTCCGGACGGTCTTCGACGCCCGGAAACGGGCGAGGGGCGGCCCATGGGCCGCCCCTCGCTACGAAGCGTTTCCGGAGTGTGCGACTTGCGCGCTCCGGAGGCGCCTCAAGCCGGTTCCGGAGTCGGCTCAGAAGGCCACGTTGAGCGTGACGCCGCCGAAGGCGGACACGCCGTCCTGCCCTTTGTACTCCTCGGTCAGGAAGTATTCGCCGGCGGCGAGCTTCACGCCGGCCCAGTGCGCGGCGAGGCCGAAGCCGGCGCGGGCCACGAAGGTGTTGGTGGGCACGCCGTTGCCGCCGTGATACATGTTGCCGTCCAGGGGCATGTCCCACACGCGGCCTTCCACCTGCGCGTCGAGGAATCCGTAGAAGGCGTCGGGGGCGATGCTGAACGAGCCTTCGCGGTCAAACTTCACCGGCACGCCGTCCACGCCGCCGTCGCGCGTGGCGCGCACGCCGAAGTCGCGCGGAAGGTTTTTGCCGAAGCGGTACTGGAGGCCGCCGGCGCCGTAGTGGCGGACGGTGCCGAACTCGTATCCGACGCGGGGCAGCAGGTCGGCGCCGAAGCCGGAGTCGCCGGTGGTGCCGGCGAGGCGGATGCGCCAGGTGCGGCGCCATTCCACATCCACGCCGGGCTCGTCGCGCAGCTGGGTGTCCCAGCCTTTGGCGCGGTCAACGCCGGCGAGGTCATTGACGATGTTCTGTGACTGGCGGCCGCGGGCGGAGGGGCCGACGACGCCGGCGCGCAGGGTGACGAGGTCCAGTGTGGTTTCGTCCTCCCAGCCCATGCCGACCATGCCGTAAAGCCAGGAGGCGTAGGGGCGGTCGCCCGCGGGCGGGTTGGCGGACTTGTCCTGCGCCGAGTAGATGTCCTGGGCCACGCCGAAGTGGGCGCGGCTGTTCCAAACCGAGGGGCTTTCGCTGAGCGAGGGCGTCACATACGCCACGCGAAGCGAGGTGGCTCGACCGCCGCCGAAACCGCCGAGGCCGAGCAGGTCGCTCTCGCCGGTCAGCTCGATCGAGGCGAGGTCCTTGTGGGCGCGGAAGCCGTAGTCGGCGTCGGCCTGCGCCGTGCCGGCGCAGAGCGTGGAGGTCGCGAGGGCGCTCAGGAGAAACAGCGCGGGGAGTTTGGGCATGCGGGGACCCATGTTCCCCGTCTTATGTTTGGCAAGGCCGCGTTGACCCTTCCGGTCGGAACAAAAAAAGCCCCGGCGCGCGCGGCGCCGGAGCTGCGGTGGAGCCCCCGGGCGGTTTCACCCTGGCGGGGCGCCAAAGGGAGTTACCAGCCCAGGTTGATGAACGGGAAGCCTCGGCCGAGGCCGCGGTTGCCGATGTCGCCCCAGCTGCGATCGAGGACCATGTTCCACAGGCCCAGCTGCACGCCCTTGAGCTTGTCGGTGAAGTTCACGAAGCCCAGCTGCGCGCCGGTCACGGACTTGGCCTTGTTCACGAAGCCCAGCTGCGCGCCCCAGATTTCCGTCTTGGAGCCCCAGGTGACGGCGCCGAACTGCGCGCCGCTGACCTCGGTGGAGGCGGCGGTGGAGTAGTTGACGAAGCCGAAGGTGGCGCCGTTGACCTCGCGGCCGTACTGGTTGACGACGGCGAACTGGGCGCCGTTGAGCTTGCCGCCCACATGGTTGTAGCAGGGGGGCAGGAAAATGCAGAACTGAAGGCCGGTCATGTCGCCGGTGACGGAGTTGCCCGTACCGAAGTCCACGCCTTTGACATTACGGTTTTCACCATAGATGTTGAGTCGAACGCCGCTGATGTCCTCCGAGGGGGGGACGACCTGCATATCCGGGGCCCAGAAGGCGGCGTTGAACCCCTTGGCCGCGAAGGCGGAGCAGGAGATCGCGCTGAAGGCGAGGGCGGTGAGTGCGAGTTTTTTCATGATGCGTGCGATGGTATTGGGTTATGTTTGTTCGGGGGAACGCCCGTTGGTCTATCCGGGCGACCTCTCAGGTCAAAATTTCAATCGTCACAGGATTGGCAAAGTCCCCCGGGTTTGGCTAAGCGCAACGGCGCCTTGCCATGGGGGCGCTACCCCGTATTGCCTGCCGCGCGATGAACAAAAACTCCCCCGGGAAGCGCGTCCTGTTGGTTAATCTGAACAAGTACGACCAACCCCATCCGATTTACCCGCTGGGCCTCGCGTATATCAACGGCGCCCTCCTGGAAGCCGGCTACGAGACGCGCATCTGGGATCATTTCGCCCATGGCGAGACGGCCACCGTCGCCGACTTCGTTCGCGATTTTCGTCCCGACTATGTGGGCCTTTCCCTGCGCAACATCGACAATGTGCAGAGCCACAATCCGCATTCGTTTGTCGAGAGCCTCATGGGCGCCTGCCGCGACATCCGCGCGCTCACCCGCGTGCCCATCATTCTCGGCGGCAGCGGCTACTCCGTTTTCCCCCGCGAAATCCTGAAGTTCTCCGACGCCGACTACGGCGTCATGGGCGAGGGCGAAATCGTGCTGGTCGAGCTTCTTCGCGCGCTGGACGAGGGGCGTTCGCCCCGCGACATCCCCGGTCTGGTCTGGCGTGAGCCGGACGGCTCGGTGGGGTCGCTGGCGCGAGACGCGCGCAAGGTGTGTTTCTCGGCGCACCCGACGCACGACGCGGAGGTCATGAACGGTTACCTTTCCCGCGGCTCGCTGCCCGGCGTGCAGACCCAGCGCGGATGCCCGCTGGCCTGCTGCTACTGCACTTACCCGCTCATCGAGGGGCGTCGCAGCCGCGTACGTTCCGGAGAGGAGATCGCCGAGGAGTTGGCGAAGATGTCGGCCATGGGCGTGCGCGAGGCGTTCATCGTCGATTCCGTTTTCAACACCAGCGAGGAGCACGCCACCGCCGTTTGCGAGGCGCTCATCCGCGCCGAAAACAAGGTCACCTGGGGCTGCTTCCTCAAGCCGCGCTTCCTTGGCAAGCCGTTGCTCTCGCTCATGAAGCGCGCCGGCATGAGCCACCTCGAGTTCGGTTCCGACAGTTTTTCCGATCCGGTGCTGCGCGCCTACAAGAAGAGCTTCAACTACGAGCATATCCGCCAGTGCAGCCACGACGCCTACGAGCTGGGCATCAAGTACGCTCACTTCCTCATCTTCGGCGGCCCGGGCGAGACCCCCGACACGCTGGAGGAGACGCTCGCGCGCGCCGCCACCCTGCCCGGCGCCATCTACTTCACGACCATCGGCATGCGCATCTACCCGGGCACGCCCCTTTGGAAGACCTCCGGCCCCGACGCCACCGGCGAGACCACCGAGGATTTCCTTTTCGAGCCGCGCTTCCACATCGAGAAGCCCCTGACCGTCACCGGCATCTACAATCGGCTCAACGAGGTCCGGCTCAAGTCCTCCAACTGGGTCGTCGGCGACCCGCCTCAGGAGTTCAACGAGACCATGGACAAGCTGCGTCGCCGCGGACGCACCGGCCCCATGTGGGAATACATCGAGGTGCTTCAGCGCCGCGCCCTTGAGCACGACCCCGAAAGCCTCGTCGTGCGCCGCTGAGCGGTTTTGCCGCTCTCGTCGCCAAGTCCGAAACGAACAAACCCCGCGCCGTGAGGGCGCGGGGTTTGTCGTAGGTTGTCCGGGGCGGGCGTTTTCAGGCGCCCTAGCCGGGGTTACTCGGCGTCGGTGATGGGGTCGACGGGCTTGTCGTGGGCGCGGTTGTGGTGGCGGTCGCCACCTTCGCTGCGCTCGCGACGCTCGCCGCCTTCGCGACGGGGGCGGTCGCCACGCTCGCCGCGGAAGCCGCCGCGGTCGCCGTCACGGCGGGGGCGGTCGCCGCCCTCGGGCTTGGCGTTGGGGGTGTAGGGACGGCCTTCCTTCTCGGCGATGGCGGCGCGGCGCGAGAGGCGCACGCGGCCCTTGTCGTCGATGCCCACGCACTTGACGATGATCTCGTCACCGAGCTTGCAGACGTCCTCGACCTTCGCGACGCGGAAGTCGGCGAGTTCGGAGACGTGCACGAGGCCTTCCTGACCGGGGAGGCACTCGACGAAGGCGCCGAACTCCTTGATGGAGCGCACGATGCCCTTGTAGGTCTTGTTGATCTCGATCTGGGCGGCGAGGATGTTGACCTCGTGGAGGGCGCGCTGGAGCGATTCGGCGTTGGAGGCGAAGATGGACAGCCAGCCGGAGTCATCCTGGTCGATGTCGATCTGCACGCCGCAGAATTCCTGGATGCGCTTGATGTTCTTGCCGCCGGGGCCGATGAGGGCGCCGATCTTGTCGCCGGGAATCTTGGCGCGGTGGATGCGGGGGGCGGAGGGCTTCACCTCGGTGGAGGCCTCGGCCTTGGTCTCGGCCATAATGTCGAGGATGCGGTCGCGGGCCACCTTGTTCTGGGCGATGGCCTTCTTGGCGATTTCGAAGGGCAGGCCGTGGATCTTCAGGTCGAGCTGGAAGCCGGTGATGCCGGCCTTGGTGCCGCAGATCTTGAAGTCCATGTCGCCGAAGTGGTCTTCGGCGCCGATGATGTCGGTGAGGATGACATGGCGCGCGATGGTGCCGTCCTTCTCTTCGGACACCATGCCCACGGAGATGCCGGCGACGGGGGCGAGCAGGGGCACGCCGGCGTCGAGGAGCGCGAGGGTGCCGCCGCACACGGAGGCCATCGAGGTGGAACCGTTCGACTCCATGATCTCGGAGGAGAGGCGGATGGAGTAGGGGAAGTCCTGCTCGGAGGGGAGCACGGGCAGCAGCGAACGCTCGGCGAGCGCGCCGTGGCCGATCTCGCGGCGGGACTGGGCGCCGAAGCGGCCGGTCTCACCCACGGAGAAGGGCGGGAAGTTGTAGTGCAGGATGAAGGACTTGTTCTTCGGGCCGCCGGTGATGCCGTCGAGCTCCTGCGAGTCCTTGGAGGTGCCGAGGGTGGCGATGACGACGCCCTGGGTCTCGCCGCGCTGGAAGAGCGAGGAGCCGTGCACGCGGGGGAGCACTTCGGTGGCGCAGGAGATGGCGCGGAGGGTCTGGCCGTCGCGGCCGTCGGCGCGCTTGCCGCCGCCGAGGATGGTGTTGCGGTAGACTTCTTCCTGAAGCTTTTCGAAGGCGAGCTTCACGTGGCGCGGATCGTAGGAGCCGGCGGCGAGCTTGGCTTCGCAGGCGACCTTGGCGTCGGCGATGACGGCGGACACGGCGTTGGCGCGGTCCTGCTTCTTTTCCTGGTAAACGGCCTTGGCGAGGGCGTTGTCCTTGTTGGCGACTTCGCGGCAGATCTCGACGACCTTGGCGTCGGCGACGACGAGCGGGTAAACACGCTTGGTCTTGGCGTACTTGGCGGCGAGCTCGCGCTGGGCGGCGATGATGGGCTGGATGGCCTTGTGGGCGAACTCCAGGGCTTCGACGAAGCGCTCGTCCGGAATCTGGTCGGCGGAGCCTTCGATCATCATCATGTCGCGCTCGTTGCCGACATAGACGAGGTCGAGGGTGGAGTCGAACATCTGCTCGTTCGTCGGGTTGGCGACGAACTCGCCGTTGATTTCGGCGATGCGCACGCAGCCGATGGGGCCGTTCCAGGGGATGTCGGAGCAGAGGAGGGCGGCGGAGGCGCCGTTCACCATCATCATATCCGGCTCGTTCTTGCCGTCGGCGGACATGAGCAGGCCGATGACCTGCACTTCATTCAGGAAGCCTTCAGGGAAGAGCGGGCGCAGGGGACGGTCGCACAGGCGCGAAGTGAGGATTTCCTTTTCGGAGGGCTTGCCTTCGCGACGGAAGAAGCCGCCCGGGAAGCGACCGGCGGCGGCGAACTTCTCGCGGTAGTCGACGGTGAGGGGGAAGAAGTCCTGGTCGGGCGAGCGGAGGCCTTCGGCGGCGGTCGCGGCGACGAACATGACGGTGTCGCCCTGGCGGACGGTCACGGCGCCATTGGCCTGACGGCCGATGCTGCCGGTGGAGATGGTGAAGCCGAGGCCGGGGACGGTCACGGAGAATTCCTGATTCATAGGATGTGTTTTGGGGGTGTTTCTTGGGTGCCAGGCGGGATTGCCCGGCGGGTTCTTTGCCTTTTGGAAGCGCTCGTCGTGATGAGGGAACGGGGGCCGGTTTCAAGTTTTCAATTGGCTCATTATGCACCGCCTGCTGCGCAAAAAAGGGGGGGCGGTGCGAGGTGGGCGGACAAAACGAAGCCCCCCGCACCGGTGGGTGCGAGGGGCTGTCGGGTCGGGGGGGGGGGCGAAGGTTGCCGGTTTATCCGACCACGCCGCCGCCCTGAAGGAAGATGCCCTTGAGGTTCATCTCCAGCGCCTTCGCGTTGGGCGAACGCTGCAGGCCGTCCTGACGCGAGATCATGCCGCTCTTGATGAGGCGCAGCAGGTCGGCGTTGAAGGTCTTGGAGCCCGATTCCTTGTTCGCCTCGATGACATCGCCGATCTTTTCGAACTGGCCGTCGATGATGATCTTACGGGCGAGCGAATCGATGACGAAGATCTCGACGACGGGCACGCGGCCTCCGCCTTCGAGCTTCGGGCAAAGTTGCTGGGAGATGATGGCGCGGAGGCTTCCGGCGATGGTGCGTCGCAGGCCCATCTGTTCCTCGGGGGGGAAGAAGTCGAAGAGGCGCTGGATGGCCTGCTGCGCATTCGAGGCGTGCAGCGTGCCGAACACGAGGTGACCCGTCTCGGCCGCGTTCAGGGCGGTCTCGAAGGTTTCGCCGTCGCGCATTTCTCCCACCAGGATGACATCGGGGTCCTGACGCATGGCGGACTTGAGGCCCAGCATGAAGTCGGGCGCGTCGATGCCGATCTCGCGCTGGCTGAAGACCGATTTCTTGTCGCGGAAGATGAACTCGATGGGGTCCTCGAGGGTGACCACATGCAGGTCGTACTGCTCGTTCATGTGGTCGAGCATGGCGGCCAGCGTGGAGCTTTTGCCCGAGCCGGTGGCGCCGCAGATGAGCACGATGCCGTCGTTGGCCTCGCAGAGTTTTTTGAAGACTGCGGGTTCGTGATTGAGCTCCTCGAAGGAGGGCGGGTGGCTCTTCACCACGCGGAAGACCATGCTGGGCGCGTTGCGCTGGAAGAAGGCGTTCACGCGGAATCGGCCCAACCCGCGATGCGCGAGGTCGTACGAATAGTCGACCTGCCGGTTGTCATGCCACTTCGACGCAAATTGGTGCGGCAGCGAAACCTCGATGAACTCAATGATCTGCTGGGCGGTGATCGGCTCCATCTCGACCGGCTCCAGGTGCCCGGTGATGCGCAGGTAGGCGGGTTTTCCCGACTTGAGATGGATGTCGCTGGCACCGTTCTCAACCGCCAGCTGAAGCAGGCTGTCGAATAGATTTTGGGTTTCGGACATGGGGGTGGGGATTTGGGATTGTCTAAATGGCGGGGTGTCGGCAGGGATGACCGCGTTTAATCGGACTTGTCCGGCCACCCTCCACAGGATTACCAGAATGAACACCGGAAAAACCTTCGACACAACCCCTTTTTGCGGCGCCCACACCGCGCTGATCACCCCTTTCCGCGACGGCTCCGTCGCCTTCGACGAGCTGCGCAGCCTTGTTGATTTCCAGGTCGACGGGGGCATCGACGGCCTGGTGGCCGTGGGCACCACGGGCGAGTCGCCCACGCTCGACCACGACGAGCATATCGAGGTCATCGCCAAAATCGTCGAGTACGCCCGCAAGCGCGTGCCTGTCATGGCCGGCACCGGCTCCAACTCCACGGACGAGGCGGTGGACCTGACGGTGCGCGCCGACCGCGCGGGTGCCGACGCCTTCCTGATTGTCGCGCCCTATTACAACAAGCCGACCCAGGAGGGGCAGTTCCGCCACTTCGCGAAGATCGCCGAATCCACGGCCAAGCCCATCATCCTTTACTCCATCCCCGGCCGCTGCGGCGTCGAGATCGACACCGACACCGTCGTGCGTCTGCGTGAGAAGTTCCCCAACATCGTGGGCATCAAGGAGGCCGGAGGTTCCTGCGACAAGGTGTCTCGCCTCGTGCGCGCCCTCGACAAGGACTTCGTGGTGCTCTCCGGCGACGACAGCCTCACGCTGCCGTTCGTCTCGCTCGGCGCCCGCGGCGTGATCTCCGTGGCGTCGAACTGGCTGCCCCGCGACATCGCCGACCTGGTGCGCTTCGCGCGCTCCGGGGACGCCGCCGGCGCGCTGCGCCTGCACAACCGTCTCGCCGACCTGTTCGGCAAGATGTTCATCGAGTCCAACCCGGCGCCCATCAAGCACATCCTCAAGCGCGCCGGCCTCATCTCCTCGGACTCCCTGCGCCTTCCCATGGTCGAGCTCAGTGATCGCGCCCGCCCCGTCGTCGACGCCGCGATGGACGCGTACCTGGCCGCCCGGGCGTAAGCTCGTTTTGAAAACGCCGCCGGCGCCGGGTTCACAGGGAACCGGTTCCGGCGGCGTTCTTTTGGGCATCCCCCTCCATCTTCTCATGAAACGCCCCGTTTTCGTTTTGTTCGCCGCCATGGCGCTCGCCCCGTTCGCCGCTGAAGCCGCCACGCCGGTGAAGAAACCGTCGAAGAATCCGGCGCTGGCCCAGACCTGGGTGGCCAACGCCAAGACTTACGAGGGCAAGAAGGTCACCACTTCCGTCATCGAGTATTCGGATTTGGGCAGTGTTTCCTCCGACGCCCCCTATGCCATTGTCCCGATTGTGACCGGCACCCCCGGGGGCGAGGCGGGCGATGAGATCGCCGCGGTCGTACCGACGGCCCGGCTCCGGTCTTTCGTCGAGTCGCTCGGCTCGAAAAAGGTAGGCAAGGGCGGCTCGTTCGGCGCCAAGGTGCAGTATGCGAGCGTCACCGGCACCTTTGTCACCCTCGGCGGCGAGCCCGCGCTGGTCATCGGCGAGGTGAGCGACGCCGTCAAGGCCATCAAGCCTTCCGCCCTGCTCGCCGAACAGCGCGCCGCTGGCGCAACCTCCGGTGAAAAGCCCGCCGAGGAGCCCGCCGCTCCCGCCGGCAAGAAAGAGAAAAAGAAGGGCAAGTGAGCCTTTCGTCGGCCCTGCCGGATTCTCCTCAGCGCATGCGGCCGATGTGCAGGGTCTCGTAGACCCCGGGGGGGAGGGCGGCGACGAAGCGGGAGACCTCGGTCATGCGGGGCGGTCCGCCGGAGACGATAAGCTTGGGGTAGACGATGTAGAGTTCCTCCATGGCGCGCGTGGAGGCCACATAGAAGAGTCGGCGCTCCTCCTCGACGTCGCCGTCCTCGATGGCGCGTTTGATGGGGAACAGCTCGTCGGCGCAGCCGATGACGAACACGACCGGGAACTCGAGGCCCTTGGACTGGTGGATGGTCGTCAATCGGATGGTGTCCTCGTCGGGGGCGGCGGATTTGTCGCTCGCCTCGGAGTTGAGCAGCACGAGCTGGGCGAGCAGTTCGTTCATGTCCTCGTACTTGGCGGCGAAGCCGATGAGGGAGTCGAGGTCTTCGCGGCGCTCCTGGTGGTTCGGGTAGACGTGCTTGAGGAAGTCGCCGTACCAGCCCTCGATGCCGATGCGGACGATCTCCGAGGGCGTCTTTTGCACATGGTGCGCGGCGGGCGCGGGGGCGGCTGGCGCCGTATCCGGCGTTTCCTCACGGGCGGCGAGGGAGAAGAGGTCGTCCTCGTCGTCGAAGAAGGATGAGGACGGAGCGGGCGAGGACGCCCGCGCTCCGGCGTTGGCGACGGGCGGCTTGGGGGCTTCGCGGCGGGGGCCGTGCATGCCCTCCTCCATGTCCTGGAGGGTGAGGATGAGGTCGCGGTAGTCGTCGCGGGCCTCCTCGGGAATCTTTGCGACAATCTTGTCGGCGAGCAGGGCGCCGAGCAGGGAGATGTTGCGCGAGGCGGATTCCTTGCGGCCCATCTCCAGAATCGTCTCGGCCTTCTTGGGGCCGACCTTGGGCAGGAGCGCGAGCACGCGCGTGAAGGCGACGGTGTCGGCCGGATTGTGCAGGAAGCGCAGCTGGGCGACGAAGTCGCGGATGTGCGCCTGCTCGAAGAATCGCACGCCGGAGGTGATGACGAACGGAATCTGGGCGCGCGTGAGCTCCATCTGCAGCTCCATGGCCTGGTAGTGCGCGCGGTACAGCACGGTGATCTCGCCGGGGCGGCGGCCCTCGTCGCGCACGAGCGCCGTGATGCGCTTCACCACGAACAGCGCCTGCTCGGTGGTGTCCAGACACGGCACGAGGTAGGGCTTTTGGTGGCCGTGTTTCACGGCGCGCAGCTCCTTGGAAAAGCCCATGCCGGAGGGGCGCGTGTCGAGCACCGCGTTGGCGAAGTCCAGGATGGGCTTGGTCGAACGGTAGTTGATCTCGATCTTGTGCAGGGTCGCGCCCGGGTGGCGCTCGTCGAAGCCCATCACATTGTCGTAGTCGGCGCCGCGCCAGGTGTAGATGCACTGGGCGTCGTCGCCGACGGCCATGACCTGATGCTCCTGCGCGAGCGCCTCGACGATGGCGGACTGGAGCCGGTTGGTGTCCTGGAACTCGTCGACGAGGATGTGTTTGAATTTGCGCGAGTAGTCGCGCGCGATGTCGGGGTGTTTTTCGAGCACCTCGAGCCAGAGTTCGAGGAGGTCGTCGTAGTCGCACACGCCGGCCTTGCGCTTGGCGTCCTTGTAGAGGTCCGCGAACTTCACGAGCTTGTCCACGCCGCCCTTCATCCAGCCGAGGCGTTCGCGGAAGATCTCCTCGGGCGGCCGGCGCGTGTTGCGCGCGTAGCTGAGGGCGTCGGCGATGACGCGCGCCTTGGGGTTGTCCTTGTCCTTGATGAACGCGCCGTCCACCTCCTTGACGACCTGCGAGAAGAGCGACTCGGCGTCCTGGGCGTCGAGGATGGTGAAGTTGCGGTCGACGCCCACGAGGGGGCCGTGCGTGCGCAGCACGCGCTGGCCGATGCTGTGGAAGGTGCCGCCCCAGAACTGGGAGCGGGGCTGGCCGGTGAGGTCCTCGACGCGTTCGAGCATCTCCTTGGCCGCCTTGTTGGTGAAGGTGAGCAGCAGGATCTCCCAGGGGCGCACGCCCTGCTCGAGCAGGTACGCCACGCGGTAGGTGAGCGTGCGCGTCTTGCCCGAGCCGGCGCCGGCGAGCACGAGGGCCGGTCCGCGCGGCGCGGTGACGGCGGCGAGCTGGTCCGGGTTCAACTCGGCGGCGAAGTCGATGGGCGGGTTTTGGAAATCGGGGCGGCTGGACACGCGCCGGAGGTTTTGGGGAACGCCGGGCGTTTCAATAGGGAAACCGGGGGGCTGCGGGAAACGCCCGCGCGCTTTCGCTATCGCCAGCGGAGGGCGGGACCGTGTCTATGTCGTGCCCATGCCGACCGCCACGCTCCTTGCCGTCATCGCCGGCGCCGCCCTGATCCCGGCGGCGGCGGTCGCCGCTCGGGCGATACTGGACGCCCGGCTGCGGCGCGAAAACCTGTTCCTCCTGCACATGCACAAGGGCGGGCTGGGGGACGCCTTCTGCCAGACCGGTCTCATGCGGGCGCTGCGCGCGAAGCACCCCGGGCTGCGCTTCGTGGTGCTCACCCGGTATCCGGAGTTTTATGACAACCTGCCCGAGGTGGCGCGCGTGGCGGACCTGAGGCGCTTTTCGCCGGCGAAGGCGTGGTGCGTGCAGACGGCGCTGCGGCTGCTTCGCCCCGTGCGCGCGCATGATTTCGTCTACAAGCCGCAGCGGCAGACGTCCAAGGCGCTGCTGGAGGCGAGGCCCGGGTGGCGCCCGCACCTCGTGGAGCTGGCGTCGGAGCGACTGCGCTTGCCGGCGGATTTCTCGGATGTGCGCGGGCTGATCCGTTTTTCCCCCGAGGAGGAGTCGGAGTGGGCGGCGCGGCACGCCGGGCTCGGGCGCTTCGCGCTCATCGTGCCGGCCGGCAAGACGAGCTACACGCCCAACAAGGAGTGGGGCTTCGACAACTATCGGCGGCTCGTCGGGTTGCTGCCCGGTGTGAACTGGGTGCAGCCGGGCCTTCCCGAGAATCCGGCGCTGCCCGGGGCGCTCGACCTGCGCGGACGCATCGGCCTTCGCGAGATGGCCTGGTTGCTCTCGCACGCCGAGTTCGCGGTATGCGGGGAGGGCCTGCACAACCACCTGTGCGGCGCGCTCGGCACGCCCTGCTTCGTCATCTTTTCCGGTTTCCATTATCCGGAAATCGCCCGGTACCCGTCGACCGTCCCCATGCTCGCCCCGAAGGCGCCGCCCTGCGCGCCGTGCTGGCTCAAGACGCCGTGTCCGGTGCCCGGAAAACCCTGCACCGGAGACATCACGCCCGAGTCGGTGGCCGAGCGCATACGCGTCCGGTTCGGCGACGGTCCGGGCCGCGGAAGCGCGGGCGTCTAAGGGGGGGCCCCCCCGCCGGGGCGCCGGCGTCGGCGGGCCTTGGCCCTGCTTTTTGGCCCAAGGCGCGCCATGGGCTCAATTTAGCCTTTCGCAGCGGGGCATTACCGCTTCCCTCGCGGCCCATGTCTCTCCGCATCCTCCTCAACGGTTCCAAGGGCCGCATGGGCCAGGCCATCATCGCCGCCGCGCCGGAACAGCAGGCCGTCGTCTGCGCCCCGCTGGATGCCGGCGACGACCCGGCGGCGCATATCGCGGCTGTCGACGCCGTCATCGACTTCTCCCACCATACCGCCACGCTGCCGCTGGCCCGTCTTTGCAACCTGCACCGCAAGCCGCTCGTCATCGGCACCACCGGCCACAACGCCGAGGAACGCGCCGCCATCCTGGCCGCGATCCGTGACATACCCGTGGTCTGGGCGGGCAACTATTCCGTGGGCGTGAACGTGCTCAACTACCTCGTGCGACTGGCCACCGAGAAGCTCGACGAGGCCTACGACATCGAGCTCGTCGAGATGCACCATCACCACAAGAAGGACGCGCCGTCCGGCACCGCCGAGAAGCTTCTGGAAATCCTCAAGCAGGGCCGGGGCTACGGCGACGAGTCGCTGCGCCACGGGCGTGTCGGCATCGTGGGCGAGCGCCCCAAGCGCGAAATCGGCGTACACGCGCTGCGAGGCGGCGATGTGATCGGCGACCATACCGTGATCTTCGCCGGCTTCGGCGAGCGCGTGGAGCTCACGCACAAGGCGTCCAACCGCGCGATTTTCGCCACCGGTTCGGTGCGCGCGGCGCGATGGGCGACCGGCGCCAAGCCCGGCGTCTACGGCATGGAGGATGTTCTGGGCCTGCGTTGAGCGCCTGCGGCGAAGTGGGCGGTGGGAATGCTGAAGTGATAAGGTCGCCGGCGCCCGCGCCGACGCTCGTTTCCTCGGATTCCCACGCTCTCATTTCTGACTTCTTCATTCTTCTTCTCACTTTCGCCCATGATCACCTCCCTTAACGGCAAGCTTCTGGAAGCCGGGCTGCTGCGCGCCGTAATCGAGTGCGCCGGCGTCGGTTACGAGGTGGCCATCCCCGTCTCCACGGCGGAACGCCTTCCGGCGGTCGGGCAGCCCGTGCGACTACATATTCACCACGCCTTCCGCGAGGACGGCCAGTCCCTCTACGGCTTTTCCTCCTGCGAGGAGCGCGATTTCTTCCGCACGCTCGTCGAAAAGGTGTCAGGCGTGGGGCCCAAGATGGCCATCAACCTCTTCTCGCGCCTGAGCCTTCCGGACCTCCTTGAGGCCATCGCCCGCGGCGACATCAACCGGCTTTCCGAGTGCCCCGGCATCGGCAAGAAAACCGCCGAGCGTCTGGTGGTCGAACTGCGCGACAAGGTCACTTCCGGCATCGGATCTCCCGTGCGGCCGGCTCCCGGCGCGGCCGTCGGCAGCGATTCGGCGGCGCGGCAGGACGCGCTCGACGCCCTGGTGGCGCTCGGGATGAAGTCCGCCGAGGCGGAGAAGGCCTTGCGCGCGGCGGTGGCGAAGCTCGGGGCGTCGGCCCCGGCGGACAAGCTTATCCGGGCCGCCCTCGGCAACTGATCGCGTCCCCTCGGGCCTGTGGTGCGCCCGCAAAAAAGGCCGCCGAAAAACTCCCGTTGCGGAGTCTTTCGAGCGGCCTTTTTCGCGACCCTGCCGGGCGCGTATCCGGTCAGGGGCGGGCGAGCCTGCGGATGTCGAGCGCCCAGCGGTAGACCTCCTCGTAGCGGCGGGCGGATTCGCCCCAGCCGAAGTCGCGCTTCATGGCGTTGACGCGCAACTTTTTGAACTCGGACGGCGCGTCGTAGTAGAGGCGGAGGGCCTCCTCGACGCCCCAGCGCAGCCCGGCGTGGTTGGGCGTTTTGAACACGATGCCGGTGCCGGTGCCGCGGCCGGCGTACCAGGGCTCGACGGTGTCGGCGAGGCCGCCGGTGGCGCGCACGATGGGCAGCGTGCCGTAGAGCATCGAGTACATCTGGTTGAGTCCGCAGGGCTCGAAGCGGCTGGGCATCAGGAAGAAATCGCAGGCGGCCTCGATGCGGTGCGAAAGCGCGTTGTTGAAGCCGATGTGCGTGTGGAAGCGGCCGGGGTGGCGCGCAGCGAGGTCGAGGAAACGGCCTTCCAGCGCCTTGTCGCCGCTGCCCAGCAGCACGACCTGCAGGCGCGCGTTGCGCATCAGGTCGTCGGCGATGTCGGCGAATAGGTCCAGGCCCTTTTGGTCCCAGAGGCGCGAGACGATGCCGAAGAGCGCGGTGTCGGGCTCGACGGCGAGGCCGAGCTCCTTCTGCAGTTCGGCTTTGCAGACGGCCTTGCCCTTCAGGTCGGTGGCGCTGAAGCGGGCGGGCAGATGCGGGTCGCCGGCGGGGTTCCAGTCGGCGGTGTCCACGCCGTTGAGGATGCCCACCAGGTCGGCGGCGCGGTGGCGCAGCAGGTCGGCGAGACCGCAGCCGAACTCCTCGGTGCGGATCTCTTTGGCGTAGGTGGGGCTCACCGTGGTGATCTTGGTGGAGTGCCACAGGCCGCCCTTCATCAGGTTGACCCCGCCGAGCGCCTCCAGGTGGCCGGGCGAATCAAGCCATCCGGGCAGGCCGGCGTAGGCCAGCACGGATTTGTCGAAGAGTCCCTGGTGCAGCAGGTTGTGGATGGTGAACACCGACGCGGCGCGCCCCAGCGGGCGGTCGTAGTCGCGCGTGTTGAGGTACACGGGGGCGAGTCCGGCGGTCCAGTCATGCCCGTGCACGATGTCGGGTATCCACTTGTCCTGTTCGCAGAAGTCCAGCGCGGCGCGCGAGAAGAACGCGAAGCGCCGGCCGTTGTCGGTGCGGTCGCCGTAGATTTCGGAGCCGCCGAAGTAGTCGTTGTACTCGAGGAAGAGCGCCGTGGCCTTGCCGAAGCTCTCGCGCCAGACGCGGCACTCGGGTCGGTCGGAAAGCGAGAGGTTCACCTGCACCGGCGTCGGGTGCGGGGTGCGCGCGGGCGAGGGTTTGATGGAGCCGTACAGGGGCGTGAACACGCGCACCTCGTGGCCGCGTTCGGCCAGGGCGAGCGTGAGCGAGGCGACCATGTCGCCGAGTCCGCCGGCTTTCGAGTACGGCGTGAGCTCGGGGGAGATCATCAGGATTTTCATGGGGCGGCGGGGGAGGGGAGATTCGGGATGCGAGATTCGAGATGCGACGGGGCTGCGGGGCCGGCGGCTCGTGTCTCTTGGTTCTTATTTGCTTTGCGACGGGGGCTCGTCGTCGGCGCCTTTGGGCGCGTCGAGACCTTCGGGCGGCGGCGGCGGCTCCGGCAGTTTCAACTGCATGTTGATGACCGGGATGAGGGCGGCGAGCAGCAGGAAGGTCACGCCCATGGCGGCGTATCCGGCGAGGTCGTGCACCGTGCCCAGCGAGAACTCGGGGGAGTTTTTCGCGTGGCCGGCGAAGTCGAGGTCGAGGGATTGCGAGCCGTGCCTGTAGGCCCACAGCGTGAGGAATGCGGTGCGCAGGAGGTTGAGCAGCACGGCGAACACGCCGGAGAGCAGCAGCATGAGCAGCTTGCGCAGGCGACCGTTCACGAAAAGGGCGGAGAGGAAGGCGCCCATGAACACGCACGCGGTGAGCGAGCGGATGCCGGAGCAGGCGTCGGCCACGCCGACATGGTCGCCGCCGGGAAGCAGGATGACATTGCCGGAGTTGGAAACCGCGTAGTCGAAGGCGTTGAGCAGGGCGACGACGACGAGGGTCACCTTCTCCAGCAGCACATACTTGATGCGCGTGTCGACGAGGTAGAGGAAGGGGCCGGAGACGACCCAGACCAGGATGGGGAAGGTGAACTTCTCCAGCAAGAGTGCGCGGGCGCGCCCCCCGCGCACCACGCCGGCGGAATCCTTTTCCGAGAGCATCCACACGATGGCGGCGGCGACGCCGCAGAAGCCGAAGGTGTTGAGGAAGGTGCCGATGATGTTGGGGCCGCCTATCGCGCGCATGGCGCCGCCGAGCAGAAAGCCCATCAGCGAGAGGAAGGCGCCTGCGGCGAAACAGAACTCCCAGAACTTCGACGCGGGCTTCTCCTCCGCGCGGTTCTCATCCGGGGCGAAGTGCGCGGCGATGTCGGGGAGACGCTCGTAGAGCACATAGGCGGAGAAGAACGGCACGAGGTAGCCGAAGGTGTAGTCCTCCTTGGTGCTCCACTGGAACCACTGGTCGAACACGACCACGCCCGCCATGGGCACGGGCAGCAGCGTCAGCGCCTTCGTGGGCGCATCGAGTTTCTTCCAAAAATCCGGGAGCATGCGGCTGTCCTGGCGTGGGCGTGGTCAGGCGCGCTGGGCGCCGGAGGGGAACTGCGCGAGTCGCTCCACATACTTGGCGAGCAGGTCGAACTCCAGGTTCACCCGGTCGCCGGCGCGGCGCCGGTGCAGGTTGGTCTTTTCCAGCGTGTGCGGGATGAGCCAGATGTCGAAGGTGTCGCCGGTCACTTCCGCGACGGTGAGCGAGATGCCGTCCACGGCGATGCAGCCTTTGTACACGAGGTACTTGAGGAACTCGGCGGGCGGACGCACGCGCAGCAGGTGGTTGGCGCCGCGTTGCTCGAACACGACGACCTCGCCGGTGCCGTCCACATGGCCGGAGACGAAGTGTCCGCCCATGCGCGTGGACGGGGTGAGGCTGCGTTCCAGGTTCACGAGCGAGCCTTCGCTAAGGCCGGCGAAGGAGGTCTTGCGCATCGTCTCGTCCAGCAGGTCGAAGCGCACGCGGGTGCCGTCGATGGCCGCGGCGGTGAGGCAGCAGCCGTTGTTGGCCACGCTGTCGCCCAGGGCGAGGCCCACGGAGACGGTGGGCGCCTCGACGGTCATGCGCCAGAGTCCCTCGGGGGTGCGTTCAAGCCGCACGATGCGGCCGGTTTCTTCGACGAGTCCGGTAAACATGGGGAAGCGGGGCGAAATTGGTTCGCCCGTTTGTGCGCCGACGGCGGCGCGCTTCAACCCTGAAACTGTTATGACCGGCCGGCGCCGGGGGGCTCGCCGGGCAAAAAAAACGGGCGGACGAGGGAGCGAGTCCCCCGTGCCGCCCGAAGTGCGACCGGTCGTGCGATCAGAGCGAATGGATGGACATCTTGTCCACGGCCATCGCGGCCTCCTTGATGGACTCCGAGATGGTCGGGTGCGCGAAGCAGGTGCGCGCGATGTCCTCGGCGGAGCCTCCGTATTCCATGTGCGAGGCGACCGTCGCGATCATCTCGGAGGAGTTGCGGCACACGATCTGCGCGCCGAGCACCTTGTCGGTCTTGGCGTCGGCGATGATCTTCACCACGCCGTCGGTGGCGTCGGAGGCGATGGCGCGGCCGTTGGCCATGACATTGAATTTGCCGACCTTCACGGTGAGTCCGCGCTTGGCGCAGTCGGACTCGGTGAGGCCCACGCAGGAGAGCTCGGGCTCGGTGTACACGACGCCCGGGATGATGTCGTAGTTCACGTGGCCGTGCTTGCCGGCGATGTTTTCGACGCAGGCGACGCCCTCCTCCTCGGCCTTGTGGGCGAGCATGGGGCCGGCGATGATGTCGCCGATGGCGTAAACGCCGGGCAGGTTGGTGGCGAAGTGCGCGTCGGTCGCGACGCGACCGCGCTCGTCGAGCTTCAGTCCGGCTTCGGCGGCGCCGAGGCCGGCGGTGTTGGGCTTGCGGCCGACGGCCACCAGGATCTTGTCGGCGGCGAACTCCACGGGCTTGCCGTTCTTCTCGGCCAGCAGCACGGCGCCTTCGCCGTCGAGGCGCGCACCGGTCACCTTCACGCCCAGTTCGAAATCGATGCCCTGTTTCTTGAAGGCGCGCTCGGCGACCTTCGACACATCCTGGTCGAATCCGGGGCCGCCCACGGTGGTCATCATCTCGACCACGGTGACCTTGGAGCCCAGGCGGCTCCACACCGAGGCCATCTCAAGGCCGATGGCGCCGGCGCCCACGATGACGAGTCGCGCGGGCACGCTCTCGAGCGCAATGGCGTGGTCGGAGGAGATGACCTTGGCGCCGTCGTACTTGAGGAAGGGCAGCTCGACCACGGAGGAGCCGGTGGCGAGCAGGATGTTTTTCGTCTCCAGAATCTGCTTACCGTCGGCGGCTTCGACCTCGACCTTGCCGGGGCCGGCGAGGCGGCCGTGGCCCTGCACGAGCGTGATGCCGCGCTTCTCCACGAGGGTCTTCACGCCGGTGCGCAGGCGGTTCACCACCTCGCCCTTGTTCTTCATCATCGCGGCGACATCGAAGGTGAGCTTGTCGGCGCCGACCAGGCCGTGCTTGGCGCCGTGGCTGGCGGCATGGAAAAGCTCGGTGCTGTGCAGGAGGGCCTTGGAGGGGATGCAGCCCACATTCAGGCAGGTGCCGCCCAGGTGGGGCGATTTCTCGACGAGGGCGGTCTTGAGGCCGAGCTGGGCGGCCTTGATGGCGGCGACATAGCCGCCGGGGCCGGCGCCGAGGATGATGAGGTCGTATTGGGACATGGTGGTGGGGCTTAAGTTGTTCGGGGGAGTCTTGGCCGGGGCCGTGGTGTGCGGAAGGTGATGAGCGCCAACTTCGCTCCTCGGCAAGGGGCAAGTGCCCTGCGCGTCGGCGCTCCTCCCCCGGGTTCGGCCGGATTGGAGAATTTTTTAAAAATGCGCTTGAACGCGAGGAGGGAAAAGGCATCTGTTCGCGGCCTCGAAAGGCGCGGTAGCCAAGTGGTAAGGCCGGGGTCTGCAAAACCCCTATGCGTCGGTTCAATTCCGACCCGCGCCTCCAACCTTTCCCCGAAAAACCGGAAGCTCAAAGCTTCCGGTTTTTTTACGACCGGGCCTTGCCGTCCGGCCGCGCGCGGCGCATCGTGCGCGGCCTCATGCCCACGCTTCGCCGTTTCGCCCTTGGCCTCTGCCTGCCGTTGTCCCTTCCCGCCGCCATGCAGGCGGCGTCGGAGCCGGCGGCGCATCCCGCGGATTCCGCCGAACCTCAGGCCGAGGTAATTCCGGCGCGTGGCGTGCCCGCCTATGCGGACGCCTCCGCTGATTCCGCAGCGGACGGCGAGGAGCGCGAGGACACCGCGCCGGTCGCCCCGCCGGCTCCCGTGCGCCCGGCGAGGCTGTACCGTTTCGGCCTCACGCTGGTGACCCCGCTTTCCGGCGTGGTGGAGCAGCGCGTTCCGGTCTCGATGAAGGACGGCGCGAGCGGCCGCATGGGCGCCTGGAGCTACGGCGGCGACGTGTCGGTGCGCCGCATCACCGAGGACTTCGTGGCGTATGGTAATTTTGACTACAGGCGCACCGACTTCGCCTTCGACGGCGTCTCGGGCGGCGCGCCCTGGGCGGACACGGACCGGTATCGTTTCAACCTTCACGCCGAGGGGGCGATGACCGAGGGCTGGTGGTGGTACGCCAACGGAGGCGTGAGCGCCGCGGCCGAGGAGGGCGCCTCGCTTTCCGACGCCTTCACGGGCCGTCTCACGCTGGGCGCCAAACGCCTGTTCTCCGATGAGTTTTCGCTCTACATGGGCCTGAGCGCGGTCACGCGCATGGACGATTCACCGATCGTCATCCCCATGTTGGGATTGGACTGGCGCAGCGGGCGATGGAGCCTGCGCACGGTCAACGGCGTGGTCGTCTCGTTTGACACTTTCGGCGACAAGAGCCTAGTTTGGGACATCTCCGCCCTGTATGACAGCACCCAGTTCCGCCTGCGTGACGAGCCCGGCACGGGGCGCTCCCGCTCGGTGGAATTCCAGGAGGTGCCGGTCGCGTTCGGCGTCACCAAGAGCATCGGCCGGTTCAGCTTCGTGCGCGCCTATGTCGCGTGCATCGCGTGGAGCGATTACCGCTTCCGCACCGAGGGCGAGGGTGCCGGCGACTTCCAGACTTCGCCCGGCGCCCTTTTCGGCCTGAACGCCGGCATCCGCTTCTGAGCCCCCGAGCCTCTCCCGGGAGTGGCTTTCGGGCCGAGGCTCACTTGCCGTCGCGCCCGCCGCGCTCGCGGCCCAGTAGGGCGAGTGGCGAAAGTCGGCGAGGGGCGAGGAAAGCGCCCGCGGCGGAGGCCAGCGCCATGGCCTCGGCGAGCACATCGGCGTACACCGCGCTGCGCTCGTGCTCGGCGGGCGCCGGCACGCGCTCCAGCCGGCGCATGGCGTAAAAGCCGACCAGGATGGCCAGCGTGATCACGGCGGTCAGTCCGCTGACCGGGAGGTGCGGGTGCGCCATGCCGGCGAATCGCCCCTTGCCGTCGAGGAAGTCCGACAGCAGTCCGCCGAGCGCGGGGCTGGTGGCGGAGGCGGCGCCGATGACCAGCGAGTTGCACGCCACATAGGCGGCTGCCTTGCCCCGCGGGGCGAACTTCAGGCCCGTGTTGGTCACGCCCAACTGCATGCCGGAAAAGGCGATGCCGCACAGGAAGAACGCCGCTATCGCCACCGGCGCGCCCAGCGCCGCCGGAGCGAGTTCGGCGGCGGGCCACAGCGCCAGCCCCAGCAAATACAGCGGCAGCGCGGCGGTCAGCAGCGCGCGGTCGTCGCGGCGCACGGCGATGCGCCCCCAGAGTCGGAAGAACAGGGCGTTGAGCAGGAGGCCGGCCATGCTCAGCGCCATCACGGTGGACAGCGGCATGGCGAAGCGCGCCAGAAGGAGTTTGGGCAGGAACTGCCAGGTCATGCCGAAGAGCGCGCCCCAGCCGGCGTTGAACGCCAGAAGGCGCACGAACGCCTTGTCCGCCAACGGTTCGCGCAGCAGGGAAAGCAGGGGCGTGTGAGGCCTTTCCGGCTGCACCGGTTCGGGGGCGCAGGCGATGAACCAGGAACTGGCCAGCCCGAACGCGCCGCCAATGGCGAAGCATATCGAGAGCAGGTTCAGCCGCGCCTCCGCGGGCGCCGTGGCGCCCGGCAGCACGAACCACACCGCCAGCAGCGTGAGCGCGCCGGCCGTCGTGCTCAGCGCGAGCCGTCGCCCGAAGTAGCCGCTGATGCGCTGTTCGGGCACCAGGTCGCGTATCCACGCGCTGATCGCGCATCCGGCGACATAGGTGCCCAGGTGATACCAGAATTGCACGGCCACCAGCAGCATCGCCGCCGTCGCCTTGTCCTGCATCGACGCGATGAACGGCAGCGCGAACCAGCCCAGCCGGCCGGTCGTCGCCGCGATCACCGTGATGGCGCGCCGGTTGCGCAGCCTTTCCACCAGCGCGATGGTCGGCACCTGGATGAGCTGGCACAGCGGCGGCGTCGCCACGAGCAGGCCGATCAGCGTGTCGCTGTCCGGCGCCAGCCCGCGCGCGAAGTCCGTCAGGATGACGCCCGAGGTCAGCACCGTCATCATCTGGAAGAAGATGGTGTCGAACATGAGCAGGCGCATCCCGCGCTGCACCTGGGCGTCGTCGAGGCGGGGGGATTGTGGGAAGAAACGCATGCGTGCCGGGACGGGCCGTCGTCGGTGCGCGCGACCCTGTTCGTGGGGGACGACTTGGAAAGTGAAAACACGGCGCGACGCCGGTGTAAAAGCCGTGGGGCGGGAGGGCTTTGCCGTTGCGGGTCGCGGGTGAACATCAAGGCTCGCGCGCCGTGGCGGCGAAACCGAAACACGGTTGTCCCCGGTCACGAAAATCACGCCAACTCCCCACCAAGATGTCCGTCAAAAAGACCTATGTTCTCGATACCAACGTCCTGCTTCACGACGCGGACTCCATCTACAAATTCGAGGACAATACGGTGGCTTTGCCGGTCGAGGTGCTTTCGGAACTGGACCGGAAGAAGACGGCGCCGGGGCAGGTGGGCGCGAACGCGCGCCGCGTGAACCGCGAGCTGCGAGCGCTTTTTGAGAACCGCGAGTTGTCCGAGGTGCTGGAGGGCGGCGCCGATCACCCGAGCGCGCTGGTGGCGGCGCTGGAACACGGCGGCACGCTCAAGGTGGTGATCAACGAATACCTGGTGAAGCACCACTTCACCTCCGAGGATTTCGAGCGGCTGCACGCCACGCTGCTCAACATCGACGAGCCCGACCACCGGATCATCGCCAGCTGCCTTTACCTGCGCGGCACCTGTCAGTGCCCGGTCATCCTGGTGACCAAGGACGCCTGCATGGCGCTGAAGGCCAAGGCGCTGGGCTTGGAGGTTCAGGATTACCGCAACGACCGAGTGGAGTCCGACGAGGTCGAGGACGACTACGCGAGCGTGCAGCTGAGCATGCCGGCGCGCAAGGAGTTCGCGCAGGAGGGGCGTCTGCGTCTGGACAGCCTGACGAACGGGGACCTGTACATGAACGAATATGTCATCCTGACGACGCCCGACGGCTGGAAGGAGCCGGCGCGATTCGTGGGGGAAAACACTTTCGTGGCGCTGCCGCTTTACCGTGAATATTCGAGCGCCGAGCCGGGCGCGCGCAAGGGGCTGCAACTGCCCAAGGGCATGCGCGTGGTGCCCAAGAATTTCGAGCAGTGGGTGTTTTTGGACGCGCTGCTCAATCCGGACATCAAGCTCGTCACCTGCTTCGGTCGCGCCGGCACCGGCAAGACCTTCCTGTCCATAGCCGCCGCGCTCACCCAGGTGCTCAGCGACCACACGCTGTACAAGAAGCTCTACATCTCGCGCCCGGTGGTGCAGGTGGGCAAGGACCTCGGCTTCCTGCCGGGAGACAAGGACGAGAAGTTGGCGCCGTACATCCAGCCGTACTTCGACAACCTCGAGGTGCTGTTCTCCCCGCGCAACGGGCGCGAGGACGACCATGCCAACTACGACGGCAACATGAAGAAGCAGCATAAGAAGAGCCCGGCGGAACGCGCCAAGGTGTTTGGCGGCGCGCATGTGGTGGGCGGTCCCTCCTCGCGCAAGCCGTACCAGTGGCTGATGGATTCGGGCTTCGTGGACATCGAGGCGATGACCTACATCCGCGGCCGCTCCATCTCCCGCTCCTTCTTCATCGTGGACGAGGCTCAAAACATGACGCCGCACGAGGCCAAGACCGTGATCACGCGCATGGCGGAGGGCAGTAAGCTCGTGCTCATCGGCGATTTGGACCAGGTGGATACGCCGTACTTGGACAGCCGTTCGAACGGCCTCATTCACACGCATGAGCGCATGAAGGGCCACGCCATCTCGGCGCATGTGCGTCTCATACAGGGCGTTCGCAGCGAACTTTCCGAACTTGCCTCGCATTGCATGTGAGGCGGGGCCGCGCGGCCTCGTCGACCCGGAGCGGCGGTTTTCACCGCCGCTCTTTTTTTTTGAGGGGGAGGCGTGTCGCCGTCAGGTTGATCCGGCGACAGATTGGGTGCGCAGTCGCGCAAGATCGCAGAGCGACCGGGCCGGAATGTAGGCGTGGGCTTCAAGCCCGGGTTGACCGGCGTCGTTTGTTGGCGCGTCGCGTCGGCGGCGCTTGAGAGACGAGGGGCGCCACGATGCATACCCGGTTTCTCCGGCGTCGCTCACGCGAGGTGCGTAGGCGAGCCATTGTCGGGAAAAAAGGCGCAGAATGTTGTGTCCTTTGTGGATTCCCCCTGAAATGGTGCGTTATGGAAAACACGCTTTTTACAGATCTGGGCATTTCCGAAGAGGTGCTTAAGGCGATCGCCGACATGGGCTTCGAGAAGCCCTCGCCCATCCAGTCCGCCGCTTTGCCGGCGTTGCTGGCGGGACGCGACCTCGTCGGCCAGTCGGCCACGGGTTCGGGCAAGACCGCCGCCTTTGCCATCCCCGCCATCGACGCGGTGGATGTCGCGGTGCGCAAGCCGCAGGTGCTCGTGCTGTGCCCGACGCGCGAACTCGCGTTGCAGGTGTTCGAGGAGTTCGGCAAGCTCTCCAAGTACAAGAAGGGCGTGCGCGGCGCGGTCATCTACGGCGGCGAGCCCTACGGCCGCCAGTTCCGCGACCTCGAGGCCGGCGCTCAGATCGTGGTGGGCACTCCCGGTCGCGTGATCGACCACCTGGAGCGAGGCAGCCTGGCGCTGGACGGCATCAAGACGGTCATCCTCGACGAGGCCGACCGCATGCTGGACATGGGCTTCCGCGACGACATCGAGCGCATCCTGGAAGGCGCGCCCGAGGAGCGTCAGAGCGTGTTCTTCTCGGCCACCCTGCCCAAGCCCATTCAGGAGCTCATCAAGCGTTCCTGCAACGAGCCGGCGCATATCAAGATCCTGCCCCCCAAGGGCGAGGCGGGCAAAAACATCGAGCAGTTCGTGGTGGACTGCGACCGCGGCGCGAAGGCTTCGGCCATGCTGCGTCTCATCTCGTTCAACCGTTATCGCCGCGGCATCATCTTCTGCTCCACCAAGATCATGGTGGATGAGCTTTCCGAATCGCTCACCGAGCACGGCATCCCGTGCGACCGCCTGCACGGCGACATTCGCCAGCGCGACCGCGACCGCATCATGCGCCAGTTCCGCGAAGGCGCCTTCGAGTTCCTCGTCGCCACCGACGTGGCCGCGCGCGGCCTCGATGTGGACGACCTGGAGGTGGTGTTCAACTACGACGTGCCCAACGACGCCGAGGACTACACGCACCGCATCGGCCGCGTGGGCCGCGCCGGACGAACCGGCACCGCCTACACCTTCTTCAGCTCCAAGGGGGAGCGCTTCCACATGGAGCGCATCGCCTCGCACACGCGCTTCGCCATGACGCGCGCCCGCATCCCGTCCAAGGACGAGGTGGACAAGCAGCGTCAGGAGGCTTTCGCCACGGACGTGCTCGCCCTCATCGCTTCCGGCAAGTTCAAGAAGAAGGAGGCCGTCGCCGCCAAACTGCTGGAGTCGGGCCTGTCTCCCTCCGATGTGATTTCCGCCGTCATCCACTTCTACGAACACGGCGGCGTCGATGCCGAGCAGCCCGTGCCCGTCGCGCACCATCAGGTGTGAGTGTGCCGGTCGATAAGGCCTGCCCAAAAGCGAAGAAGGAAGAAGTGCCTGCACTTCTTCCTTCTTTGCTTTTACGGGCCGGGCGGCTCAGGCGATTCTTTCGCCGTTCTCGTAGTAGTCGGATTTCGAGACGGGGATGAACATGACGACGGCCGCGGTCTCGCCGGCGGCGCGCGTGGCTTCATGAATCGCCCGTGCCGCCGCGTCCTGCACGGACTGGTCGCGCGCGAACCAGACGACTTCGACCGTCGGCAGAGCCGGTTTTGTGAGGAATCGCGTGTGCACGCACTCCGCGCTGAACCAGTCTTCGGGGCAGCCGATGATCTTCGAGAGTTCGGGCAGGAGCGCGGCGGTCGCCGCCTCGGTTTTGGCCTCGTCGAAACCGCGGAATCGCAGGTGTGGCATGGCGTCGGTCAGTCCTGCGAGTCTTGGGGGACGGCGCCAATCGTGCCGCCCTTCACATACTCGGGCATGAGGCTGCGCGTCTCTTCCGGCTCCGCCAGGTGTTTGGTGGTGCGAAGGATCAGGCGCATGACCAGCGACACATACCGCTGCGTGTCGCGCCGGTAGTGGTTCACGGGGGGCACGACCATGTTCAGCGCCGGGTCGTCGCTGAGCGTGATGACCGAGAGCCGCTCGGGGATTTTCCAGCCATGGCCGAGGCCGAGTCGCGTGAGCAGGGCGATGGTCGTCTTCGGCCAGGCCAGGATGGCGGCCGACGGGCATTTGGCGGTCTGTACGAAGCGTCGGTCGATCCATTCCGCAAGGCTGTCAAAGTCCACGGGGTGGCGCATGATCGTCGCGTCATTGCCGCCTGATTCCAGGAATCCGGCGATCATGGCGCGGTGTCCGGGCAGGTCGATGTCCGGGAGTATCAGCGCGATGCGCTCCGGGGTGTGGCCGAGCTTGGACAGCTGCGTGACCGCGTGGCGCACCGTGGGTTTGAAATCGGTGTCGATGCCGGGCAGTTCGACGCCGAAGGCCGGCGTGCCCAGGATGATGGTCGGCAGCTTCTTGCGCCAGAACCACTCCTGCACCCCGGGGGGCGCCTGATGCAGCAGCCAGGCGTCCGCGGGGTCGTTGGAGACGAGGCGGTCCAGCCCGCGGTCGGGGTCGGCATGCAGGAAGGCGTGGCAGGCCTTGTGTTCCAGATGCAGCCCGCGCTCCTCCAGCTGCGTGCGAAGCAGGTCGATGGCCAGGAGCGTTGCGGGGGTCAGCTCGTGCAGAGGGCTCTTGGAAAGCAGAACGACGCGGCCGGTCGAGCGAGACGGGGCGGACTCGGTCGGCACGCTCATGATGCGGGTGCGGCGGCCCTGCTCGATGCGGATGTGCCCCTGCTTGGTGAGGATGCCCAGCGCCACGCGAAGGGTGGGTCGGCTTACGCCCAGAAGCTCGGCCAGACGGCGTTCCCCGGGGAGGAATTCTCCAAAGCGTCCTTCGCGCATCGCTTCGAGGAGCGCGGTTTCCACATTTTCGGCCAGGTAGCGGCGGGGGAGCAGCGGTTTCATGACGGCTTTTTACCGGTCAAACCGGGGTTTCGCAATTCTTGTCGGGCCTGTCATTCCTGTTTACCGGGGTTTTTCTTAAAGATGCCTCTTCTACGCTTGTTTTAGTGGCGCCATGGCCTCGTTTTGGCGGCCTGTTTTTTGGGAAAGCAGGGTGTTTTTTTACCACCCGGGGACGCCCCTCGGCACGCGGCACGCGGCAGGCGCCGGTTGCCGGTGTTGGCCGGAGCGCAAGGGGGCTTCGAGTCGCGTATCCGGAAAACGCCTTACAGCGCATGGCGCCCAAAGGGGGGCGCTCGCCGTGTTGCCGCGCTCCGGGGTGTTTTCTCGCGAAAGAGGGGCGCTCGACCGTGTTTCCGCTCCGCGCTTGCCCTTGCGTCGCAGGCTCGTATCGCCCTTGGCCTTCAGTCTCCAAAGTCATGTCCGAAGCAGCCCCGGCACCCGCCGTACACAAGCATTTCATCCGTCAGATCATCGACGCCGACCTGGCGTCGGGTAAGGTGCCGAGCGTCGTCACGCGCTTCCCTCCGGAGCCCAACGGCTACCTGCACATCGGTCACGCCAAGTCCATCTGCCTCAATTTCGGCCTGGCCCTCGAGTACGCCGGGCAGTGCCACCTGCGCATGGACGACACCAACCCGACCAAGGAGGATGTCGAGTATGTGGACTCCATCCGCGAGGACGTTAAGTGGCTCGGGTTCGACTGGGGCGAACACTACTACCAGGCCTCGGACTACTTCGACTTCATGTACGAGTGCGCGCTGAAGCTCATTCGCGCGGGCAAGGCGTACGTGTGCCACCTCACTCAGGATCAGCTCCGCGAGTACCGCGGCGACCTCAAGACGCCCGGCAAGAACAGCCCCTGGCGCGACCGCTCGGTCGAGGAGAACCTCGCCGAGTTCGAGAAGATGCGCTCCGGCGCCTACGAGGAGGGCAAGGCTCTCCTGCGCGCCAAGATCGACATGGCCTCGCCCAACGTGCACCTGCGCGACCCCGCCGTCTACCGCATCCGCAAGGTCGCCCACCACAACACCGGCGACAAGTGGTGCGTGTACCCGATGTACGACTTCGCGCACCCGCTGGAGGATGCGTATGAGAAAATCACGCACAGCATCTGCACGCTCGAGTTCGAGGTGCACCGCCCCCTTTACGACTGGCTGATCGACAACATACCCGGCCTGCCCGGCCGCCCGCACCAGCACGAGTTCGCCCGCCTGAACCTCACCTACACCGTGATGTCCAAGCGCAAGCTGCTCGAACTCGTGCAGGAGAAGCGTGTGTCCGGCTGGGATGACCCGCGCATGCCCACCATCTCCGGCCTGCGCCGCCGCGGCGTCACGCCCGCCGCCATCCGCAAGTTCTGCGAGACCATCGGCGTGACCAAGTTCAACTCGCTCACCGACGTCGCCCTGCTGGAGCACGCCATCCGCGAGGACCTCAACAAGACCTCCGCGCGCGCCATGGCCGTGCTGCACCCGGTCAAGGTGGTCATCGAGAACTTCCCCGAAGGCCATGTCGAGTGGCTCGACGCGGTGAACAACCCCGAAGATCCCGCCGCCGGCACGCGCAAGGTGCCCTTCACGCGCGAGCTGTATGTCGAGGCCGACGACTTCATGGAGGTCGCCCCCAAGAAGTACTTCCGCCTCACGCCGGGCCAGGAGGTGCGTTTCCGTTGGGCCTACTTCGTGAAGTGCGTGGGCGTCGAGAAGGACGCCGACGGCAATGTGACCGTGGTGCGCTGCACCTACGACCCGGAGACCCGCGGCGGCGACGCCCCCGACGGCCGCAAGGTCAAGGGCACCATCCACTGGGTGTCCGCCTCGCACGGCGGCAAGGTCGAGGTGCGCCTCTACGACCGGCTCTTCAACAAGCAGGACCTCAACGACGACTCCGACGGCAAGGACTGGCGCGAGCACCTCAACCCGGACTCGCTCAAGGTCATCACCGGCTTCGTGGAGCCCGAACTGCTCAAGTCCGCGCCCGGCGCGCGCTTCCAGTTCGAGCGCGTCGGCTACTTCTGCGCCGACGCCAAGGACTCCAAGCCCGGCGCCCCGGTGTTCAACCGCACCGTCGCCCTCAAGGACTCCTTCGCCAAGGAGATGGCCAAGGCCTGACGCCTTCGTTGCCGCAAAAAAAGCCCGCGCCGTGAAAGGCGCGGGCTTTTTTGCAACAGGTCGCTCACCTGGCGTCGCCGCTTCAAAGCGCTTCGGCCAGCCAGGCTTCCGGCGTGGGCGCTCCCGCGGCGGAGGTTTCGCCTCCGAGAAGACGGAAGAGTTCGCCGGCGTCGTCCTGGGCCGCGGCGATGACGGCTTCGTCGCCCACGCAGGCTTCCAGGCGGGCGGCCAGCATGGCGGGCTCGGCCCGCCGCTGGAGGAATTCGGGCCAGGCGGGACGCTTCAGCAGGATGTTGGCGATGCCCAGGTACTGGATGCGGTCGCCGATGAGCTTTTCTCCTAGCCACCAGGTGATGGGGTTGGCGCGATAGACCACGGCTCCCGGGATGCCGGCAAGCGCGACTGACAGCGACATGGTGCCGGAGCTCATGAGGGCGGCGCACGCACGCACGGGCTCGCCGGATTCGCCGGTACCGGCGACGAGGTCCACGCCGCGAGCCTCCTCGGGCCATTCGGTCATGATGCTATGCAGCACGCCGCGCACGGGCTCGCCCGGGTGGATGACCACGGCGCGCCGCTGCGGGTGCTTGGCGCGGAACTCCGCCCACGCCTGCAGCAGCACGGGGAAAATCTTGCGCACCGCCTTGGGGCGCGAGCCCGGCAGCAGCAGCACGGGCGCGTCGCGGTCGAACTTCACCGGGTCGGTGTGGCCGGGGGCGACGAAGGGGTGCCCCACGAAGCGCACGGGCAGCTTCGTGTCCTTGTAGCATTCCGTCTCGAAGGGGAAGATGACGCCGAGGCTGTCGAGTGTATCCGCCATCTTGTGACGGCGTCCGCCCTTCCATGCCCAGATCTGCGGGCTGATGTAGAAATAAACGGCGATGTCACCGCCGCCGGAGCGGGAGAGGCCTTCCTTCTTGAGCGCTTCGGCCAGACGCAGGTTGAAGCCCGGGTAGTCCACGAGGCACACCGCCTTGGGGCGGTGTGTGCGGATCCAATCCAGCGTGCGCGCGAAGAGCTTCTTGTAGAACGGGTAGTTGGCCACGACCTCCACGAGCCCGACGGCCGAGAATACGGTCATGTCGTGAAGCACCTGTACGCCCGCCTTCTCCAGCGCGGGTCCGCCCAGCGCGGCCACCCGCAGGCCCGGCTTCAGTCGCCGCAACCCCTCGGTCACGCGCGCGGCGTGCTGGTCGCCCGAGTGCTCGCCGGCGATGACGAAGAGGTCGACGCCGCCGTGAACGGGCGTGTCAAAGGCGTCGGGCAGGGTGGGGGCGGACATGCGGGGAACTTAAAAAGCCAAAAGAAAAAATCCAAACCGGGGGCCGCGCACAGTGCGGCCGGCCCAATTTGGATTTTGGATTTCTTATTTCAGGTTTTCGCTGGCGGGCTTGCCCATGTTGGCGCGGATGAGCTCGGTCACGCGGATGGCGACCTCCAAGGCGGACTTGCCCAGGGCGGTGTCCACCTTCGGGGTGGCGCTGCGGCGCACGCATTCCGCGAACGAGGCGATTTCCAGGGCGAGCGGTTCGCCCTTCTCGATGGGCAGCTCCTCCTTTTTGATGTCGAAGATGGTCTGACCTTCGGGCATGCGGATGAGGTGGCCCGACTGGTTCATGAAATCGATGGACAGGTAGGCGCCGCGCTGGAACACGCGCAGTTCGCGCACCTTCTTCAGGCTGATGCGGCTCACATTCAGGTTGGCCACCGCGCCGTTTTCGAAGGTGATGCGCGCGTTGGCGATGTCCTCGTAAGGGGAGATCACATTCACGCCCACGGCTTCAATTCGCGCGACGGGCGACTTCACGAGCTGGAGCACCACGCCGATGTCGTGGATCATGAGGTCGAGCACCACGCCCACCTCGGTGCCGCGAGGGTTGAACGGCGCGAGTCGCTCGGTCTCGATGAAGCGAGGGTCGTTCACCGCGGTCTCCAGGTAGCTCATCACCGGGTTGTAGTGCTCGATGTGGCCGACCTGCACCACGCGGTTCGCGGCGCGTGCTGCGGCCAGGATCTTCTCGGCTTCCTCCAGCGTGACGCAAAGGGGCTTCTCGATGAGCAGGTGGCAGCCGGCGGCCAGCAGGGGCAGCGCGACTTCGCAGTGGCGGTCGGTGGGCACCACGACGCTCACGGCGTCGCAGGCCTGGCCGAGAGCCTCGATGGAGTCGAAGCGTTTGCAGCCGTACTTGGCGCAGATTTCGGCCGCGCGGGCGTCGTTGACCTCGTAAATGCCGACGAGTTCGCAGTCGGGGAGGGTGGAATAGATGCGCGCGTGGTGTTGGCCGAGGTAGCCGACGCCTGCGACGCCGCAACGGAGTTTGGTGCTCATGCCGATACGGTGAGGGCGCCGCCGGAGCGCGTCAAGCGGGCAGGTGGTCGCGAAGTCTTGCGGCGGCTGCGATGCGGCGTGTACGGACCTCGCCTCGCATTGCATTCAAAGGGTCCGTCGCCGGGAATTTGGCTACGGCACGCGCATTCGACAGGAATCGCGCACCGTTACTGGTGCCCCCCCCGGGAATCGAACCCGGATCTTCGGTTTAGGAAACCAACGTTCTATCCGTTGAACTAGGGGGACTGTCAGTTGCGGCCTCGGTACGCCGAGGTCGGGGCGCAACGGGGAGTACGGTGTCGCGTCTGCGTTTCAATCTGAATCGTGCGGCTGAGGACACTCGCGGCGTTCGCGACCAAGGCGTGTCTCTCGGGACGGATTCGCCGCTCGGATCACTTCCTGGCGGCCAGATTCCTGAGGGCGAGCGAGTAACCGTCGAGGCCAAGTCCGGCGATCACACCGACGCAGGCGCCGGCGGTGCGCGAGTGGTGGCGGAATTCCTCGCGGGCGTGCACATTGGAAATGTGCACTTCGATGACGGGGATGGGCGCGATGGAGGAGACGGCGTCGCGCAGGGCGATCGAGGTGTGGGTGTATCCGCCCGGGTTCATCGCCACGCCCGCCACGCCCGCATCGGCCCAGGCGTGAAGTTTGTCGATGAGCGCACCCTCGTGGTTGGACTGGAAGCATTCCACTTTCACGCCGAGCGCGGCTGCTTCGCCGGTCAGGCGCCGCTCGAGATCGGCCAGCGTATCGGCCCCGTACACGGAGGGCTCGCGCTTGCCGAGCCGGTTGAGGTTCGGGCCGTTGAGTATGCCGATGGTCTTCATGGGAGGGGAACTGTTGCGTTGGCGGATTGTTCGGCGCAAAGGCGCGGCCGGTGCGTTGATGGCGTGCGGCTGTATCGGTTGAAAAGAGGCGGCTGAAAACCGAAAACTTCAGGCGACGCCCGAGGCCCAGGCGAGGTAATCCGGGGCCACGCGGTCGGCGCGCACGGCGAGCCATTGCGGCACGGCGTAAGGGTGGAGCGCATGAAGCCGCGTTTCCAGAGACACCGCATTCGCCGAGGTGAACTTGAGAGTGAGCCGCCACTCTTCGTCCTCGTTGGCTTTCCCTTCCCAGTTGTAGAACGAGCGTATCGGCCCTTCAACCTGCGCGCACGCCGCGAGGGCCTCGCCCACCAGGGTGCGTGCGAGGCGTTCGGCATCGTCGCGGGAGGGCAGTGTGGTCCATCCGACCAGCAGCGTGAGGGTGTTTTCGGAAGGCGTGGTTCTCTCGTCGTTCATGGGCGATGCGGGTGTGGTCGGCGTCTAGGATAAGGGAAACGCGAGGCCGCCAGGGCCTCGCGTGAAACAATACCGGGTTCTGTTGGAGCGTCTCAGTGGTCCATGCGCGCGGGCGGGCGATATCGGGGCTCGTCGTCGCGGTGCAGGTAGTGGTCGGTCATCTCACGGATGATGAAGTCGCGCGCCTCCTGCACGGTGTCGATGATTTTGAAGAGGTGGATGTCGTCCTCGGAGATGAGGCCCCATCGCACGAGCACATCGAAGTTGATGAGCTGGTTCCAGAAGGAGGAGCCGAACAGGATGATGGGGATGCTTTTCTTGGTTTTGCGCGTCTGCACGAGGGTGAGCATCTCGAACAACTCGTCCATGGTCCCGAAGCCACCGGGGAAAACGACCATGGTCTTGGCGAGATAGAGGAACCAGTATTTGCGGATGAAGAAGTAGTGGAACTCGAAGTTGAGGTCGGCGGGCACCCATGGGTTCGCCTCCTGTTCGAAGGGCAGGCTGATGCCCAGTCCCACGGACCGCCCGCCGGCCTCGGCGGCGCCGCGGTTGGCCGCCGCCATGATGCCGGGGCCGCCGCCGGAGCAGATGTAGAAGCGTCTCTCGGGTTTCTCGATCGTCTCCATCGACCATTTCGTAAGCTCGGCGGCGAGCTGTCGGGACGCCTCGTAATAGGCCGATCCTGCGACCAGCATCTCGGCGCGCGCGATGCGCCGGGTCTTTTCATGAGGAGGGAAATCCCCGGCAGCCATCTCCGCGCGGACCTTTTCGAGGTTGGCCAGGGCGTCCGCCTCGGAGAGCGTGCGTGCGGATCCGAAGAAGACGATCGTGTTGCGCACACCCTGCTGGCGCAGACGCGACTCCGGCTCGGTCAGTTCGCACTGCACGCGGATGTTACGCGCCGCCGGGCTGTGCAGGAAGTCGAGGTTCTCGTAGGCCTTGGCGGATTTTCCCGGGCCGGAGGGGATGGGGTGACTGCCGTGAGCCGGGGGAGTGGGGAATGGGTCGCTCATCGTATCTGCGTTGGGGGGATGGGGTGTGTCGCCATGCCGGGCGGGTATCCGAGCCTCGGATGCGCCGGCGGCCGCGCCATTATCGTGGCTGAAGGGCCGTCTGCCGATTTCAATTTTTTGGAAAAGCCCGTTGACAGGGCCGGTGTGAGTAACTTTTTTGCGCCCCCTTCCCAACCCGAAAAGACTTTCAGTCATGCAGCCCACCTACCGTCCTTCCAAACTCTGCCGCGCCCGCAAGTGCGGTTTCCGTGCCCGCAACAAGACCGTTGGCGGCCGCAAGGTGCTCGCCGCTCGCCGTCGCGCGGGTCGCAAGAACCTCGTCACCAAGTAATATTGCGCCATGGGGATGAATCTCCCCAAGAAGCAAATTCTGCGGCGTCAGGAGGATTTCCTTTCGCTGCGGCAAAACGGCCTGCGCCTCGAGTGCGGGCCTTTTGTTTTCAACGCCTCGAAGGTCGGTCCGGAGGATCGCCCTGCGAGGCTTGGTGTGGTCACGAGCAAGCGCGCCGTGGGCGATGCGGTGAGGCGCAACCGGGCGAGGCGGGTGTTCAAGGAGATTTTCCGCACGCACCCCGGCTGCCTGCCCGCCGGGTGGGACGCTGTGGTCATTGTGCGCGGCGATGTGGATCGCACGCCGCATGAAAAATTGACCCGAAAGTTTTTGCAGGCCTGCGAGGACGCCGTGGCCGGCAGGGTTCGTCCACGCGCTCCGAGGCCGCCGAAAGAAGGCGGCAAGCCTGCCGGGCGAAACCAAGGCGCCGCGCCGCCCGCGGCTGCTTCGGGGGAGAATCCGGCATGAGCTGTGGCTGCTCGGGTCCGAACTGCGTCGCAGACGGCGAAAGTCAGCCCGGGCGGATCGCCCGAGGCGGAATAGCCTGCGTGCGGTTTTATCAGAGGTTTCTGTCGCGTCCGCTGCATTGGGTGATGGGCCCTTATTCCGGCTGCCGCTTCTCGCCCACCTGCTCGGCGTACGCGATTCAGGCGATTCGCGAGCATGGATTCCTTCGCGGGTGCGCCTTGTCCGCATGGCGCATTTTCAGGTGCAATCCTTTCTTCCGCGGCGGGCACGATCCGGTGCCCCCTCGGCGCAAACCCTGAGGCTCGTTCGGTCGGACGCGACGGATCTCCGTAGATTTCCCCTGGCCTTGGTTATCCGGGCGCAGGGTGGGGGAGTGAGGAAGCGAAGTTACCACGAAACGACGAAGGCCGCCCCGGTTGGGGCGGCCTTCGTGATTTTCTCTTAACCGGGTGCGTGATCAGAATTTGAACACGAACTGGGCTGCGAAGCCGAGGAGAAGGGTAATCGATATGACGGTGAGGATGATGCGCGAGCGGATGCCCACGACGATGGGCTTGGGCTCGGTTTCCGTGGTCAGGCGGTGGAATCCTTCGCGCAGCCATCCCAGGTAGTAGTACATGCTCATCACCAGGCAGACGAAGGCCACGGCGAGCAGGCCGAAGAGGCCGGCCTTGAACGCGGCGATAAGGATGAGGAGCTTGGCGACGAAGCCCAGCGTGGGCGGGATGCCGGCGAGCGAACCCACTCCGATGGCGAACAGGTACGCCACGAGGCGGTTGCGCAGGTAGAGGCCCTTGTAGTCCGTCACCGTCGAGCCGGCGTCGTCCTCGCCCGCCACATGCGTGATGACGGCGAACACGAGGGTGGAGGCGAACAGGTAGGTGAACAGGTAGGTGACGATGGCGACGAGCGCGAGGTGGTGCGCCGAGTCGGTCTCGGCGGTGATCGCGGCGATCACGCCCATGAGCAGGAATCCGGCGTGCGAGATGCCGGAGAGGCCCATGAGGCGCTTCACATTGAGCTGGCCGAGGGCCGGGATGTTGCCGACGAGCAGGGTGAGCGCGGTGACCGGGATGAGGATCTTGACGACGGAGTCCTTCATGCCGGCGAAAGGCGCGCCTTCCACGGCGGTGAGGAGCACGAGCGAGAACACGCCGGCGGCCTTGGAACCGGTAGCCAGGAAGGCTGCGGTGGGGGAGGGGGCGCCTTGGTACACATCGGGAATCCAGACATTGAACGGGAAGGCGCCGATCTTGAAGGCGACGCCTCCGAGGACCAGGATGGCGCCGGCCTGAACCAGCAGGGAGCTTTGGTAGGTGTTCTCGATGAACTGCGAGAGGTGGTCGAAGCGCAGCATGTCCTGCGACGCGGCGTTCGGGTTGAGCGAGGAGCCGCCGAGGCCGTAGAGCAGCACGATGCCGGCGAGCAGCAGGGCCGAGCTGAGCGCGCCGCTCACGAGGTATTTCACGCCGGCCTCGAGGGAGGCGGGGCTGTTGCGGTTGTAACCGACCAGCACATACATCGTCACGGCGACGGTTTCCAGCGCCATGAAGAAGAGGACGAAGTGGTTGGCCTGAACGAGCAGCATCATCGCCGCGGTGGCCACGAGGGTGAGGTGGTAGTACTCGTGGTGGGCGAGTCGGCTGGCGCGCAGGTACACCGTGATGAGGTGCGTGACGCAGAAGGCCGTCGTCAGGAAGAAGAGCCGGGCCACATCGGTGAACCAGGTGTGCTGGCGGATCAGGCCGCCGAAGAGCGGCTCGTCGATGTAGTTGCCGCGGAAGAGCGTCGCGTAGGAGAGCCCGGCGATGAGCAGCAGGAAGAACTTGATCATGGCCGGCGTGAGCCAGGCCTCGCGCTTCTTCAGCAGCATCCCGTCAACCAGTGCGACGAGGGAGAGGAATCCGACAAGGATCTCCGGGGTGAGCGCCCACCAGGCGTTCGTGCCGGATAGGCTTTTGTAAATCGCGGGCACGGCGGCCACGGCGGCGGTTTGTTCGGCAAGGAACATGGCGGGTAATTATTCGGCGTTGGCGGCGGTCACGGCGGGCTCGACGATGGCGGCGGGCGCGGCGGTCTTGAACTTCTCCAGGGCGGCGTCAACCGGCTTGGTCACAAGGGAGGGCACGAAGCCGACGGCCACGAGCGCCACGAGCAGCACTCCGGCGGCGAGGCGTTCGCCGAAGGCGATGTCGCGGGCGGGCGCGGCCTTCACGGTCTCGCTTTCGGGACCGAAGAAGACGGCGGCGGCGGCGCGAAGGCCGTAGATGGCGGAGATGATGATGCCGGTGAGCGCGGCGACGAGCACCCAGGGCTGGGACTTCACGAGGTGGGCCAGCGAGGCGAAGATGGTGAGCTCGCCCCAGAAGTTGGCGAAGCCGGGCAGCCCGACGGAGGCCATGGTGGCGGCCACGAAGAGAGCGGCGAGCACGGGGGCCTTGGTGGCCAGGCCGCCCATGTCGGCCATGACGAAGGTGCCGGTGCGCTTGAACACGGCCTGGGTGAGCACGAACAGCAGGGCCACGGAAAGACCGTGGGCGAACATCATCACGGCCACGCCGCCCAGTCCGGTCACCTTGCCGGAGGCGAAGGCGGCGATGCCCAGGAAGCAGGCGCCCATGTGCGCGACCGAGCTCCACGAGACGAGGAGCTTGAGGTCACGCTGCACCATGGTGACGAGGCCCAGCAGCACGATGTTGCCCAGACCGAGCCAGAGCATCCAGGGGGCCCAGGCCTTCAGGCCTTCGGGCAGGATGAACGCGCCGATCTGGATGAGTCCGAAGAGGCCGAACTTCTTCAGCACGCCGGCATGCAGCATGGACACCGGGGTGGGGGCCACGGCGTAGCCTTCGGGGGCCCAGCTGTGGAAGGGGAAGAGCGACACGAGCGTGCCGAGGCCGAAGAGCAGGAAGCCGAAGATGGATGACTGCGAGGTGGCGTCGAGCGTCGCGGCGGCCTCCTTGAGCTTCAGGATGTTGAAGCTGGTGGCGCCGGTGGTGTTGTAGAGGTAGATGATTCCCGCGAGGGAGATCATGGCGCCCAGGGTCAGGAAGACGGCCATGAACACCGCCGTGGCGTAGCGTCCGTGTCCGCCCCAGCGCAGCATGAGGATGAAGGTGGGCAGGAACGCGAACTCGTGGAAGAAGTAGAAGAACGCGGCGTCCATGGAGGCGAACAGGCCGAGCAGGCCGCTCAGCATGAACAGCAGCAGGCCCAGGTAACGGTTCGGCTGCTCCACTTCCGTGGAAAGGGCCTGGATGCCGGCCGCCACGCCCACGATGCCGGCCATCGCGAAGAGCGGGGCGGACAGGCCGTTGAGGCCGAGCGTGAGGGCGATGCCGAGGTCCTTGATGCCCACCGGCAGGGTGGTCACATAGTTGAAGCCGTCTGCCGTGGCGGAGGCGTCGAAGCCGTACCAGAGGAGAATTCCGGAGACGGCGGGGAAGAGGAAGGCGAAGGCGGCCAGGCCCTTGGCGAGGGCGGTGGGCACGCATCGGCCGGCCAGCAGGATCGTGCCCGCGATGAGCGGGACGAATATGGCCAGGGGAAGCAGGAGTGAGTTCATGGCGCCGAAGTGTATCGGGAGGGTCAGCGTGAAGGTGTTGTCCGGTGGCGGCTTAGAGGACGACCGAGTAGAGGAAGTAGAGGATCACGCCGAACACGAAGAACGCGGCGTAGTCGCTCATGCGGCCCGTGAACAGGAATCGGCGCACCAGGATGCCGCCCACGGCCGGGATACCGGCGAAGATGGCGCGGATGGTGAGGCCCTCGAGGAGGAACTTGTCCACGAAGAAGGCGTAGAACTCGGCGACGCGCTGCTGCACATTGGCGATGTACCAGTCGTAGGCGTTGTCGAACCAGCGGCGCTCCAGGGCGGCGTACAGCTTGGGGGACTTCACGCGCAGGGCGTCGTCGCCCGGCGTCTTCTTGTAGAAGGAGAGGGTGGCGCCGAGGCCGACCACGAGGATGATGACGCCCAGGGCGAGCATCGGCAGCACGAGGCCCTTCTCGGCGGCGGTGTGGTGGAGTTCGTGGTAGCCGTGGGCGAGGAACTCGGTGGCCGAGGCGGGGAACAGGCCGTTCATCCGGGCGCCTTCGGCGGCGTGGGTGCCGGAGAGGAACCAGCCGGCGCCGAGGGAGAAGACGATGCCGAGCACGACGAGGGGGATCGTCATCCAGGCGTTGGATTCGTGGGCGTGGCCGGCTTCGTCGGAATTGGCGTTGCCGAGGAAGACGAGGCGGAACATGCGGCCGATGTAGAGGGCGGTGCCCAGGGCGGCGATCGCCAGCAGCGCGAAGGCGCCGTAGTTGCCGTTAACGAGGGCGGCGGTGAGGATCATGTCCTTGGAGTACCAGCCGGCGAAGTAGGGGAAGGCGCAGATGGACAGGCCGGAGATGGCGAAGGCGGCGGCGGTCACCGGCATCTTCTTCAGCAGGCCGCCCATGCGGGTCATGTCCTGCTCGTGGTGGCAGGCGTGAATCACCGAGCCGGAGCAGAGGAACAGCGTGGCCTTGAAGAAGGCGTGCATCGACATGTGCAGCAGCGCGATCTCGGGGCGGCCCAGGCCGACGGCGGCGCCCATGAAGCCCAGGTGCGACAGGGTGGAGTAGGCGAGGCTCTTCTTGATGTCGGTCTGACCCAGCGCGCACAGGCCGCCCAGGGCGGCGAGGCCCGCGCCGGACCACAGCATCACATCCAGCGCGACGGGCGCGAACAGCCCGCACACGGAGAGTTTCACCATCAGGTACACGCCGGCGGCCACCATGGTGGCGGCGTGGATGAGGGCGGACACCGGCGTGGGGCCGGCCATGGCGTCCGTCAGCCACACATGCAGCGGGAACTGGGCGGACTTTCCGATGAAGCCGCACATGAGCAGCAGGCCGATGGCGGCGGGCACGCCGGAACCGGCGAGCTTGGCGTTTTCCAGAACCTGGAAGTCGACGGTGCCGTAGTGGCTCCAGCACCAGAGGATGCCGAGCAGGAAGCCCAGGTCGCCAACGCGGTTGGTGATGAACGCCTTCTTGGAGGCGGCGGCGGCGTAGTCCTTGTCGAAGTAGTGGGCGATCAGCATGTACGAGCTGAAGCCGACGAGCTCCCAGAACACGAAGGTCATGAAGAGGTTGTCGGCGAGCACGATGCCCACGATGGAGAACATGAAGATGCTCAGGCCGGCGAAGAAGCGGCCGCGAGCGCTGTCGTCATCCATGTATCCGATGGAGAATACATGGATGAAGAACGCCACGAAGGAGACGGTGAATAGCATGGGCGCCGCCGTCTTGTCCAAGAGGAAGCCCAGCTTGAACTCGAGGTCGCCCAGCTTGAACCAGGTGTAGCTGGTGTGCAGGGCCTCGTGCCCGTCCCACCCCAGGAGCAGCTGCAGGCTGACCCACAGGATGGTGCCGGCGGCGGCGAGCGAGAGCACGGGGGCTCCCCAGCGCGAGCGGCGGAAGAACAGCGCGGATATCGCGGCGGCGGCGAGCGGGGCGCCCAGCAGCGTCTGGAAGGCGGTTTCCGGAGTCATTAGTTTTTAAGGCTGGTGAGTTCGTCGGAGCGCACCGTGCCGCGCTTGCGGAAGAGGGCCACGATAAGGGCCAGGCCGACGGCCACTTCGGCGGCCGCCACGGTGATGATGAAGAAGACGAAGAGGTTGCCGTCCATGGCGTTGTTCTGCTTGGAGAAGGCCACGAGACCGAGGGTGCAGGCCGTGAGCATGAGCTCCAGCGACATATACACGGCGATCAGGTTGCGGCGCACGAGGACGCCCGTGAGGCCGATGGCGAAGAGCACGCCGGCAAGCACGAGGTGATGAAGTATTCCGACTGGCATGGGTGAAGGGGGGCGAGGGTGTATCGGTGGTTAGGTCCCGCGGGTGCGGACCGTCCGGGGCTCTTTATTCCTTGGGGCGGCGCACCAGGGTGACCACGCCGATCATGGCGGAAAGAAGGAGGAAGCCGGCGAGCTGCAGCGGCAGCATGTACTTGGTGAAGAGTCCGTAGCCGAACACCTTGGCGGTCGTGCCGTGCGGCAGCGGCGCTGCCAGCGCTTCCGTTCCCGTGGCGGGGGCGGCTTCGGCGGCGGCCTTGGCGGCGCCCAGGTCGGCGTGCGTCAGCGCGTAGGTGATGGCGCCGACGGTGGCTCCGAGGACGATGGCGCCCAGGACCCACTTGGCCGCAGAGCGGCGCTCATGGGAGGTCTTGTCGACATCCAGCAGCATGATGATGAACAGGAACAGCACCATCACGGCGCCGGCATAGACGAGCACCTGCAGCACGCCCAGGAAGGGGGCGTCCAGCAGGAAGTAGTCTGCGGCGACCGCCACGAGCGCGGCGATCATGCCGAGGGCTCCGGTCACGGTGTTGCGCGAGGCCACCATCAGGGTGGCGGCCGCCACCGCGATGGCGGCGAAGATGTAGAAGAGGCAGTCCGACATGGGCGCGGGATGTTGAAAACGAGTGGTTGTTTGGGAAGTTCAAAAAAGGGCGTCTCAGCGGCCTGAGCGCCTGCGCAGGGAGGCGGTGCCTTCCGCGGGTTCGGCCGGGGTGTTGTTGTACGCCGGTTGCTCCGCGCTGCGGGGGGACTTGGGCGCAGGAACCGGGGCGGGAGGCGCGGCCCAGGGTATGGCGGGGAACAGGCAGGCTGCTGTGATAATCAGGGCGAGCTTGGCCAGGAAAAGCCGGTTGGCGTTACGCAGGGCGTTGCGCTCGTCGTTTTTGCGCGAACGGGATTTGCGGCGGCGCGGCAGCGGCGTGTTTTCGGGAGTGGCCACGGGGCGAAGGGGCTGCTCGTTGCTGCTCATCGGGCGGTGTCTCCGGCGTTCATGTTGGTGAGTGTTCGTAGCCGCACGGCCTCGCGGTTCAACGGTTGCGCGCGCAAGATTTCCCCGATTATCGGCGCAGCCAAGTCGACGCGCCCGTTTTCGATGTGGTTTCTCGCCTGCTCAAGCGCCAGCGGGATGTTGCGGGGCGCCTTTGCCCTTATCGTCTCCAGCGTTTTCTCGGCACCTGCCTTGTCTCCATGGATGCGCAGGGCGGCCACCAGCGGCAGGCTCAGCGACGGTTCGAAGGCGGATTTCTCTGCGGCCAGCCGGGCCCATGAGAGGCATTCGCCCAGCGCCACCGGTTTGCCGGTGACCCGGTATCTGGCGGCATGGGCCTGGGCGAGCGCGGCGGCGGCGCGGGCGTTGTCCGGCACGGTGCGCAGCGCGTCGGTGGCGCAGCGTTCGGCGATGTCGAGGGCCGCCTTCCGGTACAGGAGCGTCACCTTCGGGTTTTCCGACGCCGGCGCGGTTTCCTGCGCTTTGAGGGCGAAATCCTCGGCGCGACGGGCGTTGTCGGCGCTCTCGAACACGGGAAATACGAACAGGACGAATGCGACGACCGGGGCGGCGCCCACCGGGGCGCGCAGCCACAGGCGCGGGTTGGGCTGCGGCGCCAGGGTTGTGCTGAAGCGTTTGCCGAAGACCTCGCGCGCCGCCACGGCCGCGCAAAGGGAGAAGCCCAGCGCGAGCGCCACGGACGGCCTGGGGTAGTCCATGCTCAGCGCGATGCCGGCGGCCAGTGTGCCGGCGAGGATTCCCGCGAGAGCCACGCGCGGTTCGGGGGCGAAGCTCCGGCTGACCTTGAACTGTTTGTCGTATTGGGAGATGCGAACGGGGATTCGCCAGCAAAGCGCCAGTGCGGCCAGCCACAGGGCCGCCGCCGGCAGCGCCAGCAGTACCAGTCCCGCCGCGCCGTTTTCCGCCGCCAGTTGGTGGAAGAATCCGCCGGCGGTCAGCGGGTCGTGGTGCCAGCCCCAGGGGCGCACCGACTCAAACGCCGAGGGGAATGCGCCGGAGCCCACCCCGTTGAGCGGGTTGTCCTTCAGCATGCCCAGCGCGCTGTTCGCCAGGGGCGTCTGGGACTGCGCATCCATCGCGCGAGATTCCACCGTGCGGAAGAGTCCCGAGTCCAGCCGGGCGATTTTGGGCACGAAGAAGGCCAGCCCGGCCAGGGCGGTGGCCACGATGAGCGCCTTGCGGCGGCTTTGCATGAGCAGCAGGGCGAGCAGCGCGCATCCTGCCAGGAAGCCGTACCAGGTGGGCGCATGATGCGCCGCCCACACGCCGATGTAGCCGAGCAAGACCGCATAGCCGGCGGCCACGCGCCGACGGTGTCGCAGCGCCGGAGCGGCGAGCACGGCTCCCGCAGGGAAAAGGCACAGCAGCAGGAAGGCGCCGAACTCGGCCGGCGTGCCGAAGGGGCCGGTCGCCTGTCCGGTGTACACGGCGCTCACCACTCGCTTGGAAAGTTTGGCAGCCAGATAATGTTCGCCGCCCATGACCATCGCGCCGAACACCGCCGCTATCGCACCCATGGCGCCGAAAAGGATCCACTTGTGCGCCCGGTGGCGCAGGTGGTGAATCGTCACCCAGAAAGCCGCGGCGGCCGTCAGCGCGATCATGGCCTGCTCCCGCCCGCGCCAGGCGGCCGGGCTGTGGAATCGGCTGTCTAGCAGCAGCCACACCGCGAACGGCAGCAGCGCCGCTCCGGCCCACCGCAACCGCACGCCCTGCGCGGCCCGCGAGACTTGCGCGTAGGCGTGCAGCGCGAGTCCTGCGGCCAGCAGCCTGGGGGCGAGCACCGAGTCGTTCTGCGAGATGCCCCCCATCGTGAGCACCGAGGCCGCGAAGGCCCCGAGGACGAAGCCGAGCACGAGCAGGTCGTAGAAGTGCCCGGGGGTGAAGTCCACCTGCAGCGCTCTCACGAGCGTCGTGTAGGTCTTGGGGAAACGGACCGTCGATTTGTTCATTTCGGTTTTCTCCGCTCAGCGCGATTTCCGCGCGTGACGCATGATGGTGAACTGTTCGTTGCTCGAAATCACCTCGCCGGCGTCGAAGAGGCTCTCGTACTCGGGGAAGAAGGCGTCGCCTTCCGGGGTCAGGTTGACATGGGTGAGGATGAGCTCCGTGCACCGCGGCAGAGCCTGCGCGTACAACTGCGCGCCTCCGGCGAGAAACAGCTGTTTTTCAGGGAAAAGGCTCCAGACCTCGTCGAAGTCGCGCACCACGGTCACCCCGGGGATGTCGGCGGACGACCGGCTGAGCACGACCGTCTCCCTTCCCGGCAGCGGCCTCCCGATTTCCTCATAGGATACGCGTCCCATGACGAGTACGCCGCCCATGGTCGTGGCCTTGAAGTGCTTGAAGTCCTCGGGCAGCCTCCAGGGAAGCCTGCCCCGAAGACCGATCACGCGGTTTCTGGCGAGCGCGGCGATGCCGATGAGCGAGCGCGGTGCGCCCGGGGCGGGGGAGGTGGCGGACATGGCGAAGGGTGTTCGGTGGTTCGGCTTTCAGCTTTCGGCACCGGGAAACGGGGTCACGGAAAACCTGGCGGTCACACCGCCACGGGCGCCTTGATCGCCGGGTGCGGATCGTAGCCGACCACCTCGATGTCCTCGTAGCGGAAGGCGAAAAGGTCCTTCACTTCGGGGTTCAGCCGCAGGGTGGGCAGGGGGCGCGGCTCCCGCGAGAGCTGCAGGTTCACCTGGTCGAAATGATTCAGGTAGATGTGCGCGTCGCCGAAGGTGTGCACGAAGTGTCCGGGTTTCAGGCCGCACGCCTGCGCCACCATGTGCGTGAGCAGCGCGTACGAGGCGATGTTGAACGGCACGCCCAGGAACAGGTCGGCGCTGCGCTGGTAAAGCTGGCACGAGAGGCGACCTTCGCCGCTGACATGAAACTGGAAAAGCGTGTGGCAGGGCGGCAGCGCCACGCGGTCGGCCTCCTTGGGGTTCCATCCCGTCACGATGTGCCGGCGGCCGTGCGGGTTCTTTTTGATCCCCTCGATGAGCGTGGCGAGCTGGTCGGCGCCGTCCTTCGCGTAGGAGCCGTCCGGGTTCATCGTCGCACCGAAATTACGCCACTGGTGGCCGTACACCGGGCCCAGGTCTCCCTCGCCGCGGCCGAATTTTGCGCACTGTTCCTTCGTCGCCCACTCGTCCCAGATGGTCACGCCGCGCTCATTGAGCCACGCGTTGTCCGTGCGGCCGGAAATAAACCAGAGGAGCTCCTGAATGATCGACTTCAGGTGCACCTTCTTTGTCGTCACCAGCGGGAAGCCCTCGGCGAGGTCGAATCTGAGCTGGGCCCCGAAGATGCCCCGCGTGCCCACGCCGGTCCTGTCTTTGCGGGTTTCGCCGGATTCCAAGGTGAGTCGAAGCAGGTCGTGGTATTGGCGCATGGGGCCGGGCGGCGTTACGGTGAGACGGAGTGGCGCGGGAATAGACGCGGCGCCTCCCGGGAGTTCAACCCCAATCCGGCGCGTTTCTTATTCGACAGCGCCAACCCGGTGAATCCGCCGCCCTTATATTTTTTGTTCGCGCGAACAGTTAAAGGGGCGCGTCCTTGGACGTCGCCGTGCGCCGGCCCGTTTCCCGCACCGCAACCACGCCATGAACCTCTCCCTTTTCGGATTTAGGCTGATGAGCCCGAAGGCCCTGAAAGACCTCGAAGGGCGCGCCGACGAGCGTTGGCGCATCGCCCATGAGCGACGCAACGCCGAGGCGGCCCGGCGGCTGGAGCAGCTCGGTCGCGAGGCCGAGGCTGCGGGCGAGGCCTCCCGTCGGCGCTGTCGCGAGATGGAGGCCGAGTGCCGCCGCAGCATCCGCGAGCAATACGAGGTGTTCGACCGGCAATGGCGCAACCGCGAGGACATGTCTCAGGCCCGCGTGCAGGAGCTCCGGCAGGAACTGGACAGCCTCACCCAGTCCCTTTCGGCCTATACGGACAAGGGGCGCAAGCTGCTGGCCCTCGCCATCGACCGTCGAACCCCCGAGAACGAGTCCGTCGCCGCCTTCCTCAAGGCGCGCGCCCAGGGCATCCGGCTGGTCTGACCGCAGCCCGGTCGCGAGCCCCGCGCCGTGGCCCCAAGAGTGCCGAAGGCGGGACTCGAACCCGCACGCCGTTAGGCAACCGATTTTAAGTCCTTCCGGGCCCTTTTGGCGGCCAGAAAACCCGCATGAATACTAGAACAGTTCCGAAGGGTTGCGCAAAAAGAGGTGCAAAAATTGGCAGTCACTGCCAAGCGTAAGTCGTTGATAATCGTTTCCGTTTTTCGGCCGTTTTTCGGGGCGTTTTCAAGCGGGCGACAGATTTTCGGTTGGTGGCTTTCCCTCGCGCATTTTGGGCCGGTGCCAAAAAGCGATTTTGTGCGGTCGAGGGCGCAGCCACTGCCAACTTTTTGGCAGTGGAATTTTTGCACTGAAGAGGGGGCGCTTTTCCCCGTTGCGTCTCCTCCTTCATCGCATAGGCCCGTCCTGAGGACGGGCCTATGCGAGGCGAGCCCCCCAATCTCGAATTTGTCTTGCGAATTCCGGCAAAGGCAGGACTTTCGTTTGCAACAGATCCCCACATGCCTCTGCCGCAAGGTAAGCGTGTGGGGCCGTTTTTTACCCGGATGAAGCCTTTCAAGACCATTGAGGAGCAAATCGCGCAACTTCGGCAGCGCGGCATGGTGATTTCCGACGAAGCGAGGGCGCGGCACTGCCTCGAACACTACAATTACTACAGGCTCAGCATTTACTGGCGACCGTTCACGCTTTGGCAGCAGACTCGCCGGAATGGGGACGACAACCGCTTTTTACCCGGGGCGACCTTTGAAAGGGCTTGGGAGCTTTACCATTTCGACCGCCGTTTACGCATGTTGGTCATGGAGGCGTGCAAGCGTGTCGAAGTCTCGTTGCGGTCGCGCTGGGCGTATCATTTTGCCCGGATTCACGGCGAATTCGGCTATCTGGATTCGGCTAATTTCCGGGATTCCGATCATCATGACGAAAACATGGAGGATTTTCGGAAAGAGGTTCGCCGCTCGAAGGATGACTTTGTCCGCAAATACGACCGGTCTTCCGATTCTCGCATGGAGGTTTGGGTGGCGGTCGAAGTTATGAGCTTCGGCCTGTTATCCAAACTTTATGCCGACACGGCACGGCCCAGTGACCATCGGGTGCCAAGTGCGCCCCGGGCCGTGGCGCAAACCTACGGTTACATTGAAAGCGAGTTCGCGCCGATGGTGAACGCCTTGGTTCAGGTTCGCAACCGGGCGGCGCATCACGCGCGGCTCTGGAACTATACGGTGCCGGCAAAAGTGCCGCTGTCGCGCCATACGCCCCGGGCGGTTCGTGAGAGCGTTTGCCCAGATATGACACCGGCTTCCGGCTACACGCCCGGAACCCGCGTTGAACCTTCAGTTTACAACATGTTGGTGCATCTGGCGCATTTGGAATCCATCATTGATCCGGATTCCGATTTGCCGGCTCGTATCGGCCGGCATCTTGCGCTGTTGCCTGCCGAACTTCGCGCTTTGGCTAGGATTCCCGGGGACTGGGAAACCCGCCCCGTCTGGTTGGCCGCGATGCGGGATTGAGAGAAGCTCAGCTATTGGCCGCCCCGCCTCTGGATCAGCGGAAATGGATAATCCCCGCCATGCAGAACGAGAGCACTGCGGAGGTTGACGCGACGAAACGCCCCAGCTTGACGGCGAAAACCCGTTGGGCGGGGGCCTCCGGCGATTGTTCGGCCAAGGCTTTTCCGGCTAACCTCCATGCAATGGCTCCGAGAATGCCCATAAGGGCGAAGCAGACGGCGAGGGCGGTGTGGGTGGTCATGGTGACGAAATCTTATGCGGTTGGGGCGGCGCTCAACTGTCGCGGCGATAGGTGTCGGCGCGCTTGGCGTGGCGGGCGAAGCCGTAATCGACGAGCAGGGAGAGGTTTTTGCGCAGGGCGTCGTCGAGTTGTGCGCGGGTGCCGTCCTTGGTGGTGAACTTAGCGGCGATGGTGTCGAAGGTTACGGGGGAGCCGTCGCGAGGGAGCATGGCGCGCAGGGTTCGGATGCGTTGTGCGCGGGTGCCGCGAAGTTCGATGCGAGCCGGTGCGGTGTCCTTGGCGGGCTTGGCGGCGGGTGACTTCTTCGCGGGTTTGGCCGGCTTCGCGGGGGCGGCTGCTTTCTTGGCCTTGGGCGCTTCGGATTGCTTGGCCTGATAGTCCGGGCGCAGGTAGCGGATCAGGCCGCGTTTCTCCTCTTCGGCGCGTTCGGCATTCAGGTCGCAGAGGTGTACGAGCCAATCGGGCTCCGGCATGTCGGCGGGCACGCCGTAGGCTTCGGCGACGAGTTTATCGAGTTCGTCGTGAAGCTGTCGGAGCGTGGCAGTGCCGAGCGCTTTCAAGGCTTCCTGTTGCTTAGTCGCGAGAGGCTTGCCGGCGCGCAGGTCGGCAAGGGCATTGTATTGCGATGTAATCCCTTCACCAGTTTCGGCGGTGACGCGCTTGCGGTGCGCATCAAGTGATTCGGCAATCTTGCCGATTTGGCCCCGTGTGGCGTCGTCGCAACCGGGGAACGGAAACGGCTCGAAACAGGCGGTTTTGTTGTAGCGGGGGTCGTTGCCCATGCCCATGCGCCCTCCGGCGGCGAGCGCCCAATCGACATGCCAGCGCGAACTTAGCACGCCAAGCGCGAAGGCGTCGGGCAACGCGATGCAGACGAGCATGTTGTCCGACGCGATATCTCCGGGCAGGAACTGGAAAACGCGGTGTTTCGAGACTTCGCCGGTGGCGATGTAGCGCGGCAGGCCGGCGAGGGCGGGGCGGAAGTCGCGCCGCGCCTCTCCGAATGTCCACCAGTTTGTCCGGTAGGTGTCGCGCTTGTTGGCGTCACGCTCCGGTTTCACGGTGCGCAGGACATGATCGTAAACCTCCGGATACCGTTCGCGCACCTCGTCGACGGTAAGGCCGAACAGGTCGATGACCATGACGCCGCGAGGCGATTCAGTGAGGTCGCGGTTGTTGCGGTAGGGGCGGATGTGGTTTTCGAGTCCTTTGCGGCAGCCAAGACCAAGCGCTGCGGCTTCGGCGGGGGAAATTAGGAATCCAGCGCCATGCAGTTTGAATCCGGGGCAGGACACCCCTTCATTGGCTTGGAGTGGCACGGCATCCCCTACGGGAGCGCCAATGGTGAGGTTGGCGTGGATTCGCCCGCGCGAGGGCGGGGCGAATTCCACGGGCACGGCCCCGTCCTGATCCGGTTCGCCCTCCTTGGTAACGGAGAGAAGCAGACCTTCGGAAGATTGGCCCGGTGCGAGTGGGGCGGCGGCGGTCATGGCGATGCGCACGGCAGCTCCGTCGGCGTTGTCCACCCACGGGTGGTCGGGGATGGCGAACCTGATTGAGAGAGGATTCGCCGAGCCTACGCCGCGAGGCGAGGCGAGGCGAGGCGAGGCGAGGCGAGGCGAGGCGATTTCATCGCCACCTGCCATTTTCTCGGAGATGCTCAAATCAATAACCCTGCGGTTGAAAATCTGTTTGAGGGAGTTGGTGGTGATGAATCCGAAGCGGCGGCAGTTGCCGGCGCGAGTGAGTGTGGCGGCGTTGTGCCACCAATACATGACGAGGTCGGCGCTGTCGGGCAGTTCCGGGTAGGCTGCCCACAGGGCTTCGGCGTAGCCGTCGCCCAAGTCTTCACGCAGCTTCGATCCGCCAAGGAAAGGCGGATTGCCGATGATGTAGTCCACCAGGTCTATGTCGAGGAGCGCGAGCCAATCGGCGGGGCGCGCGTCGGGGTAGTCGTAAACGGGGACGGTCTTTGACGCGTCGGGGACTTCGCGGCCGGTGGCCGGGTCGGTTTTCATGGAACGCCGATCCCAAGTGAAAACCTCTTTGCCGGATTTGTCTTTGCGGATGACCGGTTCGCCGTGGGTGAGCGCGGCGTCGGCGTGGCGGATGTTTTTGAAGTCCTTCAACACGGGTTCGGCCGGGGTGGCTTCGCCGTGGAAGCGGCGGTGCCAGCGGAGATGGCCGATCCAGAGGACGAGGGAGGCGAGTTCGACGGCGCGGGGGTTGAGTTCGAGGCCGAGGAATTGGTGCGGATCGACCGTGCGCAGGAGTCCGGCGTCGCGCAGGATGGCGGTTTTCTCGGTCGCACGCAGGTTGGGCGATTTGCCGAATTCGCGGAGGCGGTCGATCACCTCATGTTCGAGGGTTTTCAGCAGGTCGTAGGCGACATAAAGGAAGTTGCCGGAGCCGCAGGCGGGGTCGAGGACGGTGATCCCGCAGAGTTTGCGGTGGAAGGCGTCGATGGATTTGAAGGCGGCGGAATCCTCTCCCTCGTCAAAGGCGGCGAGTGCGTCGATTTCCACGGCTTCCCACTCGGAGCGCAGGTCGGCGATGAAGGTGGGCACGATCAGGCGTTCGACATAGGCGCGAGGCGTGAAGTGTGCGCCGAGCTTGTGGCGCTCGTCGGGGTTGAGGGCGCGTTCGAGGAGGGTGCCGAAGATGGCCGGCTCCACGAGCGACCAGTTGCACTTGGCGGCGCGGATGAGGATTTCGAGGGTTTCGGAGACCCCGTTTTGGTCAGTTTCGAGCGGGAGGGCGCGGGCGTCGGCGAAAATGCCGCCGTTGAAGTGCAGGACTTTGGTGCGCAGCGAAAGCGAATACGCCGCGCCGGTGTTCATCTCTCGGAAAAGCCCTTCGAGCGCGGGGACGAATCCGCCGGGGTTTTTGCGCAGGGAGATCAGCAGTTCCGCGAAGCTGTCCTTGGGTAGCAGCCCTACATCTTCGGCGAACATGCAGAAGAGGCAGCGGGTGAGGAAACCGGCGACGAGGGTGGGCGGGTATTTGGCGGCCTCGTAGCGGGTGGCGAGGGCGGCGAGGTAGCCGGCGATCTCGCGGGTGGCGTCGGCGGCCTTGCGGGATGTGTCAAGGGAGGTCGGGTCCGTCCAGATCAGGGCGAGCTTGCGGCGCACCTCGGAGTCGGCGAGGTCGTCGAGGGTGATGACATGCTTGCCCTCGTGGAGATAGTGGGGGGCGTAGTTTTTGCCGGTGCGGGAAAACTCCTCGTAGAGTTCGAGGGAGTGGCCCACATCGAGAACGAGGATGAAGGGCGGTGCAGGTTCATCGGATGGCAGCGCTGCGGCGTAGCGCATGGCCTGACGCTTGGCGGCGATGAGGCCCTTGCGGTGCGCGGCGGTGTCGCGACGAACGCCGGTGCGTGCGGCGGCAAGGCCGGGGAGAAGGGGCGTCTTGGCGTCGGTCGGTCGGGCCGCGTCGTATTGCTTGGCTTCGAGGATGAAGCAGTCGCGTTTGTAGAGGTCGATGAAGCCTTTTTCCTCGGTTTCCGCATCGAGGCGGGCGCGCACATCCCGCTCGAAAACATAGCCGTTGGCGTGGGAGCCTTTCGGGTGCGGACGCTCAACGCCGAGGAGGTCGCACAGTTCGACGAGGAAAAGGTCTTTGTTTGCGCGTTCGGCGGCGGTGTCGGCGAGGCGCTTCCAGCGGTCGATAAAGGCGAGAACGGGGTCGGATTTCGTCGGGGCGGACATGGGGCGGCAGGAAATGGGAAAATGAGGGGCGGCTAAAGGCCGAAAATGGGTGTTTTTGCAGGCGGAAAAACGGGGGCGGCGGAGCGGCGGGTGGAAAATGAAATGCCCCCGTTCCCAGAGGGAAAGGGGGCGTTTCGTTTCGGTTACTCGCGGGGGCTTTTCATCCGTTTTCCGGGCGAAACGCGAAGCGGTGCAGGTTGCCGGTTTTTCCGAGGTCGCGGGCCTGATGCCGGCGGATCAGGTCGGGCAAAACCTTTTCGTAAAGGTGTTCGGGGGTGCGCGCACCTTTTCGGCCCGGATTTCCCGCAAAGCGGTGGGTGATTTGGCTTTTCGACAGGATGACCGGCTTTCCTGCGGAAAAAGCGCCCCATTCGGCGCGGATGGTGGCCAAAAGGGAATCCGCCTCGGAGCGGATTTCGGCGCGCTCGCCAATGGTTTGAATCACCCGAAAAGCCTCCATGCCCATTTTTGCGTGAGCAAAGGCGATTTTCAGGGTGTCGGGGCGTATTTCCAAAGGGTTTCCCCTTTTGGTTTTCGCCCAACGGCAGGCCTCGAAAATCATGGCGAATTTCAGGGTTTTCGCGGGTATTTCCGAAAGGGTCGAAAGGCGCGCTTCCTCGTCGAGCGAAACGCCGGCGTTCTCCTTTTTCATTTCGCGCACTTGGGCCTGAATGTCCTGCCACACGGCAAAGGTGTCGGGCAGTTGGCGCAGGTCGGTGAATTCGCCTTCGATTTCGGCGAGAGGGGCGAAAACAAGGGCGAGCTTTTTCAGATCGGTGCGGGCTTCGGGCCAGTCGAGTTCGCGCGCTTCGCATTCGGCGAAGTAGTAGTTCACCCGGCGCTGCATGCCGTCGCGGTTGTCGAGTCCGTTGAAGCGGCAGCAGTTGTAGGTAGCGCCAAGGACAAGCGAGGTGCAGGTTTCCTCGATGCGCACGCACCCGGTGCCGTCCTTGGAGTCGGCTTCCTGTCGCAAGTAGGCCTGTTCCCATGCGGCGCAGTCGTAGAGCTTGAGCATGCGTTTGGAGACCATCTGGCCGGGCGCGGAATCGGCCCAGTGCTTCAACACGGTGTTGCCTTCGTCCTCAAAGAAGAGGCGGTCGGGCTGCGCTTGGTAGTGCTTGAACAGCGCTTCCTCGCTGGCGGTGCCGGAGTAGAGTGCGCCGGGCGCAAGCATGCGCGAGGCGAGTTCGCGGGCGGGTTGCAGGGTGGTGCTTTTGCGCATGCCGGCGCGCCCCACGATCATGCTGAACAGGTTCGGGTATTTCTTGGAGCCGAAGCGGATGAAGGTGCGCCGGCCCATGAGTGCGGAGCAAACCGGCAGGATGCCGCCAAGGATGAAGGAATCCGGGGCCTCGGTGGTCTCGCGCATGGCGATCACCCAATCTTCGAGGATGCTGTCGCGGGGATAGGGCGGCGAGTGCATGCCGGGATGTGCCGAATTCGTGGAATTGGTGGAATCGTCGGATTCGGTGAGGGGCGGGAATTCCACCGTTTCCACAATTTCGGCATACCCCGGAGCAGAAGCGGCGGGCGGGACGCCTTGCGCGAGGGCGAAGTCGCGCTTGGATTCGGCATCGGAGAGGAGATCGGGGGAGTTCATCGGGCGGCCTCCGTTTCATTGTCGGCAATGCGGACAATCGGGGCGAGCGCGGCGTCGTCATGCGCCATGGCGTCATTCAGGTCTTTCCCGTCCGGAGGCAGGAACGGGCGCAGATCGAACCAATCGACGGTCGCGCCGGCGGCGGCGAGATCGGCGTCCCAGCGCAGCGCGGCGGCGGCTCCGGCTTTGTCGGCGTGGGGGATGATGCGAATGCGCTTCCCGCGAAGCAGCGCGAGCGCTTCGGGGTGCAGCTTTTGGGAAGCGCCGGTGACGGCGAGCACGGCCCAAGCATCGGGGGCGGTCGCGTGCAGGGCGATCAGCGTGAAGGCGGCGAGGAAGTCGGGGCCGCCTTCGCAAAGGAGCACGAAGGGGCGGTTTTCGGCATCCGTCGCGCCGATGGGCCAGCCGGCGCAAGCGCCCTTCCAAGTGCGGGCCTTGGGCGTGCCGGGCAGGCCTTGCCACGGGAGGCCGTCGAGGCGGCGGGCTTGGGCGTTGGCGCGCTTCGCGTCGGTGATGAACCAAGCGGGCGTTTCGGCCCCGTCATCACGCACGGGGGCGAACCCCAAAATGGCGCGGGAAACGGCGAGAGCGATTCCCGAAACGGAGGGCAGTTTCCGGATATGGGCCAGCGCCTGCCGGTCTTCGGGGGTGCCGTTGCCCAACGGGGGCAGAGAAACGGGGGCCAAAACGGGGGGCGTTTGGGTGCCGTTGTTCCGCTTAACCATCGAGGGGAAGGGGGCCATGTGCCCATTTCTCAAAACGGGCGCGGCGAACGGGGGGCGGTGCGGGGGTTGAGGGCCCCCATTATCGGCCCTAACATTCGTCATACAGCGACGGAGAATGGGGCCGTAAACGGGGCCCATTTCCTCCCGCAAAATGGCTCCGATGGGGCGGGGGTGTTTCGGGGCGATTCCCGCCCAAGCGAGAAATGCGGCCACGGTTTCGGAAACGGGGCGGTTCATGGCCTTCGCCATGAAGTCGAGGGCATCCCCGTTTTCTCCGGTGGCGTGATCCTTCCAGCGGGAGCCGTCGGCGTAGATCGAGAACGAAGGGGCACGGTCTTCACGGAACGGGGAGCGGCACGATTTGCCCGGCATGCCGGGCAGTCCGAGCTTTTCCCAGATTTCGGGAATCGTGAGGCGGCGTTTGGCTTCCCCGATCAGATCGGGGAGGGGGAGGGCGGCGCGGTGCATGTGCATGGCGACGGCTCCCGGTTAGGCGTTGGCTCCCGCCAGGGCTTGCGGCCCACGGACGAGGAAGCGGTTTTCATAGGCCTCGATGTCGGCTTCGCGCAGGCGGGTCATGCGCTTGCCCATTTTCAGTGCGGGCAGCACGCCGGAGGCGATCAGGCCTTCGACATAGCGGCGGGAGCAATCCCAGCGTTCGGTGACGGTTTCGAGGGTGAGGAGGCGGCGGCCCGTGGGCTGCGCCGGCGTGACGGTGTTTTGGTTTTTCATTGGTGAGGCCTGATGCGCAGGAATCATTCCTTGCGTGTCAGTGGCCCCACCTTCGCATAACTGCGCGCTTTCGTCCCGGACACCGATGGGGAGGGGGTTGTCCTACTTTTTTAAGTATGTGATGCTCAACTTGTTACCGTTGTTGGAAATGTTCATTCCGAAACCGATTTTCCCCTCGATTGTCGGCTCCGTTGTGATGCGGTAATTGAGGTCTCTCCAGTTTGCGTCAGGTTTGAGGGTCAATCGTGTGCATACAAAGTCCGTTCGATTCAAAACACGGGAAGAGATGGGCCATTTTTCCCAAGCTTCGTCCGTGAGGAATTTCTCCGGGCCTTCTTCTGGAAGTAGTTCTCCGGCGTGTTCATCGTTGAACGCCACTAGCGTGAAGCAGGGGTGTCGGGGGTCGTAATGGATGTGGTGATCCGCAAATTCAATCAGCCTGTTCGTCTCGTATTGCTTGCAGGCATGAAAGAGGCGCTGTCTCCGCTTCGTGATTAGGTCGGCATCCTGAAATGCATTGTTCAGGTTTCTGGATGAAATGATTTCAGAAAGCTCGGTGATGGATGCCTTTGGGCTTTCAAGGATCACTTTATCGACAGGATGGATGCGGTTTTTCCGGTCGCTGCAAAGGGCTGCGTATTTTGAGAAAAAGCGGGGGTTTGCCTCTGCTGTCGCGTCCAGATAGTTGCCGATGTTTTTGAGTTTATCAGGGCTAACCTTTCGTCCTTCTATTTCGATGTCGTATGGTATGAATGGGATGCATTTTGCCCGGAAATCGCAACGCTCGTCAAAGGGTAGGCTGAATGCGTGCGCTGCATAACTGCGTGCGGTGTAACTCGGAACGGGGATTCCTGTGTTCAGCCGTTCGTATTCGCTGATGTAATTCGTTTCTTCCGCAAAAAATGCGCATTGGATCGGCAGGCTGTCTTCGCCGAATTCATTACGGAAGGCGGTTCGACGCTTTCGGACGGTTTTCTTTGCTTTTGGCGACATGGGTTCAGGGGTAGATGTTCCAAAACCGCTGCGCGTCCTCGATGTGAACGAGTTCGCGGTAATGGCGGTAGATGATGGCGGGGCTGTTCCCCATTTCCATAGCGAGCTGATGGTCGTTGTTGATCATCGGTAGCCGGTAGGAGCCGTAGGAGTGGCGCAGATGGTTTTTGAATTCCGTCAGTGCGCCGCCCTCTTTCTTGGGTTTGACGAATCCAGCCTTGCGCCGGGCGTCATCGAACAGGTTGCGCAGGTCGTCGGGGGCGACGGGCCCGGATTTCTTTGCGTGGGGCTTTAGCCATGCGGCGAGGTTGGGCTGGATCGGGACTACGCGGCGCGACTTGGTCTTCGCGTTCGACGCCTTGACCTCGATTACGGGCGTGCTGCGGTTCAGGTGAACCGAGGCCCAATCCAAGCGGCGGACTTCCTCGCGGCGCAGTCCGGCGAACAGGGAAACTGCGATGAACGGCACGACCTCCGGCGCGGCGGCCTTCAGGAGCGTTTCCGCCTGTTCGGGGGTGAGGATCTCAATGTCCTTGGCGGGTTCCTTCACCCTTTCCACCCGTTCGACGGGGTTGACGGTGCAGTATCCCCGTTTGAAGGCGTAGGAAAAGAAGATGCCCATCATTCGCCGATACCAGTTGCGGGTGACTTGCCCGCAATCCAGCTCGCATAACCAATCATCGAGTTCCCGGGGCAGGATTTCGCTCACAAATCGGCTTCCGAAGGTCGCCGTGAGTTCGCCGCCCACCTTCACGATGTCCTTCATGTAGCGGGCCGAATAGGAGCCCTTTCGCTTGGCGGCTATGCACTCGTCCGCAAGCGCTTCGACGGTGCAGGTGCGTTCCACCCTTTCGAGGTAATCGAGGAAGTGGTTGGTGGCGTCGAGCAGTGTGCGCCCCGTGGGGGCGAGCTTGGCGATGCAGATTGCGGCCATGCGCCTGTCGTCCGCCGTCAGTCCCTTGCCTTCAAGCCCTTCGTTGTCCAGCCTGACTCGGGTTTGCTGGGCGTAGGCCTCCGCCTGCTTTTTTGTCGGAAAGAAGGTGCGCTTTCGCTTCCCGTCCAAGGTCTTTTCCCCGTCCACGCACCAGCGGGAGTTTGGGCCCTCGTTGGGGGTCTCGCGCACCCTGATTCGCTTCGATTCGCTCATGTTCGGTTTTGTTCGAACCGAAGTTGAAAAATTGGCAGTGAGTTGGCAGTGAGATAGTGATTACGAATCCGGGTTTTGATTACAACCGCCGCCCCCGTGGCCATCTAGGCCGCATGTTCACTGATAAAGTGCCGAAGGCGGGACTCGAACCCGCACGCTGTTAAGCAACCGATTTTAAGTCGGGGGTGTCTGCCATTCCACCACTTCGGCCCGAGGGGCTGAGCCGCCGCGCATACGGTCGCACTCCGGCGTATCCGGCAAACCCAAATTGGGATTGCCCCGCACGCCGCCGGCGGAATCTTTCGCGGGCATCCGTATGGACCGCATCGCCCACGCCTTCTCCTCCGCCAAAGCCGCCAAGCGCGCCGCCTTCGTCAGCTATGTCTGCGGCGGAGACCCCGACGCCGCCACCTCGCTGGCCGTGCTCAAGGCGCTCGCCGACAACGGCGCGGACATTCTGGAGATCGGCGTGCCCTTCTCCGACCCGCTCGCCGACGGGCTGACCAACCAGCTCGCCGCCCAGCGCGCGCTGGCCGCCGGCATGACGCACGACAAATTCTTCGCGCTCATTCGCGAGCTGCGCGCGCACACGCAGAAGCCGGTCGTCCTTTACACCTACTACAACCTCATCTTTTCTCAGGGCGTCGAGGCCTATGTCGCGCGCTGCGCCGAGGCCGGCGTGGACGGCATCCTGGCGCTGGACTGCCCTCCCGAGGAGGCCGGCGAGCTCATCGCCGCCTGCCGCAAGCACCGCGTCGCCAACATCTTCATCGTCGCCCCGACGACGCCTCCCGAGCGCGTGAAGCTCATCGCCGAACACGCCTCCGGCTTCATCTACTATGTCTCGCGCACCGGTGTTACCGGCGAGCGCACCGACCTGGCCGCCGACATGGCCGAGGCCGTGGCCGGCATTCGCAAGCACGCCACGGTGCCGGTGGTCGTGGGCTTCGGCATCTCCACTCCCGAGCATGTGCGCGCGGTGGGCTCGGTGGCCGACGGGGTGGTCGTGGGTTCCGCGCTCGTGAACGTGATTTCCCAGAACCTGGGCGACCGCGCGGCCATCGCGCCGGCCATGGCGGCGAAGACCAAGCTGCTCGCCTCCGGACTCCGATAGGAACTCCGCGTTTTCAGCTTTCGGTTTTCAGTTTTCGGAGGCGCATGAGTCGCTCGCGCCCGACGAAAACCCTCTGCGGAAACCGGGCTGAAAACCGAAAACTGAAAAACTGAAAACTTTATGTCCACCTGGACCCGAAAAGACCTCACCGGCATCGAGCCGCTCTCCCGCGAGGAGCTTGAAATCATCTTCGAGCGCGCCGAGTTCTACCATTCCGAGCTGCACGAGCACAAGCGCTACGACGCGCTGGCCAACCGCACGGTGGTCAACCTGTTCCTGGAGAACAGCACGCGAACGCGCACCGCTTTCGAGGTGTCGGCCCGCCGCCTCGGCGCCGATGTGATCTCCATCTCCGGCAGCGCATCGAGCCTCTCGAAGGGCGAGACGCTGCGCGACACGGCGATGAACATCCGCGCGCTCAACGCCGACACCATCATCATCCGCCACAGCGCCGCCGGCGCGGCCGCCTACCTGGCGGGCGTGCTCGACATCCCGGTCATCAACGCCGGCGACGGCGCGCACGAACACCCCACGCAGGCGCTGCTGGACGCGTTCACCATGCGCCTTCACTTGGGCAGGGACCTGCGCGGCAAGAAGATCACAATCCTGGGCGACATCCTCTTCTCGCGCGTCGCGCGCTCCAACATCCACTGCCTCACCAAGCTCGGCGCCGAGGTCACGCTCGCCGGCCCCTCCACGCTCGCGCCGCACAAGTTCGCCGAGGCGTTCCCGGGTGTGCGCGTCGTGCACGACCTGCGCACCGCGCTGGCCGAGGCGGACGCCGTGATGCTGCTGCGCATCCAGCACGAGCGCCAGACGACCACGCACTTCCCCTCGCTCGGCGAGTACACCGGACGCTTCGGCCTCAACCGCGAGCGCCTCTCGTGGCTCAAGCCCGGCGCCATCGTCATGCACCCCGGCCCCATTAACCGCGGCGTCGAGGTGGAGAGCGAGATCGCCGACGGCCCTCGCTCCGTGATCCTGGAACAGGTCTCCAACGGCATCGCCGTGCGCTCCGCCGTGCTGGAGCTTTGCAACAAGGCGGTGCAAGCCGCCAAGGCATAAGGTAAAATGCAAAAGGCAAAAGTGGGCCGGCTGCGCCGTCCGGCACCGCCGGCTTTTTCGAAAACCCCTCACGCTCTCGCGAAGCGAAGCGGAGCCACTTCTGCATTCTGCATTTTGCCTTATGACTTCGCTTAACGGGCGTCATTTCGACGCCGTCGTCATCGGCGCGGGCATGTCGGGCCTCGCGGCCGGCATCCGCCTCGCGCACTTCGGCCTGAAGACGCTCATCCTGGAGCGACACAACGCGCCCGGCGGCCTCAACGGCTTCTACTCCATCGCCGGGCGAAAGTACGATGTGGGCCTGCACGCCATGACGAACTATGTGCCGGCCAACGCCAAGGGCACGCCGCTCGTGAAGCTGCTGCGCCAGTTGCGCATCCGGCGAGACGAGCTCGACCTGGCCCCTCAGGTGGGTTCGGCCATCCTGATGGGCGGCCGCCGTCTCTCGTTCACCAACGACTTCGCGGTGCTCGAGTCCGAGGTGGCGCGCGAGTTCCCGTCCCAGATCGACGGGTTTCGCCGGCTGGATTCTGCGGTGCGTGCGATGGACGAGACGGCGCTGGACGCCGCGGCCGGTTCGGCGAGCGAGTGGATACGCGGCTTCGTGAGCGACGAGGCGCTCATCGACATGCTCTTCATCCCGCTTTTCTACTACGGCAGCGCGCGGGAGAACGACATGGATGTGCCCCAGTTCGCCATCATGTGGAAGAGCCTCTACCACGAAGGCTTCGCTCGCCCCTACATCGGCGTGCGCCAGGTGTTGCGCGTACTGCTCGACAAGTACCGGCAGGCCGGCGGCGAGCGGAAGATGAAGTGCGGCGTGCGCCGCATCGTCGCCGACAAGGGCCGCGCCGCCGCGCTCGAGCTCGACGACGGCTCGGTCATCACCGCCGACCATATCATCTCCAGCGCCGGCATCGTGGAGACGCAGCGGTTGTGTTCCGACCTGTCCCCCGATATTGGCGCCGACAACATCGGGCGACTCGGTTACTGCGAGTCCATGGCGGTGTTTGACCGCGACCCGGCCGCCGACTTCGGCTGGAAGGACACCATTCTCTTCTTCTGCGACTCCGACCGCTTCCGTTACGAGCGCGCGCGGGACCTGGTGGACGCCCGTTCGGGCGTCATCTGCATCCCGAACAACTACGCCTATTCCGACGGCCGCAAGCTCGACGAGGGCTGGCTGCGCGTGACCGCGCTGGGCTCGTATGAGGCGTGGAAATCCCTTTCGCCCGAGGCCTACGCCTCCGCCAAGGCCGAGTGGCTGCCGAAACTGCTGGACCTCGCGCGCGCCCACCTGCCTACGGTGGAAGACTCCGCGTTCGCAAAGAGTATCCGGGCCACGGATATGTTCACGCCGTTGACCGTGAGCCGGTTCACCGGGCATCTGGGCGGCGCCATTTACGGCGCTCCCGTGAAGAGCCGCGACGGACGCACGCACCTGGAGAACCTCTACCTGTGCGGCACCGACCAGGGGTTCCTGGGCATCACGGGCGCCATGCTCTCGGGCATCTCCATGGCGAACCTGCATGTGATCGGCAAGGTCTCCGGCGGCGCCGGCGCCTGATGCGTCGCGGCGTCAGGACTTGCTTCGCGCGGCGGCGGGTTCGAAGGCCTCGCCGAAAGCGAAGCGACAGCCCTGCATCACTCCTGCGGCATGGTTCGCCCGGGCGAGCAGCATGTGCGTGGCGGGGGCCTTTTTGAGGGCCTTGATCAGTTCCTTGTGGGCGTTGCCCACGGCCACACCTTTCACGCCTTCCACCGTGAACATGTCGGTGTCGTTTCCCGTGTCTCCGGCCACCAGCACGCTTGCGTGCGGCACGCGGAATCGCTCGGCCAGCCGGCGTACGGCGGAGTGCTTGCCGGCGCCGGCGGGCAGGATGTCGAGGAATTCGTCCGCCGAATACACCAGCCGACAGCGCAGGCCGGCCAGCATCAGCGCGGCTTCCAGCGCCTCAAGCGAGGCGCGCGGCGCATGCTTCCAGTACCAGGAGGATTTCAGCGGCCCCTGTCCGGCTTCGCCCTGGCGCTCAGGGCCGGAGTGGCGCATGACGATGGATTCGATCCGCCCCCGGTCCCAGGTCGGCTTGAACGAGCCGTGGTAGGCGTCGTCCCACGCGAGTTCCTTGGGCAGGTAGAGGCTCGTGCCCACATCGCCCGCGATGGCGTCGGGCCAGGGCAGTTCGGGGGTCTCGTCGAGCAGCTTGGTGACGCTTTCGACGGAGCGGCCCGTGACATAGGCGAGCGCCGCGCCCGTGCGGCGGCGGAAGTCGTCCCAACGGCGGGAGAATTCCGCCAGTGCGGCGGTGTCGCCGAGGAGGGTGCCGTCGAGGTCGCTGCAAAGAAGATGTTTGGTGCGTTTCATCACTCGATGTCGTTGGCGGGTTCGTCCCACTCGTTTTCGATGAAGCCGGCATCCTCGGCGGCGTTGCCATCGGCGAGCGCGACGAGGTTTTGGGCGATGCCGGTCCAGGTGAAGAGGCTGCGCGCCCGGTAGGCGCCCATGCGCGACAGTCGCGAACGCAGGCGCGGGTGCTTCATCGGTTTGATCATGGTGATGCCGAGGTCCTCAGCATCCATCGGGTCGGCGAACAGCGCGTTGCGTCCGAAGGTCAGGGATTGGCACAGGCCGCCGTGCACGGTGACCACGCAGGGGGTGCCGCAGGCCATGGCCTCCACGGCCGTCATGCCGAAGGGTTCCACACGGCTGCTGAGCACGAAGACATCGGCGGCGCGGTAATAATCCACGGTGCGGTGGTGCGGGATGTAGCCGAGGAAATCGACTTTGCCCTCCACGCCGGCTTCGCGGGCCGTAGCCTTCAGTTCTTCAAGCAGGGCCTGCTGGGACGGGGAGAGGTCGTCGCCGCCCACGCCCAGGGCCAGGCGCGCGTCCGGGATGCGTTTGGCGGCCACGGCGAAGGCGCGGATGAGCAGGTCGAAGCCCTTGGTGCGGGCGAGTCGGCCGAGGGAAAAGAACACGGTGCCCTCGAAGCCGAGCCTGCGGCGCAGCACGCGTCGCGAGGCCTCGCCGACGGGGAAGAATCGGGCGTCGTCGTAGCCGGGGGGGATCATGGTGACGCGCGAGAGCGGCGCCTCGTAGTCGTGCACGATCATGTCCGCCATTTCCTGGGTCGTCGCGATGACGGCGTCGGAATCCGCATACAGGGAGCGTTCGGAATCGATGCGCACGGGGAAGTTGTAAGGCTCCTGCGGCAGCGCCGAGGCCTGCATCTGTCGGCGCTTGGCCATGCCCAGCGAGTGCGGCGTGTGGAAGTGTTTCACGCCCAGGGCGCGGGAGAGCGTGCGGCCGGCCAATCCGGCGTCCCAGTAGTGCGAGTTGATGAACTCGTATTTCAGGGACTGGGAGCGGATGAGGTTGAGCGCGTTGTCGCACCATTCGGGGATGCAACGGTGCATGACCTCCTTGCGCACGAAGCCTGCCGGGCCGCAGGCGACGCGCAGGATGCGCACTCCCGGCGCGACCTGCTCCTCGACCGGCTGTCCGTCGAAGCGGCGGGTCCAGATGTCCACGGCGTAGCCGAGCGACGCCAGCTTGCGGGAAAGTTCCAGCACATAGACCACCTGGCCGCCGGTGTCGGTGGCGCCCAGGGGCGGGTGGGGCGACACATACCCGTGGATGGAGAGCATGGCGATGCGCGGACGGTTGGCGACATCCTCGCCGGCGGGGTTTTCGGTATTCGGGTCCGTCTTGTGGGTGATGGTGTCGGTCATGCCTGAAACGGTGTCGGGAACCCTCGGAGCAACAAGTTTTCAGGGTTACCGATTGATTCCCGAGGGTTAATTTAAAGTTATGTCACCATGGAGCTTCATCAACTGAGGTACTTCGAGTCCGCGGCCCGGTTGGGCAGCATGATGGCGGCCGCGGCGGAGTGTCATGTGTCGCAGCCGGCGATGTCCGTGCAGATTCGAAAACTGGAGGAGGAGGCGGGGGCTCCGCTTTTGTTGCGGGGGGCTCGCGGGGTGCGCGTGACGCCGGCGGGCGAGCGGACGCTGGCGGTCGCCCGGCGCGTGCTGAGGGAGCTGTCGGTGTGGGAGGGCGACATGCGTGCCGGGGCGTACGGCACGGACGGGCCTTTGCGCGTGGCGGCCCAGCCGTTTCTGGCCAGCGAGATCCTGCCCGGCCCGGTGGCCGAGACGCTCAAGTCGCCGGAGGCGTCGCGTCTCAGGTTGCGCGAGCGCGCGCCGAGCCTGATTCCGTCGCTGCTCATGTCCGGCGAGTGCGACCTGGCCTTGGTGGACCTGTCGGCGGCGTCGATGGAGGGGTTCGATGTCGAGGTGCTGCTGAAGATTCCGTACGCGTTGTGCGTGCCCGCCGGGCACGCCTTGGCTCAGGGCGATTCGTCGGTCGGGCTCGCCCGGCTGGCCGAGCACAATGTGCTTTTGTACGCGCACGCGCCGGGGTTGGAGTCGCGTTTGGCGGAGGCGGCGGGCCCGCGCGGATTCGGGTGGGAGCCCGGTTTTGTCAGTGAGCACGCCTCGGCGGTTTTCGAACTGGTCGTGGCGGGCGCCGGTGTGGCCGTGTTGCCCGCCGTATATTCGAAGGCGGCCCTGCGTCGCACGCTCGTGGTTCGTTCCCTCTCGGATTACGACGGGCAGGTGGTCGTGGCGGCGGTGCGCCGCAGAGGCGAGGCGCTCTCAGCGGGGGCGGCTCTGCTTTTGCAAAACATCCGGCGCAAACACCGCCTGTGGGCGACGCCGTCGGCGGTTTGACCGTCCGATTGAGCTCTCAGCCGATGACGAATTGGGCCTCCCGCGCCAGCCACTGCTCCAAGTCCCTTGAGAGCCCCTCGGTCAACGCGCGGGGCGCCGAGGTCTCGTCAAGCTCGGTGAGCGGCGTGGCGAGCAGCAGGGCGGCCAGGGCGCGTTCGCCCGGGCGCAGCCTTTGGGCGAAGTCCTCCTTCACGGGCCATCCCTCGTCGCGCGCCAGGCGCCAGAGGGTTTTGAAGTAGGCGGCGTCGGGGCGGGGCTTGGTCGCCAGCGCCTCGAGCGCCTCGACGGCGAGCGTGTGCAGGCCCGGCCAGGAATCGTGAGGGTGCGGGTTGCGCGCCAGCAGGTTCGCCAGCCGGCAGGCCTGGGTGAGCCGCGTGAAGTCGGCGGCCAGCCCGCTCATCCGTCGAATCAGGCGGTACTCGCGCACGAATTTCGCCGGTTCGCCGTCCTTGCCGGGGGAAAGGAAAATTTCGGCGCGGTCGAACAGGTCGGGCGTCACCGTCGGCGAGCCGGATTTGGACGCCGGTTTGTAAAGGCAGAGGACCAGTCCGTGCTCGGGGTCGAGCAGAGTGAGGCGCAGGTGTCGCTCCCCCGCGTTTTCCCGACGGAGAACCACACCCTCGTGACGCGGCGAGCGGTCCACGGCGAAACGGGGCGAGGGGGGACCTTCAGGCCTTGGGCGCCCGGGGGACCTTGTGCGTTTCGGGCATGAAGGCGCCGCAGGAGACGACGAATTTCATGCCTTCCGCCACGCTCATGCCGGCGGGCGTGACCTGCGACTCGGGAAGCAGCAGGATGAATCCGGCGGTGGGGTTGGGCGCCGTGGGCACGAAGACATGCACGAGCTTCGTCTCGCCGGCGCCGGCGGAACCCCAGCGGGCGGCGTCGGTGCGGTTGGCCACGAAGCCCACCGACCTGCATCCGGCGCGCGGATACTCGACGATCACGACCTCCTTGAAGGTGTCGGCCTTGGAGCCGAAGGTGTCCACCATCTGCTTGGCCGCGTTGTACACGGTGTTCACCATGGGCACGCGCTCCATCATGCCCTCGAACGCGTCGAACATCACGCGGCCGAGCAGGTGGCGCGACACGAAGCCCACCGCCAGGATGACCCCCACGGCGAGCAGCGCCGAAACCAGGTTGATGGCGATGTCGCCGGCGACGGAGTCCAGCAGGGTTTTGACTTTCTCATCCTTGAGGAAGGCGTCGAGGATGGGCCGGATAAGGAAGTCCTTGGCCGGGGTGGCCAGGATGCCCAGGAGCACCTTCACCACATAGGCGGTGAGCGCGAGCGGCAGGCACAGCACGAGCCCGGTGAAGAAGGTCTTGCGCAGCGTGCGCAAAGGGGTGCCCGTGCCGTCGTCCGTGGTGCTCATGAGGCGGGAATTACTCCAACCCGGGCGCGTGGCAAGGGCGATGGGCGGGGCGCCCGGCAGGGGGGGGGCGGGGGCGGCTCTTATCAAATACTCGCCGTCGGGCGCATCGGCGTGCTTGCTGCGGGCATGACCGACGCCCTGCTGACGATTCTCCTGCTCCTTCAAGGGGCCGCCCTCGTCCTTGCCTACCTGCTCTTCTCCCGCCGCGCCGCCGATCACTCGGCGGATTTCGCGGAGCTGAAGGCCCGCGCCGCGGCCGACGCCGAACTCGCGCGCTCCCTGGAGCGCGCGCTGCGCGAGGAACTGGCTCGCAACCGCGAGGAGCAGGCGCGCACCGTGGCCGGCTTGCGCGAGGAGCTCACGCGCACGCTGCACGAGCGCCACGAGTCGGCCCGCGCCGAGCAGGCTCGCGCCGCGGCCGAGTCGTTGTCGAAATCGGAAGCTGTTCGGGTGGCCGTCACGGACGCCTTGCGCGCTCAGGGCGAGACGCTCGCCGGCCGTCTGGACGCCTTCGGCGGCGCGTTGCGCGAGTCGCTGGCGAAGACCGACGCGGAGGCGGCGCGGCGCGCGGAATCGCTGGCCAAGGTCGTCTCCGAGGCGCTCGCGGGGCAGTCCGAGACGGTGGCGCGCCGGCTGGAGTCGCTGGGGGCGTCGCAGCGCGCGGCGCTGGAGGAGCTGGGGCGCGGTAATGCGGAACGGCTTGAGCGCTTGCGCGAGACGCTGGAGCGCAATCTGGCGGAACTGCGCGCGGGCAACGACGCGAAGCTGGACGCCATGCGCGCGACGGTGGACGAGAAGCTCTCCGCCACGCTCGAGGGTCGCTTGGGCGAGACTTTCCGCCAGGTGAGCGAGCGTCTGGACAATGTGCAGAAGTCGTTCGGCGAGATGCAGAAGATGGCCGGCGACGTGGGCGACCTGAAGCGCGTGATGACGAATGTGAAGACGCGCGGGGTGCTCGGCGAGTATGTGCTGGCCTCCCTGGTCGAGCAGGTGCTCACCCCCGACCAGTATGAGAAGAACTGGCGCCCGAAGAAGCGCGGTGCGGCCTCGCAGGACGCCGTGGAGATCGCGGTGAAGCTGCCCGGCGGCGCCGACGGCGAACCGGTGTTCCTGCCCGTGGACGCGAAGTTCCCCAAGGAGGATTTCGAGGCCATCCTGGCCGCCGCCGACCGGGCGGATCCGGCCGCGCTGGAGACGGCGCGCAAGGCGCTCGGGGCGCGTGTGGAGTCGTTCGCGGCCGACATTCGCGACAAGTACATCAACCCGCCGGCGACCACCGACTTCGCCGTGCTTTTCCTGCCCGCGGAGGGGCTTTATGCGGAGGTCATCAACCTGCCCGGGCTCGTGGAGAAGCTGCAGCGGCAGAAGATCACCGTGGCCGGCCCGACCACGCTGCTGGCCCTGCTCAACAGCCTGCACATGGGCTTCCGCACGCTGGCCATCCAGAAGAAGTCGGCGGAGGTCTGGAAGACCCTGCAGGCCGTGAAGACCCAGGTGGGCTCCTTCGGCGAACTGCTGGTGGCGGTGCAGGAGAAACTCGACGCGGCGTCCAAGACCGTCGGCCGCGCGGCGGACCGCCACCGCATCATGACCGACCGCCTCCGCAAGGTGGAGTCGCTGCCGGCCGCCGAGGCCGCCCTCGTGCTGGAGGATTCGGCGGGCGAGGCCAACGCCGGCTGAGCCCGACTTCGATTTTTTCAAATTCCGGCGAGCCTGTCCGCGCTTGCCGGAGAGGCTCGGGCGCTATGGTTTCCGGTCACTTCGCATGCCATTTCTGATAGCGCTTCTGCTTGTCCCGCTTGTCCTCACGGCCCTGTTCCTGCTCGTGGTGACGGTCCGTTGGTTTTCGCCGCGCCGGCATCCGGAGACCGACTTCGGTTACCTGGCGATGCAGACCTGGTGCATCCTGCTGGTTAAACTTTTCTATCGTTCGCGCGTCATCGGCGCGGCGCATGTGCCGCAGAGCGGGGCGGCCATCCTCATCTGCAACCATGTCTCCTACGCCGATGTCGTGATCCTGGGCGCGTGCAGCCCGCGCCCCATCCGCTTCCTTTCATGGGACGGCTTCGAGCGCAACCCGGTCACCCGGCTGCTGATGCGTTCGGTGAAGACCATCCCGGTCTCGCCCCTGCGCGCCAAGGAGGCCGTGCGCCGCGCCTGCGAGCGCCTCAAGGACGGCGAACTCATCGGCATCTTCCCCGAGGGGCAGCTCACGCGCACCGGCGCGCTCAACGCGTTCCGTCCCGGCTACGAGCTCATCGCGCGCATGTCCGGCGCCCCCGTGCTGCCCGCGTATGTGGACGGGCTGTGGGGCTCCGTGTTCAGCCATCGCGGCGGCGCCCCCTTCTCGCGGCGCCCGTCGCCGTGCCGCCGCGCCATCACCCTGCGTTTCGGCCCCCTGCTCAGCGACACCTCGCTGATGAAGGCGCGCGGCGCGCTGCTGGAGCTCGGCGCCGAGGCGTTCGAGCAGCGTGCCGAGCTGGGCGAACACCTCCTGCGGCCCGTCCTGCGCGCCGCATGCCGGCACCCGGGGCATCTCGCCATCATCGACCGCGCCTCGGCGCGCACCGAGTTCACCGCCGCGCGCACCCTGGCCGCCGCGCGGGCGCTGGCGGCCCGGTTGCGGGTCATCGCGCCGGAGTCGCGGGTGGGCATCATCCTGCCGCCCGGCATTCCCGGCACGGTGGCCAACATGGCCTGCCTCATCGCCGGCAAGACGCCGGTGAACCTCAATTTCACGCTCGGGCGCGTCGCGCTGGAGCATTGTCTGGAGTCGGCGGGCATCCGCACGGTGCTCACCGTCGCCGCCTTCCGAGAGAAGGTGTCGGAGAAGCTCGATGTGCCGTGGCCGGCCAACACGGTCGATGTGCTCGCCGAACTGCGCGCACTCGGCAAGGCGCGCGTGGCGCTCTTCGAACTGGCCGTGCGCGCGCTGCCGGCATGCGTGCTGGCCCCGCTGTGGGGCGTGCCGCGCGAGGGCGGCGAAGGGGAGGCGGCGGTGCTGTTCACCAGCGGCAGCGTGGGCGCGCCCAAGGGCGTGGTGCTCTCCCACCGCAACATCCTCGCCAATTGCGAGCAGCTGCAGGAGTCCGGCATCGTGCCCGACGACGCGCGACTGCTTTCGAACCTCCCGATTTTCCACAGTTTCGGCTACACGGTGACCCTCTGGTTCGCCTACACGCGCGGCGTGACCGCCGTGTGCACGCCCAGCCCGCTGGATGTCTCCCGCACGATCGCCGCGCTGCGCGAGGAGCGCGTGAACATCGCCATCGGCACGCCGACCTTCTACCGCGGCTACCTCAAGCAGCTTTCCCCCGGCGACCTGCCGCACCTCGCGCGCGTCGTGGGCGGCGCCGAGAAGACGCCCGCCGGTTTCGCCGCGGAGTGGGAGGCCAAGGTCGGCGGCCGCTACTACGAGGGCTACGGCGCCACGGAGACCTCGCCGGTCGTGTCGGTGAATGTTCCCGACGCGCCCGATTCGGAGGCGCCCGGAGGCGTGCGCGTGGGCGTCAAGCCCGGCAGCGTCGGCCGGCTCTTCCCGGGCATGGCGGCGCGCATCCTCGATCCGGATACGGGCGCGCCCGTCGGCTTCGGCGAGCAGGGCCTTTTGCATGTGCGCGGCGCCAATGTGTTCGGCGGTTATCTCGACAACCCCGCCAAGACCGCCGAGGTGCTGCGCGACGGCTGGTACGCGACCGGCGACATCGCCCGCATGGACGAGGAGGGCTTCCTCACCATCGAAGGGCGCCTTTCCCGCTTTTCCAAAATCGCCGGCGAGATGGTGCCGCACGGCGTGGTGGAGGACGCCGTCATCGCCGCGCTGGGGCTGGGCGCCGAGTCCTCCGGCGCGGTGGCCATAGCCGGGCGCACCGACGCGCAAAAGGGCGAGGCGCTCGTGCTGCTTGCCACCATCGAGGTGGACATGGACGAACTGCGCCGCCGGCTCGCCGACTCCGGCCTGGCTAACCTGTGGATTCCCCGCGTGCTGAAGCGCGTGCCGGCCATCCCCATGCTGGCCTCGGGCAAACTCGACCTGCGCGAGCTTCGCCGCATCGCCGCGGAGTGACCGCGTTTGCGGGGGACTCCCCGCTCAACGGCAAGGCCCGCCCGGAACTGTTAAGGGCGGGTCTTGTCGCTGACGGAAGGGGAGTCCGGCGGGCTCACGGCTCCAGTCGAGCATGCGCTTGAGCGGCGCGTAGGCCTTCGCGCGCACGTGCTCGGGCAGCTCGAGCTAGCGCGACTGTTCACGAGGCGGTCGCGCAGCTTTTTCACCGTGTTCATCTTTACGTAGCGGCAGTCGTTGCACGCGCACTTGTAGGTCGGGCCGGCCACGAACATCCTGTTCGGGATTACGCGCTGGAGGCGGTGGATTATGCCCGTCTTGGTCACGATGATGAAGGTGTCGGCCGGGTGGTTCTTGCAGTCGCCCACCATCTTTCTCCACGATGGTCTTGGCGTTGTCGGACGTGCAGATGACGTCGGTGAGCGCCTTCACCGCCGTCGAGCAGTTGATGTAGGGACGACGAAGGTGTTCGGGTGCTCCGCCTGTACTGGGCGAGCTGTTCGGCGGGGAGGGAGTCGGACAGGGAGCAGCCGGCCTCATGCTCGGGCAGCAGCACGGTTTTCGTGGGGTTCACAATCTTGGCGGTCGCAGCCATGAAGTGCACGCCGCAGAAGACGATGACGTCGGCGTTCGTCTCGGCGGCCGCGCAGGCCAGGCCGAGGGAGTCGCCCACATGGTCGTGATAGTTGTGCGCGGGGATGACGGCGTTGCGCTCCTTCTTTATGTGCAGGATCTCTTCCTGAATGGGGCTCAACGGCGCCTCGCCCATCTTGGGCGTGAAGGCTTTCGGCTGGAAAGCGGGGGTGACGGACATGCACGCGAAATCACGGGCAACACCTGCTTCGGTGAGTCGGAAGGCCATTTGCCTCCGGAATCGTATTCCTGGTGGAGGGTTTTTGTCCACGAAAGGCAGGCACGGTCACGAACCCGGGGTGTGTCAAGTGCCCCCCAAGCCGGAGGTTCCCGCGAAGTGATTATGCGACAAAGTCCGAACGTATGGCTTGACTTTGTTTCTGTTTTTTCTGAAACAACGGTCATGACTCTCGCGGCCGTGCAAAAGAAGTTCATCCTCCACTGGGGGGAGATGGGGTCGCGTTGGGGCATCAGCCGGTCGATGGCGCAGATGCACGCGTTGCTTTACCTGTCAGCCGAGCCGTTGACGGCGGAGACCATCGCCGAGACCCTCGACATTGCGCGCTCGAACGTCTCGACGGGACTCAAGGAGCTTCAGGGTTGGGGCGTCGTGAAGGTTACCCATCGCATGGGCGACAGGCGCGATTACTTTGAGTCCCTGGGGGACGTCTGGGACATGTTCCGACTCATCCTGCTGGAGCGCAAGCGGCGTGAGGCCGACCAGACTTTGACCCTGCTCAGGGAGTGCGAGGCCGAGGCCTCTTCCGGGCAGACGGCGGATCCCGCGACGGCGGCGAAGGTGGCCGCCATGCGTGAGCTTTTTGAGCTCGGGTGCTCGTTTGGCGATGCTGCGGGAAAGCTCTCTCCGTCCGCCATGCGCAGGGTGTTCCAGTTGGGTGAAGCCGTGTTCCGCTTTACGGGAAGCTGAGCGGCTTCTTTTTTGCCCCAAGATTTCACTTTTTTTGGAAACAACGAAAATATATGAAGCAAGTAGTCATAACCGGGCCGCTGGGGTACAGCGGACGTCACATCACACGTCGCGCGCTGGAGGACGGATATGCCGTGCGCGGGCTGACGAACTCGCCTGGTCGCGCGAACCCGTTTGGGAGCGTCGTGCCGTTGCATCCGCTGGCCTGGGCGGACGAGACGGCGCTGGCGCGCTCGATGGAGGGGGCGGATGCGCTGATCAACACCTACTGGGTGCGCTTCGACCATCGCCGGTTCACCCATGCGCAGGCCGTGGCGAACAGCGCGAAGCTCTTCGCCGCCGCGCGTCGAGCGGGCGTGAAGAAAATCGTGCACGTGAGTATCACGCGACCCGATGCGGAATCGCCGCTGCCGTACTTCCGGGGCAAGGCCGAGGTGGAGTCCTCGTTGGCGGCGAGCGGCGTGGACCACACCATCCTGCGGCCCGCCGTGCTCTTCGGGGAGGGGCCAGGGGAGGACATCCTCATCAACAACATGGCCTGGACGCTCCGCCGTTTTCCCGTGATCGGCGTGTTTGGCGACGGGGCTTACCGGCTGCAGCCCATCCATGTTGACGACTTCGCTCGCCTTGCGTTGCGCTCCCTCGCCGCGGATGGGCCTCGGGTCGTGGACGCCATAGGGCCGGAAACGTTCACCTTCCGCGAACTCTTCGAACGGCTCGGACGCATCCTCGGGTATCCGCGTCCGGTCATCGGCGTGCCTCCGTCCCTGGGCTACGCCGTGGCTCGTCTGGTCGGGGTCGTGCAGCGCGACGTCTTCCTGACGCGCGAGGAGATACGCGGGCTCATGGAGGACCGCCTTTGCGTCGACGGCGCCGCGCCTGCCGGGCAAACACGGCTTACGGAGTGGGCGCACCGTCACCGCGACGCGCTCGGGTTGCGCTACGCCTCGGAGCTTGCGCGACGCGCGTGAGGGCGGCGGCGTTGGGGATTGTCTTTTGCTATGCGACGGGAGCGCGGTGCGCGATGCAACCGAAGCCGAACAAGCGCCGCGGGCCCGGAGAGCGTCGCGCTCCGGCCGGGCTGCAACCGCGCAACCGCCACCGGGGCCGCTATGACTTTGCTGCGCTCGTGTCGGCGTTCGTGTGCCGCATGATCTCGGAGAGCGCGCTCATGCCGGAGCGCTGCCTGTGGTTTTCCTCGCGCATCGTGAAGTCGGCGAACCTGCCCGCGGTGTATGAGGCGTTGCGTCGCGCGGGGTGGCGGACGTGCGTACCGCCGCGCTGGGGCTGGGCGCCGAGTCCTCCGGCGCGGTGGCCATAGCCGGGCGCACCGACGCGCAAAAGGGCGAGGCGCTCGTGCTGCTTGCCACCATCGAGGTGGACATGGACGAACTGCGCCGCCGGCTCGCCGACTCCGGCCTGGCTAACCTGTGGATTCCCCGCGTGCTGAAGCGCGTGCCGGCCATCCCCATGCTGGCCTCGGGCAAACTCGACCTGCGCGAGCTTCGCCGTATCGCGGCGGAGTGACCGCCCTCCGGGGGGGGCGTTTCCCGCGCTTGCGGGGCGCCTCAGACCTGCAGGTGCGCCTTGCGCACGGGGCTGGAGCCGAAGGCGGTGCGCAGCCGGCCCAGCAGGGCGAGGAAGTCGTCCGGCAGGGGCGCCTCGAATTCCATGGGCGCGCCCGTGACCGGGTGGGTGATTTTCAGCGACGCGGCGTGCAGCATGACGCGGGGCGCCGCGAGTTCGCCGCAGAAGAGGTCGGGGAACTTGCCGTAGGTGTGGTCGCCCAGGATGGGCATGCCCAGATGCGTGAGGTGGACGCGGATCTGGTGCGTGCGCCCGGTGTGGATCTTGCAGCGCATGAGCACGGCCTTGTTGCCGAAGCGCTCGTCCACCGCCCAGTCGGTGCGGGCCGGTTTGCCGGTGTCGCGCACCGCCATTTTCACGCGGTTGTTCGGGTGCCGGTCGATGGGTTCGCGGCAGATGCCGGAAAGCAGGCCGGGGAGGCCCGCGCAAAGCGCCACATAACGCTTGTCCGGCTCACGCTCGGCGAAGGCCCGGATGAGCGCCAGGTAGGCCTCGTCGGTCTTCGCGCACACGACGATGCCGGAGGTCTCCTTGTCCAGCCTGTGCACGATGCCGGGGCGCAGCACGCCGCCGGCGGGCGCGAGCTTGCCCTTCGTGTGATGCAGCAGCGCGTGCACGAGCGTGTCTTCGCCCGTGCCGGCGCCGGGGTGCACGACCATGCCGGGGCGTTTGTTGACGACCACCAGGTGCTCGTCCTCGAAAAGGATGTCCAGCGGTATGGCCACGGCGCTCACCGTGGTGGGCGGGGGGCGCGGCAGCAGGAATTCCAGCGTGTCGCCGGGCCTGAGGGTGCGCTTCTTGTCCACCGGGGCGCCGGCGAGGGTCACGCGACCTTCGTCGAGGGCGGTCTGCCAGCGCGATCTGCTGAGCTCGGGGAAGTTGGCCGCGAGGATCTTGTCGGCCCTGTCGGGCTCGGTGCCTTCCGGCACGGTGAACACCACGGGGGCGTCGGCGTCGTCCGGTATGGAGTCCTCGTCGTTCATGAGCGGCGCAGGGAAGGGGAGCGCGCCGGGTGAGCAAATGAAATGCGCGCCGGGGCGGGCGATTTCGTCGCCCGCGCCGGCGCGCCTGACGCCTGACCGTTACTTCACCTCGAGCGAGAAGGTGGAGGCGGGCAGTCCTTCGGCGTTCACCAGGTTGGCTTCCTTGCACCAGGAGGCCCAGGCGTAGCGCACGGCCTTGGGCGAGGCGACCTCCTTGGCCGACACCACGACCGTCTCGCCCACGATCTTGGCCTGCGCGGGCGCGAACTTGCCGTCGGCGCCGGCGACCTCGAACCCGGCGAGGGCGTCTCCGGAGGAGGCTTTCATGCCCTTGGCGGAGTCGAAGCTGACGGTGAGTTCGGAGCCCCTGGCGGTGGCCTTCAGCGGCGCGGGGCCGGACACGATGATGTCCTTCTTGCCGTACACATCGCGCAGCGCGAGGCGCGCGAGGCGTTCGCCGACCGGCTTCTTCTCGTTCGGGTGCACATCGGACTTGCCCTTCAGGGGCGGGCCGAAGTCGTAGGAGACGGCCATGCCGGCGGGCGGCGGGATGAGTGCCACGCCCAGTCGCTGGTTGTCGCGGAACTCGCCCCAGTTGAGGCGGTCGCGGCCTTCGCAGGCGGAAAGTTGGACGAAGTAGAAGGGCAGCTTGGGGTCGCCCCAGCGCTCGCGCCACTCGGTGGCCATGGCGGCCTGGAGAGCCGGGTACTCTTTCACGCGCGCCGGCTCGATGGCGTTGGATTCGCCTTGGTACCAGAGGAAGCCGCGCACCGGGATGCCCGCGATGCGGCCCATGCCGGCCTCCCAGGCGAAGCCGGGCTTGTAGCCGTGGTTCTTGCCCAGCGAGTCGCCCGGGGCGTCCTCGACCTTCGAGAGGTTCTGGCCGGCGCGCGTGGCGCACCACCTGGGCAGCTCGTTGTTCTTCATCCAGTCGCCCTGAAGCTTCTTCGGGTAGTGCTTCTTCAGGCCGTCCACGGGGAAGAACGCCTCCAGCGGCGCGCCGCCGATGGCGTAGCCGACCAGGCCGATGGGCACGCCCGTCTCGGCGCGCAGTTTCTTGCCGAACCAGTAGGCCACGGCGGAGGAGGGGGCGGCGGATTTCTTGGCGTCGCGCGCCCAGGTGCCGGAGTAGTAATGTTCGGCGTGCAGGCGCTTGTTGGCGTCCTTGCCCAGGGCCTTGCTGCCCACATCCGAGCCGGGCTTTTCGTAGGTCAGCAGGCGCAGCGCGTCGTCACCGGCCGCGGCGAGCGCGGCGCGGCCGTCCTTGTCGCGGGCGAGGGTCCATTCCATGTTGGACTGGCCGGAACTCACCCAGACATCGCCCACGAGCACATCGGTGAGGGTGACCGTGTTCTTGGCCCCCTTGATCACGAGTTCGGCGCCCTTGGCGTTGGCCGACTTGGCCGGCAGCTTCGCCGACCAGACGCCCTTGGCGTCCGCGCGCACGGTGGCGGACGAGCCCGCGAAGCTGACGCTGACGGATTCGCCCGCGTCGGCGGTGCCGCGCACGACCACCGGCGCGTCGCGCTGGACGACCATGGAGTCGGCGAAATACGGGTCGGGCTTCACTTCGGCGAAGAGAGGGGCGACGGCGAGGGTGGCGAAAAGAGGAAGGGTGGGGCGCATGGTCGGGGGATATGAGAGGTTTTATGGACAGAGGCAACCGCGTCAGGTTCACGCCCAATATCTGGTCTTGGATTTGACCAGCCAGCGTGAGTTCGCCCGAGGGCCCGCTCCGCCATCCGGGTTCCCCGTGGCGCGTTTGATTGAGGCTTGCCCCGCCGGCGCGCATCGCCGTCCTTCCGCCCGGTAAAAAACTTTCAGGAAAAAGCCCATGTCCGAGATCCCCAAGACCTACGATCCCGCCTCCGTCGAAACCAAGTGGTACGACCGTTGGCTCGCCTCCGGCTGCTTCAAGGCCGCCGTGGACACGTCGAAGGAGCCCTTCGCCATCATGATCCCGCCGCCCAACGTCACGGGCGTGCTGCACATGGGCCACCTCCTGAACAACACCATTCAGGACATCCTCATCCGCCGCGCCCGCCAGGAGGGCAAATCCGCCCTGTGGCTGCCCGGCACCGACCATGCCGGCATCGCCACGCAGACGCGCGTGGAGCGCGAGCTGCGCAAGACGGGCAAGACCCGCCACGACCTGGGCCGCGAGAAGTTCAACGAGGTCGCCGCCGAGTGGCGCGACAAGCACGGCGACATCATCCTCAACCAGCTGCAGAAGCTGGGCGCGTCCTGCGACTGGTCGCGCAAGGTGCACACGCTGGACGCCGGCTACTCCAAGGCCGTGCTGCAGACCTTCGTCACCCTCTACGAGCGCGGCTACATCTTCCGCGGCAAGCGCATGGTGAACTGGTGCCCGGTCTCCCTCACCGGCCTCTCCGACGAAGAGGTGATCATGAAGCCCTCGAAGGGCTTCATGTACCGCATGCGCTACGAAATCGTCGAGCGCCCCGGCGAGTATATCGAAATTTCCACCACGCGCCCCGAGACCATCCCGGGCGACGCCGCCGTGGCCGTGCACCCGGACGACGAGCGCTACAAGCACCTCATCGGCCTGCATGTGCGCCGCCCCATCGCCCCCGCTAACATCCCCATCGTCGCCGACCGCGCGGTGGAGAAGGACTTCGGCTCCGGCGCGCTCAAGGTGACCCCCGCGCACGACCGCACCGACTTCGACATCGGCCAGCGCCACAAGCTGCCCCAGATCGATGTCATGCGCCCGGACGGCGTGATGAACGACCTCGCCGGCCCGCTCGCCGGCATCGAGCGTTTCAAGGCCCGCGCGAAGGCCGCCGAGCTCCTGAAGGAGTCCGGCAACCTGCTCGAGGCCAAGCCCTACGAGAACAACGTCGGCTTCTCCGAGCGCGCCGATGTGCCCATCGAGCCGCGCCTGTCCGAGCAGTGGTTCGTGAAGTACCCGAAGGTGCCCGAGGCCCTGCGCGCCGTGGAATCCGGCATGGTGAAGTTCCACCCCGAGCGCTGGAACAAGGTGTACGCCCACTGGCTCAACAACATCCAGGACTGGTGCATCTCGCGCCAGCTCTGGTGGGGCCACCGCATCCCCGTCTGGTACCGCAAGAACGCCGACCGCAACGACCCGGCGAACCGCCATGTGTCGCTCGAAGCGCCGGCCGATGTTGAAAACTGGATACAGGAGGACGACGTGCTCGACACCTGGGCCTCCTCCTGGCTCTGGTGCCTGGGCACCCTCGGTTGGGACAAGCCCGGCTCCACCAACCCGGAGCTCAAGTTCTGGTACCCCACCAGCGCCCTGGCCACCGGTCCGGACATCATCTTCCTGTGGGTCGCCCGCATGATCATCGCCGGCCTCGAGCTGCACGGCGAAGAGAAGAAGACGCTCACCGACGACGAGATCCGCGCGCGCATCCCGTTCAAGAACGTCTACTTCAACGGCATCATCCGCGACGCGCAGGGCCGCAAGATGTCCAAGTCGCTGGGCAACTCGCCCGAGCCGCTCGACCTCATCGCCAAGTTCGGCGCCGACGGCCTGCGCTTCGGCCTGCTCTCCATCGCGCCCAAGGGCGCCGACATCCTCTTCTCCGAGGACCGCGTCGAGCAGGGCCGCAACTTCTGCAACAAGCTCTGGAACGCCGCCCGCTTCCGCCAGATGTCCGGCCCCGCCGGCGACTGCTCCAGCGACGCCGCCATCGCCGCGCGCATCAACCCGGCCCAGTGCGACGCCGACGACCACGCCATCCTCGGTCGCCTCGTCGAGACGGTCGACACGGTCGGCAACGCTCTGGCCGAGTTCGACTTCGTCACCTACACCTCGTCGCTCTTCGAGTTCTTCCGCACCGACTACTGCGACTGGTACCTGGAGGTCTCCAAGTCCCGCCAGCAGGACCCGGCCTCGCGCGACACCGTGCTGGCCGTCCAGGACCTGTGCCTGCGCAAGCTGCTCCAGCTCATGCACCCGCTCACGCCGTTCATCTCCGAGGAACTCTTCCACCTCCTCGGCTGCGCCGGCGAAGGCGAATACATCCAGAACTCCAACCCCGGTGAAGGCGAAGCGCTCGCCGGCGTGCTCGCCAAGGTCGGCATCGCCCTCGATCCCGCCGCCGTGGCCGCCACCGCCGCGCTGCGCGAGTTCGTCTCCGGCGCGCGCGCCATCAAGTCGCAGAACAACCAGGCCACCAAGCGCGACAGCAAGCTGAAGTTCGCCGCGCGCGACGAGGCCTCGCGCACGCTGGTCGAGTCCAACCTGGAGAAGATCAAGAAGCTCGTGGGCGCCGCCGAGGTGGCCTTCGTCACCGAAGCCTCCGGAGGCCCCGCCGCCGTCACGCCCCTGGGCACCGTCGCGCTCGACCTCACCGGCTCCGTGGACGCCGCGGCCGAGAAGGCCCGCCTCTCCAAGGAGATCGAGAAGCTCGACAAACTCATCGCCAGCTCCGAGGCCAAGCTGTCCAACGAAGCGTTCACCTCGAAGGCTCCGCCGCACATCCTGGAGGGCGCGCGCAATCAGCTCGCCGAAACCAAGGCCAAGCGCGACGAGTTCGCCCGCATCATCGCGTCCCTCGGATAAGCCCGGCTCGCTTGCCGCCAAAGGCCGCCGTCGCCGCGTGTTCTTCGGAATGCCGGCGCAGGCGGCCTTTTTCGTGCCGGAACGCGCGGTGATTCGTCAGGGACGGGGAGGCTCACCCCGACGGCCCGCAGCCGATGCGTCAGCGAACGCCGCGGTTTTTTTATGATTGGAGCATTTTCGCCGCCCTTGCTCCGCAGGTTGTCCGGGATAGTTTGCGGACTCCGTAATCCGGCGGAGTAACCCCTTGTCTTCCCTTGTCATGACCCAACCCAAATCCCACCCCGTCAAAGCCTATTCCGCGCGAAGCGCCGTGTCCCCTCTCGCGCCCGACTCCATTCCTCGCCGCGAGCCGACGCCGCACGATGTGCAGATCGAGATCCTCTACTGCGGCGTGTGCCACTCAGATATCCACTACGCGCGCGACGAGTGGCACGATTTCCTTCCCGCCGTCTATCCGTGCGTGCCCGGCCATGAGATCGTCGGTCGCGTGACGAAGGTCGGCGCCGCGGTCACCAAGTTCAAACCGGGCGACCTGGCCGGCGTCGGATGCCTGGTCGATGCGGACCCGGATTGCCCGCATTGCCGGGCGGGCCACGAGCATTTTTCGCCCACCCAGATCCTGACCTACGGTTCGCCGGACAAGCATCTCGGCGGCGTCACCTTCGGCGGCTACTCCGAAGGCATCGTGGTGGATCAGCGCTTTGTGCTGCGCGTGCCTTCCAATCTGAACCTTGCCGGCGTGGCGCCGCTGCTGTGCGCCGGCATCACCACCTACTCGCCCATGCGCCAATGGGGCGACATCAAGGGCAAGAAGGTCGGCGTGGTCGGGCTCGGCGGACTCGGGCACATGGGGGTGAAATTCGCCCGTGCGTTCGGCGCGCATGTCGTGGTGTTCACCACCTCGCCCGGAAAGCGCGAAGACGCGCTGCGCCTGGGCGCCCACGAAGTGGTGCTTTCGCGTAGCGCCGACGAGATGGCCAAGCACGCCGGCAGCTTCGACTTCATCCTCGACACCGTCTCGGCTCAGCACGACCTGAACGCGTACCTTCACATGCTGCGCACGACCGGCGAGCTCACGCTGGTCGGCGCCCCGTCCAAGCCGCTCAATGTCGACGCCTTCGCCCTGCTGATCGGCCGGAGGCGCCTGTCCGGCTCGAACATCGGCAGCATCGGCGAGACGCAGGAGATGTTGGATTTCTGCGCCCGTCACAACATCACGGCCGATGTGGAGATCATCCCCATCGCGAAAATCAACGAGGCCTACGAGCGGCTCATCAAGGGCGATGTGAAGTACCGCTTCTCCATCGACATGGCCTCTTTGAAGAACGAGCCCGTGACGCGATAGGTTTTGTTCCGACCGCGTCCCTCCGGAGCGAGAAATACACGAAAAGAGCGCGCGAAGCCCTTCGCGCGCTCTTTTCGTGCTTCCCGCCGGAGCATTCGCACGGATGCTGCGCGCGAATGAAACCTTCCGTCCTGCTCGCCGAGTCCGTCACGCCCGACGGCGCGAAAATCACGCTGCACGAGCGTGACGGCCGATACGCCATACGCATTGCCGGGCGCGAGTTGATGAACTCGGCCGTGCCGTCCTCCGAGATCCTGCTGGCCGAACTCGGCCTGGGCGGTCTGCGCAAGCCGAAGAAAATCCTCATCGGCGGACTTGGGCTCGGATTCACGCTGCGCCGCGTGCTGGAGCTGGCGGACGCCGATGCGTCCATCACCGTGCTGGAACTGCTGCCGGCGGTGGTGGAGTGGAATCGCACGCACCTGGCGAAGCTCAACGGCGACTGCCTCTCCGATCCGCGCGTGACGGTGAAGACCGACAATGTGCGCACCCACATCGCGTGTTCCTCGCCCGAGGCTTACGACGCGGTGCTTCTGGATGTGGACAACGGCCCGGCCGCCATGGTGTCGGAGGACAACATGAAGCTCTACAGCGAGCGCGGCTTGCACCGTCTGAAGGGGTTGCTGCCGCGCGGCGGACGCGTGGTGGTGTGGTCGGCGGGCATCGATGTGCGATTCACCGCCCGCATGCAGCGCGCCGGTTTCATCGTCGAGACGGTGCGCGCGAAGACGCACAAGGGCGCGCACTGCAGCGCCTACGCCATTTTTGTGGGCGACAAGCCGCCCACGCAGGGCGGCCCGGTGATGATGGCGCCGAAGACCGACCCGGCGCACGGAGGCTCCCTCGCCGCGCGCATCAATCCGGACGCGCGCGCCCAGGGCGGGCCCGCCGCCGTGCGGCATGCGCGCGCCGTCAAGAAGGCGAATCCTTTCGAGCCCAAGAAGGCGCCCAAGAAGGTGTGGCGTCCGCGCGGCGCCTGAGCCGAGACCGGGGAGAATCGGCTCGTCGAACGCGATTTCCCGGTCAGCCTCGGCTGAGCGAGACGCGGGGGGGGCTGTCGCCTCCCTTGCCGGCTCCCGAATAGTTTTCAAACCCCTGTCCGGCGAGGTGCGCATGCCTTTGCCCGACGCCCTATCGGTTCCCATGCGTTTATCTCCTCGGCGTATCCCCCTTCGACTGGTGCTTATCGTGCCGGCGACCGCTCTGCTCCTAGCCTTCGCCGGGGCCGAATGGTTTTTCTTCGACGAGTTTTCCAAGTCGGGGCGCCAGGCGCTTCTGCAGGCGCGCGGCGAGGGCTTGGAGCGTGACGCCAACGAGCGGCTGCGGCGGCTTTTTGACGCTCCCCGCTCAATTCTGGCGCCTGCGAAGGACCGGGTGAGGCTGCGTCCCGAGTGCCTGCGCGACAGCGAGGTGTGGAGGGCGGTTTTTCTCGGGCACCTGATGGGCAACCCTTCGATTCGCAGAATCTATTTCGGGCTGCAGGACGGTGCCTACCTGGGCGTGTCGCGGGAGCCCGACGACACCTTCGTGTATGTCTGCGCCGACGCGCCGGCGCCCGGCGCCGCCCCCCTCTGCCACACCTATGCCCTGGGGGCCGACGGGACCCTCGGCCCGCTTCGGGAGAAGGACGCGTACGACGCGCGCGTCAGGCCTTGGTACGCGCCGGCGCTCGCGGCGTCCCCGATGGATTCTCCGGTTTGGAGCGAGGTGTATGTCTTCGCTTCCGGCATGGAGTCCGGCATCACCGTTTCCCAGGCCCTGCGAGGTCCCGACGGACGCCCGCTGGGCGTCATCGCCGTCGACAACTCGCTCTCCCAATTGAGCAAGGCGCTGGGCGACATAGCGCCGACGCCCAACTCCCATGTGTGCATATTAGACGGCGACCTGCGTGCGCCGGGCCGGCGTTCGGTGATCGTCTCCTCCGAGGCCGGCCTTTGCGCTCCGGTGTCGAGTGACGGCGTGTCGGCTCTGGCGAGCGCGTCGAACTGCCGATGCGAAGAGTTCCGCCACGCCTTCGCGGCCCTGCGTGTGACAGGCGATTTTGAGCGCTCTCCTGCCGGCATGCAGTCGGCTCGGTACGAGAGCGGCGATGACACTTTCCATGTGGCCTCGTCCCGGCTGGCCGATTCGCTCGGGCGCGACTGGCGCATCGTGTCCGTGATTCCCGAGTCCGACCTGATGGGGGATATGAGTTCGCGCGAGCGCCGGCTGCTCATCGTGCAAGGCACGCTGCTTCTGGTCGCCATTCTCATCGCCTGGCTCTTCGCGCTTCGCTTCGCCGCGCGCGTCGGGCATTTGCGCGACACCGTCAGGCAGATGAGCCTGCGCGGCGCTCCCGGCTCGGGGCCCGCGCCGATGCCCAGCCGGGTGGCGGAACTGATGGACCTTTCGGAGGATTTTAGGCGTCTGCAGCGGCGCATCGAGCAGGCGTTCGAGATGCTCGAATCGCGCGTTCAGGAACGGACGGCCGAATTGGTGAAGGCCAATGGCGAGCTCACGCGGACGGCTTCGGACCTGCGCCTTTCGCGCTTCATCTTGGACAAGGCCTCCTCCTCGGTGTTCCTCATCGCGAGTGACGGCTCGCTGTTGTATGTGAACGAGCGCGCCTCGGCCTTTCTGGGTTACTCGAAGGAGGAGTTGCTGCGGATGAAGGTCGGCGATGTGGATCCGGAGTTTTCCGAGGAGGTCTGGTCCCGTCACTGGCGCGACATCACGGCGCCCGGCGCCCCCGAGTTTTTCCAGCTTCAGACGAAACACCGCCGTCGCGACGGGCATCTGTTCCCCATCGAGGTTTTCGCCCACCTAGTCGAGGTGGAAGGGCGGCTGTGTCAGGTCGCTTTCGCGTCGGACATCACCAACCGCGTGGAGGCGGACCGCCGGCTTCGCCTTGCGCTCACGCATGCCGACCAGGCGCTGGAACTGACACGCTCCGGCTACTGGCGCGTGCCGCTGGCCCGCGGCGACGAGTATATCGGCTCCGAGAGGGCGTGCGCCCTGCTGGGCCTGCCCGCGCGGCCCGGCTGGCGCTACAGCCTGCGCGATTTTTATGCGTGCATCGAGGCGGTCGACCCCCGTGCGGCAGCCGAGGTGAAGTCCAGGCTGGAGGGGGCCTGCGAAGGCGCGCTGCCGTTTTACGATGCGACCTTCCCCTACAGGCGCCCGGACGACGGCCGGGTGGTGTGGCTGAGGGATTCCGGCATGGTTTTGCACGAGACGAACGAGGCGCCGACCGAGATGTTCGGCGTGTGTCAGGACGTTACGGATATCGTGGAGGCCCGGCGCGAACTGGAGGCCGCGCGCAACGCCGCCGAGGCGGCCAACCGGCTCAAGTCGGAGTTCCTGGCCAACATGAGCCATGAGATACGCACGCCCATGAACGCCATTCTCGGGTATGCTCAGCTGATGCGGCGGGATGCTTCTCTTCCCGAGCCCGTTCTGGCGCGGGTGGAGACCATCAATCGCGCCGGCGAACACCTGCTGACCATCATCAACGACATCCTGGAGATGTCCAAAATCGAAGCCGGACGCATCACGCTCAACCGCGGTGCCTTCGACCTGTCCGAATTCCTTCGCGGCATGGTGGAGTTGTACTCGGTGCGGGCCAAGTCCAAGGGGCTTTCGTTGTCGCTGTCGCTGGGCGAAGGGCTTCCCCGCCTGGTCTCGACCGACGAGGGCAAGCTGCGCCAGGCGCTCGGCAACCTGGTCGCCAATGCGGTGAAGTTCACCGAGCGCGGGAGCGTCGACATCACGGCGCAGTGCGCGCCCGCCCCGGGCGAGACCGGCCCCGGCGCGCGGGAGATGTTGCTGACTTTCGTCGTTCGCGATACCGGCCCCGGCATCGGGCCCGACGAGCTCGCGAATCTCTTCAGGCCGTTTGTTCAGGCATCCGCCGGGCACAGGCTCGGCGGCACCGGGCTGGGGCTCGCCATCAGCCGCCAGTACGCGAGGTTGCTCGGAGGCGACATCACGGTGCAAAGCGAGCCCGGTATCGGCAGCGTGTTCACCCTCACGGCCCGCGTCGGGCCCGCCTCCGAGTATGCCCTGCCGCCTGCGGCGTCGCGCGCCCGCGTCGAGCGGCTTTCCTCGGCGCAGCCGCCGGTGTCCGTGCTCATCGCGGACGACAATCCGCAAAACCGCGAGATGCTCGGGGCGCTGCTCACACCGCTGGGGTTCCAGGTCCGCTTCGCGAGGGACGGCGCGGAGGCCGTCGAGCTCTTCACGACCTGGCGACCTAGGGCGGTGCTGATGGACATGCGCATGCCCGTTATGGACGGCTATGAGGCCTGCCGTCGCATCAAGGCCTTGGCCGGTTCTGGCCAAGCCTACATTCTGGCCATCACCGCCTCGGCGTTCGAGGAGGACAAGGCGGCCGTGTTCGCCGCCGGCGCCGACGATTTCCTGCGCAAGCCGGTCGGGCTTGACGAGTTGCTGGCCTTGTTGGGCCAGCGTCTTGGGCTCGACTATGTCTACCGGCCGACTTCGCCCGTCGCCAAGCCGGCGGGGCCCGTTCGCCTCGGCGAGGCCGATGCGGCCGAGTTGAGGGCCTCCCTCGCCAGGCTTCCCGTGGAAATCATCCGCGAGCTGTCAGGCGCGGCGCGCGCCGCCGACTACGAGCGGCTGCTGGAGTTGTGCGAGCGAGTCGCGCAGCAGGACGCGTTCGCCGCCGAAGTGCTCGGCGGACTGGTGTTGGCGTTCGATTACGACGGGGTGCTGAAGCACCTGGGCGGCGTCGAAGGCTGACCGGCGTCGGTCGTTGCGCTTCTTACATATTGCGCACACGCGAGGCTCCGTTCTTTCTACCCGTCTTTCGCCGCATGGACTCCCCCGCAGAACGCAAGGACCCCAAATACCTCGCCGGCATGGCGCTCGCCGCGCTGGGCGTCGTTTTCGGCGATATCGGCACGAGTCCGCTGTACGCGCTGAAGGAGTGTTTCTCGAAGCACTACGGCCTGGCGCCCTCGCCCGACAATGTTCTGGGCGTGCTGTCCATGATCATCTGGACGCTCACGATGATCGTCTCGGTGAAATATGTGATGTTTGTGATGCGCGCCGACCACAAGGGGGAGGGGGGCATCATGACCCTCGTCCATCTGGCGCTTTCCAACGAGGAGAACCGCTCCAAGCACAAGGTGGCGCTGGTGCTCATGGGCATCTTCGGAGCCGCCCTGCTTTACGGCGACGGCATTATCACGCCGGCCATCTCGGTGCTTTCGGCCATCGAGGGTCTTATGGAAATTCCGGCTCTGGCGCCGAGTCTGCTGGTCGACGCCCACAGCCAAGTCGTGCTCGACGCGCACGGCGAAGCCGTGATGCACGGGGGCATCCTGCCGTGGATCGTGCCCATCACCATGGTCATCCTCGTCGGTCTTTTTGCGGTGCAGCGCTTCGGCACCGGCGGCGTGGCCAAAATCTTCGGGCCGGTCATGCTGCTGTGGTTCTCGACCCTGGCTCTGCTGGGGATTCGAGGCATTCTTGTTTACGACGCCGGCGTTCTGGCCGCCTTCTCTCCGCACTACGCCTGGAACTTCCTTACGGGAAATCCCGCCCAGGCGCTTCCCGTCATGGGCTCGGTCTTCCTGGCGGCGACCGGCGCCGAGGCGCTGTATGCGGACATGGGCCACTTCGGGCTCAAGCCCATCCGCCTCGGCTGGCTGGCGGTCGCCATGCCCGCGCTCATGCTCAACTACCTCGGTCAGGGTGCCATGATCCTTTCCGGCAAGGTGGCCGACGCGCACACGGCGCCGTTCTTCAAGCTCGCACCGGATTCCCTGTGGGCCTCGGTTCCCCTCGTGGCGCTGGCCACGCTGGCCACGGTGATCGCCTCGCAGGCGCTCATCACCGGCGCGTATTCCATCACCATGCAGGCCATCCAGCTCGGGTATCTGCCGCGTATCCGCATTCTGCACACCTCCAAGGATGAGCGCGGGCAGATCTACATCCCCAGCGTGAACTGGTTCCTGATGGTGGCGTGCATCGGCCTGGTTCTGGCCTTCAAGTCCTCTTCCAACCTGGCCGCCGCGTACGGTATCGCCGTCACGCTGACCATGCTCATCACCACCTTCCTGTTCTACTTCATCGCCCGCAACCTGTGGGGCTGGGGCTGGGCCAAGGCGATGCTCATCTGCACCCCCTTCGTGATCCTTGAGAGCCTCTTCGCGTACGCGAACCTGCTCAAGATCGTCGACGGCGGCTGGTTCCCGCTGCTGGTCGGCCTGGGCGTGTTCACACTCATGACGACCTGGAAGCGCGGACGCACCATCCTGCGCGAAAAGATCGCCGCCGGCCTGCTGCCGCTGGGCGATTTCGTCAGGGAGCTCAAGGGCGGGGCGAGTGTCACGCGGGTGGGCGGCACGGCGGTGTTCATGGCCGGAAATCCGAATGTCACCCCGCTGGCGCTGCTGCATAACATCAAGCACAACAAGGTGATGCACAAGCGCGTCATCTTCCTGTCTATCGTCACGGAGACGGTGCCGCATGTGGAGCCCTCGCGGCGCGCGACCATCACGAACCTGGGCGAGGGATGCTGGAGCATCATCGGCCACTACGGGTTCATGGAGGAGCCGCATGTGTCCGAGGTGCTGGAGGTCACGAAAAGCGTGGGCTTCGAGTGCCCGGTGAACCAGTGCACCTTCTTCCTGTCGCGCGAGACCATCGTGCCCGGCGCCAAGCGCTCCATGCCCCTGTGGCGTTCGACCATCTTCGGCGTCATGTCCAAGAACGCCCAGTCGGCCACCGCCTTCTTCCGTCTGCCGCCTAACCGCGTGGTCGAGCTGGGCATGCAGGTCGAGTTCTAGTCCTTTCCCGGTTTTCCGGCGCTACCGCACTCCCTTCGCCGGAGGCGTATCGCGCAGCAGGCCCCACGAGCGCAGTTCGGACTCGGCGCGAAGCGTTTCCGGGTCCGTCTCTTCGCCGAATTCCCGGTTGATGCTCAGGTGTGATTCGCCGCGTTGCGCGGCTATCACGACGGCGCTGCCCCCGGCTTGCCTGAGGGCGTCGGCCAGGGCCTCGGACTGGTGTTTGGCGTCCTCCCGGGAGGGGGTATGGAAAATCAGGAAAGGCGGGTAGCTCCGTCCCGCTTTGACCCTCAGGGCGGGTGAGGCGTCGCGTTGGGTCGAGGCGGAGGGGCCGAACGCCTCGCGGTAGCGCCGTCGCAACCAGGGGCCGGCTTCGCTCATCTGATAGGGTATGTCGTAGCCGGCGCCGTCCAGCAGGATGACCCCCTTCAGGCTTTCGGCAGGCACGCCCGCCGCGGAAAGCCGGTCGTGGTCGACCGTCGCAAGCGCCGCGAGGTGGGCTCCCGCGGAATGACCCAGAAGCACGATCTTGTCCGGATCGCCGCCGAACTCGCCGGCGTGGGCGCGCACCCAGGCGAGCGCTCGCGCGATGTCGGTGATGTGCGCGGGATGCTTCACCTGCGGGCTCAGCCGGTAGTTGGCGCTCACGACGACGAACCCGCGCCGAAGGAACCAGTCGGTCTTGGGCTGTGCGAACGCCGCGCCCTTGTCTCCGAACGCCCATGCGCCGCCGTGGATGAGGAAGGCTATCGGCCTCCCCGTCGCCTTGGCGCCGGCGGGCGCGGTGATGTCGAGCGTTTGCAGCGGGTGGTGCGTCACTCCCGGCACTTCGAAGTAGGGCACGCTTTCCCTGCGGCGCACCTCGGTTTCGCTTGCGAAGAGCGCCGCCGCGGGCGCTGCGGCGAGGAGGAACGAGGCGAAGATCGGATTCATGGGTTTTGAAAAAGGAAACGCCCGCAGGACGGCGACGGTTTCGCAAAATTGCGGCCGTCGGCGGCGTGCGGGCGTTCGTCCCCGTCCCCTTCGCTGGGACGGGTGAACGGGGCTTCGGCTAGCCCGTGGTCTGCAGGCCGGCGGCCACGGCGTTGACCGACAGCAGCAGCCTGGGCAGCAGCTTGTCGGCCTCCTTGCCCTTGCCGGCTGCGAGAAGCTCGCGCCATTCGCGGATGAGCTCGATCTGGCGCTTGTGCAGCACGCCCACGGCCTCTTCGCGCAGGTCGAGCGCCTTCTTCAGGCGAGGACGACTTTCCGTCTGCGTGGTGCCGAAGAGTTCGAAGAGCATGGCGTTGGTCAGCTCGTGCTCGGCGATCACCTTCTTCATGAAGTCGCGGCGCAGTTTCTCGTCTTCCACGAGGCCGGCGTAGAGCTTCATGACCTCGGGGTTGGCGGTGATCACCGAGGTGGAGGCGTTGGTCATCACATAGCGCAGCGCGGGCAGCGAGCGCACATTGGCCTTGATGGCCTCGAACCCGGCGGGGTTCTCCGCCTTCAGCCTGGCCAGGCCGGAGCCCACGCCGTACCAGCCGGATAGGTAGAAGCGCGACTGGCTCCACGAGAACACCCACGGGATGGCGCGCAGGTCCTCGATGGACGCGGCGCCCGTGCGGCGCGAGGGGCGCGATCCGATCTTGGCGCACTCGATGACATCGATGGGCGTGGCCTGGCGGAAGAACTTGATGAAGCCCTCCATGTCCACGAAGTCTCGGTAGGCCTCGCGGGTGAGCACCGCGAGACGGTCCATGGCGGACTCCACCTCGGCGAGCGACTTCTTGTCCTTCGCCTTGGGCTCGAGCGTCTTGCGCGCCGTACCGGCGGCGAGCAGCTCGAGATTGTGCACGGCGGTGATCTGGTTGGCGTACTTCTGCGAGATGGTTTCGCCCTGTTCGGTCATGCGGAAGCCGCCGTTGACCGTGCCGGACGGAAGCGCGTCCAGGAAGCGGTGGGTGGGGCCGGCGCCTCGCGAGATGGTGCCGCCGCGGCCGTGGAAGAAGAGGATGCGCACGCCGTGCTTGCGGCCCACTTCGACGAGGCGCTGCTGGGCGCGGTACAGGCCCCACTGCGAGGCGACGATGCCGCCGTCCTTGTTCGAGTCGGAGTAGCCGATCATGACCTGCTGCACGAGTTCCGTGGTCAGGCCCGCCTCGCGGCGCTTTTCCAGCGTGCGACGCGTGATGGGGTGGGCGAGGAAGCCGTCGAGAATCTCGACCGACCCGATGAGGTCCTCGATGGTCTCGAAGAGCGGGACGACCGGCAGGAGGCAGTGGGTGGCGTCGCCGGTGCCGGCGAGCAGGCCCGATTCGCGCGCCAGCAGGTAAACGACGAGCAGGTCGGAGACGCTGCGCGTCATGGAAACGATGAGCGAGCCGAGCCCGCGAGCGCCGTGGGCGGCGATGTGCTCGACGAGCACGCGGTGGCAGGAGAGCGTGGCGTCGGATTCGACACCCACCTTGTATCCGGCGTGCACGAACGGACGCGGCGAGTTCAGCTCGCTCATGAGCAGGTCGACGCGGTCCTCCTCGGACCACTTCGCGAAGTCGGCGCCCTCGATGCCGGCGGCCACCAGGAGCTGCGACACGGCCTTGTCGTGCCAGGCGCTGTTCTGACGGATGTCCAGCGCGGCCATGTGGAAGCCGAACAGGCGCACCGCGCGGATGAGCGGCTCGACCTCGGTGCGCGCGATGCGCACGGCGCCGATCTCCACGAGGCAGTCGCGAAGCAGTTCGATCTCGGTGACGAACTCCTCGGCACGCGCGTACAGCAGGGGCGAGGGTTCGTCGTCGGGGCCGGGCACGCTCAGCTTGAGCAGGTTGACATAGCAGCGCCACGCCTCCTTCGGGTTGCGCTCCAGCGCGCGTTCGCCGATTTCGCCGAGCTCGGCGACCATCTTCTTGAGAGTCGTGTGCAGGCGCGCCGGGGCCTCCTGGATGGTGTCCGAGATGGAGAGCCGCGCGGCCAGCGTCTCAAGGCGTTCGTGCCAGAGCTTGAGCGCGGCGTTGCGCAGCGAGGTCAGCGCGGTGCGCGTGACATCGGCGGTGACGAGCGGGTGTCCGTCGCGGTCGCCGCCGACCCAAGTGCCGAAGGTGATGGCGGGGAGACGGTCGGCCGAGGCGAGAAGGGCGGGGTCGAATCCGGCCTCCTGCCAGGCCTGACGAAGGCGTAGGTCGTGGCGGTTCACCGCCTCGGGGAACACGTTCACGAGGTAGTGGCCGATGTGGCGCATCTCGGAGGCCACATCCGGCTTGTCCAGGTAGATTTCGCCGGTGCGCCAGAGGCGCTCGAGCACCAGCTTGATCTCCTCGCGGATGGCGGCCTGCTCGGACTGCGTCCACATGCTGTTCTCGCGCTTCACGAGCAGCAGGTACAGTTCGCGGTGAATCTCCAGCACGGTGGCGCGCTTGGCTTCCGTGGGGTGGGCGGTGAGCACCGGTTCCACCCGGATGTGCGGCAGACGCGTGGCGATTTCGGAGGGTTTCACGCCGGCCTCGCGCAGCTGCGCGAAAGTGCGTCCCCACAGGCCCGGGATGCCCGAGACCCCCTCGGTGTTCTCGCGGGCGCGCTTGGTCTGCGCGACCGAGTTTTCCTCGACCATGTTCAGAAGCTGGAACGCGATGGAGTGCGCCTGCACGGCGCGTTCGCCGAACGCCTCGCCGGCTTTGGCCTGGCGTCCGCCGCGCCAGGGAAGCCCGGCGGCGATCTGCTTGTGGCCGAGTTCCTCGAGGACCTCGGCGAAGCACTCGATGAGGAAGGAAAGGTCTTCGTCGATCTTGCGCAGGCCGCTCGCCGCGAAGTCGGTTTTATGGGAGGTGCTCATGATGGCGGCACAAAAAATGCGCGGTGGTCGCCCGCAATAGAAAAGACCGGGCAAACAAGATTCCATCAGGGCGGCTCAACTTCGCTCCGGCGCAGGATTAGCCGAGCGAGACGGGGTGCTCGCCATAAGGGAAGGACGGAGGGCTGGACGAGGGGCCGTTGATGGGCGCGGGTACGGCCGATTCGGCGCTCGACTTCGCCTGGTGCGTGACACCATGGGCGGGTTTGCCAAAAACGAGTGGCGAAACACATGGGATTGTGCCGCATCGGCGCATATCTCCGGGCTATTTGCGGCTCGCCAAAGCGGCCGCAGCCGGGGGATTTTCTCAGGCGGCGCGGCTGCGTCACGGATGATTTTCAGACGACTCACACTCCTGCTTTCCGGAAAGCGCCGCTATCGCGACGCTTCCTTTGCGCGTCCGAACCTGTCGGGGCGCACGGAGGCGGCCTGGTGGGAGCGGGTGCTGCGAGCGCTGCGGCGCAAGGAGGAGTTCGGTTATGATGAGCGCGAGGCGCGCGCGGGCGACCTGGTGCGCGTGCTGCTCGGGTCGGCGCTGCTGCTGCTGCTCTGCCTTTTCGTCATCCGCAGCCTGCTGGCCCTGAATTTCTTCGCCGGCTGAAGGCTGTTTTGTGCGGCGCCTGTGTGGTCATGGGATGAGTCCGGCGTGGGATGAGGTTTTATGACCGGGTTGGCGATGTTGCCGGTGTGTTCGCGGGGCATCATGAGTGGGCCCCCGCCGTCTCCCATGTTTCACCGACTCGCCCCCGTCCTGTCACTTGTCGCCATCGCCCCGCTGATGCAGGCCGCCAACGGCGACCTGACGACCTTGGTCAACAACGGCTCCAGCGCCAACCGCGTCGATATCGTGTACATGGGCGACGGATACACGGCCGATCAGCAGGCGACCTACGCCACGCAGGTGAATCAGATGAACTCGGCGATGTTTGATGCCGGTTATTTCTCATGGAAGGTGGATCCGTTTCCCCGTTACGCCAAGTTTTTCAATGTCCACCGCATCGAGGTGGTTTCGGCTCAGAGCGGGGCCGATGACCCATCGACCAACACTTATGTGAATACGGCGCTTGGCGCCACCTATGCGTACCAGGGCGGCTCCCAGCGCACCCTTTACATCAACGAGACCGAGGCGAACAAGTTGCTGCCCCACAACACCGGCAAGGGTTTTGTGGCCGACATCCGAATGGTCACTGTGAACGCGAGTTCATATGGCGGCGCCGCGATTAATTATGCCGTGTATTCCGCCGGATACTTTGCCGCGACCGAAATAGCCATGCATGAGATGGGGCATTCCTTTGGAAAATTGGAGGACGAGTATGGCGGCATCGCCTCCGCCTTCCCGGGCGCGGAGCCTGACCGCGTCAATGTGACCAAGGATCCTACGGGGGCGAAGTGGCAGCGCTGGATGGGCTACAACGATCCCAGAACCGGCGTGGTCGGTGTTTACGAGGGTGGCGATGGCTACAACACCGGCATTTATCACCCCTCGGCCGACAGCAAGATGAACAATCTGAACAAGGCCTTCGACCCGATCGCCAAGGAGCAGTTCATTTCCCGCATCTATGATTTCGTGAGGCCCATTGACGCGCATTTGGATAATTTAGGCACGCTGACGGATCCCACCAAGCTCTGGGTGAAGTCCGTGGACGCCCAGCTTTTCACCTTCGAGTGGTTCGTGGACGGAACACTTATCGCAGGAGCGACGGGCGAGGAGTTCGACCCGAGCCTGTTCGGTCTCTCCGCCGGTCTTCACACGATCAAGGCCAAGGTGAGTGATTTGACGGACATGGTGCGCGATGCGGCCATCCTCGCCAAGATGACCCAGGAGGTGTCTTGGACGGTCAACCTTGTGGCCGTTCCCGAGCCGGCCGCCTATGCCGGCGCCTCGCTGGCCTTTTCCGCACTTTGCCTGATTCGCCGTCGCAAGCGGGCGCGCGCGTGACCGAATCATGGGGCGCCGCTCGGGGCCGCCCGCAGTGATAACGCAAAGGGCGCCGGACGGATTTCCGTCGGGCGCCCTTCGTTTTGGCGGCTTGGCGTCGTCAATCAGCGGCCGCGGTTGCGGCGCTGACGGAAGTTGAAGGCCACCTTGGGCGTGCCGGCCTTGTGCGGCTGCTCGTACGGGTGCTTCGCCTCGCCGGTGGGCTGGCGGTTGGCGTCCTTGCCGCCGATCTTGAAGGGGTGCTCCGCGACGACGGGTATGGGCTGTTTGATGGTGCGCTCGATGTCGCGCAGGTTCGCGCGCTCGTCGGGGGCGCAGAAGGCGATGGCCTTGCCGGAGGCGCCGGCGCGGGCGGTGCGTCCGATGCGGTGCACATACGCCTCGGGCTCGTCGGGCAGCTCGTAGTTCACGACCAGCTCCACGCCCTTCACATCGATGCCGCGCGCGGCGATGTCGGTGGCCACGAGGATGCGCGCCTTGCCGGTCTTGAACTCGGCCAGCGCGCGCTCGCGGGCGCCCTGCGACTTGTTGCCGTGGATGGCGTTGGCCGGGTGGCCGTTGGCGATGAGGAAGTCGGCCAGCTTGTTGCACTGGTGCTTCATCTTCATGAAGATGATGACGAGGCCTTCGGGGTGCTCCTGCAGGATGTGCAGCAGCAGGTGCTTCTTGTCGGGCTGGTTCACCAGGCACAGGTGCTGCTCCACCTTCTCCGCGGTGCTGGAAACGGGCGTGACGGCCACCTTCTCCGGGTTTGTCAGGAGCGAGTCGGCCAGGCGCGTGATGGTGTCCGGCATGGTGGCCGAGAACAGCAGCGTGTGGCGCTTCTGCGGGATGAACTCGACCACCTTGCGCACGGCGGGCGCGAAGCCCATGTCCAGCATGCGGTCGGCCTCGTCCAGCACGAACACCTCGATGCCGTCCAGGCGCAGCGCGCCGCGGTCCTTCAGGTCGAGCAGGCGGCCGGGGGTGGCCACCAGGACATCCACGCCGCGCTTGAGCGCGTCGATCTGGTGTTGGAAGCCCACGCCGCCGAAGATGACGGCGGAGGTGAGCTTCGTGTGCCGGCCGTACTTGCGGAAGCTTTCCAGAATCTGCGCGGCGAGTTCGCGCGTGGGCGTGAGGATGAGCACGCGGCAATGCTTCGGCGGCGCCTGGCGCGGGTTGCGCACGAGGCGCTGGATGATGGGCAGCGCGAACGCGGCGGTCTTGCCGGTGCCGGTCTGCGCCAGGCCCAGCAGGTCGCGACCGGCCAGCAGGGGCGGGATGCAGCGGGCCTGGATGGGCGAGGGCGTTTCGTAGCCCGCTTCGGCCACGGCGCGCAGCAGGGCGGCGTCGAGACCGAGTTCGGCGAAGGCGGAGAGCGGCGCGGGGGCCGGCGTGGCGGAGGGATGTTGCACGGCGCGCTGTGTCGGCGATGCGTCCGCGAAGGGCAAACGCAAAAGGCCGGAGGGGGTGGGGCGGGTCATTCCACGCGGGCGGCCACGGCCTCGACGAGCGCGCCGGAGTCGGGCTTTTCGGCGAGGGTGACGAAGTGCAGGTAGCTTGCGCCGTTGGGGCTCGGCGCGTTGATTGGGAGCGTGGCCACGCGGCGGTCGTTGAGGAAGATTTCGGCGGAGGAGCCCTTGTTAACGCCGTTCCATTTCACGCCGAGATGGTACGGCGTATCCGCGCGCAGCGTCTCCGAGCCGATCTTTTCGCCGGGCGCGAGCTTGAGCGTGTACAGGGCGTAGGGGGCGATGTCGGCGTCGCAGGCGTTGAACAGGCGGTCGGCCAGGCTCAGGCGCATGCCGGCGCTGTCGCGGCCGAGGCGGAAGGCGATGTCGGCGCGGCCGCGTTCGCCGTTGGGGAAGTTCCAGGTGGCGCCGCCGCGGCGGTAGTCCGCGCCGGACTTCTCGTTGACCAGCGAGGGGTCGTCGAGGAAGCCGATGCGCATGGCCTTGGCTCCGGGCTTGCCGGGGTTGTCCACGAGTTCGGCGGCCGGCTTGCGGTTGTAGGAGGAGTGTCCCTTGATGACCGGGATGTAGGTGTGGTGGGTCCACGAGTCGAGGCCGTCGGCGAAGGTGCACACGCGCGACTTCTCATACAGCCAGCGCGTATCCAGGATCATGAGGCGTCGGTGGTTCTTGTGCTGGCCCACGCTGAGCAGCAGGCGGTTGTCGTCGAGTTGGATGAACTCGCTCTGGTGCTTGCCGCGGTCTTCGGAGCCGCCGAAGTTGGCGTAGTCGGAGCGGTTGCGGTGTTCGTCGAGGATGATCTCGCGGAAGCCGGTCCAGGTTTTTCCGTTGTCGGAGGAGATGGCGGCGTGGTGCGAATCGCGGTTGGTGAACACATCCTCCCACTGGTCCTTGACCGCGGTCTTCAGCTCGGGGAGCGCGTGCGTGTTCGTCCACAGCGCGATCAGTCGGCCGTCCTTGAGCTTGCCGACGGTGGGCATGGTGAGGGTGCCGAAGAAGCGGGAGGGTTCGCCCTTGCTCCAGGTCTCTCCGCGGTCGGTGGAGAAGGACTCGTAGTAGCGGTCCTGCGAGGTGCGGGTGAGCATCCACAGTTTGCCGTCCTTGAGCTCGACGATGGAGGCCTCCACACCGGCGTTGTACCAGCGCGCGCCGGCGTGTTCGCCGCCGGGGCGGTGGGGCGGGGCGCTCACGACGGTCTTGGACTTGCGCCAGGTCAGGCCGCCGTCGTCGGAGTAGTTGACCTCGGAGCCCCGGCGCATGGAGTGGCCGGGGACGAGCACGCGCTTGCCGTTGTCGATGAACAGGGGGCTGCGCAGGATGCCGCCGAGCGTGATCAGGTTCTTGCGGTCGCCGGTGGCCCAGTCCTCGGTGAGCTTGCCGTCCTTGGTCACGGCGAGCCATTTGCCGTCGAGTCCGCCCTGGGAGATGAACACATGGTCGCCGGCCGGCTGGATGCGCATGAACTCCTTGGTGAGCGGGTTTTGGGCGAAGGCCGGCGACTCCTTGGGCACGCCGCCGAAATTGGGCGGGTAGCTCGCGGGCGCCGGTTCGTCCTTCCAGGTCAGGCCGTTGTCGCGGCTCACCAGGTAGTGAAGGGGCTTTTTGTCGCCCGAGTAGTGGCGGATCTCGGTGGCGCTCACGCGCACGAGACCGCGTCCGGCGTCGGAGGGCGGCGTGGCCACGATGACGGGGGCCTGGGCGGCCTGTTGGGCGACGACGGCGCAGGGGGCGATGAGTGCGGCGAGAAGGAGGGAGCGAAGCGGCATGGCGGTTCGGTGTTCAATGGTGGGTCGGCCTCGGGCCGCGGCGGTGCGCCGTGGGGCGCTAAACCGGCGTCGGGCGAAAGGGTGCCATGTTTTTTTGAAAAATCGTCCCGGGCAACGCCCGTTTCACCCGCCAACCCGGTCGTGATCCGCGATCGGCGTCGCCGGCATTCTCATGTTTCGCGTTGTTTCACGGGCGTCGCGGTGTTCGCTGGGAAGGCATGTCCGCCGTAACGCTGCACGCCCGCCATTTCGGCGGGGAAGGAAATCCGCCCCTGGTCGTCCTCCACGGGCTTCTGGGCGCTTCGCGCAACTGGCAGTCGGTGGGCCGCGAGCTCGCCGCGAGGTTCGATGTGCACGCGCTCGATTTGCGCAATCACGGGGCGTCGCCCTGGAGCGACGCGATGGACTATGCTTCGCTCGCCGCCGACCTGGCGGCCTGGCTGGACGCGAAGGGCTTGCGCGCCGTGCACCTGCTGGGGCACAGCATGGGCGGCAAGACGGCCATGCGCTTCGCCATGGATTTCCCGGAGCGGCTCCTGTCGCTGACGGTCGTGGACATCGCGCCGCGCGACTACGACTGGCACCACCGCACGGAGTTCGCCGCCATGCTCGCGCTGGACCTCGACTCGCTTCGCGACCGGCGCGAGGCCGACGCGGCGCTCACGGCCGGGGTGCCGGACTGGGCGATGCGCCAGTTCCTGCTCACCAACCTCGCGCGGCGCGACGACGGCTCCTTCGCGTGGGAGGTGAACCTGCGCGCTCTGCACCGCGCGCTGCCCGAGATCTCCGCCACGCCGCTGGCCCCGGGCGAGACTTTCGCCGGGCCCACGACCTTCATCAAGGGCGGCAAGTCCGGGTTTGTGCGTCCCGAGGACCTTGAGGGCATCCGCGCGCATTTCCCCAACGCCGTGCTCGCCGAACTGCCCGGTTCCGGCCATAATCCGCATATCGAGGACCGCTCGGAGTTCGTGCGACTGCTGACCCTGTCGCTCGTCCCCTGAGCGTCCGACGCCCTTGCCGGTCCCATCCACGACATCTTTTCTTTTCACCGTGAGCGACGACGCCCAACCCCCGGATTTCGAGACGCTCAAACATCTCCTCGACGACCCCTCCCCGGTCGTGCGCGAGGCGCTTTTGGCACAGTTTCGCCGCATGGGGCATGCCGCTATCGTCCTCTTGCGCGAGCTCGCCGACGACACGCGCGGGGCGCTCGCCGCGCCGGCGGCGGCGATGTTGCGCGAGCTGGGCGACTCCGACCACGCGGGGGCGTTCATGCGCTATATCCACGCCGGCGCCTTCGACCTGGAGGAGGGGTGCCTGCTTTTGGAGAAGGTGCTGCATCCCGCGGTGACCCCGGGCGATTTTTCGCAGCCGCTTGAGGCGATGACGGCGCGCGCGAAGGAGCTGCTCGACACCGGCGCGAGCGTGCGCGAGGCGTGCCGGGTGCTCAACCGCGTGATCTTCCACGAGTGGGGTTTTCGCGGCGACCAGGGCATCTTTCTGAACCCCGCCGGCAGCCTCATCGGACGCGTGCTGGCCACCCGGCGCGGCATCCCCATCAGCCTTTGCATCATCTACCTGCTCGTCGCCCGCCGCTGCGGCGTCCGGCTCGACCCCATCGGGTTGCCGGGGCGCTTCATGCTCGGCCACCACACCGGGGCGCGCGACGGCTTCTTCGTGGACTGCTTCGACGGCGGCGTTTTCCGCACGCGCAACGAGGTCAAACTGATCCTGCTTCAGAACGGCCTGCCCTCCACCGACGACTTCCTGGCGCCCGTGGACACCTGCGAGGTGCTCTGCCGGTGCTGCCGCAACCTGGCCTCGCAGCTCGAGGCCGTCGAGGACGCCGCCAACGCCGGGATTTTCCTCGGCTTCGTGCGCGAATTGGAAAAAACCGCCGTCGATGACGATGACTCCCGCTGACACCGAACGCGTGCTGACCCTCGAGGACCTGGCGGGCTGGAGCCGGCTTACACCGTCGCTGGCGGTGGTGGGCCACCCCATCGCGCACTCGCGCAGCCCGCTCATGCACAACGCCGCCCTGGCGCGACTGGGCGAGGCGATGCCGCAGTTTCGCGAGTGGTCGTACTTCAAGTTCGACATACCGCCCGAGCGCCTGGCGGAGGCGCTGCCCCTTTTCTACAAGCACAACTTCGTGGGGCTCAACCTCACCATCCCGCACAAGGTCGACGCCGTCTCGCTCGTTCACGGCATGTCCTCGCAGGGCCGCGCCGCCGGGGCGGTGAACACGCTCTTGCGCCAGGACGACGGCTACTACGGGCACAACACCGACGGCTCCGGTTTCGCCCGCGCCTGCGAGGCGCGACTGGGGATCAAGCTGCGCGGCGCGAATGTCGTGCTGCTCGGCGCCGGAGGTTCCGCCCGCGCGGTGGCCGCCGCCGCGCTGGAGGCCGGTTGCAAGTCCCTGTGGGTCGGCAACCGCGACCCGCAACGGTTGAACGGGCTGCTCGCCCAGCTGGCCCCGCTGGCGAAGAACGCCTGCGAGCCGCGCCCGTTCTCCCTGGGCGCGCCGCCTTCCGACCTTCCGGAAAAGTCGCTGCTGGTGAATTGCACGAGCCTGGGCCTCAAGCCCGACGACCCTTCGCCGTTCCCCTCCATCGCTCTCATGCCCGGCATGTGCGTGTACGACATCGTCTACGGCGCCAAGCCCACCGCCCTGGTGCGCGACGCGCGCGCCGCCGGCCTCCCGGCCGAGAACGGGCTGAGCATGCTGTGCTGGCAGGGCGCCCTGGCGCTGGAACTCTGGACGCGCACGCGTGTGCCGGTGGAGGCCATGTGGGCGGCCGTCGGCGGAGAAGGCGACATCGAGTGAACGGAGTCGCGCCATGGCGTATTGCGATGATATCCGGGCGGTGAACGCCGAGTTCCCTGCGTTCTTCACCACAGTCTTCGCTCTTCTGGGCGCGATGGTGGGGAGCTTCCTGAATGTGTGCATTTACCGGATACCCAAGGGGGCGTCCGTGGTCTCCCCGGGCTCCCGCTGCGCCTGCGGCGCGCCCATCCCGTGGTGGCGCAACCTGCCCGTGCTCGCCTGGCTCATCTGGGGGCGCCGCACGCCCTGCTGCGGTCGCGCCTACAGCCCCCGCTACGCCGTCGTCGAGGCGTTCGTGGGCGCTCTGTTCGCGGCGTGCTGGGTGCTGCTGCCGTGGCCGGTCGCCCCGGTCGGCATGCTGTTGTGCGCGTGGCTCGTGACACTGGCGTTCATCGACCTGGACACCATGTACCTGCCCGATTCGCTCAACATCGGGCTGGCCGTCGCCGGCGTGGCGCTCTCCGCGTTCGTCCCGGCGCTGCATGCGCGCGAGCACCTGCCCGCTCTCGCCGCCGGGGCGCTGTCCGCCGGCGACGCGTTGCTGGGGCTGGCTCTGGGCACGGCCCTGGTGTACTGGTTCCGCCTGCTGGCCGGGTGGCTCATGAACCGCGAGGCCATGGGCGAGGGCGATGTCATCCTGGTCGGCGCCATCGGGGCTTTCCTGGGCTGGCAGGGCGCTCTGTTCTCCTTCTTCGGCGGCGCCGTGTACGGCACGCTGTTCGTCATCCCCCGCATGCTCCTGGGACGAAAGCCGTCCGAGGGGCTGCGCCTGAGCAACGCCTCGCACGCCTCGCTGGAGGGCGACGAGGCCGACGAGGCCATCGCGTCCGGTCAGGACATGGGCATCCCCTTCGGCCCCTGGATCGCCCTCGCCGCCGTGTCCTACCTCCTCTTTTTCAAGAAGCCTGTGGACGCGTATTTCGCGTCGTTCCTTGAGGTGTTCGCCGAGTTTCGCCCCTGAGCGAGCATTCCGGCCTTTACACGAGTTGTTCACAGTCTCACTCTCCCAACCGCATTCACCCCACCATGACGCTCCGCAAGCTCACCCTCGCCTCGTTCGCCGCCTCCGCCCTCGCGCTGGCCGGCTGCGCCTACGACACCAGCCACTACGGCTCCTCCGCCCAGATCGAGCCCAGCCACAACTTCCTCGGCCTCGTGCAGACCTCGCCCGGCTCCTACATCAACAACGACGCCGCCGTCATCACCCTCAGCACCGACCAGCTCTGGGGCCGCCGCGACGTCACCGGCGACAATGTGAGCTTCCTGTGGGGCGCCGTGACCCTCACCGACTACTAAGGCCCGTTCGCGCCGTAACCCCCGCGGCGAAACAACCTTTTGAAAAAGCCCCGAGCGTCGGGGCTTTTTCGTTACACGCATGTCCCGACCCGCCGACTCCTCCAATGTGGCGCGCCATCTGCGCGCCGCCGCCCTCGCCACACCCGACGGCTGTGCGGTGCGCGTGCCGTGCGGGCGGGAGCGCTCCGGCGACATCCGTTACCTGACGCGCACCTTCGCGCAGCTGGACCGCGAGACCGACGCCTGCGCGGCCTGGCTGGAGTCGCTCGGGGTGCGGCCCGGCTCGCGCGTGCTGCTCATGGTGAAACCCGGGCTCGACCTGATCCTGTGCACCTTCGCGCTGTTCAAGCTCGGTGCGCCCCCGGTGGCGATCGACCCCGGCATGGGCCTGCGCAGCTTCTTGAAGTGCGTCGAGACGACGCGGCCCGACGCGCTGGTCGGCATCCCGCTGGCGCATGCGGTGGCGACGGTTTTCCGTTCAAAGTTCCGCACGGCCGGCGTGCGCGCGGTGGTCGGCACCGCCGGTTTCCGACGCCGGCTGGAGAGCGCCGCCGCGGCCCTGCCGCCCGGGGGGCGCCCCGTGCATCCGGCGAGGCCCGACGAGCTCGCCGCCATCCTGTTCACCAGCGGTTCCACCGGCGTGCCCAAGGGCGTGCGTTACGAGCACGGCATGTTCGAGGCCCAGCTGGGCCTCGTGCGCTCCGCCTACGGCATCGAGCCCGGCGAGGTCGACCTGCCCATGCTGCCCATCTTCGCGCTGTTCAATCCCGCCCTGGGCATGACCACCGTGACGCCCGACATGAACCCGTCCAAGCCGGCGTCGGTGGACCCGGACGCCATCGTGCGCGCCATCCGGCAGAACGCGGTGACCAACAGCTTCGGCTCCCCCGCGCTGTGGGCGAAAATCGCGCGTCACTGTCTCGCCCGCGGCGAGACGCTGCCGAGCTTGCGCCGCGTGCTGTGCGCCGGAGCGCCCGTGCCGGCGGCGCTGCACCGCGACCTCAAGCGGGTGCTGCCCAACGGCGTCGTGCACACGCCATACGGCGCCACGGAGTGCCTGCCCGTTTGCACCATCACCGGCGACGAGGTGCTTGCCGAGACCTGGGCCGAGACGCAGTCGGGGCGCGGCACCTGCGTCGGGCGTGCGTTGCCCGGCGTGCGCGTCGCCATCATCCCGGTGAGCGACGCCGCCGTGGGCGAACTTTCCGAATGCCCGCCGTATGCGGAGCCGGATCGGGTGGGGGAGATCATCGTGCAAAGCCCGTCCTGCACCCGTGAATACGACCGGCGCCCCGAGGCCACCGCGCTTTCCAAGATACGCGACGGCGCGGGTTTCTGGCACCGCATGGGCGACCTCGGCCGCATCGACGCGCAAGGGCGCGTCTGGTTCTACGGGCGCAAGGCGGAGCGCGTGCTCACGGCCTCCGGCGACCTGTACACGGAGACGGTGGAGGGCGTGTTCAACGCGCACCCGCGCGTGTTTCGCACCGCGCTCATCGGCCTTGGCGCACCCGGGGCGCAGGAGCCGGCGCTGGTGGTCGAGCCGCTTCCGGGCGAGTTCCCCTCCGGGGCCCGCGAGCGCGCGGCATTCGAGGCCTCGCTGCTCGAGCTCGGCGCGCGCCACGAGCACACCGCGAACATTCGCAAAATCTATTTCGAGAAGCACTTCCCGGTGGATGTCCGGCACAACGCCAAAATCCACCGGCTCACGCTGAAGCGCCGTTACGACCGCCGATAGGCCGGCCCTGAGCGACCCGCATCAGCGGCCGCCTTCGGAGTCCTTGGGCTCGGGTTTCGCGGAGGTGTCGCCGTCTTTCGCGGCTTGGTGGCAGCAGGGGGCGTCGTCGCAGGAGGTGCCCCATCCCATCTTTTTCAAAAAGATCTCTGGCGGGCAGAATCCGGTGAAGGCGGATTGGACGAGGTTGAGACCTGCGAAGCAGGTGAGCAGCAGCCACCATTCGCTGACGAAGTGTACGAGGGCCGCACTGGTGAGCACCACGGTGCCGGCAATGAGTCGGATGATGTGTTCGCGTTTCATATCCCGGAATTTTATGCGAGCGGGCCGCGCGGGCAAATCCTTCGTCTCACGCCCGATTTGGGCGGTGGTGCGCAGGTCGCCGCAGTCGTCACCGCGGGCAGGTCGCCCCGCACTTCGTCGCGAGTGATGCGGTCATTTTTAACCACGAAAATCACGAAACACACGAAAGCCAGTCCCCGTCCGACAAATTCGCCGCGCGCACGGACCTCTGCGGTCTCCGCGTTGAATCCTCCGAAAACGGAGCGCCGCCGGAGGCTTTCGTCTGTTTCGTGATTTTCGTGGTTAAACGGTTGTTCGCCATTGGCGGCCTTTTCCTGTTCAGGTCTCACGCCAAGCCGCGAAAAGAGGAGACGGTACCGAATCCCCCCGCCGGATGAGCAGCGGACACAGAGCGTCGATGAATAGCGGTACGCCGGGCCTTTGAAAAGGCACCTCCCGGTGGTGCTCTCCGTGGGCTCCGTGACTCCGTGGCGAATTTAGATTGGCTGCGGCACGCAGGGGGAGCGTCAATCGCCGCCGAAGAGGGCGCCGAGGGATCGAGAGCCGAGGCGGGAGCCGGCCCAGAGCAGGGCGCCCAAGGCGAGCATGGACCAGGCGGCGAGGGCGCAGGCGAGGAAGGGGCCGTCGCCGAGCTGGCCGGCCGTCTCGTAGAGGGCCTTGGCCAGGGGGAAGTGTTCCTTCTTTTGAGCGAGCACGAGCGAATCGGAAACCTCCAACAGGCACCCGGCGAAAGCCGGCATGGCGCCGGCGAGAAGCCCGGCGGACACGATGGGCAGCGTGATGCGCCGGAAGGTGCGCGCGGGGGGCGCGCCGGCGGAGGCCGACGCCTCCTCGTAGGCGGGCGGGGCGACGGCCAGCGCGGCCGAGGCGGCGCGGGTGAGCAGGGGCAGTTTGCGCACGGCGTAGGCCAGGATGAGCAGCGCCACCGGGTTGCCCGCGGGGGCAAGCCAGGCGAGCTCTCGTCCGGGTTGGGAGGCGGCGAGGTAGCCGAACGCGAACACCACGCCGGGCACGGCGAGCGGCGCCATCGCCAGGGCGTCCAGCACGGCGGCGCCGGGGGCGCGGCGGCGCACGCAAAGCCAGGCGACGAGCAGCCCGGCGGCGGTGGCGAGGGCCGTGGCGGCGGCGGCGTAGGCGAGGCTGTTGGCGGCGGCGCCGGAGGTGGCCGGGGTGGAGAGCGCCTCGACGAGGTTGCCGGCGGTGAAGCGCGCGGGCAGGAGCGTGCGATACCAGTCTTTGGCGAGAGCCATGAGTACGACCGAGGCGTGCGGCAGCATGGCCAGCGCGAGGAAGGCCGACAGGGCGGCGGTCAGCCCGAACGCGGCCGGCGCGCCGAGCCGTTTCGCGGTGCGGCTGCGGGAGGCGCGGGCGGGGGGCGCCTTGGCGGAATCGCCGAAAGCCAGCAGGGCGGCGCCGTGCAGGGCGACGGAGACGGCGAGCATGAGCACGATGAGCGCGTAGGGCGTGGCGTCCGCGCCGAGGTCGCGCAGCCCGTCGAAGATCTGCACGGCGGTGATGCGTTCGTAGCGAAACAGGAGCGGCACGCCCAGGTCGGTGAACGCATGGATGAACGCCAGCACGCCGGCGGCGAGCAGGGCAGGGCGCACGGCCGGCAGTGTGATCTTGAGGAAGCGGCGCGCGGGCGAGGCGCCCAGGCAGGCGCCGGCTTCGTCCAGCGCCGGGTCCACCGCCGCGAGTCCGGCGCGCAGTTGGAGGAAGGCGAGAGGGTAGGCGCCCAGCGCCGCCACGGCCACCATGCCGGGGAATCGGAACTCGCCGAACCAGTCGTTGCCGAGCGCGTCGGGCGCGAGCAGGCCGAGTTTGACGAGCAGGGCGTTGAACGCACCGGATCGGCCGAAGACCTGGGCGAGCCCGAGGGCGCCCACGAAGGGGGGCAGGATGAGCGGGGCCAGCAGCGCGGCGCCGAAGAACTTTTTCAGGGGGAAGTCGTGTCGGTCGAACACCCAGGCCAGCGCGAAGGCGGGCAGCAGGGTCGCCGGCACCACGGCGAGTCCGTAGAGCGCCGCATTAAGCAGGCCCTCCCGGTAGGTCGGGTTGGCGATAACCGAGGCGAACCAGACGCCGGTGAGCTCGCCGGACGGGGCGAGGAAGGCGCCCCCCAGCACGCGAATCAGCGGCGGCAGCAGCAGGGCCGACAGGACCAGGCACGAGGCCGCCACGAGCAGGGTGTCGCGGCCGGGGCGGGGCAGGCGTCGGGGAAGGCGAAAGGGCATGGGGCGCCGGGGGGGGGCGGGACGCGAAGTTCATTGGGGGAGCGCGTCGCGGATGTCCATCGTCATGATGGCGGACGCCCAAGGGGCCTTTTGTTTGGGCCCTCGGTGGGGCGCTCCGGGCGAGGTTTTACAATGAAACGCGGTTTGCAAGGGGCCCGGTTTTCTGCCCTGTTGGGGGCCCAATCCAATCCCCCACGCCTCCATGAGTGCCGCCGTACGCCGACTGTCGATTATCGATCAGACCATGGAGCACCTTCGTGCCGGCATCCGCCGTGGCCGATGGAGCGTCCGACTCCCCGGGGTGCGTCCCCTTTCCGAGGAATTGGGAGTCTCTCGCGAGACGCTTCGCACCGCGCTGCGCCGGTTGGAGAAGGAGGGTTTTCTCGCCGAGGGCGGTCCGAGCGGGTCGCGTCTGATCAAGGACAAGGACGCCGCGCCGAGTGCGCGCGGTTCGCTGCGCATCGCGATTTTGCCGATGCAGCGGCTGCAGTCCGTGGACATGCCCAACCAAGCCCTGCTTTTCCAGCTCATGCACGACTTGGAGGCGGCCGGACACTCCACCACGCTGGTCAACCTGCCCGGCAACACGCCCGAGCCCAGCGAGGCGACCCTGGCGCGACTGGTGCGCGAGCGCGGGGCGGACGCCTGGGTGGTGTACATGGGCTCGCACGAGGCGCTCGAGTGGTTTTCCCGTCAGTCTTTCCCCAGTATCGCCCTGGGGGGGCGCTCACTCGGCCTGGCCATGGCTGCGACCGGCGTGGATTATTCTCCCGCGCTGCGCGAAGCCACGCGCGATCTCGTTCGACTGGGGCATCGGCGCATCGTGTATGTGTGTCCGCGCTCGGCGCGACAGCCCGAGCCGGGCAAGCTGGTGCGCGCATTCCTCGATGAGCTCACCGTTTCGGGCATACCGGCCGGCGCCTACAACATTCCGGATTGGGAGGAGACTCCCGAGGGCCTGCGCCGCCTGCTCGACTCGCTGTTCAAATTCACTCCGCCGACTGCGCTCATCCTCTGGAACGGACTCCAGGTGGCCGGCACCCTGGCCTTCCTCTCCGAGCGCAAGCTGCGTGTTCCCGGGGATATCTCCGTCATCTCTCACCTCAGCGACGAGCAGGTGGCGTGGCAGAGCCCCGGCATGGGAGTCGCCGACTTCGCCCGCGATGATTCGAAAATCATCCGGCGCATCGTGCGCTGGGCGGACAACACGGCGTTGGGCAAGGAGGACAAGGAGCAGGAGGTCTTCGTCGGACACTTCACGCCCAGCGCCTCGCTGGGCCCCGCGCCCCGCGCCTGAGCCGGGTTCCCGCCTTTACTTAGACAGACGACATGAGCGCCGTGCGCCGACTTTCCATCGTCGATCAGACGATGATCCACATCCGCGAGGGCGTCCGCGACGGACGCTGGAGCGGCAAGCTTCCCGGGGTTCGTCCGCTCTCCCGCGAGCTGGGCGTGTCGCGCGAGTCGTTGCGCAACGCCCTGCGCCGGTTGAGCGCCGAGGGGCTGCTCGCCGACGACGGACCCGGCGGCTCACGCCGCATCATGCGTCGTGAGACTTCCGCCGCGCGCGGATCTCTGCGCATCGCCATCCTGCCGGCGCGTCACATGCACACGGAGAGCGCCGCCGACCAGCTGCTCATCCTGCGCCTCATGCACGATCTGGAATCGGCCGGACACGCGTGCGTGCTGGCCCCGCCCACCTGGACCGGCGCCGAGCCCAGCCCGGCCGCCCTCGAGCGACTCGTGAAGGACAAGGACGCCGACGCCTGGATGATTTATCAGGGTTCGCGCGAGGTGCTGAAGTGGTTTTCGCAACAGGCGTTCCCCACGCTCGCGCTGGGCGGTCACAACCTGACCCTGCCCATCGCCGCCATCGGCTTCGACTACACCAGCGCGCTGCGCGAGGCCACGCGCAACCTGCTGCATCGCGGGCACCGGCGCATCGTCTTCATCGCCCCGCGCTTCGCCCGCACGCCCACCCCCGCGCGCCCGGTGCGCACCTTCCTCGACGAACTCGCCGACGCGGGCCTGCCCACGGGCGAGTTCAACGTGCCCGAGTGGGAGGAGACCCCCGCCGGCCTTCGCGCCCTGCTCGTGTCGCTTTTCAGCCTGACCCCGCCCACCGCCATCATCACCTGGGACGGCTTCGAGGCCTCCGGCGTGCTCTCCTTCCTGTCCGAGCGCAAGCTGGCCATCCCGCGCGACATCTCCCTTGTGGCGCTCACCAGCGACGCGTCCATAGCCTGGCAGCACCCGACCGTGCGTCTGGCCAACTGCGAGCAGGACCCGGAACCGTTCATACGCCACTGCGTGCGCTGGGCCGACGACGCGGCGCACGCGCGGGCCAAGGTGCAGAACGAGCTGCTGGCCGTGCGGCTCGACCCGGGCAACACGCTGGGCTCCGCGCCGCGGTAGGCGAGGGCGCCGCCGCCGGGGCTTGAGGCGGCTCTCTTTTTCAACATTCGAATCAACCCATACTTCGCTTTCCCATGATTCGCCGCCTTCGCCCCTCTCCCGTCCTCTTCGCCCTCTTTGTCTGCGCCCTCGCCGGTGCGGCCGATCCCGCGGTGGGCGACGCGCGCAAGGCGGTCGAGGCCGAGCTGGGCGCGCCGGTCGCCACGCGCGTGACCCCCGAGGGCGAGGTGGCCTTGTACGAACGCGGCACCGTGACCTACCGTGACGGGCGCGTGAGCGCTCTCAAAATAGTCCCCTCCGACGAGTGGCGCCGCCGCAACGAGGCGGCCGAGGCGGTGCGCCGTCGCGCCGAAATTCTGGAAGGCGAGCGGCTCAAGCGGGTGGCCGAGGCCAACGCCGCGCGCGACGCACTCCTGGTGCGGCCCGATTTCTCCCTGCTTTCCCCGGCCGGCAAAATCGAGCGGCTCGAGGCGCTGCTCGCCGAGCAACCTCAGGCCGAGGTCGTCCCTTTGCTCGCCGACCTGCGCCGAACCCTCGCCGCCGACACCGCCTCGCGCAAACTCGCCGAGGACGCCGACCGGGCCCGCCTGGCGCAGGCGCGTCGCGTGGACGAGCTGGTCTCGCGTCTGGACGCCGCCGAGAAGGCGCGCGCCGCGGCCGAGCGGTCGGCCGACGCGGCGGCCGCGCGAATCGGGGTGCTGGAGCGCGAGCTGGCGACGCTCAACGGGCGCATGGCGGTGATGGAGGACCTGGTGCGCACGCGCGTCGTGTACCCCGGGCCCGTGCCGCTGCCCGCGAGCTCCACGACGATTCAGACCTCGTCGGGTTCGGGTGTCACCGTGACGAACACGAAGAAGTAGGGCCGGGGCCGCTCAGGCGCGCAGTCCGCGCCGGCGGAATTCGGCGAGTATCTGCGCGTCGGAATACGCGGCGAGAGGGTTGGAGAAATCCGGCGGCGGCTCGTCGGCCGCGCCGCGCTCCTCGCGCGACAGGTGGTCGTACGCCTCCTGTTTGCCGATTTGAGTGAGGTCGCCGGAAAGTTCCACGATATGGAATTCCTGGATACTTTTAACGCCCTTCGTGTCCTTCTGGCCGAAGGCGAGAATCATGCCGGGCTCGGCCTCCACCACCACATCGCCCCCGCGTTCGTCGCCCTGGTACAGCCCGGTGAAATCATACCCGACCTTGAGCCCGTCGAGCCGGCACACGCCGCCCCACGGCCGGCTGAAGCGGGCCTTGTTGTACGGACGGAAGGTCTTTTTGCAGAGCATGGCGCTGTGTCGGTACGGTGCCTTAGAAGTCCACGCCCTTGACCAGGCGGCGCACGACGCTGCGCCCGGTGGCCGCGGCGTACCAGGCGGTCAGGTCGGCCGGCACGCTCATGGCGTCCAGAATCGTGTCAAAGGACTGCACGCGCGTGCGCAGCTTGCCCTGCAGCGGGTGCAGGATGAACGAGAGATCGCGCGGGCGCCGGCCCATGCCGGGCGCGTCGGCGTAGGTGACGGCGCGGATGTGGTCGGCGGGGTTGAGCCCGAGCTTTTCGCAGATGCGCACGCCGATCTCATGACGCGACAGCGCGTCCTCGCCGGCCCAGTGGTAGACGCCCGAGAGGTTGTCGCGTTCGCACAGCTCGATGACGCAGTCGGCGAGGTTGGTGACCTCGACCGGCTGGCGGATTTCCTCGGTGAAAAGCGGGGTGACCTTGCCCGCCGCCCACTCGCGCAGCAGGCGTTCATGCAGGCCCTTGTCGCCCGTGGGCGAGTTTCCGGAAACCGGCGTGGTGCGCAGGACGACCGCGTGGGTCTTGCCGAACTTGAGCACCTCGCGTTCGCCGAGCAGCTTGGTCTGGCCGTACAGGTGCAGCGGCAGGGGCTTGTCGGTGTGCTCGTAGCGGCCCTTGTCGCCGTCGAACACCATGTCGGTGGACAGGTGAACGAAGCGCGAGCCGAGGTGGTTGGCGAGCATCGCCAGGTGGCGCGGCAGCGCGACATTCAGCCGCTCGGCGAGCGCCGGGTCGGCGTCGCATCCGGCGATGGTCGCGACGGCCGCGCAGTTGACGATGGCGCCGGGAAACTCGTCCAGGATGAGCCGCTCGAGGGCGGCCGTCTCGCGCAGGTCCATCGCGTGCGAGGCGGAGACGCCGCGCTGGTCCGGCGTCCGCGAGCCGCCCACGGCGATGACGGTGTGCCCGCGTTCAAGCGCGGCGTTGACGACGGCGCGTCCGACGAATCCGGTCGCTCCGGTGACGATGATTTTCATGCGGGGAAGGTGGGGCGGGGGTGATGGTTTTGTTCGGCCCGGAGCTTCAGCAGCCGAGCGACTTCAGGTGCTTCACGAGTTTGGCGAAAGCCTTGGCGCGATGGCTGAGCGAGTCTTTGAGCGCCGGGGCGATCTCGGCGAAGGTGACGGCGTGTCCGTCGGTGATGAAAAGCGGGTCGTATCCGAAACCGCCGCGGCCGGCTTCGGCATGAGCGATGCGCCCGGAGCACTCGCCGGTGAACTCGGCGCATTCGCCGCCGGGGCCCAGGAGCACGAGGTGGCACAGGAAGCGCGCCGTGCGCCGTCCGTCGGGCACGCCCGACATCTCCGCCAGCAGTTTGGCGCGGTTCTGCTCGTTCGTGGCGTGGGGGCCGGCGTACACCGCCGTGTCCACGCCCGGCGCGCCGTCGAGGGCGTCGCAGGACAGGCCGCTGTCGTCGGCCAGCACCCAGTGGCCGTCGCCGGCGACGGCGCGCAGGGCGCGCGCCTTGAGCATGGCGTTGCCGGCGAAGGTGCCGGAGTCCTCGACCACCTTGGGCATGCCGCCGACGATTTTCGCGGAGTGCGCGGCGACATGGAGGCCGGCGGCGGCGAACATGCGGTCGAACTCTTCGACCTTGTGGGCGTTGCCGGTGGCGATGACGAGGGAGAGCATGGGAAAAGGTGTCAGGTGGGGAGGTTTCAGGCGTAAGGTAAGTGAGTTCAGGTTTGCCGTGAGGGGCGGCGTTTCGGGTGCGGATGTGACCGGTTTAGCCGCCTGAAATTTGAACCCTGAACTCCTTGCGCGAAGCGCGATCAGCCGCGGTAGAGTTCGTCCTCGGAGAGGCCGGAGATGTCGCGCAGGCCCTTCATGAACTTGATCATGAGCCAGATGAGGTAGCCCATGGAGGGCAGCAGGATGCTCGGCCACGCGGTGAAGTTGAACTTCGAAAGCTGGGCGTTGAACGCGTCGCCGGAGATTTCCGGGTGGGCTGTCACCATGTACCGGGCCAGCAGGAAGTGAGCGACGGCGCTGATGAGGAAGGCCGGCGAGAGCCAGTTCGTGCACCACGCGAAAAGCCGGTCCACCTCGGCGGTGCGCCCGCGGGCGGCCACGGCGGCGTTGATGCGGTCGGTGTGCAGGAGGGTCTCGTTCCACACGAACGCCTTCACCAGCGGCTTGCCCGCCCATTGCGACAGGTACAGGCCCGCGCCGATGACGGCGGGGAAGGTAGCCTCCTTCACGGCGAACCAGAACGGGTCGAGCTTCATGAGGCCCACCACGCCGCTGAGCAGCGTGCCCGCGAAGCCGAACATGGAGATGACATTGGCCTGGCGCCGCCGGATGTAGTCGAAAACGAAATACGCGACCGGGAACAGGAGCGCGCCGACCAGGCGCTGTTCCGGCGACAGGAAGGCGAGCGCGCTGCGCCCGTAATCGCTCAGGATGAGGCCCGGGATGACGAGGTTGAAGGCGATGTTGACGAGGATGTTCTCCTTCTTGGGGGATTCGGGCATGGGGTGTCGGTTAATGGCTGACTTCGGATCAAACGGGGCGGGGCGGGTGGGGCGCCTGTGGCGCGAAGCTTACGAGCCCTTCTTGCGCAGGGCCTCGCTCGCGGCGAACGCCTGCATCTCGGTGGCGGCGATGGTGTGGCGGCCGGCGCAGCGCGGGCAGGCGAGTTCGAGGGTGAGCTCGTCGCCGAAGAGCTCGGCGGGCTGCTTGAGGTAGGTGGGCAGCAGCGCGCGAAGCAGGCGCGAGCGCTCCTCGCAGCCGCAGTGCCAGCCGAACGAGCGAGTCTCGATGCGGCCGAGTTCCTCCTTGGCGGCGATGTCGCGCACGAGGTCGGCGGTGAGGTGCGTGAACCAACCCTCGTCGTAATCGGGGTGGGCGTGCGCCATGGCGAATCGGCAGCCGCCCAGGTCGAACAGCTTGGCCGGGCGCTGCTCGCTCATGGCGTAGTACTGCTCGACGGCCTCGAAGATATCGTGGCTCACGAAGGTGGCGTGGCTGCGGAACGGGCCTTTGCCGCCCACGATGGCCTCCTGGTAGAACTGGCCCTTGGGGAAGGTCGCCACATCCTCGGTGAACACGCGGCCGGTCACGCCGCCGGAGATGGTGTCGCCGCCCAGGAACAGGTTGATGGCGGGCGAGCCGATGTTGACCGTCCAGGTCATGTGCCGGTTGCGCGACTGGCCGGCCAGGTGCAGGACGAACGCGGCGAGGGCGTTCTCGAACTGCGAGGCGTGCTCGGGCGCCAGGTCGAGCCGGTTGGTGTCGTGGTGGCGGTGCCAGCGTTCGAAAAGCGGCCGCAGATCGCCGTGCGTGAGCAGCACGCTGCGGTTGCGCACGAAGTCGCAGGAGATTTCGACGACGCCGTCGGCGTTGGCGGTTTCTTCACTCATGCGGGCACGGCAATGTACAAGCGGCGGGGCGTCAAGCCGGGGCCGGTGCGCGTGTTGCGCGAAGGCGCCGCGGCGCCGTTGACGAGGAGGCGCGCCGGCGCATGGTGGCGCGCATGTCCGCCGTCCTCGACGCCCTGCCCGGCACGCCCATGCGCGTGGCCGAAGTGATTCCCGCCCTCGCCAAATACTGGCAGGACGCGCCTCACGACACGCCCACCTCGCGCGCCTCGCAGATGAATCTGGTGCTGGTTTTCGGCCGCGGCGTGGGCGAGGACTCGGCGCGCGAGCAAATGGACCACGCCCTGGCGCTGGCTCGCCGCTACCCGTGCCGCATCGTCGTGCTGTGCCCCGACGCCGCGGACGCGCCGCCGCGCGGGCGCCTGCACATCGCCTGCTACCCGGCCGCCAACGGCAAGTCGCGCCGCTGCGGCGAGGCGCTGCTGATGAGCTTCCCCGCGCAGGCCGCGCCCGAGTCGCTGGAGAACCAGGTGTCGGTGTGGCTGGAGAGCGATCTGCCCGTGTATGTGTGGCTGCACGGCGTCGACGCCGCCGAGGCCTCGCGCTACGCGAGGCTGGTGCGCACCGCCCGCCGGGTGGTCTATGACAGCTCGGCCTGCGGCGGGCTTCTCCCCGACGCCGTCTGGCCGAAGCCGGAAATCGTGCGCGACCTGGCCCGCTCGCGCACGCTGGCCGTGCGCCAGTCGCTCGGTCAGTTCCTCAGCGCCTACGCGGCGGACAGCCTGGTGAGAGGGCTCGTCTCGGTTCAGGTGCGCCATGCCGCCGACAAGGCCGGCGAGGCCACGCACCTGCTCGAGTGGATGCGCGAGCGGCTGGACGAGGCGGCGCGCCGCACCTGCGTGCCCGTGACGGCCGATTTCCGCATGGAGTCGCGCGCGGACTGCAAGGCCTGCCTGTCCACCGAGTGGCGCTATGCCGACGGCGGTTTCTTCCGATGGGAGCATGCGGCCACCGGCAGCGGCGCGCAGGTCGCCGCCGACATCGCCGGAGTGAGCCAGGCCTACCCGCTGCGCGTGCCGTTCCTTGAGCAGCCGGTCGCCCTGGCCGAGTCGCTCTTTTTCTGATGTTAAACCCGGCGGCCGCCTGCGGTTTAGCCCGCCGGCAGCACACTTCCCTCTTTTCTCCCCGGGCCGCATGCGGCTCACTCCCGCCCCGAAATGCATTTCAACACCGACGACCTCCGCATCCGCGCCAAACGCCCGCTCGCCTCGCCCGCCGTGGTGATGGACGAGCTGCGCCTTTCCGAAACCGCCACGGAGTTCGTGACCGCCTCGCGCGCCGCGGTGGCCGCCGCCCTGCGCGGGGAGGACGACCGCCTGGTGGTCGTCGTGGGCCCCTGTTCCATCCATGATGTGAACGCCGCGCGCGAGTACGCCTCGCGCCTTCTGCCGCTCATCGGCCGGCATGCCAAGGACCTGCTCATCGTCATGCGCGTGTACTTCGAAAAGCCGCGCACCACGGTGGGCTGGAAGGGCCTCATCAACGACCCGCACATCGACGGCACCTTCCGCATCAACGACGGCCTGCGCATCGCGCGCAAGGTGCTGCTGGATGTCGCCGAACTGGGCGTGCCCGCGGCCACCGAGTTCCTCGACACGCTCACGCCGCAGTACATCGCCGACCTGGTGACCTACGGCGCCATCGGCGCGCGCACCACGGAGAGCCAGTCGCACCGCGAGCTCGCCTCCGGCCTGTCCATGCCCGTGGGCTTCAAGAACGGCACCGACGGCGGCGTGCAGGTGGCCGTGGACGCCGTGTTCTCGGCGCGCCACGCGCACTGGTTCACCGGCGTGTCCAAGGACGGCGTGGCCGCCATTTTCCAGACCGCCGGCAACCCTGACGCGCACATCATCCTGCGCGGCGGCTCGCGCACCGGCACCAATTACGACGCGAAGTCGGTGGCCGACGCGGCCGCGCTTCTGGCGAAGGCCAAGCTGCCCGAGTCCATCGTCATCGACTGCTCGCACGGCAACAGCTCGAAGGACCACAACCGCCAGCCGGTCGTGGCCGCCGACATCGCCGCGCAGATCGCGGGCGGCTCGCGCGCCATCACCGGCGTGATGATCGAGTCCAATCTTGTGGAGGGCGCGCAGAAGTGGAACGGCCCGGATAGCGCCGTGTACGGCCGGTCCATCACCGACGCGTGCATCTCGTTCGAGCAGACCGTGCCCGTGCTTGAGCAACTCGCCGAAGCCGTGCGCGCCCGTCGCGTCCAAGGCGCCCGATAGGCTCGCTCCGGCGAGCCGACATCCGTCATGACGCCGCCCGCCGACGCCGCCCACGCGCCCCTGTCGCGCCGCCTGCTGGAGTTGGCGGAGGCGTGTCGCGGGCGCGATGTGACGCTGGCCGAGCTCGCCTCGTTCGGCGACGAGCGCGAGGACGCCGCGTTTCTGCTGGTCCTGCTTTTGTCGCTGCCGTTTTGCCAGCCGGTGCCGTTGGCCGGATTGTCCACGCCGTTCGGGCTGATGCTGGCCGCGCTGGGGTGGGGGATGTTGCGCCAGAGGCCGTTTCGCGTGCCGGCCCGGATCGCGGCCGTGCGTGTGCCGCACCGGTTTTTCCCGCTTCTCATCAAGGGCGCCGCGAGGTTGGTCGGGTGGATCGAGCGTCGTCTGCACCGTCGCCGCGTGGGGCTGGCCCGTTCGCCCCGGCTGCGCCGCATGCATGGCGCCATGATCACCTTCTGGGCGCTCATGCTCGCGCTGCCGCTGCCCATACCGCTCTCGAATGTTTTTTCGGCCCTGCCGCTGCCGCTGCTGGCCGCCGCGCTGCTGGAGGACGACGGGGTGATGGTGATGCGCGCGTATGTCGCCGGGGCCGTCTGCATGGCCTACTGGGTGGCCATCGGCTTCTTCGGCGCCGAGCTGGTCTCTTTCGCCAACGGGCACGATTGGGCCGAGTGGTTCCGTCGGCTTGTTTCCTGAGCGCCCCGGCGTAAGCCGCCCGTTGCATACGGGGGCTTCCGGCTGCCGTGGCCCCCGTTCCGAGTTCCGCGTTCCGCGTTCTGCGTTCGCGAAAAATTCCCGTTGCCGCCGTGGGCGGGGCGCTCTTTCTCGCCGCCACCATGGACCTCAAAATCGCAGTTCTCCCCGGCGACTACATCGGCCCCGAAGTGATGGCGGCCTCGCTTCCCGTGCTGGAAGCCGCTCTCAAGCGTGCCGGCCACACCCTCTCGTATTCCACCCACGACGTCGGCGGCGCCGGCATCGACAACCACGGCAAGGCCCTCCCGGACTCCACGCTCGCCGCGTGCCGCGCGGCCGACGCCATCCTGTTCGGCTCCGTGGGCGGCCCCAAGTGGGAGAAGCTCCCGCCGGCCGAACAGCCCGAGCGCGGCTCGCTGCTGCCCCTGCGCAAGGCGTTCACCCTCTTCGCCAATGTCCGCCCGGGCTTCATGCCCGCCGCCCTCTCGGCCTCCTCGCCGCTGAAGGCCGAGCGCATCCCCAACGGCATCGACATGGTGTGCATCCGCGAGCTCACCGGCGGCCTCTACTTCGGCCGGCCCAAGTCCACCACGACGCTCGCCGACGGCGACATCGAGGCCATCGACACCATGGTGTACCGCAAGAGCGAGATCGAGCGCATCACCGACGTGGCCATCGCCACCGCCCGCGCCCGCTCCAAGCGTATCCTCTCCGTGGATAAGGCCAATGTGCTCGAATGCTCCGTGCTCTGGCGCAAGGTCGTCACCGAGCGCGTGAAGGCCCTCGCCCCCGACATCGAGGTGACCCACATGTACGTGGACAACGCCGCCATGCAGCTCACGCTCAACCCAGCCAAGATCGATGTGATGCTCACCGAAAACATGTTCGGCGACATCCTCTCCGACGAGATGGCCGCCGTGTGCGGCTCCCTCGGCATGATGTCCTCCGCCTCCCTCGGCGATGTGAAGAACCGCTACGGCAAGCCCTTCGGCCTCTACGAGCCCGCCGGCGGCAGCGCCCCCGACATCGCCGGCCAGGACAAGGCCAACCCCTGCGCCCAGATTCTGTCCGCCGCCCTCATGTTGCGCCACTCCTTCGGCCTCAACGCCGAGGCCGACGCCATCGAGGCCGCCGTGCGCAAGACCATCGCCGACGGCATCCGCACCGGCGACATCGCCTTCGGCGGCCCCTCCGTGGGCACCAAGGCCATGGGCGCCGCCATCCTCGCTCGCCTGTAATCCGGTTTCCGATTCCGGCTCGTCCAACCGCCGCCGCCAACCGCGCCCTTCTCCGGGCCGGGTGGCGGCGGTTTTGTTTTGGCGATAGGGATGCGGGTCGAAGCGTCGCTTCCGTTTTTCCGTCGAGGCTCTTGGCCTTCGCATTGAGAGCCGTGCGGGCGTGATTTCGCGGCTGTCGTCGCATGCCGTATTCGAAACCCCGGAATAATCCCCGGCTTGTCCCGATTGCGGAACAGCGGCGGGTTCCGGTTGTCTCGGAGCGTTCACCCCAAAGCCCAATGTCCATCGCCCGTATCTCACTCGCCTCGGCCTTCCTTATGGCCGCCGCCGCTGTCGACGCCGCCCCCAACCCCGCCCCCGAAGTGGTGCCCGCCGTGCAACGCTGGAACGGCGCCGAAGGCGTCGTGTCGCTGAAAGGCGCGGCGCTCGTGGTGGACGCGCGTCACCACGCCGAGCTCGAGCCCGTCGCGCACGCCTGGGCCGCCGACCTGGAGGCCGCCGGACTCGGCAAACACGCCGTGCGCGTCGCCGCGAGCGCCGGCCGCGGGGACATTTTCCTGACGCTCACGGGTTCGGACAAGCTCCCGAACGCCGAGAGCTACACGCTGACCGTGGCGTCCGACGCCCCGGTGGTCATCGCGGGCAAGACTCGCGCGGGCGCCTTCTACGGCACGCGCACGCTCCAGCAGATGCTCGCCAACGACAAGGCCGCGCTCACCGCGCCGTGCGGCGAGGTCACCGATTTCCCGACCTACCGCCGGCGCATGTTCATGCTCGATGTGGGCCGCAAGGCCACGCCCTTCGGCGTGCTGAAGGACTACATCCGGCTGCTCTCGTACTATAAGTTCAACGAGTTCCACCTGCACCTCTCCGACGAGGCCTTCGGCGGCACCTACACCGGCTTCCGCATCGTCTCCGACACCTTCCCCGGTCTGGCCAACACCGATGTGGCCTACACCAAAAAGCAGATCCGCGAGCTGCAGGATTTCGCCAAGGCGCACGGCGTGACCATCACGCCGGAAATCGACATGCCCGGCCACTCCGGCTGTTTCACCAAGTACTGGCCCGAGATCACCCTCAAGGACTCCACCGGCCGCGTGTACAAGGACTACATGGATGTCACCAATCCCAAGTCCATCGAGTACATGAAGCGCCTGCTCGACGAGATGATCCCCCTCTTCGACGCCCCGGATTTCCACATCGGCACCGACGAATACCGCGTGGGCGGACCGGACCGTGACAAGCTCCACGAGGCCTTCCGCCAGTTCATCAACACGATGAACGCGCATGTGCGCAAACATGGCAAAAACACCCGCATCTGGTCCGGCTTCGAGCACATGAAGGGCACCACCGAAATCGACCCTTCCGTCATTATCGACATGTGGGAGACCGACGACGCCAAGAGCCAGATCGCCAAGGGGCACAAGCTCATCAACTCCAACCACGGCCGCACCTACATCGTGCCCGGCGCCCCTTACTACGGCGTCAGCAACGCCGGCATCTACAACGGTTGGGAGCCCTGGATGGTCTCCGGCGACAACGCCAAGAACCCCGCCAAGGACGACCCCGCCCTGCTCGGCGGCAAGCTGCATGTCTGGAACGACCAGGGCCCGACCGGCTGGAACCACGCCGAAATCGCCCACATCACGCGCGACAGCCTCCTCGCCTTCGGCGAAAAACTTTGGGGCACCAAGGGCTCCCCGGACTACAACGCCTTCCGCAAGCGCGCCGCCAAACACCTCGTCGTCCCCGGCGTCACCGTCCTGGACCGCCCGCTCGGCGCGCCCGTCGGCGTGCCCGGCGACGCCGAGCTCGTCGCCAAGGACGAGTTCACCCTGGGCTCCGTCGACGAGTTCAAATCGCTCCCGTGGACGGGCAGGTTCGCCGACAAGAACCTCGCGCACCCGTGGACGCTCACCTTCGAGGTCATGAAGACCGCCGAGACCGGTAAGCGCGGCGTCATCTTCTCGTCCGACCTGATGGAGATCGTCACCGACTACACCCGCTCCGAGGAGGTGAAGTCCAAGGACCCCGCCACCGGCAAGGAGGTGAAGACCGAGGTCGCCAAGACCGGATTCGGCGTGGTGCGCGCCGCCAGCTCCCTGCTTCGCGACAACGAGCCCGGCTCCGCCGCGCATGTCGACACGCCCTCGCGCGTCTACGCCCCGCGTCTGCCGCTCAACCAATGGGTCAAGGTTTCCGTCGGCGGCTTCGCCGGGCGAACCGTCGTCTACATCGACGGCGAAAAGGTCGGCGAATCGAACAACCAGACCGTCTGCCCGCTCGACATCCTCGGCTCGCGCGCCGGCCAGTCGCTGGTGGGCAAGGTGCGCAACATCGCCATCCGCAACCGCGCCCCGTCCGACAAGGACGCCGCACGCGACGCCGGCATCCCGGTGCCCGTGAACCTCGCGGACGCCAAGCCCGCGAGCGCCTCGCGCAGCGATACCGGCCACGGGTTCACCGCCGACCTGCTCACCGACGGCTCCACCGACACGCGCTGGTCCTCCGGCCCCGGCGGCGCGCCCGCCTGGGTGCAGGTCGACCTTGGCATGGCCGTGCCCGTCAGCCGAGTGCGCATCCACTGGGAAGCCGCCTTCGCCAAGAAGTACCGCGTCGAAGTCTCCACTGACGGCGACGCCTGGCGCCCCGTCGCCGACGGCGCCGGTCGCGCCGGTCCCACCGACGCCTCCTTCGGCACCGCCACCACCCGGTTTGTGCGTATCGCCATGGAGTCTCCGGCCACCCCGTGGGGCTTCTCCATCAGGGAACTGGAAATCTTCCCGAACGCCGAGTAGTGCGCGAACGCGCGCCGATTTGGCCGTTTCGAATCCGACGAAGCCTCCGGGAGACCGGGGGCTTCGGTTTTTCCGCGCCACGCCGGCTCTGCGTGGCTTTCCGGGCGCCTTCGCCACGGGCCGTTTCGGCGCGGTCGGCCTGCTGTTAATGAAAATTCAAAGGGCGGTGGCGGCGCGCCTGTTGACAGCGTTGGGCGTTGCCCCTGCCGGCCGGCGGCGGTAGTCTTTTGAGGAACCAATCCCACAAAGGAAACACGACCATGCGCAAAATCCTACTCTGCCTCGACGGCTCACTTTACGGACGCTCCTGCTGCGGCTACGCCGCCTGGATGGCCGGACGCACCGGCGCCTCGGTGGACGCGCTTTATGTGTCGGAGCTGTGGCAGTTTGAAACCCCGCTTATCGCCGACTTCGGCGGCAGTCTCGGCGCCCAGCCGTACCTCGCCCTCACCGCCCAGCTTCAGGAAATCGAGAAGACCAAGGCCGACGCCATGAAGGGCGCCGCCGAGGACATGTTCTCCAAGATGTCGGCCGCCGACTCCCTGCGCTTCCATCACCGCACGGGCGTGCTGGTCGACACCCTCGATGAGTTCGAGCAGGGCGACACGCCGTGCGACTTCCTTGTCGTGGGCAAGCGCGGCGAAAACGCCAATTTCGCCAAGGGTCACCTGGGCACCAACATGGAGCGCGTCGTGCGCGCCTCCACCATGCCGGTGCTGGTCGCCAACCGCGAGTTCACCGCCCCCACGCGCCTTCTCCTCGCCTATGACGGCAGCCCCAGCGCGACCAAGGCGCTCGACTTCGTCGCCACCTCCTCGCTCTTCGACGGCATCGAGAAACATGTGGTGACGGTCGCCCGCTCCGGCGAGGAACGCCAGGCTTCGGAACGCCTCGCGGCCGCCGAAAAGGCGCTCAGCGCCGCGGGCGTCGGCTCCGCGCAGGTGCTCGGCGGACATCCCGGCGACGCCATCGCCGAGTATGTGGCGGCCAACGGCATCAACCTTCTCGTGATGGGCGCCTACGGCCACTCCGTGATCCGCCGCCTCATCATCGGCAGCACGACCACCGAGTTGCTGCGCCGCTGCAAGGTGCCGGTCATGCTCTTCCGCTAAGTCCGCCCCGACGCGCTCCGGATTTGCCGATTATCCGAGGCCGGGGTGGGGCGTCCCGGCCCGCCGAATGTGACCCGCCGCAGCCATCGCCACCGGTGCGCGGCGGGTCACAACTTTTTGAAATTTCGCCTTGATTAAAGCGGGTGGGGATGCAGCGTGTGCGACCTCGAAACGAGACGGACGCTTAGCTCAGTTGGTTAGAGCACGGCATTCACATTGCCGGGGTCGCAGGTTCAAGTCCTGCAGCGTCCACCACTTTAAAAAGGCCCGCCTATCAGGCGGGCCTTTTTTCGTTTCGAGCAGGAGTCGCGGCGGAGGTTGAGCCGCTTGGTTTTTTCCGCACAATCCGAGGCGGTGTTTTGGCGTGGGGCGGCGCGGCGGTGTTTTTTCTTTCTGCGCGACGCGAATTCCAAAATAACCGTGGCACTCCGATTTTTCCCAACATGAGCCTGAAAAGCCTTTTTCGCACGAAATCGCACGAGAGAATCCTGGCCGACGCCGAAGAGGGCGAGCACCGCATGCCGCGCACGCTGGATGCGTGGCACCTGACGCTGCTGGGCATCGGGGCCGTCATCGGCGCCGGTATTTTCGTGCTCACCGGGCACGCCGCGGCGGCGTATGCGGGGCCGGCCATCACGCTGTCGTTCGTGCTTTCGGCGTTGGCGTGCGTGTTCGCGGCGCTGTGCTACGCGGAGTTCGCCTCGATGATCCCCGTGGCGGGAAGCGCCTACACCTACTCGTACGCGACTCTCGGCGAGCTGTTCGCGTGGGTCATCGGGTGGGACCTGATTTTGGAGTATCTTTTCGGAGCGGCGACGGTGTCGGTGGGGTGGTCCGGCTATGTGGTGAGCTTTTTGCACGGGTTCGGCGTGCACCTGCCCGCCGAGCTTTGCGGGGCTCCGTTCGCGTACGACCACGCGACGGGCTTCGCGCTGTCGGGGTGCTGGATAAACCTGCCGGCGGCGCTCGTGATCATGGCGCTGACCGTGATGCTCACGCGCGGGCTGCGCGAGTCGGCGAATCTGAACAACATCATCGTGGTGGTGAAGGTGGCGGTGATCCTGCTCTTCATCGCCTTCGGCCTGCGCCATGTGAACACGGGGAACTGGACGCCCTTCATTCCCGAAAACACGACCGGAAAATTCGGCGAGTACGGGTGGACCGGCATCCTGCGCGGAGCGGGCGTGGTGTTCTTCGCCTACATCGGCTTTGACGCCATCTCCACGGCCGCCCAGGAGGCGAAAAACCCGCAGCGCGACATGCCGCGAGGCATCCTGTGGTCGCTGGCGGTGTGTGCGGCGCTGTACATGGCGGTGGCCCTGGTGCTCACCGGCATCGTGCACTATTCGCAGCTGAATGTGGCCTATCCGATGGCGGTCGCCATGGACGCGGCCGGGGACTCGTTGCGCTGGCTGGCGCCCTTCATCAAGTTCGGCGCCATCGCCGGGCTGAGTTCGGTCATCCTCGTGCTGCTGATGGGGCAGACGCGCATCTTTTACTCGATGGCCAAGGACAGCCTGCTGCCGGGGCGCTTCGCGGCGATCCACCCGCGATTCAAGACGCCGGCGTTTTCCACGCGGCTCACGGGCGTGTGCGCCACGCTGATAGCGGCGCTGTTCCCCATCGACCTGTTGGGTGAGATGGTGTCCATCGGGGCGCTGCTGGCGTTCATGATGGTGTGCGCGGGCATCCTGGTGATGCGCCGCACGAAGCCGGATCTGCCGCGCCCGTTCCGTACGCCGTGGGTGCCGGTGGTGCCGGTGCTGGGCATCGTCTTCGCGGGCATCCAGATGGTCGCGCTGCCGGCGGGCACCTGGGGGCGTCTGGTGGTCTGGATGGCTCTGGGCGTCGCGATTTACTTCGCCTACGGGCGCCGACGCGCGGCGCAGGCGCTTTCCTGAGACGCCGGCCATGCTCGCCTACCGTCACGCGTATCACGCCGGCAACCATGCCGATGTGCTCAAGCATGCCGTGCTCGTGCGCGTGCTGCGCCACATGAACCTGAAGGAGAAGCCGTATCGCATCGTGGACACGCATGCGGGCGCCGGCGGTTACGCGCTGGATTCGGAGTTCGCGCGGAAGAAGTCGGAGTATGCCGACGGGGTGGGGCGGCTGTGGGCGCGCGAGGATTTGCCGGAGTCGCTGGCGGACTACCTCGCGCTGGTGCGCGCCTTCAACGCCGACGGGAATCTGCGGCTTTATCCGGGGTCGCCGGAGTTCGCCGACCGGCTGCGCCGGCCGCGCGACGAACTGAATCTTTTTGAGCTGCATCCGGGCGACCACCCGGTGCTGGCGGAGCGTTTCGCCGGAGTGCCCGGGGTGGAGGTCCGTCGGGCGGACGGCTTCTCAGGTCTGGCGAAGCGGCTTCCGCCGCCGAGCCGGCGCGGCGTCATCCTGATGGACCCGAGCTACGAGGGTTTGTCCGATTACGCCCGGGTGTGCGATGCCGTGGAGACGGGCCTGGCGCGTTTTGCGGAGGGCGTGTTTCTGGTGTGGTATCCGTTGGTCCATAACAAGCCGGAGTCGTTCGAGCTGGCGGGCCGGCTGGCCGGGCTTTCGGCGCGGGCGCCGAAAGGGTGGCTGGACGCGCGGCTGGTGGTGGGCGAGCCCGACGAAAAGGGGTTTGGCATGGTGGGCAGCGGCATGTTCGTGGTGAACCCTCCGCACACGCTGGCCGCGGATCTGCGCGAGATGCTCCCGTATCTGACGCGACTGCTCGCCCAATCGGCTTCGGCGCATCACCGGCTGGAGGTTTCGCCCACCTGAGGGCCGCTCGCGCCGATTCCCCGGCATGAGGGTTGTTTGATAATCCGGGGCGAGGGAGGTAATGCGGATTGAAGCCGGGCGCCGCGACGCCCAAGGTGCGCGAGCCCCGAAAGGAATTTTTATGAAATCGCTCGAAGCCATCCTGCTCATCCTCGCCGGAATGATCGGCATCCAAGTGCTGTGCGGCAGGTTTCGCCTGCCCGGCGCGATTTTCCCCGGCTATGTGGTGTACGGGTTGCTGCTGGGCGCCGGCATGAGCGACGACACGCGCGTGTTTCTGCGCGACGCCGGCCAGTTCGGTTTCATCCTCCTGCTGTATTTGCTCGGTTTGGAGGTGCGCATCCCGCGCATGGGCGAATCGCTGCTGGCCATGAAGGCGGCGGCGCGGTGGTTCCTGTGGCAGGTGCCGCTGGTCATGCTTGTCGGCACGGCGATGGGGCTTTCCCCGGGGGCGACCGCCCTGGCGGCGCTGGCGCTGTCGGGCGTGGCGGTGGGCATGGCGCATCCGTTGCTGCACGAGTATTCGGAGCGCGGCGGGGCCAGGAGCGCCGAACTGCTGTCGTGGCTGGTGGCGCTGGAGGTGTGGGCGATCCTGCTGCTCTCGGGCGGCGACGCGTTGTTCAGGTTCGGACTGGGGTGGGACGCCGCGCTGAAGATATTCCTGATGGTGTTCATGATCGGGCTTCTTGCGCACGGCGCGCCGGTCGTGGGCGGGGCGATTCGCCGGATTCTCGACCGCGCGCTGCGCTGGCGCATCCACGGGGTGCTCCTGCTGCTTTTCGGACTGTGCGCGGTGTCCGACCGCATCGGGCTGGCCGCGCCGAAGGCGGCTTTCTTCCTGGGCCTTTTCACGCACACGCTGGCGGACGAGAAGGGGCAGGACACCATCGAGGAATCGTTGCGCCCGCTGGCGCGCGATTTCCTCATCCCGATTTTCTTCGTTTATCTGGGCACGCTGGTTTCGGTGAAGGCGCTGTTCTCCCCGGCGATGCTGTGGGCGGCGCTCACCACGCTGCTTCTGGTGTGCTGGCGCATGGAACTGTTTCGGCGCAAATTCATGCCGATGTTCGGTTGGCGTTTTGACGCCGTGCGCACCACGCTGCCGAACCTGAGCATGGTCGCGGTGGGCGTGCAGGCGTTGCGTCAGTCGCGCGCCCCGGAGGAGGTCACGGACTGGCTGCTGCTTTCCGGGCTGATGCTATCGCTGCTGCCGATGTTCTGGCGTGCGGGAGCGCCTTCGGGAGAGCCGGCATCGGAGTCGTCGGAAGGGGAGTGCGAGGGGCGGCCCGAGAGCGCCTCGTAGACGGGAGGCGAGCCGAGCTCCTCGGCGACGAGGAAGGCGATCATGCAGGCGATGAGAGCCGGCAGCATGAAGGCGTAGTCGCCGGTGAGTTCCAGCACGAGCACGAGCGCGGTGAGCGGGGCGCGCACGCTGGCGGAGAAAAACGCCCCCATGCCCACCGCCACGAAAATGCCGGGCGGCAGCACGCTGTCGGGAAAGAAGCGGTTCCACTGGTCGCCCAGGGCGCGGCCCAGGAGCGCGCCCAGCGCGAGCAGGGGCACCATGAAGCCCGTAGCGGCGCCGGAGGCCGTGGCCATGAGGGTGGCCAGGAAGCGCAGGGCGAACAGCGTGAGCAGGAGCGAGAGGGCGGGTGCGCCCTGCATGGCCAGCTCGACCAAGGGGGCGCCGCCGCCGCTCATGCCCGGGTGATGCAACGCGAGAAACGCGGTGAAGCCCGCCGCCGCCGCGCCCAGGGCGACGCGCGAGAGGGGCCGCTTGCCGGCGCCGAGGGCGGCGGAGGCGACGAGGCGGCTGTTGAAGACCGCGCCGATAAGGCCGGCGGCGAGGCCCAGAAGACTGGCGCCCAGGAGCGGGCCGATGCCGGGGGGGCAGACGACGCCGTGAAGGTGGAACACCGGGGGGTGTCCGATCCACAGGCGTGAGATCACATCGGCGGTGGCGGAGGCCAGCACGGTGCACACGAGCACGGGCGTGCTGAAGTTGCCCTGAAGTTCCTCGAGCACGAAGATCACGCCGGCGAGCGGCGCGTTGAAGGCGGCGGAGAGGCCGGCGGCGGCGCCGGCGGAGATGAGCGCGCGGTGTTCGCCGATGCCGCGAGGGGCGCGGAGCAGGTTGGCGAGGCCCTGTCCGCAGGCGCCCCCGGCGTGCACGGCGGGCGCTTCGGAGCCGGCGCCCATGCCGCCGGTCACCGCGCACACGAGCGAGGCGGTCTTCACCGCGAGCACGCGCTTCCAGCGGAAGTCGGTGCGGCGGGCGAGCACGGCGCGCAGGTGCGGCACGCCGCCGCCGCCGGCTTCGGGGGCGAAGCGTATGACCAGCCACACCGAGAGGGCACCGAACGAACAGCAGCCGAGCAGCCACAGGGCGGTCATCCCGGGCGAGGCCGGCAGGGCGGCGCGCAGCGATGCAGCCTCTTCCAGAAGGAAATCGGGCAGGGTGCGCAGAAGCACGCCCACGACACCGGCGGCCAGGCCGATGAGGATGGCCTTGGCGATGAGGTGTCTTTTGCGGACGGTTTCGGCGGCGGCGCCGAAGCCGCGGGTCGCCCATTCCAAGGCTTCGTCAATGTATTGCATGGTGGTGTCGCGGAGGAACCGAAAACCGGTTTCCGGCCCTGGGGGCCGGATGACGGCGCGGTGGGCGGTCAATCCGATGGAGAAAGGTCGCCATCTCGTCAACCCTATAGGCCGACGGAGGCCGTTTGCATGGTGGCGGCGGCGGGCGAAAAAATCAGCCGGGGGCGGTGTTTTTTAAGGAAAAGGCCGCCCGTGGCGGGGCGGCCTTTGTGTGTGGCGGCGGGCTCAGAGGGCCTGCGTGGAGGTGACGAGCGGGATGCGGGTGGATACGGCGTGAAGCGCGATGAGGTGGATGGGTTCGTTCACCGTGGTGCAGCAGTCCGTGAGGATGCAGACCTTGTATTTCTCTGCGGACTTGGAGATGGCCGTGTGCGTGACGCAGTTTTGGGTCATCATGCCGCACACCAGCAGTTCGCCGACGCCCAGGCCGGAAAGCACCTTTTCCAAATCCGTCTGCACGAAGCTGTCGGCGTAGTGTTTGATCACCACCGGGGCGTCAGGCGCGGCGGCCAGGATTTCCGGGTGAATCTTGGCGCCCTCGGTGCCGGCGTTGAAGAAGGGGGCGATGCCGGCCTTGGGGTCCGCGATGTGTTGGATGTGGATGACGGCCACGCCGGCGGCGCGGGCCCGGGCGATGGCGGCTTTGGTGTTGGCGAGGGTTTTCTCGGTGTTCCACAGGGGGAACAGACCGCCGGGGAAGTAATCGTTCTGAAGGTCGATGAGCAGGAGGGCCTTTTTCATGTTCGTACAATGAATCAAGGGTTTGCCACGGCATGGGGCCTCCATGCCGGGAGAGCGGGCAGTGGCGGCGGATTTCGGGGCGAAGTCAACCGGGCCTCCCGCCCTCGCCGCTTCGGCGCGACCTTTTTACGCCGGGCTCAGGCTGCGCGCGACCCCGGCGCTCAGTTGGCGCCGAGTACGGCGGGGAAGGTGTAGGCGGGCATGAGGCCCTTGTCGCGCAGCAGGGCGAGGCAGGCCTTTTCGGCGTCGCGCATGGCGGCGCGCGGTGCGTCGGAGAGGTCGCAGTGGCCGGCGAGGTGCAGCCAGCCGTGCACGATGTAGAGGGTGAGCTCGTCGTCGGGGGAGAAACCGTGGCGGGGCGCCTCGCGCACCGCCTGCTCGGCGCACACGCAGATCTCTCCGGCGAAGGGTTCGGGGTCGGTCGGGTCCTCGGCGCCGTCGCCGGGGAAGGTGATCACATCGGTGACCGTGGGGTCCTCGAGAAACTCGTCGTGCAGGCGGATGATCTCGGCGGTGTCCACGAACACCAGCGAGAGGTCGCCGGGCGGGCAGGTCCAAGGCATTTCGGCGTCGAGCGCGGCGATGACGCGGCGCAGGGCGGGGCGGTCGATTTTGAGGCCCTTGCAGAGGTTGGAGATGCGGATGCGGCGGCGGGCCATGGGAAAAGTGAGAGGTGGGAATGAAGAAAGACGAAGTGGGCCGGAGGGGCTTTGGGGGCATGGATTCACGCCCATGAGCACAGATTTTCGAAGAAACGGCATGCCCGTGAAGGCTGGGCGCGAGCGCAAGTACCGAAGAAGCCCGGCACGCACGCCCGAGCCTGCTTCTCGCCGCATCGTTCTTATTTCTTACCGCCCCTGGCCGGTTCCTGCGCCGGGTACTCGACGCGCTGGTGCAGGCTGTTGAGCAGCGAGCTCTTCAGGCTGGCGCGAAGCTTGCGGATTTCCCGGAAGCTCAGCGGGCATTCGTCGAGCTGGCCGTCCTCGATGCGTTCGGTGACGATGTTGTCCACGAGGTCCTCCACGGAGTGCGGGGTGACCTTCTTGAGCGAGCGCGAGGCGGCCTCGACGCTGTCGGCCAGGAGCATGACGGCGGCCTCGCGGGTGGCGGGCTTGGGGCCGTCGTAGCGGAAGAGCGACTCGTCCACCGTGCGGTCGGCGTCGGGGTCGCCGTGGGCCTCGTTGCGGGCGGCGAGGCAGGCCTTGTGGTGGAAGAAGCGGATGAGGCCGGTGCCGTGGTGCTGCTCGATGATGTCGATGATGACGCGGGGCAGGCGGTACTCGCGGGCGATTTCGGCGCCTTCGCGCACATGGCACTTGATGATGAGCGCCGACATGGAGGGCGCCATGTTGTCGTGCGGGCCGGGGCCGGGGTGGCGGTTTTCCGTGAAGTACTCCGGTTTGGCCATCTTGCCGATGTCGTGGTAGAGCGCGGCGCAGCGGCACAGCAGGGCGTTGGCGCCGATGTCGCCGGCGGCGCGTTCGGCTATGTTGGCGACCATCACGCTGTGGTGGAAGGTGCCCGGGGCGATGATCTGCAGTTTGCGCAGGAGGGGACGGTTGTAGTCGGTGAGCTCCAGCAGCGTGATGTCCGTGGTGAACTTGAACAGGTTCTCCAGGTACGGGATGAGACCGGCGGCGACCACGCCGGTGAGCAGGCCGGAGGCGAGCGCGGCGAGCGGGATGGTGACGGTCTCCGGCCGCATCCAGTCGGCCGCCGAGGCGTTGTCAAAGAAGGCGATGAGGGCGACCGGCACGGCGGAGAGCACGCCGGCGGTGACGATGCTGCCGCGCGCGCGCACCTCGCGGGCGGCGCGCACGCTGACGAGGGAGGCCAGCAGGGAGGCCAGCAGGATCTGCAGGCTGTTGCCGTTCATGGCCGAGGCGAAGCCGGCGATGAGCAGGGCGGACACCATGGCCATGTGCGTGCCGGCGAGGACCGTGACCACCAGCGGGGCGAGCGCCCAGGGCGCGATCCATTGAAGGGCTTCGCCGGCGATGGAGCCGATGCCGGATTCGGCGAGGGAAAGGGTGCCGCGCAGCAGGAGCAGGTTCACCATCACGGTGAGCGCCACGAGCGTCATGGCGCGTTTGGGGCGCGGTCCCGCCGGGGCCGCCAGCCGCGCGTACATGATGACGAGCGCCATGATGGCCATGCCCCAGATGGTGTTGACGATGAAGGTGCGCGTGAGGCCGAAGTCGACGGCCTCGCGCCGGGCGTTCTCGGCGCGGAAGGCGCGCCAGCGTTCCAGGGTCTCCTTGCCCACGGCCACATCGCGGGCGATGAGGGGGGTGCCCTCCTTCACCTCGACCGGCACCGGCTGGACGGCGGCGGCGGCGGCCTCGCGCACGATGTCCGTGGCGGTGTAATCCATGCGGATGTTGGCGGCCAGACCGGGGTTGAAGATGTCGGCGATGGCGCGGGAGAGCCTGCGGGCGCCCTCCTGCTCGGAGGCCGCGGGGCCGGCGTCGCTGCCGGCCTGCGCGTGGATGTTTTGTAGGAGCGTGCGGCGCGCCTCGAACACCGACATTTCGCGCCGGTGTTTTTCGCCGCCGGCGAGGCCGATGGCGGTGAGCCCGTTGAGTGAGGGGAAGGTGGTCTCGTCGTAGATGCCGCGACGGCACAGCTCTTCGAAAAGCGGAATGGAGTCGCCGAAGATGAAATCGAGGTAGGCTCCGGAGCCGGCGTTTTCCAAGGCCACGGAGGCGGAGTAGGCGATGACGCGCGGTGTGCCGGGCAGCGAGCGGGCGGCGGGCAGGTCCTGGATGCGCCGGACGCGTTCGTCGGGGGGGAGGTCCAGGAGGGCGTCGCGCGAGGCGGCGAGGACCTTGCCGAACTCGCGATATTGGCGCGAGAGCGCCTCGAGCGAGTCGGTGTCCACGCGGAACACCGGCAGCACGCCCATGCGGGCGATCTGCTGGCGCTCGCGCAGGGCCGATTCGCTCATGTAGGTGAAGTCGAACGGCGCCTCGAAGGTGAATTTCGGGCGCTGGTGAAGCTGCACGATGGGCGCATGCGGGGGCCGGCCGAGGAAGGCGATGGCGGCGAGCGCGAAGGTGAGGACCAGGAAAACGAAGGCGTCCCAGAGTACCGGCCGGATCTGGATGCGGTTGTAGAGGCGCGCGTCGTGCGTGATGCGTCGGACGACGGAGAGCTCCTCGCGGCGGTTGCCGCGGAGTCGGGACAGCAGGGATGGCGGAGTGCGCGGCATGCGTTGTGGCGCGCAACGCTAACGACAGGCCGGCTTTGGCAAGGGGGGATTTGCCGCCCCGGGGGCCGGCGTTTCGCCGATGGGCGAGGGCGGGGGGAGGGGCGCGTCCGGGACGCGCTCTTGACTCCCGGGCCAAGGGCGGCCGGATTGGCGGCCTTTCATTTCCAACACCCAACCCCCCACAACACCCGATTCCCATGGCAGGCGTAGGCAAACTTCTCAAGCAGGCCCAAAAGATGCAGAAGCGCATCGAAGAGGCCCAGGCCGAACTGGCCGCCTCCACCGTCGAAGTCGCCCACGGAGGCGGCGCGGTGAAGATCGTGATCAACGGTCACAGCGAAATCTCCAAGCTCACCCTCGACCCCGAGTTCCTCAAGGAGGGCAAGGAGGTCGTCGAGGCCACCCTGCTGTCCGCCCTTCGCGAGGCCTACGCCAAGTCCAAGGAGCTCAACCAGTCCCGCATGCAGGCCGCCACCGACGGCTTCGGGCTCCCCGGCATCTTCTAAAAAACGAGCGGCGGCCTTCGGGCCTACCTTCAAGATAAAGCCCCGGCGAGTCCGGGGCTTTTTTTGCGCGCCCCGGGCGCCGGCATCGCCGCCGAGCCACCGCGCCGGGGGGATTTTCCTGCGCCAGCAACCTTGACAAACATGCGATTCAAACGAGCGTTTCATGGCGTATGCCAAAGCTCATGAGAATCGCCCGAAAGTCCGCCACCGCCCCTCTCATCACGCTCGTCGCGGCCGCCGCGCTGGTCGGGTGCGGCCGCAAGGCCCCGCCACCCCAGCGCGCGCTGCCGACCGCCTCGGTGATCACCGTGCAAAGCGAGACCGTGCCGGTGTCCAACGAGTTCATCGGACGCGCCGTGTCCCCCTACGATGTCGAACTGCGCGCGCAGGTGAACGGCACAATCAAGGAAAAGCTCATGAAGGACGGCGCCACGGTGAAGGCCGGCGACCTGCTCTTCGTCATCGACGACATCCCTTATCTGGCGGCTCATGACAACGCCCGGGCCATGGTGGCCCAGCGCGAATCCGACCTGACCAACGCCGAGCGCACGCTCGCCCGCCTGCGCTCCGTGAGCGACCCGCGCGCGGTGAGCGACAAGGACCTCGACGACGCCATCAACGCGGTGGCCGGGGCTAAGGCCTCGCTGGCCGCGGCCCGGTCCGGGCTCATCAAGGCGAAGTGGGACTTGGACAACACGCGCATCAAGGCCCCCGTGGCCGGCACGGTCGGCAAGAGCGCCTTCGATGTGGGCGCGCCCGTGGTGGCCAACGGAGCGGCCCTCGTGCGCCTGCAGCAGTTCGACCCGATCTGGGTCACCTTCACCATCCCGGAAAGCACCGTGCTCAAGCTCGCCCAGGGCATCGAGAGCAACCGCATCGTGGACGCCGATCCGTCCAACCTGCGCGCCAACCTCGTGCTCACCAACGGCAGCAAGTACCCGGTCACCGGCCGCATGAACTTCTCGGATGTCAATGTGCGCACCGATGTGGCCGCCATCGACGCGCGCGCCGTGTTCGCCAACCCCGACCGCGCCCTCATGCCCGGCCAGTTCTTCCGCGTCACCATCTCCGGCCCCAAGAAGCGCGGCGTCTTCCTCGTGCCCCAGCGCGCCGTCGAGATCAGCCCCGCCGGACAGACCGTGCTCGTCGTCACCAAGGCCAAGGACAAGGAGGGCCGCGAGTACGACGCGCTCTTCCGCCGCCCCGTGAAGACCGGCGAATGGATCGGCGAGCGCTGGGTCGTCGAATCCGGACTCGCCGACGGCGACCGCGTGGTCGTCGAGGGCACCATCGCGCGCATGATGCCCCCCGGCGCGCCCGTCGCCGTGAAGCCCTATGAGCCCGCCGCGGCCAAGCCCGCCGAAGCCGCCGCCAACGCCAAGCCCGCCGCGAAATGAACCCGCGCTTCTTCATCAACCGCCCGATCTTCGCGGCGGTCCTGTCCATCTTCATCCTGCTGGTGGGCTTCATCGCGATGCGCAACCTCGCCGTGGAGCAGGCGCCCAACATCACGCCCCCCACCGTCGAGATCTCCGCCACCTATCCCGGCGCCTCCGCCGAGGAGGTGGCCCGCGCCGTGGCCACGCCCATCGAGAGCCGCCTCTCCGGCGCCGAGCGCATGCTGTACTACTCCTCGTCCAGCAACAGCGACGGCTCGCTCTCCATCACCGTCACCTTCGAGGTCGGCACCGACATCGACATCGCCACGGTGGACCTGCAGAACCGCGTCAACCGCGCCACGCCGCAGCTGCCGCAGGAGGTCACCCGCATGGGTGTGACCGTCGCCAAGAAGTCCTCCTCCATCCTGGGCGTGCTCGCGCTGAAGTCCGCCGACCCGCAGTACGACGCGCTCTTCCTGGGCAACTACGCGACGATCAACTTCCTCGACAGCATCAAGCGCGTGCCCGGCGTGGGCGACGCCACGGTGTTCGGCGCCTCCGATTACACCATGCGCGTGCTGCTCGACCCCGTGCGCATGGCCCGTCTGGGCGTCACGCCCTCCGATGTCGCCCAGGTGCTGCGTGAGCAGAACAACTCGTTCCCGGCCGGCATGCTCGGACGCGAGCCCGCCCCGGCGCGCACCGAGTACACCATCCCGGTGGTCACCCGCAGCCGCCTCAGCGAGGTGTCGCAGTTCGAGGAGCTCATCGTGCGCTCCATGCCCGACGGCGCCACCGTGCGTCTGCGCGATGTCGCCCGCATCGAGCTGGGCGGCCAGAGCTACAGCATGGAGGGTCGCCTCAACGGCAAGCCCGCCGCCATCATCCCCATCTACCTCGCTCCCGGCGCCAACGCGCTGAACACCGTGGACGCCGTGAAGAAGACGATGGACGAGTTCTCCGTGCGTTTCCCGCAGGGCGTCACCTACGACATGCCCTACGACACCACGCCGTTCATCCGCGTGTCGGTGCAGGAGGTGCTCAAGACCCTCGCCGAGGCCATGGTGCTCGTGTTCCTCGTCGTCTACCTGTTCCTGCAGAACTGGCGCGCCACGCTCATCCCGATGCTCACCGTGCCGGTGTCGCTCATCGGCACCTTCGCCGGCATGTACGCGCTGGGCTTCTCCATCAACACCCTGACCCTCTTCGGCATGGTGCTCGCCATCGGCATCGTGGTGGACGACGCCATCGTGGTGCTCGAAAATGTGGAGCGCATCATGACGGAGGAGAAACTCCCGCCGCGCGAGGCGACCAAGAAGGCGATGAAGGACATCACCGGACCGGTCGTGGCCATCGTGCTCGTGCTGTGCGCGGTGTTCGTGCCGGTGGGCTTCCTGGGCGGACTCTCCGGCCAGCTGTACCGCCAGTTCGCCATCACCATCGCCATGTCGGTGGTGCTCTCCGGCATCGTCGCTCTCACCCTGTGCCCGGCGCTGTGCGCGCTGCTGCTCAAGTCCGACCACGGCCCCAAGCGCGGCTTCTTCGGCTGGTTCAACGACCGCTTCGAACGGCTCACCCGCGGCTACACCTCGGGCGTGCGCAAGACGCTGCGCCACGCCGGCATCACCTTCACGCTCTTCCTCGCCCTGTGCGCCGGCACCTACGGCCTGTTCAAGAAGGTGCCCACGGGCTTCATCCCGGCCGAGGACCAGGGCTCGATGTTCGTGGGCGTCATGCTCCCGGACGGCGCCTCCAAGGAGCGCACCACGGCCGTGCTCGAGAAGGTCGAGCGCGTGCTGCTGGACCAGCCCGAGATCCAGAACGCGGTGTGCCTCAACGGCATGAACTTCCTCTTCGGCACCCGCACCGCCAACGGCGCCACGCTCTTCGTGCGCCTGCGCCCGTGGTCGGAACGCTCCGGCCCCGGCCAGGATGTGGACAGCCTGGTGGCCCGCTGCTCGCGTGAGTTCGCCGCCATCAACGAGGCGCTCATCATCGCCGTGAACCCGCCGCCCATTCAGGGCCTGGGCTCCAGCGCCGGCTTCTCCGTGCAGCTGCTCAACCGCACCGGCATGCCGCTCAACGAGTTCGCCGCCAAGACCGGCGCCTTCCGCGCCGAGCTCGCCAAGCTGCCCGAACTCTCGGCCGCCTCGCTGCGCACCGGCTTCTCCATCGGCGCCCCCAAGGTGTACCTGAACCTCGACCGCGAACGCGCCAAGTCGCTGGGCATCCCGGTGGACGAGGTGTTCACCACGCTGCAGGCCTACCTGGGCACCACCTATGTGAACGACTTCTTCAAGTTCGGCCGCGTGTACAAGGTGCAGCTCGAAGGCGAGGCCGACTACCGCCGCTCCACCGACGACTTCCAGCTCCTGCAGGTGCGCAACGGCTCCGGCGAGATGGTCCCGCTCAACGCCGTGATCACGCCCGACTTCACCACCGGTCCTGACGCCCTCACGCACTTCAACGGCAACCAGACCGTCTCCCTCGCCGGCGCCCCGGCCCCCGGCTACAGCACGGGCGAGGCCATGGCCGCCATCGAGAAACTGGCCAACGAGAAGCTCGTGGCGGAGGGCCTCGACTACGCCTGGGACGGCGTCTCCTACCAGGAGAAGCGTACCGGCAGCGACTCCGCGAAGGTGTTCATCCTCGGTCTGGTGATGGTGTTCCTCCTGCTCGCCGCCCAGTACGAGAGCTGGACGATCCCGTTCGCCGTGATCCTGAGCATCCCCATCGGCATCTTCGGCGCGCTCCTGTCGGTGTTCATGCGCGACATGCCCAACGACACCTACTTCCAGATCGGTCTGCTCACGCTCGTCGGTCTGGCCGCCAAGAACGCCATTCTCATCGTGGAGTTCGCGAACACCCGCGTGGCCGCCGGCATGCCGCTGCTCGACGCCGCCGCCGAGGCCGCGCGCCTTCGCCTGCGACCGATCATCATGACCTCGCTGGCGTTCATCCTCGGCGTGTTCCCGCTCGTCATCGCCAAGGGCGCCGGCGCCGCGGGCCGCCACTCCATCGGCACCGGCGTGTGCGGCGGCATGCTCGCGGCGACTTTCATCGCCATCTTCTTCATCCCGCTGTTCTTCGTGCTGATGCGCCGCGTCGCCGACCGCGTGTCCGCCCTGTCCGGCCCGCGCGAAGCGGCCTCCGGCCATGACGAGCACGGGGATTGAACGACGATGCCGTGAGGCTTCGGGGGCCCATCCCCGCCGCCTGAATCAAAAGCCCGCTCCGGTCTCCTCCGGGGCGGGCTTTTTTTCGTGGTGAGCGTGGCGCTTCAGTCGCGCGCCTTCGGCGTTTTGGATTTCACGAGGCGGCGCAGTTCGTCCGCTCGCTCGGCGGCGCGCTCCTTGCGGAACGGGTCGAGGCGTTCGCGCATCTGCGCGGCCGGGTTGGCGTCGGCGGAGAGGCCGCCCTCGACGCTCAGGAGCACCCAGGCGTAGGCCAGGATGCGGTCGGCCGCCACGCCTTCGCCGTTCCACAGGCACACGCCGTACCAGGATTGGGCGCGCGCGTCGCCCAGCTCCGCGCCGCGGCTCGCGCAGTAGGCGGCTTCGCGCAGGTCCTTTTCCACGCCCGTTCCGGATTCGTAGATCTTGGCCAGCGCCAGCCACGAGGCGGCGTCGCCCAGTTCGCCCGCACGACGGTGGAAACGCATGGCGCGCGCCATGTCGCGCGGCGTGTCCGCATCGCCTTTGGAAAGCAGCCTGGCGGCCTCCTTCATCGCGCCCACATGCCCCTGGTCGGCGGCGGCCTCCAGCAGGCGCATCGCCTCCGCCGGGTCGGCTTCCAGCAACGGGCCGCCTTTGCGCATCCGCTTGGCCAGCTCGAAGCGCGCGTCGGCCTCGCCGAGCCGCGCGGCGCGCTGAAGCCGCAGCAGTTCCGCGTGCTCACGGTGGTGCTTGGCCGGCGCGAAACCCTGCGAGGCGGCGCGCTTCAGCCAGAAATTGAACAGGTCCGGGTCGGCCTTCTGGACCTCGGATCCGCTTTCATACAGGCGCGCCAGGTCGTACTGGGCGCGCGCATGGCCGGATTCCGCCGCCTGCTTCAGCAGTGTCAGCGCGCCGCCCGGATCCTTCGGCGCGCCGCGTCCGGCGCTCAGCAGCGTCGCGAGCGCATAGCGCGCCCGAGGCTCACCCGCCGTCGCCGGCGCGCGCAGGTCGCGCGCCGCGCGCGCATCCGCGACGCGGTCGGGCGCGTCCTCCGCGACGAGGCAGGCCAGTTCCAGTCGGGCGTCGGGAACGCCGTCGTCGGCGGCCATGGAAAGCCAGCGCATGGCTTCGGCGCGGCTGCGGGGAACCCCCACGCCGTTGAGGCAGAGCAGGGCGTAGCGCAGACGCGCCGCGGGATGCCCGCCTCGCGCCGCATCGCCCATGCGCCGGGCCCCCTCGGCGAGCGCGCCCTTGTCGCGCTCGTCGCGCAGCAGCAGCGCGGCGTACTCGTACGCGGACGGCGCGTGGCCGGCGTCGGCGGCGGCGCGAAGCAGGTCGGCGTGCTCGGAGGGGCGGACGGGCTCGGCCTTGCGCGAGCCCAGCAGCGAGGCCAGCCGGTGCTGCGCCGCCGTGTGCCCGCCGGAGGCCGCCGCGCGCAGCCGTCTCGCCGCCTCGGCGTAGTCGAGCGGCACGCCCTCGCCGAGTTCGTGCATGCGACCGAGCCGGTAGGCCGCGTCGGGGTCGCCTCCGTCGGCGGCGAACGCGTACCAGCGCGCCGCCTCGGCGAGGTCGCGCGCGGTGCCGTTGCCGGTGCGCAGGGCGTCGCCCAGGGCCCGCTGGGCGTCGACATGGCCCTGCATGGCCGCCTTCCAGTGCCAGGCGAAGGCGGCGGCGGGGTCCTTTTTCAGGGAGAGTCCCTGCGCGAAGCGCTCGCCCAGCAGGTGCTGCGCGGAGGCCTCCCCCTTTTCGGCCCGTCGCCAGAGCCTGACGAGCAGGTCGCCTCCGGCGCGTATCTCGGCGGGCGCCGCAAGCTCTTCCGCCGTACCGGGTTGCGCGAGGGCGGCGCAGGTCGCCAGCGCGAGGGCGAGACCCGCTCTTGTCATTGGAATGTGGATGCAATTGGGCATGTCCCGGCGTCTTCCGTGCGTGTTGGGAGCCGCCCATCTTACGGAAATCGCCGAGCCGGAAACCGAAAACCGCGCCGACACCGCGGCGTAACAGCGGTGTCAACCTGCGGGCCAGGGGACATGCGGGTTGCCGGTCCGCCGGCAGGTTTTAGAACGGCGCCCAATCCAAGCCGGTTATGAACACATCCAAACGCATGCAAACCCTGACCCGCCTCTTCGAGATTCTCCATGGCGGGTTGATCGTGGCGGTCTCGGACTCTGCGTCAGGCACGGTTCGTCTCATCGTCGAAAACCGACCCGCGCTCGCTCCCATCCGCGATTCGTGGGGCCGGGTGGCTGTCACCCTGACCGGGTGCCGCACCTTCGGGTTCGTCTCGGGGGACGGCGTGGGGGTGTCGGATGCGAACCGACGAGCGAGCACGCTGCGCCCCGTGGTGCGCGAGGCGCACAGCCGGGCCGGGATGTGCCGCGTGGAGTGCGGGTTCGGGCTTTCGGCCTGCACTCTGGAAATCGAGGCGGATACCTTCTCCCTCATGCTTGGCGGCGGTCGCGTCGTGTCCTTCGGCGAGCTTCAGTCGGAGCTGGGCGCTCCGGTGAGCGCGCAATATGCGCAGGCCTCCTGACGCGCCGGGGTGGATATCGGGGAATCCGCCCTCGTCCGGTTTCGGACGGGGGCGTTTCCTTTTTGGGGAAGGGGGTGAATCGGACTTTGCCGGGCGGCGGCGAATCGGGCAGGATGGCGGGACCATGACGGATTCCGACAATGACCGTGCGGGGCGTTTTGCCGAGAGGGCCATGCTGCTGGGGTTGGCCGCCGTGCAGTTCACGCACATTCTGGATTTCATGATCATGATGCCCCTGGGGCCGAAATTCATGCGCGAATTCGGCATATCCCCGGAGCGTTTCGGCGTTCTTCTGGCCTCGTATTCCTTCAGCGCCGGCATCGCGGGATTTCTGGCCGGCTTTTACCTGGATCGGTTCGAGCGTCGGCGCGTCCTGGTCACGCTCTACGCCGGTTTCACGCTGGGCACGCTGGGGTGCGCGCTGGCCGGGGGCTATTGGTCGCTCATGGCGGCGCGCGTGGTGGCGGGCGCCTTCGGCGGCGTGGCGGGCTCGGTGGTGCTGGCCATCGTGGGAGACGCCGTCGCTGCGGAGCGGCGGGGCAGGGCCATGGGGTTGATCATGACCGCCTTTTCGCTCGCGTCGGTGTTGGGCATGCCGGTGGGGCTTTCGCTGGCTGACCGCTTCGGGTGGAACGCCCCGTTTTTCGTGCTGGCGGCGTGCGGCCTGGCGGTTCTGGCCGTGATTTCCCGGGTGGTTCCCGTGATGCCGGCGCACGCGGCTCATTCGGCGCAGGGGGCGCTGAAGCGTATGGGTGCGATCCTGCGCGAGCCCAATCACCGGAGGGCCTTCGCGCTGATGGCGGTCGTCACCGGTGCCGGGGCGCTGATCTACCCGTTCATGAGCCCGTCGCTGGTGTTCAATGCGGGGCTGCCCGAGGACCGTCTGGCTCTGGTCTACCTTTGCGGCGGGGCGGCGACCATCGTGACCTCCAACTTTTTCGGCCGGCTTTCCGACAGGCTGGGGCGCGTGCGCGTGTTTTCCGCCATCGTGCTGATGTCGGCGCCGCTCACGCTCGGCGTCACCCACCTGCCGCCCACTCCGGTGTGGGCGATATTGGCGCTGACGACCTGTTTCGTGGTGTCCACCGCCGGCCGCATGGTGCCGATGATGGCGATTCTTTCGACGAGCGTGGAGCCCCGTCATCGGGGCGGCTTCATGAGCGTGAATTCGGCTGTGCAGCAGCTTTCCGGAGGTCTCGCCACCGCGCTGGCGGGCGCCTTGGTGAGCCGGGGTGAGTCGGGGCGGTTGGAGGGCTACGGCTACGCCGGCTGGCTGTCCGTCGCGTGCGTCGCGCTATCCGTGTTGTTGGTGCGTCGCGTGCGCCCCGTCGCGCAGTGAGCGTGCGTTTTGTCGCCAAGGAGGCGTTGCCCGTCGTGCCAAACGGGCCATGGTGAGGGTATGAGTGAACGCGTTGAAGCCAGCCCCCTTTCGTCCGTGATCTTTTCGCGCGAGCGCATCGCGCTGTGCGTGGAGCGCATGGGGCGAGAAATCGCGGTGCACTACGCGCAGGCCGGCGTGCGGGAAATCACGCTGGTCGCGGTGGCCGACGGGGCGCTGATGTTCGCGGCCGACCTTATGCGGGCTTTGCCTGAAAGTCCGATTGTGCGGTTCGTGAGCGTGCGGGTGAGCGCCTACGGGGAGGGGATGACGCCGCGCGAGAAGGCCGACATCCTCGGGCCGCTGCCCGATCTGGCCGGCGCTCACACGCTGATCGTGGAGGACATCCTGGACACCGGGCTCACGCTGGGCGCCCTGACGGCGGCCTTGCGCGAGAAGGGGCCGGCGTCTTTGCGCACCGCGGTGCTCTTGGACAAGCCGACGGGTCGACGTCGGCCGTTCGAGGCGGATCATGTGGGGTTTGTTTGCCCCGACGAATTCGTCGTGGGCTACGGCCTGGATTTCGCCGGGCGCTACCGGAACCTGGCGGACATCGGCGTGCTGCGCCACGAACTGCGCGACGCCTGAGGCCGGATGCCGGAAAACAGAAAACCCCGCCTCACAGCTACAAGGGCGGGGTTTTTGTTTCGGTTGGTCGCAAACGGTCTAAGGCTCTTTATTCCTGGGATACAGCCGGACTTTATACGGTCGGGCTTTGCTTGCTGCACGGGGTTCGGTGATCGGCCGGAACCGCATGACTGCCGATGAATATGAAGAGCTCTTTTCGTTCGTCAAATGGTTTTTTGAAAAAACTTCCCGAAGGGTTTTAAGCGGTCATCCGCGCAGGATGAGTCGGATGAAGTCGGCGTTGCTTTTGGTTTTGGCGAGGCGGTCGGTCATAGCCTCGGCGATGTCCTCGATCTTGCCGCCGACCATGGCGCGGCGCAGCAGGCGGGAGGCCTCCAGGTAGTCGTCCGGGAGGATGAGCTCCTCCTTGCGGGTGCCGGAAGCGGCGAGGTCGAAGGCGGGCCAGATGCGCAGTTCGGCGACCTTGCGGTCGAGCACCATCTCCATGTTGCCCGTGCCCTTGAACTCCTCGAAAATCAGGTCGTCCATGCGGCTGCCGGTCTTGATGAGCGCGGAGGCCACGATGGTGAGACTGCCGCCCTCCTCGGTGTTGCGAGCGGAGGAGAAAATCTGGCGGGGTTTCTCCATGGCGCGCGAATCGAGACCGCCGGTCATGGTGCGGCCGGAGCCGACCTTGGCGTTGTTGTAGGCGCGCGTGAGGCGGGTGATGGAGTCCATCAGCAGCACCACATGCTTGCCGCATTCCACGAGGCGCTTGGCGCGTTCGATGCAGAATTCGGCCACGCGGATGTGGTTTTCGGCCTCCTCGTCGTTGGAGGAGGCGTACATCTCGACATCGGGCAGGTCGCGGCGGAAGTCGGTCACCTCCTCGGGGCGTTCGTCGACGAGCAGGAGCATGACGACGCACTCGGGGTGGTTGTGCTGCACGCCGAAGGCGATGTCCTTGAGCAGGGTGGTCTTTCCGGTGCGGGGCGGCGCGACGATGAGGCCGCGTGTGCCCTTGCCGACGGGGCAGAAGAGGTCGACCACTCGCGTGGTGAGCCGGCCGTCCTTGGTCTCCAGCTTGAGCATGTCGTCCGGAGCGACGCTGGTGAGCTGGGTGAACGGTATGCGGCGCATGCGCGAATCCGGCTCCAGTCCGTCGACGGAGACGATCTGCATGACCTTGGCGTTGGGGAATCGCGGGTCGTGGCGGGCCTTGGCCACGATGTGCGACCCGGCCTTGAGCTTGTGCCGCTTGGCGATTTCGCGGGAGACGAAGGGGTCGGTGGCGCGCACGCGGCCGCCGGCGCGGGGCGAGACGAGGTTGCCGTTCTCCTTGCCGTCCGGGGCGAAAAGGCCCTCGACGGTGACGAGTTCCTCTTGCGGCTTGGGGGCGGGGCGCTCCGGGCGGTTGGTGCGCTCCGCAGTCGGCGTCTGAGCCGGGGCGGCCGGGACGGCGGAGGCTTGCTCAAGGGGGGCGGCGGCGGCTTCGCGCAGTTCGGCGTGGGGCTCGGAGGGCGCCTCGACGGGCGCGACCGTCTCGGGAGCGGCCGGCGCGGGAGCCGCGGATTCTCCTCGCGGCTTGGAGGCGCGGGGGCGGCGTTTGTCGGGCGAATTGTTCTGTCGGGCGTTGAGGGCGCTCATCGTGAACCGTGGTGCGAAAGGTGTGCGGGGGGAGGGGCCTGCCTCTGCCGGCGCCGAGGGGGCGCGCCGGTCTGCGGGCATGGCGTGATGCGAGCCTGCGTGCCCCCGGAATCCGGGATTTCCGGCGTGGGGCGTTTCGCCTGCGCGTAAGCCGCAAAGGGCGTATCTTGTGCCGGCGGGATTGGGTCACGAGACCCGTGCCGGCTAAGAATCACAGGGAAAGCCGTAGAGGGGGGGGCGGGTGGAGCAAACAAAAAAAGCGGAGCACGCGCGCGCATCCGGAGTTTCCCGAAGAATCCCGCGCAAGGCGAGGAGCGGCGGGCCCGCGCCTCGCGGGTTACGCCGCGCCGGGGGCGGCCGGCGGCGGTTGGGTCGGCAGGGTGAAGCGGAAGGTCGTGCCTTTGCCCTGTTCGCTTTCCACGCCGATGGTTCCGCCATGGGCCTCGACGGCCAGCTTGCACAGCGAAAGGCCCAGACCGGTGGAGTGTACGCCGGGGATTTGCGTGCCTTCGACCTGGACGAACTTTTCGAAAATGCGCGCGTGGTAGTCGGGGGGGATTCCGGGGCCGTTGTCGCTGATGGCCACAATCACTCTCGCCTTGTCCGCCGAGAGGTCGGCCCTCAGCGTGATCTCGCCGGTCGTCCGGTCGGTGAACTTCAGGGCGTTTCCGAGGATGTTCTGGATGACGCGTCGCAGCAGCGCGCGGTCGACTCGGGCCACGGGCGGCTCCGTCGAGCCGAGCACGGTGACGGCGCGTTTGCCGACGAGCAGGCCGGCGTTGGCGACCGCCTCGCGGCAAACCTCGGCGAGGTCGACCGGCTCGCGCAGCAGCGTCATCACGCCTTCCTCGAGTTTGCTGAGGTCAAGCAGACTGTCGGCCATGTCGAGCAGCTGGCGCGCGGCGGATTGCGAGCGGCGAAGGTAGTTTTGGGAGGCGTCGTCGAGGCCCGGGTTGCGTTCGGCGACCTCCTCCAGGAAGCCCTTGATGGCGTTGAGCGGGTTGCGCAGGTCGTGCACGATGAGCCGGCTGAGGTCCTTGCGCATCGACTCGAGTTCGCGGATGCGGGCGAGGTTGGCCTGCAGCTCCAGACGCTGGCGGCGCAGGGCGAGGTGGGTGGCCACGCGCGCCTCGACCTCCTCGATCTGGAAGGGTTTGGTGATGTAGTCCACGCCTCCGGAGAGGAAGGCTTTGACCTTGTCGGACGATTCGTTGAGCGCGCTGATGAACAGCACGGGAATGTCCTTGAGCCCGAGGTCGTCCTTGAGCCGCGCGCACACCTCGTAGCCGTTCATCTCGGGCATGTTGATGTCCAGCAGGACGATGTCGGGCGGTTGGGCCGCGCAGGCCTGAAGCGCGAGTTTTCCGGAAGGCACCGGGCGTACCTTGTAACCGTGGCGCCTTAGCATGTCGCCGAGGACCTGCAGGTTTTCGAGGGTGTCGTCGACGATGAGAATGTTGGGAGGGGTGTTCATGGCTGTCCTGAGTGCAATGCGCGGGAGATGGTCTCGTAATCGAAGGCGGAAATCAGGGTGCGAAGGGGGGGCGCCAGGTCGGGTTTGAGGACGGCGATGCGGTCGCAGATGTCCATCAGCGCCTCATAATCGGCGGCCCGGCAGGCGTTCTCGAGTTCGAGGCGAAGTCCCGGGGGGAGCTCGTCAAGCGCGCTCATCGGAAGAGGCGCCGAGGGCGTGTCGCGCGGGGTGATGAGCGCCTGCGGCGTATCACCCGCCGGGGGGGCCGCCGGGGCGGCGAGGAGGGTCAGTCGGAAAGTGGCGCCGTCTCCCGGGGTTGAGGACGCGGTGATGTCGCCGCCGAGCAGGGCGGCGTAGCGACGACCGATGGCCAGTCCGAGGCCCGTGCCGCCGTGGGAGCGCCCTGCGGAAGACTTCACGAAAGGCCGGAAGAGTTTGGCGAGGTCGTCGGCGCGGATGCCGGGGCCGGTGTCGCGCACGCTGATGGCCAGTTCGTATTCGCCTTCGCGCGCGGCGCTGACGCAGGCCGATATGCGGACGCTTCCGGCGTCGGTGAACTTCACGGCGTTGCTCACGAGGTTGAGCAGCGTCTGGCGCAGTTTGGCGCGGTCGGTGCAGAGGTGACGGGGCAGGTCGGGGGAAAGGTCGAGCTCGAGGTCGAGGCCCTTGGCGCGGGCGCGGGCGCGGTAGAGGTCGACGATGTCGTGCAGCAGCGCGTGCAGGTCGAACGGTTCGCGGTTGGCGCAAAGGCGGCCCGCCTCGATTTTGGACATCTCGAGGATGTCGTTGATGAGGGAGAGCAGGTGTTCGCCCGCGCGGTTGATGGTCTCGACCCTGGAGCGTGTTTCACCGGGGAGGGCGGCGTCGGCGCGCATGAGCTGGGCGTAGCCGAGGATGGCGTTGAGCGGCGTGCGGATCTCATGGCTCATGTTGGCCAGGAATTCGCTTTTGAGCCGGTTGGCCTCCTCGGCGGCGCGTCGGGCCTGAACGGATTCGTTTTCGGCGAGTCGGCGCAGCGAGATCTCCCGGGCGAGTCGGCGGTTCCAAACGGCCAGGAGGGTGAGCACGACGGCTATCGCCACGGCGATGATCGCCGCCGGCACGAGGTAGGGGCGCAGGATTTCGCCGGGCGAGGGTGCGGTGCGCAGCCAGCGCTCCTCGAGCGTCTTGCGTTCCTCCGGCGTGACGCGGCTGAGCGCTTCGGTGAGGATGGCGTGCAGCGGGGGATGGCGCAGGCTCACCGCCATGTGGTAGGCGGAGCCTTCCCGGCTGAATTCGTCGCTGATGCGCAGGTTGCGGATGCCGAGCTTCTCGCTCAGGTGGCTGATCGTGCCGATGCCGTCGACATAGCCGTCGGCCTTGCCGAAGGCCACGAGCTTGAGCGCCTCGCCGGGCGACTCGGCGTCGAGGTAGCGCGCGTCGGGGTGGTCCTTGCGCCACTTGGCGTTGAAGGCGTAGTCCTTGACCTGCACGATCACCTTGGCGCGCATGCGGGTGCGCGTGGGCGGCGACTTGTCGTCCTTGCGAACCGCGATGCCGAGGGTGTGTTCGGCGTAAGCCGGGCGGATGAAGCGCAGGTAGGCTTCGCGCTCCTCGCTCAACCAAAGGCAGGGGAAGACATCGACTTCGCCGCGTTTGCCCATGGCCAGAAGTTCCTCCCAGGAATGGCCGGTCTTGAGGCGATAGCGCAGCCCCACCTTGGAGGCGGCGAGCTTGAAGAGGTCGAGGGAGTAGCCGATGGGGCGGCCGGCGTCGTCGGTGAAGACGAAGGGCGGGTAGTTCGGCTCGCAGGCCACCACGACCTCCGTGCCCGATTCCAAAAACTTGCGCGCCTCGGCATCGGCCACGGGGGCCGGTGAATCGGCGTGCGCCGACAGCAGGGCGAGCGGCGCGGCGATGAGGCCGAGGCAGACTCGGGCCATCCGGCGAAGCGCCGAAGGGAAGGCGGCGCGGGTGGCCGGGCGGGGCGAGGGCGTGAGGGCCTGCATCGTGTGGCAATCCATGGTCATGGTGCGCCGGCCGGGGCGCGGGCGTCGGCCGCATATCACGGCTTCTCCCCCTGCGCCAATTGGCTCGACGATGTGGGCAAGCTACCTGTGCGCCGTGCTCCGGGCGAGCGTTTATCCGGAAAATGAATCGTGGCGGGGCGCGTAAAAGGCCCGCCCAAGCGCCGCCGTCGAGTGGCGGGCCGGATTCACTCCTCGGCGTCCAGCGCGACGGGGGGGCGGTTCTCGGCGGGCAGCAGGGGCAGCGACACGGTGGCCACGGCGCCGGAGTCGGCGGCGTTGGAGAGGGCGAGGGTGCCGCCCAGGCGCTCCACGGCGTGGCGGGCGAGGGGCAGGCCGAGGCCGGCGCCGACATCGGCCTTCACGCTGATGAAGGGCTCGAAGAGCGTGTCGGCCACGGAGGGGTCGATGCCCGGTCCGTTGTCCCGGATGCGCAGGATGAGCCGACGCGCGTCGGAAGGGCCGTCGGCGACGGCCGAAAGGGTGATTTTCGCACGCGGTGTGATGCGGCGCGAGGTGGCGTCGGCGGCGTTGCTGAGCAGGCGCACGAGGACGATTTTGAGCGTTTCGGCGTTGGTGCGCAGGCGGAGGTTTTCCAGTTCGCCGAGTTCCGAGTCGAGCTCGCCCTCGTACTCCTTTTCGGTGCGCATGGTCTCCAGCGCATCGCGCACGATGTCGCGCAGGGAGGCGTCGTGCAGCGGGGGCCGGGTGTGTTCGCCGAGCACGAGCACCTGGGAGATGATGTTGCCGATGCGGCGCAGGCCGCGGTCCATGCCGTCGATGGAGCGGTTCACCAGCGGGGCGTTCGAGGGGGCCGTGCGCATGAGGTCGAGGTAGCCCACGACGATGCCCAGCAGGTTGTTGAGGTTGTGCGAAAGGCCCAGCGTGAGCTGGCCGAGCATGGCCTGGCGGCGGGCCTCGGCGAGGCGCTGCTGCAGGGCGAGGTTCTCGCGGTGGTAGTCGCGCACACGCAACTGCGTGCGCACGCGCGCCATGGTCTCGTCGAGGTCGATGGGCTTGACGATGTAGTCGACGGCGCCGGCGCCGAGGCCCTCGAGTTTGCCCTCCTTGCCGGCGCGCGCGGTGATGAAGATGACCGGGATTTCACGCGTCTCCGGGCGTTCCTGCAGGATGCGGCAGGCCTCGATGCCGTCCATTTCGGGCATCATGACATCCAGCAGGATGATGTCGGGGCGCTCGGCCAGGGCGAGTTCGACGCACTGGCGGCCGTTTTCGGCGACGAGGGGGAGCATGCCCTCGCGCTCGAGCTTGCGCTCCAGCAGCTTCACATTGATGGGCTGGTCGTCGACCACGAGCACGCGGGGCGGTCGGGCGGCGCCGGGGGCGCCGGGGCTGGTCGCGGGTTTGGGCAGGTGGTCGAAGATGGACGACATGAAGGGAAAGGAAGAGGTCGGAGTGATGAATGATGAACGGCGTGCGGTTTCGCCATTTAGACGGGGGCTTTCAGTCGCCTTGTTCTTCCATGTGGCGTCGTGTGGTTTTGACGCTGGCGACGAGGATCGCGATGAGCTCGTCGCACTCGGCGCGCAGGTCGGCAAGTTTCGCCGACGGAAGGGAATTGGAGCGATCGAGCAGGTCCATCCAGTAGGCCGTTTCGTCTGCTTCCTTCAGGCAATCGCCGAGTTTGGCGAGGAATTCGGCGCGGCTGCGTGAGCGCGCCGCCTCGCGGTAGTTGGCACCGATGGAGGTGCTTGAGCGCAGAATTTGTTTCCCGATGATCTCGGAAACCGGGTCATGCGGCAGGGCCCGTGTCATCCGGATGACACGAAGCGCGAACTCCGTGGTTCGCTCGGATAAATCCGGCGTTGTCATTCGCGCTTCGTGGTCGGTTTTACCGTCGGTTCCTCAGTCGGCACTCCGCAATCCGACTTCGCCGGTCAGGCCTTGGCGGACTCGCTGCGCGCCTTCTTGGCGGCGACGGCGTGCTTGGCGAGGTTCATGCCGAAGGTCCACATGGGGCCGATAGGCGAGCTGCAGCGATCGAGCACGCGGTCGAGGGCGGCGACGAAGAGGTCGATCTCCTTGTCCGAGATGGTGAGCGGGGGCAGGAGCTTGATGACGTCCATGTTGTGGCCGGCGACCTGGGTGAGCACATGCTCGTCGTGCATGAGGCCGTGGACGATCATCTGCGGGAAGAGGCCCTTGTCGACCTGGTCGAAGATCTTCCAGGCCTGGCGAAGCAGGAAGGAGGAGGGCTTCTGGAACTCGATGGCGATCATGCAGCCCTTGCCGCGCACTTCCTTGATGAGCTCGTGCTTCTTCTGCAGCTCGCGGATGCGCGCCATGAGCTTCTCGCCCTGGGTGGCGGAGTTCTCGACGAGCTTGTCCTGCTCCATGATGTGGAAGGTGGCGAGGCCGCAGGCCATGGCCATGTTGTTGCGGCCGAAGGTGGACGAGTGCACGACGGCGCGGTCCATGCGCGAGTACACGCCCTGGTAGATGTCGCGGCGCGTCACGATGCAGGCGGCCGGGGCGTAGCCGCCGGAGAGGGCCTTGGCGAAGGTGACGATGTCGGGGTCGAGGCCCCAGTGCTGGTAGCACCACATCTTGCCGGTGCGGCCCATGCCGGTCTGCACCTCGTCGGCGATGAACATCGTGCCGTACTTGCGGCAGAGTTCGCGGGCCTTGGGCCAGTAGTCGCCGTCGACGAAGTGGACGCCCTTGCCCTGGATGGGTTCGACGATGAATCCGGCCACATCCTTTTTGGCCAGCTCTGCCTCGAGGGCGGCGAGGTCGCCGAGCTCGATGTGCACGACGCCGGGCAGGAGGGGGCCGAAGCCTTCCTGGAAGTTGACGTTTTGGGTGAGGGTGAGGGAGCCGTAGCTGAGGCCGTGGTAGGAGCCCTTCAGCGAGATCATGCGGGGGCGACCGGTGTAGGCGCGGGCGAACTTGATGGCCGCCTCGTTCACCTCGGTGCCGGAGTTGCCGAAGAAGCAGGAGTCGAGACCGTGGCCCATGAGGGTGGACACCTTCTCGGCGAGCAGGCCGGAGAGCAGGGCGCAGTCCATCTGCACCATGTTGGGCAGGTCGAGGTCGAGCAGGTCGCGGATGGTCTGCTTGATGACCGGGTGGTTGCGGCCGATGTTGTAGACGCCGTAGCCGGAGAGGAAGTCGAGGTAGGCGTCGCCCTTCTTGTCGTAGAGGTAGCAGCCCTCGGCGCGCGCGTAGATCTTGTCGAAGCCGATGGTGCGCAGGACGGAGACGAGCGTGCGGTTCACATAGCGCTCGTGCAGGTCGTAGTTCTCGCCCAGGCGGCGGGCGACGATGTCCTTGAGGGGGAAGTTTTCGGCCATGGCGTATCGTTTTGGAAGGCGCGGACTATCCCCGGAGACGGCCGTGTATCAACTGAGAAAACGCACGGGCGACGCCTTGGCCGGCCGCCCGGAAAAGGGCGGTGGCGGCGCGGTCGCCCGGGTGACGAAAAAGCCCCGCGCACGCCGGCGACGGGGCTTTTCCGATTCCGCAAGGGAGGGCTCAGCCTTCGTTGCGGAGGATTTTGGTGAAGACCTCCTGAGGGATGTCCACCTTGCCGATGGACTTCATGCGGGCCTTGCCCTCCTTCTGCTTGTCGAGGAGCTTGCGCTTGCGGGAGATGTCGCCGCCGTAGCACTTGGCGGTCACGTCCTTGCCGCGCGAGGAGAGGGTTTCGCGGGCGATGATCTTCTCGCCGATGGCGGCCTGGATGGGTACCTTGAAGAGCTGGTTGGGCAGGAGCTCCTTGAGCTTTGCGCACAGGGCGCGGCCGCGGGTCTCGGCCTTCGAGCGGTGCACGATGCTGGAGAACGCGTCCACGGGTTCCTCGTGCACGAGGATGTCCATCTTCACGAGGTCGTTCTCGACATAGTCGCCGAAGTCGTAGTCGAGGGAGCCGTAGCCGCGCGTGATGGACTTCAGGCGGTCGTTGAAGTCCACGAGGATCTCGTTGAGCGGGATGGTGCAGGTGAGCATCACGCGGTCGCCGTCGATGGTGTCGGTGTGTTCGCACACGCCGCGCTTCTCCATGACGAGGGCGAGCACGTCGCCGATGCACCAGCCGGGGATGTGGATGTGCGCCTTGATGGTCGGCTCCTCGATCTTCTCGATGGAGGCCGGGTCGGGCATGTGCGAGGGGTTGTCGATCTGGTGGCACACGCCGTCCATGGTGTACACCTTGTAAATGACGGACGGATACGTGGAGATGATGTCCAGGTCGTACTCGCGGCGGAGGCGCTCCTGGATGATCTCCATGTGCAGGAGGCCGAGGAAGCCGCAGCGGAAGCCGAAGCCGAGGGCGACGGAGCTCTCGGAGGCGTAGCTGAGCGCGGCGTCGTTGATGGCGAGCTTGGCGATGGAAGCCTTGAGCTTCTCGTAGTCGTCGGTGTCGATCGGGTAGATGCCGGAGAACACCATGGGGCGCACCTCCTTGAAGCCGGGCACGGGGTCCGGGGCCGGGGCGGCGGCGTGCGTGATGGTGTCGCCCACCTTCACGTCGGCGACATCGCGGATGTTCACCACGATGTAGCCCACGGCGCCGGCCTCCAGGATGTCGCTGGGCTTCATCTTGGGGGAGAAGACGCCGACCTCCTTGACCTGCGACTTCACGCCGTTGTGCATCATCTGCACCATGTCGCCGGGCTTGAAGGAGCCGGAGAACACGCGCACATAGGCGATGACGCCCTTGTAGGCGTCGAAATGGCAGTCGAAAATCAGGGCGCGCGGCTGCGGGTAATCGGCCCAGCGGGGCGGCTGGATGCGCGTGATGACGGATTCCAGGATGTCCTCGATGCCCAGGCCGGCCTTGCCGGAGGCGAGCACGGCCTCGTCGGCCGGGATGGTCAGCACATCCTCGATCTGCTTGCGGGCGGCCTCGGGGTCGGCGCTGGGCAGGTCGATCTTGTTGATGACCGGCACGATATCGAGGTTCTGCGAGAGGGCCAGGGTGGCGTTCGCCACGGTCTGCGCCTCGACGCCCTGGGTGGCGTCCACGAGAAGGCAGGCGCCTTCGCAGGCGGCGAGGGAGCGGGACACCTCGTAGGAGAAGTCCACGTGGCCCGGAGTGTCGATGAGGTTGAAGGTGTACTCCACGCCCGAGCGGGACTTGTAGAGCATGGTGACCGGGTGGCACTTGATGGTGATGCCCTTCTCGCGCTCCAGGTCCATACCGTCCAGCATCTGCTCCTTCATCGCGCGCATCTCGATGGTCTTGGTATGTTCCAGGATACGGTCGGAGAGCGTCGTCTTACCGTGGTCGACGTGCGCGATGATGCAGAAGTTGCGGATCTTGGAGAGGTCGCTCATGAACTTGTAAACGGTGTGTGATGCGGCGCGGGCCGAAAGAGAAAAGGAAAAAGTCGGGAGCGCGAGGCGCGCAGGGCGATTCGCGGGCTTTGCGAGCGGGCGGGCGCGGGCGAAAAAAACGGCCCCCCTCGCGGGAGGCCGATTCGTCCTGTCCGGAAACAAAAACGGGGCGCGGTACGGGGCGCCCCGTTCGGTTTCGCCGTCACACTTCGGCGAAGTAGCCCGGGGCGCGCCGGCAGATCTGCAGGCAAACGCCGAAGGGGTCGCGCAGCATGATCAGCCGGGTGCCGTCCTCCAGCGTGCGGTCCGACAGGGGTTCCGCGCCGGCTTGCACCAGCCGGGCCTTGTCGGCGTCGGGCGTGTCGGAGGCCATGGCGATGTGCAGGGTGAACGGGTTGAGAGAGCGGTAATCGGGGATGGCGCCGGAGGGCTGGTGGTACAGCTCGACCATCACGCCCGTGTGCGCGTCGCGCAGGAAGGTCGTGTGGTCGGGGGCGCCGCCCTGGCGTGCGAGGGTCCAGCCGAGGTGGCGCGAGTACCAGGCCGCCATGGCCGGCGGGTTGTCCACATTGTAGGCGAAGTGTTCGAGCTTCATGGCGAAGGGCGGCTCAGTGTTTGTCCCAGGGCATGGTCACCTTGATGGGCGTGTGCTCCCAGATGTTGGTGACCTCGAAAATCTGGCCGCGGCCGAGGATGTCGCGCGGGTCCAGCGCGCGCTTGATGGCGAGCATGGCGCCGATCTCCGCCGGGGAGTGTTGGATGGCGAGGAAGGGCGACTTGGCCAGGCCCACGCCGTGTTCGCCGGTGATGGCGCCGCCCATGTCGACGACCGCCTTCATGAGCATGAGGATTCCGGCCTCGGCCTTGCGGCACTGGTCGGGGTCCTCGCGATTGTACATGATGTGCACATGGAAGTTGCCGTCGGCGGCGTGGCCGAAGGTCGGCGTGGCCAGACCGGTCGCCTCCTTCACCTCGCGCGTGAGCCGAAGCAGCGGCAGGTACGAGCGCAGCGGCACCACGATGTCCTCGTTGAGCTTGGCGTTGCCGTGCATGAACATGGCCTGCGAGCAGGTGCGGCGCAGGTGCCACAGTTTCTCGGCCTCGGCCGCGTCGTCCGTCTCGCGCAGCACGAGCGCGTGTTCGCCGGCCCATTCGCGCAGCGTGCGCGACTCCTCCGCAATCTGCGCGGGGTGCCCGTCCAGCTCCAGCAGCATGACGGCGGGCGTGGCGGGCCCGTCCGGGCCGAGCTCGTCGCGCGAGAACACGGGTTTGCCGGCGCGGTGCTCGGCGCACGCCACGGTCTGCGTGTCGAGGAACTCGCACACCGAGGTGACCACGCGCGTGCGCAGCAGCGCCACGCACGCGCGCAGCGCGTCCTCGTCCGTGCGGAACGCGCACTGGAAGGTGCGGCGCGACTTGGGAAGAGGGACGAGCTTGATGACGGCGGAGGTGATGACGCCCAGCGTGCCCTCGGAGCCGATCCAGAGGTCGCGCAGGTTGTATCCGGAAACATACTTGCGCACGGGGCCGGCCCACTTCACCGGCTCGCCGGTGGGCAGCAGTCCCTCCAGCGCGTAGACATAGTCGCGCGTCACGCCGTACTTGGCGGCGCGCAGGCCGCCGGCGTTGGTTGCGATGTTGCCGCCGATGGTGCAGTGCTTCACCGACGACGGGTCGGGCGGGAAGAACAGCCCGTGTTTGGCGGCCTCCTCGTTGATCTTACCGGTGATGGCGCCCGGCTGCACGCGCGCCATGCCGGCGTCGGCGTCGATCTCGATCTTGTCCCAGTGCGTGAGGCTCACGACCCAGCCCCCGCGCAGCGGGGCGGAGGCGCCGGTGGTGCCGGTGCCGGCGCCGCGCACATACACGGGCACGTCGCGCTCGTTGGCCAGGCGCAGCAGGTAGGCGAGGTCGGCCTCGTCGGCGGGCTTCACCACCGCCTCGGGCAGGAAGGCGATGCGGGTGTTGTCATGCGCGTGCGCCAGGCGCACGGCGTGCTCGGTGAACACCTTTTGCGGGCCCAGTTCCGCGAGCAGCGCGGCGGTGGCTCCGGGGTGTCGGACGGCGGGTTCGATGACCATGGAAGGAAAGGGGAGGGGCGGCCTTGGCGGGGGTCGGTCCGCAAAGGGCGCGCGCAGTGTCGCAAAGTTGAGCGGCGGGCGGGCGCGACGCAATGCGCGTCCGGGGCGCGCGGGGCGGTTTCTTTAGCCGGCTCGGGCGAGGTGTGTCGGGCGAGTTTTACCGGAAAAGGCCTCACCGGGCGTTGCCCGCGGCGCGCGCGCCGGCATGGGTGTAGGCCTCCATTCATCTCCAACTTTTGATGCCATGAAAGAATCCGCCGAACACCGCCGTCTGAACGAATGCAGCGACAACCCCAAGATTCCCTGGCGGCTGTGGGGGCCCTATCTGAGCGAGCGCCAGTGGGGCACCGTGCGCGAGGACTACAGCGCCGACGGCAACGCCTGGGATTATTTCTCCCACGAGCAGTCGCACTTCCGCGCCTATGTGAACGGCGAGGACGGCCTCGGCGGCGTGTGCGATGCGCGTCAGCGGCTTTGCCTGGCGCTGGCCCTGTGGAACGGCAAGGACGGCGTGCTCAAGGAGCGTCTCTTCGGTCTGGCCAACTCGCAGGGCAACCACGGCGAGGATGTGAAGGAGTGCTACCACTACCTGGACAGCACGCCCACGCACAGCTACATGCGCTTCCTTTACCGCTACCCGCAGGCCGAGTTTCCTTACGCGCAGCTGGTGGAGAAAAACCGGGCGCGCTCGCGCACCGAGCCCGAGTACGAGCTGGAGGACACCGGTATTTTCGAGGGCAACCGCCACTTCGACATCTTCGTCGAGTACGCCAAGGCCGGCCCCGAGGACCTGCTCGTGCGCATCGTCGCGCACAACCGCGGCCCGGAGGACGCCCCCCTGCATGTGCTGCCCACGCTCTGGTTCCGCCAGGTGCCCGGCGTCCCCGCCGAGGCCGCCGCCGCGCGCCGCATCCGGCTGGCCGGTCCCGGCAAGGGCTGCGTGCTCCTGCGCGCCGAGCACCCCGAGCTGGGCGTGTACCACCTCGCCGCCGAGGGCGACGACCCCGCGTATTTCACGGAAAACGAGACCAACCTCGCGCGTCTCAACGGCGGCGCGAACCGCACCCCGTATGTGAAGGACGCCTTCCATGAGCGCGTGATCCGCGGGCGCGTCGAGGCCGTGAACCCCGAGGGCTTCGGCACCAAGGCCGCCACGCACCGCACCGCCGTGGTGCCCGCCGGCGGCTCGCTCACCCTGCGCCTTCGCCTTTCCGCCGGCGAACCTCCGGCGGAGCCTTTCGGCGAGGCCTTCGACGCCGTCTTCCGCGAGCGCCTGCAGGAGGCCGACGCCTTCTTCGACGCCGTCACGCCCGACGCGCTGCCGCCGCCCGCGGCGCAGGTCATGCGCCAGGCGCTCTCCGGCATGCTCTGGTCCAAGCAGTACTTCGAGTTCGACGGCACCGCCTGGCTGCGCCGCGCGGGCGACGACCTCTCTCAGGGCAAGCGCGCCACCTCGCGCAACGCCGAGTGGCGCCACATGTACAACGCCGATGTGATCTCGATGCCGGACAAGTGGGAGTACCCCTGGTACGCCGCCTGGGACCTCGCCTTCCACTGCCTCCCGCTCTCGCTCGTCGACCTCGACTTCGCCAAGGAGCAGCTGCGCCTGTTCCTCACCGAGCGCTACCAGCACCCGAACGGCCAGATACCCGCCTACGAGTGGAATTTCTCCGATGTTAACCCGCCCGTGCACGCCTGGGCCGTCTGGCATTTCTACAGCTACGAGAAGGAACTGCACGGCAAGGGCGACATCAGCTTCCTCAAGTCCTGCTTCCCCAAGCTGCTCATGAACTTCAGCTGGTGGGCCAACCGCAAGGACCCCGAGGGCAAGAATGTCTTCGGCGGCGGCTTTCTCGGGCTCGACAACATCGGCGTCTTCGACCGCAGCCGGCCCCTGCCCACCGGCGGCCACCTCGAGCAGTCGGACGGCACCTCCTGGATGGCCTTCTTCTGCGCCATGATGCTGCAGATCTCCATCGAGCTGGCCATCGAGGAGGACCCCGTCCACGAGGACATGGCCATCAAGTTCTTCGACCATTACCTGTGGATCGTCACCGCCATGGACAACATCGGCCCCTCCGGAGACAAGCTCTGGGACGAGGGTGACGGCTTCTTCTACGACCTGCTGCGCCTGCCCGACGGCTCCGCCATGCACCTGAAGGTGCGCTCCCTCGTGGGCCTGCTCCCCCTCGCCGCCACGGCGCTTTTCCGCGCCGACGCCGAGGAGAAACTGCCCCGCCTGGGCAAACACGCCCGATGGTTCATGGAGCGCCAGCCGCACCTCGCGCGCACCGTCACCGCCCCGCTTCAGCCCGGCGCCGGCGGCCGCCGCCTGCTCTCCCTCGTCAACGAGGGCAAGCTGCGCCGCATCCTCGAAAAGCTGCTCGACGAGAAGGAGTTCCTCAGCCCCCACGGCATCCGCTCCCTCTCCCGCATCCATCTCGACCACCCCTATGTCTTCAAGTGCGGCGAGACCGAGTTCAAGGTCGGCTATGTCCCGGGCGACTCCGACACGGGCATGTTCGGCGGCAACTCCAACTGGCGCGGACCCGTGTGGATGCCCATGAACTTCATCCTCATCCGCGGCCTGATGAACCTCTACAGCTTCTACGGCGACGCCTTCACCGTCGAGTTCCCCACCGGCAGCGGCGAGCGCGTCACCCTGCTGGAGGTCGCCCGCCGCCTCGTCCACCGACTCTCGTCCATCTTCCTCCCCGGACCCGACGGCACGCGCCCGGCCCTCGCCCAAAATCCGCGCTACCGCGACGACCCCCACTGGCGCGACACGCTGCTCTTCCACGAATACTTCCACGGAGACACCGGCGCGGGCCTGGGCGCCACCCACCAGACGGGCTGGACCGGCCTCATCGCCTCCCTGCTTTACTCCTTCTCGCAGATCGACGCCGAGGACGCCCGCCGCCTTGGCGCCGCCGCGCTTTACACCGTGTCAGACGAGCACAAGGAGGCCGTGGCCGAAGCCGAATCACCCGAGCCCCCCGCCGCCCCGGACCCCCCCCCGCGCTGACCGCGTTTCCTCCCAATACACCAAGGCCCGCCCGGAATTTTTCCGGGCGGGCCTTGTGGGTTTCGGGGGGGCGGCTATGGCCAAACCACCGAAAACCGAATCACCGAAAACCTGTCTTTACGGGTTCACGCGGAAGAGCGCGACATCGCCGTCCTTGAACAGGTAGTCCTTGCCTTCGGAGCGGTACTTGCCGGCGTCGCGAGCGGCGGCGACGGAGCCGAGGGAGGCCAGGTCGGTGTAGGCGACGACTTCGGCGCGGATGAAGTTTTTCTCGAAGTCGGTGTGGATGACGGCGGCGCACTGGGGGGCGGTCATGCCGACCTTGAAGGTCCAGCAGCGCACTTCCTTTTCGCCGGCGGTGAAGTAGGTGGCGAGGCCGAGGAGCTTGTAGGATTCCTTGATGAGCTGCGACACGCCGGAGTCGGTCACGCCGAGGGAGCCGAGGAATTCCTTGGCGTCCTCGGGGGAGAGGTCGCACAGCTCGGCCTCCACCTGGGCGGAGATGACGCACACGCGGCAGCCGTGCTGGTCGGCCACGTACTTCTTCACCGCCGTCACGTGCGGGTTGGCGTCCGGGTTGGCGATGTCGTTTTCGGCGACATTGCAGGCGTAGAGGACGGCCTTGGTGGTGAGCAGGTTGAAGAACTTCATGCGGGCGCGCTCCTCGTCGTCGGCCTGCAGGGAGCTGGCGGGCTTGTCCTCGTTGAGGTGGGCGAGCAGGCGCTCGAGCAGCGCGGCGCTGGCGACGGCTTCCTTGTCGGCGCCGCCCTTGGCCTTCTTCTTGTTGGTATCGAGCTGCTTCTCGACGGACTGGATGTCGGCGAGGATGAGCTCGGTGTTGATCACCTGGATGTCGCGCACCGGGTCGACCTTGCCCATGTTGTGCACGATGTCGTCGTTTTCGAAGCAACGCACCACATGCACGATGGCGTCCACCTCGCGGATGTTCGTGAGGAACTTGTTGCCCAGTCCCTCGCCCTTGGACGCGCCGGCCACGAGGCCCGCGATGTCCACGAACTCGATGGCGGCGGGGATGACGACCTGGGTCTTGGCGATGCCCTTCAGGACATACGCGCGCTCATCGGGCACCTCGACGACGCCCACATTGGGCTCGATGGTGCAGAAGGGGTAGTTGGCGGCCTCGGCCTTGCGCGAGCGGGTGAGGGCGTTGAACAGGGTGGATTTGCCCACATTGGGCAGACCGACGATACCGGCTTGGAGCATGGCGGGAAAGGGAGGTGCGAGGTTTTAAGGTTTCAGAGTTCAGGGTTCAGGGAACCGTTTTGTGCGCGCAAGGTGCGAGCGCGGGCGTTTTGCGCAATGGGGAACTTTGGGAACTCGGAACAGGGAACGCGGAACTCGGAACGGGGAGCTCGGAACGCGGAATGGGGAACATGGACGAAGGGGCGAGGTCGGCGTGTTCGGGCTTTCCCGGCGGTGCGGACTGTGAAAGCGTTCGCGCCGTCATGCGCCTCCTTCTTTGGACCCCCGACGCCGCCGAAGACGCCGTCTGGCTGGAGCACCTCGCCGCCCTGTTTCCTCGCGCCCGGGTGCGACGCTGGTCGCCCGGCGACGACGCCCCCGCCGACTACGCTCTGGTGTGGAGGCCGCCGGCGGACTTCCGGTGGGACGGGCGCGGGCTGCGCGCGGTGTTCGCTCCGGGCGCGGGCGTGGACGCGCTTCTGCCGGTCGTTCCGGCCGCGCTGCCCCTCGTGCGGCTGGACGACGCCGGCATGGCCGCGCTGATGACGCGCTATGTGGCGCACGCCGTGCTGCGCGCGAGGCTCGGGTGCGACCTGGTGGCGCCGTCGGCGGACTGGGCGACGCAGCGCGCGCAGTACGATGTTTTGGGCGAACGCGATTTCGCGGTGGGCGTGCTGGGGCTGGGCGCGCTGGGCGCCCCCGTGGCGGGCGCCCTGGCGGCGCTGGGGCTGGAGACGCACGGGTGGAGCCGCACGCCCAAGAGCGTGCCCGGCGTGACCTGCCATGTCGGCGCGGCCGGGCTCGACGCGCTGCTGGCGCGTTCGCACGCCCTCGTGAACCTGCTCCCACTCACCCCGCTCACCGAAAACCTGCTCGACGCCCGGCTGTTCTCGAAGCTGCCGCGCGGCGCCCATCTGGTGAATGCGGCGCGCGGCGCGCACCTGGTGGACGCCGATCTGCTTGCCGCGCTGGAGGACGGACGGCTCGCGCACGCCACGCTGGATGTGCTGCGCACGGAGCCTCCGGCGCCCGATCACCCGTTCCTGCGCCACCCGCGCATCACCGTCACCCCGCATGTGGCCGCGCGCACCCCGCGCGCCCCGGCGCTCGCCCAGGTGGCCGCGAAGCTGAGCGCGCTGGCATCGGGCGCGTCGGCGTCGGCGTTGCCCGGGTATGTGGACCGCACGCGCGGCTACTAAGCCGTCAGTCGCGCAGAATCGTGTTTTTCACGCCGGGCGGCGTGGTGTCCAGGACGAGCAGCCGCACCGGGGCGTCGCCCAGCGTCTCGCCGTGGTGCCAGTTGCCCACGGTCTCGGCGATGAAGTCGCCGGCGCGGTAGTCGAAGGTGCGACCGTCGGCGAGGATGACGCGAAGCCGGCCCGCCTCGACATAGGCTAATCGCGGATACGGGTGCTTGTGCACGGGCAGCCTGGCGCCGGGGGGGATGTCGTAGGTGCACACGCTCACCTCCGCCTCACCGGCGGGCAACCGGATGGGCTCGCCGGTGGCGGTGCGCGTCACTTTGGCCACCGGCGTGACCGTCGCGCCCGGCGCCGCGCAGGCGGCGCAGGGGGTCTCTTGAGCTTCGCCGGCGCAACCGGCGAGGGCGCAGACGGTGAGGGCGGCGATGGCGTTGGCGGCGAGGCGCTTGGGCATGCGCGACGGATTGGCGCCGGGCCCTAGCCGGCGCAAGCCGCAAGGGGCGTCGCCGCAGTCGGGCTCAGTCGATGGCGAAGCCGCCGCGCTCGATGGTGCGCTTGAGCTTGGAGTGGCGCGAGCGCTCATGCACTTCCATGCCGTCCACATTGAGGTCCACCGGGGCCTCGCGCATGTTGCCGGCCACCTCCTCCAGCCGCCTGTCCCACTGGAGGAAGGCGAGCTGTTGGCGGGCGTTGGCGACATACGGGTAGACGCGCTCGAAGAGCGCCGCCTCCTCCTCGCCGTGCGAGAGGTGCCAGAAGTGGCGGGGGAAGCCGCGCATGAGCCCGTGCAGGGTCTCGCCGTGCTTCTCGCGCAGGAGGCGCGAATCGGGCACGCCGTAGCACTGGAGGATGTCGTGGCGGCCCAGGCAGCGCGAATCGAGCTCGGGGATGGCGCAGCGCACCCACTCGTCGGCGAAGATGAGCGTGAGGTCGCTTCCGGGGCGTCCGGTGAGCACCATGCGCTGGATGTCGCGCTTCACGCAGTGCGCGGTGAAGCGGCCGGCGTGGGTGGAGGTGTCGATGTGCCAGAGCTTGCCGGGCACCAGCAGGTCGGCGCGCGGGATGATGTCGCGCCCCAGGTAGGTGCCGGAGAAGAGTTCCTTGGCCAGGTTGGCGGCCATGGGCGGCACCGCCTCGTGCGATTCCCAGATGGCGTCGAACGCCACGCGCAGGGTGTTTTTTGCGTCGCCGGCGGTCATGCCGTCGAGGTTGGTGGCGAAAAATTCCAGGAGGGTCTCGCGCGCCTCGGCGTCGCAGATCATCGAGTGCAGCACCGGGGTGGTGAGCGGCTTGCCGAACGCCTCGATGAGCGGGATGAGGTTGCGCAGGAAGATTGTGGCGTTGAGCCCCAGCGGGTACAGCTGGTTGAGCCGCGCGATGACCTCCTCGATGTCGGAGAGGCCCGCGATGCCGTCGTAGCCGTTGTGCCCGGCGGTGGTGAAGGTCTGCTTGTAGAGGAGGACCTTGGGGCGGGGCAGTTCTCGCCCGGTGAACCGGTGGCGCAGGATGCCGGGCTTGGCCGTGGCCAGCCAGTCGCTGAAGCACAGCTCGGGCGGAATGGGGTAGGGGTAGCCCGGGGTGAACGCGGGCACCTTGTCGATGCGCGCGAACTCGGACTGCGGCAGGTGCCACAGCGAGCCGGTCTCCTCGTCCTGGAAGCGCAGCGTGCCGCGGGTGGCGTTGAAGGTGAGCAGGTTCTCGGCCGTATCGAAGCCGATCTCGTTGAGCGTGCGCTCCACGCGGTCGAAGGGCAGGCCGATGATCACCCCGCGCACATGCGCCGGGTTGGCCTTCACCACCGCCCTCAACGCCTCCAGTTGGGAGAGGCGGATGGCGGAATCCTTATGGCCGAACAGCAGCAGGCTCTCCCGCGCGTGCGGGTCGTCCTTCGCCTCGGCCCGCTCGGTGGCGGCGGAGGCGCCCTTGCTGAAGAGGCTCTGTGTGATTCGTTTTAACACCATTGCGGAGCCCGGCATGGTGAATCACATTCTGAAGTCTTCGCCTAGGTAAAAACGGCGTGAATCGGGGTTGTTGACGATGTCGTCGGCGGAGCCGGAGATGAGCACGCGGCCCTGATAGATAAGGTAGGCGCGGTCGACCAGGGAGAGCGTCTCGCGCACATTGTGGTCGGTGATGAGCACGCCGATGCCGCGCGTCTTGAGGTTGCGCACGATCTGCTGCACATCGGCCACCGAGATGGGGTCCACCCCGGAGAACGGCTCGTCCATGAGCAGGAAGCGCGGCTTGGTGGCCAGGGCGCGGGTGATTTCCAGGCGGCGGCGTTCGCCGCCGGAGAGGGTGTAGGCGGGCTGCTTGGCGAGCCGCATCAGGTCGAGGTCGGCCAGCAGCTCCTCCGTGTAGGCGCGGCGCTGTTTGGCCGGCATGTCGAGCGTCTCGACCACGGCCATGACATTGTCCCACACCGAGAGCTTGCGGAAGATGGAGGCGTCCTGGGGCAGGTAGCCGAGCCCGAGTCGGGCGCGCCGCCACATGGGCATGTCGGTGATGTCGCGCCCGTCGAGGAAGACCTTGCCGCGGGTGGCGGGCACGAGGCCCACGACCATGTAGAAGGTGGTGGTCTTGCCGGCGCCGTTGGCGCCGAGCAGTCCGACCACCTCGCCGGCGCCCACGCGCAGGCTCACATCGTGTACCACCTCGCGCTTGCCGTAGACCTTGGCGAGGCTCTCGGTGCGGATTTCCCCGGCGGGTGCGTCGGGGGCGGATGAGGGGGAGTCGGACATCGGGCTGAACGGGGCCAAGGGGTGCTCGGGTCACTCGTCCTTGTCGAGTTTCTTCAATGCGCGGCCCAGGTCGGGGGCGGCCTCCATGGGCAGGTAGATCTTGGGGCGCAGCACACCCTCGGCCATGCCGGCGCGCGCCTCGTCGCGCACGCGCAGCGTGGTGGTCGGCGAACGGCCGTCGGGGCCGCTCGCGCGGGTCCACTCCAGCGTCTTGCGCTGGACGCCCGGGGAGTCGGCCCAGCCGTCGATGTGCGGGGAGCCGGAAAGCGCGACGCGGCTGCGGGCGGGGAACACCTCCAGTGTGTCGGCGCGCGCCGAGCGCTCGCCGAAGCGCACGCGCACGCCGCCCCGGGCCACCAGCGTGTCGGCCTCGAAACTTCCTTCGGCGCCGGGGGCGGCGCCCGCGGCGGGCGCCTTGCGCGTGGCGAGCAGTTCGGCGTTCGCCGCGTCGCACTCGAAGTCGGCGCCGCGCACGGCCACGGCCCCGGTGGCGAAGGCGCGCAGACGCTCGGCGCCCTTGACGAATTCCTGGTAGTCGGCCTCCAGCGTCATGGGGGCGGCGGGGGCGTCGGCGGCGCGCACGGGCATGCCCGGCAGCCCCTGTTCGCCCAGGGTGGGGATGTGCACGGGCGGGTGCGTGACCTTGGGGCGCAGCCCCGGCGAGGAGGCCTCGTCGCGCGAAAGCATGACGAACAGCGGTTCGCGCCCGTCCATGCCGTTGTCGTCGGCGACGGAAAGTTCCTTGAGCCGCGCGTAGGGGATGATCTCGGCGCGGCCCGTGTGCACGGCGTACTCGTCGAGCTTCAGGCGCGCGTCGCCCAGCGCGACGATGCGGCGCGGGCGGTGCCGGCGGCGCGCGTCGTCGGCGTTGGCCGACACGGGGCGGGGAGCCGCTGTGGGCACGGGTTCCACCTCCACCCCCAGCCGGCGGCAGCTGCCTTCCAGTCCGCGTCCGGTAATCTTCACGCCGTGGTCGAACTCGAACACGACCACCTCGCCCTTGCCGGGCGGGCGCGACACGACGACCGTGCCGGCGTCCACCGCGGTGTCCTTGCGTTCCTTGGCCATGAGCGCCACGGGGGGCAGCACGATGTGCACCGGTTGGGCGCCGTCGGCCGAGCCGGAGGCGATGAGGCGTTCCTCGCCCTCGCGCGTGTCCAGCCGGATGTCTGCGGCCTCGATGGAGGCGCCGGATTGGATGTCCTCGGCGCGCGGGCTCAGCGAAAGGTTCACCCGGTTCTTCTCGGGCAGGAATTCGGCGTGGCCGCAGCGCAGGGTCCACGAGTCGCGCGAGAGCGAGACGGCGCCTTCGGCGACGATGCGCCGCAGCGCGCCGGGGGCGGTCAGGTCGCCCTGAGCCACGCCGGAGCGGTCGATGCGGGTGTCGGCGGCGAGGCGTTCGCAGGAGCCCTTGTAGACGGGGTCGTCGAGGCGCACATCGCCGGTGAGCAGCAGCGTGGCCGTCTGCTTGGCCAAGAGAATCTCCATGCGCTTGCCCGAGGCGTGCGCGCGGGCGGCGGCGGCGGCGCGGTCCTGCTCGGCGAAGGTGTTGAAGGCGGGTAGCTCGACCTGCACGCGCCCGTCGGCGGAATCGGTGCGAGGCTCCACGGTGACGCGCCCGGCGAGGGCGTCGTAGCGCATGGATTCGCCGTCCACGCGCACGCGGTGCTCGTGCAGCAGTTCGAATCGGGCGTCGCCGCGCACGAGGTAGACCGACTTGGACGGCAGGATCTCGGCGGAGTTGCCGGTAATCACGGCGCCCTTGCGCGAAAGGCGCACGGCGCCGGAGGCGTCGATGCGTTCGAGGTCCTCCTTGCCGCGTCCGCCGAGGTTGAGCTTGTCGCCGCCGGCGGGGGCGTGGGCGCGCGTGGTGAGGGAGTCGCAGGTGACGATCGTGTCGCCGCGCGACACGCGCACCTCGCCGGCGAAGGTGAGCCGCAGGCCGGAGTCGTCGAGCACGGCGTCGAGGGTGCGCGAGGTGATGTAAACGGGGTCGGCCTTGGGGTCCTTGCCCTTGGCCAGACGCACGCTCACCTGCGAGCGCAGGGAGAAGGTGGTGGCGCCGGATTTGCTCTCCCAGCTCCAGTCGCGGCCGGCCAGACGAGTGCCGAGCGCCTCGATCGTGACCTCCCCGGTGTGTTTGGCGGTCTTGGCATCGCCGAGGTAATCGGCCAGGGGGGCGGTGATGAGCGCCTGCTGGGCGCCGGTCTTCTTCTCGTAGGTGCGGATGCGCACGCCCTTGAGCGTCCACGCGTTGCGCTCCGCCTTGGCGCCCGCGAGGGGCTCGGCGGATTCGGCGGCGAGGGACCAGCGGCGGCGGCCGAGCGCGTCGGTGTCGTAGCCGGAGAAGGTGACCCCGGTGGCCGAGCCCATCAGGGGCTTGTCCTCGCCGGAGGCCGCCGGGGCGCGCGCGGGTAGGGCGGCGAGCAGGGCGGCGGCCGTGAGGAGCAGAGGGCGGGAGGCGCGCGGCATGGGAGGTGGCGTTTTGCGCCTTGGGTGAATCGGCGGGCGGGCGCCTTAGCCACAAAAAAAGCCCCGCAGGCGGTGTCGCTTCGGGGCTTTCGGCGTGGCGTCTCGCGCTCAGAACTTGGGGCGCAGGTCGTCGATGGTGGGCAGGTCCTTGCGCAGCGGGATGTCGAAGTCGAGCGGTTCGTCGTCGTCGTAGGACTTGCCCTTGGCGGAGGGGGCGGCGTTGAGCCGGTCGAGGATCACCTGGGCGATGGCGCGCTCCAGGTGGATTTCCGGCCAGTAGCCGTTCTCCATCTCGTAGCTGGAGGGCGTGTAGCCGTACTTTTCCAGCACATTGAGGATGATGGAGGAGTCGGGCGTGGCGGACATGCCGCGCAGCAGGCCCTTGGCGTCGTGCTCGCGCACGGCTTCGGAAATGATGAAGGGCGGCAGCTCCTTCTTGTAAGCCGGGTGGATGCGGTGGCGCGAGGCCCACTTCGTCCAGTCCGTGAAGTCCATGGAGCGGAACTCGCGGGCGAGGGCGTCGTAGAAGTAAACGCGGCGCTTGGTGAGGCGCGTGACGAGAGCGTAGGTGGCCATGCCGTCCTCGCGCACCTCGACCCAGTCGAGCGGGCGGGGCTCCTCGGCGGGGTTGCGCTTGCCCGAGATGTCCTCGGGGGCCGGCAGGTAGTTGGCGTCCATCACACGGGACACACGAACGACCGTTTCGCCGTCCTTGCGCAGGTCGATGACACCGCGCTCAAGCAGCTCGTGCATGAATTTCTCCGCATCCTCGCAGCTGTCTGCGGTGATGTACTGGGAGATGCGATAGATGACCCGGAAGCGCTTCATCGGCGGGTGGGGGAAAGGGGTGGGCGGGTAGGGAAAATGGGAGGGGAGCTCCAGTAGGTTCCGGGTTGGAGCGGGGTGCAAGCGCGAACGGGCCGCATCCGCCTGGAAGCCGCCGCGGCCAGTGTTGAAGCGCCCTGTGCGCTCAGCCCGGGACGCCCAAACCGAGGCGCTCCAGCCGCGCGCGCAGCCGGGCGTTGTTGGCCGGGTTGGCGCTCCACACCAAGGGCGTGCCGGAGGACTCCAGGTGGGCCCACAGGCGGCGCAGCGCGGCGTCGGCGTCGGAGCCCTCGTCGAGGTAGTTGGGCGAGATGCAAACGCCGACGGCGGCCACTCGGGGCAGCAGCTCGTCGAGGTCGTAGCCCTCGCGCTTGTCGGCGGCGAGCCAGCCGGTGAGCCGCGGGGTGTCGGTGAAGGGGTTTTCGCCCACATGGCAGTACCCCCAGCGCAGGTGGTAGTCGTTCAGGCGCGGGAGGACCCACAGGTACTCGGCGCGGGCGCGCCAGCTCACATAGTTCACCCAGTTGCCGATGTGCAGCGGCTCGGGCGCGCTGAGCAGGTCGCTGTGGTAGTCGATGTTCACCAGCCGAGTGAGCTCCGCATGCGCGTCGGCGTGCGGGAGCAGGTCGTGGTGGTCGAGCGTCACGCGGGGCTTCACCCCGAGCGCGAACACGGCGTCGAGCAGGGCCGGGTCGAACGGCGCCTTGTTCCAGTAGTCCAGGTCGATGGACAGGTAGGTGTCGCGGGACATGGGCGGGAGGGGGGGGCGAAAGATTGCAGGGTTCAGATTTCAGGATTCAGGAAGGCCTGAAGTCTGAAACCTGAACCCTGCAAACTCCGCGCGCGCAGGGCGCCGGCTTAGTCGTCGATCTTGATGTCCTTGTTGCGCTGGCGCGGGCCGCCGGCGCGCAGCCAGCCGTTGATGAACGGGTCGAGGTCGCCGTCCATGACCGCCTGGATGTTGCCGGTGTTCACGCCGGTGCGCAGGTCCTTCACCATCTGGTAAGGCTGGAAAACATAGGAGCGGATCTGGTTGCCCCAGCTCACTTCGCCCTTTTCGCCGTAGTAGCGCTCCATCTCGCTGCGACGGTCGTCCATGAGCTTTTCGTAGAGGCGCGCCTTCAGGATCTGCATGGCGACGGCGTAGTTCTGAATCTGCGAGCGTTCGCGTTGGCAGGCCACCACGATGCCGGTGGCCAGGTGGGTGAGGCGCACCGCGGAGTCCGTCTTGTTCACGTGCTGGCCGCCCTTGCCGCCGGAGCGGTAGGTGTCCTTGCGGATGTCGGCCTCGTTGATGGTCACATCGATGTCGTCCGTCACTTCCGCGACCACGTCGATGGAGGCGAACGAGGTGTGGCGGCGCGCGTTGGCGTCGTAGGGCGAGATGCGCACGAGGCGGTGCACGCCGCGCTCGGCCTTGAGGTAGCCGTAGGCGTTGGGCCCTTCCACGCGCACGATGGCGGTGGAGATGCCGGCGCCTTCGCCGTCTTGCACGTCGTCCACGACGAACTTGAACCCGCGGCGTTCGGCCCAGCGGAAGTACATGCGGAAGAGCAGGTCGGCCCAGTCGCACGCCTCGGTGCCGCCGGCGCCCGCCTTGATCGTCATGATGGCGTTGTTCTTGTCCATCGGCCCGGACAGGAACGACGAGATCTCCAGCGTATCCACCTCCTCGACCAGCTTGACCGACTCGGCGTCCAGCTCGGCCAGCTCGGCGTCGGCGCCCGATTCCTCGGCGGAGACGAGCTCGGCGAGGGTCTTGGCGTCGTCAAGGCGGGCCATGTAGGCGCTGATGGGGCCCACGATGGCCTTGTGCTGGTTGAGCTCGCCGATGACTTTCTGGGCGGCCTGCTGGCTGTTCCAGAAGTCGGGCGCGGCCATGCATTCCTCCAGCCGCAGGATCTCTTCGCGGCGGCGGGGGATTTCCAGGAACTTGAAAAGATGACCGGCGCGGCGCTCGGCTTCGGCGAGGCGGTCGCGGGTTTCGGGCGAAATGTACATGCGGCGCGCAGTGAGGGGTTTGCGCGCTTCGGTGCAAACGGAAAAGGCCGCCCGCCGCCCCGCCGCGCGAAACCCGGCCGATGGGGCTCGCCTTCCGCGCGCGGGGCGTCACCGACGCGCGCATGATTTCCTACCAGGACCTCCGCCTGCGCTACGGCCACAAGGTCATCTTCGAACGGTGCACCTTCCAGGTCGACATGCACGACCGCGTCGGGCTCGTCGGCCCCAACGGCGCCGGCAAGTCCACGCTGCTCAAGCTCATGGCCGGCCTCGTCCCCTACGACGGCGGCGAGTGCAGGTCGGCCAAGGGCATGACCGTGGGCTACCTGCCGCAGGACGGCGTGGAGTGCCACGGGCGCACGCTCATGGAGGAGGTGGAGTCCGCCTTCGCCGACATCCTCTCGCTGCGCGAGGTCATCGACGACACCTACGCGCGGCTCGACGAGATGGACCCCGGCTCGCCCGAGTACCTGGAGACGATCGACCTGGCCGCCGAGTGGGAGGACAAGCTCGCCGACGCCGAGCCCGACAAGATCAAGCCGCGCGTGCAGCGCGTGCTGCTCGGCCTGGGCTTCACCATGGCCGACATGGGCCGCGACACCGGCGAGTTCTCCGGCGGCTGGCAGATGCGCATCGCGCTGGCCAAGCTCCTCCTGCGCGAGCCCTCGCTGCTTCTCATGGACGAGCCCACCAACCACCTCGACATCGAGTCGCAGGACTGGCTTGAGAACTGGCTGCGCCACTACCGCGGCGCCGTCATGCTCGTGTCGCACGACCGCGCGTTTTTGGACGCCGTGACCACGCGCACCTTCGCGCTCGAGGGCGACGGCAAGTGCCTGACCTACCTGGGCAATTACAGCTACTACAAGAAGACCGCCGCCGAGCAGCGCGAGCTGCAGCGCAAGGCGTGGGAGAACCAGCAGCGCGAGATCGCCGACATCCAGGAGTTCATCAACCGGTTCCGCGCCACCGTCTCCAAGGCCGCGCAGGTGCAGAGCCGCATCAAGTTTTTGGAGAAGATGGAGCGCCTCGAGTACAAGCCCGAGGACAAGTCCTCCATCTTCTTCCGCTTCCCCGAGCCCCCGCGCGGCAGCCAGCTCGTGGTCGAGCTCGACCGCGTGACCAAGGCCTACGGCGACAACCGGGTCTTCAACAAGTTCAGCCTGCGCCTCGAGCGCGGCGACCGCATGGCCGTCGTGGGCGTCAACGGCGCCGGCAAATCCACGCTCGTGAGCATGCTCGCCGGCCGCGAGCCCGTCTCCTCCGGCGAACGCATCGAGGGCTCCGGCACCGCCGTCTCGTATTTCGCCCAGCACCAGGCCAACGAGCTCGACGGGCGCCTCACCGTGTTCGAGACGGTCAACGAGCTGGCCGCCGGCGACGGCAACACGCGTCTGCGCACGCTGCTCGCCGCGTTCCTGTTCCGAGGCGCCGATGTGGAGAAGCCGGTGCGCGTGCTCTCGGGCGGCGAGCGCAACCGCCTCGCGCTGGCGCGCATGCTGCTGCGCCCGTTCAACTGCCTCATCCTCGACGAGCCCACCAACCACCTCGACATGAAGTCGAAGGCCGTGCTCACCGAGGCCATCAAAAACTTCCCCGGCACCGTCGTCGTCGTGTCGCACGACCGCGACTTCCTCGACCCCGTCGTGACCAAGGTGGTCGAGGTGCGCGACGGCGGCATCCGCGTGTTCCCGGGCAATGTGACGCAGTACCTGGAGGCCACCGCCGCCGAACGCGCCGCGGCCTTGGCGTAGCGTCCGTATCCTGTTTTTAACCACCCGGTCTTGCGCTGTACTTTCCCCGATTATCCCATTTCCTCGCAACGATGAACAACCCTCCCAAGTGCCCGGCCTGCGGCTCCGAATACGCCTACGCCGACGGCGACAACTTCGTCTGCCCCGACTGCGGCCACGAGTGGTCCAAGCACGCCGCCGCCGCTCCGGCCGCGGAGGAGGACGGCCCGAGCGTGGTCAGGGACGCCAACGGCAACATCCTGCAGGACGGCGACTCGGTCGTGTTGATCAAGGACCTGAAGCTCAAGGGGGCGGCCAACACGCTCAAGAGCGGCACGAAGGTGAAGAACATCCGGCTCGTGGACGGCGACCACAACATCGACTGCAAGGTCGACGGCATCGGCGCCATCGGGCTGAAGTCGGAGTTCGTTCGCAAGGCCTGAGTCGGGCGCGCCCGGGGGGCGCGCACCGAACTACTTCAGACCGAAGAGCTTGTTCACCTCGGCGATGTGAGCGTCGAGGATGGCCGGGGACACCTTGCCTTCGGTGCCCACCTCGGGCGCGAAGACGCTGATGCGCAGCTCCTCCAGCAGCCGGCGGAACTCGGCCAGCGCGGCGCGCTGCTCGGGCGTGGCGGCCTTCAGCTTCGCGAACGCCTCGGCCTTCGCCAGGTACGGCTTCAGCTTCAGCGCCTTTTCGGCGTCCTTGAAGGGCGAGCCCATGTGGCGCTCGCGACGCAGCAGGCGCCCGCGCAGCCAGCGCAGCAGGCGCGGGAATTCGGCGTAGTCGCGCGTCTCCAAAAAGTCCTTGGGCAGGAAGGTGAGCATGTCGGAGGCCGCGCCCGGATACGCCTTTTCGCCCGAGGTCAGCAGCAGGTCGCGCTGTTCGAGGAGGGTGCGCAGCGTCTTGATGTATGCGGCGACGAGCCCGGGCACCTTGGCGCGCGCCCGTCGCAGGCGTTCCTCCCAGGCGGGCTTGGTGAGCGGCAGCAGCGGCGGGGCGTCGGCGAGCAGCAGGTGCCGGCGCAACTGGCCCTTGGCGCCGGCGAGCAACTGGTCGCCCGTGCCCAGCGTGAGCCACAGCAGGTGCAGCGACTTGAGATCCTTCGACAGCGCGTAGTCGATGCCGGAGAGCTCCGAGCGCAGCGCCGTCTCGGCCAGCGCGATGAGGCCGGTCGCCGTAGCGTCCTCGGCCTCGCCTCGGCTGCGGAAGAGGCGCAGGTGCGTGCCGTCCTTGTCGCGGGAAAGTCCGGGCCAGGCGAAGATGGGCGCGCCTGCGGCCGTGCCGGCCGGGAAGGCCTCGGGCAGGTCGGGGAAGGTCCATTCGCGCAGCCCGCTCACCTCGTGTTGCGCGCGCAACTGCGAGAACAGGTCGGCCGGTGGCGTTTGCGTGGGGCGCTCGCCGGCGCGTGCCGCTGGCGCAGCGGAATCCGCGGCACGCGTAAGCGCGCGGCCTGCGGGAGCCACCGCGCTCGTCGGCAGTGACTTCTGTTTCTCCAGCGCCACCTGCCAGGCGTCGCGCAGCGAGCCCAGGTCGCGCGAGGCGCCGGCGGATTTGCCGGCGAAGTCGGCGAGCTCCAGGCGCGGGATGAGCCGCTCGGGCACATCGGCCGAGGCCAGGTCGCGCGGGAAGATGACGACGCCCCAGCGCCGGCGCACCTCGCCGGCCAGCCAGTCTTCAATCTTCTTTTGGGAATCCGGCTGCAGGTCCGCGAGCAGCTCCTTCACCTTGTCGGCGATGGGGTGCAGCGCGATGCGCGCCTCCTTGGGCGCTCGCCGCAGCATGAGCTCCACGCGCTCGGGCAGGTAGCCCGGCACGAGCCAGTCGAGGAAACCCGGCGGCAGCGACGAGTACAGCTCGGCCGGCAGGCGCAGCGTGACGCCGTCGTCCTCGCCGCCGGGAGCCTGGCGGTAGGTGAGCGCGAACTCCTGCGAGCCGATCTGCACGGAGGACGGGAAGGCCGCGGCCTCGCCGAGGTTCTCGACGCCCAGGTCGCGCTCGGTGAGGTGCAGCAGGCGCGACTCCGCCGTGCGGTGGTCGCGGCAGAACCGGCGCAGGTCGCCCGTGCTGCCCACCGCGGTGAGCCGTTCGGCGTAAAAGGTGGTGAGGCGCTCGTCGATGGCGGCGGCCGAGAACTTGCGCAGGCGCATGAGCCGGTCCTCCACATTCGCGAGCACATCGCGGTTGTGGTCGAGGAACTCGAAGTGCTCGTTCACCTCGTCCGGCACGAGGGCGTTGCGGATGAACATGTCCGTGGCCGCCACGGGGTCGAACTGCGCGTAGCCGACGGCGCGCGTGGCGACCTCCAACCCGTAAAGGCGTGTGCGCTCCTTGATTACCGCGCGGCAGCCGGCTTCGTCCCAGAAGGGCTCGGTGTGCGAGGTGACGAGCAGGTGCTTGCCCAGGTCGAGAATCCACGAGGGGTTCACGCGCGCCACGGTGCGCGCGAACAGCCGGCTGGTCTCCATCCACCCGGCGCACACCGTCCACTCCGGCAGCTTCGGCGCCTTGTCCGGCGCGGGGTCGCCCGGCTTGCGCCGCAACCGCGCGATCTCGGCGCCGCGGCGGCCCTTGGCGAGCGAGCTGCCCGGGAAGAGCGCGGCCTTGCGGCTGTGCGTGGCGTTGTACACGCCGTCCTTGTCCAGGTGCGCGACATTGCCGAGCAGACCGGCGAGGATGGAGCGGTGGATGGGGTCGTAGCCGGCGCGCGAGACGCGGTTTTCAAGGTGCGAGGTGCGAGGTGTGAGGTGCGAGGATGAGTCGCCGGAATCCCTTCCTCGAACCTCCGACCTCGCGCCTCGCTCCTCGAGTTCGTCCATCGCGCGTTCGAGCTGCGAGTGCAGGTCGCGCCACTCCTGCATGCGCAGGAAGTTGAGGAAGTGCGATTTGCAGAACTTGCGCAGCTTGCCCAGCGAGAGGTTCTCGCACTCGTCGTGGTAGGCGTCCCAGATGTTGAGCAGCGTGAGGAAGTCGGATTCCGGATGCAGGAACGGCTTGTGCATCATGTCGGCCTGACCCGGGTTTTCCTGCGGGCGCTCGCGCGGGTCCATGATGCTCAGTCCAGCGGCGATCACCAGGGCCTCGCGCAGGCATTGCTCGCGCCGCGCCTGAAGCAGGATGCGCGCGAGCGTGGGGTCCACGGGCAGCCGGGCCATCTCGCGGCCCAGCGGCGTGAGCCGGTGCTCCTCGTCGATGGCGCCGAGCTCGTGCAGCTGCACGAAGCCGGCTTTGATGGTGCGCTCCTGCGGCGGGTTGAGGAACGGGAACTCGCGGATGTCGCCCAGCCGGAACGCCAGCATGCGCAGGATGACCCCCGCGAGGTTGCTGCGCAGGATCTCCGGCTCGGTCTGCACCGGGCGCTTGTTGAAGTCGTCCTCCGAATACAGGCGGAAGCACACGCCTTCGGCCACGCGGCCGCAGCGGCCCTTGCGCTGGTTGGCGGCGGATTGGGAAACGGGCTCGACCGGCAGGCGCTGCGTGCGCGTCTGCGGGCTGTGGCGCGACACGCGCGCCAGTCCGGAGTCGATGACGAACCGGATGCCGGGGATGGTCAGCGAGGTCTCCGCGACATTCGTGGAGACGACGATCTTGCGGTGGCGCGACGGCGCGAAGATGCGCTGCTGGTCGGCGGCGGACAACCGCCCGAACAGCGGCAGCACCTCGGCGGGCTTGGGCCCGTGCTTCTCGAGCAGCGCGCAGGTCTCACGGATGTCGCGCTCCGTGGGCATGAAGATGAGGATGTCGCCGCGGTCGCCGGTCGCCGCGATGTCGCGCGCCGTCTGCGCGGCCGCCTCGGTGAAGCTGACATCGCCGGCCTCCTCGCGGATCTCGTCGAGCGGGCGCCACACGACCTCCACCGGGTAGGTGCGGCCGGATACCCGGATGACCGGCGCGCCCGGGAAGGCCTCCGAGAAGGCTTCCAGGTCGAGCGTGGCGGAGGTGATGATGAGGCGCAGGTCGGGCCGCTTCTCGCGAATCCGGCGGAAGTGCCCGATCAGGAAATCCATGTTCAGCGAGCGCTCGTGCGCCTCGTCGAGCATGACGGCCGAGTAGCGCCGCAGGAGCGGGTCGTGCTGGATCTCGTTCAGCAGGATGCCGTCCGTCATCACCTTGATGCGCGTCTCGTCGCGCGAGCGGTCGCTGAAACGGATCTGGCAGCCGACATAGCCGCCCCATTCCGTCTTCATCTCCTCGGCGATGCGGCGCGACACGGCCAGCGCGGCCACGCGGCGCGGCTGGGTGACCGCCACGCGCCCGGTGTCGGCGAATCCGGCCTCCACCAGCATCTTGGGCAGCTGCGTGGTTTTGCCCGAGCCGGTCTCGCCGGCCAGGATGAGGGTGTTGTGCTCGCGCAGGGCGCGCACGATGTCCTCGCGACGCGCGGACACGGGCAGCTCCTCCGGATACTCCAGGGAGGGCCGGGGAACGGGCGCGGATGGCGGGGGCGTGGACATAGGCGAACGCGGGAAATGGCGACGCCTCCGCCAAAAGCGAGCCCGAGCATGCGGGTGGGCGAACAGTCGGCTTGCTGGACGGACGCCGGGCGACACAAGGGCCGCATGATCAGAGTATCGCCCCTCATGCTCTCCGTGCTGCTGACACCGGTACTCGGAGGCTGTTTCAATTTCGCGAACGAGACCGCTCCGCCCCATGCCGCCGCCGCGGTCGCCTGGTACTCCGGTGAAGATGTGAACCCGGATCCCATGGCCAACGCGCGCTTCAACTTTTTCGACCTTGAGGACATGGCGAAGTCGCTTGTGGCGGGCGCAAACGAGAAGGGGGTCAAGCCCGTCTCCTTCACGCGAAGCGACGCCGACAGCCACCTCGTGTACCACCTCGGCAAGCAGGTGGAATTGCTCCCGGGAGAAGGCGCCGCGCTGGAACGCTCGGGAAAGCGTCCATGGAAGAAAGCGTTCCCGGGAGGGCTCGCCTACGCGCCGAAAGGCGACGGGCCCATACGGCTTGTTTTCAAGGACGCTCATGGGTTTCTCGCCCGCATGCCCGGGGCCGATGGAGGAACCTTGCTGGTCGTGACCATCCACGAAAGCGGCGACGACACGCTGCGCCGCGAAGCCGAATCCATCCGCTGAATCCCCACCCATGAGTCCCCTCCGCACGCCGGTGTCGCTGGCCGCGCTTCTCGCGCTCGCCGGATGTTCCTCCCCGTCACCCGAGACCATCGATTTCGGCGATGAAATGGTCTCGCGCGCCAAGCCGGCCAAGCGCCCTGCGTCGGCTGAAATGGCCGCGTTGTCGCTCACCCATAGGACCGAAAGCATCCGGGGCTTCACGCTCCTGAACATCGGCTACGAGCGATACAGGACCGGAGTCTTCGCCGCGCCGAACGGGAAGCCTTTCACCGACGAAAAGGGAAGGCGCGTGGTGACCCTCGACTTCACCACCGCCGGCTATCACCGGTACGCATTCCTCTTTGGCAGCACCACATCCCATGCGGGGCTGCAGACGCGCCCGGTTCGGGTCGTGCTCGACTCTTCGAGTCCCGCGCGTTGAGCCGCCTCCGCCAAAAGCGAGCCCGAGTCACTCCACCGCGAGCACGCGCCAGGCCGGGCGGCCCGGGTGCGCGGCGACGGTGTCGCCGGCGCGACGGCCGGCGAGCTTGCGCCCGAGGGGGGAGGCTGGCGTGAGCAGGGTGATGGTTCGCCCCTCGTGCGGCACCTCGGCGCCTCCGGCCGCCGGGCACAGGAAGTAGGCGAGGGGGCCGTCGGGAGTCTCGAGCGTGACGAGCGAGCCGAGCGCGGCGGGCCCGCCGGTCGGGGGCGGCGCGGCGGCGAAGGCCAGGAGGTCGCGCAGCGATTCCTGCAACTCGGTCACGCGGCGGGCCTGTCCGCGCGCCAGGTACGAGGCCTCCAGGGCGCGCGTGTCGTACTTGTTCTCCGCCTTGCTGTCCGGGTCGGTCGCGGCGTCCGACGCGGCGCGCGCCTCGCGCACGGCCGCATCCAGTTCGGCTTCAAGCGTTTCGACGATGGCGCGCAGCAACCCGGTCTTGTTCATCCGGTCCACCTTGGGCATCGCGCGGCGTTCGCCAAGCGCCCAACCGGGCCTTTGTGCGCTTTCCGCAGGGCCCCGTTTGCCGGGCATTTTCGAACCTCAGCGGCTCTCCTCGGCGCGTTTCCTGCCGCCGGTCATGCTCGTCCGGTGTCGATGTTTACTGGTTTTTTGGTTAAATGGAAAATGAGACACAAATTTAATTGCCGGGCGCTGCGGGCTTTGTCTTAACGCCGGCCTTTCCTGAAAATGAAACCCGTTCTCACAAAAAGAAACCTTCTCATCGCCGCTGCGGGCACCTTCGCCCTGGCTTGCACCGGCTACGCCGCCGAAGCGGTGAAAAGCGCGGAAGCCAAGCCCGCAGACGCCGCGCCGGTGAACGCGCCGTCGGGCCCCGCGACGGCCGACGCCACGGCGGTGGCCTCGCCGGGCGAGCAGTCCAAGGAGCGCAAGCTTGAGGACACGGTGGTCACGGCCGAGCGCGAAAAGGCCGACGAATCCGGCGCGCGTCGCAAGGACATCACGGCGCTGAAGATGCCGGAGTCGCTGCATGAGACGCCCCGCAGCGTCACGGTGGTGGACGCCGAGAAGATCCGGGAGCGCAATTACAACTCGATGGACGACATGATGGACTCGGTGCCCGGGGTGTTCGTGAACAGCCGCAACGGAGGCGGCTACCATTACATTTCGCGCGGGTTCCGCATGTCGCCCAACGAGACGCGCATGGACGGCTTCCGCGGCATCTATGCCGGAAGCGGGCAGAACGCCCTGCCGCTGTACGGCGTGGACAGCGTGGTGTTCCTGCGCGGTCCGGCCGGGTTGCTCTACGGCTCCGCCGGGGCGCCCGGAGGGCTGGTGAACATCATCATGCGCAAGCCCGAGGAGGAGCAGCGGACCACCCTGGAGTTCACCACCTCCACCTACGCCGGCAACGGCGTCGGTTTCGGCGAACGCGCCTCCATCGGCGCCGAACTCGACTCCACCGGCGCTCTTTCCGACGACTTCCTGTACCGTGTGGGCCTGGCCGGCGACAACAGCGACCACTACACGGCCGACATCACCAACCGCAACCGGTTCGCCCAGGGCGCCATCACCTGGAAGCTCGACGACGAGGGCCTCATCAAGTTCACGCCCCTCGTGCAGCAGCTCAACACCGAGACGCCCGCCGGCGCCGGCATGGTCATGTCGCCGTCCTCCTCGCTGAGCACCAACGACGGCTCCTCCAAGGTGAATGTGAACGACCTCACGCCCCTGGATGTGAACCTGTACGACGGCACGCGCACCGACGCGTTGACGGTGGCCGGGTTTGACTTCGCCATCGACAAGAAGGAATCCGCCACGCTCAACGCCGGGTACCGCTACATCCGCCTGGAGACCGATGTGAACACCTGGTCGCCCGTCGTGAACACCGCCGCGCAGCGCGCCGCGCTCGCCGCCACCGGCATCGTCTCGCGCACCCAGACCAAGCGCGAATCGTTCAGCGACAGCCACAACTTCGACATCAACGGCACGCTGGAAAGCCGCCCGATGGCCGATTGGAAAAACCGGCTCATGGCCGGCGTGAACGCGCGCTATGTGGAGGCCTCCGCGCGCAACGCCGCCGGCCCGCTGTCCACGCCGCAGTCGCCCATCGATGTGAACACCGGCGTGGCGGGCTCGCCCGTCGTGGACATGTCCACCGGCTGGCAGCCCTGGAGCCGCAGCGAGGCGTTCGAGTGGAACGCGTACCTGCAGGACCAGGCCGCGCTCTTCGACGAGCGTCTGGTGGTCACCGCCGGCGTCGGCTACGGCCAGTTGCACACGCCGGGCGAAACCACGATGCGAGGCGATGTCACCCCCAACGCCTCGCTCCTGTGGAATATCACGCGCAGCGTGGCCACCTATGTGAGCTACTCCACCTCCTACGCCTTCGCCGACCCCGCCACCGTCTACGAGGACGCCGCCGGCAACACCTTCACGCCCGACCCCACCAAGGGCGACAACAAGGAGGTCGGTTTCAAATTCCAGATGCCCGGGCGCAAGAGCAGCGCCGCCGTGGCGCTCTTCCGCGCCGAGCGCTCCGATGTGCTCACCCAGTCCAACGCCGGCGAGCTCAACCCCAACGGCAACCGCTACTACTTCACCCAGGACGGCCAGCGCACCGAGGGCGTCGAACTCGCCGCCTCGCTCTACCTCACCGACAACTGGAATCTCGACGGCACCTTCACCTGGGTGACCGGCTCCTACCGCAACGGCACCGCCTTTGACGAGCCCCTCGCCAAGACTCCCGAGTTCTCCGCCAGCCTGTTCTCCCGCCACAGGTTCACCGAGGGCTCGCTCAAGGGCCTCAGCCATTACATCGGCGTGACCTGGCAGGACGAGCGCCTCGGCGGCAACGGCTCGCGCACCGCCACCTCCCCGGACCCGCTCATGCTCCCCGCCTTCTTCCGCGTCGACGCCGGCATCGACTACGCCGTCACCGAGAAGTTCCGCGTCGGCTTCCACATCTACAACCTGCTCGACGAGGTCATCCTGGTCGACGGCACCACGGGCGCCAACATCCAGGTGGACGCCCCGCGCACCTTCACGCTCAAGGCCACCTATGTGTTCTGACGCCCGGCGCGCGCCGGGAATGTTTCGCCTTTTGTGGGCGGAGGAAATCCTCCCATAGTGTGAAGCATGTCATCAGGTCTGCGCATCGGCATTCTCGGCGGGGCATTCGACCCCGTTCATACGGGTCATCTGATTCTCGCTTCGGAGGCGCAGGAGGCGCTAGCCCTCGACCGCGTCCTGCTCGTCCCCGGCGCCCAGACGCCGCTGAAGGGGCGCGCGCCAGGCGCCTCCGGCGACGACCGCCTGGCCATGCTGGCCGAGGCCGTACGGCACCGCGAGGATTGGGAGGTGTGCGACTGGGAGATACGCCGCGGGGGCGTCAGCTACTCGCTGCACACGGCGGCGCACCTGCAGTCGCGTTTCCCCGGCGCCACGCTGTTCTGGATCATCGGCGCGGACCAGCTCGAGCGGCTCTCGTCGTGGCACAAGATCGACGAGCTCGGGTGCCTGGTGAGCTTCGCCGTGGCCGTGCGCAACGGTGACAAGCTGCGCATGCCCGAGGACCTTCCCGCCACCGTGCGCGTGGAGGCGCTGCCCGCGCGGCGCATCGACATCTCCTCTTCCGAGGTGCGCGAGCGCCTGCGTTCCGGCAAAGGCGGCGCGGACTTCCTGGTGCCCGAGAGCGTGCGCCGCTTTATCGCCGCCAACGGCCTTTATCGCGATTGACCGCGCCGGGTTTGCGCGGACACTCGGCGAAAATTCTCACCATGGCCGTCTCCTCCCGCGAAAACACGCTCGCCCTCCTCCGCCGCATCGTCAGCGCCCTCGACGACAAGAAGGCGACGGACATCCGCATCATCGAGGTCGGCGCGACCTCCGGCGTCACCGACTTCTATGTGCTCGCCACCGGCACCTCGGATCCGCACCTGCGCTCGCTGAGCTCGGAGCTGGAGCGCGTGCTCGACGAGGACAAGGTGAAGGTGGTCGGCGTGGAATCGCAGCCCGGCAGCGGCTGGACGGTGGTGGACATGTTCGATGTCATCGTGCACCTGCTGAGCCCCGAACAGCGTTCGAATTTCCGCCTGGAGCAGCTGTGGAAGGACGGCAAGCCGCACCCCGTTTCCGAGTTCATCACCGGTGTCGAGCGCGTGGTGTCCGACCAGGCCGTGTCGCTCTCCGGCGGCGCCAAGAAGCCCGTCGCCAAGAAGGCGCCCGTCAAGAAGGCCGCCGGCGCGAAGGCGCCCGCGAAGAAGTCGGAGCCCAAGATTTTGGTGAAGAAGGCCGTGCTCAAGCGCACCGCCGCCGAGAAGTCCAAGCCGGCTTCCGAGAAGAAGCTGCCCGGCAAGAAGCTCACCGCCAAGGCCAAGGCCGAGGCCGCCGAGGGCGAAGCGCCCAAGAAGGCCGTGAAGAAGTCGCCCGCCAAGAAGGCCGCCGAGAAGAAGATCGTGGCCAAGAAGGAGGCCAAGGCGGCCAAGACCGTGCGCGCCATCGCCAAGCAGAAGGCGCAGTCGGTCGCGAAGAAGCCCGTCGTCGCCAAGGCCGGCGTGGTCACGCGCAAGGGCAAGTCGAAGTAAGCGACGCCAAAACGACGAAAGGGGAGGCTCGGAAACGGCCTCCCCTTTCTCGTTTTCGCCCTTGGCCTTCGCGCGTCAGGCCAGGCGGCGCACCAGCGTGCGCGCGATGCCCTGCACGGAGAGCGAGGAGGCCGGCTTGAGGTCGGGGTAGGCGGGGTTTTCCGCCTTCAGGTACGCCTTGCGGTCGCGCCCCAGCAGCAGCCTCTTGAGCGTCACCTCGCCGTCGATGAGAGCGGCGACGATGTCGCCCGGTCGGCCTTCGCCCTTCTCGAGGATGACGGTGTCGCCGTCGTTGATGCCGGCCTCGATCATGGAGTCGCCCCGCACGCGCAGCGCGAAAAGGCGGGCGTTGCGGCGCACGCCGGCCGTCTCGGGGTCGATCTGCAGGTGGGCGATGGGCTCGCCGGGCTCCACGCCGTCGGGGAAGCCGGCGGCGATGGCGCCATAGACGGGGATGCTGAGCAGGTCGGATTCCTCCACATCGCGCAGGGTCTCGGGCGCGAAGGGCAGGGGGGCTCGCGAGGCGGGCGCCTCGGGCGCGGCGGCGGAATCGCAGGCCAGGCGGTAGGCGCGGGCCTGGCCGGGCACGCGGGCGATGTTGCCCTTGCGCTCCAGGGCGCGCAGGTGGCCGGTCACGGCGTTCGTGCTCTTGAAGCCGAATTCGCCCTGGATGTCGCGGATGCTGGGCCAGTAATGGTTCTCCGAGAAGTGGCGCCGGATGTATTCCAGGATGGCCTTCTGACGCTCGGTCATGTCTTTCATGGTGAACGCGTGTGTGGTGGAATCATGTTCACCTGTCAAGCCGGCCGTTGGCGTCGAAAAATCTCTTTGCGAGAATCTGATGGCCGGTGGGCCGCGTGGTCGCGCCCGCGCTTTCCCCGGGGGCGGAAAATTCGCGGAGCGGGTGCCCAACTTCGGGCTCTTCATGACGGTTTTTCGGGCTAAACGAGGTCGTGGCCGTCGCCTTTTCTTTCATGACCGAACCGCTTCGCATACGCCCCGCCACCCTCGACGACGCGGACGCCATCACCGAACTCTACAACGGCTTCGTGACCGGCTGCACCTGCACCTGGCAGACCGAGCCCGACCTGCCCGAGAGGCGCCGGGCGTGGCTGAGCGGGCGCAAACCGGAGCATCCGGTGCTGGTGGCCGAGCTCGACGGGCGCGTCGCGGGCTTCGGGTCGCTCTCCCCGTATTCGGACCGGGGCGGCTTCCGCGAGACGGCCGAGGTCTCGCTTTATCTGGCGGACGCCGCGCAAGGGCGCGGGCTGGGCACGCGTCTGCTGCGCGATCTTTTGGAAAGCGCCCGGGCGTCCGGCGTGCTGCACATGATTGTGGCCCGCATCTCCGGCGACCGGCCCGCGAGCCTGGCGCTGCATGCCAAGTGCGGCTTCGTCGAGTGCGGACGCCTTCCCGAAGCCGGCCTCAAGTTCGGTCGCCGGCTCGACCTCGTCTACATGGCGCGCCGCGTCTCCTGAGCCGCCGCTCAGATGCCGGAGCCCATCTCGGTGAAGGGCGAGGCTTCCGGGGTGACGCGAAGTTCGCGGCGCAGGGTGACCGGGACGAGGTCGCCCTCGTTGAGGTTCAGCGACTCGTACTCGCGGCGGGTGATGAGGGCCTCGACGGGCTTGCGATCCGCGCCCAGCTCCAGAAACACGCGGGTGAGCGCCCCGGCGGGCGAGATGTCGATGATGCGCGCCTTGGGGGCCTTGGCGGCTCCGGGGGCGGCGGGGTCGAGCGAGATGTCCTCGGGGCGCGCGTGGCGCACGCCGTCGGGGAAGGCGATGGCGTTCACCTCGCCGAGGAAGTCGCGCACGAAGGGCGTGGCGGGCCGGTCGTAAAGCTCCGCCGGCGTGCCGTGCTGCTCGATGCGGCCTCGGTTCATGACCACGATCTCGTCGGCGATCTCCATTGCCTCCTCGCGGTCGTGGGTGACGAAGAGCGTGGTGATGGGCACCTCGTCGTGGAAGCGGCGCAGCCAGCGGCGAAGCTCCTTGCGCACCTTGGCGTCGAGCGCGCCGAAGGGCTCGTCGAGCAGCAGCACCTTGGGCTCCACGGCCAGGGCGCGCGCGAGCGCCACGCGCTGGCGCTGGCCGCCGGAGAGCTGGGCGGGCAGGCGGTTGCCGAGGCCGGCGAGCTGCACGAGCTCGAGCAGCTTCTCGGCGCGCGCGGCGATCTCCTTGTCGGAGGGGCGCCGGTGCGCCGGGCGCACGGTGAGGCCGAAAGCGATGTTCTGGGCGACCGTCATGTGGCGGAACAGCGCGTAGTGCTGGAACACGAAGCCGACGCCGCGGGCGGCGGGCGTGAGCGAGGTGACCTCCTCGCCGTTGAGCAGCACGGCGCCGGAGTCGGGCGTGTCCAGTCCGGCGATCTGGCGCAGCAGCGTGGTCTTGCCCGAGCCGGACGGGCCCAGCAGGGCGACGAGCTTGCCGGCGGGCGCGTCGAGCGAGACATCGTCGAGGGCGACGAAGTTGCCGTGGGTCTTGCGAAGGTTGCGGACGGAAATGCTCATTTCAAAAGTGGTTCGGTGATTCGGTGTTCGGTGATCCGGGCGGGGCGGTCTTCGTGGAGGCGCGAGAGTCCCGTGGCCACGGGCGACCGGGCCGCGCAATCAGGCGGCGTTCCTTTCGGCGCGCCACTCGATGTAGGTCTTGGCGAGGAGGCTGACGATGGCCAGCAGCGCCAGCAGCGAGGCGATGGCGAAGGCGGCGGCGAAGTTGTATTCGTTGTAGAGGATCTCGATGTGCAGCGGCAGCGTGTTGGTCTGGTTGCGGATGTGTCCGGAGACCACCGACACGGCGCCGAACTCGCCCATGGCGCGCGCGTTGCACAGCACGATGCCGTGGAAGAGGCCCCACTTGATGTTGGGCAGCGTGACATGGCGGAACATCTGCCAGCCCGACGCGCCCAGCGTGAGCGCGGCGTACTCCTCGTCGTCGCCCTGCTGCTCCATGAGCGGGATGAGTTCGCGCGCCACGAAGGGCAGGGTGACGAAGGTGGTGGCGAGCACGATGCCGGGCAGCGCGAACACGATCTGGATGTCGTGTTCGTCGAGGAAGTCGGCGAACCAGCCGTGCGCGCCGAAGAGCAGCACATACAGCAGGCCGGCCACCACGGGCGACACCGCGAAGGGCAGGTCCAGCAGCGTGAGCAGGAGGCTGCGTCCGGTGAAGCGGAAGCGCGTCACGCACCAGGCGGCGGCGACGCCGAACACGGCGTTGAGCGGCACCACGATGGCCGCGACGGTGAGCGTGAGCGTGATGGCGTGCCAGGCGGCCGGGTCGGTGAACGACGCGAAGTACGCGAGGAGGCCTTTGCGCAGGGCCTCGGCGAACAGCACGGCCAGCGGCGCCACGAGGAAGGCCAGCACCGCGAACACGGCCACGCCCAGCACGGCGCGGCGCAGCCAGGGCGGGTCGGAGGCGGCGAGCTTGGGCGCCGTGTGCGAGCGCGAGGTGCGCGCGGCGAGGGAGGTGGCGGGGCCGGACATCGGTACGAAGTGAGAAGTGTGAAGAGCGAGGTGTGAAAGGCGTGCGGGTCGGTTTTCAGTGTTCGGGGAAACGGTGTTCCCGAAGGTGATTCGCGACGCCCTTGGGGGGCGTCACCGAACACGGAAAGCCGAACCACCGGATCACGATTTCGCGCGGCGCTGCAGCAGGTTGATGGCCAGCAGGAAGATGAACGAGAGGGCCAGCATGAGCGCGCCTATGGAGGCGGCTCCCGCGTAGTCGTATTGCTCGAGCTTGGTGACGATGAGCAGCGGCGCGATCTCGGTGCGGTTGGGCAGGTTGCCGGAGATGAACACGATGGAGCCGTATTCGCCCACGCCTCGCGCGAACGCCATGGCGAACGCGGTGACCAGCGCCGGGCGCAGCGTCGGCAGCACCACGCGGCGCAGCGTGGTCAGCCTGCTCGCGCCCAGGGAGGCGGACGCCTCCTCGGCCTCGCCGTCGAGCTCCTCGATGACCGGCTGGAGCGTGCGCACCACGAAGGGCAGCGCGATGAAGGTGAGCGCGACGAACACGCCCAGTCGCGTGAACGCCACTTTGACGCCCAGGGGCTCCAGCGCGGAGCCGAACCACCCGTCTTTCGTGTACAGGGCGGTGAGCGCGAGTCCGGCGACCGCCGTGGGCAGGGCGAAGGGCAGGTCGATCAGCGCGTCCATGAGCCGGCGGCCGGGAAATTGATAGCGCGCCAGGGCCCAGGCGATGGGGAATCCGAGCGCGACGGCCGCGAGCGCGGCGAGCGCGGAGGCGCCGAAGCTCAACGCGTACGCGAGGAGCGCGCGGTTCCCGGTCGTGGCGCGCAGGAAGTCGTCCCAACCGGCTCCGGCGGCGGCGGCGAGGAGCGCGGCGATGGGCAGGAGCACGAGGACGCCCAGGTAGGCGGTGGTGAAGCCGAGCGAGAGGCCGAAGCCGGGCAGGATGCGACGGGACATGGTGGACGGGCGGGGACGGTGTGGCTCGATTCGCCAAAGGCGAGGGCGGGATTTCAGGCGGGCGCCATTTCGGCGCTAATGCGGCCGCTTGGGCGGTGCGGTGCGGCGCGTTTCAGTGAAGCGGGGCCGGGCATTGCCGCCCGGCCCCGCCTTACACTTAAGCGCGCGGATTTTTTGCTCCGGCGCAGGGGCTTAGCCCACCGCGACGAGCGCGGCGGCCTCGGCCTTGGCCTTCTCGGCCAGCACGGTCGACAGGTAGCGCTCGCCCGTGGAGGCGGCGATGGTGACGATGCGCTTGCCGGCGAACTCGGGGCGCGCGGCGAGCTTGAGCGCGGCGCGGATGTTGGCGCCGGAGGAGATGCCCACGAGCAGGCCCTCCTTGAGCGCCACTTCGCGCGCGGTGTCCACGGCCTCGTCGTTGGAGATCTGGAGGATCTCGTCGAGCAGGATGGTGTTGAGGTTCTTCGGGATGAAGCCGGCGCCGATGCCCTGGATCTTGTGCGGGCCGGGCTTGCCGCCGGAGATGACCGGGGAGGCGTCCGGCTCGACCGCCACGATGCGCACGGCGGGGTTGCGCTGCTTGAGCACTTCACCCACGCCGGAGATGGTGCCGCCGGTGCCCACGCCGGCCACGAACGCGTCGATGCGCCCGTCGGTGTCCTTCCAGATCTCCTCGGCGGTGGTGCGGCGGTGCACGGCCGGGTTGGCGGGGTTTTCAAACTGCTGGGGCACGAAGGCCTTGTCGCCGAGCTCGGCGGCGAGCTCGTTGGCCTTGGCGATGGCGCCGGACATGCCCTTGGCGCCGGGGGTGAGCACCAGTTCGGCGCCCAGCAGGCGAAGGAGCACGCGGCGCTCCTGCGACATGGTTTCGGGCATCGTCAGGATGAGGCGGTAGCCGCGGGCGGCGGCGATGAAGGCCAGGGCGATGCCGGTGTTGCCGGAGGTGGGCTCGATGATGGTGGCGCCGGGCTTGAGGCGGCCGGACTGCTCGGCGTCCTCGATCATGGCGCGGCCGATGCGGTCCTTCACGCTGGAGAGCGGGTTGAAGAATTCGGTCTTCACCCAGACTTCGGCGTGCAGGCCTTCGGTGATGCGGTTGAGGCGGACCAGGGGGGTGTTGCCGATGGCGTCGGCGATGGAGTTGAAGCGGGCCATGTTCGGGGGGATTGGGTTGGGGGTGATTGGGTCTACGGTGTGTTGTGTGAAAGTTGAGTGCTGAAGTTTTGAATTTGGGCAAGGAAAATTGGCTGAAAAGGGTTTTTTGAAGCCCATGAATTTATTCAAACTCAGCAATGAAGAGGTTTCTTTGAAACTATACTATTTGTGTAATCAATTCTTTTGGAGGCGGTCCTGTGGCGATATCGCGTGCGGTCGTGAAGGCGAGGACCGGGGTTTCCTCCGGCGTTCTGTTGGGCCCGGGCCGCGCAAGAGGGACACCTTGGCGGTGCGCCGTCCGATCATGCGGCGTGAGTCGACCGGGCGTCCCGGGGGTGGGTGGGGGCCGGTCGAACGCCGCTTCAGTCGACGATTTCGTCTTCGGGGGCGCGAGGCACGGGGTGAACACTTCGATCGCCGCGAGCGCCTCGGCGGCCGCAATCGCCAGCTCACGGGTCGGGAAGGAGGCGATGAAGCCGGTGGGATGCACGAAGGTGGCGCCGGCGATGTCGGCCGGTATGGGCTGCACCGGCGTCTTCGTACCGGGCAGCGAAACCGCCTGCAGGCACCAGCCGCCGCGCAGCGACGGGTATGCGGCGTGGCGGGTGAGCGTGCCCTCCAGCGCGCGAAGCAGCTTGGGCAGGAAGGTTTCCGATACCACGAACGGCGTGTTCAGCGCCGCCAGTTCGGCGACCTGACCGGCTTGGGCCTCCACGAGCTCCTGGAACGCCACCATGCGCCGCAGCATGCCCACGAAGAGTTCCACGGCCTCGCGGAAGTTCGCCGTGCGCTGCTCCTCGGTCGCCTCGCCCACCGGGTTGAGCGTCGCGACGATGTCGGAGAGCGTCATGGTGCCCTGGGTGTGCCCGACGAGCCCCCGGTCGTGCTTGTCCACGCCGTCCAGGAAGCGTTCGATCGCCCGCCGCTGCGGCTTGGTCCAGCGGCTTTCGAAGTGGCGGTACACCAGCACGGCGGCGCACGGCAGCGCCTTGTCCTGGTGGTGGTCCAGCCAGGTCACGCCCGATTCGTCCGCGCCCAGGCGCAGCCCGATGTCCACGACGAAGTCTCCCGGGAGCGGCCCGGGGGCGGGCAGGTCGTTCACGCGGCGGATGTCGGCGGTGCCGGAGATTTCGCCCAGGTACACGAGGAGGCCTGCGCCGATCACTTCGTCGGCGTGGAAAATGGAGGCGTGGGTGTAGAGCGTGGGCATGGCGAAGGCGGCGTGATGGCGCACACCTTTCCCGGACGGAAGCGCGAATCGCTCCGCCCCTGACATTCCCTCGGTTTTCGCCCCTTTCAGGCGCCGGCCGGGACGCCGCCGGGTTTTTGAAAAAATTCTTAACGCGGGCTTGACGGGCGGGCCGGGATTTCCACTTTGCGCAGTCCTTCAACGCCAGTGTAGCTCAGTCGGTAGAGCGCGGGACTCATAAGCCTAAGGTCGGCGGTTCAAATCCGCCCTCTGGCACCACTTTCAAAAACCTTCGGAACGACCTTCCGAAGGTTTTTGTCTTTACCGGTCAGTGTTTTTTTTCGACCGGCAGTCGCCCTTGAATTAGCCGGGCTTTTACGCGCCGGACGCGGTTGCCAAGGCTTTCCGGGTTGAGTCGCAACGGCCCGGCGGCACTCTGCGCGGCTCTTATGAATCAGTTGTCCCATCGTATCGCCACCCTCGACGCCAATGAAGCCGTGGCGTCGGTCGCCTACCGACTGAGCGAGGTCATCGCCATCTATCCCATCACGCCGTCCTCGCCCATGGCGGAGTCCTCCGACGAATACTCGGCGGCGAAGAAGCCCAACCTTTGGGGGCAGGTGCCCCGCGTGGTCCAGCTGCAGTCCGAAGGCGGCGTGGCCGGCGCCATGCACGGCAGCCTGCTGTCCGGCTCCATGACCACCAGCTTCACGGCCTCGCAGGGCCTGCTGCTCATGATCCCCAACATGTACAAGATCGCCGGCGAGCTCATGCCGTGCGTGCTGCATGTCACCGCCCGCGCCCTCGCCACCCACGCGCTTTCCATCTTCGGCGACCACTCCGACGTGATGGCCTGCCGCGCCACCGGCTTCGCCATGCTGTGCTCCGGCTCCGGTCAGGAGGCCGGCGACTTCGCGCTCATTTCGCACGCCGCGACCCTCAAGGCGAGCGTGCCGTTCATGCACTTCTTCGACGGCTTCCGCACCTCGCACGAGGTGAGCAAGATCGCCCTGCTCGACGACGCCGTGCTGCGCGCCATGGTCGACGAGGCCGACATCGCCAGGTTCAAGTCGCGCGCCCTCACGCCCAACGCGCCCTCCATCCGCGGCACCGCGCAGAACCCCGACGTGTACTTCCAGGGCCGCGAGGCGTGCAACGCCCACTATGACGCGCTGCCCGGCATCGTGCAGGGCTGCATGGACCGCTTCGCCACGCTCACCGGCCGCAAGTATTCGCTTTATGACTACCATGGCGCCCCCGACGCCGACCGCGTCATCGTGGTCATGGGCAGCGGCGCCGAGACCATCGAGGAGACGGTGGACGCGCTCAACGAGCGCGGCGCGAAGCTGGGCGTGCTGAAGGTGCGCCTGTTCCTGCCTTTCCTCGCGCCCGATTTCCTGAAGGCCCTCCCGGCGAGCGTGAAGTCGGTCGCCGTGCTCGACCGCACCAAGGAGCCCGGCTCGCTGGGCGAACCGCTCTTCCAGACCGTGCTCACCGCGTTCGTCGAATCCGGCAAGGCCCTGCCGCGCCTCATCGGCGGCCGCTACGGACTGGGCTCGAAGGAGTTCACCCCCGCCATGGTGAAGGCCGTCTTCGACGAGCTGTCCAAGCCCGAGCCCAAGCGCCGCTTCACCGTCGGCATCATCGACGATGTGACCGGCACCTCGCTGGCCTTCGACCCCGCCTTCGACATCGAGAAGCCCGATGTGGTGCGCGCGGTGTTCGTGGGCCTGGGCGCCGACGGCACGGTGGGCGCGAACAAGAACTCCATCAAGATCATCGGCGAACAGACCGACAACTACGCGCAGGGCTACTTCGTGTACGACTCGAAGAAGTCCGGCGCCATGACCGTCTCGCACCTGCGTTTCGGCCCCCGTCCCATCCGATCGCAGTACCTCATCACCGGCGCCAACTTCGTGGCGTGCAGCCAGTACTCGTTCATCGGCCGCCAGCCCGTGCTCGAGTTCGCCATGCCCGGCGCCACCGTGCTGCTCAACTCGCCCTTCGGCGCCGCCGACACCTGGTCGCGCTTCCCGCGCGAGTGGCAGGAGACCATCCTCGCCAAGAAGCTGAAGGTGTTCGTCATCGACGCCTCCAAGGTGGCCGCCGAGTCCGGCATGAAGGGCCGCACCAACACGGTCATGCAGACCTGCTTCTTCGCCCTCTCCGGCGTGCTGCCGCGCGAGGACGCCATCAAGCAGATCAAGAAGTCCATCGAGAAGACCTACGGCCGCAAGGGCGAGCACATCGTCAAGATGAACTTCCAGGCCGTCGACAACGCCCTCGCCGGCCTCGCCGAGATCGTCCCGCCCGCCGCCGCCTCCGTGGAGAGCGTGTACACCGCCTCCCCCGAGTACCCCGGCGCCTCCGACTTCTTCAAGCGCGTCAGCGCCAAGATCATCGCCGGTCAGGGCGACCTGCTCCCGGTCAGCGCTCTGCCGCCCGACGGCGGCTGGCCCACCGGCACCGCCTGCCACGAGAAGCGCAACCTGGCCGCCGAGATCCCCGCGTGGGATCCCTCCATCTGCATCCAGTGCAACAAGTGCGCGCTGGTCTGCCCCCACGCCGCGATCCGCCCCAAGTTCTACCCCGAGGCCGAACTCGCCGGCGCCCCCGCCACCTTCAAGAGCACCACCTTCAAGTCCCGCGACAACCCGGGCATGCTCTACACGCTCCAGGTCGCCGCCGAGGACTGCACCGGATGCTCCCTGTGCGTGCAGGTCTGCCCCGCCAAGGACAAGAGCAACCCCCGCCACAAGGCCATCGACATGGTGCCTCAGGAGCCCCTCGTGGCCGCCGAGCGCGAGAACTTCGACTTCTTCCTCAAGCTGCCCGAGCCCGACCGCGCCAAGCTCACTGGCGATGTGAAGGGCAGCCAGTTCATGCAGCCCCTCATGGAGTTCTCCGGCGCCTGCGCCGGCTGCGGCGAGACGCCCTACATCAAGCTGCTCACCCAGCTCTTCGGCGACCGCCTCATGATCTCCAACGCCACCGGATGCTCCTCCATCTACGGCGGAAACCTCCCCACCACCCCGTATACGACGAATAAGGACGGCCGCGGCCCCGCCTGGGCCAACTCCCTCTTCGAGGACAACGCCGAGTTCGGCCTCGGCATGCGCCTCGCCGCCGACCAGCAGGCCGACCTCGCCCTTCTTCGCCTGCGCAAGCTCGCCCCGCAGCTGGGTGAGGAGACCGTCAGGGCCCTCGTCGAATCCGACCAGCACACCGACGCCGGCATCGCCGCCCAGCGCGAGCGCGTCGCCGCGCTGCGCGAGACCCTGGCCAAGCTCGGCACGCCCGAGGCCGAGGCGCTTTCCAAGTGCGCCGATTCGCTCGTGAAGCGCTCCGTGTGGATCGTGGGCGGCGACGGCTGGGCCTACGACATCGGATACGGCGGCCTCGACCATGTGCTCGCCTCCGGCGCCAACATCAAGGTGCTCGTGCTCGACACCGAGGTGTACTCCAACACCGGCGGCCAGGCCTCCAAGTCCACCCCCATGGGCGCCGTCGCCAAGTTCGCCTCCGCCGGCAAGCCGGCCCCGAAGAAGGACCTCGCGCTCATGGCCATGCAGTACGGCAATGTCTATGTCGCCCGCGTCGCCTTCGGCGCCAAGGATGTGCAGACGCTCAACGCCCTGCGCGAGGCCGACGCCCATGACGGACCCGCCCTCATCCTCGCCTACAGCCACTGCATCGCCCACGGCTACGCCCTGCAAAACGGCCTGGAGCAGCAGAAGCTCGCCGTGGACACCGGCTACTGGCCTCTGCTGCGCTACGACCCGAAGCTGGCCGAGAAGGGCGAGAACCCGCTCAAGCTCGACTCGCCCGCGCCCAAGGCGCCCCTGGCGAAGTTCACCGCCAACGAGACGCGCTTCCGCATCCTCGAGAACATCGCCCCCGAGCGCGCCAAGATCCTGCTCGGCCACGCCCAGGAGAAGCTCAACGAGCGCTACGCCAACTACGAGCGCCTCGCCGCCCCCTATGCGCCCAAGCCCGCCCCCGCCGGCGACGCCCCCGCTTCCTCAACCCCCCATACCCCCAACGCATGAGCCCCAATCTGGAAACCACCTACCTCGGACTGAAGCTCAGGAGCCCGGTCATCACCGGCGCCTCCCCCCTCACGCAGACCGTCGACTCCGCCAAGCGACTGGAGGATGCCGGCGTGGGCGCCATCGTCCTGCACTCCCTCTTCGAGGAGCAGGTCGTGCAGGAGCAGCGCATGCTGCACGCCGCCACCGACTGGCACGAGGACACCTTCGGCGAGGCCGCCTCGTTCTTCCCCAAGTTTGAGGAATATCGCTTCTCCCCGGACCTTTACCTGGAGCACATCGGCAACCTCAAGCGCTCCTTGTCCGTCCCCGTCATCGCCTCCCTCAACGGCCGCACGCCCGGCCCCTGGGTCGACTTCGCCTCCGAGGTCGAGCGCGCCGGCGCCGACGCCCTGGAGCTCAACGTGTACTTCGTGGTCAGCGACCCCGCCGACACGCCGGAGATCGTGGAGCGCCGCATCGAGGGCATCGTGGCGCGCGCCCGCGAACGCGTGAAAATCCCGGTGAGCGTGAAGCTCTCCACCTTCCACTCCGCGCTCCCCCAGCTGGGTCGCCGGCTGGAATCCGCCGGCGCCTCCGGCCTCGTGCTGTTCAACCGCTTCTACCAGTCCGACTTCGACCTGGACGCCATGACGGTGACCCCGCGCGTGCGCTTCTCCAGCTCCACCGAGCTGCTCACGCGCCTGCGCTGGCTGTCCATCCTGTCCTCCACGGGCCGGGCCGACCTGGCCTGCTCCGGCGGCGTGCACACCGCCAACGACCTCATCAAGGCCATCCTGGCCGGGGCGAGCGTCGCGCAGGTGGTCTCGGCCCTGTACAAGCGCGGACCTGAGGCGGTCTCGTCCATGCTGGAAGGCCTTCGCCTGTGGATGACCGAGCGCGGCTACGCCGACATCGACTCCATGCGCGGCGCGCTCAACCTCGCCCGCTGCCCCGACGCCTCCGCCCACGAGCGCGCCCACTACATCCGCAACCTGAGCTCCGTCGACCACTGGGCCGGTCAGCGCCTCTGACGCCCCCCCGTGCGGCTTCTGCGCCGCGCGCGCATCAAACAAAAGGACGCCGGGGTTTCCCGGCGTCCTTTTGCGTTTTGGGAGATTGCATCAGGTCTCCGTCACGGAAAACACTGAAGGTGCATCGGTGGCTTAGGCCGTTCGCTTGGGCGCCAGTGCGATATCTTCGTATGTTCGCTTATGGCTTCGGACTCGCAGGAGGAACAGCGCGAGAGCGATGATGACGGAGGGCATTCCGTTGCGATGGAGTGTCAAAATCCAGTGTGCATGGGCGCCCGCGCTGAGGCAGAAGGTGAGTCCGGCAAAGAGTATGAAGAGGATTGTCCACCGACTGGTGACTGCAGCCTCAATGGCGCGTGAGATCCGGTTTCCTTCCCGAAGCGCTTGAATACGACTGCCGTTTACAGCGCAGAGAACGAGAGTCAGGGCTGCCGCACTCAGGTTGAAGGCGATGTTGACCCAGTCGTTAATCGAGCTTGGCGGGGTGGGGGCCTGAATAAGGAACGATGCGTAGCCGGCGTAGACTCCGAGAGGCGGCATGGTTGCGTAGGGCGCAAGGCGTGAAAAGCCATGACGAAGCCGGCCCCCTCTTTGTGCGCTTTGGCTCATTCTTACCCGTGGTTAAAACTCGGATACGGTATCGCCGGTTTACTCCAGCTCGCGCAGCCAGGCGTCGGCGTGGGCGTCGGCGGGCATGCGCCAGTCGCCGCGGGGCGAGAGGGCGACGGAGCCGACCTTGGGGCCGTCGGGCATGGCGTTGCGCTTGAACTGCTGGGAGAAGAAGCGGCGCAGGAAGACCTTGAACCACTTGCGCAGGGCGGCCTCGTCGTACTTGCCGGCGAAGGCGTGCTCGGCGAGCCAGAGCGTCTTCCTGGGCCGGAAGCCGTTGCGCACGGTGTGGAAGAGGAAGAAGTCGTGCAGGTCGTAGGGGCCCACGATGGCCTCCGTCTCCTGCGCGATGGTGCCGTCGGCGGACGGCGGCAGCAGCTCCGGGCTCACCGGCGTGTCCACGACATCCTCGAGCACGGCGCGGGCGTCGCCGAGGTAGCGCGCGTGGGCGGCCCAGGTGACGAGGTGGCGCACGAGGGTCTTGGGCACGCCGATGTTCACATGGTACATGGACATGTGGTCGCCGTTGAAGGTGCACCAGCCCAGCGCGGCCTCGGAGAGGTCGCCGGTGCCCACGACGAACCCGCCCAGGCTGCCGGCAAGGTTCATGAGAATCTGCGTGCGCTCGCGCGCCTGCACGTTCTCGAAGGTCACGTCGTGCTTGCCCTCGGGGTGCCCGATGTCGCGCAGGTGCAGCGCCACGGCCTCGCCGATGGGGATCTCGCGCAGCGTGACGCCCAGCAGCTCGGCGAGCTTCACGGCGTTGTTCTTGGTGCGCGAGGTGGTGCCGGGGCCGGGCATGGTCACGCACACGATGCCCTTGCGGTCGAAGCCGAGGCGGTCGAACGCCTCGACGGTCACGAGCAGCGCCAGGGTGGAGTCGAGGCCGCCGGAGAGTCCTAGGACGACCGATTTCGTATGCGTGTGGCGGATGCGCCGCGCGAGGCCGGCGGCCTGGATGGAGAAGATCTCGCGGCAGTGCTCGTCGCGCGCGGCGGTGTCGGTGGGCACGAAGGGGTGCGGGTGGATGCGCCGCTTGAGCTTGGGCGAGGAGCCGAACGGGATGCCCAGCATGAAGTCCAGCGTGCGCACGCGCGCCGCCGGGCGGGTGCCGAAGAAGGTGCTGCTGCGCCGGCGCTCGTGGTTGAGCCGCTGCACATCGACCTGGGAGATGACCATGGAGTCGCCGAACAGGAAGCGCTCGGATTCGCCGAGCAGGGCGCCGTTCTTGGCCACGAGGCAGTGCCCGCCGTAGACCACGTCGGAGGAGGATTCGTTGGCGCCGGCGGACGCGTAGGCGTAGGCGGCGATGCAGCGCGCCGACTGCTGCGTGACCAGGTCGCGCCGGTAGCGCGCCTTGCCCAGCAGCTCGTCGCTGGCGGAGGGGTTCAGCAGCAGGTTGGCTCCGGCGAGCGCGAGCGGGCCGCTGGGCGGCTCGACCGACCAGAGGTCTTCGCAGATCTCGATGCCGATGACGCAGTCGGGGTGGTTGGCGGCGCGGAAGAGCAGGTCGACGCCCATGGGGACATCGCGGTCCTCGATGCGCACGGAGGTCTTGTCCCACACGCGCGACGAGGCGAACCAGCGCTGCTCGTAGAACTCGGCGGTGTTGGGCAGGTGCGTCTTGGGCACGATGCCCACGACCTTGCCGTCGGCCAGGAAGGCGGCGCAGTTGAACAGGCGGCCGGAGTCGGCCACGGGCAGACCGACCACCGCGGCCACGCCGAGCTTGCCGCAGAAGGCGGCGAGGTGCAGCAGGGCCTTGTTGGCCTCGCGCAGGAGCGTGTCCTGGTTGAAGAGGTCGCCGCAGGTGTATCCGGTGATGCACAACTCGGGCAGCAGCACGATGGAGGCGCCCTGTTCGGCGGCGGTGCTCAGCGCGGACTCCAGGAGGGGCAGGTTGCCGGCGGGGTCGGCGAGTCGCAGCCGGGGCGATACGGCGGCGAGTGAGATGAATCCGAATTCGAGGGGGCGGTTTTGCACGGCTGTCGCGTTGGGTTGCGACGAGAGTGTCGGAACAAATGGCAAAAGGCACAGTGCAAAATGCCGCCGGCGCACCTTGGGGGCGCTGAACAAAAAAGGGCGCCCGGTCGTGCCGGGCGCCCTTTTGAGGCGGATGCGTCTTTTACCGGCTCACTTCACGAGCACGCCGATCTCGGCGGCGGTGACGAACGGCTTGTTCTCGTCTTCGCGCAGGGCGGTGAACTTGAAGAAGCGCGCCTTGCGCGGGGTGAAGCCGACGGTGCGCCGGTCCGGCAGGTTGCGGATGTTGCCGAACTCGCCGCGCGACACTTCGGTCCAGGTTTTGCCGTCCTCGCTGAGGGCGAAGGCGTAGTCGCGCACAAACGGGCCCTGGGTGCGCGGCAGGTAGGTGAGGGCGCGCACCAGGTGGGTTTGGCCCATGTCCACGACGAGGTCGTGCGGGGGCTTGGGGGCGGAGTTCTTCCACGGCGTGTGCCAGTAGGTGTCCGGGTTGTCGTCGATGGCGTTGGCCGCGCCGGCCTTCTCGCCGACGGTCTCCTCGCCGGAGACGGAGACGATCTTCCAGTCGCGCTTGGCCGGGCCGAACTCGGCGAGCGCCTCGGGGGTGCCCACGGTGAGCGTGTCGCCGGGCGTCTCGGATTCGCCGATCGCGCGCACGGTGCCGCCCTTGGCGAAGTCGAACTCGCCGGTGTAGACGGGGGAGTTCTTGGTGGGGGCGGAGCCGTCGAGGGTGTAGCGGGCGCGCACGCCCGGGCGTAGAGTGAAGCTCACGCGGCCCTCGCGGGAGCGGGAGATGGCGGGGGCGCTGACGCGGGTGGGTTCGAAGTAGAGGCCGAACTCGGAAATCGAGGGGCACACGCGCGATTCGAGAAGGCGCACGCGCACCTTGTCGGTGGTGACCGTCTCGGTGCGGTGGATACGCCGGGCGCCGATGGTGCCCCATTCGGTGAAGTCCTTTTTCTCGCCGCCCACGGCGGTCCATTCGCCCTTGATGGGCGCCTGGATGACGAGGGGCTTCCACGCGCCGTCCACCCAGGCGTCCACGGCGTGCTTCTCCACGCGCTGGCCGAAGGTGCGGATGTTTTCGCGCAGCTCCACGCGGTTGAAGGTGCGCGGCTCGGGCAGGGTGTAGACGAGCTCGCCGGTGCGGCGCCAGTCGGCGGGAGCCCAGCCCGTGGCGGGGTCGGAGTCGAGCGTGGCGTCGGCGGAGGCGCCCTGGCGCGCGGCCGGGGTGGCGGCGACCGTGGCGCCCTTGGCCAGATTGTTGGCGAAGGTGGCGTCGAGCACGCGGCCGAGCTCGGCGAGGCGCTTCACATCGTTGTCGTGCACGACGCCCTCGGGGGCCGGGGGGACATTGAGGATGAACACGGCGTTGCCGCCGACGGCGCCGTACCACATGTCCAGAAGGCGGTCGAGGGAGTGCAGCTTGGCGTCCTCCTCCTTGTGGTAGAACCAGCCCGGGCGGATGGAGACATCGGTCTCGCCGATGTTCCAGAACAGCGGCTTGTCGCCCGAAATCTTGCGGCGCGAGCCGAGGTCGCCGGCGGTGCGGTCGGGGAAGGATTCGCCGGAGTCGGTGGTCATGACATTCCACTCGTTGGCGCGGGTGTTGCCGCGCTCGTTGCCGATCCAGCGCGCGTCGGGGCCCTTGCCGAAGATGACGGCCTTGGGCTGGAGTTTGCGAATGAGCGAGTACCAGTCGAAGTAGGCGTACTTTTGGCCGACATCGTGCGGGTTGGCGCCGTCGAACCAGACCTCGTGGACCTCGCCGTACTCGGTGAGCAGCTCAAAGAGCTGGTTCATGAAGTAGGTGTTGTACTCGTCCCACTCGCCTCGGAGCGTGACGGGCGACTTGGGCTTCCATCCGGGAACGGGCGTGGGGATGACGCGCGGCTTGGTCGGGGTCTTGCCGTAGGTGCCGATGTGGATGGCGTGCAGGTCGGCCGGCGAGAGGTACAGGCCCAGCTTGAGCCCCTCGGCCTTCACGGCGTCGGCGACCTCGCGGACCAGGTCGCCCTTGCCGTCCTTCCACGGCGAGTTTTTGACGGAATGGTCGGTGAAGCGGCTGGGCCAAAGGCAGAAGCCGTCGTGGTGCTTGGTCGTGAACACGATCATCTTGGCGCCGGAGGCCTTGATGGCGCGCACCCACTGGCGCACATCCACCGACTTGGGCGCGAACAGCTTGGGCGATTCCTTGCCGTCGCCCCATTCGCGACCGGAGAAGGTGTTGGGGCCGAAGTGAACGAAGGCGGTGAAGCCCATCTCCTGGTACTCCACCTGGCGCGGCGACGGCAGCACGCTCGCGGCGAGCCATTCGCGCTCGAGTGTGAGGTCGGACAGCGTGGCGAGTCCGGCCGGGGGCTTGGCGGCCATCGGCGTGTTGGACGCCGAGTGGATTTTAAGAATCTCCGGAGCGAACGGGTGCGCGCGCTCGGCCGGAGCGGCGAAGGCGAGGGAGACGGCGAACGGGGCGAGGGCGGCGAGGCGGAGCTGGGGTCTCATAAATTCGGGGTGCGATTCGATGGGGGGCGGGGTGGCGGTCAAAAGGATTTATCGGTGCGACTCGGCACAACCGGCCGATTTCGACAAGGTTCCGTGTCGGCGAAAACAGGCCGGCAAACCCGGGCGGCCGACGCGTTCAGGGCTTTGAAGACCGTTCGGACGGAGCCACGCTGAGCGCCGGCGGAGGAAGTCTGAAGCGGCGCTTCATCGGATCGGCCGGGTGTCCTCGTCCAAGGCTGGTCGCATGCTCCAATGCTTCGGCTGCGCTCTCGTCCGCTCTCGATAAACAAGCCCCGCTCTCCGGTTTCGGAGGCGGGGTTTGTTCCGATAAAAGAAAAAACTATGCGGTACATCCGCACGGGCGCCGATTCATGCTTCGCGGATGACGCGATACTTGGTCTGCACGATGCCAAACGGGTATGTGGTTGTGGACTCCAGCCGAAGGTGGATGTCGGCCGGGATGTCGCCGAAGAGGCGGATGCCGGTGCCGATCAAGGTGGGGATGGTGGAGAGGGTGATGTCGGAGATCAGGCCGGCCTTGAGGAAGCCCTGAATCGTTTTGCCGCCATCGATGTACAGGTGGCGACACCCCTCTTCGCGCGCTCTTTTTATCACCTCGGCCGGGGCGACGTTGAGCAGGGAGACGCGGTTGGCGAGGGCGCCGTCGATTTGCCTGAGGGATGCGCTCAGCACATACACCGGCTTTTCGTAGGGCCACTTCGGGAAGCTGCAGACTTTCTCGAAGGTGCCTCGCCCCATGACGATGGCGTCGACCGTGGCCATGTACGCGGCGAAGCCGCAGTCCTCGCCCGGGGGCGTGACGGCGCCCATTTGCTCCAGCCAATCGATGTTGCCGTCGGTGCGGGCGATGAAACCGTCCAGGCTGGTGGCGATGAAGACGGAGCAGCGCATTTCGGATTGTTCGGTTCCAAGGGGCATAGGGGGCGGCTGTTTGAAGAAAGGGCGGTGGCGCGATTGCCGGAAAAGTGTGATGGGGCGAAATCGGGTTCCGGGCGGGGGCCGTTTCATCGGGTGGATTTTCAGGATGCCCCGGGCGCTCGCTTGTACGCTAAACCCGGGGCGCCGCGCGATGTTATTTCCGAAGCGGAGGCCGTCCGGGCGCTTCGGCCCGGCGGCTCGGGTGTCCGATTCCCGCGCAGCGCCCGGGGGGCGCGATGGCGATAGGGGGCGCATTTTTCAATCGCCCTCCCGCCGGGTGTCGGGTGCATTGCGCGCATGGCCCAACGCACCGTCCGCGTCAACGAACTGCTTCAGCGCGAAATCTCCGACATCCTGCACACCGAGTGGAGGGGGGAGTCCGTGCGCATCACCATCACCGGCGTGGACATCTCGCCCGACCTGCGCAACGCGATCGTGTTCTACTCGGTCATCGGCACCGAGGAGGACCGCAAGGCAGGACGCAAGCTGCTGGGCAAGGTGGTCAACCGCATCCGCGCCGAGGTGGCGCGGCGCATCGTGCTCAAGTACAACCCCGAGTATAAGTTCGTGTACGACGACTCGGCCGCGCGCGGCGTTAGCATCATCGACACGCTCGACAAGATCGCCGAGCAGGACAAGTCGCGCGGCCGCAAGGCGCCCAGGCACGACGAATCGGATTTCTGAACCGAGGCGCCGGTTCGCCCCGGGAGCCCATCCGGGTGTTGTGAGGGGCGGGGCGCGCCCGCCTTTTCGCCCGCTCAAGCGCCCCATCGCCCACACCCTCCATTCCCTTCGCCCGCCATGTTCTTCCCCTCCGAGTCCCCGCGTTTTCTCGCCCTCATCGAATCGCTGCGCGGGCGCAAGGTCGCCGTGCTCGGCCACATGCGCCCCGACGGCGACTGCATCGGCTCGCAGGTGGCGCTGTGCCGCATGCTGCGCGCCGCGGGCATCGACGCGGTGTGCGTGAACCACCACGCCGTGCCGCGCACGCTCAAGGCGTTCGTGGGCGACACCCCGTTCCTGCACGAGAACGACTTCGTGCCGGAGGGTCGCTGCGCGGTGTCCGTGGACTGCGCCGACCTCACGCGCATCGGCAAGGAACTCGTCGCCATGTTCCCCGAGGGCCTCGCGGGCAACATCGACCACCACCTTTCCAACACCCGTTTCGCCCGCGAGAACATCGTGGTCGACCACACCGCGGCGGCCGCGCACCTGCTCGCCGGCATGGCGTTCGACCTGGGCCTGCCGCTGGACGCGGTGAGCGCGCAGGCGCTCTATGTGGGCATCGCCACCGACACCGGCCAGTTCCGCTTCCGCTCCGCCACGCCCGAGGTGTTCGACATTGCGGCGCGCCTGGTGCGCCTCGGCGCGAGCCCGGCGGACGCCTCGGCCAGTCTGTACGAGAAGGACACCTTCGGCCGGCTCGACCTGCTGGGCCGTTTCCTGGAATCGCTCACCCTGCACGAGGGCGGACGCGTCTGCTCCGGCGTCATCCCGCTGGGCACCTTCGAGGCCACCGGCACGACCAAGGAGGACACCGAGGGCCTCGTCGACTACCCGCGCTGTATCGAAGGCGTGGATATCGCCGTGCTCCTGGAGGAGATGACCGACGGCGTGAAGGGCTCCCTGCGCGCCAAGGATCCCGTGTACCGGCTCGACCTGCTCGCCTCCAAACTCAACGGCGGAGGCCACGCGCTGGCCGCCGGCTTCAACCTGCGCGGCGCCTCGCTCTCCGGCGACAAGCCGCGCATCCTCGCCGCCATCGCCGAGCACCTGCGCTCCACCGACGCCGCCCGCGACCGCGAAAGCTGAGCCGCCCCGCCGATTCGCCGGCGCATTTTAGGACGAAGGGGCGCACGCGTCGCCTACGGCGCATGCGTGCGCGGCCCGGTCGTCCCTTCCGCCTTCACCCTTAGCCTTTCGTCCTTCCTCTCCCATGAATCCCTCCCCGAACGAACCCGATGGCGTCCTGCTCGTGGACAAGCCGCAGGGCATCACCTCGCACGATGTCGTCGACCGCGTGCGCCGACTCTTCCGCACGCGTCGCGTGGGCCACGCCGGCACGCTCGACCCGATGGCCACCGGCCTGCTCGTCATCCTGGTGGGCAAGGCCTGCAAGGCCTCCCAGTACCTGATGAGCCAGGAGAAGGAGTACCTCGCCACGGTGAAGTTCGGCGAGATCACCGACTCTCAGGACGCCGACGGCGAGGTGATCGAGACGCGCCCGGTGCCGGAGGACCTTTCGGCGGAAAACATCCGCGCGGCGATGAAGGGCATGCTGGGCGACCAGTACCAGACGCCGCCGATGTTCTCGGCCAAGAAGATCAAGGGCGTGCCGCTGTACAAGCTGGCGCGCAAGGGCGAGGAGGTGGAGCGCGAGGCGCGCTTCATCCGCGTGGAGCGCTTCGACCTGCTCGCGTTCCGCTCGCCCGAGGCCGACTTCATCGTGAAGTGCACCAAGGGCACCTATGTGCGCACGCTCGCCCACGACCTCGCCAACAAGATCGGCCCCGGCGGACACCTCGTGGCGCTGCGCCGCACCGTCTCCGGCGAGGCCAATGTGGCGGACGCCGCCACGCTCGAGGCGCTCGACGCGCTCGACTACCCGGCTCGCGTGGCGCGCCTCGTGCCGGCGCGCAACCTGGTGCCCATCAACGCCCTGTAACCCCCTGTGGGCGCCCCGCTTGGGGCGGAAATGAAAGCTCCCGGCGCATGAGCCGGGAGCTTTCGTTTTTTTAGCCGCGAAGGCGGCAGCAGGGGCAGTCGAGGATCCAGCGTTCGGGCTCGACCTCGCGGAAGACCGGCGGGCGCTCGACGGACTCGTGGTGGCGCGGGCTGCGGTTGCGATGGCCGAAGGCGCACCCGGGCGGCGGGTCGATGGGCGAGGGCAGGTCGCCGGGGATGATGATGCGGTTGCCTTTCGAGCCCGGCGTGTGGCTGGGGATGGCCGAGATGAGCGCGCGCGTGTAGGCGTGCAGCGGGCGCCGGTACACCGCGTCGGCGTCGCCGAGCTCGACGATTTTGCCCAGGTACATGATGGCCACGCGGTCCGACATGTGGCGCACCACCGACAGGTCGTGCGCGATGAAAAGGTACGCCAGCCCCATCTCCTTCTGCAGGTCCAGCAGCAGGTTGAGCACCTGGCCCTGGATGGACACATCGAGCGCCGACACCGGCTCGTCGCAGATGATCAGGCGCGGCTTGAGCGCGATGGCGCGCGCGATGCCGATGCGCTGGCGCTGGCCGCCCGAGAACTCGAACGGGAAGCGGTCCATCGCCGAGTACGGCAGCCCCACTCGGTCCAGCAGCTCTCTCGCGCGCCGGCGGCGTTCGGGACGCTCGCCGATGTTGTGGATGGCGAAGGGCTCCTCCAGGATCTGACCCACCGTCAGGCGCTGGTTGAGCGACTCCGACGGGTCCTGGAAAATCATCTGGATGTCGCGCCGGAACGGCAGGCGCTGCCGATTGGACAGTCCGGAGACGGGGAAGTCGTCCAGGCGTATTTCGCCGGAGGTGGGCCGGTACAGGCCGGCGATCACCTTGCCCAGCGTGGACTTGCCGCAGCCGGATTCGCCCACCAGCCCGAGCGTCTCGCCGGGCTTCACGGAGAGCGTCACGCCGTCCACCGACTTCACATGCTTTTTGGGGCTGAAGAAAAGGCCCGTGCGGACCGGGAAATGCATGCGCACATCGCGCACTTCGAGAAGAGGGCTCATCGGTTGTCTTTCCGGTGTTCTGTTTTCGGTTTTTCCGTATCCGTTCAGCGGATGCCGGCGGCGGCGAGCACCTCGCGGTCCACGCACACGCGGGAGGCCTCGACCCAGTGGTCCGGCGCCACCTGCACGAACGGCGGGCGCTCGTCCAGGTCCGCCTGCGTGTACGGGCGGCCCGAGCGCGGCGCGAAGCGGCATCCGGGGCGCAGCTCGGCGAGGGAGGGGACGAGACCCTCGATGGTGGTGAGGCGCGACTTGCGCACCGAGTCGGCGCTCGGGATGGCCGACAGCAGCGAGCGCGTGTAGGCGTGAAGGGGGTTGGCGAAGAGTTCGCGCACCGGGGCGCGCTCCACGATGCGTCCGGCGTACATGACGGCCACCTCGTCGCAGTTCTCGGCGATGACGCCCAGGTCGTGCGTGATGAGGATGACGGCCATGTTGAGCTCGGCGCGCAGGGACGCGATGAGCTCGAGAATCTGCGCCTGGATGGTCACATCGAGCGCCGTGGTGGGCTCGTCGCAGATGACCAGCTCGGGGTTGCAGGCCAGGGCCATGGCGATGACCACGCGCTGGCGCATGCCGCCGGAGAGCTGGTGCGGGTACTCGCCGAGGCGCTGCTCGGGCGCGGGGATGCCGACCTTGCGCAGCAGGTCCAGGCAGCGCTCGTCGATCTCGCGCTTGCTCAGGTGCGTGTGCAGCTCGATCACCTCGGCGAGCTGGCGCCCGATGCGGTGCAGCGGGTTGAGCGCCGTCATGGGCTCCTGGAACACCATGGAGATGCCGTTGCCGCGGATCTTGCGCATCTCGGCCAGCGGGATCTGCGTGAGGTCGCGCCCCTTGAACAGCACGCTGCCGCCGATAATCCTGCCCGCGGGCTGAGGAAGCAGGCGCATGAGGGAGAGCGAGGTGACGGATTTCCCGGAGCCGGATTCGCCCACGATGCCCAGTGCGCGGCCCTTCTGCACGCAGAAGGAAACGCCGTCCACGGCGACAAGGCGGCCCTGCTCGGTGTCGAAGCCGACGGTCAGGTCGCGCACATCAAGGATGGTTTCGGAAGACATTCTGGGAAGGGGTTTGGTCGGAGGTCACGCGGGGGAGATTCGAGAGGGGATGGGCGAGGAGGCGTCCTCGCATCCCGAATCTTTCATCTCGCATCGCGTGGGTTTTCAGTCGGCGCGGTAGGTGTCGTAAACGCGGGTGGAGGGGCCGAAGGAGCGGCCGGACTTCATGGCGGCCTCGGTCTCCTCCTTGATCTTCGGGTCGATCCAGAAGAGGCCGAAAACGAAGGGGTCGTCGCTGCGCTTGGCGTCGAAGTTTTCGGGGAAGCGAACCCAGCGCCAGGAGGCGAGGCGGTAGCCGGGGATGCAGAAGCCGGGGATGAACACGGCTTTGTCGTGGAGGCGGCGCTGCATGGCCTTGGACAGCTTCACCATCTCCTCCTCGTCGGTGAGGTCGCGGAAGCGGTCGATCATCGCGCTCATCTGCGGGTCGCGCAGCAGCGTGATGTTGTTGGTCTGCCGGCGGATCTTGCCCGCCGCGTCCACGGCGTTCTCGTCGTGGAAGCCCTGGCGGAAGTCGGGCCAGAGACCGCCGGTGCCCCAGGCCCAGAAGACGATCTCGTGGTTCTTCTCCATCACCTCCTTGTACATGGTGGTGCGCTCCAGCGCGCGCGGCACGAACTCCACGCCGGCCTTGCGCGCGGAGTCGATGAACGCCGGCAGCATCTTTTTGCGGTCGCCGTCGTCGATGAGCAGCTTGAAGGAGAGCCTGCGCCCCTCGGCGTTCACCAGGATGCCGTCGGGGCCGCGCTTGGTGAAGCCGGCCTTGGCGAAGTGGGCCATGGCGCGGTCGGGGTCGAAGGGGCGCGCCTTGATGGAGGTGTCGGTGTACTTGCCGTAGCCCTGCGCGTACTGGTTGAGCCGGTCGTAGTCGGCGCGGTAGTAGGTGTTGATCACGCGCTGCCAGTCGGTGGCGTGGTGCAGGCCCACGCGCACATCGAGGTTGTCCAGCGGGGGCTTGGCGGTGTTGAGGTAGAAGCCGTAGGGGGGGCGGGGGAAGTCGTTGTAGAACACCGACTTGGCGATCCAGCCCTTCTTGACCGGCTCCTTGTCGTTGAGCCCGTACCAGTACTTGGGGCCCTGGATCATCATGAGGTCCTGCTGGCCGGAGAGGAAGATCTGCACGGATTTCTCCGTCTCGCGCACCACCTTGAGCACGATCTTCTCAGGGTTGTATCGGTTTCTCAGATACCGGTGAGAGTCGCCCCACCAGCGCTCCACGCGGGTGAGCGTGACGGACTGCTCGGTGCGGTCGTCGCCCGGCAGCAGCACATACGGACCGGGCACCGGCTCGAACCGGCGCTGGTAGCGCGAGACGAAGTCCGGGCCGAGTTCGCGGTAGAAGTGGCGCGGGGTCGGGGAGAGGGCGGCGAAGACGAGCGGGTCGGGCTTGGGGGAGGGCAGGGTGACGGCCAGCGTGTAATCGTCGTAGCGCGTGATGCTTTCGAACTCCTTGCCGTAGTAGTCGGCGCTCCAGAGGTCGTTGAGGTGCGGGCACTGCGCGCGGAAGAAGGTGAAGAGGAAGTCGGCCGCGGTGATGGGCTGTCCGTCGTTGAAGCGCGCGTCCTCGCGCAGGCGGAAGTACACGGTGCGCCTGTCCGGGGAGATTGCCCAGGCCTTGGCCAGTTCGGGGATGTGCGCCCCAGTGATCGGGTGGAAGCCCACGAGGGCCATCAGTCCGTTGTCGTAGATGTATCCGCGGTAGCCGTGGTTGGAGTTGGGGCCGTGGCGGCGCAGCGTGGGCGGGTACCCGCCGATGGAGATGGTGACGGTGCCGCCGCGCACGGCCTCGGGCGAGGCGAACTCGGGCTCGTTCTCGCCGGTCTCCCACTTGAGGTCCTTGGGCAGGTCCTCGGGGGTCTTGAAGATGAAGCGCGCCGGGTTTTCCTTGTAGTGCTGGAGCGCTTCGGGGTGCGTGAACACCTCGCCGGCGCTCATGTCGCGCGGCTGGTAGGCGAAGCCCAGGGCGAAATGCAGAAGGCAGAAGGCGCATAGGGCGGCGCGAATCGCCGGGCGCGCGAATCCGCAATCCGCAATCCGCAATCCGCGATCGGTCTTAACGGGGCGTGACATGGGGAAGTGAGTCATGGCGTTGTTCGGCGCGCGTTACGCGTAGGTGGTGTATTTCTTCGGGTCGTAGGCGTCGCGGATGGCTTCGCCCACGAAGGAGACGAGCAGCATGAGGGCGACGAGGCAGACGGTGACGCTGGAGAAGATCCACCAGGCGTCGAAGTTGTCCTTCCCCTGCTGGAGCAGTTCGCCCCAGCTGGGCTCGGTGGGCGGCAGGCCGAAGCCGAGGAAGTCCAGCGAGGTGAGCGTGGTGGCCACGGCGGCGACGCTGAAGGGCACGAAGGTGACGATGGTGGAGAGCGTGTTGGGCAGGATGTGGCGGAAGATGATGCGCGCGTCGCCGGCGCCCAGCAGGCGCACCGCGTTCACATACTCGCGGTTCTTTTCGCGGTAGACGCCGGTGCGCACATAGTAGGTCATGCCGATCCACGAGGTGGACACGATGATGAGCATGAGCCACAGCAGGTTGGGCACGACGATGGAGGCCAGGAAGATGATCAGGTACAGCGACGGGATGTTCGACCAGATCTCGATGCCGCGCTGGGCGAGCATGTCGAAGCGGCCGCCGTAGTAGCCCATGACGCACCCCACGGCGATGCCGATGGCGTAGGTGAAGGCCATGTAGATGACGCTCGCGGCGATGATGATGCGGAATCCGCCGTAGAGGCGCGCCAGCACATCGCGGCCCGATTCGTCGGTGCCCAGCAGGTGCCCGTCCAGTCCGGGGCGCGCGGGGTTGACGACATAGGTGCGCAGGGCGGAGAGCTCGTTGGCGGTGACGACCGGGCGGACCTTGGGAGCCAGGGGCGTGTGCGACTTGAGGACGCCGTCCTCCCACACCGCCTTCTCCACGAGGTTGCCGCGGCTGTCGAAGCCGCGCATCTCGCCGTTGAAGCGCCCGTCGGTGACGGTCCACACGCGACGGCGCGAGCCGTTGTCATGCAGGGTGAACACGCGGCTTTCGGCGATGGGGCCCTTGGCGCCGGACATGTGCAGGCGTCCGTCGCGCGTTTCCACGGGCTGGTTGACCTCGCAGAACTCGGTGGGGCCGAAGGGGACCGGCGGCATGAGCACGAAGTTGTCGGCGCCCTCGGCGGCGAACTTGTCGCGCAGGGCGCGGTAGTTGGTCTCGTAACCGTAATCGAGGCCGAACTCGGTGCCGGGGATGATGTCGGAATTCAGGGCGGGGAAGCGGTACTGACCGTCGTATTTCACGAGCAGCGCGCGGTTGCCCACCAGCAGGGGGCCGAGGGCCGCGAGGAAAAGCAGGAAGCCCAGGATGAGGAAGGAATACCAGCCGCGCCGCATGGACCGGAAGCGCTTGAGGCGCCGGCGCGTGATGGGGTTGAGTTCGAAACGGAACATGGCCGAAAGGAGGTGAAAAGGTGACGGGTGTCGGGTGGTAGGTTTGGGGCGGATACAGGTCGGATGGATCCGCCTTCCACCGGTCACCCGGTGTTACTTGTCGAAGCGGATGCGCGGGTCCACCAGGGCCACGCAGATGTCGGAGAGGATGTTGCCGATGAGCAGCAGCAGCGACGCGAAGAGCAGGTTGGCCAGGAACACCGGGTAGTCGCGGCCCACGAGCGAGCTGAAGCTGAGCAGGCCGAAGCCGTCGATGTCGAACACGCGCTCGATGAGGAAGCTGCCCGTGAGGATGACGCCCAGGTTGTTGCCGAAGCCGGTGGCCAGAGGCACGAGGCTGTTGCGGAAGGCGTGGCGCATGACGGCCTTGCGGAACGACACGCCCTTGGCCACCGCGGTGCGCACATAGTCGGAGCCGAGGTTGTCCATGAGGGCGTTCTTCATGAGGATGCTCATGAACGCGAACTGGCCCAGCGTCATGGCGGTGAGAGGCAGCACCATGTGCCAGGCGTAGTCCTTGAACTTGCCCCACGCGCCCAGGTTGGCGTAGCCCTCGCTCATCAGGCCGGTGTGCGGGAACCAGCCGAGGTGGAACGCGAACAGGTTCAGCAGGATGATGCCGACCACGAAGCCCGGCACGGCCGAGCCCACGAAGAGCGAGAAGGACGAGGCGCCGTCGAAGAAGCTGCCGTGTTTGACCGCCTTGCGAACGCCCAGGGGTATGGCCACCGAGTAGGCCAGCAGCATGGAGATGAGGCCGAAGCGCAGCGACACGGGGATCTTCGAGGCGATCACCTCGGTGACCGGACGCGCGTGGATGAAGCTGTGGCCGAAGTCGCCCTGCAGGATGCCGGAAAACCCGGTGCGGTACACCTTCACGCGCACCGGCTTGCCCGCCTCCGGCGCCGCGTCGTTTTCCAGGAAAAGGCTGCGCACGAAGCGCAGGCCGGTCGGGTTGTCGTAGTCCGGACGCACCGCCTCGGCGTGCCAGGTCTCGAGCGCCGCGCGCGCCTGGCGCTCCACCGAAGCGCTGTCCTCGCCGCGCTCCAGCGACCACTCGCGCACCTTCTGCGCCAGATCCTCCGGCACCCGCACCGCGGCGTGGCCGGATTCGTCCAGGCTCACCCTGGCCTCGAAGGCGAACGAGGTGGTGACGGACACCGCCCAGCCCGGGTCGGTGTTGTCCAGCCGGGCGACGCGCACGGGCACCTCCAGACGCACGCTCTTGGGGCCGGTCTCGCCGGGAGCGAAGGTGACGCTGCCCTTGGGGGCGAGCTCCTTGGGCTTCATGCCCAGCCACTCGAAGAAGGCGGGCACGGCGGGCCGGTCGAAGCCGTAAAATTCCTTGAGTCGCGCGACCTCGTCGGGCGAGAGGCTGCCGGAGCTACCGGTGTCGCCGCCAACGCGCCCGCCGCGTTTCTCGGCCGCCGCGCGCTTCTCCTCGAGCGCCTGCTCCAGCGGGCCGCCGGGCACGAAGCGCGTGATGATGAAGGCGATGAGCAGGATGCCGAAAAGCGTGGGGGGCAGCAGCAGGAGTCGGCGAAGTAGGTAGTGCCTCATGGGCTTCGGAAAAAAAGGCGTGGATTCGGATGTCCCGCGCACCCCTTGCAGGGGGCATGGCGGGGCCGCGGACGGCGTTACGCCGTCAGGGAAGGTCGCCCGCGGGGGGCGTCAACGCCTTACGCTCCAAAGCCGACCGTTCGCGCCGCAGGCCGGCGCGCACGCGGGATCACTCGCCGAGCAGACGCGCCGAGGCCGGGGCGTCCACGACGCGGCAGGCCTCGAAGCCGCCGCCGGTGGCGGGCAGTTCGCGCAGGAAGCTCTCGCGCGCGGCGGGTTCGGCGAACTCCAGGCCGATGAGGGCGCGGCCCACGCGCTCGCCGGTGTAGGCGTAATTGAAATACACGATGTTGGCGCGTCCCTTCACATGGCGCACGAGGAAGTCGTGCAGCGCCCCCTTGCGTTCGAAGAACATGAGGTTGAGGAACACCGGGTGCGCCAGCAGCTCGGGCTTGTAGCGGATCACGCGGAACGCCACGTCGTCGTGGCCGGAGACATCCTGGCGCGTGACCTTGTGCGCGTCCAACCGCGCGTGCAGCGCGGCCAGCGCGGCGTCGTCTGCGGCCACGCCGATGACGAACCAGGCCTCGCCCGGGTGGCTTTTGCCGTACTGGAACTCCACGATGTTGGCGTCGCCGAGCACATTCTCCAGCAGGTGCAGCAGGGCGTCGGGGCGCTCGGGGATGCGCACGCGCAGGTGGTGGCGGCGGGCGCCGCCCACATGGCTGTTACGCGTGATGAAGCCGATCTTGCCGAAGTCGATGTTGGCGCCGGAGATGACCGTCAGCACGCGCTTGCCGCGCAGCGACTCGCCGGCCTTGAGCGCCGCGGCCACGCCGAGCGCCCCGGAGGTCTCGGGGATGATGCGGTTGGCCTCCCAGAGGGTCTGGATGGCCCAGCATACATCCTCGTTGGAGACCGTCACATACTCGTCCACCAGTTCGCGGCACAGCTCGAAGGTGAGCGCGCCCACGCGCTTCACGGCGGTGCCGTCGCAGAAAATGTCCACCTTGGGGATGGCCACGGGAGCGCCGGCCTTCATGGCGGCGGCCATGCCGGCCTGTTCCTCGCCCTCCACGCCGATGATGCGGATGCCCGGGTACTGGCGCTTCAGCCAGCACGCCGCGGCCGCGGCCATGCCGCCTCCGCCGATCTGCAGGTACGCCACATCGAACGGGCCCTTGCCGGAGAGCGCCACCTCGTCGGCCAGCGTGCCCTGGCCGGCCATGACCTCCAGGTCGTCGTACGGGTGCACGAACACCGCGCCGGTCTTGCGCGACTCCTCCGTGGCGGCCTCGCTGGCCGCGTCGTAGGTGTCGCCGTGCAGCACGATCTCGACATGCGAGCCGCCGAAGCGGCGCACGGCGGCCTGTTTCACGCCCGGGGTGGGGCGGGGCATATAGATGCGGGCGCGGGTGCCGAGCAGCCCGGCGGCGAGCGCCACGCCCTGGGCGTGGTTGCCGGCGGAGGCGGTGACCACGCCGCGGGCGCGCTCTTCGGGGGTGAGCTGGGCCATGCGGTTGTACGCGCCGCGCCACTTGTAGGCCTTGATGGGGCCGAGGTCCTCGCGCTTCACGAAGAGGCTGAACGGCAGGTCCGCCTTCACCGATTCGAGCGGGGTGGCCGAACCCACCTCGTAGACGCGCTGTCGGGCGAGGAGGATGGATTCGAAGAGCCGGTCGCGCAGATTCATGGTGCGCACGGGATAGGTGCTACGCTCCGGGGCGGAAAGACTAAACCGGAGCAAGCCCGCTTCCCGCCCGCGCTTTTTCCCCGGAGGTGGAAACGAAAAAACGCCGCCCCGCGTCGAGGCGGGGGCGGCGTTTCGCGAGTCGGCGAGGCCGGACGATTACTTCTTGCAGCCGCAGGTGGTGCCGCAGGCGCCGGAGGCCTTTTCGATGGCGCGCAGGTAGTTCTCGTTGGCGACCTTCCAGTCGACGATCTTCCAGAAGGCGCCGATGTAGTCGGGGCGGCGGTTCTGGTACTTGAGGTAGTAGGCGTGCTCCCACACATCCAGACCGATCACGGGGAAGCCGGGGCACTCGGCCACGCCCTTCATGAGCGGGCTGTCCTGGTTGGGCGTCGAGCACACGCACAGGGTCTTGTCGGCCTTCACGCACAGCCAGGCCCAGCCGGAGCCGAAGCGCGTGGCGCCGGCGGCGGCGAACTTCTCCTTGAACGCGTCGAAGGAGCCGAAGGAGGTCTTGATGGCCTCGGCCAGCTCGCCCACGGGTTCGCCGCCGCCGTTGGGGCCGATGTGCTTCCAGAAGAAGGCGTGGTTCACATGGCCGCCGCCGTTGTTGCGCACGGCCGTGCGGATGGATTCCGGCACCAGTGACAGGTCGGAGATGAGCTTGCCGGGGCACTCGGGCGCCTGGAAGCCGGGCTCCTTGGCGAGGGCGGCGTTGAGGTTGGTCACATACGCGTTGTGGTGCTTGGAGTGGTGGATCTCCATGGTCATCGCGTCGATGTGCGGCTCGAGCGCGGTGTAGGCGTAGGGCAGGGTGGGCAGGGTGTAGCTCATGGTGGTGCGATTATCGGGTTGGGTGAGTTGTGCGGTTTGCGGAACAGTGGTTTTCTCGCCGGCTTCGGCCCGCTCCGTCAGGAGCGCGCCCAGGGCGGCAAGGGAGGAAAGTCTCAGGAAATCTCGTCGTGATCGCGTGCTCATGGGGTCGGTGGTGCCGGTCCGGGGGAGTGGTGAATGTGTCACGGGAATTAACTCGGGGGCGTCGCCTCGCCAAGCCCTCCCGTGTGTTTTTAAGCAGGTCCCGGAGGCCCCGCGGGCCGTTCCGTTCAGCGCCGTAACGCCTCGCTGTCAAGCGGCCCGCCCGCTCCCGTCCGGCTTTAGCAAGGAAATGACCATGCGGCGCATTGCCGTTGGGCGCATTCGGTGCTTATGAGAGACCCTTTTTCGGGGACCCTTTCCCTGTCGCCTACCGGGTCCACTTGAACCGCCTTTGCCAAACACCGTAACAGAAGCCTCCATGAGCACCGTCCCGCACGCCGCCTTTGACAAGAACCATCCCTTCCCCGCCAAGCTGACGGAGAACCGCCGCATCAGCGCCCAGAAGAGCCAGAAGGAGACCCGCCACTTCGTGGTGGACATGTCCGGCAGCGGCCTGACCTACAAGTGCGGCGACTCCCTCGGCGTCTTCCCCACCAACGACCCGGCCGCAGTCGACGCCCTCCTGCGCGCCACCCGCCTCGACGGCGCCCAATCCGTGAAGCTCCCCAAGAGCGAGGAGCACATGACGCTGCGCGACGCCCTGCTCACCCGCTTCGCCCTCAACGGCCCCGCGCTGGGCTTCGTGCGCAAGCTCGCCGAACGCAGCGAGGGCGCCTCCAAGGCCGCCCTGGAGGCCGTCATCGCCATGGAGGACAAGGACGCTCAGAAGCACTGGCTGGCCGAGCGCGAGTATGTCGACCTCTTCGAAGAGTTCCCCGGCGCCCACTTCACCGGCGAGGAGCTCCTGGAGAACCTGCGCAAGCTCATGCCGCGCCTGTACTCCATCGCCTCGGCTCCCGCCATGCACCCCACGCAGATCCACCTCACCGTGGCCGTCGTGCGCTACGAGACCAACGGCCGCAAGCGCAACGGCGTCTGCTCCACCTTCCTCGCCGACCGCGCCGAGCTCGGAGCCACCCCGGTGCCCGCCTTCGTCGCGCATTCGCACTTCGCGCCCCCCGCCGACGACTCCACGCCCCTCATCATGGTCGGCCCCGGCACCGGCGTGGCCCCCTTCCGCTCCTTCGTCCAGGACCGCGCCGCGCGCGGCGTGACCGGCCGCAGCTGGCTCTTCTTCGGCGACCAGCGCAAGGACACCGACTTCCTCTACGCCGACGAGTGGACCGAGCACCTGCGCACCGGCGCCCTCGGCAAGCTCTCCACCGCCTTCTCCCGCGACCAGGAGCGCAAGGTGTATGTGCAGGACCGCATGCGCGAAAACGGCGCCGAGCTCTGGAGCTGGCTCAAGGACGGCGGCGCCTTCTATGTCTGCGGCGACGCCAAGCGCATGGCCAAGGATGTGGACGCCGCGCTGCATGAGATCATCGCCACGCACGGCGGCCTTTCCCCGCAGGAGGCCGACGAGTATGTGAAGCAGATGAAGCGCGACCACCGCTACCAGCGCGATGTGTACTGAGCCCCGCCGCTCGGCCGCCTGAAACAACACCGGGGCGCCCCGCGCTCCTTCCTGCCCGGCGTCGCGCCCTGCGCCTCGCCGGGTTTTTTATGCCCGCCAATCGGCACCCGACTCCGGCGCGTTTGTCCCGAAAAATGCAGAGGGAGCGGGAAGCGGGCGGCAGGCGGACGGAGAATGCGGGATTCGCTCTTTCGGAGTGGGAAGTTTCCGTCCACCTTCTCGCCGGCGCCGAAAGGACCTGACGCCTACGCCCCGGCGCGCGCTCACTGCGCGTAGCCGTAGACCGACACGAAGTGGCACGCCGAGCCCGCCATCACGAACAGGTGCCACCGGAAATGGTCGTAGTGGCGGCGGTGGTCGTTGAGGAAGTACGCCACGCCCCCGGTGTAGGCCAGCCCTCCCGCCAGCAGCCACAGAAACCCGCCCGGCGACAGCTTTGTCCACAGCGGGTAGATCGCCGCCAGGCTCAGCCAGCCCATCGCCAGATACAGGGTCATGGACAGCCGCGGGTGGCGCACGCCGCAGGTGAGTTTGAGCAGCACCCCGAGCGCCGCCAACGCCCACACCGTGCCGAACAGGCTCCAGCCCCACGGCCCGCGCAGCGCCCCCAGCGTGAACGGCGTGTACGACCCCGCGATGAACAGGAAAATCGCCGAATGATCCACCACCTGCATCACCCGCTTGGCCCGCCCGGCCCCCAGCGCGTGGTAGACCGTCGAGGTCAGGTACAGCGTCACCATCGTCGCCGCGAAAACGTACGCGCCCACCACCTTGCCCGCATCCCCGGTGTCCGCCGCCCCGGCGATGAGCACCGGCGCCCCCGCCAACGACAATCCCAGGCCCACCGCGTGGCTCGCCCAATTCGCGCGCTCCTCCTCGCTCGTTTGCGGCCGGTCTTCAGGCAGTGTCGAAATCGCTCTCATACGGCCCGTGCGCATACCGCCTCGCGCCCCGCTGCGCCACGAGATTTTTCCCCGCCGTTTCCCCCGTCGCCGCGTTCACGCCCCCGGCGCGCTCTCCGGCGCGAAACGCGCCACGCTGCGCCCGTCCACCGTCACCTTTTCCAAAAACATGCCGAAGGGTCGCACCCACAGCCCGTGCTCCCCGTACAGCGCGCGATACAGCACCATCGGCTCGCATGTCTCGCTGTGCCGCACCACGCCCAGCACCTCGTAGCGCCCTCCCCGGTAATGGCGGTAATGGCCCGGGACGATCTCGGGCAGCGGCTCCAGCGGTGCGTCGTTCATGCCGCTTCAACCAACCCCATCCGCCCTCAAACGAAAATCCCAAAAATCCCGCCGTCGCCCCGCCTCCGGTTCAGGTCTCCGGGTTCCACGGGGAGTCGAACGGGTCAAAGGCGATGTGCGTATGCGTGCGCGTGCCGCACTTCTGCAGGCGCAGGTCACTTAGCTTAACGACACCCGGCACCTGGGCTGCGTGCGGCACTTCGGGCAGCGCAGCGTTTGCGTGAGCAGCAGCATGCCCGGAAAGAAGCCGATCAGGCAGCCGAGCGCCACGCCGTGAATCGGAAAGAACAGCACCGCCGGCAAAAGCGCCACAAGGCCGATTATGCTGCCATTCATGATATACACCCGCCGCCGAAACCGCGCCGACAGCTCCGGGTCCACGGTGAAATCAGCGGGTATGGCGGCGATTCTCGGCAGGGGCAGTAGCATGGTGATGTCGGCTTGGCGGACAGCGCTTGATCGGCCTGTCTTTCGGAGATGCTGGCGGGGCGAGGGCGGCGAATCGACTCCCGATTCGGCTGTGCCGGGTGTCGGGGGTTACGGTGTATACGGTTCGATGACCTCCTCCGGCGCCCGTCTTGGGGCGGTGCGGGGCGCTTCAAGCCGGCGGCCCATGCGGAGAATGATTTGGGGGAAGCCCGCACTCACCGGACTTTGCAGTCGGGGCCGCAAGAGGCTGACTTGAATCGGCTGGTTGAGATACCCCGCTTGCAGCCCGTGCCTACAACCCGTCAGCAAGGTGCGCTGCAGCGCCTGTCCCGCTCTTATCCAATCCGCCGGCGCATCGCTTTTCGTGCTTAACACGGCCAGCAACGGTGCCGATTCCGCCAACTCCCGGTCTTTCGCGCCGATTTTCTCGCCCATGTCGAAGGCCCGAATCAACGCCCTTGCCACGGGCGCCGCCCAGGCGTTCACAGTCAGCCCGTCGCCGCGGCCGCCCGGTCGCATCCATTCCGCCAGTTCCCGCCGCCAGTTCGGGTCTTTCCATTGCGCCGCATCCCCTTCGGCGACCAATCCGGCCGCCGCCTTCCTGGCTTCCTCGCTTAAAATCGGCTCAAACTGCGCGCCCTCCATCTCCGCCGCCCTTGCCAGCTCCTTCACAATCGAGGCCCTGATTTCCCCTGAGGCGAAGTGGTTTCGGCAGGTGCTTCGCTTATCAATCCATTGCGCGAGCGACGCCTCGTCCGACTGCGCTTGCGTCACGAATGTCACTCGGGCGAGCAGGTCCGGCGCGTCTGCTTCGGGCAGCAGTCGGGGCGATGCCGCCAACCCGGCCTCGGCCGCCGCGAGGCGCAAATTCAGCAGCGCGCACCCGCAACTGATGACAAGTTCACGGTCCTTCGGGTCGTTTGCCGGCAGCGCTCGCTTGCGGTCGGCGTACAGTTCTATCGCCGACTCGCGCACCCGGAATCTCCACGGCTGCGTGTTGTGGCTCGACGGCGCTCGCGCCTCCCTCCCGATTAATCCCCGCGCTGTTTCATTCCACGCATTCATGACGGTTCCCCTCCTTGTGCTGCGCCGATTCTCCCTCGCTTACCTCGAGGCCGTCAACCGGTCGCTTGGGCGCGATTCCCTCTTCGCCGGAATTTCCCTGCATTTTTAAACCGGCTTCCCCTCCGGGTTTTGCCCCTTGCGGGATTTCCGGCGCAAAGCGCACGGCGACGACCCGGGCTTTGAAAAACGAAAAGTAATCATCCGTTCCATACAGGTTTCCCGCCTCCACCCCGAACGGCACCCGGAATCCCTCGACTTCCCGAAAGTCCGACAGCCTCCCCCCGAAAGGTTGCCAGCGGTACCGCTTTTCCGGGTTGGCGTCGCTCCATCGCAGGAAGTGCACCTCCGTCGGCATCCCGTCACCGCCCACCTTGATCTGCACCGTCTGCTCCATCCCGTTTTGGGTTACCGTCACCCGGGCTTCATGCGGGCCGGCCGCCTCCCATCTTACACCCGGTCTTGGTAAGAGCGCCGCCGGCGTCCAGAATGCCGCCTCGGCGACGAGGCGCCCGTAGGCGGAGCGCGCGTGGTCCCTGTCGCCGCTTATTCGGGCGACCGGTATCAGGTTCAGAATCCTGAATCGCGTCCAGCTCCCGCTGTCCGACCCGCTTATCGGCACCGCTCCGGGTATCCGCAGCTTCCACACAAATCCGAATGGCGCCGCCAGTATCTGACGGGCCTTCATCTCCCGGTAATTCGGCTTTTCTCGCGTGCCCAGACTGAATTCCCCTTCCATCTCGATTTCCGCCACCGGCCAAAGCGGCGTGCCGCGCATGATGGCGAAATTGAAGTACCTTTGCGCCACCTCGGGTATGCCCGCCACGATTTCGGGGCCGTAGACGGACGGGGGCCTCGTCTGCGACGCCCTCAGCCGTTTCCATTCCTTTTGTTCATCCAGGGCGTCTTTGATGCGCAGGACGAGCAGTGCCGTCGGCGCAAACGCGACTGCGATTATCACGATGGCGATCCATTCCATGGCGTCATTTCCTCGGTTGATGGACTGTTCCGTCGAGTTTGGCCCATCGCCTCCATGCTGTCCGGCCTCGCTTCGCTCCTTTTGCCTCCGCGCGTCTCTCAGCGCTTTGCAAAATCCGCCGCCAGCGCCGCCAGCGACTGCCGGACATCCTCCGTCGTGCCCACCGCGACGAATATCCGGTAGCGATAGTCGCCGGGCGCTATCCCCTTGGCGTTTCGCGTCCTGAACACGCAGTTCCATTTCACAGCCTTCTCCGCCACATGCCGGAACCGTCCGTAGCCGACCGTCTCATACCCGGGCGACGGCTGGTCGGGCGAAAATATGCCCATGGCATGCGTGCCCCCTTCGTTCCCTAGTACGACCGGAAACTCCTGCTCGCCCGGGCCGTCGCTCAACGCCTCCAGCTTCCCCGTTTCGGCGCGGAAGGTCATGAACTTGCCGAACTCCTCGGGCATGTACCCCGTCAACGCCTCGAACTGCGCGAAGGTGTGCCTTTCCCCGCTCGGAACCCTGAAGCTCACCTCGTACTCGATGACATTCGCCAGCTTCTTATAGCCGATTCGCACCCGTTTCGAAACCTGGTGCTTCGACAGCACGCTCCGGTTGAGCGCCGCCCGTCCGAACGACTTCTCGCCCGGCGCCAGCCAGAACGCCATCCGGCTCGTCGTCTTCAATTCCGCCCCTTCGACCCGGAGGCGCAACAGTCGGCTCGACGACCTCTCGCCCGTGAAATCCGCCCGCGACCCCGCCTCCGTCGGATTGAAGCACTCCGACCAGAATTCTCCGGGCGACCCGCAGTCAAAGCTCGAGGCCGACTGAAGCTGCCTTCCGTGGTCGTAGCTGTCGATGAACTCCTTCCCGCCCCATTTCAGCGAGTGAATCGCCCCCGCCAGACGGTCCGTGGTCGTGATGACAATCTCGGACCCGCCCGCCTTGCCCCGGATGGTGGCGTTTCCGACCGGGCGCCGTCTTCGGCGCCTCCATCGCGACCAGTACCGGGCTCGCGAACAGCGCCGCACCGACGACCGGCTTGCGAAGCCAACCGGGTAACGAGGGCATGACGATTCCTCTGCGCAAAAAATCCATGGCGTGTCGGCCTTCTGGCCAAAATATGAAGTCGGCTGATGTCGGGCGTTCGCTCCGGCTCCGGCCTCAGGCCCCGGTCGCCTTGCCCGCCTCGTACAGTTCAAGCGGCAGCCCGTCCGGGTCCGCGAAGAACACGAACCGCCTGCCCGTGTACTCGTCCACCCGGATCGGCTCCACCTTCACTCCCTGAGCCTCCAGCCGCTCCTTTGCACGCTCCACATCCTCTACCGCGAATGCCAGGTGACGCAGCCCCCGCGCTTCCGGGTACGACGGCCTCACGGGCGCTTCAGGAAAGGAAAACAACTCGATCTGCCCGCCGTCCTCCAGCGCCAGGTCCAGCTTCCACGACCGGCGCGCCTCACGATAGTTCTCGGCGATGACTTTCAGCCCAAGCACCCCGATGTAGAAGCGCTTCGACGCCTCGTAGTCCGAACAGATGATGGCCGCATGGTGGATTCGTTGAAGCATGGCTGGAAAGCCTGACATTTATCCAATCTCCCCATCCGACGCCATCGCCGAATGCCCCGCCTCCCGGATTCTCCCCGCGCCACCCCAAAAGGGAAAACGCCGGCCTCGCCCGACTCAGGCGCGAGCGATTATCTCCCGATACACCGCCCAAAGTATCGCAACCACACCGAGGCCGATGAGCCCGATCGAAATCGCCCTGCTGGCGCGACTATGCACCGGCTCCTCGATCCGGAGGATGTGCGTGGCGCTTCGAAATCCGCTCCATGTGTTTTGACCGCAGAGCGAGGCGATTCCCGCCCCGATCAGCGCGCCTCCGGCGATGAATATCATGCGGTTTTCTTCCGAAAGGAACGGCGGGCCGAGTCGCCCCGGGTAGCCCAACGACCCTTTCAATGCGACACCGGCAGGGCAATCAACCATCCCATCACCGCCCCTCCACTCGCCTGGAGTGCCCAAGATACCCAATCCGCTTTTCGTGACATGGTATTCGGCTATCGAACCGTCTGGGCGTCGCCCGTGCCGATAGTCCCGCGTGACATCCGGAGGGGGCGGGGCGATCGGATGACCCGAGGGTTACTTACCCCTCCTCGTGAACATGATATAGGTGGAATGGAATGCTATAACCGCTGCGATGACGCACAGTGCCACCTCAATCCCGGTCTTCATTGAAATGGCGGCAAAAAGAGCAATTGTCCCGGCTGCGATGCAGCCAAGCAGTGCGCAGCCAATCGGGCCGTCTCCTGGCTGGTATTTGCTTTCCGGCGTTGGTTTTTCTGAATCGAGCATGGTTTGTCTGACTTAGTAAGTATCTGATTTGGGATCCATGGCGCGCAGCCTTTCGGGCGGAGGGGTGGGGGAGTCTTCGCTCAACCCTCGATCAAGTACCCGGATTCCAAGGCCGACTCCCGGTTTTGGAAAATACCCATCGCCGTCGGCATTCTCAGGAACCCGAAGCGCCGGTAGAATCCCTCTTTCCCAGGCACGGCGTACAGGATGATCTTTTTGTGGCCACGCGAGGCCTCGATAAGCCGCGTGATCACCTCCCCCCCGATCCCTTTCCCTTGATGGCTCGGCATCACCGCTATGTCGCAAAGGTACGAGCAATCCGCCCCGTCGGCCAACGCCCTTCCCGCCGCCACCAGCTTCCCCTCTTCGTACGCGAAAAATTTATAGCGGCTGTTGCCGAAGACCGTCTGCAAGTACTCGACGCTCTTGTCGCCCGGCAGCGCCAGCCGATACAGCGTTTGCAGCTCCTCCAGGTCGATTTCCGCCAGGTCGCTCGTCCATCGTATGCTCATAAGGGATATTGAATGAAAAGTTGCCCATCGGACTGGAAAGCCATTTCGCCCCCCCTGTCCCTCGGAGCGGCGACAGCGACTCCCTCTTCAATAGGTTGCCGGCTGGCCCGGCTCGCCGCCAGCCCTCATGCTATCGCTTGTTCAATGGCATCCACTTCAATGCCGGCGCCGTCCACTTGCCTTCCAGCGCTTCGGGTTTGGGCCAATAGATACGCATGGCCATGAAGAACGGCCCGTTCGGCGCGGGCAGCCAGTTGGCTTCCCATTCCTTGCCCGGAGATTCGTGCTGGATGATCAGCGTCAGGCCGCCGTCCGCATCGCGCTTGAATTGCGGCAACATCGGTGAGTTGAGCAAATAGCGGTTCAGCGCATTGGCGGAAAGCAGGCTCCGGGGTAGCTCATAGAGCGTCAGCGACCAGAATGCCTGGGCCGGCGGAAACTCCCCGGGCGCGAGGCGCAAGGTGTAGCAGGCTTTTGAACCGTCCAAACGCTGACCGCTGGAATCAGTCATATATAGTGGATACATCGCCTCCGGCTTTGAATTTCCGTAGATACCAATAGCGGCGGCAATCATGCGGAAAAGGTAATTGTTTTTCAGGTGCTCACGCGTTCCAAAGGTATCCCCTGAAGTCACTTTCCCTTCATCCATCTGTTGCTTTATTCCCGCAAAGGCCAGCCAGGCATCGGCGATTCCCTCTTCCACGGCCTTCCTCACCTCCGGGGAAAGTTTGTCTGCGTCGAACGACTTGCCCGCGCCGATGTCGAGCTTCGCGAACCGCTCCATGAGCTCCTTCTCCGACTCGTGCGTCGGGCAAAATTGCAATATGAAATTCAGAATGGTGAATACTCGCAGTGATGCCTTTTGCTCGTCAGGCGTAAGCGGCCGAATGAATTCTATCTTCGGCGCGACGGTCGACGCAGGTTTTCCGAGAAACTGCGAGAGCGGCTGCGCCATGTAGCCTGCCTGAACCTTCTTCACATTCTCGATGTCGCCGGGGTTGAACAATTGCGTTCTATATGCGGCGATAACCAGTTTGCTCTCCGAGCGAATGACTTTCTTGATGCCCTGGGGAACATCGCCTTTCCATCCGGGGCCGGCAATCAGGAAGCTTCCTCCGTCGTTGCCGGTTGCCCGACTGCCTATGTAGTCGAAGTTGAATGTGTATAAATCAATGAGTTGGATACTGAAGTAACGATTCTTCTCAATCACTGGCACCGTGAGCACGATAGGTTCTGCTCGCAGATCCAGCCCAAGAAACGAGTACGGCGTGTCCGCGTTGGGCGTCTGAACTGCCTTGTCCTCCGGCGTGAAAACGCGGGCGAAGCTTCGAATCTGATTCCAGTCCGCCTTGTATTCGGGATTCTCACGGTCCACGAAGTACGCGTGCATGATGCGGTAGCTATCCACCATCGGGTAACCGTAGATGTAGGCTTCCTTCGCAATCGCGCGTGCTTCCGCCGGAGTGATACTCTTCTCGCCTCGAGCCGGCGATAATGACAGGAATCCAAGGCATGCCATTGCAAGGCCGAATATCTTAAAGTGTTTGGTTGTCATGTTCTTATGTCTCCATTTTGTTTTGAACTATATGCGGTGGCCGGCTAACGACTTGTCTGAGCGTATGGCCATAAGCCGGGAGCCGCCCGACTGCCGGGGAATTGAGCTTCGAGTTCCCGGAAGAGCCCGGGCGATCGCCCGCTATGGCCTTTCGCCCCGGCGACGGGTTCTTGCCTCTTTTTCAGGCGTGTAATGATGGTTATGGCTGCGATGACCATGACTCCATGCCCAAGGGCGAATGCTTGCTCGATGCTCGCATGGTCATGCACCAAGTAACGAGTCAGCCTGATGAATCCTGCAAAGGCCGCAAAAGATAAGGCTTTTTGCGAAAAATTTCATAGCACCTGCGCCGGTCAGTCGGTTGCGCAGCCAAATGACTCAGCGGACGGCCATTACGCGGAAACAGGCCGACTGCCAGGGGGATTGAGGTTCGAGATTCAGGAAGAGGTCGGGCGAACGGCCGCTATGGCCGTTCGCTCCGGCGACTGGTTAGCAGCCAGTTTCGGGTGCGCCGCTTAGGGTAAGGCTCTTAAGGACTGTATGTAGCTCTTTTCGCTCGAAGCGATCACATACATAGTGCATTTCATTTAGATAATTGAGGAACTTTATGATGGCGTTTTTTTGGTTTGCATCTTTAATGACTTTATGAGCACGTCCAAGACGTTGTAGAAGGTATGAAATTCCTTCCGGGTTTTCTTCCAGTGCGATGCGACAAAGGCCTGGGATGAAGTAAATGTAGCCTGAGTCGGAAATCATAGAGAAGTAATCAAAGCCTGCCCGGTCTCCGATGTCGTTAAGAGTTACATCGGATGCCTCCAGTGAGTTCAAAAAATTATTCGCTGCTTCGCACTCTGCGCAGTGCATTGGGTTGCCAATCATTTCTCCGCGCTTGGCGTCTTTAAATGCTTCGCACAATTCATCGAGGGCAATTTGGTCGCAGATTGTCATTTGGCTGCTAATGAAGTAGCTCAGCGGACGGCCATAAAGCGGGCACAGGCCGTTCGCCGGGGGATTGAGGTTCGAGTTTTAGGAAGAGGTCGGGCGAACGACCTCTATGGCCGTTCGCTCCGGCGACTGGTTAGTCGGCTGTGTGGGTGCGCTTGGAGCTTAAGTATGTGGATATCCATACAATGAAGGCCAATGATAGGGTGGCTATTAACGGAACTATCCAGCCTGCTAGTAAATACAAACCGTTACCTACAACACCATCGTACTCAGGGTCGCCTTGGAGCTCGGCTCGTGATAATCTATCGGGGAGGTCCACTCTGAATCTAAATGCGAGTGTTGCGCTCCAGCACGATACAACTGCGAGTGGGATTCGCCAACGAAGCTTATGGGTTATTGGCACTTTGGAGAAGGCTAAGAAGAGAATGCACGGTAGAATGAGTTGCATGAACTGAATTATTGTGTCGTTCAGCGCAATTTTGCTTTCGAGCTCGGATAGGGACTGTATTGGACGGCTAACTAAGTAGCTCAGCGGACGGCCATAACGCGGGAACAGGCCGACTGCCGGGGGATTGAGGTGGAGTTTTAGGAAAAGGTCGTGCGAACGGCCGCTATGGCCTTTCGCTCCAGCGACTGGTTATGCATCGTTTGGCGTCAGGTTGTATTTAGTGCGGATTTCGCGCAAAACCACATTTGCATCGATTGTTGGCTTTTTTGTATCATCATTATTTAGCATGCGAATTGTCATGATTTTTCTCATGCATGCAATTTTGGATATCTCTGCCGTTTTATATGGCATTTTTTTAAGCTCATCTTGAACTGTCCTACGCATTTTTTCCTCGGATTTGCATTTGTCTTTTTTATTTTCATTTATCCCTTCTGGGTGTTCTATGTGAATGCAGTGGTCTTGATCAGGGTATATGGCTGTCGTGTATGTTTCCATGATTGGATCATAGTGCGATTCTGTTATGGTGAACTTGTTGTAGGCCTTTTTTAGTGTAAATTCGGCGGCGCTTAGTAGTGCGAAGTCATCCATTTTTTCATAATCAGTTACTAGGGCTGGCGTGTATGTGATTTGTGCCTCGTGTTCGTTGAGCATGAGGCATGAGTAGCCGGATTTATTGAAGGTTCCGCTTTCGCAGTATCGCTTTTGATATTTAGACTCTGTGCAGCCTACAAGTAATGCAGTTGCACCTGCGATGGCCGCTAGGGTTTGTGTTTTACGATGCATAACGAAGTAGCTCTGCGGACGGCCATAAAGCGGAGGCAGGCCGTCTGCCGGGGGATTTAGGTTCGAGATTTAGGAAGAGGTCGGGCGAACGGCCGCTAAGGTCGTTCGCTCCAGCGACTGGTTAGGCGTTCCTGTGGTATAGTGCCTAGTCGTAAATGTGTCGACCGACGAGTCGCTGGTTACTGTCGAACTGGAACTCAAATGTCACTGGAAGAAAGAAAGTTTCAATGGTGTATTGCAGCCCTGATGTGATGCGCTCCGATTCTGAGGGAGGAAGTTGCTCGTCGTCCCATGCAGGAAACGAAACCACACTTTCGCTGCTCTCAGGACGGGCCATGAGATTCTGAACCTGTTCGATGCTCATGCCACGCTCCGTTTGCGCGTATCGAAGTCTAAGCTCCCGAATGGTATAAAGAGGTAGTTGGATGTAAAAGATGCCACACGCGAGAAGAATGCAGGCAATCGATGCGGCAGTGATGAGCTTTCGTTTCACGTTGGCGACTGATGCAAGTGATTGTTGTCGTAGTGGTCGTTTGCGGGGGCGATAGGATACGCCTAACGAAGTAGCTGAGCGGACGGCCATAAAGCGGGGGCAGGCCGTCTGCCGGGGGATTGAGGTGGAGTATTAGGAAGAGGTCGTGCGAACGGCCGCTATGGCCGTTCGCTCCAGCGACTGGTTAGGCAGCAAAGTAAGCAGACGCCGGCTCGCGCTTTGCGGTATGGCCGGGGCGTGCGAGCACGCAAGATTTGGATACGGGCGCCAAAGCGCAAAATGAAGGTCGGGCTGCTGGGTTGAAGCGCAACATAAGGATCATGTTATCGAGACTACGCATTCGTGGCGGGCGAGTTCGTATCTCGTGCCGGGCGCACGGAAGTGAAGAAGCTGCCGCCCTTGCCGAGTCAGTGTGGTACGAACGAATCGGGTTGGATGGTCATGAAATGTATACGACCGAAACTCGGTCAAAAAGATGGCGCAGAAGGACGCCAAATCGCGCTAAAAAATGCTGCCTAACGAATTAGCTGAGCGGACGGCCATAAAGCGGAAACAGGCCGACTGCCGGGGGATTGAGGTGGAGTTTTGGGAAGAGGTCGTGCGAACGGCCGCTATGGCCGTTCGCTCCAGCGACTGGTTATGCGACGACGGTATCACTTGTTGCGAACTATGGATGCATTCGGAATGGACTTGCGGATGCGATTCTCGATGTCGGCGCGAAGTGTTGCGGCATAAAAGGATTCAGATGAGGCAACAAATTCACTAATAGTAATGGTGAGCTTGCCATCTGTGCCCATGAACGCTGACAAGCTGACATGGGAGTACATACCATGCTCCGGATATCTAGCTTAAGACCTTGTAAATACAGCAAAACAGCCCTTCTCTGAACTCTCCTTTGGAACGGGCTGCTCAGTAAATTTGTATTCCTCGGCAATTTGCCTCAGCATCGAGGCCGACTTGGACTCAAGCGATGGTGCAGAAAGTTGAGAGTCTTCAATATAAAGACTCTCACAGTGCATATTGTCGCAGCCCGCAATGAACAGAGAAGCAACTGCTGCAATAGCCAATGAGTTAAGTCGCATAACAGTGGGGTGAGTGACGAGGGGTGTGTTTTGCTCAGCTACTCTATAGCCGACCAGGGTGTCGGATAGTGATGGCGGAGGTGGTTGGGGCGGGGGAGGTTGGGGGCCGGGGATGGCGGAAATTTGGGGTAAAAGGCCCGGGGGTTTGTCGGAAATGATGGCGTGTAGGCTGCAATCCGACAGTTGGAATGCAATGAAGATTTCAGAACGGATGAAGGAGAAGATGCGCTTGATGCACTACAGCGTGAAGACGGAGGCGGCGTATGTGGCGTGGTATGTGAGGTTTGTGAAATTCCATGGGCTGAGGCATCCGGAGGAGATGGGGGCGGCGGAGGTGGAGGCTTTTTTGACGGATCTGGCGGTGAACCGGAGGGCGGGGCCGAGTACGCAGAATCAGGCGCTGAATGCGCTGGCGTTTCTGTATGGGAAGGTGCTGGAGAGGCCGTTGGGGGAGTTTTCGGCGATGAGGGCGAAGCGCAGGCCGAAGCTGCCGGTGGTGCTGACGCCGGAGGAGGTGTGCGCGGTGTTGTCGCGCCTTGGCGGGGCGCATGCGACGCAGGCGGGGCTGCTGTATGGGTGCGGGCTTAGGCTGATGGAGTGTCTGAGTCTGCGGGTGAAGGATGTGGATTTGGGCGCGGGGACGGTGACGGTGCGGAGTGGCAAGGGCGGCAAGGACCGCATTCTCACGCTGCCGCAGACGCTGAGGGTGCCGATTGAGCGTCAGCTGGAGCACGCGAGGGAATTGTACGAGCGTGACTTGAGCGAGGGGCGTGCGGGGGTGGCGTTGCCGTGGGCGTTGGAGGCGAAGGCGCCGGCGTGGGGTAAGTCGTGGGAGTGGTTCTGGCTATTCCCGGGGGAGGCGCATTCGGTGGAACCGAGGAGCGGGGTGGTGCGTCGGCATCATGTGCACGAGGTGGGGCTGTCGCGGGCGATAGCGAGGGCGACGGAGGCGGCGGCGATAGGCAAGAAGGTGACGGCGCACACATTCAGGCACAGTTTCGCGACGCATCTGCTGATGCGTGGGGTGAACATCAGGAGCATTCAGGAGTTGTTGGGGCATGCGAATGTGCAGACGACGGAGGTGTACACGCATGTGGTGCAGGCGATGCAGGGGGTGATTCGCAGTCCGTTGGATGATTTGTAGGAGATACGAGAGGTGGAAGGTGGAAGGTGGAAGGTGGAAGGTGGAAGGTGGAAGGTGGAAGGTGG
>CAMFKE010000002.1 GCA_945957395.1 uncultured Opitutia bacterium
CCTTCCACCTTCCACCTTCCACCTTCCACCTTCCACCTTCCACCTTCCACCTTCCCCAACCTTCCACCTCCCTCGGCCGCCTTCCGCGCCCGAATCGCATTTTCTCGGTTGAAATCCCGGCAAGGGCGCATGAAGTGCGCGCCGACATGGAATTTCTGCTCTACACCGGTGTGCTCGTCCTCGCCTTCGTCTGCGCGCTGACGGTGATCATCATCCTCATGCAGCGCCCCAGCGCGAACGCGGGCATGGGCGCGGCCCTCGGCGGCGGCGCGGCCGAACAGGCCTTCGGCGGCGAGGCCGGCAATGTGCTCACCCGCTTCACCACGATCCTCATCATCGCCTTCTTCCTGCTCTCCTTCGGCCTCTTCCTCGGCTTCAAGGGCAAGTTCGGCAAGCATGTCGCCAAGCCGGAATCGGGCGTCCTCACCGACCTCACCAAGGCCGCCCCCGCCGCGACCACCCCCGTCGCCCCTGCGAAGACCGAGACCCCCGCGCCCGGCGCCACGGCCCCGACGCCCGCTCCCGCCGCGAAGTAATTGCAGCGCATCGGCCCGATTCCGGGCCGGAAAGAGGCCGCCCACGGATTCACTCCGTCGGCGGCCTTGTTTTTCGCCCGCCCTCGGCCCCCGTCGCCGGGGCGACCGCCGTCGAAACCGGCGAACCCGGGGGGGAGCGACGCCCGAACCGACGCCCCGTGCGCAAAAGCGAAAGGCGAAGTTGTCATTTGTTTAACAAAGGCCTGAGTACGCGACGCTTTCAGAACAAGCCACGCTCCCCCGATGTCCGCCGCCCAAGCCCCCAAGCCCGCCAAAACCAACCCGCGCGCCGCCGCCCCCGCCAACGCCGCCGGTCGCCGCCCCGCCGCGCCCCGGGTGCAGGTGGGCACCGTGGCCGCCAAACGCGCCTCGGATATGAAGATGATCCTCGCCGGCATGCTGCTACTCGCGCTCCTCGGCTATGTCGGATACCGCACCCAGGTGCGCGGCGAAACGCTGGCCGAAATCATTCCCTTCCTCGGCACCAAGCAGACCGAAGCCCCGACGGACACCCCGAACGACCCGGCCAAGTCCACCTACAAGCCGGGCACGCTCAAGCCCGCCAAGCCTGCGGAAGAGGAGAACACCCTCTTCGGCCGCCGTCACGCGGCCCCCGCCAACTGATTCGCCCCAAGCGACGCGCGCAAAAACTCGGCCAAACGCCGGCTTGCCAACGGGCCCGTATGCCCTCCTAGTGCGCGGCGGTTCCAAGGTGCGCGCCTTCGCCCGGTCAAACGGGAGGAAAGTCCGGACACCACAGGGCGGGATTCCCTTCGAAAGCGGGGGCGGCGCGGGTCAAGACGCGTCGACGGACAGTGCAACAGAGAATATACCGCCACGCCGGATTCGTCCGGCGGGGTAAGGGTGAAAAGGTGGGGTAAGAGCCCACCGCGCCGGCGGCAACGACGGCGGCACGGTAAACCCAATCCGGTGCAAGGCCAAATAGGGGAGCGGGCGGCCCGTCCCATGCTCCCGGGTGTGCTGCACCGTCGCATCGGCGGCGGGGCCGGGAAACCGGCCAGAGGAATGAAGGTGACCGTCGGGACCGCGAGGTCACGGCGGTACAAAATCCGGCTTACAGCACCTTGGAACCCCCGACTTTTCAAATTGCGGAATGGTGATTGCGGATTGCGGATTTGCTCATGACGGCCCACGGCGAGCCCCACCACGGCTCAATCCAAAATCCGAAATCAACAATCCGAAATCCCTGCGCCGCCCCCTCTTATTCACAACGGCCCCCGGCGGCTTGACGCTCCCGAGGCGGACCACACGGTGGGCCCTCCCGCCATGTTGCTCGTCATCGATAACTTCGACTCGTTCACCTACAACCTCGTCCAGTATTTCGGACGCCTGGGTATCGAGCAGCGCGTTTTCCGCAACAACGCCATCACCGTCGAGGAGGCCCTCGCGCTCAACCCCGACCGCATCCTCATCTCGCCCGGCCCGTGCACCCCGAGCGACGCCGGCGTCAGTTGCGACATGATCAAGGCTTTCGCCGGAAGGAAGCCCGTGCTCGGCGTGTGCCTCGGACACCAGGCCATCGGGCAGGTGTTCGGCGGCAAGGTCATCCGCGCCCCCTACCTCATGCACGGCAAGACCTCGCAGATCCACCACAAGGACACCGACCTCTTCGCCGGCCTGCCCAACCCGTTCACCGCCGCGCGCTACCACTCCCTGCTCGTCGAGCGCAGCTCCCTGCCCGACTGCCTGGAGGTCACCGCCGAGACCGACGACGGGCTCATCATGGGCCTGCGCCACAAGACCCTGCCGGTCTACGGCGTGCAATTCCACCCCGAGTCTTTCGCCACCGACGGCGGCATCCGGATTTTGGAAAACTTCCTGCGGCTTTAAGCCGAGGTGTAAGTTGATGGGTGGCCGTTGCCGAACCCCACCGCCCGAAGCCCTATCAACTATCAACCGACAACTCTCAACCCCTCCTCGCCCCATGCAGTGCCCCAAGTGCGGACATCCCGACTCCAAGGTCCTTGAGACCCGCATCGGCAAGGACAACAAGTCGCTGCGCCGGCGCCGCGAATGCTCCAAGTGCGAGTATCGCTTCACCACCGTCGAGGAAATCCTGCGCGAGGAGCTCATGGTCGTGAAGCGCGACGGCACGCGCCAGGAGTTCGACCGCCAGAAGATTCTCAACGGCCTGCGCAAGGCCACCGTCAAGCGCCCCATCCCCGTCGAGACCATCAACCAGCTCGTCTCCGATGTCGTCGACGCCATCCAGCGCAAATTCGACGCCGAGGTGCCCGGCTCCGCCATCGGCGAGGAGGTCATGTCCCGACTCAAAGAGGTCGACCACATCGCCTATGTCCGCTTCGCCTGCGTCTATCGCGACTTCGACGACATCGACGACCTCACCCAGGCCATCAAGGAGCTGAAGCGCAAAAAATAGCGCCCGCCCCCATCCGCCTACTTTCGCCCCCCTTTCCCATGAACCCGGTCACCCGCAGCCACGAACCCCGCACCCTGCGCACGCTCAACCGCGTGCTCGCGGCCTGGCTCGGCTCCGACCCGGCCACCGCCGACAACCTCAACGCCGCCCTCGCCCTCCTGGAATCCGAGGACGACCCGTCCGCCGCCTCCCCCTGGGATTCCGGCCGGCTCGGCGACGCCGCCCGGCACCTGCTTCGCCTGCACGCCCCGCCCCGCCGCATCGGCGGCACCGAACTGGGCCTGGTCGACTTCCGCGGCGAGCCCTTCGACCCGCTTTTCGCCCGCATCCGCGTCCTGGATGCGCTGGCCGCCATGCCCGCCGCCGCCGAGCCGCTGCTGTGGGTCACCGGCCTGCGCGAGGCCTTCGTGCCCAACACGCGCAAGCGCAGCCCGCGCGCCGTGGCCGAGTACCTGGCGGCCCAGGCCCTCATCGAGGACATCGCGCTTCGCAACAACCTGCGCGGCCGCGCCGTCAAGCTGGTGTTCCTCTGAGCCCCCCGCCCCCTTCGCCCCATGAGCGCCAAAACCATTTTCCAGAAAATCGCCGACAAGGAGATTCCGGCGAAGTTCGAGCACGAGGACGAGCTGTGCGTGGCCATCCGCGACATCAACCCGCAGGCCCCCACCCACATCCTCATCATCCCCCGCAAGCCCATCGCCCGCGTCGAGCAGATGCAGCCTGAGGACGCCGCCATCGTCGGCCACCTCGTCCTGACCGCCCGCAATCTCGCGCAAAAACTGCATCTCACCCACGGCTTCCGTCTGGTCATCAACAACGGCAGGCAGGCAGGCGAAACCGTGCCGCACCTGCATGTGCACCTGCTCGCCGGACGCGACCTCGACTGGCCCCCCGGATAAGCCGAAGTCAGCGCCAAGCCCTCCCGGCACACAAAGGCCTCCGTGCCCGCGACCATCGAACTCGCGGATGCCACGGCGGCCTTTCCCCTTTTGGCGCCGGCGACGCGTATCCGCGGCGTCCCTATATCCCCCCGCCGAAATCCGCACTCCGACATCCTTTCCCCTTGCCCGCCCGGCTTAATTCATCACAAGCCAAGTCAACATTTCCGCGCCCTCCGCCCGGCACGGTTCGTCCCCCTTCCCCAGCCCGAGTTTCCCCCAACGCCATGCAAGCGCAACTTGCCTCCATCATCGCCGACGCCGAAGCCGCCGCCGCGTCCGTCACCAACCGCCCCGAATTCGAGGCTTTCAAGGCCCGCCTGGTTGGCCCCAACGGCAGCCTCACCGCCGCCATGAAGGCCATGGGCGCCGTGCCCAAGGAGGACAAGCCGGCCATGGGCAAGCTGCTCAACCAGACCAAGGTGAGCGTGGAGGCCGTGCTCGCCGACACCCTCCGCCGCGTCGAGGACGCCGAACTGCTCGCCAAGCTCGGTCCCGCCATCGATGTCACCCTGCCGGTCGCCTCCGACGAAGAGGGTATCCGCCATCCCCTTACGCAAACGCGCGAACGCATCGTGGGCGTCTTCCGCAAGCTCGGTTTCACCGTCGCCGACGGCCCCGAGATCGAAAGCGAATGGACCTGCTTCGACGCCCTCGGCACCCCGCCCGACCACCCGGCGCGCGACATGCAGGACACCCTCTACATGCCCAAGTCCTTCACCGCCAAGGACTCCCCGCGCCGCTCCGACGAGGAGCTTTGCCTGCGCACCCACACCTCGTCCGTCCAGATCCGCACCATGCTCGCCGCCGTCGCCGCGCAGGCCAAGACCGGCTCGCTGCCGCCCGTGCGCATCGTCGCCCCCGGCCGCTGCTTCCGCCGCGACACCGTGGACGCCACGCACTCCGCCAACTTCCACCAGGTCGAGGGCCTCTGGGTCGGCAAGGGCGTGACGCTGCGCGACCTCAAGAGCGTGCTCGACGCGTTCGTGAAGGAGACCTTCGGCAGCAAGGCGCAGATCCGCTTCCGCCCCAGCTACTTCCCGTTCACCGAGCCGTCCTTCGAGATGGACATCAAGGTGCCCGACATGGGCCGCCTCTCCGACCGCTGGCTCGAAATCATGGGCTGCGGCCTCGTGGACCCCAAGGTCTTCGACAATGTCGGCATCGACTCGCGCGAGTACTCCGGCCTGGCCTTCGGCATGGGTGTGGAGCGCATCGCCATGCTCCAGCACGGCATCGACGACATCCGCCACTTCTACGCCAACGACCTGCGCTTCCTGCGCCAGTTCGCGTAAGGCGCCGCACACGCGGCGCCGTGAGAAAGAACAGACAGTGAAAGGCGGGCAAGCGACGCCGCCGAACCGCTTCGGCGATTTCGTTCAGCGCTCACCGCCCCTCTCACCGCTCACTCGCTCCCCCCTCACCTCCGCCCCATGAAAGTTTCATTCCGCCTCGAATACGCCTGCAGGGTACTCACCGCTCTCGCCAACCACTACGGACGCTCCCGCCTCGCCCGTATCGAGGACCTCGCGCGCGACGAGGCCGTCCCCGCCAACTACCTCGTTCGCATCCTCAACGACCTTCGCGAGGCCGGCCTTCTCGAGAGCAAGCGCGGCACGCGCGGCGGCTACACCCTCGCCCGCCCGCCCGAGGACATCTCGCTCAGCGACATCGCCGCGGCCATCGAGCCCGACATGGTGTCCACCGTGAACTCCCAGCCCGGCGCCTCCGGCCCTCGCGTCGCCGAAGCCTTCCGACGCATCGCCGAGGCGCACGCATCCGAACTCGCCCGGGTCACCCTGCGCGACCTGGCCGGAACCGGCCAGATGAACTACGACATCTGACCGTCTCCCGTTTTCGCAATTCAGCATTCAAATTTCAGGAAATCCGCACAGCGTGCGCCGTCCTATTCCCCTGAAAACCCGAAGTCCTTAACCGGACAACACCCATTCCCCCATGAACGCCGTTCTCAAGCTCATCCTCCAGGGCGAAGCCCTCGACGCCGGCAAGCTCGCCGACCTTCTCGCACTCCCCCAGATCGAAATCGACCGCCAGATCGCCGACCTCAAGCGCGACGGCATCCTGCTGGGCTGGCGCCCCGTCATCAACCCCGACTACGAGGCCGACAACGCCGTGCGCGCCCACATCGAGGTGCGCGTTCGCCCCGAGGGCGGCCTGGGCTTCGATCGCCTCGCCGAGCGCATCGCCCAGTTCGAGCAGGTCGAAACCTGCTACCTGATGTCCGGCGCCTTCGACCTGCTCGTCATCGTCAAGGACACCAACCTGCGCAAGGTCGCCGCCTTCGTGCACGACCGCCTCGCCAAGCTCGAGGGCGTCCAGTCCACCGCCACCTGCTTCATGCTGCGCGCCTACAAGGAGCACGGCCACCTCATCACGGTCACCCGCCCCGGCGCCGACCAGCCCTCCGTCAGCCCCTGAACATCGAAGAGCCGGATAACGAAGAACCAAGAACCGCCCCCCCCCTGTATCCGGTTCTTAATTCATAGTTCTCCCTTCTTACTTTCCATGAGCTCCTCCCGTTTCGTCGCCCACCATGTGGCGGCGCTCCCGAAGTCCGGCATCCGCGACTTCTTCGCCATCGTGCAGCAGATGAAGGACGCCATCTCGCTGGGCATCGGCGAGCCCGACTTCGTCACCCCCTACAACATCCGCGAGGCCGGCATCACGGCGCTCGAGCGCGGCAAGACCAGCTACACCGACAACCGCGGCCTCAAGGCTCTGCGCGAGGCCATCGCCGACTATGTGGCGGGCAACTTCGATGTGAGCTACGACCCGGAGACCCAGATCATCACCACCATCGGCGTCTCCGAGGCCCTCGACATCGCCCTGCGCGCGGTGCTCAACCCGGGCGACAAGGTGATGTACCACGAGCCCTGCTACGTCTCCTACGCGCCCAGCATCAAGCTCTGCCACGCCATCCCGGTGCCCGTCGCCACGCGCCCCGAGGACAACTTCGCGCTCAACATCGACATGTTGCGCGCCGCCTGGGAACCGGGCTGCAAGGTGCTGCTCATCAACTTCCCGACCAACCCGACCGGCGGCACCGCCGACCGCGCCCTGCTCACGCAGATCGCCGACTTCGCCAAGGAGAAGGACATGCTCGTGCTCTCCGACGAAATCTACTCGGAGCTCACCTTCGAGGGCGTGCACACCAGCATCGCCTCGCTTCCCGGCATGCGCGAGCGCACCGTGTTCCTTCACGGCTTCTCCAAGGCCTTCGCGATGACCGGCTTCCGCGTCGGCTACGCCTGCGGCCCGGCCGAGGTCATCGACGGCATGCTGAAGATCCATCAGTACGCCATCATGTGCGCGCCCATCATGTGCCAGGAGGCCGCCATCGAGGCCCTCCGCCACGGCGGCGAATCCGTGACACGCATGCGCGACCAGTACCGCGAGCGGCGCGACTACATCGTGCGCCGACTCAACGGCATGGGCCTGCCCTGCCACCTGCCCCGCGGCGCCTTCTACGCCTTCCCCCGTGTGGACGGCACAGGACTCGACGCGATGACCTTCGCCAAGTCCCTGCTGCACGACCAGCGCGTGGCCATCGTGCCCGGAACGGCCTTCGGCCCCGCCGGCGCCGGTTTCTGCCGCGCCAGCTTCGCCACGGGACTGGGCAACATCCAGGAAGCCATGGACCGCCTCGACCGTTTCATGAACACCCGGCTCCCGCTAGTCGTCGCGGAACAGCAGGCCCTCAAGTCGTAAGCGAATTTCGCCTACACCCGAAGCCGCCGCCGAATCCTTTCGGACGGCGGCTTTTTCGCGCCCGGGTGGCCCGCACGACCCTCGGCCAACCGCGCAATCTTTACACTCCCGAGCGGCTCCCCGGCTTTTAACATCAGGCGGCGCCCATTAAATGTCCGCCAAGCGCCATGAGTCATGACCCGACAACGGTGCCCCCTCCCGATGTCGCACCATGGCAGTTCCCCATGACTTTCCATCCCTTTCGCCACGCCCTCCCGAGATCAAGTGGAGTCTTGACGCAGCAATATAACCGAGCACTCATACTGGAATAAACAAGCCCACTCCCCCATGGCAGCACGACATCCGCCACTCCTCATGAGACATATCCCGACACTGATTCTCGCGCTCGCCCCGTTGCTGGCCGCTGCGACGACCGATTCGCCGACCAAGGTCGTGCGGATCACCCTCGCCGAAGCCGTGACCCGGGCGCGCGAGGCGAATCCGGCCACGCTCATGGCGCAGGCCCGCATCGACGCCGCCGAAGCCCTTTATGAGCAGGCCTCCGCCTCCGGATCGCCCACCGTGTATGTGGCCGGCGGTTACGAAGCCACCAACTACGGCGGCGCCGCCTTCGGCCACATCCTCAACCAGCGCGCCTTCTCGCCGACCATCGACTTCAACAATGTCGGCACCACCGACAACCTGGGCGTCGCGCTCGGCGCCCGTTACATGCTCTACGACGGCGGACGCACGCGCGCCTCGAAGCGCGCCGCCGAAGCCGGCGCTCGCGCCGCACGCCGTCGCGCCGACGGCACGGAGCTGGATTTGTCAGCACGCGCGGCCGAGCTCTGGTTCGCCAACGCCGCCGCCGGCCGCTTCATCGAGGCCGCGCGCGCACAGGTGGCCGCGCTCGAAGGCTCGGTCGACCAGGCCAAAGCACGCGTCGAGGCCGGCGCGTTGCTCCGGGCCGACCGGCTGATGCTGGAGGTGCGCCTCGCCCGCGCCCGCGAGGCGCTCGTGAACGCCGAGGCCGCCCGGCAGCTCGCCGCGCGCGCCCTGCTGACCCTGCTCGACCGCGAAGGCGAATCCGTCGAGACCGTCGCGGGCGCCCCCGGCCCCGCGATTCCCGACCCCGTTGCGACAGACATCACCGCACACCCGTTGGTGGCCGCCATGCGCGAGCGCATCCTGGCAGCCGAAGGCGCCGAGGACGCAGCGAAGTCGGGCCGCCTGCCCCGCGTCATGCTCCAGGGCGAATACGGCTACAACCACGGCTTCGACACCGGCCAGGCCGCGCCGGGCTTCGCCGCCGGCGTACGCGTCGAGTACGACCTCTTCGACGGCGACCTCGTGTCGGGCCGCGTGGGCGAAGCGCGCGCTCGCCGTCGCGAGGCCGAGGCCGCCCTGCGCGCCGCCGAACTGGAGGTGCGCCGCATGGCCGACGAGGCCAGGATCGGCGCCGAACGCGCACGCGCCGCCCTGCGCGTGACCGAACACGCCGTCGCCGCCGCCGAGGAGAGCGCCCGCGTGACGCGCGAACGATTCGCCGCCGGATCGGCCACCGCGCTGCAAGTCGCCGACGCCGAGGCCGCTCTCCTCGAAACACGAGCCGGACGCATCCGCGCCGAAACAGCCGAGCGCGCCTCGGTGGTGAACTGGCGCACGGCGCTCGGCCTCACGCCCGTTCCCGAAATTTCCACCGCCCACCCCACGGCCCGCCCATGAACACGATTCTGAAAACATCCCTCGCTCTCACGGCGCTCGCCACGCTCGCCGGATGCGGCGAATGCGAAACGCCCCGAGCGGGCAACGCCCGCAAACCCGCGCCCATCGCCGCGGTCGCCATCAAACTTACACGCGCCGATTCGTCCGCGGCCGACGCGCTGCCGGCGTCCGTGCGTTCCGCCCGAACCGCGGCCTTGGCGCCGCGCATCCCCGGCACCTATGACGAGATTGCCGTGCGCGAAGGCGACACCGTGAAACAGGGCGACACGCTTGCGCGCCTGCACGCCCCCGAGTGGGCTTCGCGCCGCGCCGCCGCCGCCGCCGCTCTCGACCTGGCCCGCGCCGAACACACGCGCACGGTTCGCCTCAACCTCACCGGAGCAGCCACACCCGCCGAGCTCGATGCGGCGAACTCCCGTCTTCGCGCCGCCGAGGCCGCGCTCACGGAAGCCGACACGCACCTCGCCGACACCCGGCTGACCGCGCCGTTTGCCGGAGTCGTCTCACGCAAGCACGCCGAAGCCGGCGACGCCGCCCTGCCCGGCATGCCCGCCGTCACACTGGAAGACCCACGCAGTCTGGAAATCGAAGTCGCGCTGCCCGAGTCGCAATCCGCCTGGGCCAAACCCGGCGCGCCGCTTTCCGTGGAGCTGCGCGGCGTGACGCTGCGCCCCGCCATCACCGAGGTCACGCCCGCCGCCGACCCGGCGAGCCGCACGCGCACCGTGCGCGCCCGGCTCACGCCCGAGGAACTGGCGAAGCTTCCCGCAACGCCCGCCCCGGGCGAGTTCGCGCGCGTCACGCCCGAAGCCGCCACGCGCGGCGAAGGCGCGGTGATCGCGCCGGCCGAGGCCGTCATGCGCCGGGGCCAGGTGGAGTCCGTCTGGGTGAACGCGGACGGCAAGGCCTCGCTGCGCCTCGTGCGCACCGGCCGCACCGCCGGCACCTCGGTGGAAATCCTCTCCGGCCTCTCAGGAAGCGAAACCCTGCTCAAGCCCGCCCCCGAACTCACGGAGGGCGCGGCGGTGCGCTGAAGGCAAAAGGAAGAATGCAAAATGCAAAAGTGGCCTCGTTTCACTCGGCGCGTGTTGAACCCTTTTGAAAGGTCACCCGGCGGGCCGGACAAGGTCCGGCCCCACTTCTGCCTTTTGCCTTCCGCCCTTTGCATTTCGCCCGACTTCCCCGACAAACCCGATCCCCAAGTGATTCCTTTTCCATGAGCCACGACAACCCCCACGGCTTCGACTTCGCCGGAAAACTCGCGGCGATGTTCACGAGCTCCAAGCTCACGCCGCTGATCATCGGCGTCTCCATCCTGCTGGGCGCGGCGGCCACGCTGCTGCTGCCGCGCGAGGAGGAGCCGCAGATCCGCGTGCCGATGATGGATGTCTACGCCGCCATGCCCGGCGCCACCGCCGCCGAGGTGGAGACGCGCGTGGTGCGCCCCATGGAGCAGCTGCTCAGCGAGGTGCCCGGCGTCGAGTATGTGTACGGCACCTCGCAGCCCGGCGGCGGCATGGTCATCGTGCGCTTCAAGGTCGGCGAGGATGTCGAAAAGAGCCTGGTGAAGCTCAACCAGAAGCTGCAGACGAACTTCGACCGCATCCCCTCCGGCGTGTCGTTCCCGCTGGTGAAGCCGGCGTCCATCGACGATGTGCCCATCCTCGCGCTCACCCTGCATTCCGCGCACCACGACGAGTCCTCGCTGCGCCGCGCCGCCGTGCAGCTTCATGACGAGATCAAGCGGCTGCCGGATGTGGCCGAGATCCGCATCAGCGGCGGCAAGCGCCGCGAAATCCGCATCGAGCCCGACCTCGCCGCGCTCGCCGCGCGCGGTCTCGCGTGGGACGACCTCGTGGCGCGACTCGGCGCCGAGAACCGCCGGGGCGACGCCACGCCCCTCGCCTCGCCCGCCGGCTCCGTCGCCGTGCAAGCCGGCCGCTTCTGGCGCGACGCGCGCGATGTGCGCTCGACGATTCTGAGCGTGCGCGACGGCAAGCCGGTGCGACTCGGCGATGTCGCGACCGTGACCGACGGGCCCGAAGATGTTTCCGGATACGCCTATTTCGGCTCGCCCGGCCTGAGCGCCGAGGAGCCCGCCGTCACGCTGTCCGTGGCGAAGCGCCCGGGCGCCAACGCCATCACGGTGGTCAAGGAGGTGCGCGGCATGGTTGATAACCTGCGCGGACGCGTGCTACCGAAGGACATCGCCGTATCGGTGGCGCGCGATTACGGCCGGACGGCCGCGGAGAAGAGCGACGAGCTGCTGCTGCACATGGGCCTGGCCGTGCTGGGGGTGTCCGCCATCGTGTGGGCGTTCCTCGGACGGCGCGGCTCGCTCATCGTGGCCATCGCCATCCCGGTCACCCTGGGCCTGACGCTGATGGTGTTCCACCTGCTCGGCTACACGCTTAACCGCATCACGCTTTTCGCGCTCATCTTCTCCATCGGCATCCTGGTGGACGACGCCATCGTGGTCGTCGAAAATATCGTGCGCCACCGCGCGCTGCCGGAGAACGCGGACAAGTCGCTCGCCGCCATCACGGTGGAGGCGGTGCGCGAGGTGGGCAACCCGACCATCCTGGCCACCTGGGCGGTCATCGGCGCCATCCTGCCCATGGCGTTTGTCGGCGGCCTGATGGGCCCGTACATGCGCCCCATCCCGATCGGCTCCAGCGCCGCCATGGCGTTCTCGCTCATCGTCGCGTTCACCGTCACCCCGTGGGCGGCGTCGCGCCTTCTGAAAAACGACACGAGCCACCTGCACCACCACGGCGGACACGACGACCCGTTCACCCGGCTCTACCACCGCGTGATGGATCCGCTGCTCGCGAAACGCCGCTGGCGCTTCGCATTCCTCGGCGGCATCAGCGCGCTGCTGCTCGCGGCGCTGGCGCTGGTCCCGGCCGGCGTGGTGAAGGTGAAGATGCTGCCGTTCGACAACAAGTCGGAGCTCCAGCTCATCCTCAACATGCCCGAATCCTCCAACGCGGAGCAGACCGCGGCCGTCGCGCGCGAGCTCGCGCAGGTGCTGCGCGGCGACGCCGCCGTGTCGGACTACCAGTGGTATGTGGGCTCGCCCGCGCCGTTCAATTTCAACGGGCTCGTGCGCCACTACTACCTGCGCAACCGCCCGCACCAGGCGGACATCCAGGTGAACCTGCTCCCGCGCGAGGCGCGCGAGGAGACGAGCCACCAGATCGCGCTGCGACTGCGCCCCGCGCTCGCCTCCATCGCCAAGAAACACGGTGCGCGCCTCACGGTCGCCGAGGTGCCCCCGGGCCCTCCCGTGCTTCAGACGCTTGTCGCCGAAATCTACGCGCCCGACGACGCCGGCCGCGCGGCGCTCGCCGCCGAGGTGATGCGCCTCTTTGAAAACACGCCCGGCGTGACCGACATCGACAGCTACGACGAGGCGCCGCCGCCCACCACGCTGCTCGCGCCCGACGCACCCAAGGCAGCCGCCCATGGCGTGACGCCCGCCGGCGTCGCGCGCACGGTGGATCAGGCGGTCAACGGCGCGACGCTCTCGCTGCTGCACGACCCCGTCGCGGGCGAGGAGGTTCCGGTGCGCGTGCGCCTCGCGCGCGCCGACCGCGCGCGGCCGGAGTCGCTGCTCAACCTCGATGTGCGCGGCGAGCCCGGCGCGCCGGCGGTGAAGCTGCGGGAGATCGCCACGGTGGAGACGCGCCCCGGCGACGCGGCGCGTTACCGCAAGAACCAGTTGCCCGCGAAGTATGTCATCGCCGATGTGGCCGGCGCAGTGGAAGGTCCGGCCTACGCCATCGCGCCGCTCACCAAAGCGATTGAGCAGCTCGACGCGCGCAAGTTCGGCGGGCCCGACGCGCGCGTGGACCAGTACCACCTGAACCAGCCGGGCAGCGACCTGCGCCCGGCGGTGAAGTGGGACGGCGAGTGGCACATCACGCTGGAGGTGTTCCGCGACCTGGGCGCGGCGTTCGCGGTGGTGCTCGTCATCATCTACGCGCTGATGGTCGGTTGGTTCCGCTCGTTCGCCACGCCGCTGGTGGTGATGGCCGCCATCCCGTTCTCGCTCATCGGCATCCTGCCCGCGCACGCCGGCATGGGAGCGTTCTTCACCGCCACCTCCATGATCGGGTTCATGGCCGGCGCCGGCATCGTGGTGCGCAACTCCATCATCCTCGTGGACTTCATCGAGCTGCGCCGCAGCCACGGCGTGCCTCTCGCGGAGGCGGTGACCGAGGCCGGCGCGGTGCGCTTCCGCCCCATGCTGCTCACCGCGCTCGCCGTGGTCGTGGGCGCAGCGGTCATCCTGAAGGATCCCATCTTTCAGGGCCTCGCCATCTCGCTGCTTGCCGGCGAAATCGCCTCGCTGCTCATCAGCCGCATGGCCGTCCCGGTGCTCTACTACATGCAGGAGTCGCGACGGGAGAAGGCGCATTAAAAAGCACAAGGCCGCCCGGGGACGGGCGGCCTTGGTTTTTAAGCGTATGGCGAAACCGGTTACGCCTTGGCGAGCGCCTGCTCGAGGTCGGCGATGATGTCGGTGACATCCTCGATGCCGACGCACAGGCGGATGTAGTCGTCCGTGACGCCGGAAGCGGCGCGCTCCTCGGAGGTGAGCTGGGAGTGCGTGGTGCTGGCCGGGTGGATGGCGAGCGAGCGGGCGTCGCCGATGTTGGCCACATGGCTGTGCAGCTTGAGCGCGTCAATGAAGTTGCGGCCGCCCTCGTAGCCGGACTTGAGGCCGAAGCCGACCATGCCGCCGAAGCCGCCCTTCAGGTACTTCTTGGCGAGGTCGTGGTACTTGGAGGACTTCAGGCCCGGGTAGTTCGCCCACTTCACCTTCGGGTGCGACTCGAGGAACTCGGCCACCTTCTGCGCGTTCGCGCAGTGGCGCTCCATGCGCAGGTGCAGGGTTTCGAGGCCCTGGATGAGCATGAAGGAGTTGAAGGGAGAGATGGCCGTGCCCACATCGCGCAGGAACTGCAGGCGCTGCTTGAGAATGTAGGCGACATTGGCGTCACCGGCGGGCGGGAAGGCCTTGAAGGTGGGCCAGTAGGTGAGGCCGTGGTAGGAGGCGTCGGGCTGGGTCATGCAGGCGAAGCGACCGGAGCCCCAGTCGAAGTTGCCGCCGTCGACGACGATGCCGCCGATGGAGGTGCCGTGGCCGCCCATGTACTTGGTGGCGCTGTGCACGACGATGTTGGCGCCCCACTCGAACGGGCGGTTCAGGAACGGGGTGAGCGTGGTGTTGTCCACCATCAGGGGCACGCCGGCCTCGCGGGCGATCTTGGCGACCTCCTCGAAGGCGAAGATGTTCAGGCGCGGGTTGCCCATGCCTTCGCCGTAGAAGAGCTTGGTGTTGGACTTGAGCGCCTTGCGGAAGTTTTCCGGATCGTCGCCGTCCACGAAGCTCACCTCGATGCCGAGCTTGGGCAGAGTGTGGTGGAAGAGGTTGTAGGTGCCGCCATAGAGCTGGGAGACGGACACCACATGGTCGCCGGCGCCCGCGATGTTGAGGATGGCGGCGGTGATGGCGGCCTGGCCGGAGGCGTGCGCGAGCGCGCCGGAGCCGCCTTCGAGGGCGGCCACGCGCTGCTCGAACACATCCGTCGTGGGATTGCCGATACGCGTGTAGATGTTGCCCAGTTCCTTCAGCGAGAACAGGTTCGCGGCGTGCTCGGTGTCGCGGAACTGGTAGCTGGTCGTCTGATAGATGGGCACGGCGCGCGCGCCGGTGGTGGGATCGGGCTTCTGCCCGGCGTGAATGGCGAGGGTGGCGAACTTGTGGGACATGAGATTCGTTTTGATGTTGGTGGCTAAAACGCGGCCCCCTGTTTGCCCGATGAACCGCCGCCGGCAACCGGGTTTCATCGCGGCCTCATCAGGCGTTCGAAATGGCCCGTCACCGACGGCGACTACCCGGGCCGGCAGCCGGAAAAACCCGCCCAAAACCCATTAGCAAAACTTGAGGGCCAACATCCGCTGCTTAAAACCCCCTTATCCGCCCCCATCTTCAGAGGTTTTTACCAAGTCAGACTCGCCAAGAGCGAAAAGTTAGTCGGATAAAGATAAGGGTCCGAGGATGCGATTGGGACAGCAAGCAACCGGACATCTCATCAAACCACTTCCTCACCACCATGAACGACACCACCCCCGCCTGCCCGCTCAATGCGACCAATGACATCCGGGACGCCGTCAATATCCGCCTCGCCTCCCTGGGCGAAGCGTATCCTGCCGGCCCCTGCGAAGGAGCCCTCGCCCCCGCCCGCGGCATCCTCGAGGTGCTTCGCGAACAGGACCGCATCCTGACCTCGCACCTGTGCCCTGTGGACGCTCGCATCCAAAGCTTCCTGGAGAGCTACCTCAAGGATTGCGGCGCCCCGGTGGTGAAGCTGCCCAGCCGCACCTTCGTGCTCGACCAGCCCGGCATGGCCCGCGAACTCTCGCTGCCACCCGCTCACGACACCTACGAGTCGCCCATCCTGAAGAGCTTCCGCGTCAAGCAGGGCGTGCTGCACAACCCCGCCAAGGACCGCCGCACCACCGTCGGCGTCTTCCACGTCGCCGAGGACGGCCTGCCCATCCCGGACGACAAGCTCGCCGTGCCGCGCAAGGTGTTCGCGAACATCCTGTCCGCCGCACTCACCCAGACGCCCGACGCCAACCTGGTCGTCCCCTACACCGCCGACACCGAGAAGCCCGCCCGCCTGTGGATCTCGCTGCTGCTTCGCCCGCTCGTCGTGCCCGAAGTGCCCGGCTTCATCCATGAGCGCCGCATGGAAGTGCGCTTCTTCGCGCCCTCCTCGCTGGTGTCCAACCTCGACTTCGTCGAAAGCATCTTCGGCAACGGCGGCGACCCCCGCCTGGCCGCCAACGACGCGACCCTCGACCCGCTGCACTGGACCGGCCACACCGGCTGCGTCATCCTGGCCCCCCACCTCATCACCAAGCGCAAGAAGGACCTGGGCCTGCCCCACGTGTCCGAAGCCACCGAGCGCCAGAAGCGCGACGGCATGTGCTGGGAGAAGGAGGACGAGCTCTACAACGGCGGCAACGCCTTCAAGCTCACCGCCCGTGACGCGCGCGGCGTGATCGTGACCATCATCGCCGACAACTACTACGGCTACTGCAAGAAGGAGGTTAAGACCATGATCTCCTACTCGGCCAACCTCCACGGCCTGGCCGAAGAGGAACACGCCGGCGGCGCCATCGCCCGCCCCTCCTACGACCTCGGCGAAGAGTTCTCCGAGAAGGACCTCGGCCTGACGACCTCGCACACCTTCGCCGACCTCGTGGCGAAGAACCCGGACCTGATGACCCTCCAGCCCGAAGGCTACGGCATCGACAAGCGCTTCGACAACATCGCCTACATCCCCGAGGGCGCCCGCTTCAGCATGACGAAGCAGTCCATCACCTGGACGACCGCCGACGGCAAGAGCCCCTCCGTCTACCTCACCCCCGAGGTCACCTACATCCTTCCCTCCGGCTACCAGGTCGAGATGGTGAAGTCCGAAATCGACGGCGACTGGCACCTCGTCGGCACCGTCGCCGAAGGCACCTTCTGCCACAAGCCCTGCACCGTCTCCGGCGGCGGCAAGTCCGAGATCTCCAAGAGCATCTCCGACGCCGTCATCGCCGGCCGCGTGTTCGTCGCCGACTACCAGAAGGACTTCGACCTCGTCGACACCCTGCTGACCCGCGACTACTCGGACCGCTTCCGCGACGCCGCCAAGCGCGGCAAGGACAAGCGCGCCATCCTCTCCCCCGACCGCTCCATCGGCTCGCTGGTGAAGCTGCTCACGCCCTCGTCCGAGTTCTCCGACGAGTACAACGCCTGGCTGACCGCCATCCCGGCGCATGTGAAGGAGCTCATCTTCGTCATCAAGCGCGTGCACAAGGCCGGCTCCACCGAGTCCTGGCGCACCCGCTTCGGCGTCGACCTCATCAACGGCATCAACGGCAACGAGCTCAACTACAACGACCGTCCGCTGTCCAACCGCTACCTGCGCGTCGGCTACACCCCCGCCGGCTCCTGGCGCACCTTCTCGCTGCGCCCGGACTTCATGCCCGCCGCCAAGCTGCAGACCGAGGACGACATCACGGCCTCCGTGATCGTCCCCACCCGCCACCTGCAGGGCAAGCCCGCCGGCGTGACCAACCCCTCGGTCAAGATCGCCGAAAACTGCGAAATGCGCCTGTTCCAGCGCCCGGACGACGCCATCCACCGCGGTTACGACAAGCAGACCGAGTCGGACATGTCCCGCATGGGCTGCTTCCTGTCCAACTACCAGCCCCTCACCCGCACGGAAGTGCGCGGCATGGCCCGCGACGTGGTCGGCTTCAACAAGTTCACCGGCCCGATGCGCAACCACCTCGCCGAGTTCGCCTCCGGCGTCGGCCCCGAGTACTGCGCCTCCTCCGCCAACCCGCGCATCGTGGACGGCAAGCCCTCCAAGAACCCGCGCTACCTGCAGGACCGCCAGGACATCACCCGTCCGCGCGACAAGTACATGACCGAGACCGTGGCCCGCATCAACCGCGGCCTGCCCGCCGGCTCGCCCACGCCCATCCCGGTCACCGCCGTGCTCTCCGGCCGCCGCAACAACCCGCCTGAAAAGGGTGTGCACCCGCTGTCCGTCCACGGCCCCATCCACTACATGGACCTGCCCGAGCTCTTCGCCGAGTTCGCCACCTCCATGACCGGCAAGTCGCCCTCCACCACGGGCGCCGGCTCCGAAGGCGCGCTCACCAAGGGCCCCTTCAACGCGCTGCCCCCGGTCGTCGACCTCAACAACGCGCTGCTCTCCTACCTGCTCACCGGCTACCAGGGCTTCGTCACCTCCGCCGGCTGCCTCGGCCCCGACATGCGCGTCGACCACGACATCTCCCTCCTCGTTCCCGAGGTGTGGGGCCGCATGAAGCCCGAAGAGCGCGACCCGCAGTGGCTCATCGCCCAGGGCCTCATGGAGCGCGTGCCCGATGTGACCGTCAACGGCAAGACCTACCCCGGCTCGCGCCTCGGCTACCGCATCACGCGTGACTTCGCCGTGCGCTTCTTCGGCCGCGTCTTCGCCAACCCGGGCGTCGTGCTCTCCGAAGGCATGCTCAAGCCCGAGCTGCAGAGCGCCGAGGTCTACGCCGAGTCCATGGAAACCATCCTGGTGACCGACAAGCGCGTCGCCCAGCTGTACTTCGCCGACGGTTCCATCGAAGGCGCCTGCCCGCCCATCCGCGCCCTCCTGGGCATCATGGCCCACGGAGAGTTCGAAGGCATGACCTGGAACAGCCCGAAGTTCCGCGCGCTCTTCACGCCCGAAGCCGTGCTGAACTCGGACTGGTACAAGGCCCGTCTCGAAGCCCGCCGCCAGGTGGAGCTCAAGCACCTCGACGCCGGCATCGCCCGCCTTCAGGCCTTCATCGCCAACGCCGAATACGCTTCGGTGGTCGAGCAGCAGGGCATGAAGCAGCGCCTCGCCGAAGCGCAGGCCGAACGCGCCAAGGTCGCCTCGCCCGACTACGCCGAGTTCCTCAAGGGCTCGCTGGGCACCGACCCCTGGCTGTACACCGCCAAGAAGTAAGCCGAAGCCGGCCGGACACTCCTCCCCGGCCGACTTCTTCCCAAAAGGCCCGGGCGCCCCATGCGCCCGGGCCTTTTTGCGTCCGCGGAAGACGCTCCGCGGCGTCAACGCGATTCGGGCGACTCCCGGCTTGCCCCCATGTCCGACATGGGGCAAAGAATCGCCCCGCCATGTCCTCGTCCATCAACACCCCTTCCCAGAAAAACGCCGCGGCCGCCGCGGGCTCGCTCACCCTCGAACGCGGCACGATCAAGCTCTTCGCCAAGTATCCGCCGCACAACAACTACTTCTGCAGCTACGAGGTGTTCGTGGAGAGCGACCTGTTCAAGCCCGACACCGGCCGCTCCGCGATGATCTACTTCGTCGCCGACACCACCCTGGAAAAGTCCTACTTCGACTACGGCCGCTTCTGCTTCTTCCTTCAGAAGAGCGTGCAGCCCGTCATCGAGGAGGCCCTCACCAACAAGGCGCTTCAGCTCTCCGTCCAGTTCCTCGTCGAGGGCAACCGCCCCTTCAAGGACCAGACCGAGGCCGTCTTCCAGCTCAAGCCCCGCTCGGACGCCCAGGCCGTGCGCTAAGGACGCAAGCCGCGTCCGCCCATGAAACAAGGAGACCGCGAAGCGGCCTCCTTTTTTCATGCCCGAACCACCCCGCTCGCGACGGCCGCGACGCCATTGACCCGCCGCGACCTCCCCTCCAACATAGGCGCCGATGCCGCTTCCGATCGCCCAAGACCTTGATGCCGCGCAAGTGTTCACGCGACTGCTCTCCGTGTTCTGGAACGAGGCGGTCACGCCCCACTGGAACACCGTGCTGGGCGCCTCCCTCGCCCTTTATGTCGCGGGCCGCCAACTCGCCGAGCGCCGGCCTCCGGGCAATGTCATGGCCTGGGGCCTGCTCATGCTCGTCTCCCCGGTCGCAGGACTCCTCCTCTTCATCCTCTTCGGCGTGCGCAAACGCCACGAGATGGCGCGCCTTCGCCTCTCCGTGGCCCGCGTGGCCGGCCGCGTGCGCGCCACCGACGCCGCGGGTGATTTCGCCGACGACACCACCACGGCCGGCAACCGCGTCACGCTCCTGGCCGACGCCGGCGGCACCGACACCTTCCTCGCCCTGCGCGAACGCATCGCCAAGGCCACGGAGAGCATCCATGTACTCACCTACATCTTCGGCTCCGACGCGACCGGTCGCGAGCTGGTGCGCCTGCTCGCCGCCCGCGCCCGCGAAGGCGTGAAGGTGCGCGTGCTCATCGACGACCTCGGCTCGCGCGACGCCGACGCGGCGCTGTTCCGCGAGCTCACCGACGCCGGCGGCGAAGTGGCCCGCTTCATGCCCGTGGCGCCCTGGCACCCGCGCCACTCGGCCAACCTGCGCAACCACCGCAAGCTCGCCGTGTTCGACGGGACATCCGCCATCGTGGGCGGCCAGAACCTCGCCGCCGAGTACACCGGGCCCACGCCGATGAACGGGCGTTTCCGCGATTTCGGCGCCCTCGTCGAAGGCCCGGCCGTCGGCGCCTTCGCCCGCCTCTTCGCCGCCGACTGGTGCTTCGCCACCGCCCGCTCACCGGAGACGCTGCGCGCCGACCTCGCCGTGCAGCCCGCTCCCGTCGGCACCTCCTCCATCGAGGTCGTCGGCGGCGGTCCGGACTTCGTCAACGACCCGATCTGGGACAAGCTCGTCACCCTCGCCGCCGACTGCCGCCGAGAGCTCATCATCGTCACGCCCTACATCGTGCCCGACGAGGTGCTGCTGCGCCTCATCGCCGCCAAAGCCAGGTCCGGGCGCCGCGTGCGCATCATCACCCCGCGCAAGTCCGACCACCGCTTCCTCGATTTCGCCCGCCGCCACCACCTGCGCATCCTTCGCGACGCCGGCGCCAAAATCTTTTTCCACGAGGGTCCCATGTTGCACGGCAAGCTCTTCGTCGTGGACGGCGAGGTGGGCGTGCTCGGGTCGGCCAACCTCGACATGCGCAGCCTCTTCGTGAACTTCGAACTCGCGACGGTCGTGCGGGACGAGGCGGTGGTCGCGCGCATGCGCGCCCTGGCCGACGAGCTGCAGGCGCAAAGCAAGCCGGCGTCGCGCCCGCGCAGCCGCGCCATGTCGCTGAAGGAGCGCACGTTGGAAAACCTCGCGCACCTGGCGGCCCCCCTGCTTTGAGCGCGCGCCCCCGGTGTCGGCGAAAACCGGATTTGCGCCCCGCAGGCATCACTCTAAATCGGGGCCGACATGAATCGCTCCGAAGCTCTGTTTGAAAAGGCCAAGACCCTCATCCCCGGCGGTGTGAACTCGCCGGTGCGTGCCTTCCGCCATGTGGGCGGCACCCCCTTCTTCACCGAATCCGCCGACGGTTGCCGCCTGCGCACCGTGGACGGCAAGGAGCTCATCGATTATGTGCTCACCTGGGGCCCCGCCATCCACGGTCACAACGACGCGGAAATCCGCGCCGCGCTGCACGCCGCGGTGGACCAAGGCACGGCCTTCGGCACGCCCGGCCCGCTCGAAGTGGACATGGCGGAGCTGGTGAAATCCTGTTTCCCCAAAAGCATCCAGAAGGTGCGCATGTGCAACAGCGGCACCGAAGCCACCATGTCCGCGCTGCGCCTCGCGCGCGGCCACACCGGCCGCAGCAAGATCATCAAGTTCTCCGGCTGTTTCCACGGCGCGGTGGATGCACTGCTCATCAAGGCCGGCTCCGGCGCCCTCACCTTCGGCAACCCCGACAGCGCGGGCGTCACGGCCGGCGTGGCGGCGGACACCCTCGTGCTCACCTTCAATGACTTCGCGGGACTCGAGGCGGCGTTCGCCTCGCACGGCGCGGAGATCGCGGGGGTGATCCTCGAGCCCTACCTGGGCAATGTGGGCCTCATCCCGCCGCTCCCGGGCTTTTTGGAAAAGCTGCGCGAGCTGTGCACCGCGCACGGCAGCGTGCTCATCTTCGACGAGGTGATGACCGGGTTCCGCCTCTCCATTTCCGGCGCGCAGGGGCTCACGAGTGTGGTGCCCGACCTGGTTTGCCTGGGCAAAATCATCGGTGGCGGCCTGCCCGTGGGCGCCTTCGGCGGCAAAGCCGAGATCATGGACAAACTCGCGCCGCTGGGCCCCGTGTATCAGGCGGGCACCAGCTCCGGCAACCCGCTCGCCATGGCCGCCGGCCTCGCCTCGGTGCGCAAGCTGCAGCGCCTGAACCCCTACGCGGAACTCGACCGCAAGGGCCGCGTGCTGCGCGACGCGCTGCTGGACGCCGCGAAGCGCAAGGGCGTGCCGCTGCAGGTGCCGCAGGTGGGCTCGATGTTCTCCCTCTATTTCTCGGAAACGCCGGTGCACAACTACGCGCAGGCCACCGCCACGCAGGGCGAACTGTTTAAAAAACTCTTCCGCCACGCGCTCGACGCCGGCGTGTTCCTGCCGCCCTCCCCCTACGAGGCCGCCTTCCTCTCCACCGCCCACGACGACGCCGCGCTGGCCAAGACCTGCGAGGTGCTCTCCGCCGGCATCGCCGCGCTCTGAGTTCGCGCCCGGAAAGCCGGAACCAAGGACGGCAGGCGGAAATCGCGCGCCCGGCTCCATTTCCCGCCTCTTGCCCTTAATTCTTACTTTCCCTCCCGGCATTCCCCCGCCCTCCTTTCTCACTCCCAACACCGACTTCCCCATGTCCCACGCCGACGTCCTCGCCACCATCCCGCACCGCCCGCCCTTCCTGTTCGTCGACGACATCGTCGAGCTGCGCGACAACGGCGCCACCTGCGTGCGCACCTTCAAAGCCGAAGAGAATTTCTACGCCGGTCACTACCCGGGCAACCCCATCACCCCCGGCGTGCTCCTGTGCGAGGCCGTCTTCCAGACCGGCGCCATCTACCTGGTGAAGAAGATGCAGGCCGCCGGCCAGTCCGGCGAAGGCAAGACGCCCGTGCTCTGCCGCATCGAGGACGCCAAGTTCAAGGCCATGGTGCTGCCCGGCGACACCATCACCATCGAGGTCACCATGGGCGAGACCATGCAGGCCTTCCACTCCATGAAGGGCGTCATCAAGAAGGACGGCAAACTGGCCCTCGCCATCAACTTCACCCTCGCCCTCATCGACAAGAAGTAACGAAACGGGATAAAGGAGCCAAGGCACATGGGCGCAAAGTGGATACACCGGCCCGCGGCCACACCGGCGACTTTTCCCCTCTGCTCCTTTGCCCCTCGCTGTAATGTCCTTCCTCAAACTCGCCGGTAAAACCTTCCTCGTCGCGGGCGTCGCCAACAAGAAGAGCGTCGCCTGGCACATCGCCAAGACACTGGAGGAGGAGGGCGCCAAGGTCGTCTACGCCGTGCGCTCCCAGTCCCGCGCCGACTCCCTCGCCAAGCTGCTGGGCGACCGCCCCGTTTACCTGTGCGATGTCGAGCACGAGGATCAGATCGCGCGCCTCGCGGCCGAAGCCGGACCCGCACACGGCCCTTTCCACGGTCTCGTCCACTCCATCGCCTTCGCCAACTATTCCGAAGGCCTAAAACCCTTCCACGAGACCAAGCGCGCCGACTTCCTCCAGGCCACCGCCATCTCGTGCTTCTCGCTCGTCGAGCTCGCGCGCGCCTTCAAGCCGTACTTCGCGAAGGACGCCTCCGTCGTGTCCATCGGCATCTCCGCGCAGGTCACCGCCGCCAGCTACGGGTACATGTCGCCCATCAAGGCCGCCTTGGAATCCGCCACGCGCTTCCTCGCCAAGTCGTTCGCCGAGGACCGCGTGCGGTTCAACTCGGTCAACGCCGGCCCGCTCAAGACCTCCGCTTCCGCCGGCATCCCCGGCTACCTGGAAAACTACCTCTTCGCCGAGAAGCTCACCATGCGTAAGGAGAATCTCACCACGCAGGAGGTGGCCGACACCGCCGTCTTCCTGCTCTCGCCGCGCAGCTCCGGCATCAACGCGCAAGGCGTGGTGGTGGACGCCGGCATGGGCTGCAACTTCTTCGACGAATCCGCCGTCAAGGCGGCGACCAAGCTGGCCTAAGCGTTCCTCGGACCTTTGGCCAAAGAACATCACCGGCGCGCCGCGGGCCCCCACCCCGGCGCGCCGCGCTTTTTTTCCCGTCCTCTAAATTCTCCCTTCACTCCCGACAGGCGGCCACCATTCCTGCCCGGCCACATCTGACGCACGCCCCCCCCCGAGGGCCCCGTCAATCGCACCGATTCGCCCAGCCGCCCATGTCATCCCGTCAGGACAAATTCAAACTAGGCCTCGAAGCCGTCGCCGCCGGATTCGTCGCCGCCTTCATCTACGGCTTCGCCTATGTCTGCCTGAGCCACGGGGGCGCCGACTCTTTCCGCCTCATGTGGATGGCCTACGCCCTGGCCTTCCTCGCGCCGCTCATCATCCCGCTCTCCCTGCTGGCGCAGGCGACCCTGGTGCGCTACGCCTTCGGCGATTCCGCCCGGTTCTCGCTCTGGCGCGCCGCGCTGCTGGGAGCGCTCACCGGAGAGCTGCTCATCCTGCCCGGCACGGCCGCCTATGTCCTGCACGACGGCAGGGACATCGAGTTCGCCCATGCGGCCGACTTCCTCGCCTTCGGCATCACCTCCGGCCTCGTCCCCTGGTGCGCCGCCTTCTTCATGACCTGGGCCTTCTTCAAAAACGCACGGCTCGCCCGGATACGCCGAGCGGAAGCCAGGGCCGCCGCGGCCCGCCTCGCCGAACGCGTGGCCCGCACCGACGGCGCGACACCGCCCGACCGCGCGGCCTGATCGGGCCCAAGACCGGCGAACCCGGCCCGGCCGTCCTCGTTTGGCGAATCCGAGTTTTCGCATCCGGCGAAAACGAACCCTCGCACTCCGCGCCCACATGCTTTCCGTGCGTGCGTTGCCGGCGGCGCCAGCCCGTCCGGGCACCTTCCGCAATCACTCTCCGCAATGCGTTTTTCTCGCGTCGTCCTCGCCTCCCTTGAAGCCGAACTTCCCGACGAAGTATGGTCGTCCGACCTGCTGGAGCAAAAGCTCGCCCCGGTGTACGAGCGGCTGAAGCTGCCCGCCGGCCGGCTGGAGCTGATGACCGGCATCCGCGAGCGCCGCTTCTGGTCGCGCCCCGTGCGTCCCTCCGAGGCCTCCGCCATGGCCGGACGCAAGGCGCTCGCCAAGGCCGGCGTCGCCCCCGGCGACATCGATGCGCTCATGCACTGCGGCGTGTGCCGCGACCGTCTCGAACCCTCCACCGCCGCGTATGTCCACGGCTTCACCGGCCTCGGTCCGGACTGCCAGATCTTCGACGTCTCCAACGCCTGCCTGGGCTTCCTCAACGGCCTTGTGCTCGCCGCCTCCATGATCGAGGCCGGCGTCATCCGCCGCGCCCTCGTGTGCTCCGGCGAGAACGGCCGCCCGCTCATCGAGGGCACCCTCGCCAAGCTCAACGGCGACACCTCTCTGACGCGCAACTCCATCAAGCCCTTCTTCGCCAACCTCACCATCGGCGCCGGCGCCGTGGCCGCCGTGGTGTGCCGCGACGACCTCGCCCCTTCCGGCTCCCCCCGCCTGCTCGGCGGCGCCGTGGAGACCGACTCCTCCGCCAACACCCTCTGCGAAGGCGACACCGCCGGCGATGTGCTCGCCATGCAGACCGACTCCGAAGCGCTCCTGGCCGCCGGCATGGGCGTGGCCTCGCGCTGCTGGCGCAAGTTCAAGGCCGAGACCGGCTGGGACGAATCCACCCCCGACCGCATCGTCACCCACCAGGTGGGCCGCCGCCACTCCACCGAATTGTTCAAGGCGCTCGCCCTCGACCCCGCCAAGGACCGCGCCAGCTTCGACACCCTCGGCAACGTCGGCTCCGTCTCCTGCCCCGCCACCTTCGCGCTCGCCCGCGACTCCGGCGAGATCCGCCCGGGGCACAAGGTCGCCCTGCTCGGCATCGGCTCCGGCCTGTCCTCCCTCATGCTCGCCGTTCAGGCGTGATTGTTATCGCATCGATTCCGCGCCCTCCGTGTCTTCCGTGGCAAAACAATCCCCCCTCTTCCCGTGACTCCCGTCCTCCCGCCCGAAGTCCAAGCCCTGTATCCGTTCCGGTCTCACTGGCTGGAGCTGCCCGAGGGCCGCATGCACTATGTCGACACCGGCGGCGACGGCCCCGTGGTCGTGCTGCTGCACGGCAACCCCTCCTGGTCGTTCCTCTGGCGCGACCTCATCAAGGCTCTCGCCGCCCAGGGTTACCGCTGCCTCGCGCCCGACCACCTCGGCATGGGCCTCTCCGACAAGCCCGCCCGCTACCTCGGCCTGGCCGACCGTATCCGGCATGTGGAGACGCTTCTGGACACCCTCGGAGTCAAGGCCTTCCACCTCGGCGTACACGACTGGGGCGGCGCCATCGGTTTCGGCGTCGCCGTGCGCCGTCCCGACGCCGTGCGCAAGCTGCTTGTCACGAACACCGCCGCCTTCCGCTCGCAGGACATCCCGCCCAGCATCGCGATCTGCAAGATCCCCTGTTTCGGGCCGTTCATCGTGCGCGCCTTCAACGCCTTCGCCTGGCCGGCCACCTTCATGGCCGTGAACAAGCCCCTTCCCCTGCCCGCCAAGGCCGGCTTCCTGTTCCCCTACGACTCCTTCGCCAACCGCCGCGCCGTGGCGAACTTCGTGCGAGACATCCCGCTGTCCCCCCGGCACCCCTCGTATGCGGCGCTCACCGAGGTCGAGACAGGGCTGACCCGCCTCCTGACCAAGCCCATGCTCATCGAATGGGGCGGCCGCGACTTCTGCTTCAACGACAAGTTCCTGGCGCGCTGGCGCGAACTCTTCCCGGCCGCCACGGTGCGCCACCATGCCGACGCCGGCCACTACCTGCTGGAGGACGCCGGCTCCGTCATCATCCCCGAGGTGATCGAGTTCCTCCGCTGATTCCCGTCCCCCCGCGGCGGCGAGCCCCCGCTCGCCGCCGTTTCAATTTTGCTCCCAGGGCACTCCCATGAAAATTCCCAGCGCCGTCGCACTTTCGATTCTCGCCGCATCAGCCGCCTTCGCAGAGCCCGCCCCCGCCACGGCCCCGACTCCGCCCAACGCGCATACCGAACGCCCCGCGTCCTGGGCGACGCCGCTGAAGATGGACGGCCTGCCCAATCTGCACAGGGTGAGCGACACGCTCTTCCGCAGCGCTCAGCCGACAAAACAGGGCATGAGGAACCTCAGCCCGCTCAAAGTGAAGACGGTGGTGAACCTGCGCGCCTTCCACTCCGACCGCGACGAGCTCGGCGACACCAAGGTCGGCTACGAGCACATCTTCATGAAGACCTGGCACCCGGAGCGCGAGGACGCCGTGCGTTTCCTAAAAATCGTCACCGACCCGTCGAAAGCCCCGGTGCTCGTACACTGCCAGCACGGCGCCGACCGCACCGGGACGATGTGCGCCATCTACCGCGTGGCGGTCCAGGGATGGACGAAGGAGGAGGCGCTGCGCGAAATGACCGCGGGCGGCTTCGGCTATCACGAGATCTGGGCCAACCTGCCCCCCTGGTTCAAGGACCTTGATATCGAAGCGCTGCGCCAGGAGGCGGGAATCGCAGCACCGACCGCGGCGAAAAACTGACCCGCCTTACGCCTCGCCGCGCGCCGCGCGCAATCCGTCCGGAGAGAGGATGGAGGAGCGCGAGGATTTCGCCACACCCGCGGCCTCCGCGGCGCGCCGCAGCGCCGCCTCCAGCGCCTCGAGGTAATCGAGGAACTTCGCCCGCCCGGCATCCGTGATCTCCACGCGCGTGCGCGCCCGGTCGTTGTGAATCTCCTTGCGCAGGGACACCACGCCGGCGGCTTCCAAGGCGCGCAGGTGCGATTGCAGATTGCCGTCGGTCAGGCCGCAGGCCGTCTTAAGACCGGTGAAGGAAGCGGCCTCGGGCGTCTCCAGCAGCGCCGACAACAGGGCGAGCCGGGTGGGGTCGTGGAACAGGCGCTCCAGCGGTTCAAGCGTTTCGTTATTCATGTGTGACCTGCGGTAAAAAGCCCCCGGTAATCGACCGGTTTCAACGATGGGCGGACTCCTCGTCTCGCGGGGAACGTCCGACGCCGAAAAGAAAGGCCAGGACCCCACCCTCGTGGTGGGCGCGAAAAAGAAACCATCCGCCGGCCCACTCGCCGACGAAGAACACCAACCCGGGCAGCCACGGCGTCCTCCAGATTACCTCCGAATACGCCAACATCATCGCGCCGGCGGCGACATACCACCATCCCACCGCCCTCAACCCTCGCGGAATCGCGTACTTCGCCGTGAAGTGTGTGAGCGCCAGCACCGACGCCCACATGCCCGGCAGCGATGCGATGGAGCCACGCAAAAACAAATGCACCGTCAGCACCCCGCCCACCACGAACACCGGCAGATTCTCCAACGCCGGACTCAGCGGCGAACGACGCCGTTGATCGGAGGTCAAGAGCAGCCACCAGCGCAGCACGGCGCCGTAGTTGAGCAGAAAGGCGAAAATGAACACGCACCCCCAGACGACGGGCAGCGCGACATGCATCATCCCCTCCGGCACCCAGCGCAACGCCAGCGCACCCGCCAGCGCCGCGCATCCGCCCAAAGCTCGCGCGCGCCCCGAGTAGCCCCGAAACTTTTGGGATTCGAGGATACGCAACCGCATGTCGGCCACGCGTTCAAGCGACTCTCTAAGATTCATCGGGCCCCGTTGTCGGCACTTTCCCCACCCCCGGCAAGATAACGCTCAGCCACGCCGTCCCTTCTCAGACTGCGCACGCGCCAGTCGAGACGCGCTCCGGAGCCCGCCCGACCTTGCTCGATGCGCGCGCGCTCCTCGACGCCGCGCGCCGTGTTCGGCTCCGCCTTGGCGACGGCCTCGGATAGCCGCCGGCCCTCGGCGCCCACCATGGCGTGGTAGGCGTCGTCAAAACGCCACTCCGGCCGGGCGGCGAAAAGAGCCAGGTTCAGGTCCACGCTCAACACGGCGGGAGGCCGGAACTGCACGAGCGCCAGCAGACCGAGCGCGCTCCACGCCGAAAGCCGGGCGAAGGCGAGCGGCGACGGGACGCCGCGCAAGTGGCGCACCACGCCGACGATGCCGACCGCGCCCCACACCAGCAGTACGACGCCCCACACGCGCACAGGGGTGAACCCGAATTTGTTCATCTGCAACGCCAGCCGGCCGGCCACGCCAAGGCCCAGCCACGCGCACTGCGCGGCGAGCGCCACCCCCGCCCATCGCGCCGCACGCGAGCCTCGCGCCGCGCCGCCATTGCGAAACAGGAACAACAGCAGCGCTGCGGCGACGGCGGCGTCGGCCATGAGCGCGTAGGCGCCGGAATACAGGTATTCGGTGGTCGAAACTCCCTCGGGTGCGCCGCGCCGCAGTCCGAGCCAGTAGGTGTCGACAAGGTTCGACGCCAGAAACGCCAGATTGGCGCCAAGCAGCGCGGCCAAAGGCACCGGCGCGGCCTTCTCGGACGGCGCCTCGTAGGCGCGCTCGCTCATCCGCGTTGGGCGGCCGGCGGCGAACACGCCGAACACCAGGATGCCGGCGCACCAGAAGAACACGCGCGCGATATCGGCGGAGTCGAGGTCGATGGCGCGACGCAGCACGCCCGTCACATCCTCAAGATACTTGGCCAGCGCGGCGTTGCCCGTCGCCAGCAGGATCAGGAAAAACGCTCCGACGACGAGCGCCGCCGCCCACGCGCCGCCCCTGCCGCGAAACACCCGCGAGCCCGCGTCGCGCACGGCGCACGCCAACTCATCCGCCCAGCGCGACACCGCCTCATAATACGCCGGCGCCACCGGAACCGATGAAGACTGCGCCGCGGGTCGGCTGACGGCGATGCCCGGCGCCGCCGCGCTCAGGGCCACGCTCAGCCAGCCGCCCTCGATCACGGACGCGACGATGGCGGAAGCGAGCAGCCCCCACTCGGGCCTGCGGAAATCCAAGTCGCGCCGCATCGCCGCCAGCGCCGAAGCGCCGAGCAGGCCGCCCAAGGCGGCGCCGTAGCCGCCGTAGCCCACACTCAGGCCGTCGCCCGTCCACAGCGTGGCGTCGGCGGCGACCGCTGCGCCGACGGCGGACAAAAGCAGAAGCGGACGCTGACGCAGGTGGCCCGGACGGCTCCGGATATCCGGAGAGATGTTCGCCTCGGCCGGAAGCGGCGGAGGCGTGCAGGAATTTTCCATCGTGGTGATATTCATGGGATAAAAAATGAGGCGCCGAAATCGGCGCGGATTCAGTCGAGGGATTCCACGGCGAACGGCTCGCCGACATAGCGGAAGACGATGAGGTTGTCGGTGCGTCGATCCACGATCTCCACACACAGCGCGCGCACGCGCCCGGATTCCTCCGCGAAGTCGATGACACGCATCGGGTCGTCCGCATGCTGACGCACCAGGCTGAAACGCCCCAGAATCTCCCGCCAGCGACCCGCGCGCGGCCAGCCCGTGAACCACACCCCGCCCGGCGACTCCGTATAGTATCGGCACGCCCCGGTTTCCGGGTGACGCTCGCTCACCTCCACGGGGGCGGATTCGGCATTCGGCGGCGGGGTGAACGGCATGCGGAGCAACTTTGCATCACATAGTGGCTTTGCAATAGAAATAATCAAAACCTCCGGAAAGAGTGGCGGGTGCGAAGGAAAGGCGGTTGAACGGGGTGCGCCCCCATGAACCGCACCGCCCTGCACCTGCTGACCTTCGCCCTGACCGCGCTTTTCTCGCCGCCGGCGAGCGCGCTCGACATCATCCCGCGTCCGGCCTCGGTGGAAACGGCGCCGAACGGGCCTGCGTCGCGCCCCGTGCGCGTGCGAATCGCCGAAGAATCTCCGCCCGCGTTGCGCGAGGTCGCCGCCCTCATCGCGGAGGAACTGGGTGCTATTTCGGGAAAGGCCGCCCCGGTCAGACTCGGCGACACTTCGGGCGCGGTGCTGCGCCTGACGCTCGAGACGGCCGCCTCCACATCCCCGGAAGGCTACACGCTGCGCACGGATCGCGACGGCGCGCATCTCGAGTCCCCCACGCCCGCCGGACTGTACCGCGGGTGGCAGACCCTGCGCGCCGCGCTTGAGCAACACTGCGACCTCGGGTCGTTCACCGTGCGCGACGCGCCTCGCTTCCGTTGGCGCGGGCTGCACCTGGACGAATCGCGCCACTTCTTCGGCAAGGCCTTCGTGAAACGCACGCTCGACCTCATGGCGCGCCACAAGCTCAACACTTTCCACTGGCACCTCACCGACGGGCCGGGCTGGCGTCTCGAGATCCCCGAGTACCCGCGGCTCACCGGCGTCGGCGCCTGGAGGCGAGACAAGACCGACCGACCGTGGGACTGGCGCGCCACCGAGCTGAGCTTCGAAGGAGGCCGCCCGGGCGACTACGGCGGCTTTTACACCGAGTCCGACATCCGCGAAATCCTCGCCTACGCCAAGGCGCGCTTCATCACCGTCGTTCCGGAAATCGAGATGCCCGGCCACGCCTACGCCGCGCTCGTCGCGTATCCGGAATTCGCCTGCGAGAACAACGCCGTGCACACCGAGGGCCTGCGCGGCAAGGATGTGTTTTGCGCCGGAAACCCGGCCACCTTCGCCTTCGCCGAGACCGTGCTGCGTCGCGTATGCGAACTGTTTGCAGACGCCCCCTACATCCACATCGGCGGCGACGAGGTGTCCCCTCTCGCCTGGAACGACTGCCCGAAGTGCCGCGAGCGACTCCGGAGCATCGGCGGCAAGGACGCGCACGACCTGCAGGCGGATTTCACGCGACGCATCGCCGGACTCCTGCGCGATCGCGGGCGCCGCGCCATGGGATGGGATGAGATCGCCGCCGGCCCGCCCATCCCCTCGGACGCCGCGGTGATGGTCTGGCGCGACGCCGCCTTCGCCCGCCGGGCGCTGGAGCGCGGGCACGACGTGGTGCTCACGCCCATCAGCCACCTTTACTTCGACCTGCCGGAGCGCCGCGGCCCTGGCGAGCCGCGGGGCGCCGACGGAATTACGCCGCTGGAAAAAGTCTACGGCTACGAACCCGTGGAGCCGGGGCTGCCCGAGCCTCTCGCGAATAATATCCTGGGCGTGCAGGCCTGTCTGTGGACGGAACACATCACCACCCCCGCCCTGGCCGACCACCGCTTGCTGCCCCGCCTGTGCGCTCTCTCAGAAATCGCCTGGTCGCCGGCCGCCTCGCGCGACACGGGCGATTTTCTCCGCAGACTCGGCCCTTGGTCGGAGACCCTGAGACAAGCCGGCTATCGGTGCAAGCCGCGGGCGGAAGATGCGTCCGCCCCAAAATCCGCCACGCCGAAGCCAAAAGCCGCGAGCCGCTGATCCCGACCGCCCGAGAATGCCGCTCACGCGAGCGTCTTCACCCAGAACTCCATGACCTTGGACGACTCGGCTTCCTCGCCGATCTCGCGCCAGGAGAACTCCGTCCGGATGTCGGGTCGGCAAAGGTAGCCGCGGTGGCGCCAGAAGTCGTCGAGGTCGCGCGCATCGGCGGGACGGCGAGGGTGGTCTTTCGCGCGCACAACCCGGCAAAAGGCGACATGACGCAGACCCAGCGCGCGGGCGTGGCGCTCCCTCTCCTCGAAAAAACGGACGCCGACGCCCAGTCCGCGGTAGCGCGCGTCGAGCACGGATTCGCCGCAATAAAGGGTTTTGCTAGGCTCGAATCCGGCGGCCAGCAAGGGCGCCTTCACCTCTTCGGGCGCTTCGTCCAGTCGCAGCGCGGTGGACGCACCGACCACTTGGTCGCCGTCCAGAGCCAGCACGATGAGCGCCGTGGGCGACTCGGCGTACGGCAGCAGATATTTCCGCTCATACGCCACATCGCCCTCATAAAGGTAGGGCCAGTCGCGAAACACGCTCACGCGCAGATTCGCCAGAGCGGGGATATGGCGGACAACCTCGGGGCCGGATACGGCCATGACGACGGGAGACATCGGGAAAGAGTCGGATAAAAAAGGGCGGGCGCCGGCGGCGACGCGCGAGACGCCCTGTATCCGAACGATTCGGCGCAAACGCAAGCCCGGCGGTCTCGCCGCCGCCAATCACGAACCGCCAAACGCGCCGTTGTCGTAAAAAACCCGGATACAAACCGCCACCGCGAAACCCGCGAAGCCCGCAGGCGTTCTCCCCCCGCACCCATGGCCACTCCCTCCGCCCCGCTCCGTCTGCCTCCGCCCGATGTCGCCTTCCGGCCGCTCGACCCAGCGCGATTCGACCGGGCAGCCGCGCGTCACCTGCTCAGGCGCATCGGCTACGCCGCCACCCCGGCGGCCGTGGAGGCGGCGGTCCGCGACGGCGCGGCGGCCACCCTGCGGAATGCCTACGGCGTCGAGCGCCCCATGCCGCTGCCGCCCGACCTGGAGCATTTCGACGAGGAACAGGCCGACCTTCGCAAACGCATGCGCGAGCTGCCCGAAGCGCAGCGCAAGGAACTGGCCGACGAGGCGCGACGCAAGGGAAGGCAGGCCTTCAACGATTACGCCCTTCGCTGGCTGGCCTTCGCCAGGGAACCGGAAAACAGCCCTCAGGAAAAGGCCGTCGCCTGGCTTCAGGACATCGTCGTGGTCGGGGCGCAAAAGGTGAAAAGCCCGACGGCGCTGTTCGACTACCAGGCGACTTTGCGTCGCGGACTCTACGGAGACTACCCGTCGCTGCTGAGGTCCGTCATGCGCCATCCGGCCATGATACGCTACCTCGACCTCAACCAGAGCCGGGCGGGCGCACCCAATGAGAACTTCGCTCGGGAGCTTTTCGAACTCTTCTCGTTGGGACAAAACAACTACACGGAACAGGACATCAAGGAGGCGGCCCGAGCACTCACCGGCATCCACATCCGCAACGACGCCTTCGCCTTCGACCCGAAACGCCACGACGCCGGCGAAAAGACGGTGTTCGGGCGGTCCGGGCGGTGGACGCCCGACGACCTCATCGTGCTGGTCAGCGAGCACCCGTCGCTCCCGACCTTCGTCGCCGACGATTTCCTTCGCCAATTCGTCGCGCGCGAGGGGCTGCCGCCCGCCTACGCGCAGAGGCTCGGCGCCCGCTGGAAAGAGGGCGGGTTCAAGGTCGCGGACCTGCCCCGCATCGTCTTCGCCTCCGAACTTTTCTACGCCCCGGCGCTGCGCGGCAACCGCATCAAAAGCCCGCACGAATACTACCTGGGCCTTTGCCAGGACCTGGAACTCGACACGGCGCCGACACCCGGCGCCATACTCGGCACGCTGCGCGCCATGGGCCAGGCCTTCTACGAACCCCCGAATGTGCGCGGGTGGGTCGGCGGCAAAAACTGGATCAACTCCTCCACCCTCGCGGCGCGCCGGCAGCTCGCGCGCAGCCTTTTCCGTCCGATCAATGAGAACCAGCTCAACGCCGACGACAGGCGCGCGCTGGAGGAGGCGCGCAAGGCCGGGCGCGGTCGAATCACCGTGTCCGACGAGCGACTGAGTCGTCTCGCCGGGGCCGGGCCGCGCGAGGCCGTGGCGCGCAACCTCGCCGAAGGCCTGCTGCCCGCGCCGGCCTCGCCGGAGTTTCTGGCCGCCCTGGCGGAAGCCCTGCCGCAGGAGGAGGAGAAGCGGCTTGCCGCGCTAAGGGAGGCGGTGGTGGCGGTGCTGCAGTGCCCCGCATACCAACTCGGCTGAAAAGGCGCACACTCGAATCCAAAAAACAACGACAGGCCTTCCCATGCTCACACCTTACACCCGCCGCGAATTTCTCCGCACCGCCGGCAAGGGGCTCGGCCTCGTGGCCTTCGCGAGCGTCGCCCCGCGATTCCTCACCGACTCCGTGCTGGCGGGCGCGCCGGCGCCGCTCAAGGACATGCCGGTGATGGTCATCATCCAGCTCGCCGGAGGCAACGACGGGCTCAACACCCTCATTCCGTTCGAGGACGACAACTATCACCGACTGCGCCCCACGCTGGGCATCAAACAAGGCGCGCCCATGCACCGGCTCGCCGACAACCTCGCCTTTCACCCCGGCTGCGGCAAGCTCGCCGAGCTCTGGAAGAACGGGGGGCTGTCCATCATCCGCAATGTGGGCTACCCAAATCCGAACCGTTCGCACTTCCGCTCCACCGAAATCTGGGAGACCGCCACGGACGCGCATGTGAACGGCGACACGGGCTGGGTCGGCCGCTACTTCGACGCCGCCTGCGACGGACAGGGAAGCGACCCCGCCGGCGTCCACACCACGGGCATCCTGCCCCAGAGCTTTTTCTCCGCATCGCCGCACAACACCTTCGGCCTCACCGGCGACGCCGGACGCGGGGGCAAAAGACGACCGGGGGCGCAGCGCGGTCGCCTGCCCGACTCCGCGGAAATACTCGCGACGCTCAACGACGCGCCGCCGCCGCCGTCGCTTGCCGGCGACGACAACGCGGAATACCTGAGGCACACGCTCATGGACGCGCTGGTCACCGAGTCGCGCGTGCAGGACATCCTTTCCAAGGACAAGCCGGAGGCCGAATACCCGCCGACCGCGCTGGGCCAGTCGCTCAGGCGCATCGCGGCGCTCATCGCCTCGAACCTGGAGACGCGGGTCTACTTCACCTCGCACGGCGGCTTCGACACGCACGCCAACCAGCTTGGCACGCACGCGCGGCTGCTCACCGAGCTGTCCGACGCCATGGCGGCGTTCCAACTCGACCTGGAGCGGCGCAAAATCGCCGGGCGCGTGCTGACCATGACCTTCTCCGAATTCGGCCGGCGTCCGTCGGAAAACGGTAGCGCCGGCACGGACCACGGCACCGCCGCGCCGCTGTTCATCATGGGCTCCGGCCTGCGCAACAACCTGGTCGGGCAGGCGCCGGACCTGAACATCGAGAAGAACAAGGACATCACCTTCTCGACCGATTTCCGTCAGGTCTACGCCACGATCCTGCGCAAGCGTCTCGGCGTGGATCCCGCCGCCATCCTGCCGGGGCGCAAGTTCGGCGAACTCGACTTCCTCTGAGCCGGCGCGAACCGACCCGGAAGGGCGCGGGCGCGCTCAGAACTTGGGGAAGCCGCCGCCCGGGAAACCGCCGGGGCCGCCGAGGCCCTTGGGCATGCCGCCCTTGCGCGCCATGGCCTCGGCCTGGCGCATGAGTTCGCGGCCCTTGCCGCCCTTCATGCCGCCCTTGAGCATGCGCATCATGTCGCGCATGCCGTTGAAATTCTTGAGCATCACATTGAGCTCGCTGACCGGCACGCCGGCGCCCTTGGCGATGCGGTGGCGTCGCGAGCCGTTGATGATGTCGGGCTTGCGGCGCTCGGCGGGGGTCATGGAGAGGATGAGCGCCTCGGTGCGCTTCATCTGCTTCTCCTCCTTGTCGCCGATGTTCAGGTTGTGACCGCCGGGCATCATCTTCATGAGCCCGCCGAGCGACCCGAGCTTCTTCATCTGGCGCATCTGCGCGAGCATGTCCTCCAGGTCGAAGTCCGCCTTCTTCATCTTTTCGGCGAGACGCTCGGCCTCCTTCTGATCGATGGCCTCCTGCGCCTTCTCGACGAGCGACACGACATCGCCCATGCCCAGGATGCGCTGGGCCATGCGGTCGGGGTGGAACACGTCGAAGTCGCCGGTCTTCTCGCCCAGGCCCATGAACTTGATGGGCACGCCCGTGATGGCCTTCATGGAGAGCGCCGCGCCGCCGCGCGCGTCGCCGTCGAGCTTGGTGAGGATGATGCCGGTGAGGTTCACCGCCTCGTGGAAGTGCTTCGCGACATTCACGGCCTCCTGTCCCAGCGCGGCGTCGGCGACGAGCAGCACCTCGTCGGGCTGCACGATGTCGCGCAGTCGCTTGATCTCGGCGATGAGGTCGTTGTCGATCTGCAGGCGGCCGGCGGTGTCGAAGACGACGAGGTCGGCGTGATGCTGCTGCGCGAACCTGAGGCCGGCCTCGCCGATGGCGGGCACGTCGCGAGAGGCGCGGTCGGCGTGGAAGAGGGCGCCCTCGGCCTTGGCGAGGATCTCGAGCTGGTCGATGGCGGCGGGGCGGTAGATGTCGCAGGCCACGAGGCAGGGCGTGCGCACGCCCTCCTTCTTCGCCATGAACTTGGCGAGCTTGGCGGCGGAGGTGGTCTTGCCGGAGCCGTGCAGGCCCACGAGCATCACGCGCAACGGGCGCTTGGGGCTGAGCCCGACGCGGCCCTCGCCGAGGAGTTTCACCAGTTCGTCGTGGATGATTTTCACGGCCTGCTGGCCGGGCTCGACCGACGCGAGGACCGCCTTGCCCACGCACTCCGCCTTCACCTTCTCGACAAACTCGCGCGCCACGCGGAAATGCACATCGGCGGAAAGCAGCGCGGTGCGCACCTCGGCGAGCGACTCGGCGATATTGTCCTCGGTGATCTTGTCCACGCCGCGCAGCTTGCGCAGGGCGTTGGACATGCGGTCGGTAAGGGACTCGAACATGGGCGCGAAGTAAGCGCGCGCCCGCCGACGCCGGGAAGCGAAAAAAGAAAACCCGGCAGGCGTGAAGCCGGCCGGGCCGTCGCGGAGCAGAGCCGAAACTATCGGGTGGGAGCGGTCGTGGCGCCGGGGGCGGGAGCCTTGGACTTGCCCTTCTGGTAGGTGCCTTCGTCGTTCACCTCGGTGGCACCCTCCAGGCAGCCGCTGTTCTGATTCATGACATACAGGGCGCCGATGATCACGGCCGGCACGGCGATGGCGACCACGCCGACTTTGCGAATCAGGGCGATGGTGAAGACCAGCAGGAGCACGCCGCCCACGATGGCCACGAGAGCCTTGGTGCGCGGTTCCCATTGGCTGAACCCCTTCAGTTCCAGCGCCAGATAAAGGTCGATAAGGGCGAGCGGCATAGTGGTCCGAACGCTAGCCCGCCCCCCTCGCCAGGCAAGCGCATTCCCGGCGGATGAGTCCGGACAACGCGGTAAAAACGCCCTCACTCAAGCCGTCCCCATGGAATTGATCTTTCTCGGCTGCGGCACCTCCCAAGGCGTGCCGCTCATCGCCCACCCCAACGAGGGCCTGGACCTCTCCGACCGGCGCAACCACCGCACGCGCTCGAGCGTGCATGTCGTGCTGGACGGCCTGCATGTGCAGGTGGACTGCGGGCCGGAGTTCCGCCTGCAATGCCTGTGGAACGACATCCGGCACATCGACCTGGTGCTGCTCACGCACGGACACGCCGACCACATGATGGGCTTCGACGACCTGCGCCGCTTCTGCGAGATGCGCGGCGGGCACGCCATGCCCGTCTACACCACCGACGAGGGCGAACAGCGCCTGCGCACCTGCTTCCCCTACGCCATCACGGAAAAGGCCATCAGCGGAGGCTATGTCGCGCTGCGCCCCCTGCGCATGCCCCCGGTGCTGGAGCTGCCCAACGGCTGCCGCATCCGCTCCGCCCTGCTTCCCCACGGCTCCATCAGCTCCCTCGGGCTGGTCTTCGAGGAGAAATCCTCCGGCAAGAAGCTCGCCTACTTCAACGACTGCCACCGCGTCACCGACGAGGCTCTCGAAATGGGCATGCACGCCGATGTGGCGGTGCTCGACGGGCTGCGGCCGCTGCCGCACCCCACGCACATGACCATCGACGCCGCCTGCGAGGCGGCGCTGGCGATGCGCGCGCGCCGGGCCTTCATCACGCACATGACCCAGCTCGTGGACTACGCCACCTGGAAGAAAAAGCTGCCCGCACCGGTCGAGCCGGCGTACGACGGCCTGCGCGTCACGCTCTGACGCCCGCCGCGGCACCGCCTTGTGTATAAAAACTCCGGATACGCACGAGCAGCGACGACAGGGCGCCGGACCGGAGCGCCTCGCGCGCCAGCACCACGCCCTCGCGCACGCCCGGAGCTCGACCGGCCACCCACAGCGCGACACCGGCGTTGAACAGCACGGAGTCGGTCAGTCCGGCCGGAGCGCGACCCGCCAGGAGGGCGTCGAGCAAAGCCAGGTTCTCCTGCGAATCGCCGCCGGCCAGGTCGGCGAAGGGCGCGGGGCGCAGGCCGAAGTCCTCGGCGCTCCAGACGCCGTCGACCTCGCGCAGTTCGCCCACGCCTTTGACCCGGCAGGGGCCGCAAACGCTGAACTCGTCGAGCGCCACGCCGCCCGGAGCGGTGCCGTGCACGACCAGGGCGCGACGCAGGCCCAGACGCTCGAGCGTCTCGGCCATGGGGGCGACCCAACGCTCGGCGAAGACCCCCAGGAGAAGGTGCGCGGGCCGGCCGGGGTTGATGAGCGGCCCGAGCAGGTTGAACACCGACTTGCGCCCCTCCGCGGCGAGCGCCTTGCGAGCCGGCCCCACGGACTTGAACGCCGGGTGGAATTCGGGGGCGAAGAAGAAGGTGAAGCCGTTCTCGGCCAGGGCGCGCGCGTGCGTGGCGTCGTCGGCGTGCAGGTTCACCCCGAGCCGCTCCAGGAAATCGGCGCTGCCGGACTTCGAGGACACCGAGCGCCCGCCGTGCTTCATCACCGGCACCCCGCAGCCGGCGACGAGCAAGGCCGTGCCGGTGGAGATGTTGAAGGTGTTGGCGTTGTCCCCCCCGGTGCCGACGATGTCGATGGCCGCATCGGCGTAGGCGGACACGGGCGGACGCCTTGAAAGCTCGCGGAAAACGCCGGCGAACTCCGCGACCTCCGCGGCCGCCTCGCCCTTCTCGTTGAGCGCGCGCAGGAAATCCATGCGCGCCTCGTCGGCCACGCCGGGTTCGGCCAGCCGGCGGGCCGCGTCGGCCGCCTCGCCCGGAGCCAGGGCGGATCGGGCGCGAAGCTTGGCGGTGAGCGGGGCGAGCACAGGGTCGGCGGACATGATGCCGCTCACGAAAGCCGAGGGATTCCGGCCCGCAAGGGGAAACCCGGTTTTCGGTTTGCACACCCGGCCCGATGCGACACCGTTCCGGCCCCCTTTGACCATCCATGAGTTCCTCCGACAACAACGGCAACGCATCCGGCTCCCCCGACGGCAACTCGGGCGACGCCCGCGGCGAGCTGCGTTGGAACGAGCAGGAATGGCTGCGTTTCCTGCGTCGTAACCACGGCGACCAGCTCAAGTACCTTTCCCTCCACCACCGCTTCCGCGACACGCCCGAGCGGCTCGACCACTGCGCGCGCCGCATGGGGTGGGACACCGGCGAATGGGTGCCGGCCGACGACAACGCCGACATCGTGCCGGAGGCGGCCGACGAGCCGCCGCCGCCCACCGCGCCCTACTGCATCCACAACCACCCGGTCTTCATCGTCACGCGCGCCCTGTGCGGACACCTGGTGCGCGCCTGGCACTTCTACTGCGACAAGCCCGGCAACGGCGTGGGCCCCACCCTGGCCATCGCCTTCGGCGACGCCGTGCGCGACACCGAGCACCACATGGTCATGGCCGTCAACGGCATGGACACGCGCGACTGGGCCCTGGGCCTCGCGCAGATGAAGCTCGCGCATGTCTCGCTCAACAACGCCTTCGGCTCGCTCGAACGACTGCCCGACAGCATGTCGCCCCTGCGAGAGCCCTTCCTGACCGAGGCGCGCCTGTGCCTGCACGACCTGCGCGAGCTCACCCTGCGCGTGATGAACGACTGCCGTTTCGAGCTCGACCCTCCCGCCCCCGAGGAGGAGCAGGACTGATCCGGCCGTCGCGTCCGGTTTGAAAAAGCGAGGCCCGCCGGGGATTTCCGGCGGGCCCCGTTTTTATCCGAAGATCGGATACGCGGTCAGTCGTTCACGCCGCTGACACCCACGCGCTTGCCCAGGTGGTGAGGCGAGTCCGGTTCGACATGGATGAGCGCCTCGAGCACCTCCGGATGGCGCGAGAGCAGCTCGGCCTTCACCTTCGTGGCGATCTCATGCCCGGCCTCCACGCTGATGTCGCCGGAGACCTGCAGGTGGAAATCGACCTCGATCATGTCGCCCACGCGACGCGCGCGGAAGGCGTGAAAGCCCCTCACGCCGGCGACCGGCAGGATGTGCTCGGAAAGGTCGCGCATCACGATGCCCGCCGGAGCGGTGTCCGTGAGGTCCACAAAGCTCTGATAACACAGTTTCACGGCCTCCAGCCCGAGCCAGCCGGCGAGCAGCAGACCGGCCACCGAGTCGGCCGCCGCCCACTCGGGGCCGCCATAGCGCACCGCCAGCAGCGCGATGAGCGCGAGCAGCGAGGCGATGGCGTCGGTGCGGTGGTCCATGGCGTTGGCCATGAGCAGGCCCGACTTCAGCCGGCGCGCCTGACGGATGGCGAAACGATAGAAGCCCTCCTTGATCACGAGCGCGGCCGCGGCCACGCCGATGGCGCCCCATCCCGCCTCCACGCCGGGCGCCTCGCCCCACTGCAGCAGCCGCTCCACCGAGTGGCGGCCGAGCCCCAGGCAGAACATCAGCACGGACATCGAGATGCCCAGCGTGATGATCGTGACGAAACGATGGTGCCCGTACGGGTGGTTCTCGTCGCTGGGCTTGGCCGCCAGCTTCAGCCCGAAAAACGCCGCGATGTCCGACCCCAGGTCCACGATGCTGTGGATACCGTCGGCGATGAGCGCCTGGGAGTTGGAAATCCAGCCCGCCGTGCACTTGGCGACAATCAGCAGGAGGTTCACGACGATGCTGCCCAGCGTGACGGTCACGCCCTCCCGGGTGCGCAAGGCGTTGTTGGTTGGCGTATCCATAAGCGTAAGGGCGCGACATCACAACGCGCCGCCGCCTCGCATCAACCGAGAAAAACCCGGTCGTCGCCCGAAGCGGGTCCGAAACTTCGACGCGCGCCGCATTAGAACTTTCCCCCGGATGACCGATGCCTATTTCCAAGCCCCTCATGCTTTCCACTTCGGTCGACATCCGCGTCCGCTACGCCGAAACCGACGCCATGGGCGTGGTGTACCACGCCAACTACCTGACCTGGTTCGAGATCGCGCGCATCGCGCTGCTCGACAAGGCCGGGTTGTCCTATCGCGAGCTCGACGACCAGGGCTTCCTGCTCCCGGTGCTCGAGGCGAACCTCAAGTACATCGCCCCGGCCCGCTTCGACGATGTGGTGAGCGTGACGGCCACGATGAACGAACTGCCCCGCGTGCGCATCCGCATCGACTACGAGATCGTCTGCGCCGGCAAGGTCATCAACCGCGGCCACACCCTGCACGCCTTCATGGACCGCCAGGCCCGCGCCATCAAACCGCCTCCCGTCGTGACCGAGCGCCTCGCCGCCGCCTTCGCGCAGTGGGAGCGCACCAACCTGGGCGAGTGAGGGAAACCCGCGCGCCGCAACACCCGAGACACTTCGTCATGCCCATCGCCGACCTGCTTCATTCCTCCGCCGAGGAATACCTCAAAAGCCACATCCGCACCGTGCCCGACTGGCCCAAGCCCGGCATCCAGTTCCGCGACATCACGCCGCTTCTGGGCACGCCCAAGACGCTGCGCGTGCTCATCGACCTGTTCGTGCACCGCTACATGGACGCCGACCTCAAGTATGTCGCCGGGCTCGACGCGCGCGGCTTCATCCTGGGCTCCATCGTCGCCTACGAGCTCAACCTCGGCTTCATCCCCATCCGCAAGAAGGGCAAGCTGCCCTTCTCCACCGTGCAGGCCCACTACGAGCTCGAGTACGGCAGCGCCACGGTCGAGATCCACACCGACGCCTGCCGCCGGGGAGACCGCGTGGTGATCATCGACGACCTCATCGCCACCGGCGGCACCATGCTCGCCGGCAGACGCCTCCTGGAGGAGCTGGGCGCCACGGTCGTGGAAGGCGCGGCCATCGTCGACCTGCCCGACCTGGGCGGTTCGCGCCGGATACGCGAAGCCGGCCTCCCGCTCTACACCCTGTGCGACTTCAGCGGCCACTAAGCCGCCGCCCCATCCTCGAAAAAACACGCCCGCGGCCCCCGCGGTGCGCCACGCGCCGGCCTCCTCGCCGGCGCTTTTTTCGTGCCCGCGCAGGAGGCGTGCAACTTTGCGACACGACTCGCGTTGTACCTGACGAATCCACCCCACCCCATGATTACCGCACGCCTCCTGTTGAAGTCCTGCCTTGTCGCCGCCCTCACCCTCGCCGTGTCCGCCGAACTTTCCGCCCGGGGTGCGCACGGCGGCGGCCGCCCCTCCGGCGCCGGCCGGGATGGCGCTCGAAACTCCGGCGAGCGCGCCGGCGCCGAACGGCGGGAAAAGGCCGGCGAGGCTCGCGAAAAGGCCCGCCGAAATCGTGAGGACGCCCGCGAACGCGAGGCCTCCGGCAGCGTCGAATCCTCGACCGGGAAATCCGCCACTTGGAATAGCCGCACCGAGCGCGAACCCGGCAAGACCGACAGGACGACCACCTGGACCGGCTCCGACGGCAAGACCGGCACGCACACCTCGACCAACACCTACGACAAATCCACGGGAACCGGCACGCACACCGGCACCACCACCCTGCCCGACGGTCGCACCGTGTCCTCCCAAGGCACCTTCACCAAAACCGACACCGGCGCCACCTACTCGGGCACCCGCACCGGTCCCTCCGGCAACACGCAGACCGTCAACGGCACGATGACCAAAACCGACACCGGAGCGACCGTCTCGCGCACCGTCACCGGCGAAAACGGCCGCACGACGACCGCCGAAAAAACCATCACCAAGACCGACACCGGCCGCACCTCAAACACGATCGTCACCGGCCCCGACGGCGCCAGCGCCACCGCCCAATCGACCGTCACGCGCGACGGCGCCACGCTCACCCGCACCACCGACATCACCCGCCCCGACGGCACCGGCGTCACGCGCACATCCACAGGTACGGTGACCTCGTCGAAGTGACGCAGCCCGCGCGCCCGGCAGTCAGGCCCCGCCGCCGCACCCTCGCGGCGCCGGGGCCTTTTTTATGCGAAGCCGAAAAAGGCCGACGCCGGTTCCTCTTCAATCTTCCCCTTTATTCGCCCACAAGCGCCGCGGCGGCGGCGTGCAGGCGCAGTTCCTCCGGTGTCTCGGGCGAGACGGTCACGCCGTGCGCGAGGGATGCGCCGGAGGCGTCCACATGCACGAATGTCATGGTGGACTCGATGGTCGGCTCGGTGTCGTCGTCGCGGCGAGCCTCGACGCGCGCGACGAGCCGGCTGCGCCCGGCGAGCACGATGCGAGCGCTCAGGCGAAGCAGGCGCCCCTTGGCCACGGGCCGGTGGAAGTCCATGCCGTGAACTTTCTTGCAGACGATGCGGGCGGGGTCGGTCATCGCGGCGGCGGCGATGAACCCGGCCTCGATCATCCACTCCGACGCGCGCCCGGCGAACAGCGTGCCGTGGTGGTTGAGGTCCTCGCCCTTCACCAACCGGAGCGTCTCAAAACTGCGTAGTGACATACGCGCGAGTGCGCCCGATATCGCCCCCGGGCGCAAGCATGCGCAGCTTCGGGAAAACCACGGGGAGCACGGAGGTCACGGGAAGATAAACCGGCCCGACACCGAGCCGACAGGGCCCGCCGGGCGACCGGGCGTCCACGATTTCTCACGCCAAGACGCCAATGCGCCAAGAAGAACGAACAACCGCCGGGCGCGCATAATCCCACTGCCACTTTGGCGACTTGGCGTCTTGGCGTGAGCCTATCGACGCCCCATTCGCGCCCTGAGCCGGGTTGTTGTGAAAATGCGCGGGTGGCCTTTGTCGGTTTGGCGACGGAACAGGCCCGTCCCAACTTTCGCGCATGTCGCAAAAATCGTCGCAGGAAATTGACCGCATCGCCTCCGTCATCGTCGACACGGCCTACAACCTGCACCGTGAGCTCGGCCCCGGGTTGCTGGAATCCGTTTACGAAGCCGTGTTGGCCAAAGTGCTCACCGAACGGGGATTCAAAGTGGAACGCCAAAAGCCGGTCGCCATCCGTTATGCGGAACTGGTTTTCGACGAGGGATTCCGGGTCGATTTACTGGTCGAGGATGCCGTGGTCGTGGAGTTGAAGTCCGTCGAGGAACTGAAAGCCGTACACGGGAAGCAGACCCTGACCTACTTGAGGCTGCTCAACCTGCCCGTAGGACTGCTCATCAACTTCGGCGCCGCCCAGTTCAAAGATGGCATCAAGCGCGTGGCGAACGGGCACCGGGATTGAAGACGGGGCTAACTTTGCACGCCCAGGCGCCAAATCCCCAAGAAGCGCGAATCCACGAGCGTGCGCACACAATCCCGGCCGCCTTGTCTTGGCGACTTGGCGGCTTGGCGTGAAACGCTCCGCTTTGGGTTTATCCAACCAGCCCATAATCGTCGCGGCCACTTTGGCGACTTGGCGTCTTGGCGTGAGTCGCCCTATATCGGTGGTTTTCTCCCCAACCCTCCCGCACCATGAGCCGTGAGATGTGTTATCGCTGCAACTGGCCGGCCCGCCTGTGTTGGTGCGGGTCGATCACGCCCCTGCGTGTGCGCACCAAGTTCGTGTTTTTGATGCACCCGCATGAGCACAAACATGTGCGCAACGGCACCGGCCGGCTCACGCACCTGAGCCTGCTCGACAGCGAACTGCACATCGGGTCGCGCTTCGACAAAGACCCGGCCGTGCAGGCGCTGCTCGCCGACCCGCACAACCACTGCGTGCTGCTCTACCCCAGCCCCACGGCGGTGAACCTGTCCACGGCGACCCCGGGCGACCCGCTCCCGGCGCTGGGCGAGCGGCGCCTCGTCGTGTTCCTGCTCGACGCCACCTGGAACCTCGCCCGCGTGATGCTGCGCGACAACCCCGGCCTGCGCGCCCTGCCGCACATCATGTTCTCCGGCGCGGCCCCGAGCCGGTTCGTCATCAAAAAGCAGCCGGAGCCGGGCTGCCTCTCCACGCTGGAAGCCACGCACGAGCTGCTCGTCGCCCTCGACCGATCGGGCCTCGATTCGTACGCGGGCGATTCGTCACCGTTGCTCGACCTGTTCCGGCGCATGCAGGAGTTCCAGGTGCGTTGCGCCACCGAGCTCAACAACCGCCGGCATGTCTACAAAAAGACCCCCGAGGAACGCGCCGCCGCCGCGCTGCTCCAAGGCGAGAAGCGCCGCAAGGTCTTCACGCCCTCCGTGCTGAAACAGCCCGAGGGCGGAACATCCGGAAACACTCCGGCGGAGTAAGGGCCCACGCCAAGCCGCCAATGCGCCAAGGATTCCGCCGGCGCCCTGTTTTCTTGGCGTCTTGGCGACTTGGCGTGCCCGATCGGCGTTTCGCACCGTGGCCGCGCGCAAAAAAAGCCCTTGGGGCGAACCCCAAGGACTTTTGTTGCGGCCCGTTCTTGCGTCAGGGCCGGCGTGGACTTCTTGGCGAAGCCCGACCGGTTTTAGCGGCCGTAGCCGCCGCCGAAGCCGCCGGAGCGACCTCCGCCTTGGTAACCGCCGCGCTCGCCGCCGCCGAAGCCGCCGGAGCGGCCGCCGCCCTGGTAGCCGCCGGAGCGACCGCCGCCGAAGCCGCCGCGATCACCGCCGCGGAAACCGCCGCGATCACCGCCGCCGAAGCCGCCGGAGCGACCGCCGCCGAAACCGCCTTCGCGGGGTCCGTCGAACGAACGACGGGGACGCTCGGCGCCCTCTTCGCGAGGACGCGCGATGTTCACCTTCATGGGGCGACCCATCAGGTCCTGGCCGTCGGTGCCGGCCACGGCAGCCGTGGCCTGCTCGGCCGTCGACATCGTGACGAACGCGAAACCGCGGGCGCGGCCGGTGAATTTATCCTTGAGAACCTCGACGTTCTCAACGGTGCCGAAACGGCTGAAAAGTTGGTTGAGGTCTTCCTCAGTGGCAGCCCAAGGCAGGTTGCCGACGAACATTTTGTTATCCATGTACTACTAGCGTTTGTGTGTGCAAAATCCCTTGTGGGACGCGTAGGACCATCCGGTGTCCCCGTCGACATACAACCGCAATCGCTCGGGCCTCGAATAATAACCGCCAGGCGAGCACCGGGGCCGAACCGCGGTCGACTCACCCGCGCAAAACCGGCCCGAAAAGGACGCAATCGCCTCTCTCGCCGCCCTCAAAACACCCTTCGGGGGGGCTCGCCGGCGCCGCCGGGCGTGCCGCCTTCGTCGCGAAAATGCCTCACGCGAAAACCGGCAAAGGCCGCCAAAAACCACAGGGGTGGCCATCGCCCTGCCCTCCTTTCGCGGCTTTTCTCGGCTTTGGCGTGAACAGTCTGCTCCGACTGTTCGCTTCGGGGCGCGCGGGAATTCCGGGTTCCGGTGCGCCGCCGCGCTCAACAACCGCCGCGACCGACCGGCCCCAGGGCGGATATCCGCCGGCGATGCCGGGGCTCACGCCAAGCCGCCAAGTCCGCCAAGGGGGCGACAAGATCCGGGCTTGATTCCACCGGGGATCGATCATCCCGACGGCATGGAGAACAAAAACTTTCCCGAGCGAAAAGCGTCCGAGGCCGAGGTGCTGACGGTGTATTACGAACTGAAGCGCTGGCGCCCCCGGGGATTCCTCGTCGTCTACAGCGACCGTTCCGATGGCGACCATGACTTGGTGGCGATAGTCGATACCTGCGATGGCGACGAAGACCGGTTGCGCATCGTGCGCGCCGTGATTCGCGCCGTGCGCTCCGATTGCATCATCGTCGCGGAGCGCGATGCCGAGGCCGTGCAAATCCTGGAGGATGGCGCCCGGCGTGCGCTGAGCCTGTCGGAGTGGCGGTTCCTGTTCAGGACTTACCGGAAAGAACAAGCCCGGTCACTTGCCCGGAACACCGTGCCGCGATGCTCCAAACGGTATCGGGAGTTGTTCGCCCGCGCTTTCGGGGATTGATCCGGAAAAACCGCCGGCGAGGCTGGCGCCGATGAGCTCCGCCGGTGACCATGAGAAATCCGCCAAGAACCGTGTGACCGAAAAGGCCGGGCTGGCGGTGTTGCTCGCCGACGCCAAGGGGCGTTTCCAAGCCCCGGATACGGCGACGAAGAAGGAGCTGCTGAAGCATCTCGGACTTAAGGACGAAACCGCGAACTACGGTGCCCAGAGTTTCGATGCGGTTTACTCGGACAAGCCGGTGCCGGCGCTCACCCCGGAGAATGTCGGCCGGTACGCCGACCGCCTGCACATCGTGGAGATGAAGACCACGAAGAAGCCGATTCCCGACTCGTCGCTGGCGGGGTTCTTTTTCGGCGCCACCGAGCGCGAATACAAACTGGCCGAAAACTCGGCGACCGGTTCCGCTTCGCCTTCGTGGTGCTCAACGACGACAACGCCCTCGGGCGTCCGTTCGCCGTGCTGCTCACGCACGAGGAACTCGAAGCGCGCACGCAAACCAAGCGGGTGCAGTTCCAGGTGAACCGCCGCAAAGCCGGAGCCAAAGCCTCGCCGCAGGATTTTGTGGTGTAACGGCGCATTGCCATAGGGGCGGAATCTTGCTGCGCCCGCGACGAGGGCCGATTTGCGAAGGCTGTCGCTCTCGCCCGGGCGATTCCCGCCGTACGCCGAGGATGGGCGGATTTGAGGCGAACAGGTTTTCCCCTTGCTCGCGGGCGGAACAAGATTCCGCCCCGACAACGAGACCGTCGCCGCTGCTCGACCTGTTCCAGCCCAGGCAAGAGTTCCAGGCCGCCAAACGACCCGGCCGGGATCGCTCCGGTCGGGGCCAGCCTTGGCTGCGGCCTCAATGACGGTCAGGCCTGGAGGTCGTTTTTACTCGGCTTTGGCCTGTCCAATTCAAGGTCCTCCCGGCGGGCGATGCGCTCCCGGCAAATCGGGCCCGGTCCGATCAAAAATCCTTCGCGCGCACCGCCCAACCGCCGAAAACCGGCCCCCGCTCGGCAAGCCCAAGAAGCCGCCGGAGGAACGCGCCGCCGCCCGCCTCCAAGGCTGGAAACGCCGGAAAATCTTCCCCCCCGCCAGCAGTGCCCGACCGGCCCGAGGCGGGAAAAACTGGAAACACGCCGTCGGAGTAAAGGCTCACGCCAAGCCGTCAAAGCGAGCCATCTCTCTCGCCGCACCAGCGGCGGCAACAACCTCTTCGTATCCACAGAAACAATACTCCGTTAGTTTTTCGCAAAGTCTCGCGCGCACCAGGCTGCACTTGATGCAGTCCGCCACTGGCTTCACCAGAAGCGCTCCAGCCTTAGCTTGCCGCGTCGCTTGCGCACTCGGGCGAACCATTCGCTGAACCAAATTTTCAAAAATCGACCATTGTCCTCCAATGAGGACTTGCCCACGGCAGTTTTTCCTCGATTAGGACACAAAACCAACCTTTGCAGTCACGAGAATGACAAGAATCTGTGCAGTAGACTTTTTTTGCGGAGCAGGAGGCCTAACCCGAGGACTTCTTGACGCTGGCATTGAAGTATTGGCTGGATATGACATTGATGAAGAATGCAGATACCCATATGAATACAACAACAACACCAAGTTCATAAAAAAAGACATTCATCAAATAACAAAAGAGGAAGTTGAAAATCACTTCCCAAAGAATTGCATTAAAGTTTTAGCTGGCTGCGCGCCCTGTCAACCATTCTCTAAATACACGCAGGGGATTGACACAAAAAGCAATCATAAATGGGGCCTCATGGGTGAATTCGCACGCCTAATCAAACAAATAAACCCTGATGTAGTCAGCATGGAAAATGTGCCTGAATCGACCAGGCATGAAATTTTTAAATTCTTCCTCGAAACACTCAATGAATTAAACTACAAAATTGACTACAAAATTGCATACTGCCCAGATTACGGCATCCCCCAAAACAGAAGGCGATTAATTTTAATCGCATCAAAGAAATCAAAAATAGAAATATTGCCCCCAACGCACAAACCTTGCGACTACCCAACGGTAAGGGATGCGATTGGACATTTGCCAAAAATAAAAGCAGGAGAATCTCACCCAACTGATCCGCTTCACAAATCCAGTCGCCTAAGTGATATAAACTTAAAAAGGATCAAAGCAAGCAAACCAGGAAACTCTTGGCGAAACTGGAGCGATGATTTAATTTTAAAGTGCCACAAAAGTAAAACAGGAAAAACATACCCAAGTGTCTACGGAAGAATGTCATGGGATAAACCAGCCCCAACAATAACAACACAGTTCTTTGGATTTGGCAATGGTCGCTTTGGTCACCCAGAACAAAATAGGGCAATCTCCCTGCGTGAGGGTGCAATATTTCAATCATTCCCCAACAATTACCAGTTCACAAAACCAGACACCACGCACACAATTAGAAACATCGGTAGAATGATTGGCAACGCAGTTCCCGTTAAGCTAGGAAAAATAATAGGCGAAAGCATAGTAAAAACAGAAAAGGCCGAAGTTTAACCTTCGGCCTTTTCTGTTTTATTGAGCCACGCTTTCTCTAAAATCGTCTTTTCAACGCCAGCAACAAATTGCTCAAGAACCTTCTTTGAGTCATCAAAGTAAATTTTCAACTCAGCGCCAGTTAAATTAGCACCCTTGTCTGAAAACGAAAGATTTCCATGGGCCAAATCATGCCGAGCCTTCATAATCACATGCAACACACCATCCTCCTTATCTCTAGGCACAACTATATTGCAATCAATCAATCCATACTTTTTAGAAAAAATATCCAACTTACCTTCATCAACAGCACCCATTGGTGGAACTATTTTAAAACCAGCAGGAAGCTCCTTTTCGAAGTTGATACAAAAATCCAGCAAAGTCCTGATGTTTTTAATCTTAAAAGACTCCAAACCATTTCCCTCAACCTGAACACTAACCGTATCAGCAATCCTACGTCGCCATAAATTACTTAAATTAACATAAGAAACATTACTACTAACAACAGCATCAGAAAGCCCCTCAAGTGATTTAGCGACAACACTTTCGACAATATTATACAACTGCAAGTAAACAGTAGCCTTTAAAACCTTCTCATTTCTCTTTGAAAGAACGTAACGATTGGCTAGATCTGCAGTTTCCATCGTAGAGCCGCAAGGAACAACACCATGTCCATCGCCAAAACGCTCAAGAAAAAGCACAAGCCCCAAATATTCCTCATACTCATCAAAGCGTCTATTCATTTCAGTTCTAATCTTTTCCATATGGCTACTATGAAACTCGCTTTAAGTCCGTAGCATCCTCGCCCAAAATCATTCTTTTTACATAATCAATTCGCTCTCTCAATCGCCTTCTCGTGTTTGCAGCACTTGACGTTGTGTGGTATTCAAAGTCTTTACCGTCAATCCATGAGTCAATTAAAACGGCAGGAGAATTTAACCCAGGGGATTGCCTCAAGGCATTATAGACGCCAACAGCAATAGCTTCGAATCTCACTTTCGGAGTAGACTTTGCCCCTGCCGTCTTCCTGAAGCCATTTTTGAAATTTCTATCAACAAAACTCATCACAGAATTAAATCGCTCACGATAAGAAACTGCCATATTGGCGTCGCTCAGAAACACATCATTCATCTTCTCCGTATAATCATACAAGAAGTCCTTAGGTTTATCTTCATACTTAAGACTTCCCTGTTCCAATCCATCACCATATGCAAAGAATCTACCAATAACCTCCTCCCGTTGACGCAAATCAATCATTCTTTGCGTCATCGGGCAAAGCTTATTAAACAAATCATCTTTTGCAAGCTCTTCAACAAAACCAGAAAAACGCCCAGGTAATGCACCACGACGAACCTCAACAGGAAGCGCAGTCACACTACCTGTATTAATTCTATAAAAAATATCTTGCTTATCAGATTCAGGAACATTCTTACCGAGCACGATAGTTCGAATGCTTCGATTTAAAAACCGTCTCTTATGCTCGTCTGGTAAATCTGAGAACTTAAACCCATCCAATTCATCAAGACGCTCCAACGCTGCAACAACCAATTGATCCTTTAGAAATTCATTGCACGAGCTAAGTCTTTGCCAACCATCAATAACCTCCATTCGGCCATCTTTATTTTCAGACAGAAAAACATACGGAATAGGCAAGCCAAGCAAAAGTGTTTCAATAAACCTGCACTTGCGCTCAAAATCCCAAATAAAATTCCTTTGATATGGCGGGCAAAAAAGATCCCCCTTTGTAATCTTATAAACCAAAAACTCCACAGTGTACTCTTTGGTTGTATAATCAACCTCATCCTGAAGCAAATTCAACTGAACCCTTGCCTTCTCTTTTTGACTATTCGAAATCACCGAACCATCAATTGATTTATCCCAAATTAAACCAAATTCGCCCTGCAAGATACTTTCGTCTGTAGTCATAGGATTGCTGTCTTTAGAAGTTGGGTATAGAGAAGGATTCCATTAGCAAAAAGTCGAATACAACAGATAGAGAGAAAAGGGGGAGGGCTTCGACTAAATTGGCAACGGTTTGAGGAAGGAAAACCTCAATCACCTGCACATGCAAGCCTAGGAAAATGCCAGAAAGAAAAATCGCCGCCCCAGAACGGGACGGCGGATTTTGATTTTTCGAGGGAAGGGCGGCCAGGGACGGCCGCGCTCCGGCAGGCTTACTTGAGGATGTTGCGGAGAACGTAGGGCATGATGCCGCCATTCTTGTAGTACTGGGCCTCGATGGCGGTGTCGATGCGGACGGTGCAGAGTTCGCGGTCGACGGTGCCGTTGGCGCGCTTGATGAGGAGGGTGATGTCCTGCTTGGGCTTCACGGGGTCGGTGAGGCCTTCGATGTCGAAGGTCTCGGTGCCGTTGAGGCCGAGGGCGTCGGCGTCGCGGCCTTCCTTGAACTCGAGGGGGAGCACGCCCATGCCGATGAGGTTGGAGCGGTGGATACGCTCGAAGGACTTGGCGACCACGACCTTGATGCCGAGGAGGGCGGTGCCCTTGGCGGCCCAGTCGCGGGAGGAGCCCATGCCGTAGTCGACGCCGCCGAAGACGATGCCGTTTTCGCCGCGGGCCTTGTAGGTCATGCAGGCGTCGTAGATGGTCTCAATCTTGCCTTCGGGCTGGAGCTTGGTGAAGCCGCCTTCCTTGCCGTCCGCCATGCGGTTCTTGATCTGCACATTGGCGAAGGTGCCGCGGGTCATGATGCGGTCATTGCCGCGACGCGAGCCGTAGGAGTTGAAGTCGGCCTTCTTCACGCCGGCGTCGGTGAGGAACTTGCCGGCGGGGGTCTCGACGCCGAAGGAGCCGGCGGGCGAGATGTGGTCGGTGGTCACGGAGTCGCCGAGGAGGGCGACGGGGCGCAGGCCCTTCAGCACGGGGGCGGCCGGGATGCTGAGGGAGAAGTTTTGGAAGAAGGGCGGCTCCTGGATGTAGGTGGAGGCTTCCTTCCAGGAGAAGAGCTGGCCGGAGTTGGCGGAGATGGTGCCCCACTCTTCCGAGGCGTTGTTCAGGTCGGCGTACTTGGACTTGAACATGGCGGGCTTGAGGCCGGAGGCGACGAGGGCGTCCACTTCGGCGGTGGTGGGCCAGATGTCCTTGAGGAACACGGGCTTACCGTCCTTGCCGGTGCCGAGGGGTTCCTTGTCCAGGTCGATGTCGGCGCGGCCGGCGAGGGCGAAGGCGACGACGAGGGGGGGCGACATGAGGAAGTTCGACTTCACGGCGCCGTGCACGCGGGCTTCGAAGTTGCGGTTGCCGGAGAGCACGGAGGCGGTGACGAGGCCGCCGTCCTTGATGGCCTTTTCGATGTCGGCGTCGAGGGGGCCGGAGTTGCCGATGCAGGTGGTGCAGCCGTAGCCGACGAGGTTGAAGCCGACCTGGTCGAGGTAGGTCTGCAGGCCAGTCTCGTTGAGGTAGTCGGTGACGACGCGCGAGCCGGGGCCGAGCGAGGCCTTCACGAAGGCGGGCTTGGTGAGGCCCTTCTCGACGGCCTTCTTCGCGACGAGGCCGGCGGCGATCATCACGGAGGGGTTCGAGGTGTTGGTGCAGGAGGTGATGGCGGCGATGACGGCGGAGCCGTGCTTGAGCTCGCTCTTACGCTCGGGCAGCGCGACGGCCTTGGCGCGGTCGGTGACGCCGAAGCCGCCGGCCTTCACGTCGGTTTCCAGGAGCTTGTTGAAGGTGGACTTGAGGTCGACGAGGTCGATGCGGTCCTGGGGGCGCTTGGGGCCGGCCACGCAGGGCTGCACGGTGGCGAGGTCGAGTTCGATGACCTGGGTGAAGTCGAGTTCGCCGGCCTTGGGGATGCCGAAGAGGCCCTGGGCGGTGTAGTAGTCCTTGATGAGCGCGATCTGCTGCTCGTCGCGGCCGGTCTGGCGCAGGTAGTCGAGCGACTTGTCGTCGACGGGGAAGAAGCCCATGGTGGCGCCGTATTCGGGGGCCATGTTCGCGATGGTCGCACGGTCGGCGAGCGAGAGCGCCTCGGCGCCTTCGCCGTAGAACTCGACGAACTTGCCGACGACCTTGGCCTTGCGGAGGATTTCCGTGAGGCGCAGGGTCATGTCGGTGGCGGTCACGCCGGAGCGGAGTTTGCCCTTCAGGTTCACGCCGATGACCTCGGGGGTCTGGAAGGCGACGGGCTGGCCGAGCATACCGGCTTCGGCTTCGATGCCGCCCACGCCCCAGCCCACGATGCCGAGGCCGTTGATCATGGTGGTGTGCGAGTCGGTGCCCACGAGGGTGTCGGGGTAGAAGACGGCCTTGTCGGCGATCTTCTTTTCAAAGACCAGCTTGGCGAGGTACTCGAGGTTCACCTGGTGCACGATGCCGATGGCGGGGGGCACGACGGAGAAGGTCTCGAAGGCCTGCATGCCCCACTTGAGGAACTCGTAACGCTCGGTGTTGCGCTCGAACTCGAGGCGCAGGTTGTCACGGAAGGCGGAGGCGCTGCCGGCCTTGTCGACCTGCACGGAGTGGTCGACCACGAGGTCCACGGGCACGAGGGGCTCGATGACGGCGGGGTTCTTGCCCAGGCCCTTCACGGCGGTGCGCATGGCGGCGAGGTCCACGAGCAGCGGCACGCCGGTGAAGTCCTGCAGCACGATGCGCGAGACGACGAAGGGGATCTCCACATCGGAGGGCTTCTTGGCGTTCCAGGAAGCGAGGGTCTTCACGTCCTGCTCGGTGGCGAGGAGGCCGTCGCAGTTGCGCAGCACGGACTCCAGCACGATACGGATGGAGACGGGCAGGCGGGACACATCGTAGCCGGCGTCCTTCAGCGCGGGCAGGCTGTAGATGAAGCCGGACTTGCCCGAGGCGGGCGAGGTGAAGGGACGCAGGGCGTTGAAGGGATTGGGCGCGGCGGACATGGGAGGAATGGGGGTGGGAAGACGAAGGAGGGAGACGAAGGGAGGTCGGCGCCGTTGACAAGCGGCGGCATGCAAAAGCCGGCGACCTTAGGCGGGGTGGGAGAAAAGACGGGCCGGGGCGGGCGCGTCAAGGGCCGAGGCGCAGGGGGGCGAGGCGCTCGGGTGGAGGGGATACGCGGCTGCGATCGATTCTCTTGTATCAGTTTATAAGCACTTCCGGGCGGCCGCGGCCCGCCGGGCGGGTCCTCGCCGGGCAAAAGCACGATTGCCGGATGAGGTTGCCGGCGCATAAGGCCGGACACTTTCTTTACATGGACACTTTCTGGTTTGTGGTCGAGGCGATCGGCACGCTGGCGTTCGCCATTTCCGGCATCATCGAGGCGAGAAGCCGCCATATGGACATGGTCGGCGTGTACGCGGCGGCGCTGCTCACGGCGTTCGGCGGGGGCACGCTGCGCGACCTGATGCTCGACGGCGTCACACCCGGAGGGCGCCCGCTGTTCTGGATCGAGCACCAGTGGTGGCCGGTGGTCATCCTCGGGCTTTGCATGGTGGCCTGGCCGCTGTTTCGCGACCCGACCAAGGCGACGAGCGAGCGCAAGATCCAGCTGTCCATCGACCTGACGGACGCTCTGGGGCTGGCCCTGTGCGCGGCGCTGGGCGCTTCGATCACGCTGCGCGTGGCGCCCGACAAGGGGTTCATCGCCGCGCTCATGGCGGTGGTCAGCAGCGTGTTCGGGGGCGTGCTGCGCGATGTGGTGTGCAACGAGATCCCGAATGTGTTCAAGCGCAGCCAGTTGTACGCGACGGCGGCGTTCCTCGGAGGCGCCCTGTACGCCGGCATGCACGCGGCGGGCATCGCGCCGCACCTGTGCTTCGCCGCGGCCTTCGCCACGACGCTGGGACTGCGCGTCGCGGCCATCACCTTCAACCTGCGCCTGCCGGTCTGACCGCAGGCCGCCCCCACCCGACTCTCCTTTATCAACGACATGACCCACCTCGCCTTCCTCGGCGCCGGACGCATGGCCTCCGCCATGGTGCACGGCGTGATCGCCCGCGGCATCACGACCGACCATATCGCCGTGCTCGGCGGCTCCGGCACCAGCGCCCCCGCCCTCGCGGCGCAATCCGGCGTGCGCCTCGCGTCCGACCCGGCCTCGCTGCTCGCGGGCGCCGAGGTCTTCGTGCTCGCCTGCAAACCGCAGCACCTGCCGACGCTGCCGGCCGCCCTGACCGAGCTCACCGAGGGCAAACTGGTGGTGTCGGTGCTCGCCGGCGTGACCAACGCGCGCCTGCGCGGCGTGTTTCCGAAGGCGCGCGCCGTGGTGCGCTCCATGCCCAACACGCCCGGAAGCATCGGCGCGGGCGTCACCCCGTACTCGCCGGCCGAGCCGCTGTCGCTGGGCGACGCCGCGCTCACCGAGTCGCTGCTGGGGGCGCTGGGCAAGACCTTCCCGGTGCCGGAGGAGAAGATGGACGCCGTGACGGCGGCGGCGGGCAGCGGGCCGGGCTTCCTGTTTGAAATCGTGGAGACGATGGAGAGGACGGCCGTAGAACTGGGGCTCACCCCGGAGGAGGCCGCCGTGCTGGTGCGCGAGACCTTCATCGGCTCGGCCAAGCTTTTGGAACACTCCCGGCGCACGCCCGGGGAACTGCGCGACGCGGTGACCTCGCCCAACGGCACCACCTACGCCGGACTTTGCGCCATGCGAGCGAACGGGATGGCCGGGGTGCTGCGCGCGACGATGACCGCCTGCCGCGACCGCTCCCGCGAACTGGGCCGCTGAACCCGCCGACCCGGCGGGACCGCCGGGCAGGTTTACTTACCAAGGCGCCCGCCATGCACCGCTCATTTGGCGCGTCTATCGCCTTGCGCGTCGCTTTAACGCCGTCGAGGATTCGCCGCTTCAAACCATTTTATCAACCGTGACTGCTCCGACATTCAACCCAGCCACCGGCACCACCGAGGAGTGGAATGAGGCCTTCGCCCGTGTGGAGGATTATTTCCGCGCCCACCGCGTGCACAGCCGCATGCACCAGGCCCAGCTCGTCTATGGCATCCTGGCCCGCGCCGCCGAACGCCACGCCGCCGAGCCCGGCACGCCGCCCGTCACCCTGGCCATCGCCGAGGCCAACGTCTCCATCAACCGCTGGCTGCACCAGCAGATCGGCGAGAACGCCATGGACATCGAGAAGGCCGGCCGACTCGGCCGCGTGGCCTTCCTGCTGGCCGACGGCCCGACGAAGCACCCGGAAATGTTCCTGGACAACGACCTGCCCGAGGATGTGCGCTCCGGCATGCGTCTGCGCCTGGAGCAGTCCGGCCCGAACATGGAGGTCTCCAGCATGGTGGGACGCGACATGGACCTGGGCCTCTTCCCCGAGGTGGCCGAGTTCGCCTGGGACTTCCTGAACAAGTGGCGCTTCCTGCCCACCATCATCCTGCTGGGCCTGTTCGCCCTCATCGCCTTCGCCATCCTCGCCCTAATCAAACTATGATCACGGCCCAAGAATTCCGCGAGCGCCTCGTGCGCCGGCGCGGCACCTATTTCAGCCTCGTGGCCATCACGAGCATCCTGGGAGTCCTCGTGCTCGCCGCGCGCCTGTGGCGCGAAGGCAAGGGGCTCGCCGGGCTGGAGCTCGCGCTGCTGCTGGTGTTCATCCCCCTGTTCTGGCAGCTGTGCATGGGCTTCTGGATCGCCGCCCTGGGCATCTGGGTGCGCCACATCAAGGGCTCCGACGCCCTGGCCATCGACGACAAGATGACGCCCGAGGAGGAGGAAGCCATCCCCCTGGCGCCCACCGCCGTGCTCATCCCCGTGTACAACGAGGATGTGCTGCGCGTGTTCGAGGGCGTGCGCTCCGTCTACCGCTCGGTCGAGAAGACCGGCAAGCTCGACCACTTCGAGTTCTTCATCCTGTCCGACTCGGACAACCCGAACCGCTGGATCGAGGAGGAGACCGCCTGGATGGAGCTGTGCAAGCAGCTCAACGCCTTCGGCAAGATCTTCTACCGCAAGCGCCGCAAGGCCATCAACCGCAAGTCCGGCAATGTCGCCGACTTCTGCCGGCGCTGGGGCGCCAAGTACCGCTACATGGTGGTGTTCGACGCCGACTCGGTCATGTCCGGCGATACGCTGGTGAAGATGGTGCGCCTGATGGAGAAGCACCCCACGACCGGCATCCTGCAGACCGCCCCGCGCGCGATCTTCTCGGAGACCGTGTTCGGCCGCGTGTTCCAGTTCGCCAACGCCCTGTACAGCCCGGTCTTCATGTCCGGCCTCAACTACTGGCAGGCCGGCGAATCGAGCTTCTGGGGGCACAACGCCATCATCCGCGTGAAGCCCTTCATCGAGCACTGCGACCTGCCCGAACTGCCGGGCAAGGAACCCTTCGGCGGGCGCATCCTCTCGCACGACCTGGTCGAGGCCGCCCTCATGCGCCGCGCCGGTTACGCCGTGTGGCTGGCGCCTTCGCTGCAAGGCTCGTTTGAGGAAGGTCCGCCCACCCTCATCGACAGCCTCAAGCGCGACCGGCGCTGGTGCCAGGGCAACCTGCAGCACTTCTGGCTGCTCTTCTCCCCGGCCTGGAAGGGGCTCAGCCGCATGAACCTCGCCGGCGGCGTGCTCAACTACCTGACCTCGCCCATCTGGCTCACCTTCCTGCTCCTGTCCGCCTTCCTCGCCCGCGACAACGCCCTGGGCAGGCACGCGCACCCCGAAGCCGAACCGGCGCCCATCGTGCAGCTGGCTAAGGTCACCGACAAGGCGATCGCCGACGCCCCCCTGGCTCCCGAGAAAAAGCAGACGCTGGCCGAGGTGCGCAAGGACTTCGCCGCCATCGCCCGCGACACCAAGGTGACCCTCAAGCGCTGGTTCGACGAAGTGGGCGACGCCCCGCGCTTCCTGCTGTTCGTGGTCACCATGGTGATGCTCTTCGGCATCAAGACCGTCATCGTCGGCGCCGTGCTGCTCGACAAGAAGCGCGTGGCCGGCTTCGGCGGGCGCTCCTCGTTCCTCGTGTCCATCGCGCTGGAGACGGTGTTCTTCGCCCTGCTCGCCCCCATCCTGATGGTCTTCCACACGCGCTTCGTGGTCATGACCGTGCTGGGTCAGGGCGTGAAGTGGGTGACGCAGCGGCGCAACATCGGCGACGGCGTGGACTGGCGCGAGCCCATCCTCACCTTCGGCGGCGTCACGCTCATCTTCGGCTTCGGCTGGGGCGCCATCACCCTGCTGGTCACTCCCACCTTCTTCTGGTGGCTCTTCCCGGTCATCCTGGGCATCGTGCTGTCCATCCCCTTCAGCATCATCACCTCCTTCAAGATGGACGAGGAACCGGGCGCCACGGCGGGCCTGTTCCGCGTGCCCGACCTGGTGAGCGAGCCGCCCGTGCTCGCCAACCTGCGCGACCACCTGTCGAAGGCCCAAGCCCGCATCGAGCCGCACGAGATGCTGCGCGCCGACTACGGCCTCATGCTGGTCATCCTCGACCCGTATGTGAACGCCCTGCACTGCTCCCTCCTGCGCCAGCGCAAGTCGCCCCCGCCGGAATCGCGCAAGTACTACGCCGCCATCTCCGAGCGCATGCTCGCCGAGGGCCCCGGCGCCATCAAGCGCGAGGACAAGCTCGCCCTGCTCTACGACACGGAATCCCTCAACCGGCTGCACCTGCAGGTCTGGTCCCTCCCGGCCGAGAAGGTCGCGCCCTGGTGGCGCCTCGCCATCAGCCAGTACAATGTGTTCGGACGCGAACCCGTCCGCCAGCTGTACCGCTAAAACCCGCCAACCGACGCCCCCGCCCCCACCCCGGCGGGGGCGTCGCGTTGCCGGCTCCCGGAGCGAACGCCGAAGCCCCCTTGCGGCTTGCCTCCGCAGCCGCCCCGCCTTCCCATCGTCGCCGCCCCAAAAAGAATCCCCCCACCCGAGGGTCCCCCTTTGATTCCCACCCGACTCATTCCCCTTTGCGCGCTCGCCCCGCTGCTCGCCCTAGCGGCTTCGCCGGACGCAGCGCCGACCGGCGCCCCCCCGTCCGAAGACATCGCCCCGGACCCGGCGGAACCCCTCCTGCGCATCGCCGCCGCCCAATCCCCCGTGCTGCTGGAGCAGGAACTGCGCGTCGCCCAGGCCGACGCCTTCCGTTTCCGCGGCTGGCGCCAGTACATGCCGTACATCTCGGCGAGCTACCAGGCCGGCTATTTCAACCTCATCAACGCCGCCGACCAGAACTCCAAGGAGGGCGAGGGCAAATTCGGCGGCTCCTACACCATCTCCGGCTATTACCCGCTCTACCAGTGGGGCGCCATCGAGGCCGAAAAAAAGGCCGCATTCGCCCGCGAAAACCTCTCCCGCACCGAAGCCCTCATCGCCTGGCGCAACCTCGTCGGCGACATCCGCGCCAAGTTCAACGAGGCCGTCATCGCCAAGGCCCGCATCGGCCTCCTCGAACGCCGGCTCTCCGACATCCGCACCAAGCAGGAGGCCGCCGACAAGGACTTCAAACTCGGCCGCATCGTCGAAGCCGACCGCACCGCACAGCTCCTTTACCTGCGCAATCAGGAGATCGACCTGAACCGCCGCAAAATCGAGCTCGCCACACTCCTCTCCCGCCTTCGCGGACTCTCCGGCGCCGAATCCTTCTCCCTGGACGACCTCCCCTCCGACCTGCCCGACATCGAGTGGGACGACGAGCGCATCGCCGCCCGCCTCGCCGACTTCAAGCGCCTCGGCGTCGACGACTCCCCCGAAAACCGCCAGGCCCGCCACGCCACCGAGCTCTACGAAAACCAGCGCGTCATGGCCGAGTCGCGCGAACTGCCCACCTTCAACCTCGGCACCAGCATCAACCAGACCCCCGTCGAGCGCAACGGCGGCTTCGGCATGCAGACCTACTTCTTCGCCGGCCTCATGGGCACCTGGAACATCTTCGACCGCCAGACCACCCAGGAGAACGTGCGCTCCCTTCGCGTCGCCCAGCGCCTCGTCGAGACCCGCCTCAACTTCGGCAACCGCCAGCGCTTCACCGAACTGGAAAACGCCGCCCTCCAACTGCGCTCCGCTCGCCAGGCACGCGACCTGCGCCGCGACCTCGTCAAACTCCGCGCCGACGCCCTCGAGGCCGCGCGCCAGCGCCTCGCCCTCGGCCTGGCCAAGACCGAGGAAATCTCCGCCGCCGAGGACGCCCTGCTCTCCGCCAAGCTCGACCTGCTCGGCGACCGCGCCGGCATCCTCAACACCTACCATGCGTTCATGGCCGGCATCCTCCTGGCCCCCTCCGATCAATTCTACAGCGCCCCCTCCAATGATCGCTAAACGCGGCATCCTTCGCCTCCTCGCCGTCGCCGCCCTCGCCGCCCTCGCCTGGGCCGCCTTCCACGCCTCGGTCATCCCGGAAGTCCCCCTCACCTCCGCTCGCCGCGGCGTCGCCGTCCTCTCCGCCTCGGGCAATGTGACCGTCATCCCGGCGCTCGACGGCCGCGTGGTCTCCCCCGCCCAGGGCATCCTGATCAAGTTCGCCCTCAAGGAGGGCGACATCGTCAAAAAGGGCGACATCATCGCCGAGATCGACCCCGGCCCCTGGCCCTTCCGCCTCAAGGAAAGCGAACTCGAACTCAGCCGCATCGACCAGCGCCTGCGGCAGGGCTCCACCACCGACCTCGAACTGGAAAAGCGCCGCAAGGCCCACGAGAAGAACCTGGAGCTGGCCGCCTCCGGCCGCGTGCCCCAGGAGGCCATCGACCAGAGCCGGCGCGACCTCGAACAGCTCGAGTTCGCCATCAGCCAGGAGCGCGGCGACCTCAAGCTCGCCCGCGACAAGATGCTCAACGCCATCGACGAGATCAAAGGCGAGCTCGCCCGCCGCCGCATCAAGGCCGGCTACGACGGCGTCATCATGGCCCCCGCCGTCCTCCAGGGCGACCTCATCATGCACGGCGCCGGCATCTGCAACATCACCAGCCGCAGCAAGGCCATCAAGGCCGAGGTCAACCAGGACGACCTCGACGCCGTTCGCAAGAGCCGCAAGGTCCTCGTGAAGCTCTTCTCCCACGGCGACAAGGTCTTCGCCGGCACCCTCTCGCAGGTGCTCCCCATCGGCAATCAGGGCACCCAGCGCTTCACCGTCTTCATCGACATCCCCAACCTGCCCGACGATGTGCTCAGCGGCCAGACCGGGGAGGCCACCTTCATCGCCGACGAACACCCCGACGCCCTCCTGCTGCCCCGCAGCGCCCTCGTCGGCACCGAGTGCTTCGTGCTCCAAGGCGAACGCCTCGAACGGCGCAAACTCAAGCTCGGCTTCTCCACGCTCACCGAAACCGAGATCCTCGCCGGCATCGCCGAAGGCGAACAGGTGGTCGCCAAGGACCCCGATCTGCGCCGCGACAAGGAACGCGTGAAGCCCGCCGCCCCCGCCTCCCGCTGAAGCCCCCTGCGCGCCTCCTTTTTCGGTTTGCACGCGCCCGCCTTCACGCCTTTCTCCACACTCCCTCACCGGAAAATACACCCCGCCCATACACCCATGCCCTCCACGAAAGCCCCCATTCGCGTCGCCGTGACCGGCGCCGCCGGCAACATCGGTTACGCCGCCATCTTCCGCATCGCCTCCGGCGCCGTCTTCGGCCCCGACCAGCCCGTCGCCCTCAACCTCATCGAAGTCGGCCCCGGCCTCAACGCCCTCAAGGGCGTCGTCATGGAGCTCGAAGACTGCGCCTTCCCCCTCCTCACCGATGTCGTCGCCACCGGCGACCTCAACGAGGGCTTCAAGGACGCCGACTGGTGCCTGCTCATCGGCGCCGTGCCCCGCAAGCAGGGCATGGAACGCAAGGACCTCCTGGGCATCAACGGCAAGATCTTCACCGGCCAGGGCGAAGCCATCGGCAAGAACGCCAAGAAGACCGTCAAGGTCCTCGTGGTCGGCAACCCCTGCAACACCAACGCCCTCATCGCCCTGCGCTCCGCCTCCGGCATCCCCGAGCAGAACTTCTTCGCGATGACCCGCCTCGACGAGAACCGCGCCAAGAGCCAGCTCGCCGCCAAGTCCGGCACGCACAACTCCGTCGTGAAGAACATGGTCATCTGGGGCAACCACTCCGCCACCCAGTATCCGGACTTCACCAACGCCACCATCGGCGGCAAGAAGGCCACCGACGTCATCACCGACTCCGCCTGGCTCAAGGAAACCTTCATCCCGACCGTGCAGAAGCGCGGCGCCGCCGTGATCGAAGCCCGCGGCGCCTCCTCCGCCGCCTCCGCCGCCAACGCCGCGCTGGACACCGTGCGCAGCCTGCACTTCCCCACCCCCGCCGGCGACTGGCACTCCGTCGCCGTGCTCTCCAAGGGCGAATACGGCATCACCCCCGGCATCCTCTTCGGCTACCCCATCCGCACCAAGGCCGACGGCTCCTGGGAAATCGTCCAGGGTCTGCCCATCGACGAGTTCTCCCGCTCCAAGATCAAGATCACCGAGACCGAACTGCTCGAAGAGCGCGCCCAGGCTTCCGAAGCCCTCGGCATCAAGCTCTAAGCCCCGGCCGACCCCTCCATCCAAGCCGCGTCCCGTTTCCCGGGGCGCGGCTTTTTTTGCGCCCGCGATCGACTCTGAAACGGCCGCACCGCCCCCTAAATCCGATTGTTGCATTGACTTTAAATGTTCATTTTAAATGCTCATTTAACATGAGTACAAACAAGGCGCAGACGAAGAAGGAAAGACTCCTGGAGGCGGCCGGGCAGGTCTTTGTGGAAAAGGGGTTTCGCGAGGCGACGGTCGCGGAAATCTGCGACATCGCCGAAGCGAATGTCGCCTCCGTCAGCTATTACTTCGGCAGCAAGGAAGCCCTCTATAAGGAGGCCTGGCGTCACTCGCTGACGGAATCGCTGAGGGCGTACCCGATCGACGGGGGCGTGCCCCCCGGCGCACCTGCCGAGGAACGCCTGCGCGGACACCTCTGCTCCCTCATCCGCCGCTTTTCAGACGACAGGAACATCGATTTCCATATCGCCCGCATGGAAATGATCAACCCTACCGGGCTGCTCCGCGAGGTCATGGAGAGCGAACTCCTCCCCATGCGCCGGCAAACGGTCGCGCTCGTGCGGGAACTGCTCGGCCCCGACGCCACCGAGCGGCAGGTCAACCACTGCGAGGCCATCGTCGCCTCGATGTGTATCCACCCGGTGATGATGCAACGCCTCGCCCGCCAGGACAAAGGGGGGCAAATGCCCCCAATCATCGACGATGCGGAGGCGTTCGCAGACCGGGTCGTCCGTTTCGCCCTCGCGGGCATCCGCGCCGAGCGCGCCGAAGGGAGCCGCCAATGAAATTCACGACCAACAAGCGCATGATCCTGGCCGGCGCCGGCATCGTCGCGGCGGCACTGGGCACGCTCTCCGCGCGCGCCTTCCTCGCACCCGAGCCGCCAAGCTACATCACCGCGCCGGTCTCGCGACAGGACATCGAGGACAGCGTCCTGGCCAACGGCGTGCTGGAAGCCTTCAAAAGCGTGGCGGTCGGCGCGCAGGTGAACGGCCAGCTCAAGACCCTCCATGTGAAACTGGGCGACAAGGTGCAAAAGGGGCAGTTGCTGGCCGAAATCGACCCGGTTCTCGCCGAGAACACCCTGCGCAACGAAGAGGCGCAAGTGGACAACCTGCTCGCTCAGAAGCAGGTCAAACAGGCGATGCTGACCCAATACCTGGCGGCCTTTGAACGCCAAAAACGGATGCGCGCCGACGACGCCGGATCCCAAGCCGATTTGGAAAGCGCCCGCGCCCAACTGGAGACCACCGGGCACGAGATCGCCGCCATGGACGCGCAAATCCGCATGGCTCGCATCGCGGTGGACACCGCCAAGGCCAACCTCGGCTACACCCGTATCCAGGCGCCCATCGACGGCACCGTCATCTCCATCGATACCGAGGAGGGCCAGACCGTCGTCTCCAACCAGACCGCCGCGAAAATCCTGACCTTGGCGACCTTGGATACCATGACGGTGAAGGTGAAGATATCGGAGGCCGACGTGATGCGCGTCACCCCCGGCCTCACCACCTACTTCACGCTGCTCGGCGACCACGACACACGCCATTACGGGAAACTGCGCGCCATCGAACCCGGACCGGTCGGCGGCGACTCCACAACCTCCGCCTCCTCATCGTCCGCCGCGGTTTACTACTACGGACTCTTTGAAGTCCCTAATCCGGACAACGCGTTCCGCGTGTCGATGACCGCCCAGGTGACGATTTTGCTCAACCGGGCCGAACACGCGCTGTGCATCCCCGCCTCCGCCCTCGCGCAAAAGCCCGCCGACGGCAGGGCGACCGTGCGCTTGCTCACCAGAGGGAAAGCCGTCACCCGCAACATCGCCACCGGCATCTCCAACAATGTCCAGATCCAGGTCATGGAGGGTCTCAACGAGGGCGACGCCATCATCGTCGGCGAAAGCGCCGGCGCGCCCGGCGGCGACCCGGGCGCCATGCCGCCACACCCCGCGGGGAGGCCCTGATCATGGAAGCGCCCCTCCTGGAAATACGCTCCCTGGTCCGCCGATTCCCCACCGGGGAACAGACCATCGAGGTGCTCAAAGGCATCGACCTCGCCATCCGCTCCGGCGAATTCGTCGCCATCATCGGCGCCTCCGGCTCGGGCAAGTCCACGCTCATGAACATCCTAGGCTGCCTGGACCGCGCCTCCGCCGGCAGCTACCGCATCGGCGGCCGTGAGACGCGCACGCTCTCCGACGACGAACTCGCGGGCCTGCGCCGCGACCACTTCGGTTTCATCTTCCAGCGCTACCACCTGCTGCCGCACCTCTCCGCGGTCCAAAACACAGAAATCCCCGCCATCTACGCCGGCGCCGACAAACAATCGCGCCTCGCCCGCGCCCGACTCCTGCTCGAACGCCTCGGCCTCGGCGACCGACTGACCCACCGCCCCAACCAGCTTTCCGGCGGCCAGCAGCAGCGCGTCAGCGTCGCGCGCGCCCTGATGAACGGCGGCGAGGTCATCCTCGCCGACGAACCCACCGGCGCCCTGGATTCCCAAAGCGGCAAGGAGATGCTGGCGCTCCTCCACGAGCTGCACGCCGGCGGACACACCCTCATCATCGTCACCCACGACGCGCAGGTCGCCAACCACGCCGAACGCATCATTGAAATCAGCGACGGCAAGATCGTGCGCGACCAGCCCAATCCGAACCGTCCCCCCGCCGCGCCCGCACCACGCCCCGCGAAAGCCGACCGCGAGCGGCCGACACGCTCGCTGCAGGCCCGATGGGGCCGTTTCTCCGAAGCCTTCAAGATGGCGCTCATCGCCATGAGCACGCACCGCATCCGGACGCTGCTCACCATGCTCGGCATCATCATCGGCATCACCTCCGTCGTCTCCGTCGTCGCCCTCGGCCGCGGCGCCCAGGAAAAGGTCATCAGGGACATCAGCGCCATGGGCACCAATGTCATCGATGTGAACCCGGGCAAGGACTGGGGCGACGAGGACGCCGCGAGCATCCGCACTCTCGTGCCCTCCGACCTCGCCGCGCTGCGCGCCCAAGTGTATGTCGACAGCGCCTCGCCAACCACCGGCGGCAGCTCCCTGCTGCGCTACCGCAATGTCACCGCCAACGCCTCCGTCAGCGGCGTGAGCGAACAATACTTCCGAGCCAAGGGCTACGACATCGCCCTTGGCGTCGCCTTCCGAGCCGACGATGTGGAGCGGCAAACCCAGGTCGCCGTAATCGACCAAAACACCCGGAAGAAATTTTTCGGCACGGAGGACCCCGTCGGAAAAATTCTCCTCATCGGCGAACTGCCCTGCCGCGTCGTCGCCGTCACCAAGGAAAAGGACGGCCCCATGGGCGGCGGCTCCAACCTTCAGGTGTGGATCCCGTACAGCTCCGCGATGGGCCGACTGCTAGGCCAGTCGTATTTCAACGCCATCACCGTGCGCGTGAAAGACGGCGTCTCCAACGAGGCCGCCGAGCGCAGCATCGTGCGTCTGCTCACCCAACGCCACGGGAGGAAGGACTTCTTCACCAGCAGCAGCGACAGCATCCTGAAGACCATCAACAAGACCACCACCACGCTCAAATTGATGATCTCCGCCATCGCCGTCGTCTCGCTCATCGTGGGCGGCATCGGTGTGATGAACATCATGCTCGTGTCCGTCACCGAGCGCACGCGCGAGATCGGAATACGCATGGCGGTCGGCGCGCGTCAGGACGACATCCGGCAGCAGTTCCTCATCGAATCCGTCCTGGTCTGCCTCATCGGCGGCGCCATCGGCATCCTCGGCTCATGGTTCGTCGGGTGGGTATTCTCGCTGCTCGTGAGCAGCTTCGCCATGCAGTTCTCCCTTCTTTCAATCCTCTCGGCCTTCCTTTGCTCCTCCCTCATCGGAGTCATCTTCGGATTCATCCCTGCGCGCAACGCCGCGCGGCTGGACCCCATCGAGGCGCTCGCCCGCGAATAGCCGATCACACCACCATGCCCCGATCCCCCTTTGGCCTCACGCTACTCGCGCTCGCCACGCTCCCTCTGGCCGGCTGCTCCGGACTGCTTCCCCGCAGCGAGTACGAACGCCCCGAAGCTTCCGTTCCGGAAACCTGGCGCGAACCCGCGACCACCGGCGCCTCCGTGGCATCCCAAGAACAATGGTGGCGCGACTTCAACGACCCCGCGCTGAGCGAGCTCGTCGAGAACGCCCTCAGGACCAACAACGACCTGGCCGCCGCCACGCTGCGCCTCAAACGCGCACGGCTCGAGGCCGGCCTCGCCGACACCCAGTCCACCCCGGGAGTCACAGGCAGCGCCAATGTCAACCGCAGCCGCAACCTGCGCACGGGCGAGGATGGAAACAACGCCCAGCTCGGCGTATCCGCCAGCTACGAAATCGACCTGTGGGGCAAGCTCGCCAGCGCCCGCGACGCCGCACGCTGGGAAGCCGAAGCCACAGAAGCCGACCGGCGCAGCACCGCCCTTTCGCTTGTCGGCACCGTCGCCTCCGCCTACTGGACCCTCGGCTATGTCAACGAGCAGATCGCCTCCGTGGAGGGGAGCATCACCCTGGCCGAACGAACCCTGAAACTTGCCGAAACACAACACGCCGCCGGCGCTGTCGACGAGCTCGACAGGGTGCGCGCACAGCAGACACTCGCCACCAGGAAGGCTCTGCTGCACAGCCTGAAACAACAGCAGGTCGAGGCGCGCAACGCGCTCGCCATCCTCTTCAACCGGCCTCCCGAGGCCGTGCAAGGCGAGCCGCAGCGGCTCGCCGTCGAAGCGCCGCCCGGGGTGGCCCCCGGCATCCCCGCCTCCCTCCTTGGCCGGCGCCCCGACCTGCTGGCGGCTGAAAACCGGCTGCGAAAGTATCTCGCCACGGTGGACAAGACCCGCGCCGGCTACTACCCGACATTCTCCCTCACCGGCTCCGTCGATTCCGCAAGCACGCACCTGAGCGAGACCGTCAAAAACCCCACCGCCACGCTCGGCGCCGGCGTGACGCTGCCGTTCCTGCGATGGAACGAGGTGACCCTGACCATCGACAAGGCCCAAAACGAATACGAGGAGGCCGTGGTAAACTTCCGCCAGACACTCTACTCCGCGCTGCGCGATGTGGACAACGCCCTCGCCGCCCGCGTCAACGACGCCAACCGAATCAGGGAATCCGAGTCCGCACTCGCCCTTTCTCGACGCGCCGAATCCCTGTCCGAAAGCCGCTATCTCGCCGGCGCCACCACGCTGCAGCCCTGGCTGGACGCCCAGGAGAGCCGCCGCGAAGCCGAACGCTCACTCGCCGAACTTCGACTGAGTCGCCTCAAAAACGCGATGGCCCTGTACCAGGCGCTCGGCGGCACGATGAACGAGCAATAGCTCGCTCGCCGACACCGCCTTCTCCCTTCCAAGCCGCGTCCCGTTTCCCGGGGCGCGGCTTTTTTTGCGCCCGCGCGGCCGGAGCGAAGACAAAAAAGCCGGGGCCCTCGCGGGCCCCGGCCATGCGGGAAGCCTTCTAGGCCGGTATCTAGATTTCGGCGACGAAGTCGGAGGCGCCGTGGAGGGCCTCGACGATCTTCTCCACGCAGGCGTCGACGGAGAGCTTGTCGGTGAGCAGCTCGACCTCGGGGCTCAGCGGGGCCTCGTAGGGGGCGGAGACGCCCGTGAACTGCGGGATGGCGCCGGCGTCGGCCTTGGCGTACAGGCCCTTCGGGTCGCGGGTGCGGCACACATCCACCGGGGCGTTCACATACACCTCGACGAACTTGCCGGCGCCGATGCGCTTGCGCGCCGCGTCGCGCGCGTCGCGGGTGGGCGAGATGAGCGAGACGATGGTGATGATGCCGGCGTCGGCGAAGAGGCGCGACACCTCGGCGGTGCGGCGGATGTTCTCGGCGCGGTCGGCGTCGGAGAAGCCCAGCCCGGCGTTGAGGCCCAGGCGCAGGTTGTCTCCGTCGAGCCAATACACCTGCTTGCCGGACTGGAACAGGCGGCGCTCCAGGGCGGCGGCGATGGTGGACTTGCCGGAACCGGACAGGCCGGTGAGCCACACGACGGTGCCGGGGTGGCCGTTGCGCGCGGCGCGCGTGGTGTGGTTGATGTCGCCGTGGTGCGCCTGCACATTGTTGGCGAGCGCCCGGCGCTCCTCGTCGGACACCAGGATGATGCCGCCGCCGACGATGTGGCTGTCCTCCATGATGACGAAGCGGCCGGTCACGGTGCAGTCGTCATGGGCGTCGAAGGCGACGGGCTTGTGCGTGCGCAGCGTGAGGTCGGCGACCTCGAAGCGGTTCACCTGAAGGGCGTGGCCCTCGGGGGAGGTGACGGTGTCGAGGGTGGACGAGTCGATGACGCGCGAGATGGAGGAGACGACGCAGGCGGACTCCTGGGTGGTCAGGCGCAGCTTGTAGGTGGTCTGCTGGCGCAGCGGGTTCTTGCCCAGCCAGAAGACGCGGGCGCGGATGGACTGGCCCACGAGCGGGGCCTTGTCGGCGGGGGCGCCGATGTTGCCGCGCTCGACGAAGATCTGCTCGTTGAAGGTCAGGGTGACGGATTCGCCGATGGAGGCCTCGGTCTTGTCCGGGGCGTTCCAGGTCTCGAGGGACTTGATGGTGGCGGCCTTGTTGCCCGGGTTGAACACGAGCTTGTCGCCGACCTTGAGCTTACCGGCGTCGATGCGGCCGGCGTAGAGACGGCGCTCGTCGTAGCGGTAGATGTCCTGAAGCGGGAGGCGCAGGGGCTGCGCGTCGGAGGTCTCGGCGGCCTCGAAGTTGTCGAGGGCCTCGGCCACGGCGGGTCCGGTGTACCAGGGGGTCTCGGAGGCCTTGGAGACGATGTTCACGCCGTTGCGGGCGGAGATGGGGATGAAGTGGGCGGGCTTGATGCCCAGGCCGCTGAGGAAGGCCGTGTATTCGGCGACGATCTTCGCGTATCGCTCCTGCGAATACCCCGCGAGGTCCATCTTGTTCACGAGCACGACGATCTGGCGGATGCCCAGCAGCGAGAGCAGGAAGGCGTGGCGGCGGGTCTGGTCCTGCACGCCCTCGGAGGCGTCGATGAGCAGGAAGGCGGCGGCGGCCGAGGAGGCGCCCGTGATCATGTTCTTGAGGAACTCACGGTGGCCCGGGGCGTCGATGATGGCGTACTTGCGCTTCTTGGTGTGGAAGTAGATGCGCGTGGTATCGATGGTGATGTTCTGCTCCTGCTCCTCCAGGAGGGCGTCGAGCAGGAAGGCGTACTCGAAGGACATGCCTTCGGCTTCGGCGGCCTTCTTGACCTGCTCGATCTTGCCGTCGGGCAGCGAGCCGGTGTCGTGCAGCAGGCGGCCGACGAAGGTGGACTTGCCGTGGTCGACGTGGCCGACGACGACGACGTTCACGCGTTCGGCTTCGACGGCGATGCCGGCGGTGGCGGCGTTGGAGGGGGCGCGGAACTTCTGCGGGATGGTGGAGACATCCACGGGGAGGCGGTGAGGCATCGGACTAAAGGTGTGTCAGGTTTTCTGTTTCAAGTTTCATGAAGGCTGCGCGGTGGTTTCAGGTTCGTATCCGGAAAGCGGTGGCGCGCTCGCATCGGAAAACCTGAAACTTGAAACCGCGCGGAGCGCTTAGAAGAAGCCCTTGGCGCGCAGGTGCTGCATGGCGTTGCGCGAGGCGTTGTCCTGGGCGGCGCGGCCGGCGCGCTCGGAGGTCTTGGTGTGGCGCAGCTCCTCGATGATGTCGTCGATGGTGGCGGCGTCGGACTCGACCGGGTGCGTGACGGGCTTGCAGCCCATGGAGCGGTAGCGCTTGCCGTCCTTGGCGAAGTAGAGGGAGGGCACCGGGATGTTCTCGCGGCGGATGTAGAGCCAGATGTCGAGCTCGGTCCAGTCGAGCAGGGGCTGCACGCGGATGTGTTCGCCCGGCTTGAGGCGGGTGGTGAACTGGCCCCAGAACTCGGGGGGCTGGTCGCGGTAATCCCACTCCGAGTCGGCGTTGCGCGGCGAGAAGTAGCGCTCCTTGGCGCGGGTCGGGTCCTCGTCGCGGCGCACGCCGGTGATGAGGGCCTGCCACTTGAACTCGGCGATGGTGGCCTTGAGGGGGACGGACTTGAGCTCCTGGGTGACGGTGAGGGCGTCGTGGGTCTCGTAGGAGATGCCGCGCTTGAGGGCCTCCTCGTTCTTGCGGATCACGAGGTCGAGACCGTGCCACTTGGAGGCCCAGTCGCGGAACTCGTACATCTCGTCAAACTCGTAGGTGGTGTCGATGTGCAGGAGCTGGAAGGGGACCTTGCCGCCGAAGGCCTTGCGGGCGAGCCAGATGAGGACGTTGGAGTCCTTGCCCATCGACCAGGGCATGCAGATGGAGTCGAAATTCGCGACGGCTTCGCGCAGCAGGTAGACGGAGTTGGCTTCGAGTTTGTCTAGGTGGTCCATGACGGAGGTGACAGTTGTCAGTTGAAAGTTGATGGAAGGAGAGGAGCGGAGGCAGGTTGACGGTGATGGTTGACCGGTGGGAGCGAAGGGCCGGGCGCGCCGGCACCTATCAACTGTCACCTATCAACTTTTCCTCCTGAACGCGGTGTGCAGACCGCACTCGGTCTTGTTGAAGCCGGTCCAGCGGCCGGCGCGCTCGTCCTCGCCCTCGCCTACGGGGCGGGTGCAGTGGATGCAACCGATGGAGCGGTAGCCGCGGTCCTGGAGCGGGTTGTAAGGCAGGTTGCCCGAGCGGATGTAGTCCCAGATCCGGTCGCGTGACCAGTCGGTGACGGGGTTGAGCTTCCACAGCGAATGCCCGGGATTGGTCTCGTCCTCGACATGTTCGAGGATGCCGGTGTCGGCGCGCACGGAGGACTGCTCGCGGCGCACGCCGGTGATCCAGCAGTCGAGGTTTTGCAGCTTGGCGCGAAGGGGGACGACCTTGCGGGTGTTGCAGCACAGGTCGGGGTCGCTCTTCCAAAGTTCGGGGCCGAGGGCCTCGTTCTGCTGTTCGACGGTGAGATCGGGGACGAGCGACTCGATGGCGATGCCCCAGTGTTGCTCCAGCTTGGACTTCAACGCGTAGGTCTCGGGGAAGAGCAGCCCGGTATCGAGGGTGAACACGGGCAGCCTAGCCCCGGCCTTCAGCGCGAGGTCGATGGCGACGATGCCCGCCCCCTGGAAGCTGGTGCCGAAGGCGGCGCGGGCGCCGAAGGTGTCCCACGCCCAGCGCAGGCGCGCGGAGGCGTCGAGGGAGGCCAGTTTCGCATTCAGCGTTTGGATACCGGCGGGGTCGGAGGGAAGCATGGCGTGGAGGGGTGGCCGTGGAGGCGGAGTCCGGCAGGGGCGTTCTGGACGCGCCGAGCGGCGGCGGCCCGGGCCGCCCATGCCGGAACTCCGATATCCTGGGTGTTACTTGCCGGCCTCGGGCAGGAGCACGCGGGTGGCGAAGTCGCCGAAGCGCTCGGAGGCGTCGCGACGCTCGGCCTTGAACCGGGTGAAGAGCGGGAGCAGTTCGGCGGCGAAGTCCTCGCGCTTCACGTTCTCCTTGTAGATCTTGTTGAGGCGCGTGCCGGTGCCGTCGGCGCCGAGCATGAGGTTGTACTTGCCGGGGGCGCGTCCCACGAAGCCGATCTCGGCCAGGTAGGGGCGGGCGCAGCCGTTGGGGCAGCCGGTGGCGCGGATGATGATGTCCTCCTGCGGGATGCCGGCCTGGCCGAGGAGGCCCTCGATCTGGGTGAGGATGGCGGGCATCTCGCGCTCGGCTTCGGCGAGGGCCAGGCCGCAGGTGGGCAGGGACACGCAGGCCATGCTGTTCTTGCGGATGGCGTGCACCTTCGAGAGCGGGTCGACGCCGTGGGCGAGGAAGTCGGCCTCGACGGCGGCCTTGTCGGATTCCTTGATGCCGCAGAGGATGAAGTTCTGGAAGGCGGTGCAGCGGAACTCGGGCTTGTACTTGCCGACGATGTGGCGCAGGGCGGTGCGCAGGCGGTAGTCGCCCTCGTCCTTGATGCGGCCGGAGGGCACATACACGGTGAGGTACCAGGAGCCGTCGATCGCCTTGCCCCAGCCGTAGGTGTCGCCCTGGCGGTGGAAGCTGAAGGGACGCGAGGGCGCCAGCGGAGCGCCCAGGCGCTCGGCGAGCTGGCCGCGGAACCACTCCACGCCCTTTTCCTGGAGCACGTACTTGATGCGGGCGTGCTTGCGGTTCGTGCGGTCGCCGAAGTCGCGGTGGATGGTGATCACGGCCTTGGCCGCGTCGATGAGGCGGGCGCGCGGGATGAAGCAGACGATGTCGGCCAGGCGCGGGTAGGTCTCCTTGTTGCCATGCGAGGTGCCCATGCCGCCGCCGGCGGTGAGGTTGTAGCCGACGACCTCGTCGTTCTCGACGATGGCGACGAAGCCCAGGTCGTTGGCGAACAGGTCCACGTCGTTCACGCCCGGCAGCGCGAAGGCGATTTTGAACTTACGCGGCAGGTAGGTCTTGCCGTAGAGCGGGTCGACGGGGTTGCCGGACTCGTCGTGGTCGGCGGGGGGCGGCGCGTAGGGGTTGGGGGCGTCCTTCGGGATGGCCTTGAGGGTCTGAATCTCGTCGGAAAGGTTGATCGGGTAGCCGTCCACCCAGATGGAGTGGTAGGAGGTGGCCGCCGGCAGCAGGGCGTTGGTGAGCTCGAAGGCGTCCTTCTCGATCTGCTTCTGCGCATTGGAGGCGGTCGGGATGGACGGGAAGAGCACATTGCGGTTCACGTCGCCGCAGGTCGCCAGGGTCGTGGAAAGCGCCTCGTGGATGGCCTTGATGAGGCGACCGATCTTGGACTGCACGACGCCGTGGAACTGGAAGGTCTGGCGCGTGGTCAGACGCAGCGTGCCGTTGGCGTACTTGCCCGCGATCTCGTCGTAAACCAGGTAGGTTTCAGGCGCCGTGATGCCGCCGGTCTGGCGCGTGCGCACCATCACGGAATATTCCTTGCCGACCTTGCGCTTGTCGCGGTCGTCCTGCTGATACATCCCGTGGAACTTGATGAACTGCTCGTCATCCTCGGTGAAACGGACCGCATTGGGGTCCGCCAGCGTCTCGCGAATCGCCCCGTCCAGCGACGGATGCGCCGTCTTGAGATGTTCATTCTTGGTCAGCGGCTTGGCGGGGGGCGTGTCGGACATTGGCTTGTTGAGTTAAGTTGTGCGATTTGTGTGAAAAAGAGATTTGCCGAATCCTGAATTTGGCAAATACTTTTTTCCAAACTCAGCAACTAAACTTTCAGGCAAGCCTCATGAACTCTGCGAAAACCCAGGAAAAGAATCCCGCCCAAGTCACCCTCCTGGGCGCCGGACCGGGAGACCCCGAGCTGATCACCGTGCGCGGACTGAACCGCCTGAGAGCGGCGGAAGTTCTAATCTACGACGATTTGGCGGGAGACGAACTGCCGGACGAAGCACCTGCCGGGTGTGAAAAAATCTATGTAGGGAAACGGTCGGGCAAGCACAATAGACCTCAGGCCGAAATCAACGCGTTAATCTTGGAAAAGGCGCGTCAGGGCAAACGCGTGGTCAGGCTCAAGGGTGGCGATGTGTTCGTGTTCGGGCGAGGCGGCGAAGAGATCGAGGCCCTCGCGGCCGCGGGCATCGGTTTCGAAGTGGTGCCCGGCATCACCTCGGCCCTCGCCGCCGGCGCCGCCGCGCACATCCCCCTCACCCACCGCGACCTCGCCTCCTCGCTCGTCTTCGTGACCGGCCACGAGGCGACTAAGCCCGGCGACCCCGGCGTGCCGTGGGAGCAGTACGCGAAACTGAAAGCCACGCTGTGCCTGTACATGGGCACCGTGCGCCTGCCCATCATCGCCGGCCGCCTCATCACCGGAGGCCTCCCGCGCGATACGCCGGCGGCGGCGGTCATCCGCGCCGGCCACCCCGACATGCGCATCGAATCCTTCGACCTCGGCCGCGCCGCCGACGGCGAACTGTGCGGGCGCGTCGTGTCCCCCGCCATCGTCATCATCGGCGATGTCGCGCGCTACGCCGGGGGCGTGCCAACAGCTCGCTAAAACAGCCGGAGAGGGCTTACCTGCTTTTCCCGGAGGAGAGAATCCGGACAAGCCGCATCAAGTCTTCCTCCGTCACATCCACGAAGGAGTCGAGCGAGCGCAGGGCGGCCACCACCTCGTCGTGCGAGATTTCTTTCCCCGCAGGAAGCGCCTCGCGCCGGTTCCAATACGCGGGGTAACGACGCCACCGGAACAGGGCGTTAAAGGCGACCGCCACGAGCACGAGCGTCAGCGCGTTGATCAGCACGGGCGACCAGATGAAAGAGAACCCAAGCTCACGCACCGAGGCGCCGCCGATGACGGCGGTCAGCGCCGTGGCGCCACCGGGCGGGTGGATGCAACGGAACACATGCATGAGTCCGATGGATACACCCACGGCGCACGCACCGGCCAGCGTGACATCCGGGATGGTCTTCGCGCAAAGCACGCCGACCAGAGCCGAAAGCGCATGCCCGGCAATGACCGGCCACGGCTGCGAAAGCGCGCCATGAGGAACACCGAAGAGCAGCACGGCGCTCGCCCCCATGGAGGCGATGAGCATCGACGCCCCCTGCAGATGAAGCGTTGCGCGGCAAAACAGTATCAGCAGAGCGATGGACACGAATCCGCCCGCCAGCGAAACCAGCTTCTCCCGGCCGCTCACGGAGTTCAGTTCCACGCCAAGCCAGCCGCTCAGGCTGCGCCAAGTGACCGGCAGGATCTTACGCATGTTGGCCGCAGGAGCCGCTCGGACGCGTGGTGAGCATGGCGTCATGCCGCTCAGTCTCCCCGGCTTCGAGCGGGCGCAGCTTCGTGATGCGCACCTCGGCGAACCCGGGCTCGTCACGCAGGTAGTCCCAGCGGAAGGCGCCGGGATAAATCGCTTCGAGCTGGAAACGCAGCGGCTCGGGCGCGTGCCCGTTGCGCAGCACGAACCAATCGCCCTCGGCGAGGTCGCGGCAGCGCCCGATCACGAGCCCGTGCTTGCGCGAACAGGGGATTTCAAGGCCGTCGATGAGTTTGTCGGAGGGTATGTCGGTCATGGGAAAGGTCGGTTCGGCACCAGGGCGATCAGGGCTTGGGCAGCAGGGTGAGCAGCATGGAGAACTTCTCCACCGCCACGAGGGCGTGAGGCAGGTTGGGCGGCATGTAGATCACATCGCCGGCGACCACGCGGCGCACCTCGCCCGCCAGCGAGAAATCACACACGCCGGAGAGTATCTGCACGATCGCCGGGCGCGTGCTCGTGTGCTCCGTGAGCTGCGCTCCCGCGTCGAAGCCGAACAGCACAAGGCGTCCTTCGCCTCCGCGCGCCACCGTGCGGCTCACGATGCCGTTGGCGGCGTATTGGGTTTCGTCCTCCCAGCGCAGCACGCGCGGGGTGTCGGTGAAAATGGGGATCTCGGCCATGACGCACAGTTTAACACGATGCGCGCCGCGCGCCATGACGCGCGTCAAGAAACCCGGCGATGCCTCCACGCCGCCGATGGACAAACGCCCGCACGCCTGTTTCCCTGCGAAACATGAGCCCTTCGCGAAACCCGACCCCGCTCGCCGGCATCCGCGCCACACTCGCCGCCTCCCGCGTGTTCGACGGGCTCCCCGCCGCCGACCTCGGGCGGATCGCCGGCTTCTCGCGCCTCGTGCGATTGGACAGGGACGCCTCACTTTTCCGTGAAGGCGACGCCTCGCGCGGCTTCTTCGTCGTCCAATCCGGAGTCATCCTCGTGCACCGTTCGGACGCGCAGGGTCGCGAGCAGGTGCTGCACCAGCTCGAGCCCGGAGACTCCTTCGCCGAGGCGTCCATGACCGCCCCCGGCGGCTACCCGGCCGACGCGAAGGCGATCACGCCGGCGTGCGTCGTGCACATACCGAAGGACGCGTTCATCGCCGACCTGGCGCGCAATCCCGAGTTGGCGCTGCGCATCATCGCCTCGCTCAGCCGGCACATACGCGGGCTGGCCGACCGCATGCGCACCTTGCACACGCAGGATGCCGACGCCCGGCTCGCCGCCCACCTGCTCGCCCTGTCCGACGCCGCCCGCTGCGCCGAATTCACGCTGCCCACCACGCGCCGCGTTCTGGCGGCGAACCTCGGCATGGCCGAGGAAACGCTCTCCCGCGCCTTCGCCCGGTTGAAAACCGGAGGGCTCGTGATCGCGCAGGCCCGGCGCATCCGCATCCGCGACCGCGCCGCACTCGCCAACGCGGCGCGCGCCTGACCCGATTGCCGGAAAAAGAGAAAGCGCGCTCAGATCGAACTGCATAACGGCAAATGACTCTTCACTCAAGCCGCGCAATTTCTCATGAGCCAAGCTCCATATGGTGCCGCCAAACCACTAGTATTCTTTCGCAAAAATAGCGAATTTAACAAGCCCCCTCAGCTAGGCTCTTTAAAGTGACCGCCCCGGGCGCGCACGCGCTCTACGCTTTACGCTTCCCCCCGGCGCGGCAAAGTCGGCCACCATGCCCCCGCGCCCGCCGATAAGCCGCCGACTCGCCGTCATCTCCGTGGCCGTGGGCTTCTCGACCTTCGCGCTCACCGCGATCCTCACGGAGCCCTCGATGCGCGCGTTCTTTTCGCCGTCGTTCCTCAGGGAATGGCTGCGCGTGGGCAAGGTGATGCGCCTCACGCAGTCCAGGTTCGTGGACGAGCCGAAGGCCGATTTCGCCAAGCTCGGCCGCAACGCAGCGGCGGGCGCTGCCGCCTCGCTCGACCGGTACACCGAGTACCTGGACGAGGCCGCCTTCGCCGAACAAAACCGGCTGGCCGACCAACTCTTCACCGGCATCGGCATCCTCATGCAACCGGTGGACGGGCTCGTCACCGCCGAACGCGTCTACCCCGGCGGCGGCGCCGAAGCCGCCGGCCTGCGCCCCGGCGACCGCCTCGTGGCCGCCGACGGACACGACCTCACGGGCCTCTCCCTCGAGGACGCCGGCGCGAAAATCCGCGGCGCCGAAGGCACCTCGGTAAAATTGCGCGTGCTGCGCGCGGGCGAACCCGCCCCGCTCGAGTTCACCGTCACGCGCCGCACCGTCACCGTCACCACGGTGAGCGACTCGAAGCTGCTCGCCGACGGCGCCACCGCCTATGTGGCGATCGGCAATTTCCAAAGGAAAACACCGCGCGAGGTCGCCGACGCCTTCGACGCGCTGCGCGCAAAGGGCGCACGCCGACTCATCCTCGACCTGCGTGGCAACCCGGGCGGGCTCGTGGACGCCGCCGCCGACACGGTGGGACTCTTCACGCCGAAAGGCTCGGTCGTCGCGCGGCTCGCCGGGCGCACCGCCGACGAATCCGAGACCTTCCGCACGCGACTCGAACCGGCCTACCCGCAAACGCCCGTGGCGGTGCTCATCGACGGCAACTCCGCCAGCGCCTCGGAAATCGTGGCGGGCGCCCTGCAGGACCACCGGCGCGCCGTGCTGGTGGGCGCGCGCACCTTCGGCAAGGGCCTCGTGCAAAGCATCTACCGGCTGGACGACACGACCGGACTGAAACTCACCACCGCACGCTACACGCTGCCCGGCGGCCGCGCCATACACGGCAAGGGCGTCATGCCCGATGTGCCCGTGCTCGAGACCGCCGAAGCCGGCTCGCGCCGCTATGCCGAGGAGCCGCTCGTGAAGCACGCCGGGGGCCCCGACGCCTTCCGCGCCCGATTCGGCTATGCCCCCGAGGGCGACCGCACGCTCAACGCCGCGCTGGCGCTGCTGGCCGCCGCCGACACCGTGCCGGCACGCTAGCCCGGACCCAACAAAGCCCCCCCTCCAATCCATGCGCGACAGCCGCCGGACGAGCCTTGCCGGACACCCGCTCCCGCGGGCCGTCTGCCTCGTCGCGGCCCTGGCCCTGGCGCCCCGACTCGCCGGCGATTCGCTGGCGAACCGACTGGGACTGGAATCGCCCGAGATGGAGAGCGCGCGGTCGGTTACTCGCCCGGACGAGGCGACCCTGACCGGCGAGTACCTGCCGGAAATGCCGCCCGAAATGCAGTTCGTCGACCGGCTGATCGTGCGCCCCTCCCCCAAGGTGATCATCCGCCCCACCGGTTCGCCGTGGTTTCTGCCGCACGAACTGGGCTCCTCCGAATACGGCGACAACCCCGGCCCAGGGTTCGGACTGAGCCTGCGCTGGACACCCTCGGCGCACTGGCGCTTCGGCGCCGACCTGATCGTGCGCGCCGAGCGCATGGACGCGGACAACCGCCTGCACGACTGGACCGGCTACCTCGCGCCCGGCGTGGAGTTCATCCCGCACCCTTACTCCGAGCGCCCCTTCGCCCTCGGCGTCGTGCTGCCGGGCGCCCTGCGCCCGCGAGACGAGCGCTGGGCGGGCGCCTTCCTGATCATCCGCTGGATGGACGCCGGCGCGCGCAAACCCGGCGGCGTGCGCGGCAACGACGACTGATCGCGCGCAATCGGGTGTTTCCAAGACGCCCGTCGCGTGGCAATCTCGGGCCATGGCCCCCTCTCCCCCCCCCCCCCTGCCGGCACGGCGCGGACCACGCTCCGAATTCTCCATCACCGCGCGCCTCGCCCTGCCCATCGCCCTGGGCCTCGCCGTGCACGGCGTGATGACCGCCACCGATGCGGCCTTCCTCGGGCGCCATTCCACCGAGGCTCTCGCCGGCTCCGGCCTCGGCGCCAACATCTACCTGCCCGTGCTACTGCTCGGCTACGGGATGGTCACCGGAGTGTCCGTGCTGGCGGCGCAGGGACGCGGCGCGGGCGACGCCCTGGCGGGGGCGCGCACGCTGCGCGCCGGGCTCATCCTGTCGGTGGTGTTCGGACTGGGCGGGGCGCTCCTGCTGCACGCCGGAGTGCTCGCCGGGCTCAACGGCATCTTCGGCATGTCCGAAGCGGTGCGCCAACAGGCCGACGACTACCTGCTGGCCCTGGCTTGGAGCACGCCCTTCTCGGTGATTTTCCAAACCATCAAGAACCACGCGGAATCGCACGGGCGCCCCTGGCGCGCCCTGCGCTGGCTGCTGCTGGGGCTGGTGTGCAACGCCGTGGTGTGCCGCATCCTGGTGTTCGGCGACTTCGGGCTGCCCTCGATGGGCGCCGGCGGCGCCGGCCTGGCCACGCTGGCCGGACGCCTGCTCATGCTCGCCGGTCTGGGCTGGCAGGAGCGCGACGCGCTGCGCTCGGCGCTCAGGCCCGAAGCCAAAGGCGGGCTGCGCGCGATGATCGATTTCGGCATCCCCTGCTCCATCCACCTGACCGCCGAGGTCGGCGTCTTTTCTCTGGCGCCGCTACTGGTGGGCAAGTGGTTCGGCGCCGAGTCGCTGGCCGCTCACCAGATCGCGGTGGGCGTGGCGGGACTGGCGTTCATGCTGCCGCTGGGCATCGCCCAGGCCGCGGGCATCCGCGTGGGCGAGGCCTTCGGGCGGCGCGACCAGGCGGCGATCCGCCGTATCGGAGGAGGCGCCGTGCAGTTCGCGCTCGTCTTCATGGGCTTGTACGCCGCGCTGGTCGTGCTCTCCCACAACGCCATCCCGGAACTTTTCACCGGGCCGGACGGCTCGGAAAAGACCAAGGTCATCGCGGCGCGGCTGCTCCTCGTGGCCGCCGCCTTCGCTCTCGCCGACGGCGTTCAGGTGGCGCTCGCCGGGGCGCTGCGCGGCATCGGCGACACGCGCTACACCTCGATCGCCGGGCTGCTGGCGTACTGGGCCGTGGGGCTGCCCATCGGCATCTTCCTGGCCTTCGCCGCGGACCTGAAGGTCACCGGCATCTGGATCGGCCTCGCCGCGGGCCTGGGCTTCGCCGCCGTCGCCTTCACCTGGCGCTGGTATCGGCGCGTCGGCCGGCTGAGCAAGGAATTCGAACCTGCACCGCCCCGCGCCTGACCGGGCGCGACCCTGGCGGTTTGATCCGACAAATGCCAATGGAGACACGCGGCGCGCGCCTCCTCCGCGTTTAAAACAAACAACCCGCCGCGAATCGCGGCGGGTTGTTTTAGGCTTCGCCCGGGGGATGAATCCCAGCGAAAGGCGGCTTACTTGCCGGCCTTGGCCTTGATGTACTCTATGACCTGACCGACGGTCTGGAGCTTCTCGGCGTCGGATTCGGGGATCTCGCCCTTGATCTCGTCCTTGAATTCTTCTTCGAAGGCCATCACGAGCTCGACGGTGTCGAGGGAGTCGGCACCGAGGTCGTTCATGAAGTGGGCGGAGGGGGTCACCTGCTCTTCATTCACGTTGAGCTGGTTGACGACGATTTCCTTGACGCGCTGTTCGACGGTTTTGTCAGCCATGGTATTAAGAAAGTGAAAGGTTGGGATTTGTTGGGAGGTCGGGGTGTCTTACATGCTCATGCCGCCGTCAACCGAAAAAACCTGCCCGGTGATGTAGCCGGCGGCGTCGGAGGCGAGGAAGTCGACCATGGCGGCGATGTCGTCCACGGTGCCCATGCGCTGAAGCGGGATGGTCTTGGAGATGACCGCCTTCTGCTCGTCGTTGAGCTTCTCGGTCATGTCGGTGGTGATGAAGCCGGGCGCCACGGCGTTAACCGTGATGTTGCGCGAGGCGAACTCGCGGGCGTTGGACATGGTGAGGCCGTGCACGCCGGCCTTGGCGGCGCAGTAGTTGGCCTGGCCGGGGTTGCCGATCTTGCCGACGACCGAGGAGATGTTGATGATGCGGCCCCAGCGCTTGCGGGTCATGGGGCGGTAGAGGTGCTTGGTGAAGTAGAAGCAGCTCGAGAGGTTCGTCTGCACCACGGCGTCGAAGTCGGCTTCGCTCATCATGGCGACCAGGCCGTCCTTGGTGATGCCGGCGTTGTTCACGAGGATGTCCACGCCCTCGTACTTCTTCGTGACCTGCTCGCACAGGGTCTTCACGGCGGCGGCGTCCGCCACATCCACGGCGATGGCCTCGGCCTTGCCGCCGGCGGCGTTGATGGCGTCGGCCACGGGGCCGCAGGAGGAAAGGTTCTTCGAGACGCAGATCACGGTGTGACCGCGCTTGGCGAGGACTTCGGCGATGGCCTTGCCGATGCCGCGGCCGGCGCCGGTGACGAGCGCGACCTTGGGGGATTGGGCGGGAGTGGACATGAGGTTTTGATTTAGGCGGGCAGCAGGGTTGGAGGTCCCGGCCCGGCTGGAAAGATTAAATTGCGCCCCCGCCCGGCCGGCTCGCGCCCCGCTCTCGTCGCCCGCAAATATCCTTCCGCCCCGCGCCGTTCGCCTTCTACTCGCACCCATGCACAAGGGCCACGACCACCACGCCGGATGCTGCGGAGGGCACCATCCGCACGACGCGAGCGACACGCTCGACGCCGCGCTGGCGGCGCTGAAGGCGGCCGGCATGCGCGTGACCGCGCCGCGCACGGCCATGCTGCGCGCCCTGGCCCGGGCGCGCTCCCCGCTGAGCGTGGAAGAGGTGCGCCGCGCCGCCGGGGAGGACGCCGACCTGGTGACCGCCTACCGCACGATGGAGTCCCTGGAGAAAATCGGGCTGGTGCGCCGCCACCTGCTGGAGTCCGGCAAAAGCCTCTACGAGCTGAGCGACCCGCGCCACCCGGGGGCGCACCACCACCATGTGATCTGCCGCCTTTGCGGCAAAATGGAGCCGCTGCCGGGCTGCCAGGCCGAGATTTTCGAGGAGGCCGCCCGCCGTCTGGGCTACGCCGAGCTCACCCATGTGCTCGAAATCTTCGGCGTCTGCCCGGCCTGCGCCCGGGAAAAGGCGAAAACGAAGAACTGAGCCGCCCGCCCCCCCTGCCCTTTCCCCAAACCTTTCATTAACTCGCTCCCGCGCGCGCGACCGAAGCCCCGCCCGAATCCGGCCCCATGCTGAACTCCGAACACTTGAAACACGAAACCTCGGCGCGTCCGCCGCGCACCGCCTTCGTCCTGGGAGCCGGGCTGGGCACGCGCCTGCGCCCGCTCACCAACGAGACACCCAAGCCGTTGCTGCCCGTGGGCGGCCGGCCCATGATCGAATCGTGCTTCGAGCGCCTTCGCGCCGCCGGCGTGCGGCGCATCCTCGTTAACACGCACTGGAAGCCCGAGGCCTACGCGCGCACCTACCCCGACAACCGCTGGCGCGATGTGGAACTGGTGTTCGTTCACGAGCCCGTGCTCCTGGAGACCGGCGGCGGCCTCAAGAACATCGAACCGCTCCTGCGCCCCGACGACGAACACCTCTGGGTGTACAACGGCGACATCTTCGCCGAACCGGACCTGCACGCCCTCTGGCTCGACCATGCCGCCTCCGGCGCCGAATCCACGCTGCTGCTGCGCGACACCGGCAATGTGCGCGTGGACGCCGCCGGCAACATCCTCGACCTGCGCGGCCGGCTGGGCGTCACCGCCGGCGAGACCCGCCAGTTCTCCGGCATCTCGCTCGTGCGCCGCGACTTTTTCCGCCACCTGCGCGCGGGCGTCATCGAGTCGCTGGTGGAAGGCTGGCTGCGCGCCTTGGTCGAACGCCCCGGCAGCGTGCGCGGGGTGACCGACAACGCCTTCCGCTGGGCCGACCTGGGCACGGTCGCCGAGTACGAGGCGATCGTCGCCGGCGCGAAGCGCGAAGCCTGAGGGCGGCGCTCGGGCGTCCCTGGTTTTGCACCCGTGAAGGTTCGTGGGCGCGCAGGCGCCGTTTGCCTTCCGACCGGGGAGCGCCCCCAATGAGAGACATGTCGAACATCTTCGAGACGACCCGCGCCTACGAGGCCTGGCTCGCCGGTCACACGCCGATCGTGCGCGCCGATTTGCAGGCCAAACACCGCGCCATGGCCGCGACCCCCTTCGCCTTCCTTCGCGCCACTTTCTACCACTGGACGCTCTCCCTGCCGAAACTCTGCCCGGAACTGAACCGCGCCCCAGCGGTGCTCGCCGTCGGCGACATCCATGTCGAAAATTTCGGCACCTGGCGCGACGCCGAGGCCCGTCTCATCTGGGGCGTGAACGACTTCGACGAGGCCCACCCGCTCCCCTACACGCACGACCTCGCCCGCCTGGCGGCCAGCGCCCTCGTGGCCGTCGACCACCACGACCTCAAGGTCGGCCGGCAGGAGGCGTGCGAGGAGATCCTCGACGGCTACCGCAAGTTCATGACCAACGGCGGGCGCGCCTTCGTGCTGGCCGAGAACAACCGCTGGCTGCGCACGCTGGCGATGGGACGCCTTCGCGAACCCACCCGATTCTGGCAGAAGATGAACGCCCTGCCCGACGCCCCCCGCGTGCCGGCGCAGGTCAAAAGGCTCCTGTGCGAGGCGCTTCCGGCCGATGTGACCGGCCTGCGCTTCGCCCACCGTCGCGCCGGGCTGGGCAGCCTCGGCCGCCCGCGCTTCACCGCCCTGGCCGAATGGGGCGACGCCTGCCTGGCCCGCGAGGCCAAGGCGCTCATCCCCTCGGCCTGCCACTGGGCGCTTAAAACCGCCCCCGGCCCGCACCCCGCCTCGGCGCTGCGCGGTCGCGCCGTGCGTTCCCGCGACCCCTTCCTCAATTTCCACGAAGGCTGGGTGGTGCGCCGACTCTCCCCGCACTGCTGCCGCATCGAGCTCAGCGAACTCGCCGACGACCATGACGCCGGGCGCCTGCTGCGCGCCATGGGCAAGGAGCTCGCCAACCTGCATCTGGGCACGCCCGGTGCGCGCGACGCCGTGCTCGCGGACCTGTCCGAACGCAGGCCCAAGTGGCTGCTGCACGCGGCCGAGACGATGGCCGAAGCCACCGAACAGGCTCACGAGGCCTGGCGCGAACGCCACCGCGACTGACAGCCCCCGCGAGCGGGCTTGCCGGAGCCGGCCGCAGCCTCAGGGTGGCGCCCCATGCTCGACGCCGTACGCGAATTCCTGACCAGGCTGCACAGTCCCGAGGGGCTGCAGCAATTGCTCGGCGACGCCGGCCCGTGGGTTGCCGCGCTCGTCGCCGCCATCGTGTTCGCCGAGACCGGACTGCTCATCGGCTTCTTCCTGCCGGGCGATTCGCTCCTGCTCACCGCCGGCGTCGTGCTGGCCAAGAGCGCGAGCGTGAACCCGTGGGGCGCAGCGGCGGCCATCACCGCGGCGGCGGTGATCGGCGACCAGCTCGGGTTCTGGCTGGGGCGCAAAGCCGGCCACGCGGTTTTCTCCAGGCCCGACGGACGCTTCATCAAGAGGAAGCACTTCGAGGAGGCCCACGCCTACTATGTTAAAAACGGACCGTGGGCCATCGTGCTCGCCCGCTTCGTGCCCGTGCTTCGCACTTTCGTCCCGTTCATGGCCGGCGTGGCCGAGATGCCCTACCGCGCCTTCGTCCTCTGGAACATCCTGGGCGGCTGCCTTTGGGTGTGGCTGCTCCTGGGCATCGGCTACGCGCTGGGCGCGAGCCCCTGGGTGAAGCACCTTCACCACATCCTGCTGCTGGTCGTGCTCGTCTCGGCGCTGCCGCTCATCATCGGCCTCGCCAAGCGTTTCCTGCGCCGCAAGGACGCCTGAGGGCTCAGGCGCCGGGAGCGCCGGACGGCTTGGGCTGCGTGGCGCGGCGGGCGTCCGCCTTGCGCTGCGCCGGGGTCTGCCACACGCGCACGGAATCGACGAGGAAGGTGTCGGGCAGCTTCGCCTTGCGGATATCGCCGCCCCACGCGCCCACCTCGCAGGTGAGCAGCATGTACTGGGGCCGCATCGAAACGGGTTCCTTGATGAAGCCGGTCTGCTCGCCGTCGGTGAAGAAAGTGTAGCCGGATTCGTCCCACTTCACGCCGTAGGTGTGCCAGCCTTCGCCCAGCCCGGGAATCTTGCGCTTCACATGCGCGACCTTGTGCTCCTTGGCGTAGCCGTCCCAGTGCAGCGTGTGCAGCGATTCGTCCTTATGCACGGTCGCCAGATACTCCATGACATCGATCTCCACGCCCGCGTTGGCCGGGTCGCCGATCGGCTTGCCGATGGTTGAGGAGGTGATCCAGAAGGCGCTCCAATGGCCCGGCTGCGTGATCTGCCGGCAGCGCACCTCGAAGTAGCCGTGGGTGAGCTCCACCTTGCCCTTCGTCCAGACGCCGCCGGTCTCCCAGCGCACCTTGCCCTGCTCGTCGACGCCCCGGCGCGTCACGATGGCGAGGTGGCCCTTGCCGTCCAGACGCGCGCACTCCGGCACATTCCAACCGTCCTTGCGCTTGCCGGGTGTCCAATCCACCCACTTGCGCGGGTCGGCGGGAGCGCCTGCGGCGCCCTCAAAATCTTCGGAGAAGACGAGTTCGTACCCGGCGCCGGCCAGAGGCGCGGGCAGGGACGGCTTTTCGGCGGCCATGGCCACGACGGCGGAGGTCGAAAGGAGCAGGGCGAGCGGGGCGATTCTCATGCCGCATCAAAACCGCCGACCGACGGGACGGTTCCACCCCGAACCTCGGAAAAAATCATGCCGTCGGGGGCCGTCAGCCCATGCGCCGGCGGAAAAACACGGACGCCAGGGTGATCGTGCACGCGGCGATGAGAAACAGGGGCGCGGCGTGCCGCAGCACAAACGCCGCCGACGCATCCTTGAGGAAAATGCCTCTCAGGATGACGATGTAGTGCCGTATGGGGTTGGCCTCGTTCAGAAACTGCAACCACTCCGGCATGTTCTCCACCGGCGTGGCGAAACCGGACAGCAGGATGGCCGGCATCATGAAGGCGAACGCCCCGAGGAACGCCTGCTGCTGCGTCATGCACACCGAACTGATGAGCAGACCGAACCCGGCGAGCGTCACGAAATACAAGGCTGCCGCCGCATACAGCAGCGCGAGCGACCCGTGCATCGGCACCCCGTACACGAAGACCGCCAGCAGGATGACGACCGTGCTTTGCGCCATGCCCACCACGAACGCCGAGGCCCCCTTGCCCACCATGATCATGCCGGGCGTGAGCGGCGACACCAGCAGCTGCTCGTAAGTGCCCTGCTCGCGCTCCCTCGCCACCGACAGTCCGGTGAGGATGAGCGAACTGACGGTGAGGATGATGGCCACGATGCTCGGCAGCACGAACCAGGTGTAATCCAGATTCGGATTGTACCGGTGACTCACCACGGGCGGCTCGACGCCCCCCCTCACCCCTTTGGCCCCGGCACGCTCAGCGAAATACCCGGCGGATATCTCCGCGATGTATGCGGCCGCTATCTGCCCGCTGTTCGAGCGCCGGCCGTCCAGCAGGACCTGTATCGGCGCGGGGTCCATCGTATCCAACCGCTTGGAAAAGTCCGCGGGAAAGCCGACCACCGCCAGCGCCTCCTGCGCGTCCAGCGCCGAGGCCACCTCGCGCTCGTCTCGCAAGGGGATGATCCGCGTGAACGCGGCGGAGGCGCCCAGCCGCTGCACCAACTCCACCGAGGCGCCCCCGGCGTCCTCGTTGCGAACGCCCAGAGCGGCGTTCTTCACCTCCAGCGTGGCGGCCAGCGGCAGGATGACGCCCTGGATGAGCACCGGGAGCACGACGATCTTGCGGCTCTTGGGGTCGCTCAGAATCGCGTACAGCTCCTTTTTGATCAGAGCCAGCAGGCGCAGCAGGGTGTTCATCGGAATAGGTAAAAGGTGTCAGGAGGAAGGGGAAATCGGCCGCGGAGGCGCCTTTTCGTTTCAAAAGCCCGGGGGTGCGAAACGCTCCCGCGCTTTCTCACGCCGAAGACCATCAACCATCCAATCTCCTGGGCGTCGCTCGCGCGACGAGGGTGAGAAACAGCGCGCTCGTGCCGGCGAGAAACGCGATGTTGGGCAGCAGCACACGCCACACATCGCCGGCGAGGAACAGCGTGCGCAGCGCGTCCACGAAATAGCGCGGGGGCAGCAGGTAGGTCAGCGCCCTCAGCGCCTCCGGCATCGCCGAGATTTCGAAAAACGCGCCGGAGAGGATCATCGCCGGCAGGAACGCCACATTCAGCGCGATCTCGGCGCTCTCGAACTGGTCGCGCAATTTCGAGGAGATGAGCAGCCCGAGCCCCATCACGCTCAGAAGAAAGAAGGTCGTCACCACGAACAGCACCCACAGCGACCCGCGGAAAGGCACCCCCATGACGAACACCGCCGACGCCACGATGAGCCCCATGGACGCCATCCCCAGCGCGTAGTACGGCAGCAGCTTGCTCAGCAAAATCTCCGCGCGGCTCACGGGGGATGCCAGCAACGCCTCCATCGTGCCGCGCTCCCATTCCCGCGCCACCACCAGCGAGGTGAGCAGCGCCCCGATCACCGTCATGATGATGACGATGGACCCGGGGATCAGGTAGTGGCGGCTCTCCGCCGCCGGATTGAACCAATGCCGCGCGAGCACCTCCGGATACGCCGGCGCGACCCGGCCGAGCTCCCGCGCGCGCGCCTCGCTCCAGCCCAGCCACGCGCCCGACACATACGCGTTCAGGAAATTCGCCGTGTTCGGCTCCGCCCCGTCCGTCACCAGCTGCACGCGCGCCGGCTCGCCGCACCCGGAGTACACGCGACGGGTGAAGTCCTGCGGCACCACGACATACCCGCGCACCCCGCCCTCCTGCAGCAGCGCGTCCAGCTCGGCGCGACTCGCCGCCGGCACGACCTCAAAGGCCGTCGAACCGCTCAGTCGGCTCGTGAACGAAGCGGCCTCGGCGCCGCCGTCCTCGTCGAGCACGCCCAGCCGCACGCCCTTCGCGTCCAGGCTTATTCCGTATCCAAAAATCACCAACAGAACGAGAGGCAGGGCGAACGCGATGACGCCGCTGCTCGGGTCGCGCAGGATCTGCCGCGACTCCTTCAGGCAAAGGGCGCCCAATCGGCGCAAGGAGAAGGCGGAGCTCATGGCGAATCGTGCCTGCGGATGAGTTCGATGAAGGCGTCCTCCATCGTAGGGTCCGGTCGCGCGTCCGTGGCGGCGGCGGCCTTCAGCTCGTCCGGCGGAGCCATCGCGACAAGCCGGCCGCGATAGACCAGGCCGATACGGTCGCAGTACTCGGCCTCGTCCATGAAGTGCGTTGTGACCATCACGGTCACGCCTCGCTCCACCACGCCGTTGATGTGGCTCCAGAATTCGCGACGCGTGACGGGGTCCACACCGGAGGTCGGTTCGTCGAGGAACAGGATGTCGGGCTCGTGCATCACCGCGCACGCCAGCGCGAGCCGCTGTTTGAACCCCGGCGAGAGCGAATCGGTGCGCACCTCCAGGAACGGCTCCAGGTGGAACGCCTCCAGCATCGAGGCGATGGCCGCCCGCTGCCGCGCCCCGTGCAGTCCGTAGATGCCGGAGAAGAACTCCAGATTGCCCCGCACCGACAGGTTGCCGTAGAGCGAGAATTTCTGCGCCATGTACCCGAGCCGCTGCCGCGCCCTGCCGGCGCTGCGCTGCAAATCGAGCCCCATGACACGGGCCCGGCCGGCCGTCGGCGTGAGCAGGCCGCACATCATCTTGAAGGTCGTCGATTTGCCCGCCCCGTTGGGCCCGAGCAGCCCGAATATCTCCCCCTGCTTCACCGAAAAGCTCACCCGGTCGGTCGCAGCAAAGTCGCCGAAACGCTTGGTCAGGGATTCCGCCTCGATGAGCGTGTCGCCGGTCGGCGCCCGCGCCCGCATGCGCTCCGCAAGGCGCGAACCGCCCCCGGGGCCGCCGCCGAGCAGGTCGATGAAGGCGTCCTCGAATCGGGGCTCCACCGGCACCCAGTACGGCGAACCGTCGGCGTCGTCCACGCCCGCCGGATCCGGCGCCTTCGCGCCCTCGCGAAGGATGACGCGCACGCTGCGCCCCTGGATCACGCCGTCGCTCACCTCGGGAAATTTCAGCACCCGACGCAACGCGCGCCGGCGACATCCGGCGAGACCGCGCAGGTGCAGCGAACGCGCCCCGAGGCGGGCGGTGAACGCGCCGGGTTTGCCGTCAAAGAGCAGGCGACCCTCGTTGAGCAGGAGAACCTCGTCGCAGGACTCGGCCTCCTCGAGATACGCCGTGCTCCACACCACCGCGATGCCCTCACGGGCGAGCTGCTGCACCATCGCCCACAGTTCGCGGCGCGAGATGGGGTCCACACCCACGCCGGGCTCGTCGAGCAGGAGCAGCCGGGGGCGGCCCAGCAGCGAACAGGCGAGCCCGAGCTTCTGTTTCATCCCGCCCGAGAGTTTCCCCGCCATGCGCCGGGTGAACCGGTTCAGGTCGGTGAACTCCAGAAGACGCGCGAACGCTCGCTCGCGATCCGCTCCTGTCACGGCGCGCAAATCCGCGTGCAACGCCAGGTTCTCCAACACCGTCAGATCCTCGTACAGGGCGAACTTTTGCGGCATGTACCCCACCTGCATGCGCAGAGGCCCCGCCTCCTCCGCCGGGTCGCGCCCGAACACGCGCACGCCGCCGGCATCCGGCTTGAGCAAACCGGCCATGAGCCTGAGCAGCGTCGTCTTGCCCGCGCCGTCGGGGCCCACGACCCCGCTGATCATGCCCGCCTGAATCCGCCCCGACAGCGCCGTCAGCGCGGGCCGCGACAGACCCGCAAAGCCTTTGCTCACGCCCTCCAGGATGACCGCCGGTTCGCTCATACGCTCACGCTCCGCTCATTATTCCGTGAACCTGACGGTCACCGGCATGCCGCTGCGCAGCCCCTCGTCGGCGTCGGACACGACGACACGGAAGCGGTAGACCAGCGAGGTGCGCAGCGCCGGCGTCTCGACCGACTTGGGTGTGAACTCGGCGCGCGGGGAGACATCGCCGATGCGTCCGCGGTACGGCTCCTTGCGCGAATCGGTGTACACGAGCACATCGCGCCCGGGCCGGACCGAGCCCAACCGGAGCTCGTCCGCATAGGCGCGCACCCACACCGGATCGTTCAGGCTCAAAGCCACGGCGGTGGCGCCGGCGGACACGATGGCGCCCGCCTCGACGGCGCGCGTCAGCACCACCCCGGGTTCGGCCGAGCGGAGCGTCGTATCCGTCAATTGAAGGGCGGCGGCGGCACTCGCCGCCTTGGCCGACGCCAGCGCCGCGCGAGCCTGCTCCATCTGCTCGGGCCGGGCGCCGGCTTTCAGCAACGCCAGCTCGGCCGCCGCGGCGTCGCGCCGGGCGAGCGCCGCGTCGTAGGCGCCCTGCGCATTGTCCAGGTCCTGCTCCGAAGCCGCGCGCGTGGCGCGCAGCTCGCGCAGGCGGCCCAAGGTCGCCGCGGCGTTCGCCAAGGTCGCGCGATACGCGGCGAGGGAGGCTTCGGCGCGCGCGATGTCCTCGGCGCGCGCCCCGTTTTCAAGTTCGGCCAGCCGGGCGGCGGCCTGCGCGACCTCCGCCTCGGCGCGCGCCAGCGCATGCCGGAAAGGCTCGTCATCGAGTCGTGCCAGCACTTCGCCGGCAACGACGGCATCGCCCTGGTTTTTGAGCACCGCCGCCACTCGCCCCGACACGCGAAAGCCCAGACTCACCTCGCGGATGTCCACATTGCCGTGAAACACGCCCGGGTCGCGCCGGTCGTAGGAGGCGTAAACGCCCCAGCCGCAGGCCGCCAGAAACAGGCCGCCGAGTGCGGGAATGAGCACGGTTCTTTTCATGTGGGTTTCCTCCAATAATCCCAGGGCGCCCCCCATCGGCGCGGCGACGACCGGTTACCCCGGTTATGTTCGAATAAGCGCGCCGAGGCACCCGTCAAAATGCTGCGCCCGGCGTAAAACGCAGCGGCCGCGCGACCGCCGCTTCACACGAACGAAAAGCGGCCGCGCCGGCGCTTCGTGGTGCGCGCGAATCCGCACACGCCGACTTTCGCGTTTCCCCGACCCGCAACGCCCCCTAACAATCGCGCCGCCATGTCCGCCCCTCTCCTCCGCCTCGCCCTGCTTGCCGCCACCGCCTCGGCGCCCGCACTCCTCAGCGCCGCCCCCGCGCCCGCCTGGCCGGCCACCAAGGAGGAACTCGCTGCGCTGGCAACCGCGCCAGACAAGGCTCTGGCCGACGCCATCAAGGCGCGCGCCGACACCTCCTTTTCCCGGAAAAACTTCGCCGAGGCGGTGGCGCTGCGGCGCCTCGCCAAGCTCGCCGGATTCATGGCCGCCCACCCGCTCCCCGACGGGCTTCGCGCCTGGATGAGCGCCAACCGCGATGTCGCCGAAGAGTTCATCAGCCTGCTCGGCCCCGAGGACGATGAGAAGTCGGTGGCGCGCATCCTTACCGACATCTGGACCGCCGACGAAAAGGGATTCCGCTCGCTCCCGCGCCTGGCGATGACCGTCGCCCTCGTGTACGACAAACCCTGCCCGAGCCGATTCCCGCACGGCCAGGTGTCCGCCGAGGCGCTGCCGCGCAGGCTTCACGCGCCCGCCGAGGCCTTCGCCTTCTTCAAGGAATCCGACGAGGCCGGCCGACTCATCCAGTCCCCCGAGAAGCTGGGCATGGACGAGCTGGCGTTCGTCGTCCCGGTGATCGCCCCGATCAAGGAGCTGCGCGAGGCGCAGCGCCTGCGCGTCACCCGCGCCGACATCCCCAAACTGTATCCGGGTATCGCCTACGACCACGCCCGCCTTAAAAGCCGCGAGTACTCCTGGCCCGGCGCCACCTACACGCTTCCGGACATCAGGACGCGCGGCGGCATCTGCGTGGACCAGGCCTATTACACGGCCACCGTCGCCCAGGCCGTCGGCGTGCCCGCCTTCATCCTCACCGGCTCGGGCAACGAGGGCTTCCACGCCTTCGTCGGCTACCTGGAGCGGCCGGGCAAGTGGCGCGTGGATGTGGGTCGCTACGCCAACCAGAAGTACGCCTCCGGCGAGGCGTGGAATCCGCTCACCTGGGAGACGCTCACCGACCACGACCTGGCCTTCCTCCAGGAACGCATCCGCAACACGCCCGCCTACGCCGCCGTGCTTCTGCATGTGGAACGCGCCCGCGAGGCGCTCGCCGCCGGCGACACCGCCGCGGCCGACGCCCTGCTCAACACGGCGCGCCGCTCCGAGCCCCGTTGCCCCGAGGTCTGGGAGGCCCTCGCCGAGCTCGCCGACAAGCGCGGCGACATCCCCGACAAACGCCAGGCGCTCTTCGCCGATGCGGCCAAGGCGCTTTCGCGCTACCGCGAACTGGAGGTGAAGTGGCGCTCGCTGCTCGCCGACGCCTACGAGAAGGCGGGCAAGCCCGACAAGGCTTTCGACGAGCGATCCGCCATCGTGCGCCGCAGCGCCAAGGCGCGCCCCGACCTGGCCGTGGACCTGGCCAACGAGATGCTGCAAAAGGTGCTGGAGGACCGCGAATCCAAGGACGCGCGCAAGGTCGTGCCGGTGTTCAACCGGCTGGCCAACCAGTTCGACGAAGCCGGCCCCGCCTTCTTCACCAAGCTCGTGTATCCGTTCATCCATCACCTGATGAAGAACGACATGAAGGCCGAGGCCAAGCAGGTCGCGCGCACCGTGACGCAGCGCTTCAAGGCCGACAAGGGAAGCCAGCTGGAGGAGATGCAAAAGGAGATCAACGCCTGGGTCGCCACCGGCGAACTGCGCAACTCCTCGTTCTTCAGGCCCCGCGACTGACCCGCGCCAAGGCTCGCCGGCTCCCGCATGTTCCGCGTTTGCCTTCGCCGGCCGGGCGCGCCACATCTCGCGCATGATCGTCGCCCCGCACAGGCACAGGCCGGGTCATGAACACGCCGACCTCACCGACTTCCTCGCGCTCTGCCGCGCCGAGGCGCTCCGCCGCGGGCGCCCCGTGCTCGCCTCGGTGTCCCTGCCCGTGCGGCACATCGACCCGCTCGCCGTGCTGCTTCGCATGCGCCGCGCCGACGAGCCCTGGTTCTTCCGCGAGTGCCCGGCGCGCGACACCGCGCTGGCCGCGCTCGACGCCGCCGCCGTCGCCACCTTCCGCGGCGAAGACCGTTTCAAGCGAGCCGGAGCGTGGGTCGAGGCGCTGTTCGCCGACGCCGTGGCGGCAGGCGAGCCCGCGCGCGCCTTCGGCGGCCCGCACGCGTTCGTCGCGGCAGCCTTCGCCGACGCCGCGCCGCTGACGGTCTTCGTGCCGCGCCGCATGGTCGCGCGCCGGGCGGGCGAACACACCGCCACGGCCAACGCCCTCGTGACCGGCGAGACCGACCCCGCCGCCGAGGCCGCACGAATCCTCGGCGCCCACGCGCGTTTCGCCGCGTTCGACTACGGCGCCACACACGACGCCGGTTGCCCCGAGGCCGGCGAACCGCCGCTCGCCACCGACGCGCTGAGCTGCGGCGAGCCCGCATACGCCGCGCTGGTGGCATCCCTGCTGGAGCGCATCGCCGCCGGTGAGTTTTTGAAAATCGTGCCCGCCCGAGCCGCCACGCTGCGACGCGCCGCCCCCTTCGACACCGCCGAGGCGCTGGAGCGCCTGCGCGAGCGCAACCCGGGCTCGCACACATTCTCCTTCGGCCTCGGCGACGGCGCGGAATGGCTGGGCGCCACGCCCGAAACGCTCCTGCGCGTGTCCGGCGGCACGCTGCACGCCGACTCGCTCGCGGGCACCGCGCCGCGCGCCCGCCATGCGGCCGACGACGCCCGGCTGGAGGCCGGACTGCTGGCCGACGAAAAGGTGCTGCGCGAACAGCGCGCGGTCACCGAGGCGCTGGCGCAAAGTCTTCGCGAGTTGGGCCTGACGCCCGAGTACCCGGAGTCACCCAGGATACTCCGGCTGGAACACGCCAGGCACCTGCTCACGCCCGTGCGCGCCGCCTTGCCGCCGGAACTGGGCGCGTTGCGCGTGGCGGGAGCGCTGCACCCCACCCCGGCCGTAGCCGGCTCGCCCCGCGCGGCCGCGCTCGCCGCGCTCGCCTCGACGGAGGGTTTCGACCGCGAGCACTACGCGGGTTGCTCCGGATGGGTGGACGCCCGCGGCGACGCCTTGCTGATGGTGAACCTGCGCTGCGCCAAGGTGTGCGGCGACCAGGCCACGCTCTACGCCGGAGCGGGCGTGGTGGCCGGATCCTCGCCCGAAGCCGAGGCGGCGGAAACCACGCTGAAGATGCGCACCGCCGCCGAGGCGCTCGCCTGAGTCGCCCTCGGGCGCTCCCGCGCGGCCTGCGGATCAACCTCCGGCGGCGATGTGGGCGCGGATGAGCCTCACGCACTCGGCGGGAGAGGCGTCCATGGGCAGGCTCATCGGCTTGCCGGTCGCCGTGACGGTGAATTGCCGCGTATGCGTGGGTTTGTCCACGCGCACGCGCTCGACGGCGATACCGTGCTCGCGGGCAAGGTAGACGATGAACTCCTGGTTGGACGCGTAGCGGCTCATGCGGGCTCCACACAAACGGACCGGCGCGGCCATGGGAATCGGGAAACTGCTCGCTGCGAACGAATCCCGTCAGGGTGCCGGCCCGTAGCCGCTTCGAGGGTTGCGCCGGCGGCGACCGCCGCCTACGATAGGCTTGATTCCCAAGCCCGCCATGCCCGAAGAACTTCAAAGACCCAAAGGCTGCGAAGGATGCAAGAAACCCTGCACCGTCTTCTTCACCAAGATTGTGAACGGCGAGACGATGAAACTGGGCATGTGCGCCGACTGCCCGTTTGCAAAATCGCTGCTCAACCCGGCTCAATCGGGGCTTCTCTCGCTCTTCGCCGGCATGCCCGGCGACGAGGTCGCCACCGGTGAGAAATGCCCCGTCTGCGGATTCACTCCCGCCGATTTCCAAAAGACGAGCCGGCTGGGCTGCCCGCATTGCTACGAATACCTTTCGCGCCTGGTCGGCGCCATCCTCGCGAAAGTGCAGCCGGGCACCGAGCACCACGGCAAATCGCCCCGCCACCACGAGGGCGCCCTCGCCAAATCCCGCATCGCCTCCGCCCGCGCCGAACTCGATGCGGCCGTGCTGCGCGAGGACTTCGAAAGCGCCGCCAAGCTTCGCGATGAAATCCGTTCGCTGGAGGCGAAAATCGCCGCCGCCGAAAACCCGCCTCGCGTCGCAGCGCCCGGCCCCAAAACACCGCCTCCTCCTGCGCCGCCGGCCGACTCGCCCCCCAAGGCTCCGCCGCCCCCGCCGCCTCAGCCTCCCGCCTCTTCGGACACAGGAAAACCGCCGGAAAAGCCCGCGTCACCGGACGACAAGAAGCCCCCGGCGTAAGGCCCCGGCCTTTCGCGACGGACAAGGGGCGGGGAAATCGGATCAGCCCTTGATCGCCACGCGCAGACGCGTGTCGTCGGAGAACTCGCGCACCTCCCGAGGTTCGTCCGCGACCTCCGAGCGCATGGCGGAAAACACGACGCGCAGCCCGGCCTGCGCCAGGTCTTCACTCAGCTCGGATTCGTCGGCCGAATGGATGAAGACGCGCCCCTGCGGCGTGTCGTAAAGCGTGTCGCCGAGCACCTCCTTGTCCGCGTCCAGCGCGCCCGCCGCCGCGAGCCGGCGCTCGCACTCCCAGTGGTCGAGTCGGGTGCAGGCGCGGTCATGGCCGGAAAAAAGAAACACGCCGCCGGGGCGAAGCACGCGGGCGATCTCGCGCATGGCGGCCTTGCGCCGGTCGCGCCCGGGAATCATCAGCAGACCGTTGAACGCGAAGACGGCGGCGTCGAAGGAGGCGTCGGCGTAGGGCAGCGCCGTGGCGTCGGCCACCTCGCAGCGCACGCCGGAGCCGACGCCGGCCGATTCGACCACCGCGCGCGCGGCCTCCACCATGTCGGGCGAGAAGTCCGTGGCGAGCAGGTCGGTCCATCCGGCCTTCACCATGCCCACCGACACGCGCGCGGCGCCGCACCCGAGTTCCAGCACGCGCGCCGAGCGCGGCACATGTTTCTCCAACAGCGCGGCCTCGCTGCGCCACAAGCCCACGCGCACCGCCGCCCGCGCGTATTCGAGCACGGTGTCGGGGTGCGAAAAGTAGGGGCGGTTGGCGTCGGGATTCCTGGATGTCATCGGCGGGGACGGCGCAGGATTCGCGCAAGCCGGGTGAGAGGAAAGTAAGAAGTGTCGCCAGGGGCCGGCTCGACCGTTCCGGCAGGTACGGCGGGGCGCCCCGCCGCGCTTTTTCGCTGTTGCGAAGGAGCGGCCGAATGCGACCAGATTACCCGCATGCCCAACGCCATCGACGACCTGATCGCCACCGTTGCCCGCCTGCGCGGCCCCGGCGGCTGCCCCTGGGACATCGAACAGACCCACCGGTCCATCTGCGACTGTCTCATCGAGGAGGTGTCCGAGCTGCTCGACACCATCGACCGCGACGACATGCCGCACATGCGCGAGGAACTCGGCGACCTGCTCCTGCATGTGGTCATGCACACCCAGATGGCGACCGAGACGGGCGATTTCACCTTCGAGGACGTGGCCCGCGAGATCAACGAGAAGATGATCCGGCGCCACCCGCATGTCTTCGGCCCCGACGCCCTGCCCGATTCCGCCGCCGTGCTGAAGAAGTGGGACGAGATCAAGGCCGGCGAAAAGAAGAACGGCCCCAAGAACGACGGGCCCTTCAAGGACCTTCACGCCTCACTCTCCAGCGTGCTCACCGCCCGCGAGGTCTGGAAACAAGTGGAGAAGAAGAACCTCCCCCACGCGCGCACCGTGGACGACGCGACCGTCGCCTCGCTGACCGTCGGGCTCGACGAGGACAAGGCCGGCAAGGCCCTCTTTGAATTGGTGGCCGCCTGCCGCAAGGCCGGCGTGGACCCGGAATCGGCGCTGCGCCGCCACACGCAGAAGGTGAAGGACGAGGCCGAATCCAAGGCGTAGCGCAAATTGCGGAGTGCGGAATAGCCGCAGCCGGGACTCCGTTCTGCAGTCCGCACTCTGAAATCCGCACTCCCCCCTTCGATGTTTTCGCCGCCGCCCGCAGCGTTGCCCGACTTCCTGGAGGTCGTCGTCAACGGCGAGCGCGTGCGCGTGCCCGTGGTTTTCGAGCGCTCGGAAAAGGCCTCGCGGCTGCGCCTCACGCTGCGCGCCGGACCCAAGGCGCGCGTCGTCGTGCCGCGTCACGCCTCGGCCGCCGAGGCGCTGCGCTTCGCCGACGCTCACCGCGACTGGCTGGCGCGCGCGCTGGGCCGGCTCGGACCCGCCGGCGAAGACTCGGTCGGCGCGCACCTGGCGAAGTTCCCCTGGGTGAGCGTGGCGGGCAAACTCTGCTCGCTTGAGGCCACGAGCGCCCCCGGGCGCCCTTTCCTCGTCTACCGCGAAGGCGAGGAACTCGTGATTTTCCGCCATCGCGACGGCGACCACGCCGAGGGCGACCTGCGCCTGCTGCTGCGACGACTCGCCGCCGAGACCCTGCCGGGGCGCACCGCCTGGCTGGCGCAAAAGGCAGGACTGCGCATCGGACGCGTGACCGTGCGCGACCAGCGCGGCCGCTGGGGCTCCTGCAGTTCCACCGGCGCGGTGTCGCTGAACTGGCGCCTCGTGCTGCTGCCCCCGGCCCTCCAGGACCATGTGATCCTGCACGAGCTCGCTCACCGCGTGCATCTCGACCACTCCGACAGTTTCTGGCGCCAACTCGCCGCCTGGGACCCCGACTGGCGCACCAACGACCGGACGCTCACCCGGGACTGGGGCCGCCTCATGGACCTCGCCCGCGACGACGACTGACCTCGCTGGCTTTCCACCCTCAAGAAAATCACCCGCTGCGGGTCGCCCGCCGGGCCAGTGCTCAAGCGAGTCGGCGATACATCGGCCCCCCGTCCGGGCAAACGGTGGTTTGACTCCGCGGCCTCTAAGCGTTTCCCCACACACCTTTTTAAGCCATGTACTTCAACACCGACGACCTGCGCATCCGCGCCCGACGCCCGCTCGTTTCCCCCGCCATCGTGCTCGACGAGCTCCGCCTCTCCGAGTCCGGCACCGAGTTTGTGACTTCGGCCCGCCGCCAGGTCGCCGCCGCCCTGCGCCGCGAGGACGACCGCCTCGTGGTCATCGTGGGCCCCTGCTCCATCCACGACACCAAGGCCGCCAACGAGTACGCCACGCGCCTGCTGCCGCTCATCGCCAAGCACGAGAAGGACCTCGTGATCGTCATGCGCGTGTACTTCGAGAAGCCCCGCACCACCGTGGGCTGGAAGGGCCTCATCAACGACCCGCGCATCGACGGCACCTTCCGCATCAACGACGGTCTGCGCCTGGCGCGCAAGGTGCTCCTCGATGTCACCGAGCTGGGCGTGCCCGCCGCGACCGAGTTCCTCGACACCATCTCGCCCCAGTACACCGCCGACCTCGTGAGCTACGGCGCCATCGGCGCGCGCACCACGGAAAGCCAGGTGCACCGCGAGCTCGCCTCCGGCCTGTCCATGCCCGTGGGCTTCAAGAACGCCACCGACGGCGGCGTGCAGATCGCCGTGGACGCCGTGACCTCGGCGCGCAACGGCCACTGGTTCACCTCCGTCACCAAGGACGGCGTGGCCGCCATCTTCCAGACCTCCGGCAACGAGGACGCGCACATCATCCTGCGCGGCGGTTCGCGCACCGGCACCAACTACGACGCGAAGTCCGTGGCCGACGCGGCCGCGCTGCTGGAGAAGGCCAAGCTGCCCGAATCCATCGTCATCGACTGCTCGCACGGCAACAGCTCGAAGGACCACAACCGCCAGCCGGTCGTGGCCGCCGACATCGCCGCGCAGATCGCGGGCGGCTCGCGCGCCATCACCGGAGTGATGATCGAGTCGAACCTCGTGGCGGGTAACCAGAAGTGGACCGGCCCGGAGACCGCCGTTTACGGCCAGTCCATCACCGACGCGTGCATCTCGTTCGAGCAGACCGTGCCCGTGCTCGAGCAACTCGCCGAAGCCGTGCGCGCCCGCCGCGCCCACCGCGCCGCCCACGGCCACCCCGCCGCCTCCGCCCACGCGCAGGTGAAGTGATTTTCGGGCGGGCTCTCCCCGCTCGGAAAAAACAAAACGCCGGAGACGCCCCCATCGGGCTCTCCGGCGTTTTGCGTTTGCGATCGGATGCGTAAAGCGCGCGCCCGACGAGGGCGATTTCAGGCCGCCGGGTCGTAGCGGTTTTCGCGCGTAAGCTCGTCGACGAGCGCCATCTCCACCGGCAGGGTGCGCCCGTCGGCGGCCACGATCTTCTCGCAAAGCCGTAGGGCCCGCTGCCGCGTGGTCGCATCGGCCAGGCGTACGGAAATGTCCCGAACATACGCCCGATGAAACTCCGGCTCGTTGCGCGCCCGACGCGCCTTGGCGACGGATTCCAGGACATAGTCTTTCAGGCTCACGGAGCCTTCCCATCGCAGACGGGCCGTCCATTCCTCAATCAGATCCTCCTCGGCGATGACGGGGCGTCCGTCGACCAGCATGCAGTAGTGCATCGCGTCGAGGATGGCCTCGCGCTGCTCCTGCTTGAGAAAATCGGTTGTGCCTACGGAGGTGGCGAGAAGCTTACTGAAGCGGCGCATGGGGGGTGTTCTCGAATAAGGGCTAAGAAGATTTCCCTTCCGTTTTTTTGAACGCCCGGAGGGAGTCACTTCCATACTTTTGATAAAACCTGCCGCCCCGGCGAGGCGCCCTCAGCGGCGCTCCCGCACCCGCGCTTCAGAGACATCCGCCGCGCCCCCTTCGCGGCTTATCACTTCCGCCCCGGCCGCCATTTTTCTTGCAGGCCGGATACGCCGCACAAGGTTTTGACACTTTCCCATGTCCAAACTCGCCCTGCTCTCCGTCAGCGACAAAACCGGACTCCTTCCCTTCGCGAAGGCCCTGGTCGAAAAACACGGCTACAAGCTGCTCTCCACCGGCGGCACCGCCAAGATGCTCCGCGACGCCGGCCTGCCCGTCACGGATGTGTCCGAGCACACCGGTTTCCCCGAGATCATGGAAGGTCGCGTGAAGACGCTGCACCCGCTCGTGCACGGCGGCCTGCTGTGCCGTCGCGACTCCCACGAACACCTGGAGCAGGCCAAGAAGCACGGCATCGCGCTCATCGACCTGGTGGTCGTGAACCTCTACCCCTTCGAGCAGACCGTCGCCAAGAGCGACTGCACCTTCGAGGACGCCATCGAGAACATCGACATCGGCGGCCCCTCCATGCTGCGCTCCGCCGCCAAGAACCACGCCGCCGTCTCCGTCGTCACCGACCCGGCCGACTATGAGCGCGTGCTGCTCGCCATGGGCGACGAGGAGATGCTCTCCAAGCTGCGCCGCGAACTCGCCCTGAAGGTGTTCCACCGCACCGCCGCCTACGACGCCGCCATCGCCAACTACCTGGAAAACCAGGTGGAGCCGGCCGCCGAGGAGGTGCTGGGCCTGCCCCGCCAGCTCAACATCAACCTGAAGCGCGCGCAGAGCCTGCGCTACGGCGAGAACCCGCACCAGCGCGCCGCCCTCTACGGCAGCTTCCACGACAACTTCACGCAGCTGCAGGGCAAGGAACTCTCCTACAACAACATCCTGGATATCTCCTCGGCCGCCTACCTCATCGGCGAATTCGAGAAGCCCACGATCGCCATCCTCAAGCACAACAACCCCTGCGGCGTCGGCTCCTCCTCCGGCCCCCTCGTGGACGCCTGGCACAACGCCTTCGCCACCGACAAGCAGGCCCCCTTCGGCGGCATCATCGTCGCCAACCGCACGCTCGACGGCGACACCGCCGACGCCATCGCCGAGATCTTCTCCGAGGTCATCATCGCCCCCGAGTTCTCGCCCGAGGCCATGGCCATCCTCTCCAAGAAGAAGAACCTGCGCCTCATGAAAGCCGGCGTGGGCCTGCGCTCCGACACCCTGCGCGAAGTGCGCTCCGTCATCGGCGGCGTGCTCGTGCAGGACCGCGACCAGAAGCCCATCCGCCGCGGCGACTTCAAGGTCGTCACCAAGCGCCAGCCCACCGCCGCCGAGTGGGAGGCCCTGGAGTTCGGCTGGCGCGTCGTGCGCCATGTGAAGTCCAACGCCATCGTGTACTCCGGCAGCGACCGCACGCTCGGCGTGGGCGCCGGCCAGATGAGCCGCGTGGACTCCTCCCGCATCGCCGTGTGGAAGGCCGGCGAATCCAAGCTCTCCCTCGCCGGCTCCGCCGTCGCCTCCGACGCCTTCTTCCCCTTCCCCGACGGACTTCTCGCCGCCGCCGACGCCGGCGCCTCGTGCGCGATCCAGCCCGGAGGCTCCGTGAAGGACGCCGATGTCATCGCCGCCGCCGACTCGCGCGGCATGGCCATGGTGTTCACCGGCCTTCGCCACTTCCGCCACTAAGGCGCCCGGGCCTCATCCGCCCGCCGCCTTAAACAAGAAAGCCTCCCGTCGCCGGGAGGCTTTTTTGCTTTTCGCATTCGCCAAAAACCTTGGCCGACGCGGAGCCCGTGCGAACTGGAAATCACCGCATAGACCGCAAAGACCGCAGAGTTTCCCCAAGGCCCAATCGGCCAAAGGCCCTCCACGATCGTCCTCTGCGGTCTCCGCGGTCTCTGCGGTGAATCTCGAAAAGAAAAAAGGCGCCGGGGGTGAGCCGAACGCCTTTTGCGGGATGGATTCGAAGCGGCGCGTTACGCGGAGGCGGCGGCGCGGCGGCGGAACTTGGCGTGGACGAAGTCGCGCAGCACGGCGGCGAGTTCGTCGTTATCCACCTTTTCGATGATTTCCTCGAAGAAGCCGAAGACGAGCAGCTCCTTGGCGGTCTCGCGGTGGATGCCGCGGGCCAGGAAGTAGAACAGTTCGGATTCGTCGAGCTGGGCGGTGGTGGCGCCGTGGGAGCACTTCACATCGTTGGCTTCGATCTCCAGTCCCGGCAGCGAGTTGGCCTCGGCGTCGCCCGAGAGCAGCAGGTTGCGGTTGGTCTGGTAGGCGTCGGTCTGCTGGGCGTCGGGCGCCACGCGGATCATGCCGGAGAAGATGGTGCGGGCGCCGTCGAGCAGGGCGTTCTTGTAGAGCAGGTCGGAGAAGGCGCCGGGGGCGTTGTGCTCCTGGAAGGTGCGCTGGTCGAACTCCTGGCGGTTGTCCGCGACGGTGAGGCCGTAGAGGTTGACCTTGGCGGCCTTGCCATGGATGCGCACGGCGCTCTCGAAACGGGCGCGCTTGCCGCCGAGGTTGACGGCCACGGTGGTCACTTCGGCGTCGCTGCCGGCGTGGGTGCAGTCGATCTGGTGCGAGTGCACGGTCTCGTTCCAGTTCTGCACGACCTTGCGGAAGACACCGGCGCCGTGGGCGGCGTGGATGTCGGAGGCGGACACGGCGAGCGCCTGGGCGGTGGCGGTGTCGGACATGAAGAAGTCGACGACGGAGACCTTGGCGTTGGCCTCGGCCACCACGAGGGCGTGGGGGAAGAAGGCGGCGTCGGGGGCGACGGACCAGTTGTAGATGACGAAGGGCTTCTCGATGACGACGCCTTCGGGCACATACAGGACATAGCCGGACTCGCAGTAGGCCTGGTGCAGGGCGAGGAACTTGTCGCCGCCGAGGTTGGTGCCGGACTTGAGCAGGTACTTCTCGAGGAGCGCCGGGCGGCGCTTCACGGCTTCGGCGAGGGGCTCGAAGATCACGCCCTGCGCGGCGAGTTCGGCGGAGATGCCGGTGGCGTGCACGAGGTGGCCGTCGGCGAACACGAGGCGCGCGGAGGCGTCGTCGACGAGGTGGGACTTCTCGGCGATGCGCGAGCGGGCGGCGGCGGAGGGCTCGGCGGCGAGGTTGAAGCCGTCGAGGGTGACCTCGGCGGTGTTGGCGAAGCGCCACTTCTCATCGAGACGGCGCGGCATGGGCAGGGAGCGGAAACGCTCCCAGCCGGACTTGCGCAGGTCGGCGAAGGCGCCCTGGGGGGCCCAGGGGCGCAGGGCGGCGGAGAAGGCCTCGTCGGAGGCGATGGGGGAAGAGGGAATGGTGGCGTTGGACATGGTGGGATGTCGCGTGGGATGATGGAGGCGAAGTCAGAGTGCAGATTGCGGATTGCAAAAGTGGCCGGGCGGGCCGGCGCGTGCGGAAGGGTTTTCGAAAGAACCTCGGTATCGGCCGCGCAAGCGCGGCGCACTTTTGCCCTATGCCTTTTGCACTTTGCCTTGCGGCGGCGTTAGCCGACGGAGCCTTCCATCTCGAGTTCGATGAGGCGCTTGAGCTCGACGGAGTACTCCATGGGGAACTCCTTCACGAGGTCGTTGACGAAGCCGTTGACGGCCAGCGACATGGCTTCGCCTTCGGAGAGGCCGCGCTGCATCATGTAGAAGATCTGGTCGGCGGAGACCTTCGAGACGGACGCCTCGTGCTGCACGCTGTTCTGCGTGCCGCGCACGGTGATGGCCGGGTAGGTGTCGGTGCGGCTGTTGGTGTTGATCAGCAGCGCGTCGCACTCGGTGTTGTTTTTGCAGCCCGAGAGCGACTTGGGCATGACAACCTGGCCGCGGTAGGTGGAGCGGCCGTCGAGGACCGAGATGGACTTGGAGATGATGTTGGAGGTCGTGTCGGAGGCGGCGTGAATCATCTTCGCGCCGGTGTCCTGGTGCTGGCCGTGCGAGGCCAGGGCGATGGAGATGACCTCGCCGCGGGCCTTCTCGCCCTTGAGCACGACGCCCGGGTACTTCATGGTGAGGCGCGAACCGATGTTGCAGTCGATCCAGCGCACCTCGGCGCCCTCCTCGGCCATGCCGCGCTTGGTCACGAGGTTGAAGACGTTGTTGGACCAGTTCTGCACCGTGATGTACTGGATCTTGGCGCCCTTGAGGGCGACGAGCTCCACGACGGCGGAGTGCAGGGTGGCGGTCTCGAACTTGGGGGCGGTGCAGCCTTCCATGTAGGTGACCTCGGCGCCCTCGTCGGCGATGATGAGGGTGCGCTCGAACTGGCCGAAGTTCTCGGCGTTGATGCGGAAGTAGGCCTGGAGGGGGGCGGCGACCTTGACGCCCTTGGGCACGTAGATGAACGAGCCGCCGGAGAACACCGCGGAGTTCAGCGCGGAGAACTTGTTGTCACCGATGGGGATGACCTTGCCGAAGTACTTGCGGAAAATCTCGGGGTGGTCGCGCAGGCCCTCGGTGGGGCCGACGAAGATGACGCCGAGCTTCTCGAGGTCCTCCTTCATGCGCGAATAGGAGGCCTCGGAGTCGAACTGGGCCTCGACGCCGGCGAGGAACTTGCGCTCCTGCTCGGGGATGCCGAGGCGCTCGAAGGTGGCCTTCACATCGTCGGGGACCTCGTCCCAGGTGCGCGCGGGCTTCTGGCCCTTGGCGAGGTAGTAACGGATGTTGTCGAAGACGATGTTATCGAGGTCCTTGGTGGCCCAGTGCGTGGGCATGGGCTTGGACTCGAAAATTTTGAGGGCCTTGTGGCGGAACTCGCGCACCCACTCGTCCTCGCCCTTCACCTTGGCGATGTAGTCGATGACACCGGGGTTGAGACCCACGCCGGCGTCGTAGGCGTAGTCTTCGGCGTATTTGAAATTGCCCTTCTCGCGGTCGATATCGATCGCGGCGGAGGTGGCGTCGGGGGCCTGGTTTTCTTGGTCCTGATCGGACATGACTGTAAAAAGTTGAAGTGAGAGAGTGAGGGGGGGGTGAGAAAGTGAGAGAGTCGGAGTGAAAAGGGTGTTCGGCCGTCGCGGGCGACGCTGACGAACTATCTCACCGCTTACTTTCTCCCTTTCTCACTCTCTTGAGGATGGAAATCAGGCGGGCGCTCAGGCGCCGGCGACGCCGTACTTTTCCTTCACCCAGTCGTAGCCCTTCTTTTCCATTTCCAGGGCGAGGGTCTTGTCGCCGGAGTGGACGATGCGGCCGTCGTACATGATGTGCACCTTGTCGGGCACGATGTAGTCGAGAAGGCGCTGGTAGTGGGTGATGACGAGGATGCCGACATCCGGGCCGCGCATCTTGTTCACGCCGTCGGCGACGATGCGCAGGGCGTCGATGTCCAGGCCGGAGTCGGTCTCGTCGAGCACGGCGTAGGAGGGCTTGAGCATCATCATCTGGAGGATTTCGCAGCGCTTCTTTTCGCCGCCGGAGAAGCCCTCGTTGACGGAGCGGGCGGTGAACTTGCGGTCCATCTTCAGCGCGTCCATCTTGGCGTAGAGCTCGGCGTAGTAGGCCTTGGCGTCGAAGGGGGCGCCCTTGGGCTGGCGGGCGGCGAGAGCGGCGCGGATGAAGTTGGCGATGGTCACGCCGGGGATTTCCGACGGATACTGGAAGGCCATGAAGAGGCCGGCGCGGGCGATGGCGTCGGGCTCCTGGCCGATGATTTCCTGGCCGTCGAGCAGGGCCGAGCCGGAGGTGATGGCGTAGTCCTCGTGGCCGGCGAGGGCCTTGGCGAGGGTGGACTTGCCGGTGCCGTTGGGGCCCATGATGGCATGCACCTCCCCCTTGGGGACGGAGAGGGTGAAGTTCTTGAGGATCTGACGCTCACCGATGGAGACGTTCAGGTTCGTGATTTCGAGGGCTTGGCTCATGTGGAAGAAAGGTGACAGGGTTCTGAAAGAGGTTGGGAGGAATGCGGTTCGCCACGGAGGCTCAGGCGCTTTTGCGCGCTTCGCCCGCAGCTTTTGCGTTTTCCGACACGGAGTCTCCGTGGAAGGATATCTCGATGCTGTCGGCGCGACAACCGGACGGCAGCAGGCGGCGCAGTTCGTCGAGCAGCGCCGAGGGAAGGTCGATGTCGAAGACGCGTCCCGTCCCGCGGTCGTGGAAGTGGGCGTGCTCGACCAGATTCGGGCAGTACCGGGAGGACTCGCGCTCATGGTTCACCTGACGCACGAGCCCGCACTGCACGAGGGTCTCGAGGCAGTTGTAAACCGTGGCCAGCGAGATGCCGGGCATGTCCGACCTGGCGCGCGTGTAGACCTCGTCGGCAGTCGGGTGGTCGCGACGCTCCAGCAGCAGCGCGTACACCAGTTCGCGCTGCTTGGTCGAACGCAGCCCGCCGCGCGCCAACGCGCCGTCGAGGGTCGACTTGGACTGTGGAGAGAGGGTCATCTTTGGAATGATTCCAAGACCCGGAACAAGACCGAGCGAAGCGCGGCGGGCAAACGGATTTTTCAAAAAAGCCGTTTCCGCCCAGCAAACATCTCTCCTGCGGGGCTACGGAGCCCGGTCGGGCCGCCGCCGTCGGTCGCCCGCATAGCGTTCACACGCCCCCCTCACCGACTTTCGAAAACCGATCAGACGGGGGCGAAATGACCGGGCGGCAACCGCCGTGATCGGTCACGACCGCGGCATCACTTCAGGAACGAACACACGTACTGGGCGATGCCCGAGGAAACCGTCACCGTGAAACCGGACTTGGCGGGCACATCGAAGTGCGAACCGGCGGCGTAGGTGCTGGTGCGGGAGTCGCCGTCGAGCGTCACGGCGCAGACGCCGTCGACGATTTCCATGCGCTCGGCCGCGTCGGTGCCGAAGTGGAATGTGCCCGGGTAAATGAGGCCGAGGGTCTTCTTGGAGCCATCGGCGAAGAGGATGCTGTGCGAGACGACCTTGCCGTCGAAGTAGACATTCGCTTTGGCGAGCGCGGTGACATTGCTGTATTGCATGGTGCGAAAGGGCTGCACGACCCTTCCGCCGACGCAAGCCGCCGCACGCGGGTCCCGCGCGCCCGAAAGAAGGCGGAAACAAACTCCGAAACCGCATTTTTCCTCGATCGAACCAAATGCACATTGACGAATCAATCAATCGTGATTCGTAGATTCAACACATGAGCGACGCTAACGCCATCCTTGCCAAACTGAACGCGGGCCGACCGAGCCTGTCCGTGGAATTCTTCCCGCCCAAGACCGAGGAGGGAGCGCGCCAGATTCTCAAGACGGCGGCGGCCATCCGCCCCTTCGGCGTGGACTTCGTTTCCATCACCTACGGCGCGGGCGGCTCCGGACGCGACCGCACCGTGGACTACGGCGATGTCCTGCGCGGCATCTTCGGATTCGAGGTGATGGCCCACCTCACCTGCGTGGGACACTCCCGCGCCGAGCTCGAGACGGTCATCTCCGGATACGCGAACTCCGGATTCGGCGGCATCATGGCGCTGCGCGGCGACCCGCCCAAGGGTGAAACCGAGTTCAAGCCGCACCCCGAAGGCTTCCCCTACGCCTCCGACCTCGTGGCGTTCATCCGCCAAAAGTTCGGCAAGCGCTTCGCCATCGGCGTGGCCGGATACCCGGAAAAGCACCCCGAGGCGCCCGACGCGGCGACCGACCTGGCCAACCTCAAGCACAAGGTGGCGCAGGGAGCCGACTTCGTGACCACGCAGCTCTTTTTCGACAACGCGCACTACTTCCGCTTCGTCGACGAGGCGCGCGCCGCCGGCATCACCGTGCCCATCGTGCCCGGCATCATGCCCGCCCTCTCGCTCGACCAGGCGCGCAAATTCCACGCCTTCTGCGGCTCGCGCATTCCCGCCGAACTGGAGCGCCGCCTCCTGGCCGCCGACGCGGACCCCGAGGCGCGCCGCAAGGTCGGCGTCGACTGGGCCGTGGAGCAGATTCGCGAGCTCGTCGCCAAGGGCGTCCCGGGCCTTCACCTGTATGTGCTGAACCGACCCGACTCCGCCCTCGAGCTGCTCGGCCGCATCAAGTCCGAAAAGCTTCTCGGCTGACGCCGGCGCGGCCCGCCAAGGGCCTGCGCAAAGAAAAAGCCGGGCGTGCGACGCCCGGCTTTTTAGTTCCGCGCCGAAGAAGCCTCCGGCCGGATGAGAATCAGAACAGCCCGCGACGCTCGATGGTCACGCCGTTCTCCTCGGTAGTGCCGGAGCAGCCGCCCATCACCAGGGCGCCCAGCGCGACAACGATCAGAAGTGCCTTTTTCATGCGGAGGGTCCTTTCAAAAACGCTCACTCGGCGGCGGGCGCGGGAGCCCCCTGGCCCAGCTTGCGGCGACCGAAGTCGTCCACCGAGCGGAAGAGGGAATGGAAGAAGGAGGCGATCGTCACGGACAGGCCCATCAGTTCGCTGTTGGAGAACTCGATGGTGTCGCCGGCGCGGAAGCTGCGACGCGTGTCGGCCAGTCGCAGCTCGGGCTTGGTGCCCTCCGGGGCGCCCTTGGGCGGATTGATCTGCTGCACCGACTTGAACTCGAACGCCAGCTCGCCGTCGTCGCCGAGGTCCTCCGGAGCGACGACGCCGCCGCGGCCCATCATGATGCGCAGACCGAAGGCCAGCGAGATGATGCCGTCCTCCAGTTCGCACATGATGCCGAAGGACTTCTCGAGCTGATCGAACTTGTCCTGCAGAGCGGCGCGCACAAAGGCCTCCTGCGTCTCGCTCACCTTGCGATTGGCCTCCTCGGAGCCGGATTCCACGGCCGCCTTGTTGGCGATGAGCGTCAGCAGGAAATGGGTCTCGTCGAGGCATCCCGCCGCGAGGCCCAGCAGGTCGTTGAGCGCCTGCACGGTCACCTTGCCGCGCATCTGCTGCTGGATGCGGGCGTGGTCGGCATGAATCTGCTGCACCGGCATGATGCGCGCCAGACGGGAGAAGTACTCGTATTTCTCAGCGTCCACCGACTGGATGGAGGCCACCTCGTAGGCCAGCAGGTCGTGCCGGCGCTGCAGGGCGCCGAGATACTTGCGGCTGATGGCTTCAAGACTGATGACCTGTCCGCGGGGCTCTTCGGCGCCGGGTTGCTGCTGCTCGGGGGATTCGCTCATGTGAAAGATGGGGAGTGGTGAAAACCCGGCGGATTGAACGGGGAGCACCGCCCTTGGAAACGAAAAACGCCCTCCGCCCGGCCGAAAGTCGCCCCTCCCCTGCCGATGAAAAATCTCCCCCCGGCCGCCAATTCCGCGCTGGAGTTCGCCGCACGGAACCCTAGTCCCGTCGGCCTTTCTCACTCTACGAATCGCCATGGAAGTCTACATCGACGGAAAGTTCTACCCCAAGGAAGACGCGAAAATCTCCGTTTTCGACCACGGTCTGCTCTACGGCGACGGCGTGTTCGAGGGCATCCGCGTTTACGACAACTGCATCTTCCGCCTCGATGAACACCTCGAGCGACTGGAGGACAGCGCCAAGGCCATCCTGCTTCGCCTCCCCTGGACCCGCGAGGAGATCGCCCTGGCCACGGTGGAAAGCTGCCGCCGCAACGGCATTCGCAACGGCTACATCCGCCTGGTCGTCACCCGCGGCGTGGGCGACCTGGGCCTTTCCCCCTCCAACTGCAAGGCGCCCTCGATCATCATCATCGCGGACACCATCAAGCTGTATCCGCCGGAGACCTACACCAACGGCATGAAGCTCATCACCGTGCCCACGCCCCGCACGAGCCACGCCGCCCTGCCCCCCGCCGTCAAGTCGCTGAACTACCTCAACAACATCCTGGCCAAGATCGAGGGACAGCTCCACGGCTACAACGAGGTGCTCATGCTCAACGACCAGGGCTACATCGCCGAGTGCTCCGCCGACAACTTCTTCGTCGTGCGCAAGGGCGTCCTGTACACGCCCGCCGTGCACGCCGGACCGCTTCGCGGCATCACCCGCGCGGTCGTCCTGGAAATCGCCGCCAAGCTCGGCGTGACCGTCTCGGAAACCAACCTCACCCGCTACGACGCCTGGACGGCCGACGAGTGCTTCCTCACCGGCTCCGGCGCCGAAATCGTGCCGGTCATCGAGATCGACGGACGCGTGATCGGCACCGGCAAGCCCGGCGAAATCACCGGCAAGATCCTGAAGTCGTTCCGCTCCAAGGTCACCAAGGAAGGCCGCATCATCGAGGCCGCCCCGGCCAAAAAGGCGCCCGCCGCCAAGGCCAGGAAAAAGTAACGGACGAACCCCGTCCGCCCCGCTGAAAAAACGCCGGCTCATTGCCGGCGTTTTTTCGTATCCGCATGGGCCGGCCCGGCGCCCCGGCATTTCCCTCAACGAAAGGCCAATACGAAAGGGATGACAAAGGCCCCTAGTCCGAAACTTGAGAACACCAGGCCGACGCCCACCCCAACCGGGAACGGGTGGCGCCAACGCAGCAAACCGGAACAAAGCCCCCGTGCGCCATTGACGCGCATGACTTTTGTATCAACAACTGTCTCAACAAGCCATGCCCCACCCCCGCACCAAATCCGCCCCGGCCGCCGCCCCCCAAGCCACCCTGCCCGACCGCGAGGCCTTCACCGCCCTGCTCGGACGAAAGGGCCTTCGCGTCACCGGCCAAAGGCTCGCCATCTACGACGCCGCGCTGGCCATCCCGGACCACTTCACCGCCGAGGACCTTCTCGACAAGGCCCGCGCCATCGACGACTCGGTGTCGCGCGCCACGGTGTACAGGGCGTTGCCCATCATGGTCGAAGCCGGCGTCATTCGAGAAGTGGATGTTGGACGCGACCACAAGTACTACATCGCCAACCGCGATGTGGGCGGGGTCAAAATCCAATTGGTCTGCCTGGACTGCGACAAGATCATCGAGGCGGCGGCCCCCCCCATCATGGACTGGTACGGCAAAGCCCTCTGCGCCAAGCACAACATGGAACCCGCGACCCAGCGCCTTCAGGTCACCGCTCACTGCCTCGGATGCGACCGCAAGATCGCAGCCATCCGCGCCAAGGCCAAGTAAGGCAGCCCGCATCGGGGCAAATCAGAAATTGCCGGAGCAATCGCTCCGGCTTTTTTGCGGCCGGCCCGAACATCTTCTTTTTACAAGCGAACCGTTCGCTCCCGCTTGTACGCCCGGGGCAAACGAGTAACCAAGCCCGCGTTCCGCACCGACCATGATCTCCCAGCCCCAAGCCGAGCTCCAACTCATCGAATCCGCCCTCCTGATGGAGTGTGTAGGACCGCGCCTGCAGTCGCAGCTCGGCAAGCTCCTCTCGTCGCAGGACGTGCACATGCTCGTCGTCTTCTCCTGCGCCGAAGAAAACCGCTTCGAGTTTCTGGAAGTCGGCCCGGGTCAGCGAGTAAAACGCCTCGCCGACGCCCTATCCTGCACCCCCGAAGGATTGCACGCCCGATACATCGTACCCTCCGCCGGCTGCCAGCGAGACTTGCTTCCGTCCGGAATCACGCCGGCCCAGGTCATCCCCTACGCCTTGGGAAAAATCGCGCCGGTGAACCCCGCCAGCACCAAGCCCGCCCTCAAGGTCGCCTCGTCCAAGGCTTCGACGGAAAAGCATACCGCTGAAAAATCCGCCGAGGCGCCGGCGCGGGAGCAAAAGAATCCCGAGTTGAAAGCGGATGACACCGCGCCTCACGCGGATTCCGAACCAAAGTCCGCCACGGACGCCACCCCCCGTCGCAAGGCCGCCCCGCAACCCTCTTTCGAACCGCTGAACGACGAAGCCCCGGCCGACACCCTTCGCCGCGCGCTCCACGGCGTGCTGGCCTCGATCACCGATCGCGAGGCGGCGCTCAACGCCCGGGAATCCTCGGTGACCGAGCGCAACGAGTACTTCCTCGCCAAGGAGCGCGAAATTGAAGCCGGCCTATCCGAAATCGCCTCTCGCGAAGCAGCCCTCGCAGCCCGCGAAGCCACCCTGTCTCCCCGTGAAAACCTCCTGGACGAGCGCGAGGAGGCGCTGAAACGCGCCGAGGAAAAAATCACCCTTCTTGAGGACGACCTGAAGACGCGCAAAAACTCCGTCGCCTTCCGCGAAAAGAGCCTGGCTGCGCGCGAGCAGGAATCCGAAAGCAGGATTCTGGACCTCAACGCGCGCGAAGGCGCCCTCGTGCCGGCAGAACGCGAAATCGCCGGACGGCTGGCCTCCCTTCAGGAGCAAGACGAGCAGCTCAAAACCCGCCTCGCCGCCTTTGAGGAGGAACGCGCGCGCATCGACGCCGAATTCCGCACGATGAACGAGGAAGCCAAGGAAAGGGAGGCCCGGCTGGAGTCCCGCGAGAAAGCCATCGCAGCCCGAGAGGCCACCTTCAAGGCGGAGACCACCGCCATGCTTCAGGCCTTGGAAAGCATCACGGCCGCCAGCCGAAACTTCGCTCCGGCAAAGTGAGCGCACCGCTTCGCCGAGAATCCCCTCGGAGAAACAAAAATCCCCGTCGCTTCACTCCTGAAGGACGGGGATTTTTCGTCTCCATCAGAAGCGCCCCCATCCGCGCTCCGGCCCCTCGGTAATTCCGACGACAAGCCCACCGAAAGAAAGGGGGAGGCCTATGCTTTCCGTAAAGAAGAAGGCCCCGATACAGGGCTCTCGCCCGCAGGGCGGTCCGGAGTAATGAGCCGGTGCCTCCGATTTCGATGCCCGATATGATGCGACGGAAATAGCGGGGGCGAATCGATTCACACCCATGCCCGACCCAATGCCATTCCGCTACGCCAAGCTCCTATTGCCCGTTATCGCTGTGCTGATTTCGCCCCCATTATCCCAAGGGGCAAAAATGCTGGTTCCCATGTACGCCTATCCCTCCGCGAACAGCGCGTTGTGGAACGGCGTGCGCGACGCGTCCTCTTCGGTTTCGATAACGGCCATCATCAACCCGGCCAACGGCCCCGGCGCCCGGGTCGACAGCAATTACCAAAAGCGGATCGACGAGCTCGATGCGCGCGGCGTCCAACTCGCGGGATATGTGCACACCGGATACGGCACTCGCCCGCTTGAGGCCGTCATCGCCGATATGGACGCATTCCGCACCCTTTATCCCAAGGTCACCATGATCTTCGTGGACGAACAGTCCTCCGATATCGCCAACCTCGACTACTACCGGGCCATCCACGCCCACGCGGCCACGTCCGGATACACGCGCGTGTTCGGGAATCCGGGATCAAAAACGCCCGAAGCCTTCACGACATCGCCCCACATCCCTGTCACCACCGTGATTTATGAAAGCCCTTATACGGGTTGGACGACCTATTCGCCGGACGCCTATGTGGGGATGCGCGCCGCATCGGATTTCGCAATGATCGCGACCAATGTGGGGAGCGTTGAGCGCATGCGTCAGTGCGTGACCCTCGCCAGGCAGCGCAATATCGAGTACATCTATGTGACCCATGACAAAGGCGCAAACCCCTACGACGCCCTTCCGACCTACTGGGCCGAGGAGACCGCCGCGGTGGCGACGCCCTAAAGGCAGAGCCCGACAAAAAAAGGGGAGGGCAAACGCCCTCCCCTTTTTAGTCCCCGCCGGACCATTCAAAACAGCACTTACTCTCACAGCGACTCGAGCAGAGCCCGAAGGTCGACATGGTCGTGTATCAGGCTTTCGATGACGGGAATCTTATCCCTGTCTCCCGGCTGCGTCTTCACCGTCATGTTATTGATCTTCGTGGTGACCGCGAAGCTCTCCGCATCCGTTCCGACGACCGGTATGGCGGTATGACGCAACATCTCCAGAATCCTCGAGGAGGGGCGCATATTGTTCGTGAGAATAATGCCGGAAACGACCGGGTGTCCGGAAATCCCCGAGGCGGCGATGATGGCGAAAAGCAGGTCCTCGCGATCGCCGGGCATGATGACCAGCGTGCCCGGACTGAGATAGTCCACGATGCTGCGGTCGGACATCGCCCCGATGATGACACGCGTGATGCGTTCGCTCAGCATCGGCTCCGGCCTATGAATCCAATGACCCTCGATCTCCTCGACGATTTGAGAGAGATTGGATTGGGCCAGTTTGGGCAGCATGGGCAGTACGCCCAGCAGCGGCAGCCCGAGACGCGCAAGCCCTCGCTCGCCGTACTCGCGGATAAACTCAAGCTTCTCGGGAAGCACCTTGTTGAGGACGGCTCCGACGCACTCCACCCCCATCTTTTCGAAAAGCGCCTTGTTCATGGCCAGCTCGTCGACCGGCTTGCCGATGCCGCCGGAGGCGACCAGCAGCACCTTGGCACCCAGCATGCGGGCGTTCGATGCGTTGGAGCAGTCGAACACCGAGCCGACACCCGCATGGCCGGAGCCCTCGATGATGACGATGTCGCGCTGAAAGGCCGCCCGATCAAACGCGCGACAGATGCGGTCGAGCACCTGGGGGCGCAGCTCGTCCGGGGTATCCAGATATCGACGGGTGAAGGTGGGGTCGATGGCCACCGGGCTCATCGCCGCCACGGGGAGCTTCACATCGTAGATGGCGTTGAGCAGACGGGAGTCCTCGTCCACCTGCTCCCCTTCCAGCTCGATGATGCGCTGCGCCACCGGCTTTATGTAGCCGACATTGAGCCCCATGGAGCGCAACGCGCCGAAAAGGCCCAGGGACACGGTGGTTTTGCCGTCGTTCATCCGCGTGGCGGCCACGAAAAGACGACGGGTGGAATTGTTCAGCGGGGCTTCCAGAAGCCCGGGGACTTCCTCGGCGAAACGCTTCTTCGTAAGAGCGGACATGAATGGAAAGAGATTCGGGATTCGGAAGCAAAGACGCGAAAACGGAGCCAAGCCGACGGGTTCGAAGCGCCGTTCGCCCGGCGCTCCGCCCCGATCAAACCTTGGGCACGACCGGGTAAAGGTAGCGCTTGTCCACCGCCTGGGCGGCGACCAGAACGGCGGTACCAAAGATGTCAAGCGCGCTGGCGCCGCGAGAAATCTCGGCGGCGGGACGCTCCAAACCGGTGAGAATCTGACCGTAGGCAGGGATTCCGGCGAGCAGCTGAACCATCTTCGAGGCGATGTTCGCCGAGTTCAAATCGGGGAAAACCAGCACGTTCGCCTGTCCGGCGACCGGGCTGTCGAGATCCTTCACGGCGGCGGTGAAGGGATCGAGCGCGGCGTCAACCTGCAGCTCGCCGTCGATTTCAACCGGCATGTCATAGTCGCGGGCCCGGGCCTTAGCCAGGGAGGTGGCGACCTTCACGCGCTCGACGCAGGCCGAACGGGTGCCGGAGCTCTTCGTGGAATAGGCAAGCATGGCCACGCGCGGGGCGTGGTTGGTGAGGTGATGCGCGAGCATCGCCGTGTTCACGGCCTGCGTGGCGAGCTGCTCGGCGGTGGGCTCGGGAATCACGGCGCAGTCGGTGAGGAAGAGCACTCCCTCGATGCCATATTTGCCGTCCTCCATCTCAAGAATCTGCATCGAGGACACCGTATCCACCCCTTCCTGACGGGGCAGAATCTGAAGGATGGGACGAAGTCCGGAAGCCGGCCCGCCGGTGGCGCCCGAGACGATGGCGTCCGCCGCATGGGTGGCCACCATCAGCGTGGCGTAGTAGTTGGGCTGGGCCACCAGGTCCTCGGCCTCGAGGTCGCTCAGGCCCTGGAAACGCTGCAGCGAACGGAACTTCTTAACATACTCGGGAAACTCCTCCGTGCGGGTGGGCTCGATGATGCGGATGCCGTCCAGCTTGATGTTCAGCCGCGTCGCGTTGATTTTGATGCGGGTGCGGTCGCCGACCAGGATCGGAGCGCCCAGCTTGCGCGTGGCGAACTGACGGGCGGCCTGGATGATGCGCGGATCGGCGCCCTCGGGGAAAACAACGCGCTTCGGGTGATTCTGAAGGCGGACGGAAAGGCGGCTGATCAGCGACATGGCGGGATATCCGGGGTTGGGGGTAGGCGCAGGCTGACCCACCCGGGCGCTTCGGTCAAGAGGCGCTTCCTGCGCGAGCTCATCTTTCCGCTTTACCCTTTCGCCGCGACGCCTAACCCCTCCGCCCCATGAGCAAGCCCGCCGCCTACCGCGCCACCCCCGCCGACACCGCCTCGTACAAGGCTGAAATCTTCAACAAGGTGCGCCTCATCGGCGACGCCTCAGCCTGCGAGCGCGAAGAGTTGCTCAGCGCACTGGAGCAGGCGGTCACCACGGCCGCGGAGGGCCCCTACGCCCCGCTCGCCGACGGCTACCTTTTCGCGACCTCCTGGGAGCCCCCCTTCAAGGCGCTGCGCGAGTTCGCCAAGAAATTCCCCCGCGCCAAAGTCGAGCTCACCTCGGACGCCTTCCATTCCGGATACTGGATCAGCCGTGCCGTTTACGAGGAAGGCAAGGCCGCTTCCGAAAACACCCTGACCTTCAACGATGGCGCCGCCTTCGAGACGCTCTTCAAGGAAATCCACGGTGTCGGCAGCGAGGAATGGCGCAAGACGCACAAGACGGGCCCCATCCGCGGCGGTTTCGCCTGGGGCGGCGTGGACGGATTCGACGCCTCCAAGTCCGAGCTCGGCAAGGCCGAAGGCCAGATCTGAGCCCCTCACAGTCTCTCCCAAAAACGCGCGAACGGGCACCCCGTCGCGCGTTTTTTGGATACAGACGTGCGAAGCCTCAGCCGCCGGCGGACCTCCGCTTGACGCAACGAAGGGAACCCGGAACCTCCCTCGCATGCCACTCATAGACAGCCACTGCCACCTTGAGAGTTTCGCCAGGGCGAAAACGCTCCCGGGCGTACTCGAACGCGCCAAGGCCGCCGGCGTGGAGGGGCTCATCGCCGTGGGCACCGACATCGACGACTGGTCGCTTTACCGCGACCTGGCCGCCGCCAATCCCGGATTCATCCGCCACACCGTTGGCCTGCATCCATGCCATGTGGAGCCTTCGTGGCACGACGCCGTCACGGCCATCGGCCCCATGTTCGCCGACCGCACCGCCCCCGTGGCGCTCGGGGAAATCGGTTTGGACAACTTCCACCTGCCCAAGGACGCCGAGGAGGCGCAGGAAGTGAAGCGCCTTCAGGAGGCGGCTTTCCGCACGCAGCTGGCCCTCGCCTACCAGTTCGACTGCCCCGTTGTCATCCACTCTCGCTCGGCCTTCGCGGACTGCGTGCGCATGATCGACGAAAGCGGCGTGAGCTGGAGCAAGGTCGTCTTCCATTGTTTCTCGGAGGGGCCCGACGCGGTGCGCGAAATCAACCGCAGAGGCGGACTGGCCTCCTTCACCGGAATACTCACCTACCCGAGCGCTCACGCCATTCGCGAAGCCGCGCTGGCCCAGGGTCTCGATAGACTCATGCTTGAGACCGACTGCCCCTACCTCTCACCGCAGGCCGTGCGCGGGAAAACCAACGAACCCGCACACCTCGCCCACACCGCCGAATTCGCCGCCAAGCTCTTCGGCGTCAGCCTCGACACTCTGGTCGCCGCCACCGAGGCGAACACTCGCCGCTTTTTCGGACTCTGACCCGACTGAAAAAAATCCGGGACGCGGGACGCGCAGCGCAGCCGGAACGCACAAAAGAAAAAGCCCGCGGGAAGTCTCCTCGCGGGCCTTTTCCTTTCGGTAGAAAACCTCAGACCGTGCGGGCGACGGCGACGAGATTCTCCTTCGTCAGTCCGAACTCCTTGAAAATCTCACCGGAGGGAGCCGAGAGACCGAAGGTGTCGGTACCGAGCACCTTGCCGGACGCACCCACATACTTCCACCAAAGTCCGGTGATGCCGGCTTCGACGGCCACGCGACGCGCGCAGGACTTGGGCAGCACGGACTCGCGGTAGGCGGCGTCCTGGCGCTCGAACACCTCGAACGAGGGCAGCGACACGACACGCGTGCCGGCGCCCAGCTCCTTCGCGGCGGCCACCGCCAGGTGCAGTTCGGAGCCGGAGGCGAGCAGGATTCGCTCCAGAGCGGCGGTCTCCTTCACGATCACATAGCCGCCGCGCAGCGCGCCGTTGCGACGGGTCTCCACGGAAATCTCCTCGATGCCGGGCAGGTTCTGGCGGGAAAGCGAAAGCGCCGTGGGGCCGTCCTTGCGGGCGATGGCGAGCGCATAGGCGGAAACGCACTCCTCGGCGTCGCCCGGGCGGATGACATCGAGATTCGGGATGCAGCGCAGCGCGGAAACGAGCTCCACAGGCTGATGCGTGGGCCCGTCCTCGCCCACGCCGATGGAGTCGTGGGTGAAGATGTAGAACACCGGCAGCTTCGCGAGGGCAGCGATGCGGATGGACGGACGCAGGTAGTCGGAGAAGGTGAGGAAGGTGGCGCCGGAGGCCTTGAAGATGCCGTGGTAAGCGATGCCGTTCATGATCGCCCCCATGCCGTGCTCGCGAATGCCGTAGTAGAGGTTTCGACCCGCGGGCGTGGCGATGTCGAAGTCGCCGGCCTCCTTGATGTAATTCTTGGTGGAGCCGTGCAGGTCGGCGGAGCCGGAGAGCACGAGCGTCCTGGCCTTAGCCATGGCGTTGAGCACGACCTCGCCCGAGGCGCGCGTGGCGTGCGTGTTCGCGCCGAACGCGGGCACGAGCGCGGCGAGCTCGGCGGGGGAGCCGAAATCGAGGGCCACGCCCTTTTCCAGCTCGGCGGCCAGCGCCGGGTTGGCGGACTTCCATTCGGAGTAGGTCTTCAGCCAGGCGGCGTGGGCCTCGGTGCGGCAACGGTTGATGCCGGCGAAATACGCGCGGGTCCCCTCGGAGACGAAGAACTTGTCGGCGGGAAGCCCGAGCGACTTCTTGGCGGCGTCGACAAACTTCGCGCCCCCTTCGCCGTGCGCCTTGGGCGAGCCCTGCACCTCGGCGATGCCCTTGCCGATGACGGTCTTGCAGATGATCAGCTTCGGCTTGCCGTTCTTGGCGGCCTTGGCGGCGACATAGGCGGCGGCGACAGCGGCGAGGTCGTGTCCGTCGATCGTCCAGACCTGCCAGTTGGCGGCCTCGAAGCGCTTCTCACAATCCTCGTTCTGCGTCTTGGCGACCATCGCGTCGAGCGTCACGTCGTTGGAGTCGTAGAACAGGATAAGGTTGTCCAAGCCGAAGCGGCCCGCGAAGGAAACGGCCTCGTAGGCGACGCCCTCCTGGAGGCAGCCGTCGCCGCACAGGCCGACGATGGCATGGTTGAAAATGGTGTGCGCGGCGGTGTTGAAGCGCGCGGCGGCCATCTTGCCGGCAACGGCCATGCCCACGAGGTTGCCGACGCCCTGCCCCAGCGGGCCGGTCGTGGCCTCCACACCCTCGGTCTCATGAAACTCCGGATGCCCCGGGGTCTTCGAGTGCAGCTTGCGGAACTTCGCGAGATCGTCGGCGGACAGGTTGTATCCGGCGAGATGCAGCCACGAGTAAAGGAACATCGAACCGTGGCCGGCGGACAGCACGAAACGGTCGCGGTTGATCCACTTCGGGGCGGCGGGGTTCACGTTCAGCGCGTGCCCGAAAAGCACGGCGCCGATCTCGGCCGCCCCCAGAGGCAGACCGAGGTGACCGGAATGGCAGGCCGCGATGGCGTCCATGGCGAGTCCGCGCGCTTCGTTGGCGGCGGTGGCGAGGGCTTGGGTGTTCATGTCGTGAAAGTTGTGAGGCGCGCGTGAGCTTGCGATTCGAGGCAGGGTTTCAACCGAGAAAAGGGGCGAGTGGGCGTAATGTTCCTTGCTCGCGCCCCGAGGCGCGCCGCAAAGCGAAACGGCGCGGCCCCCGCAGGGACGCGCGCCGCCTTGCGTATTCGGTTCCCGATTACGCGTCGGCCACCGTGATGTCGGGCTCGAAGGTGATCTCGATCTTGTACGGCTGACCGGGACGAAGCACGAGCGGGTGATCGCGGTGCAGGGTCTGGTAGTAGTGAAGCTTGCCGGTGAGCGTGCGGTGCTCGGCGTCCTCCGAAACCACCTCGGTCTCCGCCCAAACGGCGCCGAAGTCGTCCTTGAGCACGGCGCAACGCAGGCTTTCGGCGCCCAGGACGAGCGTGGAGCCGAGACGGTAGCGGTGGTGGGGCGTGGCGATGGGCAGAACGAGGCGGAAGTTGTCCAGGGTCGTCTGCTGCTTCACCTGCAGGGTGAACTTGCCGGTGATGCGCCCGCCGAGGAACTCCCACTCGACCTTCCAGGAACCGATCCCGTTGACCACCTTCTCGTCAACGGTGACGAGCTCGGGCTGGTCATACTTGAAGATGAAGGCGCCCTTGAGGCCCATGGCCGTGGACACGTTCTTGCCGTAGAAGGAGGGGGAGAAGACCTGTCCGCCGATCGTGGCCTCGGGAATGAACACGGGCTGGTAGCGGTTGGCGGGCCAGTCGAACACGCCCGGCATGTGCGGGAACGCCAGCGAGTCGGAATACTTGTGCGTGCCGCCGGAAACCACGGGAATCTGCACATGCAGCCCCGAAGCGGGGTCCTGATAAATGCAGAGGCCCTGCTCCTTGCGGGCGGAACGGTCGAACAGCACATACTTGCACACGGGCTTGCTCTGCACCGGGGCGGAGCCGACCATGTCGCCGCCGACCGTCTTGGCGAGACGCGCCCACTGGCACAGGTAGCGCGCGGCGTCGAAGTTCGCCATGCGCGTGGTGTGGTGGGCGATGGTGTCGCGCTCGCCGTCGCGAATCACGAGGAAGCCGTGCTCCTGGTCGATGTAGGTGGCGAAGAAATACTGGAAGAGGCGGCGCAGCGCATCCTTGTACAGGGGCATCTTGTCCTCGGGGATCCAGCCGTCGCGCATGGCCTGAAGCACGATGGTGATGAGGTGCATCTGACCATAGGCGCCGACGCCGCGACCATAGCACCAGCCGAGGCCGTCCTGACGCACCATGTCCGGAACGAGCTTCACATACTTCTCGGCGAAGGTGCGAAGGCTGGGCAGCTTGCGCTCGCGCAGATGCACATTCGCGTGCAGCTGCAGGGCCTGCCGGATGAAGATGAACTGCATCAGGCCGTAGATGTCATAGGCGCCTCCCAGCGCGTCGGCGCGCTCCGCGGAACGCGGCGCGTCGTCGCAATAGCCGCCGGCGGAATTGGACTGGATGCGCTCGATGAACTTCTCGATGAGCGTGCCGGTCTCGTCCTTCTTGGAAAGGCCCAGGGAGAAACGCGTGACCGACTTGGCGATGTTGAAGGCCTGGAAATGGTTGTCGTAGTCGCTGCGGTGCAGCAGACGGCGGTCGACCGCCTCGCGGGTGTCCTCGTTGAGACGCTCCCACACGAGATTGCGCTCCTTGGAGGGGCCGAAGGCGAGCAGGCCGAGGCCGGCGTAGGCGAGGCCGTTCTCCGACTCGGTGTCCTCGTGGATCTGATAGGTGAGCGTGCGGGCCACCAGGTCCACGATATCCACGCGATTGAGCATCACATCACCGGTGGCACGGTGGAATTCGCCAAGGGCCTGGGCGGCATGACCGGGTTCGTCGGGGCGGGAGGCTTCGCCGGGCACGGGTTCAATGGAGCCGTCGGGACGAATGGAGTCGAGGTTGTGACCGAGGATCGAACGAGCCAGGTCGAGGCACTGGTTGGCGAAATGTTGCATGCTTGCCCTTTTTTGTGCTCGCCTGAAAAAAACCTGTCAATCGTGTAAAAAAATCACCGCAACCCCCTGATGGAAAATCGATTGGGGATGCTCGGGCGGGGCCGGTTTCCAGGCGCCGAAGAAAGCCGCCGGACCAAGGTGGGAAACAACCGGCCTATCGGCGCGCGTTCCAGGCCTCGGACGAGAAGCGCCCGACGGTTTCGCGCCGCAACGACTCGTCGAACTCGGGGAACGCGCACGCCTCGATCTCCGCGTCGCACACCAGCCCGAGCCGCGCGAGAAGCGCGCGATCGAACGCCGCCCAGTCGATGTCGCCGCAAGCCTCGCGGTCCACGGAACCTTGAAAAAGGATGCCTGCGCGCGTGCGTTTCTGCGCCGCTCCGGCAATTTTCCGACCATCGTCGGCGCGGACAACATCATAGATTTCCGGCTGCACAAAGCAGACACCGGGGCCGCGCGGCTCGGCACCCGGCGCGCCCTCTTCGGACTCGGAAGCGCAGGATTCGCGAGGGCATGGCACGAGCCGGGCGGGAACCCCGAGCGAACACAGGGAGTGCGCGATGACCTCGTGCACCGCATGGTAGGACTGCGTCGCACGCGCCTCCGCCAAAGGATGCCCGGCCGGGGCGATAAGCATGTAGGTCCAGTCGTTCAGGTGCGAAACGACGCCGCCTCCCGTGGGGCGGCGAACAAGCGCCGGACCGGGGCCGGCGATTTCACGCACGCTGTCGCGCCGCTGGGAGACGCCGAAAGTGAAAGCCGGTTCGGACCAGCCGTAATGACGGAACCACAACGCGCCCGGAGCCGTGGCGTGCTCCAACAACATAAGGTCCGTCGCCATGTTCTCGGCGGCGGACGCGGTCCGGTCGGGCAGTACGCGAAGACGCATGGCGGCGGCACTCATGTCGGCGAAGACGAATCCCCGGCAAGTTCGCCCGCCTTAGGCGATGCGGCCCTCGTCGTACTCGATCATGTCGGCGAAGGAGATGAGGTCGGTGCGGTCGCCGATGCCCATCTTGTTCTTCGCATCCTGAAGCGCCTCGCGCCCCATCTCGCTCATGCCCTTCTGCACCAGCTCGCGATTCCACCTGGCGGCCCGGACATCGGCGGGGAACATCGCCAGCAGGCGCGCGTCGAGCTCGGCGGCGTCCTTGGATTCGCGCACGGCCTCGACCACGGACTGGGGCTCCACCCCGAGATGAAGGCAAAGGAAACGGTCGAACCCCTTGCAGAAGTTGCGCCGGTACGAGGCGGGCAGCGAACCGTCAAGGTGCTTGCGAATCTTGGCGAGAAAGCGCGGAAGGTGCAACAGGCCCGTGGCCGCGTGCGGAAGATACGGCGAAGGCAGGTCGTGCGCGATCTCCCCGGTGGCGGGGTCGAAGTCGAGCGTGGCGCGGGGGATGGCGTCGGACATGTCGTTAAAAAGCGGATGCGGACTTGTTCTTGGTTCCGGTCACTTCGCGCCGGCGGCGGCAGCGGTGGCCTTCACGGGAAGACCGGCGGCGTTGCGCGCGACGCCGGAGCGAAGATCATCCGCCAAACGGGCGGCGAACTCGTCGAGGGCCGCGCCCATGGCGGCCGCATAGGAATGGTAGTCGGAACCGGAGCACTTCGCGGTCACGACGCGCTCGCCCGCAAGGAGCGTGGAGCCGTCATGCACGGCCGAGGCACGCCAGCGCGCGTGCATCACGACCTCGCCGCCGATTTCACCGTCCAGACGAAGGGCGTCCACCTGCACGAGCACCCCGTCGCGATAGATGTCGAGCGCGGGCTCCAGGGCGAGCCTGTCGACGCCGAGTCGGGCGGCCAGTGAGCCGGCGAAAACGCGGGTGGCGCCCTTGTCCACAGGCTCCAGCCAACGGTTGAACTCAGAGAAGGTCACGCGCGAGCCCCCGGCTCGGCTCACCAGCTGCGGCTGGTCGAGATAGGAAGGCGTCCTCACGCGCGCCACGGCCAAGGGGAAGCCCCAGGCGGGAACGGCGGCGTCGGGCGTCGGAGCCGCGGGCGCATCCAGCACATAGAACCGCGACGGATCGGGTCGGGTCTCGACAAGCGTGCAACCCGCAAGCGCCGCCGCCGTCAGCGCGAGAGCGACGACGGAAAAAGGACGGATGCCGGAAAAGGAGGTCATGGGAGAACGGGAAGATGGCGTGACGGGCGTCATGGGGAAACCCTTGTTAGCGAATTCACTAGGTTCACTTGGCGGCGTCCTGACGCTCTACCTTGCCCGTGATCAACGCGGCCGGGTTGCGCTCCAGAAACTCGGACAGCGAACGGATGGCGCGAGCGGCGTCCCCGATCTGCAGGACGGCCGCGTCGAGTTCGCGGCGAAGCCCGGTGCCGGGCTGCATCACGAGACGCAGGTTCTCCGCCGCCGCCTCGATGCGGGCGAGCGTGACGCGGGCCTGCTCGGTGGTCTTGCGCAACTCGCCGGAAATCGGGTCCACCTGACCGGACAGCCGAGCGGAGAGCGCCTTGAACTCGGCGAGGGCGGCGGAAAGGTTGGCGGCGGATTCGCGCACATTCGGATCGCGCAAAAGCTCCTGCGCGGAATCCGTCACGCCGGTCACGCCGTGCCCGATGCGCTCGAAGTCCACCTTCGCCACGCCGGAATCCACGCGGTCGAGGATGCTCTGAACACGGGCGCCGATGGCGCCGTAGTCGATGCGGGAAAGCTTGTCCAAAGTGCCCTGGACGGCGCGCATGAGCGTGCCGATCTGCGAGGGGGCCGTGGGGATTTCGATGGCCCCGGAATCCTTGGCGCCGTGGAATTTCGCAGGCGCCTCGGGGTAGTAGTCGAGTTCCACATACAGCAGGCCGGTGATGAACGAGAGCTGCTGCAGCTTGCCGCGCAGCCCCTTCTTCACATCCGCCTCCACCTCACGCGCCGTCGACAGGCGGTCGATGATGCCGCGCCGCTCCAGCAGCTTGTTGTCGAGCTCGACGATGACCGGCACCGAGTTGTCGCCCTCCGCCTGCCCCTTCGCGCGAACCAGCACCTGCGAGACCTTGCCGATGGTCACACCCTTGAACTTCACCGGCGAACCGATGTCCAAACCGTTGATGGAGTCCTCGAAATACAGCTCCAGCTGCGTCTTCTTGGCGTCGAAGCGGCCGGCGCCGAAGAGCATGATGGCCGTGATGGAGAGAACGAGACCGCCGATGACAAAGGCGCCGATCAGCGTGGTGTTGGCTTTCTGGCTCATGCGAGTGTCGTGTGTGCGGAGCGGTTGAGGAATCGCCGCACCTGGGGGTTGGTGGAGGTGTCTCGCAGCAGCGTGGGCTTGCCCAGGGCGCCCTGCGTGCGCGTGACGGTGTCCAGGAACACGGCGTTGTCGGCCACCGCGAAGATGCTGGCGAGCTCGTGGGTCACCATGACGACCGTGGTGCCGAGGCTGTCGCGCAGCTCCAGGATGAGGTCGTCCAGAAGACGCGACGACACGGGGTCGAGCCCGGCGCCGGGCTCGTCGAGGAAAAGGATCTCGGGGTCGAGCGCCATGGCCCGCGCGAGCGAAGCGCGCTTGACCATGCCCCCCGATATTTCTGTGGGATAGTAGTCCTCGAAGCCGGAAAGGCCGACGAGGGACAGCTTGTAGCGCGCCATGTCGGCGACCTCACGCTCGTCCAGCGAGGTGTACTCGAGCAGCGGGAGCGCCACATTTTCGGCGAGCGTCATGGATGTCCACAGGGCGCCGCCCTGGTACATGACGCCGAATCGCCGAAGCATCGCCTCCCGGGCGTCCTCGTCGGCGCCGGTGAAATCCTCGCCGAGATAGCGGATGGACCCCGACGCGGGCCGCTGCAACCCGATGAGGTGGCGCAGCAGCGTGCTCTTGCCGCAGCCGGAGCCGCCCATGATGACGAAGACCTCGCCGCGCGAGACGCGGAAGGAAAGGTCGCGCATCACGACCTCACCTCCGTAGGCCATGGTGAGCCCGTCCACCTGGATGTGCGCGGGAGTATCCATTTTAGAAATACCCGATGACGTTGAAAATCACGGCGAACAGCGCGTCGGCCACGATGATCAGGGTTATGCCCAGCACGGCGGCCCCCGTGGCGGCGTTGCCCACATCCAGCGAACTGCGACCGGAGGTCATGCCGCGGAAGCAACCGGCCCAGGCGATGAGCGCGCCGAAGAACACGCTCTTGATGAGGCCCGAACAGAAGTTCGCCATGTTGATGGCCTTCACGAGCTGCAGGAAATACTGCTGCACCGTCACATCCATCGCCGACACGACGACCAGGCCGCCGATCATGCCGATGAAATTGGCGTAGAGGGTGAGCAGGGGCATCATCAGCGTGAGCGCTATGAGGCGCGGCAGCATCAGGTACTCCACGGGGTTGATGCCCAGCACGCGCAGCGCCGCGATCTCCTCCGAGGCGTTCATGCTGCCCAGCTGGGCGGCGAAGGCGGTGCCGGTGCGTCCGCACAGGATGATGCCCGTCATGAGCACGCCCATCTCGCGCACCATCGCCAGGCCCACCAGGTTGGCCACATACATGGTGGCGCCGAACTGGCTGAGCTGCACGGCCCCCACATACGCCATGATGAGACCGGTGAGGAAGGCGATGAGCGTGACGATGGGCAGGGCGTCCGCGCCGCAGTTCTGAATGAAATAGGTGAGTTCGCTGCGCCGGAAGCGCGCCCGGCCGGTCGCCAGCGCCACCAGGGCGAGCACCGATTCGCCGATGAAATCGAGCGCCTTGCGCCAGGAGCGTGCGGACTGAATCCCCCACTCCCCGGCATGGTGCAGGAAAGTGATCACCTCTTCCTCATGCACGGCGCGCTCCCGGACCGGCCGGGCCAGCGAGAGCGCGAGCAGACGCTTCACGCCTTCCGGCAGGGTGGCGGTCTCCATTTCGGCGCCGCGCTCCCTGGCGAACTCGCTGCAGCGCAGCAGGTAGGCCGGCAGAGCGGAGTCGAAACGCGTCACCGCAGTGGCGTCAAAAACCACCCTGCGCACTTCCGGAGACGCCTCCAGGGCGGCGCCGAGCGCGGCGGCGTCGGGCAGGCCCGAACGCACCGACCACTCGCCGGACAAACGCACGACAAGCCGACCCGAGGCCGCCGGCTGGATTTCGGCGAAGCCTCCGGACACCTTGGGCTGACGCAGAAACGGCAACATGACGGGACGAGGGGGAGCGCGCCAAGGGAACGGTGCCAACCCGCTGCGACAAGCCTAATAAGGGCGCGCGAGCCGCCCCGGCTCGACGCTTGCATGGCCGTGAAGGGCCGCTAGCCCGTTCGGACCATGCGCCCCCCCTTGCCCGCCCTGCTAGCCGCATCGCTGCTCCCGCTGCGCGGGCTCGCCGTCGACGCCCCGGTTCGGTCGCTGCAATCCCCCGAGCGCGAACAAAGCGTATTCGTGATCCAGGATGAGAACGACTGGTGGGGAAAATGGTCCGACAAGTATTACACCAACGGCTCCCGCCTCGCCTGGACATCCCCGGAAATCTTCGGCGACTCGGATGATTCGGATGTCTTTCGCGCCACCCTCTCGCTCACCTCGGAGATGTACTCGCCCAAGAATGGCGCGGCGATGGATCCTTCGCCCGAGGACCACCCCTACGCCGGCCTCACCTACGCCGGCATCGGCCTGTCCCGCGAGACCGCCACGACGCTCGACTCCGTGCAGCTCGACCTGGGCGTGATCGGCGAATCCGCCCTGGCCGAACGCCTGCAGCAAAACTGGCACCACCTCATCAACACGCCCACCCTGAACGGGTGGGACACACAGCTGCGCGACGAACCGCTCGTGAACATCACCCTCGAGCGGCGCTGGCGCATCCGTCTCGCCGGCGACGGCCGCGACGGTGTGGGCGCCGACCTCCTGCCGCGCGTCGCGGCCATCGTCGGCACGGCGCGCACCGAGGCCGCCGTCGGGTGCCAGTTTCGCTTCGGACTGAACCCGCCCGCCGACTTCGGCCACGGCTTCATCCGGCAAAACACCGCCTACTCCAAGCCGCGCGCCGCGCAAGCGCCCGCCTCCGTGTACGCCTTCCTGGACCTGCAGGCCGAGGCCGTGGCCCGCTCCGTGGCGCTGGACGGCAACCTCTGGAAAGACTCCCGCTCCGTCGGCTCCCGGCCCGTGGTCGGCCAGCTCTCCCTCGGGGTGGCTTTGGCGACCGGCCGCTGGCGGCTGCTGCTCACCCAAAACATCCGCACCGAGGAGTTCGACGGGCAGGACCGCGCCTTCGTCTTCGGCGGACTGACCGCCTCCGCCGACTTCTGACCGCGGCGCCGCGCTTCATGGGATACTTCACCCTGAGAATACTCCTCCTCGCGGCGCTCGCCGCCGGCGCCGCAATCGCCATCCCGTGGGGCGCGCTGCTCGCGGCGCGGCGATCAAGAGCGCGCCACTCGGCCATCCCCGGCGACTCGGGGCACACCGGCGCGCAGACGGCCGGACTCCTTTTGCATCGGGAGCGGCTCGGGGCGATAACCATCGGCACGGAGAGCGCGCCGTTGAAGGAAGTCTACGACCCTCACGCAGGACATCTTCGCATGTCCGAGGAGACCGCGCGCTCCCGCAGCGCCTACGCCGTGGCCACGGCGGCCTTCCTCGTCGCGCAGGCGACCTTGCACGCCGACCGCGACAGGGATTTCGAAAGCGCCCACCGTCGGGCGCCCGCCCTGTATCTCGCGGTGAACCTGCTGCCACCCGCGCTTCTGCTGGCGATACTCGTCCCCGGCGAAGCGCGCGCCCTCGGGCTCGTCGCGGCACCCGTGCTGCTGGCCCTCGCCGGCTCCTGCGCGCTGCTCGACCTGAGTGCGGCGCGCCTGACCTCCCGCCGCGCGCTGGCCCTGCTCGACCGGCACGGGTTGTCCGGCAGCGGTTCCGCGCGTGAGGCGATCCAAAAGGCGCTCACCGCCCGGGCCGCGCTCGCCCTGGCGACGCCTCTGACACGATGTTTCTGGTTTCAACCGGCACTGTGAAATTTTCTCAAAATTGTCCTTGAAATCCGGAAGCGGACACGCCTTATTCCGACTCATCAAACGGGCTGTAGCGCAGTCTGGCTAGCGCACTTGCATGGGGTGCAAGGGGTCGGAAGTTCGAATCTTCTCAGCCCGACCAGTTTGTAACCCGCCGGGAAACCGGCGGGTTTTTTATTTCCCAAAATCCCGGCAATCTGGGCAGACGCGAAAGGGCCGACGGCAAGTGCCGCGTGAGCCACTGAAAAAGGCGGACGACGCCGTTCAGATCTCCCCGTAGAAGGTCGGCTTGTCCGCATACCGGTTCGGCAGCAGGGCCGCGGACGCCCTGGCCTCGGCCTTCGCCGCGGCGGGCGGGGTCTGCTTGGCGTAAACGGAGACACGGGCGTGGGCGCCACCGAGGAACTTCTGCGCCGCGCGCAACGCCCGCGCGGCCGAAAGCGGCGGATTGACCGGAGTGTCCGCGAAAAGATGGTCGCGGCCGAGCACCGACACCATGCCCGCCGAACGCAGCACGCGCAGCACCTCGCCACGCAGTTCGCAGATGATGAGATGGTTGCCGCGCTCCTTCATGGAGCGGTGCAACTCCTCCAGCAGCATCACGCCCGTGGCGTCCAGGTTGTGCGCGTTGCGGAACTTCAGGACGAGCACGCGCAGGTCGGGGTCTTCGGCGACCCGTCGGGTCTGCTCGGTGAAGATGTCGGCGGCGCCGAAGAACAGGTTGCCCTCCACATGCACGATGGACACCTCCGGGTCGCGTCGCGCGGCCTCCCCCTTCACCGCCGCGAGATGCCCGCGCTCGTTGTAGGCGTATTCGACGATTTCCGGCGCGGCGGCCTTGCGAAGGAAAAGCACGATGGAGAGCCCCACCCCGAGATAAATCGCCGTATCCAGCGGCGCGATGAGGCCGACGGCGAAGGTCAGCAGGAAGACCGCCTTGTCGGCGCTTGTCGCATTCAGGCAGGTGCGCACGGCAGCCGGCGAAAACAGGGCGAGAGCGGCATGGCACACGACCGCGCCCAGCGCGGCCTTCGGCACATGTTCGAGCAATCCGCCGAAGGAGAGACCGGCCACCAGGATCATCAGGCCGGAGAGGATGCCGCACAGCACCGTCTTCGCCCCGGCCGAGATCGCCGCCGCCGAACGCGTGATGGAACCGGAGACCGGCGCGCCGCCGAAGAGGCCCGAGAAGGTCTTGGCCATGCCCATGCCGAAGAGCACCTCGTTGGCGTTGATGCGTTCGCCGGACTTGGCGGCGAGGGAGCGGCCGATGGAAGTGGCCTCCACCATGCACAGGAAACTCAGCGCCATGGCCGGCGATATGAGTCGGCCGAACTCGTCCACGCCGAAACCGACGGGCGCCGCGAAGGTCCCACCCGTGAGCGCCACACTGTCAAGAAACTCGACGCTCCCGGTCAGCTCAGGCACCCAGCTCGCGCCGTAGCGGCAAAGCACCGAGGTGACGACCGACACGAGCACCAGGGCGATGAACTGATTCGGCCAGCCGGGCTTGCGGCGGCCCAACCAGATGATGGCCAGCCAGGTGGCGAAACACACCAATATCGGCGCGGGAGAAATCTCGCCGGCGTGCCGCCACAGCGCGGTGACCACCTGCTTGAAAGTCTGGTTTTCCGGAGGGATGTTCGCCCCGAGGATGAGCGGCAGCTGGTTGGTGATGATGCGCTCGGCCGCGCAGGTCACATAGGCGGTGACCACGGTGCGCGAGATGAAGCCCGCCAAAGTCGCCACCCCGAGCATCGAGGCCACGATCAGGATGATTCCGGAAAGCACCAGTAACGCCGGCACCAGCGCCACCTTTTGAGACATCGCCAGCGGCCCCATCGTCGCGAAGGCGCTGAGCACGATGGCCGCCGTGCCGTTGGTCGGGCCCGGCGCGACGAAGCGGGAGGTGCCGAACACCGGACCGATGATCGCCCCGGCGGCTGCGCCGATGAGGCCGGCGGACACGGGCAGCCCGAGCATCAGGGCGATCGCCATGCTCATGGGCAGCGTGATGAGCGTGAGCGACAGGGCCGCCTTCAAATCCGCCACGAACTTCACACGGTCATACCCCGCCAGATCCCGCCTGATGGGAAGCGGGTCAAACTTGGCGGCGACGGCGCGTTCGCGCATCGCCCGCCAGGCGGCGTGGAATCGGAAAGTCATGTTGTCCGGGGAGACCTTGTTCAATAGTCCCGGGGCCCGGGGTTCAACCCCGGATTGCCCCCCGCCCCGCTCACCCGACGGGAAATACGCTTGTCGCACCGGCGCAGCCACCTACCACCTCGCACCTCCCACCCTTTTCCCGACCATGAACATCGCCGACATCCGGGCCGGACTGCCCAAGGAAGCCCTCATGACCGTCACCGGTCTGCCCTACAGGAAGATCGCCACCGGCAAGGTGCGCGAAATCTTCGACCTGGGAGACTCCTTGCTCATCGTGGCCACCGACCGCCTCTCGGCCTTCGATGTGGTCATGCCCAACGGCGTGCCCGGCAAGGGCGAGCTGCTCACGCGCATCTCGCTTCGCTGGTTCGAACTGTCCTCCTCGGTGTTCCCGAACCACCTCGTCCCCGACCATGCCCGCGCCGTGCGCGAGGCGCTCAAGGACCGGCCGGACCTCGTGAACCGCGCGATGCTTTGCCGCAAGATGTCGGTGCTGCCCGTGGAGGCCATCGTGCGCGGCTACCTCGCCGGCTCGGGCCTCAAGGAATACCGCGCGACGGGCGAAATCCTCGGACACAAGCTGCCCGCCGGCCTGCGCGAATCCTCGAAACTGCCCGAGCCGATCTTCACCCCGTCCACCAAGGCCGCCGCCGGCCACGACGAGAACATCTCGGAGGCTCGCTGCGCCGAAATCCTCGGCAAGGACTTCGAGACCGTGAGGAACGCCGCCATCTCCCTGTACAACTTCGGCAACGCCACCGCCGCCAAGGCCGGCCTCATCCTCGCCGACACCAAGTTCGAGTTCGGCAAGGACGCCTCCGGCAAGATCCATGTGATCGACGAGGTGCTCACTCCGGACTCCTCCCGCTACTGGCCCGCCGCCGGCTACGAGCCGGGCAAGCCCCAGCCCTCCTACGACAAGCAGTTCGTGCGCGACTGGCTCGAGGCTCAGCCCTGGGCCAAGAACAAGGTCGCACCCGGCCCCGTGCTCCCGGACGAAGTCATCCTTCGCACCCGCGAACTCTACCTGGAGTGCCTCGCCAAACTCGCCGCCGTCTGAGCGTCGGCCGGTTCATGCACCCATGAAAAAGGGCGGCGCATCGCGCCGCCCTTTTCGTTTTGGGAAACACCGCGCGAGCGGCGCTTCGCTCAGCCCACGGGAATCGCGTCGGACTGAATCTTCCAAAGGCGCGCGTAGGCGCCGTCGCGGGCGAGAAGCGCGTCGTGCGTGCCCTGCTCCAGGATGCGGCCGCGCTCGAGCACCACGATGTTGTCGGCGCGGCGCACGGTGGAGAGGCGATGCGCGATGACGATGGTCGTGCGATCCTTGGTGAGGTTGTCCACGGCCTCCTGTATTTGTTTCTCAGTGACGGTGTCCACGCTGGCGGTGGCCTCGTCGAGGATGAGCAGGCGCGGGTTCTTGAGCATCACGCGCGCGATGGTGATGCGCTGCTTCTCGCCCTGAGAGAGCCGCACGCCGCGCTCGCCGATGGGGGTCTTCATGCCCTGCGGCATGCGCTGCACGAACTCCCAGGCGCGCGCGCCTTCCAGCGCCGCATGGATCTCGTCCTCGGACGCGTCGGGCTTGGCCACGCGCAGGTTGTCCTCGACGGTGCCGTCGAACAGGAACGGGTCCTGCGGCACATACCCGATGTGCGCGCGCAGGTCGTTGAGCGTGAAGTCGCGCACATCCGTGCCGCCCACGGTGACGGAGCCCCCGGTGGCGTCGTAGTAGCGCAGAAGCAGGCTGGTGACGGTGCTCTTGCCGGCGCCGGTGGCGCCCACGAGGGCGGTGACGGTGCCCTTGGGCAGAACGAGGTTGAAGTCGTCCATGATGGGAGCGCGGTCGGAATAGCCGAAACGAACATTCTCGTAACGGACCTCCTGGGCGCCGGCGGGGAAGCTCTTGGGGTGACTGGGGTCGGCGATCTCCACGGGATGGTCGATCACCTCCATAACGCGGTCCCCGGAGCTCTTGGCGCCCGCGATCATGTCGGAGAGGTTTTTGAGGCGCGTGAGCGGATCGAGCATCATCTGCGCGTACATGAAGAAGGTGAAGAAGGCGCCGAAGCCGATCTTGTCGTTTACGAACATCCAGCCGCCCACCCCCATCATGACATACAGACCGGCGTGGTTGAGGAAGGTGCCCGTGGGCGAATAGAACGCGTACAGAAACATGCCGCGCAGAATGCGCCGGCTGAGCTCGGACGACTTAGCCGAGAAAATCTCGGCGCGTTGCCGGCGCAGTCCGAAACCGTGGATGAGACGGATTCCCTGGATGTCCTCGATGAGCTGCGCGTTCATGTCGGCGTTCGCCTCGCGCACGGCCTTCCACAGCCCGGCCTTGCGCAGGAAGTACCAGCGGTCGAAGGCGGCCATGACCAACGGCGGCGCCAGCACCACCAGAGCGAGCACCGGCTGCAGGTAGAACATCATCGAGCACATCGCGACGAACGAGATGACGGCCAGCAGCCCCTGCTCCGTGCCGTCGATCACCACGCGCTCCACATTGTTCACCTCCTCCGTCACACGCCCGGCGATGTCGCCGGCGCGGCGCGTGTCGTAATAGGAGACCTGGAGGGCGAGCAGGCGCTCGTGCAGGTCGCGGCGCAGCGCCACGAGCACCTTCTGCTCCAGCGTGTTGTTCACGCACACGCGGGCCCAGTTGAGGAACTCGCGCAGGAAGATGCACCCGATGATGAGCGCGACACCGGGCACGATGGCGTCGGTGCGCTTGTGCTGAAACACCTTCTCCACCACATCGCCCACGACCTTCGGCAACATCACGCCGAAGAGCGTGCCGCCCACGGCGAGCAGCAGCATGAAGCCGAAGTGGGCCTTGTGTTTGAGAAAGTAGGCGAGGACGAACTTGACGGCGCGCATGGCGAAAAAGGATACGGCGCGCAGCAAACGCTTTGCGGCGCGACAGGGAAGCAGGAAGGCGCGACGGCAGCCCTAACCGGCAACCCCGGCCGCCCGACGCGCGAGCAGCTCGACGAGGGCCGGGTCGCCCGCCAAAGGCTCCGTCATATGACAGCGCAGGGAAGCGCTGACTGCGATTGCCTCCGCGCAGATCTGCGCGATGTCGCCGCCCGGACCGGCGTGCCTTCCCGAAAAAAGAAACTGCAACGCCACGATCACCTCACCCGCATCATACCCCGGGGTCGCCAGAGCGCGCTTGAGCAACGGCTCGTTGAAGTCGTATTCGGGCCCTTCCCTACGCTCCATCGAGGCCGCCATCACGCCCGACACCGAATCTCCCAGGCGAACGCGGAGCCTTTCGGCGAGCGCGTCCCGCACGGCCGTCACCGCGGGCGCTGGCGAACCGTGATCCACGGCCACGACGCGCGGCCGAGGCCCCGTGTCGGCAAGGCGGAATCGCACCGAGCGCTCCAGCATGCCAGCCACCGTGTCCAACCCGTCCTCGTCCGCACACAGGCAAGGGGCGACGCGCACACTCAACGACGGGAATCGCTGCCGCAAGGCGGCGATGCGCTTGGGAAGATAATCGGCGAGAGCCAGGGAGGGGCCGAAGAAAAGGGGGAGCACGAGGAAGTCCGATTCGCCCGCGCGGGCCCGCCCGGCGATGAAGGCCTCAAGGGTGTCCGCAGGCACGCCGCCGAGTTCGTCCGCCGAGATCTTCGAGCTGTGCAGCAGGGACACGGGCGCCACCGGCGCGGCGAGCCGCCCGGCCAGACGCGCCGCCAGAGCGCGCAGGGCGAGCGTCGGCGCGGGCTCCAGCGAACCGTTGTCCATCAGGATGATCATCGCCCACCACACTCCCCGGTTTCATACGCGCGCCGAATCTTTTTTGCGCCGGCCGGGCCCGCCGCTTTAGCGCCTTGCCCAGCCGACGCGGGCGTGTTCGCTGCCGCCTCATGAACGAACCCGCCCCCGACAAGCTTCATGAAATCTTCCGCATGCAGGAGGCGCTCAACCGGCGCATCGGCGTGGAAACCGCCGGCCTCAGCGACGAGGAGAAGGCGAAGTGGGTTCTCAACTACACGCGCGCCATGCAGCAGGAGATGGCCGAGCTCATCGACTCCGTGCCGTGGAAATGGTGGGCCAAGTACCAGAAGTTCGACGAGCAGAACGCGCGCGTCGAAGTCGTCGACCTGTTCCACTTCCTCGTCTCGCTCGCCCAGGTTCTCGGCATGAGCGCCGACGATGTCTACCAGGCCTACCTCAAGAAGAACGCCGTCAACCACGCGCGTCAGGAGACCGGCTACGCCGTGAAGGACGCCGACGACTCCCGGCACATCTGAGGCGCGCCCGCAACCGGGATGCGAGCGACGGCGCACGGTAGGGGTTGAAAAGCGCCCGAAGACGGCCCACAAACCCCTCAAACCCCGTCATCCCCATGCCCCGAACCCCCTCCCGCACGCGCCTCTCACGCGCCTTCACCCTCATCGAACTGCTGGCGGTCATCGCCATCATTTCCATCCTCGCGGCCATGACGCTCTCGCTCACCGGCTTCGTCCAAAACTCGCGCAAGGAGGCCCGCGCGCGCGGCGAAATCAAGCTGCTGGAAGTGAAGCTGGAGGAGTTCAAGAGCCGTTTCGGCGACTACCCGATGGCCGAAAGCACCTCCGAGGCGGAATGGGAGCGCACCCTTTACAACGCCCTGAGCGGCCGCTGGACCTATGCGAGAAAGGACGGCAAGCTCGTGTGGAACAAGACCCGCGAAGGCGAATCCCAGGACAAGCTCAACCCGCTCATCGAAACCGGGAAAATCGGCACCGATGTGGAGGAGGGTTCCACCAATGCCGCCACCAAGTTCGTGGACCCGTGGGGCAACGCCTACCGCTTCCGCTACGGCAAATTCAACGCCTCCACCGGGAAACCCGACAACAACTGGGACCGCGCCGGCTTCCTGCTCATCAGCGCGGGATCCAAGTTTTCCGCCGCCGCGGAGTCTGAGTCGAAGTCGGTCCTGCCCGATAAGGACTTTTTCTCCGACGGCATGGAAAGCTCCGGCATCGTGCGCGACACCTACTTCGACGACGAATACCGCGCGGACAACCTGACCAACTTCGGCACCAAGTAAGCCTCCGCTTCACGCGAGAACACGAGCCCGCCCGCACGCCCAGGCCGCAAGCCGAAGCCGGGCGGGCTCGGCGCGTACGCCGGTCGCCGAGCGGCTCGGGAAACGCCATCGGCGCGGCCAGAACGAAAAAGCCGGACGGCCCATCGGGGCGCGTCCGGCTTTCGCAAAAACGAACCTGTCGGTTCGGCTTAGTTGCTGCGGTGAAGCGGCAGCGGCGTGTTCACGCCGGGCACGGGCGCGGCGCCAGCGGGCATGAGGCCCTCGCCCTTCTTGAAGTGATCGAAGCCGGGGCCGGACATGTCCAGCTCGCCCTCGAAGAAGCCGTGCAGCTGGCGGATACGGGTCGGGTGGCGCATCTTGCGCAGCGCCTTCGCCTCGATCTGACGGATGCGTTCGCGGGTCACCTTGAACAGGCGGCCCACTTCCTCGAGCGTGCGCGAGTAGCCGTCCTTGAGGCCGAAGCGCAGGGCGAGCACCTCGCGTTCGCGCGGGGCGAGCGAGTCGAGCACATCCACGATCTTGTCGCGCAGCAGGCTGTTGGAGGCCATGTCGTAGGGGTTCTCGGCCGACTTGTCCTCGATGAAGTCACCGAAGGAGGAGTCGTCGCCATCGCCCACGGGGCTCTGCAGGGAGATGGGCTGCTGGGCCATCTTCATGATCTGCTGCACGCGGTCGACGGGCAGCTGCATCTCGTTGGCGACCTCTTCCGGGGTGGGCTCGTGGCCGAGTTCCTGAAGGAGCTGCTTCTGCACCTGCATGACCTTGTTGAGGGTCTCGATCATGTGCACCGGGATGCGGATGGTGCGCGCCTGATCGGCGATGGAGCGGGTGATGGCCTGGCGGATCCACCAGGTGGCGTAGGTGGAGAACTTGTAGCCGCGGCGGTACTCGAACTTCTCGACGGCCTTCATGAGGCCCATGTTGCCCTCCTGGATGAGGTCGAGGAAGGACAGGCCGCGGTTGGTGTACTTCTTGGCGATGGAAATGACGAGGCGCAGGTTGGCCTCGACCATCTCGCGCTTGGCCTGGTTGGCCTTGCGCAGGCCCTCGCGGACCTTGCGGATGAGCGTGAGCAGGTCGGGGGCCGAGATGCGGTGCTGCTTCTCGATCTCGCGCATGCGCGCCTCGATGACCTCGGGATTGAGGGTCTTGGTGCGGCGCTCGACCTTGGCGAGCAGGGCCTTCTGGTCCATGAGCGTCTGGCACTCGCGCAGGGTCGGGCCGAACTTCTCCAGCCAGTCCTCGAACACCTTGGTCTTGAAGCAGAACTTGCGCAGCAGCGGGCGGATTTCCTCCTCCAGCTTGCGGAACTTGGCCTGGCCCTTCTTGCGCACGTCGTCGGAGGGCCCGTAAAGGTAGTCGGCCCAGGCCTTTTCGAGCTTCACCTGAATCTCGTCCACGGCCTCGACGAACTTGGGGAGCGCCTTGAAGTAGGCGTCGCGCGTCTCGACCTTCTTGTCGAGCACCACGCGGTCGAAGCGCTCCTCGCGGGAGAGCAGCTTCTTGGCGATGTCGAGCTGGAAGGGCAGCGTGAGCCAGTGGGAGAAGAGCGCGTCGGTGGCCTCGAGTTCGGCGTTCTCGATGCGCATGGAGATCTCCACTTCCTGTTCGCGGGTGAGCAGGGGCACCTGGCCCATCTGCTTGAGGTACATGCGGACGGGGTCGTCCAGGATGTCCACCTGCGCGGTGCGCGCCTCCTCCTCCTCGGACTCGTCGCGCTTGGCCTTGTAGGATTCCACCTCGTCCTCGTCGAGAATCTCGATCTCGAGGTTATCGAGGATGTTCATCACATTCTCGATGGACTCGGGGTTGTTGACCGTCTCCGGCAGCGTGCCGTTGATGTCCTGAATCGTGACGAAGCCCTTTTCCTTGGAGGTGCGGATTAGGGTCTGAATCTTCTGGTTCATGTCCTCTTGGGCGCGCGCGGCGTCCTCCGAGGAGGCCTCCTCCACCTCGTCGCGGCGCACGCTGATGAACGGCGATCCGGCCTGATCATCAACCGCCGGGGCGACCTTGGCGGACTTCTTCGAAACGGCTTCAGGAACGGGCTTGGCGACCTCCGCCACCTTCGTGACGGCGACGGGCTTGGCGGGCTCCACCTTCTTCACCGGAGCGGGCTTGGGAGCCTCCGCGACAACCTCTTTGACGGGCTTGGCGGGGGCCTTGGGCGCGGGCTTCGCCACAGGTTTGGCGGGCGCCTTCCGAGCGGCCTTGGCAACGGGGGCGGGAGCCTTCTTGGAAACAACAGGCTTGGCGACGGGCTTCTTCACCGGAGCGGCCTTCTTCGCAGGCGCGGGCTTGGCCGCGGGCTTCTTGGCCACCGGGGCGGCCTTCTTCGCGGGAGCCTTGGCGGCGGCCTTGGGCGACGCCTTGGCCGGCGCGGCCTTCTTGGCGGGCGCGGCCTTGGGGGCGGGCTTCCTGGCGGCGGGAGCGGCCTTGGCAAGGGGCTTGGAGGCCTTCTTGGGTTCGGGTTTTTTCGCGGTTTTGGTGGCCATGCTTAAAATGAAAGGGGGAGAGCGGTATGGCCGTTGACACACTTGTCAAGTGGGGGGCTTGACAAGGATTTGTGAGGTTTGCGCGGCAAGGTGGCGCACCTCGCCGAAGCCGCCCACCCGCTCCGCCCCGAAAATGCCGCCGACCGCCCCTTTGAAAAACCCGGGATGCCGCCGCTTTTGACTTCCTCGCGGGGGGCCGGCGACGATGCTCGGACGCCCATGACCAACTCCGAAAGCATCCTGCGCGACCTGGGCTCCGACACCCTCGAACCTTCCCCGGAGCTCTTTGAAGCCGCCTCCCGCGACGAGGTCGTGATCGCCAAGCTCACGGAACTGCTCGACCGCTCGGTCGCACGCCCCGGCTCGCTCAGCCGGCGCGAGGTGAATGTCGCGAGCTGGGCGCCGTATGTTTTCGCGCAAAACGGCTCCCCCGCCCTGCTTCGCCCGATTCTCGCCGTGGGCTCCCTGCGCGAGGAGGCGGCGCGCCCCCTGCTCGGCGCCTACGCCGACCGCGACCTGCCCGTCATCCTGCTTCGCCTCGCCGGCAACACCGTCGCCGAGGTCGCCGCGCCGCTGGTGCAGACCTACCGGGGCGCCCCCGAGGTGCGCGTCGCCCCCATCCTGGCCGCCGGCGCCGCCTGGGCGCACGGGCTCATTTCCCGCGAAGCCGCGCTCGCCCCGCTGCGCGACGAGCTCGAGCGCATGGCGAACGACTCCTACGCCGACGCCCAAGACGACGAGTGGCTCGACACGGTCCTGGACGCCGCGCTCCTTTTGAACCCGGCCGGGCTCGAGGATTCGCTGGAAGCCCTCCGCGAGTACTGGGGCATGGAGGACGACTGGGACGAGGAACTCGAAGCCTGCCTCGAGCAAACCGAGGAGGAGGTGACCTCCCGTCTACGCGAACTCTTCCCCACCCTCACGCGCGCCATCGAATTCGTGGAACGCTGGGACGCCATCGACGCCGAAGAAGGCGAATGACCCGCCGGGCCGCCCCGTACCCGCAGGCCGGCCCCGAATGAAAAGCCCCTCGCTTCACGGCGAGGGGCTTTTTCGTTCTCAAAGGCGCGAGTCGAGGTCGAGCCAGAGGTCGGGCGGGATGACCTCGGGGCGGTCGGTCGTGGCGTGCCCGCGCTTGGGCAGGTCGGCCAGCCAGGCGTCGAGCGCGGCGGGGCGCTCGTCGAGGAACTTCAGGGCGGCGCCGAGCTGCTTGCGCCGGTGCATGAACACGGTGCGCAGGATGAGGCGCGTGAGGGGCTTTAGCCGGCGGCCGTCGGGACGGCGGCGCAGGTGCAGCAGGTACGACTCGACATCCGGCGGCGGGAAGAAGCACTTGGCCGGCACGGCGTGGCCGGGCTTGCGCTCGAAGGCGGCGCCCAGGGCGATGGTGATGCCGGCGTAGTGCTTGGTGCCCACGGGAGCGGTGAGGCGGTCGGCAGCCTCGCGCTGAAGCATGAGCACGAGGATTTCCGGATGGTGCTCGCCCATGATGACCTCGGCCATCCACGGCGTGGAAATGGCGTACGGCAGGTTCGCCACGATCTTGAACGGCTTGCCCGCGTCGACGGATTGCGGATACCCGGCGAGCGGGTGATCCATGGCGTCACCTTCCAGCAGGTGGAAACGCCCGGGATGGTCGGGCGCCACGCGGTCACGCAGGTGCTGCGCCAGACGCGGATCGGCCTCCACGGCGTACACGGTGGCGCCGGCGCCCAGCAGGGTGGTCGTGAGCGTGCCCAGGCCAGGGCCCACCTCCACGACGATGTCCCCGGGCTTCACATCGGCCAGTTCGAGCGACTTGCGCACGATGTTGCCGTCCACGAGGAAGTTCTGCCCGAGCTTGTGCACCGGGCGGTGATCCAGCGTGGCGAGCAGCTCGCGCGTCTGGGAGAGGCCGAAGGGTCCGGTCAGCATCGGGAAAAGAGGTGCGAGGGTGTGAGATACGAGGAGCGAGGGCTAAAGACAGTGCGATTCCCTCGAACCTCACGCCTCGGGCCTCGCACCTTATCAGGCATGCTGCAGCGCGTGCATGAGCTTCTCGACGTCGTCGGACTCCATGAGCGACTGGCCCACGAGGAGGGCGTCGGCTCCGGCGGCGCGCATGCGGGCGGCGTCGGCGGGGGTCTTGATACCGGATTCGGCGACCTTGATGATGTCGGCGGGCACCTGCGGCAGGTACTGCTCGGAGAAGGCCAGGTCGATTTTGAAGGTGGAAAGGTTGCGGTTGTTCACGCCCAGAATCTTGGGCGAGAACTTCAGCGCGCGCTCGAGCTCGGCGGCGTCGTGCACCTCGAAGAGCGAGTCGAGGCCGGCGAGCGTGGCGGCCTCGTAGAGCTCGCGGATCTTGGCGTCGTCGAGGGCGCGCACGATGATGAGGATGCAGCGCGCGCCGGCCTCGGCGGCCTCGACGACCTGGAGGCGGTCGAGCATGAAGTCCTTGCGCAGGCACGGGATGAAGCGGCGGTGGCTCGTCTGGAAGTCCACGACGTTCCAGAGGTCCTCGATGGTGCCGCCAAAATACTTCTCGTCGGTGAGCACGCTGATGGCGTCGCAACCGGCGTTGGTGTACAGGCGGGCCTGCTCCACGGCGTCCGCGCCGGCCTTGATGGCGCCGGCGGAGGGCGAGGCTCGCTTGATCTCGGAAATCACGGCGAGGCGGCCCGGCTTGCGCAGGGCCTCGGCGAAGGAGGTGCCTTCGCGGCGCATCGCGCCGAAGCGCGCCAGCTCGGCGTCCTTCACGGGGCGAAGGCGAGGGGCGATTTCGCGGGCCTTGTTGGCCATGATTTCGGCGAGTCTGTCCATGTGCGCCGCATGCATGCGGCGCAGGTTTCATGTTTCAAGTATTCTGTTGCAGGCGGCGGGCGGCGCATCGCGCCGGGAATAATCCGCGCGGGAACCTTCCTGAAACTGCACACTTGAAACTTCAAACGACGGCGGGCTTCCTGCGGCGCATGGAAGACCTCAACCGGCCGATGCGCCTTCAAAAATACCTCGCCATGGCGGGGCTGTGCTCCCGCCGCGAAGCCGAGGAATGGATTTCCGACGGCAAGGTGAAGGTGAACGGCAAGATCGCCGAGATCGGCCAGTCCGTCACGCCCGGCAGCGACCAGGTGATGGTCGGGCGCACCATCGTGCAGCCCCCCTCCGAGGACCGTGTGGTGCTCGTGATGAACAAGCCCAAGGGCTTCCTTTGCACCAATCAGGACACGCATGGCGGCCGCACCGTGTTCGAACTCGTCCCCCCGGAGTTCTCCAAAAAGCGCCTGTTCTGCGTGGGCCGGCTCGACAAGGACAGCGAAGGACTGCTGCTGCTCACCGACGACGGCGCGCTGGCCAACAAGATCATGCACCCGACCTCGGGCGTCGTGAAACGCTACCAGGTGACGCTCAACCGCGCGCTCGACCCGCTGCTCATCCCTAAGCTGCTCAAGGGCGCCAAGGTCAAGGTGGAGCCGGCCGTGGAGGGCGGCGAATACACCGAGGAATTCCTCCAGTTCACCAAGGTGATGATGAATCCGGAAAACCCGGCGGAGGTCGAAGTGCACCTCAGCCAGGGTCGCAAGCGCGAGATTCGCCGACTCTTCCAGACCTTCGGCTTCTTCGTGAAGGAGCTCTTCCGCTTCCAGATCGGCGGCTTCGTGATGAAGAAGATGCCCGCCGGCGACTGCCGCAAGCTGTCGAAGAAGGAACTCGAGCTGCTCTTCAAATAAGCCCTGCGCAATCGCCGGGCAAAAAGTGCCGACGGTTCGCCGGCCGGCGAAAACGCGGCATCGAGCGCCCACCCAAATCACCCTCTAAAAACCTCCCTTCCCGCCATGCAACTCATCGACGGCAACGCCATCGCCCAACAGATCCTCGCCGAAGTCAAAGCCAAGGTCGCCACGCTCGCGCCCGTCGTGCCGCATGTCGTGTTCGTGCGCGTGGGTGAAGACCCGGCCTCCGTCTCCTATGTCAGCAAGAAGGAGAAGACCGCCGCCGAAGTGGGCATGAAGGCCTCCCTCAAGCTCTTCCCTGAAAGCGTCTCCAAGGAGGAGCTTTTCGCCTGCCTCGACGCCCTCAACGCCGACGCGTCCGTGCACGGCATCCTCGTGCAGGCTCCGCTGCCCAAGCACCTGCCGGAGACCGAGGTGTTCAACCGCGTCTCGCCCGACAAGGATGTGGACGGCTTCAACACCATCAACATCGGCCGCCTCGTTCAGGAGCTGCCCAACGCCATCGCCGCCTGCACGCCCGCCGGCGTGATCGAGCTGCTCAAGCGCTCCGGCGTGAAGACCGCCGGCAAGCGCGCCGTGGTCATCGGTCGCTCCCTCATCGTCGGCAAGCCCGCCGCCGTCCTCCTCCTTTCCAAGGGCACCGACGCCACCGTCACCATCGCCCACTCGCGCACCGAGAACCTCGCCGAGGTCGTGCGCGAGGCCGACATCATCGTGGCCGCCATCGGCAAGCCCAAGTTCGTCACCGCCGACATGGTGAAGCCCGGCGCCGTCGTCATCGACGTGGGCATCAACCGCGTGCCGGACGCCACCAAGAAGGCCGGCTTCCGCCTCGTGGGCGATGTGGACTTCGAGGCCGTGGCCCCCAAGTGCTCCTTCATCACGCCCGTCCCCGGCGGCGTGGGCCCCATGACCGTGGCCATGCTCATGAAGAACACGCTCGACGCCGCGCTGCGCGCCGGCCGCTAAGACACCGGCGCCGAAGGTTTCAGACTTCAGGGTTAAGGAAAATCAGCCGTAGCGAGCCTGTCCTTCCCTGAAACCTCAAACCTGAAACCTGACACCTTTCCGCCCCATGTCCGACAAACCGCCGCCGCTGCCGGTAGCCGAAGAGATCGCAGTGAGCACGAAGGAGGAGGCGCGCCCCGCCCCGCCTCACGCGCCGCTGCTTTGGCGCACGCTGGCGTTCCTGGTGGACGCCTCGGTGCTCGCGCTGCTCGGGTATCTCGTGGCCACGCGCGTGCTGATCCCTCAGTACATGCCCGAGGAGCTGGCGGTGTTTAACACCTGGATGGACGACAACCAGCGGCACCAGCAGGAGCTGTTGCGCGCCGTGGAGGCGGGCCGCATCACGGACCCGCTCGCCCTCATCCGCGCCTCGCTGGACCGAGCCAAGGAAGTGCCGGAGGGCGTGCATTCGCTGCTCCTGTATTTCTCCAACTGCATGACGATCACCTTCTGGATCGGGTTTTCCGCCATGGAGATCGGCACGCGCGGCGCCTCGCTCGGCAAGAAAATGTTCCGCCTGCGCACCGCCACCTTCCCCGCCTGCGAGCGCCCCGGCATCCTCGACTCGCTCATCCGCTCCGGATGGAAAGCCATGGCCATCGGCTCCGTCAGCCCGCTGGTCACCCTCTTCGCCCTGGTGGACGCCCACTGGCCGCTCTTCAACCCGCTTCGCCGCTCGCTGCACGATGTGATGTGCCGCACCCTCGTGCTGGACGCCCGGTTCGATCCCCCCGAACAGCCCCGCGACGACGAGGAGGACGAATAACCGGCGGATTGCCGCCGAGTGAGGAGAGAGAAAGCGAAAAGTGAGTGGTTCCGAATCGAAGTGAGAAAGGCTCCCGCTGCGTCGAAAACACGTCACATCGCACCCTTTTTCACCGCCGCCCGCACGCCTGCTTTCTCTCTTTTAACCCCTCACTGCATCACTTGGAGCTCACCTGTTTTCGGTTCTCCGGAAGCGAAGCCGAACTCATGAGGCCCCGCGCCCGACGGACACCATGATCCACCCTGAAAACGGAAAACGGATAACGGAAAACCGGGTGCTGCATGTCCTCACCGGTCCCACCGCCGTGGGCAAGACGGCCCTGGCGCTGGAATGGGCCGAACGCCGCGGAGCGCTCATCGTGTCGTGCGACTCCCTCCTGCTCTACCGCGGGATGGACATCGGCACGGCCAAACCCACCCGCGCCGAACTCGAGCGCGTGCCGCACGCCTGCGTCGACCTCGCCGACCCCGCCGGCAAACCGTATTCGATTGGCGACTACATCGCCGCGGCGCGCCGCGCCGTCGACGACGCCGTGGCTCAGGGCCGGCCGGTCCTCGTGGCCGGCGGCAGCGGCTTTTACCTGAAATGCTTCTACGCGCCGGTCACCGACGCGGTGGAGATACCGCAGGCCGTGCGCGACGAGGTCGGCGCCCTGCAGAAGGCCGGACCCGCCGCCGCGCTGCGCCGACTGCGCGAGCTGGAGCCCTACCCTCCGGCGAAACTCGACCTGAACAACCCGATCCGCGTGCTCAAGGCGCTCGAACGCCGGCTCGCTTCCGGTCGCCCGCTCGCCGAACTGCTCGCCGAGTTCGAGGCGCGCCCCGGCGCCTTCGACGATTTCGAGAAACGCACCGTCGTGCTCACGCGCCCGCCGGAATCGCTGGAGCGGCGCATCCGTCTGCGCGTGGACCTCATGCTGCGCGACGGCCTGGTGGAAGAGGTGAAGCGACTTCTCGCCGCCGGCATCAACCCCGACTCGCCCGCCGCCCTCGCCACCGGCTACCGCGAAACCCTCGACTGGCTGCGCGACGGCGAACCCGGCGGCCCGGCCGCACTCGCCGAAAGCATCGCGCTCGCCACGCGCCGTCTCGCCGCCAAGCAGCGCAAGTGGTTCCGCACCCAGCTGCCCGACCCCAAGCGCACCGTCGACCTCGACGCCGGCACCCCGGATTGCGACACGCTGTTCGCCGACTGACCGCGCGCAGGCGTCACTCCGCCGCCGGGGTGTCCTCGGGCGCCGGAACACCTTCCGTAGGGAGGATGGTCGCGGCGGACTTGGTCTGCGAATCCAGCCACTTGGCGAACATGGCGCGCGCCACGGGACCGGCGCTGGCGCCGCCATGCAGGCTGATGCCCTTTTCGCCTTCCAGCATCACGGCGATGGCCACGCGCGGGTTCTCCACGGGAGCGTAGCCCACGAACCACGCCAGGTTCACCGGATGCCCGTCCTTCTTAAACTCCGCCGTGCCGGTCTTGCCGGCGATGGACAGCGGGAGGGCGCCGGTCTTGGTCTTGGAATTGGCGTACTTGGCGGACTTTCCGGTGCCGTCCTCGATGCAGGAGACGAGGCCGTCGATAAGCCGTTTGCGCTGGTAGGGGGTGAGTCCGATGGACTCGGGCTTCAGGTCGGACTTGGGCGCGTAACGCACCAGAGTGACGCTCGTGCGCGTGCGGTCCGCCGCCACGGAGGCGATCATCTCCGCCATGTGCAGGGGCGTCGTGAGAATGTACCCTTGGCCGATGGAGGAGTTGGCCGTGTCACCCGACGACCACCCGGAGTAGCCGTGAGCTTTTTTCCAGGCGGCGTCAGGAACGATTAGGTTGCGCTTGGGCGCCGTGGCGATCTCGACCTGCGTCTTCTGATCGAGCCCGAAGCGGCGCGCCTCGCGCGCGATGGGGTCGATGCCGATGCGCAGGCCGAGCTGGTAGCAATACACATTGCAGGAGACGCGCAGCATCTTCTCCAAGTCCACCTGCCCGAAGGACATGCCGTCGTGCTCCGGCCACAATCGTCCACCGATGTCATAGTTGTAGCCGCACTCGAAAATCTCGTCCGGATCGAGCTGCCCCGAACGCATGCCGGCGATGGCGGTGAGAATCTTGAAGGTGGAACCCGGCGGGTAGGTGCCCTTGGTGGCGCGGTTAAACTCGCCCCCGGTCTCTTGCAGCTTCCGGTAATAGTCGGCCGACACGCGGTCGGCGAACCTGTTGGGGTCGAAGCGCGGGTAACTCGCCAGCGCGAGAATCTCACCGGTGGGGATGTCGATGGCGATGGCCGCGCCCTTCAGGGATTCGCCGGAATCGTTTTTCAACACGCCCAGCGCCTTCTCGGCGCCGCGCTGGATTTCGATGTCGAGGGAACTGGTGATGTGAGCGCCCTGCTCCGGCTTGGTCTCGCTCATGCGCCGGTAGAGCTGCCCCTTCGGATTCACCATCCACTCCTGCGACCCCGGCTTGCCCTGAAGCGAGTCGTTGCACGCGCGCTCCAAACCGGAGACGCCCGTCTTGCCTAGATACTTGAGTCGGCGAATGCCAAGCTCGGTGATGTCGGGATCCTCGTCGGGATCCTCGCCCAGGTCGTCGGAGTTGGAAAGGTAGCCGAGCACATGCGCGGCGGAGTCGCCATAGGGATAGTCGCGCACGCTGTCCACATACAGCCGAAGCGGGTATTCCTCGGGAAAATTCTCCACGAAGCGCGCGACCTCGCCGGATTCGATGTCGGAGATGAGCGGAAGGTCCAGGCCGCGCTTGGACTCGATGTGCCGCTTCACCGCATCGGCGTCCACGCCCTCGGTGCGCCCGTCGAGCACGCGCTTCACCTGGTCGAGGTAGCGACGAAGCACCGCCACATGCGCCTGCGTGCGCAGGCCGGCGATATCGAGCTTGTAGGGCTTCGGGCTGGCGTTGCGCTTGGCGCGCGCCTCGCGGAACCGACGCAGGTACTCGTCGCGAAACTCGTCCTGCAGCGCGCTCAGGTCGGCGACGATGTTGAACCGGGGACGGTTGCCCACGAGGAGCTTGCCGTTGCGGTCGAAGATGAAGCCGCGCGGCGCGGGCACCTGGATGATGCGCGAACTCTGCACGCGGAACCGGTCGTCGTACGCCGAGCCGTCCTTGATCTGACGCACCACGAGCCCGACAAGGATGTAGGCGAGGGCGAGCGCGAACACCAAGCCGGGCAACAGCAGCCGGCGCGCCGACACGCGATCGTCGTGCCCGTGCTCCACCAGATGATCGGAGACGCCCACGGCGCCCTCGCTCGGCAGCTCCACGCCGGTGCGGACGGGGGCGCTCATTCGGCGAGCCCTCCGCGTTCAAGGCGCAGCCCGAAAAGCCGAAGAACCGCGACGGTGAGCGACCCCAGCCACGGGGTGAACAGAGAGGCCAGCGCCACGCCCGCGAGAATCTCGGTCAAAAAGCCCAGCGTGTCGGCCGGAAGCGGACGCCCGGCCAGATGCAGGGCGGCCGCGAAGGCGGCGTGCAAAGCGGGGGTGAGCGCCAGGGCCAGCGACGCCTGCACGAGAGCGGACGACTGCATCAGGTGATGCCGGATGCGGAAAAGCAGCGCGTACACGGGAAGCGCCAGCGTGGCGGACAAACCGAAGGGCACGCCCAAGCCGGCATCGTACAGCAGGAGCGTCAGCGTGAGCACCACGGCCCCGGGGCGAAACGGCAGCAGCAGCGCGCACACCACCAGCGGCGGAGCCGTCAGCGGCAGATGCAGCGCGTAGGCGGCGGCGCTGTCCTGGGCGAGACGGGAAAGGAACACCCAGGCGAGGCCCGCCAGCACGGCGCCGGACCAGCGGAGGTGACGCATCATGGCAGGGAACGCCCCGGATCCCACTGGGGAACCAGGATGGTGGCCTCCTGAAGGTCGAGCAGGTCGGGGCGCACGCGCACCGACGCCTCGCGGAAGAGGCCGTCGGAAGTCTCCACCGGGTCGGTCTCCAGCGTGCCGATGTAAAGCCCGCCGAGGAAGACGCCGCCGAGCCCGGAGGAGACGATCTGCAGCGGGTGCCCGGCCGTGTTTTTGAAAGCGGAAGGGATGTGGGAGACCTGACCGCGAGGGATCTCGAACGGGATGGTCGTGGCGCCCTTGTACACGACGACGGGCCGCTCGCGCTCATCCCCTTCCAGGGTGGCCGAGATGCGGAAGGACGGATCGGTGACCAGCTCGACCTCGCAGGTCGCGGCGTGCACAAGCACCACGCGCCCCACCACGCCGCCGCCGTTGATCACGGAACAGCCTTCCTTCACGCCGTGCACGCGCCCTTTGGCGAGGGTGACCCGGCTCCACCATCGGCCGATGTCGCGCTGCGCCACGCGCGCGACGACCTGCCGGATGTGCGGGCGCGACGGCAACGCGAGCGCCTCCTCCAGCCGGCGGTTCTCCGCGCGCAGGGCGTCGGTCTGCGCCAGGCGCACGGCCAGGTCGGCGTTGCTTCGGGCCAGGTCGCGCGCGGCGGCGAGCAGTTCGTCCTTGGAGCGGGAGGAGGCCTCCCAGTACAGGCGAAGGTCGCGCAGGCGCGACTCGGCGAGCAGAAGCGGGGCCTGAAGCTCGTAGAAGGATTCGCGAGCCAGACGGCGCAACGCACCCGGGGCGACCCACCACAGCGCGATGGCGGCGACCATGATGGCGAGCGAACGGGAAAGGCTCGGCGTGGCTTCGCGCATGGTGCGTCCTCCGGACGGGTTTCAGGGTTTCTGAGTTTCAGGTTTCAAGCGATGTTGCGGACAATCGGTCGGCGCGCACGGCGCCGGGCAAAACCCGGCACTTGGAACCGAAAGCTTGAAACGACTCGATCACCGACCGGTTTTAGCGGCCGCTCCAGCGGGGGTCTTCCAGGATGACGCCGGTGCCGTTGACCACGGCGCAAAGCGGGTCCTCGCCGACGAACACCGGCAGGCCCGTGGCCTCCGAGATGAGCCGGTCGATGCCGCGCACCTGGGAGCCGCCGCCGGCAAGCGCGATGCCGCGCTCCACCAGGTCGGACGACAGCTCGGGAGGGCAGCGCTCCAGCGCCGAACGGCAGGCGTCGATGATGGCGTTGAAATTCTCCATCAGGCACTCGCGCACCTCCTGCGAGGTGATGTGCAGCGTGCGCGGCAGGCCCGACATGGCGTCGCGCCCGCGGATTTCCAGGGTGAGCTCCTGGTCAAGCGGGTAGGCGGAGCCGATCTTGATCTTGATTTCCTCGGCCGTGCGCTCGCCGATGACGAGGTTGTAGGCGCGTTTCACATACGCGATGATGGTGCTGTCGAGCTCGTCGCCGCCCACGCGGATGGACTTCGCGTACACGATGTCACCCAGCGACAGGATGGCCACCTCGGCGGTGCCGCCGCCGATGTCGACAATCATGCTCGCGGCGGGGTCGCCCACCGGCAGGCCCACGCCCAGCGCTGAGGCCAGGGGTTCGGAAATGGTTTTCACCTCGTCGGCGCCGGCGCGGTACGCGCTGTCCATGACGGCGCGCTTTTCCACGGCTGTGATGCCGTAGGGCACGGCCACGACGACGGAGAGCTTCGTGAAGACGTTCTTCTTGGCGACCTTGCCGATGAAGTAGCGCAGCATGTGCTCGCTGATCTCGAAGTCGGCGATCACGCCGTCCTTCATCGGGCGCAGCGCGGTGATGGACTCGGGCGTGCGGCCCAGCATCAGCTTGGCCTCCGAGCCTACGGCGATCGGCTTGCGGTTCTTGTCGATGGCCACGACGCTGGGCTCGCGCAGCACGACGCCTTTGTCCTTCACATAGACCAGGGTGTTGGCGGTGCCGAGGTCGATGCCGATGGCGTTGGAGAAGAATCCGGGCAGACGGTTGAGCATGGCGCAGGAAAAGGGGCCAGCTTTGAACCGCCCCCGGTCGCCCCTGTCAAAGGTTTACCCAACCAAAGTCCGAAACCGCCGGGCGAACCACCCCGGTTCACGCCGACCGGGGGGCGCCACGCTCAATCCAGCAGGAACCACCCCAGCACGACGAAGGCCAGGGCGAAACGGTACCAGGCGAACACGGCGATGCCGCGCTTGGAAACCCAGCCGACCATCCACTTCACGCTCGCGAACGCCACGACGGCGGCGACGGCCATGCCCAGGAGCATGCTCTCGGGCGGGAACGCCGCGACGAGCTGCGGGCCGTGCTTGAGCCCCTTGTAGGCCGAGGCGGCGGTGAGCGTGATGAGGCCGAGCAGGAACGAGAATTCGGTCGCGCGCACCGGGGAGAGCCCGGCGAGGTAGCCGCCCACGATGGTCATCATGGACCGGCTCGTGCCGGGGCACAGCGCGGCGCACTGGCAAAGGCCGATGGTGAGCGACTCGCGCACGCTGAGCTCGTGCAGGTCCGGCCCGGACGACATGCCTTTAGCCTCCACACGACGCCGATACCGGCGCTCGACCCAAAGCATGAGCAGGCCGCCCGCGATAAGCGCGCCGGCCACGGTGAACGGATTGAACAGGTATTCGTCGATGAGCTTGCCCAGCGCCAGCCCCAGCGCGGCGGCCGGAATGAACGCCACGAGCAGGTTGCGCGCGAGCAGCAGGCTCTCGCGCCGCGCGCGCAGCACGCCGAGCACGGTGGAGGAGACGCGGCCCCAATAGACGAACAACACGGCGACGATGGCGCCGAACTGGATGACGATGGAATAGTCGTCCGTGGCTTGCTTGAGCGTGTACGCTTCCGGCGCCTTCGCCGCCGGCTCCGGCTCGCCGCGCAACTTGGCCAGGACGCGGTCCTTCAGCCCGGCCTTCTGCGGCACCAGGACCGGGGCGCCGTCGCGCCCGGCAACCGGCGTCGGCTTGTCCAACTCCATCCAGGCGTTCACGAGGATGAGGTGCCCCGTGGACGAGACCGGCAGATACTCGGTGAGCCCCTCCACCACGCCTTGCACGCACGCCACCTCGGGCGTGAACACCGACTCGGCGCGCACCGGAGACGGCGCCTTCGCTGGCGTTTCGGAGGCGCACACCGCGCAGGCGGCGAGAAGTGCGGGAATCGTGAGGGCGAGGCGGCGTCGCATGGGGCTGGGCGAATCGGCATGGCGCCCCTCGCCGGTTTGGCAAAGGCAAAGGAGCGCACCAGCCGCCCCCGAAGCGAATAAGCACTCGTCACCGATGATTCCGAACACCTAGCGTGCCCTGCATGTCCTCGCGGTTATTCCGGATTCTTCGCCCCACCCTACCCTTCGCCGTTGCCGCCGCCGGAGTCGTTCTGCTCTCGCAGCAGGTCGTCGCCACCACGCTGACGAGAACCGGAACCCTAGCCTGCATCGCGCTCGCGATAGCCGCCGTGGCATTCGCCCTGCGCAACAGCCGTCGCGCGCTCGCCGCATTCGCCGCCGCGATTGCGGCGCCTGTCGTGCTCGTGACGGTCTGGCCGGCCAAAAGCGAAATTTCCGCCGAGGAGGAGGGGAGCCGCGCCGCGCAAGCCGCCCTGCGCTACGAAGGGGTCGGATATGTCTGGGGCGGCGAATCCTCGCGCGGCATCGACTGCTCCGGCCTCGTCCGCCGAGCCTATATCGACGCGGCCCTGAGCACGGCTTGGCACGACGCCTCGCCCGCCCACCTGCGCCGCGCCCTGATCTGGTGGTGGCGAGACACCACCGCGCGACAATTTGAGAACCACGCCCCGGTGCGCGGCAAGAGGCTGGGCCTAAGCCAATCCCTGCGCGACGACATCCCGACCGGCCTGCGCCCGGGCGACCTCGCCATCGTCGGTTCGGGCGTCCATGTGCTGATGTACCTGGGCGAAAACCGATGGATACAGGCGGACCCGATGACACACCGCGTGTTGGTCAGCGACTCGCGCACCAATCGAGACGCCTGGATGGAGGGCAAGGCGGTGCTGCTGAGACCGACTTTGTGATAACATAGACGGGCTCACCGTAGGCGCCGCGCGGGCGTTCATGCGGCGAAGGGCCCTTAGCCTGCAAGGCGGCCGGCAAGTGAAGGTTGAACCGACATTCGGCGATTGGTGGTCATTTTATCCACAGATTTTCGGGATGAATACCGATGGATGCTCGGCTTTCAGTCGATCGAATCCGGGCGCCTCGGTTTCACCCTGCTGGTGAAGCGGTCCGGTTTCGAAACCAGTCCCCCAACTCACATTCTCTGTGTCCGCCGGGGCAAAATCATCTGCGGTTGTTCAGGTTATAGCGACCGACGGGCGCACCCGGGCGCCGTCGCTGTTCCGAGTTCCGAATTACGCCTTCGGCGTTTCCCTCTTCCCTCCCTCGCCCCTTTCGACTTTCTCGCACGCCATGAAAATCGCCATCATCGGAGCCGGCGCCGTGGGCGCCTGGTACGGAGCCCGCCTCGCCCTCTCCGGCCACGACACCCACTTCGTCCTGCGATCGGACTACGAGACCGTCACGCGCGACGGATACCGCCTGCGCACCGCCGCCGGAGAGGAGCGACTGTTCCCCGTCAACACCCACCGCGCCTCCGCCACCGTGGGCGTGTGCGACCTCGTGGTCATCGCGCTGAAGGCCACCGCCAACGACAAGTTCGCCGAACTGGTCACACCGCTGGTCGGACCGAACACCACCGTGCTCACCCTGCAGAACGGCATGGGCAACACCGAGAAGCTCGCCGCGCTCTTCGGCATGGAAAAAGTCATGGCCGGCCTGTGCTTTGTCTGCCTCAACCGCACCGCCTCCGGAGTGATCGAAAACTTCCACGCCGGACGCATCGCCTTCGCCGAGGGCGCCGGCCCCGCGACCGACCGCACCCGCACCGTCGCCAAAGCCTTCGAGGACGCCGGCGTCACCGTCTCCATCGCCGATTCTCACGAGGAGATTTTGTGGAAAAAGCTCTGCTGGAATGTCCCCTTCAACGGCCTGTCCATCGCCGCGGGCGGCATCACGACCGACAAGATCATGGCCTCGCCCGAGCTCGTCGCGCTCTCCCGCTCGCTCATGGAGGAGCTTCGCGCCGCCGCCAAGGCCCGCGGCTTCGCCATCTCCGACAAGTTCATCGAGGCCCAGTTCACCGTCACGCGCGACATGGGCGCCTATAAGCCCTCCAGCCTCATCGACTGGCTGGAGCACCGCCCGGTCGAGGTCGACGCCATCTGGGGCGAACCGCTCCGCCGCGGCCTCGCCGCCGGCATCCCCATGCCGCACCTGACCACCCTGCACGCGCTGCTCACCGCGCTGTGCAAGTGAGAGGCCAAGGACACGGCACAAAAGTCGAAGGTCCGCAAAGCCGGCCATTGCCCACCGGCGCTTTTTCGCCCCTGCCTTCGTCATCCGTCATCAGTCCTTCGTCAAACCCGCGCCCCTCCCATGCCTCGCGCACTCGTGATCTCGAACCTGCACGCCCCCGATGTCATCGGCGGCTACGAGATGGTGGCGTCAGAGTGCATGGATGCCCTGGAGCGGAATCACGGCTGGCAAATCGCCTGCCACGGCGCGACCAGCGGTAGACGCCACGACTACGCCTGGCCGGAGAGGTTCACGCCCGACATGACGGGCTATTTCCCGCGCGGTTGGGCCCACCACCATGAGCTTCTCCGCGCCAACCGACACCTGCGCGAGCACACGCCCAATGTCATCGCCCGGATTGGAGCCGAGGCACGCGCGGCGGATGTGACGCTCCTGTTCAACCCACGCCGACTCAGCACGCTGCAATGGCTACCCGCACTGGCCGCCTCGAAAAATGTGGTCGCGTGGGTCTCTGACCATTGGCCGAGCGAGTACCCGGACTGCGATAAACTCTGGCTGGCATCGCAGAAGGAGAAACTCTCCTATTCGCCCGCCGTCATGTGGGGCGCCAAACGCGTGCGCGACTACTACGGCGACCGCCGCCCCACCCCGGCGGACCTGCGCCACATTCGCAAGGCCGCCTTCGTCAGCGAGTTCATCCTTAAAAAGAACGCTCCATATTTCCCCAACCTCGAAGAGGCGGTGGTCATCCGCAACGGCATCGACCACGCGCTGTTCCCGTTCGCGGAAATGAACCCCGAGCGCTGGCGCACCTGGGGCTTTTGCGGCCGCATATCCGCCGACAAGGGCGTGGCGCTCGCGCTCGACCTCTTCGCGCATGCCGCGGCATACCGCCCCGACCTGAGATTCCTGCTCGCCGGCGATATGTCCACCGGCCATGCGGCTGAAATCAGAAAAAAAATCGCCGGGCACCCGGTGCTAACCCGTCAGGTCACCATCCTTGGCCGCGTACCACGCGAACGCCTCGCCACCGATTTCTATCACAAGGTGGGTGTCCTCCTCTTCACCAGCCTCTGGGACGAACCGTTCGCCCTCACCGTCGTAGAAGCCATGGCCTGCGGTAGCCTGGTGGTCGCCACCGCCACCGGCGGCACCCCGGAAATCGTGAACGAAGAGACGGGGGTGCTGCTAAAGGATATCTTTCAAGCACAAAGTCTTAAATCCACAGTGGAGTATATTGCAAAAAAGCAATACGACTCCTATGATGAAATGAGGAGGCATGCGAACAAAGCCTCACTCACAGTCAGCATAGAAGCCATGGCTGAGAAAATCACATCACTCGCCAAACCTCACTCATAACCGAGCGCCTGATTAACTTCAAGAAGCCCTGATTCGCGAAAACAATGCTCTGTAAACGGCGTCCAATACTTTCGCCAGTCGCTGCGCTCGCCGCTGTAGGTAGGGTTACTCTTGCCGACTTGTGACAAAAGCTTTTCAGTGATATTTTCAGCATATTCTGACAACCTACCCAAACTGCCAAAATTTGCCGGAAGAACACCTTGAACAATCTCTTCATATCGCAGCATCACAGCAGACTCATCCGCCATCATCATTTTTGCAATATTACCACAAAAGCCAATATCCCTTTCAATATAAGTGAGAATAAATAAATCAAGGGATTGATTGCCGCTCGCATTGCGCCAGAGCGCATCCTGAAGATCGACAGGCGCGACTTTTTTCAGCTTAAAGCGCCAGGTTGAAACAATCACATCTCTGAGATTGCGAACACAACTGATTACGGGAACATCAAGAGCTCTGATTTTTGAAACCATATCCGCCTCTCCAATATGGCCGACCGCAAAGACCCCGCAGGGAAGCGTTGAGGCAAATACGTCAGCCGGGCAATCAATCCTTGAATCGGCAGGAACACGGTGTACAGCATCGTCGGCTAGCCCACGATAATCATCCTGGGCATAAGAAGCCATATGAACGCGACTGGGAAACCATCCCGCATCTCTAAAAGCAGCCTCAAGAAGATATGTGCCGGACTTAGGCATAGTGTTGATAACCACCGGTGGCAGAACTTCTCCTAAACTTTTTTCCGGCGCCGAGTTCACAATTACCGGCATCAAACAAAACGGCCACTTCTTGCCTTCGGCTGCGCCCAAGAAGCAATTGGCATCCGAGTAGTACCGAAGCGACCTGGAAACAGCGCCGGACTGGTCGTGAAAGCAAAGGATTCCTTCACTATAACTCCAACGATGCTCATTGGGATGGCTATAACCATATATTTCACCACCAGGCTTTAAAACCATGTGGCCATAAAACCTGTCAGCCGGGGAGCCCCAACGCCAGACTGTTCTAAAGATTTGTTCTGGAATAGTCATGGGAGTCAGATGCTGGCAGGGAACACTGGTGTTTTTTGACCGGAACTTTTAGCACTCAACCAAGCTTCTGAAAAGTCAAGCGCTTCGGCGATAACGGCGTGCATATCAAGATAGCGATAAGTCGCAAGCCTTCCGATAAAGGACACCTTGGATTCTTGGCGTGCCAAAGTCAAATATTGCTCAAGCATGGCCTTGTCCGGCTCACGCCGCATCGGGTAATAGGGAATATCTCCAGCTTCCGTGAACTTGCTACGTTCAAAAAAGACAAGGGTCTTATCATGATTCTCCCAGGGCGTGAAGTGCTTGTGTTCTGCAACGCGAGTATAAGGCACTTCTTGCGCCGTATAGTTAATCACAGGGTTGCCCAAGTAATCCCCAATATCCTCATGTCGTTCAAAATAAACTGTTCGATACCCAAGACGCCCATAAACATGACCATAAAACTCATCAATGGGCCCGGTAAAGAAGACATGATCAAAGTCACTGACCCCTGCGCGTTCAAACTTGGTGTTAAGCTTAAGTTCGACCCTGGGATGCTTCAGCAGTCGCTCAACAATCGCCGTATAGCCCTCTTCAGGAATCCCCTGATAAATTGAATTATAATAATTATCGTCGTAATTAAAACGAATGGGCAACCGCTGCAGAATGGAGGCCGGCAAATCGCGCGGATGCACCCCCCACTGCTTAATTGTATAACCTAGGAAAAAGTTTTCATACATCTCGCGTCCGACAAAGCGCAAGGCTTGATCTTCGAAGCTTTGCGGATTGGTGATGGATTTGTCGCCTATAGTTTCAATAAATACCTTGGCTTCAGCGGGACGCAATGATTTTCCAAAAAACTGATTGATTGTCAGCAAGTTAATCGGAAGCGTGAAGAGACCGCGTGGCGTCACAGCCTTCACACGGTTCACGCAGGGGTGGAATTTCGTGAACTCATTGACGAAATCCCACACCTTCCTGTTGCTCGTATGGAAAATGTGCGGCCCATACTTATGCTCCATGATTCCAGTGGCGACATCACGCTCGGTATGACAGTTCCCGGCAACATGATGGCGCTCATCAAAAACCGTGATGCTGCAATCCATTCCACGGGAAAGCTTATGGGCTAGCACCGCGCCGGAAAAGCCCGAACCAACAATGGCAATTTTCATTCCTAAGTTTTTTTGAGAGTTAAAAGTTTCTTTCCAACACTGATTCCAAACTTCTCAAAATGTGAAGCAGGAATTGCTAAAAGTAAGGTAAATGTCAGGGCCAAAAAAGGCAGACTCTCCTGTGCGACACGAGAGTCCCCCTTCAAGGGAAGAAGGAGAAAAACAACAGGCGAGTGAAGAAGGTATACCGAAAAAGAAAGATCGCCGAGGCCAACCATGAATGGACAATTAAGAGCGGATGAAATCGGCGAAGATGACGACGGAAGGAAAACGAGCCCTAAAATCGAAGCAAAAAGCATCGGCACCGACACAAAAGGAGAAACCCCCAGCGTGGGGAGGAAAATAGAAAAAGCCATACACAAAAAACCGATTGAAACAATGAATTCTCTCATCGGAGCACCAACCATATATTTTGACTCCGAAAAAATCCGCCAGAGACCTACCCCCAAAAACATAGCACCGACACAACGCAACATGGCAGGGTTTATAAACCCGACAACAAGAGGTTGCGTGCTCGCATTAAGCGGAATGCCCAGAGCACAAATTACAAAATAAGTCACAGCGCCAGCAATGACGCACAACCTTCCTGACATGCCAAACGAAAGAAAAGCGACAAAAGTACCAACCCACAACTCTACAGCGATGGACCAGGCAGGATCATTCCAAAGCCCATCGCCCAGGGGACCCACATATTTGCACAAGAAGAAGTTCCCCAAATAATCGGCAATTGACTGCCCCCCTAACCACGGAGGATAAGGAATTCCCGTTCTGACAAGAAAAACTGAGCCGAGAAAAACAAGACTTAGCAAATACAAAGGGTACAGCCTGAAAAACCTTTTAGCAAAAAAGCCCCAGATATTGGAACTTGAAAAAGAATCACGATATGCAACATAAAGAACAACGCCGGACATTGCAAAAAAAACATCCACCGCAAATGCCGCATTTAGCACAAACCACCTGGGCTCACCCCAACCAATAAAATGCCCATAGGCATGATTGTACGCAACCATGAGCGCCAGAGCTCCACGCAAACCATCAAGGCCCGGCAAGCGTTCACTATTTTTTGCCATAAAATCAATAACTCCAAAGGCCGAAGAATCGCATCATCTTCCGATATGATGTGATGAAACCATCCTTGGTCATTCTGTGATAATTTGATATTTTGGAAAACTCATCCCCCGACTTCACATCATAAGGCCACCGACCAAAGGCCTTGCAAATCTTCCTATATAAACTGATCACAGGATCTTTCGACATGCGATGATAATTTTCAAGACGGACCCTCTGAAGTGTCATGAAATCTGCCTCAACATCGCCCACAGAAGAATCGCCGGGACCGGCGCAAACAGAGACCTTTGACTTAGCCACAAGCGCTTTGCGAACCTCCTCGTACCACGGAGTCAATCTTAGATACTGCCAATAGAAGCCCGACATAGGTGCGAACTCATTAACCCACGGCTTGGCCTCGTAGCCCGCATAGTGAACGAGCATCGGAGCCAACTTCGAGTTTCTAATTTCTCGAACTTGTTCATCAGTAAGCCCTGCAAGAATTTGATCGCCAACATTCACGACATTCCAAGCTGGATTCAAAAACTCTACGCGCCCCTCAACAAACTTGTTTAAAACATCCTGATCGAGGAACCAGTATCTTTTCTTTTTAAGCTCGGAAATCATGCGAGGCTCCAATTCCAGCTCCCGAATCTTATTTAAGTCAAAGACAATGACCCCTGCTTGAAAATAACGCGACCAAGACTCTCCCATCCCAACATAAGAAACCAAGTAGTCGCGAGAAGGCATTCCGCCAACTTCGGCCATCGAAGCCACACCGGTCTGGCAAAAATGGTGCATTATATAATCAAAAACAGCCCCCAAGGGATTACCTTTCAGGTCTACACCAAACAGGGAAACAACATCCCCCAACACGATGGTATCGCAATCTATATACAAAACCCTTTCTCTATTCGGAAGGAGCTCAGAAAGAAGTAAACGATAAAACGTAGACTGATGAAAATGCATGTGAACTGCGCAATCATCAAACTCTCCCTTCATGTCAATAAAGCGAACGGCATTCCGACCTGAACAACTGGCAATCCGCATCAAGGAGTAGCGATTTTCCGGCGTTATACCTCCGTCCAAAACAACAAACTCCAAGCGCGAGTCAGCTTTCGCATTAGCAACAACAGACGCAATCATAGCACCTAGATGCGGCGCATATCCATTGTCCGAAGCCACGGCAATTGTTGCAGAGGGAGCGGCCAACTCAATGTTGTTTGACTCAATTCGAACAGGATCCGTGTTGTGAACAAAGACCCGATTCAAGCAGCGCACTCGTAAAGTAGGACTTTCTGAAAGGACTTTTTTCAGCCATACATTCAACAGTCGTTCGGAAAGGTATCCAAAAATGCGCCTTGCAACTGGATCATACTTGCTGATATCAATGCGTAGCTCGGCTTCGGACAAAACATCAAAAAGCCAGGCAGAGTAAGCATCAAACAAGTCTCTCCGCATAACAAACATATTTGTAAAATAACCCTCATCTGAAGAAAGGTAATCATCGTAAAATGACAGATAATCGGGATGTCGATCCTTAATTACATCACGTACAACAAGAAGGTCCTTAGCGTAATGACCTAGGGCCGAAGAATAGTGACTCCTAATACTATCAAAGCCTGCATCACGCACGCTCCATTTATGCGGCAAAACTATGTCGCAAGTAGAAAGAAAATTCTCAACTGATTCTGAGTCCAAGCCAAACGATTCGGAGAAAAAGTAGCCAAACCTGGGGCGATTAACAACACCCCAAGTGTCGCATACATGCTCATTGGAGTTAGAGAAATCAAAATAACGCCTATAGTGCATCATGCCGACATAGTCGGAATCAGCATCATTTTTCCACGCCCAATACTGGGCTGTAAGCTCGCAATATGATGCGTTCTTGTGAGCAATGGAATCACCTATTGAATCACTGAGCTCAACCCCCTTCACTGACTCCTTATCAAAGCCAACACGAATCGGCCTTATAGCCCGATTTGATACAACTCGCGAAGGTTTATGACAGGCAATGTAGATTGCGGCTTTCATGCGGATTAAGGTTTTCGAATGTCTGGTTTAAAAGAGAGAGATTGCAACGCTGAGGCAAAGAAAACAGGGAGTGCAAAAAACTTCCTCTTGCGAAGCAAGGAAAGAAAGATGGAGAAGAAGTGAAAAATACAATCAAAAAACGATGATCGCCCCCTGCGAAGCTTAAGAAAAAGTGTATTTCTAAAAAAGTAGCTGTATTTTTTTAAATTTTCTCGGCTTAAATTGGAAAGATTAGTGGATGAATTGGCTAGCGTCCTATGAAGACAGGGCGATAAAAATGACACCAAGCCGGCAAAACCAGCATCGCATATCCTGGTCGTATGCTCAACATCATCGCCCCATATATACATTTCAAGCAACGGATACCCCGCCACGGTCAACGCTTCTCGAGAAATCAAAATTGACACATAGCTATTAGCTGTCGCGGGAACAGCCTGAAGCTCACGGCAATCAGGTAGCCAATCGCACCCCGACTCCAAGCAAGGCCTATTCATCACATGCATCCTGCCATCCGTCCACAAATCAACAGAACCTACCCAGCCAAGCGGTTTTGTTCTTGGCTTTAAATAGTAGGAATTGAAGGAAAAAACCAGCCCCTGAAGCGTCTCGGGAAATGCAACTGTATCATCGTCCATGCACCAGACAGCATCAGCCCCCCACTCGTAGGCCGCCTTCATGCCTGAAAAAAAGCCACCAGCCCCGCCGCCATTCTCCTGATTAATAACCTGCACCCAAGAAATATTCGAAAGAAATTCAAAAGTGCCATCCGCAGAGCCATTATTTACCACAAAAACAACATCAGGGACATGTTTTTGATTACGTATAGAATCAAGACACTCACGCAAAAGCGCAAGCCTGTTACAGGTCACAACAACCGCCGCTATTTTCCCTGCACGATGCATTTATTCAATTCGTATAGGCGCCAACGCCTTGATGGTATTTCGCGGCAACCTCGGCGGGGTTACCCTCGGCTAAGATTTTGCCCTTCTCCAACCACACGGCGCGAGTGCACATACGCTCGATGGTGGCGGCGTCGTGCGAGATGAGGACGACGGTGCGGTCGCCCGCAAACTTTTGCTTTAGCGCCTCCTCGGACTTTTTGACAAAGACCTCGTCGCCCACGCCGAGGACTTCGTCGATGAGGAGAACATCGGGGTCGGTTTCCATGGCCACGGAGAAACCGAGGCGCAGGCCCATGCCGGACGAGTAAGTATAGACCGGCATATCGAAAAACTCGTTGAGGCCGGAGAATTCGCGGATGGCGTCAAGGCGCTCGAGCATGTGCTTGCGCGACTTCCCCATGAGCATGCCGTTGAGCACGGCGTTTTCCGCGCCGGAAAGGTTGCCCTCAAAGCCGACGCCCAGTGAGAGCAACTCGACATGGCAGTCCTTGCGGGAGTAGCTGACCTTGCCCTCGTCGGCCGAATAGATGCCGGCAAGCAGGCGCATGAGCGTGCTTTTGCCACATCCGTTGCGGCCCATGATGCCGAGTTTTTCGCCCTCGAAAATATCCAGATTCAGTCCGCGTACCGCCCATATCTCCTTTTTGGTCTTGGAGAGCATGGTCCGGTGAGGCCGATAACAGATACCGGCATTACGGAGGGAGATGAGAGGGGTTGAGGACATGAACTCAAAGATTGGAGATCAAAGATTGGAGATTGGAGCGATTACGCCCGAAGGCTTCTCGCATCTGAAATCTCGCATCTCGTATCTCACAGCTCAGACATTGGTGAGTTTGAGGATTTTCTTGTCGAAGTAGGCGTGGGCGGCGAGACCGAGTACGAGGAATACGAGGGCGAGTCCGGCTGCCCTGCCGAGGAGCGAGAAATCAGGCGACTCCCCGCGCTGAATGACGGCACGGTAGGCGTCGATGAGTACGGCCATGGGATTCCACAGAAACGCCTCGTAGAGCCCGGGCGTATTACCCTCGACGCACTTCTGCTTTACCTGCGAGGCGGTGAAAAAGAGTCCGGAAACAAAAAAGAGGAGGCGAAAAACCGAGGAAATGACCGTGGTGAGGTCATGCATAAGGGTCACTGCGATTGAAATCGGGAGCGTGAGCCCGACAATCAGCATAAGCTGCACGAGCAGAATCACGGGAAGCCACAGGGTGTGAACGCCGATCAATCCTTTGGCCGCCGCCATCGCCAGCACGACGCCGAAGACGAAAAGGGATTTCCAAGAGTTCACCAAGATGGTGACAACCGGGAAGATCCACTTGGGCAGGGAAAACTGATTGAGCACATGGAACTTGGCCTTGATGGAACCGGCGCCGCCCATGACGGAGCTCTCAAACCAGCCCCAAGCGACCATGCCGATAAGGATGGTCAGGATTGCCTCAAAACCCTTGGCACCATTGATATAAGACCACGCGAAATAGAGCACGGCCGTGCTCATCATGGGCTCGAGCAGGAACCACACATAGCCCAGATAGCTCTGACGCGCCTCGGACTTGATCGAGGCGTGCGTACGGTAAAGGACGATGTCCTTGTACCGGGTCAGTTGCTGAAGGAAGGTCATGGGGGGTACTCCGAAAGATTCCGCGTCCTGCTGGTAAAAACTCCCCGGTCACGGAAACGGGCGCGCAATACGCCGAATACGCAGGGACGACGCAACCCCAAAGACGCCCCGACAGCGGCCCACCGCCCCAACCCCGACGGCCCCTCGCACTTCTGAATCCTTCCACGCCTTATACGCAGATGGACATGGAGTTACGACAATTGCGCCAATGAAGCCGGATGAAGGTGCGCCGGTTAACATCAGGCCCCCCGAAGACGAGGAGCTTCGACTTGGCCCTGAATACTCCGTCCACGCCGCGCCATTGAATGCCCCCGCCCTCCCAAGCCACCCGCCAACAGGACCCGAACTTTTTTCGTTTTGCGTCGGAAAATTTGCCCTTGGATTGGGCGCTCATGAGCACGCACCTGCACCCGCGACCCGCGCCGCAATCCTCACCCGACCGGCCCCTCTACGGCGCCGAGCGCAAGGACAGGAAGCTCACGCAAAATGTGGTGCGCCGCGACGACCTGGCGCCCGGCCACACGCGATTCGCCTGCACCGTCGCCTACGACGGCACAGACTATGTCGGCTGGCAAAGTCAGCCCGACGGCAAGTCCGTTCAGGATGTCATCGAAGCCCGGCTGGCTCGCATACTCCGAAAACCCGTCCGCATCCACGGCAGCGGGCGGACCGACTCCGGTGTGCACGCCGACGGACAAGTGTTTCACTTCGATGCCGAATGGCGGCACCCCAAGGAGATTCTGCTCAAAGCGCTGCACGCCGACATGCCCACGGACATCCTCATCAGGGACATCCGCATCGCTAAGCCGAATTTCCACGCCCGGTTCTCGGCGCGCGGAAAGCGCTACATCTACCGCATTCGGCTCGGATTCTCACCGCCCGACAGGGCCCGATATGAGTGGGCGCTGGGTTCGCGACCGGTCAATGTGGACGCCATGAAGGAGGCCGCGCGCCGGCTCGTCGGCGTGCACGACTTCACCGCCTTCGGCGGCATGCACAAGCAGGGCATGGAACGCGAAAACCCGATCAAGGACCTGCGCCGCCTCGATGTCGTGAAAAAGGGCGACCTTGTGGTCGTCACAACCGAAGCCGGCGGATACCTCTACAAAATGGTGCGACGGCTCGTCGGCGGCCTTGTGCAAGTGGGGCTCGGCCGCATGACCCCCGATCGCCTCATCGCCTATCGCGACGAACTGCGAATATCCGCCGAAGTCCCCACCGCCCCGGCCCGCGGCCTTACCAAGTCGAAGGTGTTCTTCTCCCTCCCCAAGAACGCCGCCAACGGTGACTTTGACGACGACGGCGACTGAGCTCCGCAAAGGTCTTCCCGAAAGCCGCCCGTGGCGCAGTAGAAAACCTACTGAACTAACTTAATCAAAGCGCCGGACACGCCTTGCCCGGGGAAGGAAAGCGGGCACGAAGGACGCCTGGCCCGAGAACCGGGCCTGCCCGAGCCACTCTCCGCAAAAACCACCCGCCATGTCCTACCGTCTCTACATTCCCGGCCCCATCACCGTGTCCGACGACACCTTCGCCGCCATGAACCGCGGCATGATCGGCCACCGCTCCAAGGACTTCGTATCCCTGTACGAAAGCCTGCAGCCCGGCCTGAAGCGCCTCATGGGCACCCAGGACCCCGTGTACCTGAGCACCTCCTCCTCCTGGGGCATGATGGAGGCCGCCGTGCGCAACACCGTCGCCAAGGGCGTGCTGTGCTGCATGAACGGCGCCTTCTCCGACAAGTGGCTCGATGTCGCCAAGAAGTGCGGCAAGGAAGCCGCCGGCCTGCAGTTCGACTGGGGCAAGCCCGTCGACCCCGCCGCCGTCGAGCGCGAGCTGGCCACCGGCAAGTACGACGCCATCACCTTCATCCACTCCGAGACCTCCACCGGCACGCTCTCGCCCATCGCCGACATCATGGCCGTGGTGCGCAAGTTCCCCGAGGTCATCAGCATCGTGGACACCGTGTCGTCGCTCTCCACCGTCGAGCTCAACAAGGACGCCCTCGGCATCGATGTGCTCATCTCCGGCTCGCAGAAGGCCCTCTGCCTGCCCCCCGGCCTCTCCGTCTGCTCCGTGTCCGAGCGCGCCCGCGCCCGCGCCGCCACCATCCCCAACCGCGGCTACTACTTCGACTTCCTCGAGTTCCAGGCCAACCACGAGAAGGGCATGACGCCCTCCACGCCCTGCATCAGCCTCATCTACGGCCTCGAGCACATCCTCAAGAAGATCGACGCCGAAGGCCTGCCCGCCCGCTTCGAGCGCCACCGACGCCTCAACGCCAAGGTGCGCGACTGGGCCTTCGCCAAGGGCTTCAAACTCTTCCCCGAAGAGAAGTTCGGCACACTCGGCCTCAACTGCTTCGCCAACAACCTCAACCTCGACCTCGAGGCCTTCAACAAGGTGCTCAAGTCCAAGCACAAGCTCGTCATCGACGGCGGCTACGGCAAGCTGAAGGGCAAGACCTTCCGCATCTCCAACATGGGCGACGAGACCGACGCCTCCATCGACGCGCTCATCGCCGCCCTCGACGCCACCTACGCCGAAGTCGCCGCCAAGCCCGCCGCGTAAGGCGCCCCGCCCTACCTCGATCAAGGCGTCTCCGGTCTCCGGGGACGCCTTTTTTCGCGCCGGTAGCCGCCGGACGGCGCTTCCGGAGAATCCGTCAAAGCGCGGTTCGATTTTATCAATTAACGCCGGTGAAGCGCGGCGTGCTACAGTGCGCGCCGCATGAAAAAAACCATCGCCGCCCCAATCGCCCTGATTCTCGCCTGCGCCTCGCCGCTGCTGCGCGCCGAGGATGTCTTCCGCAGCATCGCCCTCTCCCGGCTCATGCCCGACGCCGTAGCCGCCGAACAGGGCCGGTGGGACTGGGCCATGATGCGCGCCACGCCCAACCTTGCGGAAGCCGATGGAGCGGGCGACGCCGCGCTGGCGCCGGTCAACGAAACGCGAGGCAACTTCAACTGGACGCACGCCCGCGAACTGCGGCTCATCGTGCGACTGCCCGACGGCGCGCCGGTGAAAGGCCGAGTCCTCGTGCGAGGCAAAGCTCCCGCTCAGTCCGCCAAGGCGTTTGATATGTCCGCAGAAGACGGAGAGCCCGCGACGTCCGAGGAGTTCCACCGCGCAAAGGTGGCCGCATACTCGCGCCTGCTCGACGCCGATTTGCCCGGCGAGGGCTGGTTCCGCCACCAACGCGAGCTGCACCGCGCAGCGCTCAAGGACCCGATGCCCGCCGACGACAACCCGTGGACGCCCCGCCGGATCGGCCGTTCGGAATGGATGGACCTGTTCACCGGACGCGAAGCCGTGCGCGCGAACCTGCAGGCCGACCGGCCGCTGCGCCTCAACGGCGCCGAGACCGCCGCGCGCACCGTGGCCTTCGACTCACTCCCCGGCATCCGAGTGAAGGAGTTCGACTGGGACAAGGTGATCAAGCCCGGCCCGGTCGAGCTCGACACACTGGCGAAAGTCATCCCGGCCGACCAACACGCCGTGTTCTTCCGCACCTTCTCGGGCATGATGAATCTCTTCGACGCCGCCGAGGCGAGCGGCACGCCGCTGCTCACCGGATCCATCCCGCGCGCCGACGACGCGCGAACCCGCGAGCGCTACCCGCGCCAGATCTGCCTGGAGTCCTCGGAGTTCGCCAAGCTCGCCGGGCCGCACCTGGTGAGCGAGGTCGCCTTCACCGGCTCCGACTTCCTCCTTCCGTCGGGCTCCGACATCGGCGTGGCATTCCGCACCACGCAGCCGGACATGCTGAAATCCTTCATCCTCGCCAAGCAGGCCCTGGCGAAAAACGCCTCGCGCGGCGCGATGAGCACGCAGGGTGACCACGCCGGCGTCGCCTGGGCCGGCGTCGCCACGCCCGACCGACGCATCAGCTCCTATGTGGCCGCGCGAGGCGACACCGTGTTCGTATCCAATTCCCGGGTGCAACTGCAGCGCATGATCGACGCCGCCACCGGAGCGACATCCTCGATCGCTTCGCTCAAGGAGTACACGTTCTTCCGCCAGCGCTACCCGCGTGCCAACGCCGACGAGGCCGCTTTCGCGTTCATGTCCGACGCCACGCTGCGCCGCTGGTGCAGCCCGCGCTGGCGCATACTCGCCGACCGCCGCGCGCGCACCGAGGCCGCGCTCGCCGAAGAGGCGGCCGCCACGGTGGGCAAGCCAGGCGCGCCCGTACCGGCCTCGCCGGAGTACGGCGCACTCGGATTCCTCACCCCCATCGCCGAGCTCTCGGCCGACAAAGCCACGCCCGAAGAGGCGGAGGCTTACTGCGCATGGCGCGACAGTTACGAGAGCGGCTGGAGCGCGTTCTTCGACCCCATCGCAGTGAGCCTCTCGTCAAACGCGAAGCGCTACGCCGCCGACATCACGGTCATGCCGGTCTTCGCCGGCAGCGAATACCGCGAGATGATCAACTTCACCAAGGGCGGCGCCATCCGACCCGGCACCGGAGCGCAGCACGCCGGCTCGCTCCTCCAATACGCCTTGGCCATCGACCCGAAGTCACCGCACATCCGCCGGCTCTCCGGCGAGCTGCGCGACGACCGCGTCACGCCCGACACCATGCAGGCGCTCAACGCGCTCAAGCCCGACCCGCTCGCCTGGCTGGGCACCTCCCTGGCCATAAGCGTGGACGACGACCCGGTGCTCAAGGAGATCGCCGAGCTCCTCAAAACCAAGGACGAGGACAACGAAAGGGCCATCGAAAGATTCATGACCGCCAATGTCGGCCGGCTGCCGATCTCCCTTTGGGTGGACAGCCAGGACCCGACCTCGCTCGCCTTCTTCATGACCGCGCTGAGGACGAAGGCCGACACGAGCGCGCCGGGCATGTTCACCTGGACGCCCACCCAATACAAGGGCGGCGCCTATGTCACGGTCGCCGGCGCTCAAGGGCGCCGCTCATTGGCGGACCGCGTCCGCCTTCACTACCACTTGGGCAAAGACGCCCTCTTCCTCACGCTTTCCGAATCCGTGATGAAAGCGTACCTCGACCGACTCGACGCGCCCGCCAAGCCCAGCGGGCCGGTCGCCAAGGAAGCTTCGCCAACCACCGAGAAAGCATCGCCCGTGTGGCTGGGGCAACACGCCGGATTCCGCTGCGACCGAAGGACGCTCGAACTTGTGGAAAGCCTCGCGCTCAACGACCGCCGCGACAGCGTGCGGCGCGCCTCGTGGAGCGTGATTCCGGTGCTCAACGAGCTGCGTCGCGCCGCCCCCGCCGAAAACCCGGTCGCGCTGTACGAGCGACTCTGGGGTGCTCGCCCCGCCTGCCCGGCCGGCGGCAAGTATGTATGGAACGCCACGCTCGCCAGCATGGAGTCCACCGCGACCGGCTGCCCGCTGGCTCCCAAGGATTTCACACCCGAGCGGCTCGTCGTTCCCGGCATCGCTTCCGGCAACTTCGGGCTCACCTTCGAACACGACGGCGTGCGCGCCAGAGTTGAACTCACCCGTGAGTTCAAAGCGGAATCGAAGCAGAATTGAGACGACGACGGCCTGAGAAAAGAAAGCCCCTGTCTCCGCGAAGGAGACAGGGGCGCGTCAATTGGTGGGCCCTGCCGGATTTGAACCGGCACTCAAGGGTTTATGAGACCCCTGCTTTGACCATTAAGCTAAGGGCCCGAAAGCATGATAAAACCTGAAAGAGACCGCATGAACACTGGCTTGGACGGGGATTCATGGACCGTCTCGGAGCGTCTCCGTCATGCGCTTGACTGCCGGTGAATGTCGGCGCATGTGTAGCAGAGAGTCGTAACACATGGACGAAACACCGAAAGCCGAGAAGCGCCGTAAGCGCGGAAGTGAAAAGAACCTGCAAAAGCGCAATGGCATCTATTACTTCCGGCAAGACCTAAACGGGAAGGATGTATGGCGCTCGCTGCGCACGACGAACCCCGCCGTGGCCAAGGCGGCGCGCGACAAGATCTTGCGCGAGGCGAAGGGGGACCGCGAGGCGCGGCTTGAGGCGATGAGTCCGCGCAAGGTGGCCACGCTGGGCGACATCGAGCGCGCGTATGTGGAGCGCTGGTCGATACCGGACAACCGCGACACGCGCCGGGGCAACATGAACGCGCTGCTCAACCTGGCGCGCCGCGGGCTGGGCCTGCCGAGCACGCAGGACGAGCGGGAGGTGTCGCTGGACCGGGTGACGCCCGGGGTGATCATGGCGGGCCGGCAAAACCTCATCGAGCGCGCGGACGAGGAAGACTACGAGGCGAGAGCGCAGGCCATGGCGTCGGCGAACTCGCTGTGGCGCAAGGCGCGCGCCGTGTTCACCTACGAGGATGCGTTCGCCGGCATGCACCTGGGCGACACCGTGCCGGCGCTGCGGCGCGTGAAGCACCTGAAGGTGCAACTCAAGACCTACTTCGCCCCGCTGACCACCGAGGAGGGCGACAAACTGCTGGGCGCCCTGGACAAGCTGCGCGGCGAGAGGCCGGGGCTGTACCTGGCGGCGTCCCTGATGCTGTACTGCGGCTGCCGCAACATGGAGGCGGCCTACGCGCAGCGCGAATGGATCGAGACGGAGGCGGACGGCTCGCGCTGGCTCAACATCACGCGCCGCGCATACTTCAAGCCGAAGGCGACGCTGCGCCTCGTACAGATACCTCCGGCGCTGGCCGACGAACTGCTCGCGCTGGGCGGCTCGCCGTGGCTGTGCACGCCGGACATGACGACCACCGACCGCGAAAACCTCGTGCTGCGCGACCTCAACGAGTGGATGCGCGGTGTGCTGCCCGAGCGCACGGCGTACGATCTGCGCAAGCAGTTCGGCAGTTGCATCGCCGTGGCGGAAGGCCTGTGGGCGGCGCAGACGGCGCTGGGACACGCGAGCATCACGACGACCCAGCGCTGGTACGCGCGCAAGATCCGCAGCGTGGCGCCCGTGCGCCTGACTTTCGCCGACAAGGGCGCAAAAAGGGGCGGCGCCGATGCCGACACCGCCCCTGCCACATGACTCACCGAAAAGGGGGGCTCAAAGCTCAAGCGAGCGCGACTGGCCAAGCGCCCTGTCGTAGGCGGTGACAAGCGCCTCCTTGGAGCGCGAGTCGAGGCGCCCGGCCTGATCGTACTGACCGGCGGCGCCGAAGAGGTCGGAGGCGATGCCGAGCGCGACGGCGTCCTCGAGGAGCTTGGGCAACACCTGGCGCGCCCACAGCGTGGGATTGGTGAGCGGGGGCAGGTTGGTGCCGGCGACCAGGCACACCCAGCAGTCGCCCGAGGCGTCGTCGTAGACGACATCCCCCGGTGCGTAGGCGGTGGCGGAGGACCATTCGGAGCCCGACAGCTTGGGAGGCGAAAGGCGGTAATGCACCCAGACGAAGCCGCCCGGAGACACTTCGGGGAGCGTGAGTCCGGCTGCGCCCACAAGCCAAGGCGTGCGCAGGGCGCGCGGGTTGTCGCGCGGGTCGCTGCGGTAGACCTCGAACACGGTGTCGAGGTCGCGCGTGATGGGCGCCGGGGCCTGCACCCACGGCGCCGCGGGAGGCTCGGTGCCCGAGACCGGAAGGGCCGTGGTGTAGTAGAGGTTGTCGGCGGCGTTCCAGACCAGAGCGCCCGGAGCGTAGGCGGTGGAGGCGGACCATTCGGCGACCACGGGTATGCGCTCCACCGGGCACCAGCCCGGCCAGGCGCCCCAGCGCCAGGCATCCTCGAGGCGCGAGGCGGCGAAGTCGGCGAGGGCGGCCTTGTCGGATTCGGCGAGGGAGGACGGGGGGAGGCCGCGCCGGCGAGCGGCGCTGTCGCGCAGCGCCTTGTACGAGACGACGGGATAGGAGGTCATGCTGCGGCGACATTGCCTGAGGCGTCGAAGACGACCCCGGCGGTGATGGTGTGGATGTCCTTGTCGGTCTTCACGCGGCACTCGGGGTTGTCGCGCAGGAACTCGGCCACGAACCCTTTGTCCTTCCAGCATTCGTAGCCGAGGCGGGTGCCCCAGTAATGGAAGAACTCGGGCTGGATCTGGAAGGCGATGTGGCCGTGCACACCCTGCCCTTTCAGCTCGCGGCGCACGCCGCCGGCCTTGGCGGCCTTGACCTGATTGGCCATGGCACGGCGGTACTTGGCCTCCAGTCGCGCATTGTATTCGGCCATGACATCCTCGGGGCGCACACCGGCGGCCTCCAGCAGGGCGATGGCCGCGTCGACATCGAAAGACATGGTGAGGGGGAGACGAAAGGGGAAAGGAAAGAGAGCGGCCCGACGCCCGGGTGAGCCGGAGGCCGGGCCGCTCAGAGGGAACGCCGCCGCTTAGGCGACGATGTTCATGGCCATGAGGCCGAGCGGGTTCTTGCAGCGCAGCTGGAAGATGGCGTCGACGATGGCCTTCTTGCCGCCGCCGAGCTCGGGCAGCATCTTGTGGTTGGGCGAGCGCACATAGCCCAGCGAGAGCATGTTGAAGTCGACCACGAGGCCCGACTTGTGCGTGCCGGCGGTGTCGGCGCCGGTGTTGGCGTCGAGCAGCAGGTTGGGCGTGGCGTGCAGGTCGATGGTGGCGCCGTCGAGCACGACGCGCTCCACCACATTGCAGATCACCTTTTCATCGCCGGCCTGGTAGCGGCGGGTGCCCTCGTAGCCGGTGGCCACGGGCTGGGTGCGGGTGAACTCGGAGAACTTGCCCTTCAGTTCGATACCCAGGAAGGCGTCGAGCTCCTGAGCCTGGCCGCGCGTGCTCTTGAAGAGAGCCTGCACCATGAGACCCAGCTGGGCCTCGGTGAAGTTGGCGAGGGTGCCGGAGTAGATCTGGGCGGCGGCGGGGCGGTAGGCGGCGGGCACGGGTTCGTGCGTCTGCGCGGTGGCGCTGGCCCACTTCATGAAGCCGCGGGTGCGGTAGGGCGTGGTGGTCTTGTCCTCCACGGCGGATTCGCCGTCGGAGAGGGCGCGCGCCTCGATGGCCTGCTTGAGGATGACATAGGCCTCGTCGATCTGCACGCCGAGCTCCTCCATCACCTTGGCGGTGGCGGATTCGGTGGCGTCGGTGAGGTCGGACACGCCGACATTGTACCACTCCTTCTGGGCGTAGGTGGCGAGGGTGTCGCCGAGGTTGGTGTTGAAGCTGGAGGCGTCCTCCAGGTCGTGCACGCCGGAGTGCCCCTTGCGCGTATATGCCTTCACCGTCACCTCGCTCTTCATGGAGACGAGTTTCTTTTCGGCGGGGAGCATGGACGCGAAGGGCGTCTTGTCCGAGTTGAGGCGCTGGAGCACTTTCTCCATGTCGCGCGGCTTGTTCTTGATATCGACTTCGTAGGCGATGGCCATGACGATGATTCCTTGCTTGGGTTGTTGGTGTTCAGACCCCGCGCGAGCACGGGGAAAAAGGGTCAGGCGCCGGGCAGGGTGCTCATGATGAGGTTGAGCATGGAGCCGGGCGCACCGCGGCGCAGGCCGTCGCCGTCGAGCTTGACGGCGGCGCCCTTGGCGGCGGAGGGGGGAGGCGTGGCTCCGCCCGTGGGGAGCACGGGGGGCTTGGCCGCCGGCTTGGAAGAGGGTGCCGGGCGCACGCCGCGCGCGCCGCGACCGGCGAGGATGTCGGCGGCGATGCGGTGGGCGTTGGGAAGGCGGTCCAGACCGGGCACCTCGGCGAACACGGCGCGCACGCGGGCGCTGTCGGGGTGCTTGGAGTCGAAGTGCGAGGGGAACTCGCGCCGGGCGGCGGCGACGGCCGATTCGCGAGCGGCGAGAGCGGCGCGCTCGCGGGGGATGTCAGCGGAGAGCTCGCGGTGGGCGGCGCCGAGCTTCTTGCGCACATCGGCGGAGGTGATGACGACGGGCTTGCCGTCGTCGCCGGCGCCCTCGTAGCCGTCGAGGTTGGAGTAGAGCCACTCGATGAGCTCGCCCAGCTGGGTCTCGCGCGCGGCGATGGAGGCGGAGTCCTTGTACTTGGGGGCGTCGGCGGAAACGGGGGCGGCGGAGCGCGCGGAGTCGGCCTCGGCGCGAAGGCGGTCGCGCTCGGCGCGCAGCTCGGCCAGTTCGGCGTCGCGCGGGTCGGCCGCAGCGGCGTCGGCCTCGGACGCCGAAGGCTCGGTGTCGGCGGCGGAGTCGGCGGCCGTGGAGGTGTCCACGGAGGCGGCGGCCGTGGAGGTGTCGCCGGAGCCTTCGGGGGCGAGGTCGTCGGCCTCGGCGCGAAGGCGGGCGAGGTGGATGCGGTGGTGTCTCATGCGCCGACCGTCCGCGAAGCGCCCACAGGCGCGTCAACCGTGGAGGGCGAAAAGCAGCGCGGGCGCATCCGGCATGCCGGATACGCCCGCTCAGGCACCCCGCCCCGCCCCGTCGATCAGGGCGCCGGAGAGGGTTCGGATTCGTCGTCGTCGGGAGCGGCGACGATGTCGCCCAGGAGGAGCTTGAAGGACTGGGCGGCGGAGGCGGCGCCCAGGTGCCACTTGGTCTGCGCGTCGGACAAGGAGGGCTCGCCGGCGGCGTGGAAGGAGCCCCACGCCTCGCGGTCGAGGAGCAAGGCCACGGCGTCCCACACATCGACCCGGTGGCGCGCCTCGCGCAGGGTGCGCCTGGCGGCCTCGATCTCGGCGGGTGCGGCGGCGCACGGGGCGGCCGTGGCGCGCGAGGCGCGCTCCTGCTCGGCGGCGGCGAGCTCGCCGCGCAGCTCGGTGAGGGCGTCCTCGGCGGAGGTGAGGGCGTCGATCTGGTCGTGCACCGTGGCGTTGGCCCGGTTGAGCCTGCCCTGCAGCTCGGCGAGGCGCTCGCGCTGAGCATCCACGGCGGACTCGGCGGCGTCGAGGCGGGCTTTGAGCGACTCGGATACGGCGAGGCGGTCGGTGTAGCGGGCGCGGCGAACGAAGCCTAGCCGGCACAGTAGGCGCTCGGGCAGCGAGGCGGAAGCGAGGGGACCCGGGAGCATGGGCGGGGGTCAGTTGCGGCGGATGTGGGCGCGCAGGTGAAGCAGGCCGGAGTGCACCGCATAGGCGGCGCGGCCGACCTTCCAACCGAACTCCGGGTAGTCGCAGCCGTAGGCGATGTCCTCAAGAGAGGCGCCGACGCCGTCGAGTCCGTCGATAAGCGAGGAGGCGAAGGACTCGCCGCCGCCCACGACGAAGGGAGCGCGGGCGGATTGCGCGGCGAGGTGCGCGGCGCAACCGGCGTCGCGAAGCCATTCCTCGGCGTCGGCGAGGTGGGCCTCGGCGCGGCGCATGGAGGCGGACGGGGCGATGCGCGCGGCGTGCTCGAGCGAGCGGCCGGCGAGCATGACGCGAGCGAAGGCGTCGATGAGGCGGGGTTGGAAGGAGGCGACCTCGCCGGCGGTATCGACGGGTGCGGACGGCTCGGCGGCAGGCGCCTGCTCGGCCTCGGGTTCCGAGGAAACCTCGGGAGCGGAGGGTACGGCTTCGGCGGCGGTGGCAGCGGGAGCGGAGGCGGTGGCCTCGGGGGCGGAGGTTTCGGCGAGGGGGAGTTCTTCGGGCATATCGGTGGTGGGTTGGGTTTGGGAAAAGAGGTTCAGCCGAGCACGGGCTCGGCCATGCGCTTGCCGGTGAGGGCGTTCTCGCGCTGCTTCACCTGGCCGGACAGGTGCTTGATGCGCTCCTCGAGGATGGCGCGGGAGGTGTCGTCCATCTTGGCGGCGATGGCGGGGTTCTTGCGCAGGTTGTCCATGAGGCGCTCCAGGCGGGCGGCGAAGTTCTGGCCATCGAGCAGCATCTCGGGCTCGATGCCGTTGGAGATCTTGGTGAGGTTGGAGTCCTCGTCGGCGAGCTCGCTGCGCAGGGCGTCCTGCACGGAGCGCACGCCGCCGAGGAGGGCCGGGTCGATCATGCCGGAGAGGTACTCGATCAGCCAGGGGCGGTCGAACACGCCCACGGTGTCCAGCGGCAGCAGGTACTTGCCGACCAGCTCTCCCACGGTCCTGACCCACTCGAGGTTCGAGGTGCGCGAGTCGAACGAGACGCGCAGGTCGTATCGGCCGCGGATGTCGGCGCGCGAGAAGGTGACCGGGGTGCGGCCGCGGCCCGTCACGCGGGCGAGGTCCTCGTCGGTGAAGTACTGCTGGCAAAGCGCGAGCATCTGAAGGAGCACCTCGCGCGCCACGGTGGTGACGACGGCGGCGCGGGCCCTGGAGCGGGACTGGACGATGAAGGGGTCGGCGGAGCCTGGGCGCCCGAAGTACTCGCCGACGCGGCGGTGGATGTCGTCGCGGTGTTTGTCGTTGCCTACCGGATACGCGCCCGGGGACATGAAGGAGATCTCGCCGGCGCGCCACTCGCGGATCTTGGAGTACGGCCCCCACGAGAGGCGCACATCGGGACGGCCCGCCGGCACCTTGACGGGCGGTGCCGTGGCGATGCTGGTGTGGTCGTTGAAGCTGTCGTTGAGCAGCTTCAGGGCGTACTGGTCGGTGATGACGAGCTCGGGGATGCCGCGCGGCGCGAGCAGGCCGCGCGAGGTCTGCTCGCAGGCGGCCCAGGCGAACGGGTACTTGCCGTGGTCGAAGGGCAGGATCTCGCGGTCGTGCGCCGCCTCGTCGACGGAGCCGTGGAAGGCGACATGGTAGACGGCCGGGTAGCCGTCGTCGTTGGCGGTGCGGAAGTAGGCGGTGACGACCTCGAAGAGGCCCTTGCGGGCGAGCGGGTCGGCGGTGCCGGCCCAACCCGTGGAATCGGAGGCCGGGGCCACGCCGGGCGCGAGGATGCCGAGGTGGCTTACGCCCTCGTGCTCGAGGGCCTTGTCGATGAAGGAGCGGCGGTAGCCCATGGTGTGCTCGCGCTCCTCCAGCTGCACGCGGGTGAGCCACTCGCGCAGGAAGATGACGCGCGCGTCCTGAAGGTGCGTGGTGTTGAGAGGCAGGAAGATCTCCTCGTAAAGGCGGTGCGCCCGCACGACCGGGCGGTTCTCGACCACCTCGGGCACGGCGACCTCGGGCGATTCGCCGAGGCGCAGGGCGCGCAGGGCGCGGCGCAGGGCCTTGGGGCGCACGCCTTCGAGGTGGCCGGAGAGCCATTCGACGGCGGCGGATTCGGCGGCCTCGTCGAACAGCATGGCGCGCACGGTCTGCGCGGCGGCGTCGGCGTGGCCGCCGTTGGCTTCGTACTCGGCGGCGAGGAGGTGCTCGGAGGTGATGACGCGCGGCACGAGGGCGGTGCGGCGCTCCCAGTAGACGCCGAAGACGGCGCGGCCCGGGGCGTCGGCGTAGAGCCAGCGCAGGAAGAGGCGCCACTCGTCGGACCAGGTGTCGCCGAGCTTGTTCTCCACCACCCAGGCGGCGAGGCGCTCCATGCGCGCGGCGAGTCCGTCGTCGGAGCCCTCGACGCCGCGGATGCTCATGCCGGAGACAGCCTCCATGCCTAGGTCGACGGCCTCGTTGACGAGCATGTCGGCCATGCGGATGCGCATGTCGGAGGCGCCGTCGAACGGGAAAGGCTCGGCGCCCAGGGCGCCGCGGCGCTTGCGACCGTCGGGCGACTGACCCTCCCAATGGCACGCGAGGGTGTTGTCGGCGAAGCGGCGGCGATCCCAGAGGAGACCGGAGCCGAGGGAGACGATGGAGAGCATCTCGGCCTTGAGGTTTTCGAGCTGCTCGTCGCGCACCGGGGCGGTGCCGCCGGCATCGCCGGTGCCATGGAGAAGGTTGTCGGACATGGGGAGGCGGCGCAGGGCGCCGCAGGTGGGAGTTGAGAGGCGGGAGGTGGGAGTTTAAACCGGATCAGCAGGCGCAGCGGGAGGCGCGGCCGGAGCCGAGCAGGAGGCGGCGGCGGCCGTAGCGCACACCGCGCACCCGGGAGGCGAGCGCCTCGACGGAGGAGCGCAGGTAGAGGCGGGGTCCGCCGTCCGGGGCGCTCACCGGGGAGAGCACGCCGGAGCGTACGAGCTCGGCGAACAGGCGGTCGTTCACGCCGAGGGCGTGGCGGGACTCCTTGTAGCCGAGGAGCGGCGGAGGGCTCAGCGTCATGCCGGGGACGGTCCCCGAAGCGCCCACGGCGGCGTCAAGCGAGAAAAGCCCGGGCGCTCAGTAGTAATTGGAGGACTCGCCGTCGGGCTCGGAGGCGAGGCGGGAGGCGATGGCGGCGGAATCGGCGAGGTCGGCGGTGAAGAGGTAGCGCAACACATCGATCGGGTCCTTGGTGGCGCCCTCGTTGCCGTCCTTGCCGGTCCAGGTCTTGAGGGCGTAGAGGAGGTTGCGACACTCGGAGGAGATGCGCAGGCGCGGGCGGTTCATGAAACCGAGCGGCAGGGCGCGGTCGTAGTTGAGGGCGTCGACGATGAGCTCGCAACCGGTCTCGACGGTGGCGCCGGAGGCGGTGTCGAAGAAGACGCCGAGGTCGTCCATGCCGGAGATGAGGGTCTTGGGGGTGTCGCGCTCAAGCTTGGGGGCGGAGGCGAAGCGGCTGTCGATGATGCGGGAGGCGATGCGTTCGCGCGCGCCGTTGGATTCGCGCCACGCGGCGACATCCTCGCCGCCGGAGGGGAGCCCGTCGGGGGCGCGCTCGGCGTCCTTCCAGCCTTCGAGCTTGGCGATGAGGCGCTTGTAGGCGGAGAGGCCGAAGCCGAGGGACTCCTGCCCGGGGCCCTTGCGCCCGTCGGGCTTGACGCCGTCGTACTCGGCCCAGGGGCCGAGGAGGCCGTGGCCGCCGTCGACCGGGTAGAGCATGTCGGGCCACTCGCGGTAGATGTAGACCTCGTCCTCGTGGAATCTGGCCCAGAGCATGAACCAGTTGCGCGCGCTGGAGGGGTCGCACGCCATGTGGTTGGTGCCGCCGGAGGGGATGTCGGCGGGGTCCACCACATGCACGGCGTCGTCCACGGCGAAGCGAACTCGCATGGATTTGGTGGCCTGGCCGTAGCAACGCTCGCGCACGGCGACCTCACCGGCGGGCACATTGATGTCGAAGATCTCCCGCGGGTTGCCGTAGGGGTTGTCGCCGGTGTGGAAGTAGACGACGGCGCGGCGCGGGTCGGGGCAGCGCTCGATGCGCGGGACGCGCTTGAAGCCCGGCGAGGGCGCGGGCGGCTCGAGCACATCGGAGACCATGTCGCGCACGGAGGAGGCGCGGTCGTAATCGGGGGAGCCGGAGGCGTCGCGCGGGACGAGCCAGGCGGTCTCCTCGAAGGCGACGGAGGCGCCCTCGCGGAACTGGCCGACGAGCGGAGTGTAGCCGCGCACGGGCGTGAACGAGACGAGCACGCGGCCGGTGCGGGTGGCGACACGGGCCTCCAAGGTCTTGAGCCACGGGGCCGGAAGCAGCTCGTCGCACCAGATGATGTCGCACTCGCCGCCCTCGATGGTGTCGTCCTTCTGCTCGTAGTTGCGGAAGACGCAGGAGGAGCCGTTGGCGAGGGTGAACTTGTCGCCGGCGAAACCGTTCTGCTGTGAGTACGAGATGTACTCGGGGTTGCCATGGCGTGTGCGGCGCTGCTCGGCGGGAAGCATGAGCCACAACAGCGCATGGTGGTACTCGACCGACATCTGGCGCGTGGAGTGGAAGACCCAGGCGCGGGCGCCGGGCTTGCTCTGAAGCAGGCGCATCACGGTGCGCGCGCAGTACTGGGTCTTGCCGGCGCGATTGCCGCCCTGCATGAGGAGCACCTTGATGGAGGCCGGGTAGCCCAGCTTGCGCAACACGCGAAGGGAGAGCGACCTGTCGGCGTCGGTCATCCAGGGCCAGCCCATCATGAGGTCGGTCAGGCGCCACATGCTCGGCTCGTACCCGTAGCGGTACGGGTCCGTCTTCTCGAGCACGAGCAACTCCTCGCGGCGCACCAACATGTCGACCAGCGCGTCCGGGTCCATGGTCAACACCTGCTCGCGCGTGGGCACCGGCATGACCGGGTGATCGGGGTGCGTCGGCACGAACTCGCCGGCACTGACCAGGCGGCCGTCTTTGAAAACAATCTTCATGAGGCCCGGGACCGTCGCCGAACCGCCCACGGCGGAGTCAAGGAGGAAGGTGGGAGGTGCGAGGTGGGAGATTGAAGGTTAAAGGTGGGAGATGGGAGGTGGGAGGTGCGAGGTACGAGGTGGGCGCGAAAAAGCCCCGGCGAGGGTGTCTCGCGCGGGGCTTTGGCGGGTGTCGGTTTACGATGCCACCGGGCGGCTATCCTGCAAAACTGTCGTTTTGCGTGTGCGGGCTGGCGCTATCCGACAGGCGGGGTGTCGTTAAGCCCCTTGTTATCCTGCCACGAATCCGCCTTGAAGGTGGGGAGCTTCCAGTCGGCGATTCGGCCATCCTCGGCGATGTTGAGGATGATGTAGTCGCCGTATCCGTCATCCCCGTGGCAGAGCAGCGAGTCGGGGACATAGTAATCCTTCCATTTCAGCAGCTTTTTCCCGCTGTCGTCACCGAGCCAATACTCCCCGGCATCGCATACCTTGTAGTGGATTCTGGCCGTCGTTCCAAATGGCCACCCGATTACCGTCCCGGTGTTCAGGTCGATGACCGGAACCCAAAGGTCGCCGCTTCGCATCGGCACTTTGTCGCCATCGGTGTCCTCGATGCCGTTGATTTTCGCGTCTTCCCAATACCGAACTTCGGCGCTTACGATGAGCCGCGAAATACCGGCAGGATAACCAGCGGATGGAGCCGAACGCGCATAGGCGCCGGGTTGTTTCTGTTCCTGTTCCATGTTATAAATCTCCCTTTGTTTTTAGTTTCCGGATGCGCGTCGCTCATCCTTGTTGTTAGCACGCATCGGGACGCCCTCCGCAGGAAAGCCATGCAGCAGCAGCCACGATCGGAACCTGTCCGTTCCCGGTGAGTCGCAATCCGTCCACCTCGGAGGCCACCCCATCAACCATGTATGACTCGCGGTCGAAGGTTTCCCAAATGCCGCCACGAAGTTCCGGCAGCATTTCCATTTCTGCATCGAGGGCGTTCCGTAGTTCGCCGTTACGGTCGGAGTATGCACGAAGCCAGTATCTCGGCCGATTGTGGTCTGCACCCAAGTCCGCCGCCGAAACGCGAACCGCCCGGCAAGCGTATCCCATTTCAGTGAGGTCGCGCGCGGCTCGTTCGATTGCGCGCCGGGTGACATTTTCGGCGAATACGAATGGAGGAGCCACATCTGCGACGATTCGCCGCATTTCCGGCCAGAGGTCGGGCGCGTTATTGCGACCTCTCGCGGCTCCTGAATATGCCTGGCAGGGAAATCCGCCAGAAACGACATCAACACGACCTCTCCACGGGCGTCCGTCAAATGTGCGAACATCATCCCAAATCGGGAACGGCGCGAGGCAGCAGTCGTTTTGCCGTGCTGCGAGGACGGCGCGGGCGTGTTCGTCGTACTCGACTGCGCAGACGCAGCGCCAGCCGAGGAGTTTTCCGCCGAGTATGCCGCCACCAGCGCCTGCGAAAAGTGCCAGCTCATTCATCGCACCCTCCGGTATGCGTGCCAACCAGTCGCTGGAGCGAACGGCGGGCCGGGCTCGGTTTGCTAAGCACGAAGCTCACTTCGCACCTCCCGCCGTCCGCTCAGCTTGTCGTTATGCGACTTGAGACGCGCAACTTCAGCGCGTGATTCGGCAAGCTCGGCCTCAAGACGGTTCGCCCATTTCGCAATGTCGGCGCGCTGCTCCTGCATCAGGTGGGCGTATCCCTCATGCGTGGCAGCGTTGCTCTCGCTTGCCTCCAGAGCCTCACGCAGCCGGCGCACCTCGGCGGCGAGGATGGCGAGCGACAGGTGATTGTATCCGCCGAGTCGGTAGTCCGGCGACCTCTGCAACACCATCTTCGCGGCGTTGGATGCGTTCATGCCTTCGTCCGCATAGGTGAGCGCAGCTTCCACTGCACCAGTCACATAACCATCCGCTGCACGCGAACGATCCTTCGGCCCGTTCGCTTCGATGTTTTCCTGTCCCATGTTACGCGCCTCCTTTCGGCGTCTGTTGGGTGTTTGCCGGCTCGTCGGTGAGCCGGTCGTTATGCCGCACCTTCGGCGCGGGCGGAATCGCGAGCCAGTGTGTCCGGTCTGCGTCGCAGGCCCCGAACTCGCCCGGCATGAGGTGGGCGGGGAACGGCGAGGACATCGACCACTTGCCGTATTGAATGCCGCCACCAATCACGAGCCGCACAGACTTCGGCGGCTTGCGGTCGGCGTAGGCCACCCATTGCGGCATAGCGCGTGCGCTCACCTTCCCGTTACGGCCCCGCTTCATGCGGCCTCCTTCTCGTCGTCCACGGGGGTGCCGTGGCGGGCGGCGTTCTTGGCGATCTTGGAGGCGAGGGTGCGCAGGTCGCCGCGCTCGTCGCCGTTGACGATGGATTCGCGGCACAGGGCGATGCACGCCTGGGCGGCGGCATACTGCTGGGCGGCGGACGGGGAGAGGGTGATGGCGCGGGCGTGCTGGGAGAGCTTGCCGGCGTTGACGCTCAGGCGGTCAAAGGCGTGGCGCAGGTCGCCCAGGGTGGCGTCGGGTCCGCGATGCTGCCAGACCATGGGGGCGCACACGCCGGAGCAGTCCTTGGTGGTCACGGCGATGGCCATCATGACGGCGGCGACGGCGGCGCCGATGTCGGCGCGGTGGTCGCGGGAGTCGTCGAGGTGGTCGAGTTCGCGCAGGAGGGTGAGGCGGGCGAAGATCTCGTGCCAGAGGGCGCCCTTGGTGTTGCGCTCGGCGTCGGAGTATAGGACCGGGGTGAGGTGGAGCGCGGCCGAGGGGGTGGCGGCGAGCAGGGGTTTGCCGTTGCGGAGGGAGAAGTGCATGGCGTGGGAAGTTGTCAGGTGAGCGTTGACAGTTGATAGAGCCGTCAGCGGTCGAAGTAGGGTGGTGGGAGGTCGGGGGAGAGGGAGAGCCAGGAATCGGAGACGGTGCGGGAGGCGCAGCGCGCCGTGGCGATGGTGTAGGTGATGTGCCCGAAACGGTCGGGCTCGGAGGCGTCGAGGATGGTGCAGGGCTCCATGGCCCGACGCCAACGGTGGCGCATGAGGTCGCCTCGCCGATCGGGGCCGCCGTGGGTGGCGCAGTGCCAGGCGGTGTCGCCCGGGGCGTAGGGCGGGCGCAGCAGGGCGAGAGTCATACGATGGGGATGAGGTCGAGCCGGTGGATGGAGGTGTATTTCACGCCGGGCGCGGTGAGCGCGAGGTGCGCCTCGGCGTCGGCGATGGCCTCTTCGAGGGTTCGCCCGTGGGCGTTGTAGTAGGCCCACTCGCCTCCGGCGAAACACACGGGAACGATGAAACGCTGCGGGGTCATCGGGAGGAGGCGGCCTTGGCGCGGCGCGTGGAGATTTCGCGGTCGATGTACCAGCGGGCCTTTTCGAGGTCTTCGATGGCGTCGCGCTTGAGGTCGCAGCGCCAGATGTACTTCACGGCGTTGCCGAGATTAAACCCCATGTGCTCGGTGACCTGGATGCACTCGATGCCGGAAGGGTGCGCGGTGTAGTGCGCCGGGCGGTTCACGGGGTCGCAGGCCGGCACGGCGGGCGCTTCGGGTACGCCCATCTCCGAGGCCAGCTCGGCGATGGCGGGTTCGCGTTCACACCCCCACTTGCTCGGGATGGTCCTCATGCCGACGCGGCGGCGGGCTGGCGGCGGCTCGCTTCTTCAATCTTCAATCTTAACCCTGCGTTTGTCCGAACGCGGTGCGGGCGAGGAAGCGCAGGTGCCCGGAGCGCGAGCGCAGGTCGGCGATGTTGTCGGCGATGACGCAGGTGCGAACGGCGGAGAACTCGCCGCGCGCGGCGGTGGCGATGCCCTCGTGCGCGGCGGCGCGCTCCAGGTCGTCGGCGAGCGTGGCGAGCACCTCGGCGGCGTCGCGCAGGCGGGCGGCGGATGTGGCCGGAGAAAGGGAGGTGTCGCCGCGGGCGTCGGCGATGAAGGACGCTGCGGCCTGGGCGGAGATGTCGGCGATGCGGCGCGCTGTGGCGGCTCGGTCGTAGGTGGGGTCGGACATGGCGGTATGGGGACGAAAGGTGAGGGACGAAAGGCGAAGCGGACGGATCACTCGGGCTTCTTGGGCTCTTCGGGCTTGGACTGGGCGACCTGCTCTTCCTCGGAGGTTTCCTCTTCGCATTCCTCCTCCTCGTCGCAGAACTCGATTTCATCGGTGAGGTCGTTGAGAATCTTGCCGAGCATCAGCAGCGTGGCGGGGACGACGAGGTAGCTGGCGACGGTCCACTCGCAGGAGACGCCTTTTCCAAAAAAGGCGCCCGCGATGAAAATGGCCCAGAGGGTAAGAAGGTGCTTGGTGCGATATGACATGTGGGTGAGGGAGAGAGGTGTTCGGTGAATCGGTTTTCGGCGGTCAGCGGATCACCGGCTGTGACGGCGGTGCGCGGTGAACAGGGCGACACCTTCGGAGCGGCCGGAGACGACGGGGGGCAGGATCTCGACGGCCTCGTCGCGGTGGCCGTGGTGGTGGGCGCGGGCGTCGGCGCGGCGCTCCAGGCGAAGCAGGCGATTGTGCAGGGCATGGATCTCGTCGGCGCGGTCGCGCAGGGCGCGGGCGGCGGCGCGGCGGGAGTTGAGGGCGTAGGCGATGGCGACACCGGCGAGGGTGATGGCGGCGAAGAGGGCGAGGGGGTCGGGCATGGGGAGGAGCTGAGAGCGGAGAGTTGAGAGTTGAGAGTTGAGAGTTGAGAGTTGAGAGTTGAGAGTTGAGAGTTGACAGAGGGGCGGGAGGGGCCGGGCGGTCAGTTGGCGGAGCGGCGGCGGTCGGCCTTGGCCTTGAGGCGGCGGCGCAGGTAGTTGCGCGGTATGCCGTGGCGGCGCTCGGCGCCGAACACGGTGAGCCCGGGCTCGGCGCGCAGCTCGAGTTCGGCGCGCTCGAAGAGGCGCGTGCGCTCGTCGGCGCCGAGCGCCATCCAGCCGGCGCTGTCGCTCTCGGGCACGCCGCACACGGCGCGCACCGAGGCGGCGCTGCCGCACCGGGCGCGGTGCGACGGGGAAAATCCATACAGGCGGAGGAGGGACATGGGGCGAAGCAGGTGGGAGGTGGGAGGTGAGAGGTGGAAGGTGTCAGGCCTGAGGGCGGGAGGGGCGCGCCCGGGCTTTCGCCGCGGCGGCGAGGGCGGCGGACTTGGCGCGGCGCAGGGCGCCGGCGGCGCGGGCCACGGCGACGGATTCACCGGAGGCGAGGTACTCGCGCAGCGTGCCGGCGGCGTCGGCACGGGAGCATCCGGTGGCGAAGTAGCGCACGCCGCCGCAGGTGCACCCGATCGAGTAGAGCCCGTCCGGGGAGTTCACGCGGTGCAGGCGCAGACCGTACTCGGCCACCAGCGCGGCCAGCTCCGGGCAATCCGCGGGCACGGCCATGGGCTCCAATCGGTGGCGCATGGCGGGTCAGCGCGGTGAGGATTCGGAGGAGCCCTGGCTCATGTCGGCGCGCGAGCGAGTCCTGCGCGCCGGCGAGGAAGACACCCAGCGCCTGATGGCGACCTGCAGGCTGTCGGCGGCGGCGCGCTCCTGTTCGTTGCCGGAGCGCGCGAAGGACTTGAGCGTCCGGATGGCGGCCTCGGCGGCGGCGGCCTTCGTTTCTTCGATGTTCTTGTTTTCCATGTCGCGCAACTTTGCACGACGAACAAACGGGCGTCAATTGCTTATTGCGCTTTTTTTCGTGTCGCGCAAAAAGGACGGCATGAACCACCTGACCCACTCGCTCCAATCGCTGATTTCACTCAGAGGCATGAACCCGCTGGAAGCCTCGAAGGAGATAGCGACAAGCCCGTCCACCCTGTCGCGAATCCTATCGGAGAGCGTGCTGCCATCGCACGAGACGCTGCGCGCCGTGATGATGAATCTGGCGAAAAACGACAAGGAGAGGCGAGAGATAGCGTTGGCGTGGGCGATGGACGAGATGGAGCGAATAGGCGCGGCCGGGCTGGTGGGCTTCTCGGAGGTGCACTCCACTGAAGATCCCGAGATAAGCCGGCTGAAGATGGCGCTGCTCAATCAGTCGCAGTCCATCGACGCCATAGCGGACCTGGCGGCGGACATCGTGGTGACCTGCACGCGCATCACGAACAAGGCGAGAGACTCGGTGGGCAATCCGCCGGCTGAAGAGCCGAAGCGAAAAGCGCGAAAGTCCTCATAACCGGATACCGGATACGAACAAGGCCCGCTCGAAGAGAGCGGGCCTTGTGGCGTCAAAGCTAATACGCCCTGTAGTGGGACCTTTCGACGACGCCGTCGGTGCGGACATATCGGCTGACGAACACCCACTCCTCCACGCCGTCGCCGTCGTTGTCCTCGCCTCGGATGTCGCCGTTTTCGGCGACGGACGGGCCTATGGTCAAATCGTCCACGGCGCTGCAGGCGGCCCAAAACTCACCCTCGGTCCGCAGGCGGATGCCCTGGGCAATCCGATCGGCGTTCTTGAGCAAGCCGCGCCGCTGCAAGAGGGCTGAAATCTCCTTGGACGACAGTACGCGCCACTCCTTTTCGTTGGTCGAAACCGGACGCAGCACGCCGGGCTTCACCCCGGTCAGGCGAATCCTGTCCGCCGGGACGGTCTGCTTCAATTCGACCCACGCCTTCTGACCAAGCGCCTTGACTTGCTCCGGCGTGTAGACGACCCGGCCTTCCACCATAACGCCTCGAGCATTGGCCTTCGCCCAGTCCACAATCTCCTGCGCCTTCCTTTCGCGGGCGATCAGGCGCTCATAGGGCCCGGCGCAGGCCACGGCCGGGGCGATGGAGGCGACAAGGAGCAGGATGAACCGACGCATGACGAGCGAGAAGCCGAAAGCGGATGGGGAGTCAAGCGCGGCGGCCGCGACGGACCATTGAAAACGACAAGGCCCGCTCGGAGAGAGCGGGCCTTTGGTACGGCAATAACATTGCAAAAAAGCGCTTCACTCCAAGGACTGACAATCATGCTGAACAAGATCGGAGGAATCGCGAAGACTGCGCTTTTGGCACTCATGCTGGCCTTCGCTGCGACAGGAGGCGTGATTTTGTCATTCCTCATGTGGACGGAGACAACATGGCCTTGGTACGGAAAAGCCATGGCCACCGTACCCTGCTTCATCGCCGGCGCGTTTGCCGCGGTTCAGCTTTTCATCGGAATCCTCTTCGTCGCATGCGTACCGCTGATGGCGTGTGAGGTTTTCGAGTCGATGAAGAGGGTCTTCGGGCCGTGCTTCAAAAAGCGCCGGTAACACCCGCGCGGCGGCCTCACATGGGAGCGCCGTCGCCGGAGCCGGCGTAGTCGCGGGAGCCTGAGAAGGCGGGCTGGCGGTGCTGGCGGCCTTCGCCGTTTTTGACGCCCTTGGGGCGGCCGCGGCGTTCTTCGCGTTCGCCGTAGCCGCCGGAGGAGGAGGAGGGAGAGGACTGGCCGGAGTCGGCGCGGGGCTGGGTGTTCAGGGGGATGTCGATGAACTGGGTGAGGTGGCGGTCGAAGACGGACCAGAGGGTGCCCTTGCCGCCGTCGCGGTCCTTGTCCTGGCGGATCTGAACGGCGAGGTTGCGGCGTTCGTCGGACTGTTTGGCGCCGTTGGCGTCGGTATCGGGGACATGGACGAAGACGATGCGGTCGGCGGCGAACTCGATGTCGCCGGAGCCGCGCAGGTTGGCGCGAGTGGGCATGCCGTCGACCTCGCGGTTGAGGGAGCAGATGAGGAAGACGACGGCGCCGAGCTCCTTGCCGAGGGCCCTGAGGCGGCGGCAGATGTCGCCGATCTTCTCGTGGCCGTCGAGCTTGGGGTCGGGGTGGATGACCTCCTGGAGGTAGTCGACGACGATGAGGTCGGTGCGGCCGGAGCGGGAGTGGGCGAGGCGGGCCTCGGCCTCGATGTGGTCGATGCGGTTGAGGTTGGCGCGGACCTGGAGGCGGCGCTCGTCGGAGTAGGCGCGAAGCTCGCGCAGCCAGGAGCGGTGGGCCTCGACACGCTCGTCGAAGAGGCGGGACTCGACGCGGGCCTGGAAGTCCCAGAGGGATTCCTGACCGATCTTGCGGCCGAAGGCGTCGCCTTCGCGGATGAGGGCGCGCTCGGCGGAGCGCCACTTGGCGAGGAGGGCGGCGTCGTTCTGCTCGCGGAAGGGGATGCCTGACATGAGGCCGGCGCAGCGCCCGGTGAACTGTTCGTCGGAGGTCTCGAGGAGGAAGGCCTGCACAAAGCCGCCGGAGCGCAGGTGGGCGAAGGCGAGCTGGCGAACGAGGGAGGACTTGCCGGCGCCGGGCTTGGCGCCGACGACCACGAGGCCGTCGCCGGTGGCGGCGCAAAGGGGCTGGAGGCGCTCGTCGAGGGAGCGAAGGCCCCAGGAGACGCGGCGCAGCTTGGATTCGTCGGGGGCGATGCCGCCGACGGCGTCGTCGAACTTGCGCAACTGGCGCTCGATGACATCGGCGAGGGTCTCGCGGCGCTCGGTGGTGGCGCGCAGGGCGCCGAGCATGCCCTCCATGTGGGGGGAGACGGCGGCGGAGAACTCGCCCCAGGAGGAGCGTGGGGAGAAGACGGACTCGGTGACGCAGGAGGCGCCGGCGAGGAGGCGGCGCAGGAGGTACTGCTCGCGAACGGCGCCGAAGTGGGCGTGGACGAAGGCGGTGCCTGAGACGCCGCGGGTGAGCTCGGCGAGGTAGGCGAGGCCGCCGGCGGCGTCGGCCTCGCCGGAGTCCTTGAGGGCGATGCCGAGGGAGAGCGAGTCGCAGGGGCGGCGGTCGGAGTGGAGGCGCACCATGGTCTCGGCGATGATCTGGTGCGAGGTGAGGAAGAACCAATCGGGGGCGAGGCCTTCGACAAGGAGGGAGGCGAGGATGCCGCCTTTGCCCTCGTCGAGCTCGAAGTCGTTGATGATGGCGGCGAGCACGCCGCGCTCGGCCTCGGGGTGATGGGGCGGAGTGCGCCCGGATACATCCCCTTGGGGAGGGTATGGGTTCTTGTAATTTTTTTTCCTCGGGGAGGATGAGGCAGTGTCAGTCATGGTCTTGGTTTTCGTGGTCGGTGGGGGAAATCGGGAGTGCGGCTCAGGCGGCGGCGGGCTCGGGGCGAGGGGCCGGGCGCTCCGGGGGGCGGACGGGGCGGCGAGGGCCGGATTCGGGCTCGGCGAGGATGACGCGCAGCGACTCGGTGTTGTCGGCGGAGGGGGCGGCGGAGGCGGGGGTGCGGCCGGGGCGCATCGAGGGGTCGGCGGGGAAAGGCAGGTTGCGGCGCATGGCCTCCTCCAGCGCCCAGATGGCGTCGTCGACGGCGTGGGATTCGATTTGGCGCTTGTGGCGGTGGACGGTGGTGAAGGGCGGGTTGAAGCCCTTGTGGTGCTTGGCCTTCAGGTGGGCGATCCAGTCGCACCAGGCGTCGCGGAAGGGGGAGGATTCCAAAAAGGCGGAGGGAAGCCCCTTGGCCTCCTTGCGGCAGTACTCGCGGTGGTGGCGCGCTTCGACTTCCTCTTGCGTCAGCCGCCCCTCCCCACCCTCGCCTTGCGTGGTGCCGGGTGGAACGGAGTCATGGGGTAAGGGGGAGTCTCCTTCTCCTTCTCCTTCTCCTTCTCCTTCTGCAGCGGCATCTTTTGCGGAGGTTTTCCGGCAAACATGCGGCATGTCCTGCGGATGTTCTGCGGCATGCTCAGGGGTGGCGGAGCGGGTGGGCTTGGCCTGCTTGGAGGAGGTGCCGACCGAGGGGAGCTCGGCGACTGTGGACATCCATCCCACTTCCGGAGAGGAAAAGAAGGCGATGGCGTCGGCGAAGTCCTTGGCCTTCCAGCCGGTCTTGGCCTCGAGGTCGTCGGGCGTGTAGGGGGTCTGGCCTTGGCTGAGGTAGCCGCGACGCCCGTGTGGATTTTCGCAGGAGACCTCGCTCATGATGCGCCACATGTTGAGGAATTTGTGGCCGTCCTTGTGCCGGGAGAGGCGCCGGACGATGATTTCGTTGCCCCAGACGGGGCATTTGTACCAGTCGAGGTGCTTGTAGCGCTTGGCCTCGCCGGAGTTGTTTTCCCGAGCGATGGCGTCGAGGCGGAGATAGGCGGACATGGTGGAATGCGGGGGAGGTGTTTCGGTGAATCAGGGGGGCTCACTGGGGGCGGGGCTTGGGCACGGGGCCCACGGGCTCCCAGACGCCGGAACTCACGGGGCGCACGAGCACGGGCATGCCTACGCGCCAACGGTCACGCAGACGCGCCGCCACGCGCACGGCGACCACCTCGGCGGGATCGCCCTCCAGGCGCACCAGCAGCACGGACGGGTTGCGCGGCAGCGACTGCACCATGCCCGGCCGCTCGGCGCGCTCGAGCAACAGCGCCTCGGCCTCGGACGGCTCCACGCCCACGGCGCGGGCCACGGCGGCCACACCGGCGGCGCTCAGCGGCGCCTTGGCGTCGGCGGGCGCACCGGTCAGCCCGGCGAGGCGGGCGCACCGCGGGCGCAGCAGGCCCAGCGCATCCGCCAGCTGCGCGACCGTGGCGGGCGCGGCCCCACCTGACGGCGGCGCGCCGTCTGAATTTTTTTTCTGTTCCGGCAGTTCAAGGGGATGGGTCAAATCCGACCCCCTTTTGGGTGTAATCCCGCCGGAGTGGGATGAGTTTTCGCAGCCCCCCCCCGTGTTCGCGGGCGCACCCCCGCCCCCCCCCATGCTCGCGCCCTGCAAGAGGCGCGCGGGCGCGTTGTCGGCGACGCGCGCAGGCGGCGCAGGAGGTACGGGCGCGGTCTCGCGCGCCATCTCGGCGATCATCCTTTTGCCCTTTTCCCGGTCTTTGTGTGACATGATTGTGTAACAGCGTGTGAATTGATGCGGCTCTTAGGCCATAAAACAGGGGTTTCAAACTCCCTTGCGTCAGTTTTCGCCAGCTTCCCCTGGCTCGGCATCCGCCTGCTCGGGCTCGCCGACATCGATGACCTCGAAACCCTCGGCGTCCTTCATGACCGGGCCCTTTTGCTGCGCCGCCGCCGCCCTCAAACCCATCAGCGCGGCGCGCAGTTCGTCGGGCGACCAGTTCGGCGCGGCCACGACCAGCGTCTGGGCGCCGCCGAGCAACTCCTCGGAGCGCTGGGCCACGATGCCGGCGATGATGGCCTTGTCCTTGGTGGAGATCTTGGCGCGCTTGACCGGGTCGGCGAAGTCGTCGGCGATGCCATCGACCGCCATGACGGCGACCGCGCGCATGGAGCGACCGAGTCTTTCTTTTTCGGTGCTTAAACTCTCCTCCGCCATGCGGATGATGCGCACCGAATCCGGAGCCAGTTCGAGCAACTCGGCGACCTTGACCGTGCCGAACCCTGCCGCCAGCAGCTGCACGGCAGCCGCATAGGTCTTCGGCCGGCGTTGTTTTATCTGAGCGGCCGTGTATCGGCTCACCTCGGCGCGCGACTCCGGCTCGATGGCGAGCGAAATCGGGTCGGTCCACCCGTCACCCAGCCTTCCCTCCGTGACCAGGTCGATTTGCCCCTCCTGCTCTTCCTTCGGCTTCGCCGTGCGGCCTTTGCCCATGGTCGTTTCCGAAAAAAATTAAAGAGCATGCGTCCGCAGCCAGTGAAGGACGGCGGAAGCGGGCACCACGGTGCAGCGGATGTTGAGCTTGTAGCGAGGGCCGATGCCCTCCTTGCCCTTGGTCTCCTCGTACAGCGCGATCTGGCGCGCGACCTCTCGCTCGGAGATGGTGAGCAGCTCGGCGATGCGCTCGATGCGGTACATCTGCTCGACGGCAGGGAGCGGCGCCGCCGGTGCATCCTTGATGACAATCAGTTTGGCCTTCGTTTCGGGGGGTGTTGCGTTCGACATGTTCGGACCGTCCCCGAACCGCACACAGGTGCGTCAAGCGGCTTTTCTTCCATGACTAAAAACGCCCGCAAAGCCCGATAAAACCTAGCTCCGCAAAAAAAGCCCCCTGCCTTTCGAGGCAGAGGGCTCGTCATGCGCGCCGTCCGTCACGGCTTGTTGAGCTTGCGCCACTCGTCCGTGCGCACCTCCAGCTCCTTCAGCGCGTCCGCCGGCGAAGACCCGATGCGCCTCAGCGTCACGGCCTGATCCTCACACCGCACCAGCGTCTGCTCGTGCCAACGGTTCAGGCGGTTCAGGCGCGCCTTCAGCTCGGGCTCGAGCTGCCCCTTGACGCCCTGAAGCATCGTGCGCTCGGCCATGAGGGCGCGCGCATTGTCCGGGCGCCTGGCGCGCACATAGTTCGTCGCCTCGTCCGCGCGGTCCTTCTCGCGCTCCATGGACTCGAACTCTCCGGCGTTGGAGATGGTCACGAACCCCTTCACGATCGGCAAGCGAGCCACTCCCGAGAGGTCGCCCTCCACTTCCTGTCGCCCGGTGAGCACCTTCGTTGGCACGCCGAACTGATCCAGACTCCACAGCGTCATGCGCGCGAGCCCAGGCGTTCCGCCGGCCTTCATCTCCGCCTCATTCAGAATGGCGCGCCCGTTCTCGTCCCGCGGAGCATTGCCGGTCGCGTAGCTCGCCCACGCGCCGACCTGCTTGATGAGCGCATTGGGCCCGGGAATCATGCCGCCCGCGGTATTCGCCGCAGCATTGCCCGCCTCGCTCCAGGTGCGCTGGCCGGTCGCCGCGAGCGCCAGGAATCGGCCCGCGCCAAAGAACAGCCGCTGCGTATCATCCATGGCGAACGGCACGGCCACCGTCTGCTCGCTCGCGCCGTAGCCGACCGAGCCCACAGGCAGCTGCATGCGGCTCTGCTTCTGGTACTCCGGCAGCCGCCGATACAGGCGCTTCACCTCTTCGCCGAACAATCCGGCCTCCGCCAGCGCCACCATCACCCCGGCGGCGAACACCAGGCCGAGTCCGAACCACGCGGCGCCCACCGACGCCCCGCTCGCCGCTCTCGCCGCCACGCGCGCCGCCAGCATGGAGCCCGCCGCCACCTTGCCTACAGGCTCCATGCCGGGCAATCCGGCATACGGAGAGTCGCCGGTCATCAGTGCGAAGTCCTGATGCCACCCGCGCACCGCCACGCGCACATATTGCATGGCGGCGCCGGCCACCTTCAGGTGCGCACCGGCCGCCAGCGTATTCGGCACCCCTATCATGTCGCGCACGAACCCGGCCGCCTTGTCCTTCGGCCAGCCCAGCTCGCGCGTCAGGTACATCCAAGCCTTCAGCTTCGCCACCGACTCGTTCGTCTCGTTCACGAAGCCGATGTGGTCCATGAGCCGGCCCATGAACACATAGCCGCCCAACTTGCGGTACAGGTCATGCTTCTCATGCGGCTTGCCAGTCACCGCATGCCGCTGCAGCAGCGCGTTCACCGCCTCGCCGTCATCTCCCGGGTGGAATATGCGCCCGCCCGCCGCATACAGCTCATGCGGAGGCGAGATAGCCCGCGCCGCCAGCATATCGGCCAGCACCGGGTCATACTCGCCCGCCAGGTACTTGCGCGCCAGCCCGCCCGCCTCGTCGAGCGGCATGCCGAACCAGCCGCTCATGAAGTTGCGCACGATGCTCCACATCACCGCGCCCTTACCCTTCCAAGTCGGCATATTCGTGAAGGCGCGGCCCATGTCGCGCTCCGCACCGCGCACCGTGAAGGTCGGCGAGTACTGAATGAAGTTGGGGTGGAAGAAGTTCTGGAACAGGTAGTTGAGCGACTGCGTCACCACGCTCACCGAGGCGCCCGGCGCGCGCTCGAACACCTCGGCCAGCTCGCGCGGGATGTGGTACGCCTCGGGCTTGCCGCCCCACCTCACCACGAACAGCGCCTCGTCCTGCCGGTTCGCCGGCTCGGGGAACGGCGAGAAGTTCGTCTTGCGCTTCACCGGCTTCCACTCGTCCGGATTCACCTTCGAGAGCGTCAGCATAGCCTCCACCTTCGCCTTGTTCAGCTGCGCCGCGCGCACGGTGGTCACCGCCTTGAGCACCATCGCCAGCGCCGGATTGGCCACCTCCTTGAAGGTGCCTCCCTGCGCGCGCATCGTGCTCGCCACCGAGCCCGTGAAGTAATCCACCACCACGAACGGCGCATAGAAACCGCGCGCACCGGCTCGCATCTTCTCCACCGCCCCGGCCTCGAAGATTCCGCACGCCACGGCCTGATCCACCACGCCCTCCCAGATGCGGCGCATCTCACGCTGCGCACGGATGAGCGCCACGCGCGCCTCACGGTTCGGCTGACGCCTGAGCAGTTCGCTCACCTGCAGGCGCGCATCCTTCACCTGCACGCCGCCGGGGTTGAACAGCTTGTCGTCGAAACTCGTCTTCGTCACCGCCTCCCTGGTCACTTCGCCCGACTCGTCGAGCTCGGCGGCCTCCAACTCCTCCACCACCTCGCGCGCCCGGTCGCCCTTCAGCACGCGCATGTGCTGCATATACAGGCCGAGGTCGTGCCAGTTCACCCCGGCGGCGTCCAGCGGCGCGAGCACCGACCGGTGGAAGTCGCTCAGGAAACCGTGCACCTCGTTGTCCGCCAGCGTCAACTCGCCGAACAGCAGCCGGAAATCCTTCGCCCCGGACGGCACGAGACCCTCCGCCTTGCCGTCCAGGTATCGGCGTATCGCCGGGCTCGCCGCCTCCAGCAACTCCGACTGCAGACGCCCCAGCACATTCTCCGGAGCGCCGCCCAGCAGCCTCTCGCGCCTCAGGTGCTGCGCCATGAAGACGGCGTCCGCCCGTCCGTAGCCCTTCAGCGCGTCCATATCCGTCGCCAGCGCCTGCGCGGCCTTGTCGCCACCTTGCAGCAGCGCCTGCATCTCCAGCAGCGCGCGCGCCGCATCCGGCTTGCGGTCGAGGTGGTCGAAGAACATGCGCCACCCCAGCGGAGCATGCTCCAGCGCCGTCGCCGGGCTGGCCAGCACGGCCGCGAAAAAGTCCGCATACAGTTCGTCGGCGCTCCCGCGGTACGCGTCATAGCCGGCGTCCGCCCCCTTCTGCCACGGGCGCATCTTGCCGCTCAGCTCCAACAGCTCCTCGCGAATCTCGCCGTGTAGCGCCAGATCGCCCTGCACACGCTTCGCCACCAGCGCCTGGTAACGCTCGTTGCGCGCCACCAGCCACTCCGCGTGGTCCGCCGTGCCCTTCTCCGGCTCGGGCATGCCGCTGTCGCGCAGCTCCGCCGCCGCCGCCACCTTCAGCTTGTCGCGCACCGGCTTCACCAGCGTGGGCATGGTGCCCGGGAACACCGGCAGCGCCGTGCGCCTGAAGTCCGCCAGCACCGCCAGCCTGCCCAGCAGGTTGCCGGAGCCCACGGCGCCCTCGCGCACAGCCTTCCCGTACTTGTCCTTGCCCACGATCTTGCCGAACTGCGCGTAGTCCACGCCGTGCCCTATCTCGTGCGCCATCACGAACAGCGCCGTCTCCGGCTTGAACGCCGTCGTGCGGTTGATCGCGATACGGCCCGTGCCGGGCGAGTAAAACCCGCGCTTCTTTTCCGACATCTTCCGCACATCCGGCACCATCCCCGTGAGCTCCTTCCAGAACCTCACCAGATTCGGCAGCCGCGCCGCCTTCCACTCCGGCAGGCTCACCGCGTCCACCGGCTTGAATCCGTACTCGCTGCGCCAGTATAGCCCCGACTCCGACGGCGGGATGGGCAAGTCGCCTGAGGACGGCTTGACTCCGAGGATTTCCCCGATCACCTTGTTGATGACTCCTAGGTCTTTGGTGTCGGCGTGTACTTCGCCAGCGGCGGAGAGCCCGGTTTTGAAAGCCAAACGACCTAGGAGTCCTTCGTTCAGCACCTCGTGCACATACAGCCGGCGATCCTTCACCGAGGTCTTCAGGAGCGCGACTCCGGCAAAGGTGTCGGAACCGATTCGCACGGGAGCCGCCACGATGTAGACATGCGCACCGGGAATTCCGCTCCTGTCAGGCCAGTCGGCCACCACTTTGCCCTTGGCGATGATATCAGGCACCAGCGCGAACGCCTGCACCTTGGCCTTGCCAAGACCATGCCCGGCGGAGTCATGCACGGCGCGCCCATCCAGCAGCACGCGCCCAAGGTCTGGACTCTCCACGCCTCCTCCGAAGTGTTGCGCGTAGTACTCTATCACCCATGCCTTCAACGCCTTGGTGCTTCCAAAGTGCGGCACCTCGTCGCCACGGATGGACGCCACCGGCGCCGAAGTGAGGAACCTCCTGGCATCATCCCTGGGCACCGAGGACACACGCGGCGCAGGGTCGGCCTGCCTGCGGTCGCTCAGCACGCCCGCCGCCGCCGTCGGGTAGCCCCCGTCGCCACCGCCGAGCACATCGCGCAGGCGCTCCATAAACTCCTCGCGGTCGATGTCGAAGCCCGCGTTGCGCGCCATCGCCAGCGCTTCCTCCACGGTCTTGCCTCGCCCGTCCTTGGTCTTCGCCAGGCGGTTGTACAGCGCCAGCGCGCCGGGTTCGGTCTTCACCCCGGCGTCGCCCATGATCGCCTCCACCTCCGACACCAGCGCGTCGCCCTTCGCCCCGCCGACCGACTCCGCTCGCGCACTCGGCGCGCGCAACGCGCCGTCCTCCATCAGGTCGCGGAAGGTCGGGCCGGCATCGCCTTCGGCCATGCGCCGGTCGTACTCGCGGCCCAGTTCGCCGTGCAGCTCGGGGAAATCCTCGGCCCCCGCCATCTGTTTGGGCGTCAGCTTACCCCAGGCGATGCGGCCCACGCCGTCCTTGGGCAGCGTGCCCACGAACACATCCAGCCCCTCCGTGGCCGCCTCGTGCGCCACCGCGTCCACCTCCGCACGGTCGGCGTCCACCGACGCGGCGGCCTCCTCCGCCCGGCTCATCGCCTCCACCTCGGCGTCCACCTCGGCATCCACCGCCTGCTCGTGGCGCTCCTGCGGCGTCGCATCGCGCACCCCGGCGAACGGGTCGTCCTGCGCAGGCACGGCGGGCACCTCCCTGTTTCCGGTCACATTCACCACCGGCGCCGCGGGAGCTTCAGGCGACGGCCTCACCGCCGGCGCTAGCGGCTCGCCGGGGCGCAGCGTGAACGGCGCGTCCGGGTTCAGATCCGGCGCGCGCGTCGGCGCCTCGGGCGCAGAGGAGACATGACCGCGCTCCGATGCGGACGACGAAACATCAACGCCAGGAGCCGCGTCCACATCAACTGTCTGCGATGCCGCAGAATCGGCCACCTTTCGCGCGGCCGCAAACTCGGCCTCCTCTTTTGCCTTGGCCGCCGCAGCCGCCTCGGCCTGCGGCTTCTTCGCCAGCGCCTCGAGCTCGTCGAAATTCGTCACACCGGCGAAGCGCGGGTCCACCGCCGCACGCTCCCTCGCCAGGCGCACCGCCTCCGCTTCCGCGTCATGCCGAGCCTGCACCCCGGCCGCCACCTCCTGCGGCGTCACTCCGGCCTTCGCCGCCGCCCGCGCATACAGCGCACGCGTCACCGCCGTCTCCAGCAGCCCTGCTCCGGCGCCGAACAGGCCGCCGAACAGCGACTCCGCCGCCACCTCGCGCGCATCCACATGCCCGGCGTCCACCGCCTGGCGCACCACGCTGCCGGCACCCGACATCACCGCGCCTTCGCCGGCGCGTATGGCCATGGTCGTGCCATAGCTCGTGCCCTGCAGCGGCGACAGCTTCGCCCCGGGGATCATCGCCAGCGGCGCGCTCACCACGAGCCCGCCCACGCTCGCGTCCTGCCTCACGCCACGATGCACCTCGTCGAGCTGCGCCGCGCCCTCGCCCGCCACGCCTGCCGCGCCCAGGGCGCCCAGCATGGGCAAACCCACTGGCGCGCCCACGCCCGTCGCCGTGGCCGCCGTGGCCACGGCGGCCAGCCCCATGGGCGCCATGCGCAGCGCTCCCGCCTTCACATTGCCGGGGCTTTGGAAGAACCCGGCGTTGCGCTCGAACACCGGCTTGGGCACCGCCCACGCCCGCACCGCCTCCGGATCGCCCTCCGTCTTCGGCGCCTCAAACTCGCGCGCGAAGTCGGCCGCGCCGCCGAAGTCCGTGTCATCAGGCAGCGCGCGCCGCGTCCAGCCGTTGTCCACCAGCGTCTGGCGAGCCTCGGTCACATTCATGCGCCCCTCCAGCATCAGCCGGTGCAGCGTCGCCGGCACCTCCTTCACCTTCGCCTTGAAGTGCACCGGGTCCACGGGGTCCCAGCCGCCGCCGAACTCCACATCGGCACGCTCAGCGTCCTTCACGCCCGCGAACGGGTCAGCGTCCTTCACTCCGGCGAACGGGTCGAGGTCCTTCACGCCTTCAAACGGATCAACGCCGCTCATTTCGCGCCCCCTTCCGTCACCGTGAGTCCCGCCTTGCGCAGCTGCTCCAGCTGCGCCTTCGCCTGCGCCGCGTCGATCACGCCGTCCTCATACATCTGCTTCAGCGCCGCCACCGTGAACATCCCGCCTTTCGCCGGCACAGGATACTGCGCTCCCGTCTTCTCATCCGTCTTCAGCGCATACAGCTTGCCCTTGCCCACCTCCACAGCCGAAGGAGGGATGGCCGCCGGCGCGGGCGCACCACCCAGCAGCTTGGCCGTGCCGTCAAACATGCCGGCTCCGGACGCTTCCGGCGCAGCGGTCTTCACCTCCGGCGCGGGCGCTTGCTCGCCGGTCGCTCCCGCTGCCACAGGCGCTCCCTGACGCCGCCTCGGCTCGTCCGGATGTCGCCCGAACAGGTTCTTGAACGCCTTCGCCGCACCATCCGCCGCGGCACGGAAGTCCGCATTCCCGGGCTCACGGTCCGCGCGCGTCCTGTACAGCGAATACTCGTTGAGCGCATCGTACTCCGCCTTGCTCGGCTCGTCCCCGGGCAGCCTCTGCTGCGTCAACTCCTTCCCGTATCGCGCATAGCGCTGGCCGGTCATCGGGTCGGTGATGAACTCCGGCTTCACCTCCGGCTCCGCCGTCGGGCGCAGGTTGCCGTTGGCGTCCTCGATCCAGTCGCGCCCACCCAGGCTCACCACCCGCGCCGTCTTGTCCGGCTTGGGCGCCCAGCGCCCCTCCTGGTTCACCTCCTGCACACCCTTCAGCACATCCAGCCTCTTGCCCTGGTTGCCCAGCACGGTCGCGTCGCGCCCCAGCTCCTGCTCCTCGCGCAGCCTCCTCATGGCCTCCTCGTCGCTCAGCCCCGCCGCGCGACCGCTCGCCAGCGCCGTGGCGCGCGCGTTCGCCTCGTGCCTGTACAGGTCCAGCTGCGTGTCGTAGCGCTTGCCCACATCCTCCTGCATCAGCTTGAAAACACGGTCCTGCCGCGCCCTCGCCTCCGCCTGGTCCGCGCCCATGCCGTTGAGCACGAAGCTGCGCACATCGTCATAGCCGCCGGTCGCCCCGGCACTCCACGCCTCGCGCCCCAGCACCTCCGCGCCGGGCCCTCGAATCCCCAGCGACTTCATGACCTCCGCCGCCTGCGTGCTGCTCATGCCCATGCGCCGCACGCCCAGCGTGCCCGGGCCGCTGCCCGTGTTCTCGATGCTCGTGTAGTTCGGCCTGTCCTCATTGCGGAACCAGCCCTTGCGCATCCCCGGCGAACGCTCGGGCAGACCCACCCCACCCGCCAGGCTCACCGCCTCCGCATCGCTCATGCGCCTCGGCGTCGCCGGCACAGCTCCTCCAGCCGTCGCCGACGCATCCGGCGCAGGCATCGCACCCGCCGTCGTCGCGCCCCACCCGCGCATCAGCGCCCGCGCCGTGCCACCCACCGTGTGGATCGCATTCGGCGCCAGCCGGCGCACATCCCCGGACGGCCCCACGCTGTCCATGCCCGCGGGCACGCCGCCAGGCGTCATGGCCGCCTCCCCGGGGCGCGGGAAGCGGGAGGGTTTCGTGTCGTCGTAAGGTATCGGCATGCCGTAGGCATGACCCACCCGCACACACCCCGGTCAACCTCCCTCACCCAAAAGCAGCGCCTTACGCCGTCATATCCATATCGCCTCTTCAGCAGGCGGCCATGCGCGCGCATCCGAGCCGCCGGCCGCATTCAGAGCACGGCGGCGCCCGGCGCACCCGCCGCATGTGCCAAGGTGCGTGCCGAGCAGCTTGTCGGCGACTCGCGCGACAGGCTTGGCCAGCGCGGCCACGGCATCGCCGGCGCGAACACCAACCTTCAGCACCTTAGGCATTTCGAGGCACCACCCTTATGCCGGTGACCTTAACCGCCCAGTTTGTCTTGCCATCCATAGGCACAGACAGGGTTTCCGAGAAATACCTTCCAGCGACCCCGGCATCAACAATCATGCCGAGCACCACATCCCTGTCATAAGAGGGATCCGGGGAAAACGACGGCTCCTGATAGGGGTCTATTTTCAAATCCCCCTCGCTAAGGCTGACCACCACATCCAGCTCAAGAGGGCCGCAACCAGGACAGACAGGCTGGAAAACATCCAGCATGGCGCCGATTCTAGCGTCCGCTCTGAACCACATACAGGGATCCATAAGCACGCTGCCTGTCCCTTTTGTGCAAGGGCTCCACCAGTAATCTCTGGCAAATGTTTCCCACGCGACAAGGTTTCGCTCCGCGCATGGCGTAACAGCGCCAAACGGCCCCGCTTGCCTCTCGCAGTATGATAGGCCCTGGAATGAAGACCCGCATGCGTTCACGCCAGTGCATTGAGTCATGAACCCTGTTTGCTCGAAATCGTTATAGATACTAGACGGCGCCTCGGAGTAGTATTGAGCAGCCGACTGAGCCGTGCAGCCAGGGTATCCCAACGGGTTCGGACGAGAAAACGCACAGGCCTGCCCATAGATGGCGGACCATTGAACCTGCACGGAGTTATGGCGACGAAACACACTCGGGACCATGCCTCGCAGAATGCTATACGAATGCCCAGCGCCGACACCCCCTGGGGTCAGATCCACCTCATCGACCGTGTGCGCGCAGGAACGACTATTGGTGATCAGAAGCGAGTTCATATCGCGCCCCAGTAATAGGATGCACCACCTCCGCACGCCACTCTCTCCACCGCCAGCGAATGCGTGACGCCCTGCGCGATGGAGTCCAGCGCGCCATTGACCATCGTGTGCGTGGCGAGGAGTTGGTAGCCGTGCGTCAGGTCATCGTCAGGCACGCCGGCACCCACCTTCACGGCGGCGCTCTGCAAGGTGTAAGGCTCAGACGCACCGCCCCATACTGTCTCCAGGTACGACACGCCTCCGGCCGTAACATCAAGAACCGGCGGCGTGCCCGGGTATGTCCCTACAAATCCATCCATCGGTGTACCGTCCACGGTAGGGACGACATTACCGACGATGCCAAAGATGTATCTCAGGTGCGTTGCGTCGGCCCTGATCACCTTGAACGGGTGGTCGCCCAATCCTCCCGCGCCTCCCGCCACGGCGAGGCGGAAGCTGCGCTGCAATTGCTCGGCCGGGTTGCGCGCCTCCAGCTTCAGGCACCGGTATTGCAGCTCGCGGATCTTGGCGAGCAACTCGCCCTCCGGCGTGGCCGCCTTCTCCGCCGCCTCGTGCTGTTGGCGGGCCAGCTTGCGCGCCTCGGCGCGCTCGCGCATGCCGCGCGCCGCCTCCGTGCCAAGCCCGGCGGACACGCCGTGCGAGGCGTTCACACCATGGTCGGGGTTCACGCCGTGGTTCGGGTTGGCACCCAGAGAAGGGTCGGTGGTCATAGGTTGGCCTTGAGGGTTTCCATCTCGTAGTGCATCACGCCCGTATCGAGCGCGCACGCGTAGGGGCGCACACCGCACTCCAGCACCGTCTCACCCGTGGGCATCCAGTCCGGGTACGAACTGCCGGCGCCCACCAGGCTCACGATGGGAAGGCCGTTCCAGGTGCCCGAGTTGGTATACGCGAAGGTCACATTGCCGATGCAGTTGGGCACGCTCTCGTCCCGCGCATACGGCACCTCCTTATTCGAGGCGTCCTTCACCGTGCCGCCGATGCTGATGGAAAAGCCGCTCTCGATCTGCCACGGCGCCACCGGCGTGACGCTCGCGCCCCACGCCATGCTGCGCACCCCCACCAGACGCCGCTGCACCGGCGGCGTGATGACGAGGTTCTTGTCCGTGCTTCCGCCGACACTGGCCTGTCCCGGTTGAGTCCAGGGCACGATGGCCGGCTCGTCGCGGTCCACCGGCAGCACGAGCCACTGCTTTGTGCGGCCCACGATGCCACCCGCGCGGGTAAATTCGCTCTCGCCCGTCAGGAGCACGGTGCGCGTGCCGTAGTCGCTCGCCGCGCATGCCGGGGCTTCGCCCGATTCGGTCACGCTCTCCGTCACGCTGCCGTCGCGTTGCGCGGTGCGGCTGCGGCGCACACGGCCCGGCGCGGGCAGTTGGGCGTCGGCGGGTTTGCTGTAGTCCACGCGCCAATAGCCCGACATCGGCGTCTTCGTCCAGGTGTCGAAGGCGCCGGGTGTCGGGTCGGCGGGTTCCGTCATGGTGGCGTAGGAGCCGCTTTCGACGATCACGCCCTCGCCGTCCTCGTTGTACGAGGTGCGCAGGTCACCCTGTCCGCGCACATCGCGCACCTGGTACACGGTGCGCCCGGCGTCGGAGGACGCGCCCAGCACCACGCGCGAGTAGCCCGAGGCCGCGCCCGGCAGCGCCTGACCGGTCGCGCACACCACGGTGCGGTCGGTCGAGAGCAGCGCGCCCTGAGCGTCCGTCTGGCTGCCCGTGGTGCGCTCATACGGGGTTTGCTCGTAGATTTTCTCCACGATACGCCTGGAGCCGTCGCCCTCGGGCGAGCCCGCCACGGGAGCCGGCAGCACGCGCAGCTCCACCAGGTACGCGTCCGACCAAATGCGGCGCGCCTCCGGCGTGCGACTCGACACCGTGCCGGCGCCCACGCCGTCCGCCGTGCCGTACGGCTCGATAAGCTCGGCCAGCGCGCCGTTCGCCACGAGGTCCGACGCCACCGAGAAACGCCTCGTGATGCGCAGCTTGCCCGTGCCGTCGATGGGCTCCACGGCATACGGCACACCGTTGGTCGTCGGCAGCGAGGTCAAAAGGGGGGAGGAGAGGGACATGGGGTGGGGAAGGCTAAAGGTGGGAGGTGCGAGGTGCGCGGCCTCAGAAAACCGAATCACGGAATCACCTGTTATTTCGCGCCTGTTCGAGGGCGGCGAGGGCATCCATGCGCGCCTCGCGCTCCGCCATGTACGCGCGGTGGCTGTGCCACAGCTCGTCAACCTGCGGGCGGTACTCGCCCTCCGGCGTCGCCACCGGCACCCCGGCTTTCAACACCAGCGAGTCCGGCGCGTAGATCGTGGGCGAGAGCGCATCGGGCCGTCCACTCGGCGAGCAGGCGGTCAGCGTCAGCGCGAGCAGCGGCGTCAGCACTGTCGCTAAGTCGGCGTATCTCATGGCGTTGGGCGAGCAGGGCGGCGGCGATGTCGCACTCCAGGTTCCAGCGCGCGCGGTGAGCCTGCACCAACAGGTACAGGCGCAACGCCTCGGCCAGACTTTGAAGCAGCGCGATCACGCCCATGCGCTCACTTGGCTTCGGGCTGGTGGCGCGCGGCGGCTATGCCGAACACGCCACCGACGATACCGAGGATGCCGGCGATGACTTCGTTCACGCTTTCGGAGGGCAGGCTCCACTTGGCCACGGCTGCTGCGCCCAGGGCTGAGAGGATGGCGGAGGCGATGGTGATGATGGTCGTTTTCATGGGGATGACTTGGGTGGGTGTGTTTCGAAAGGGGCTTGCGGTGGTCAGCTTTCCAGCGATTTCTCGCGGCACGCGCGGCACTTCTCGCGATCCGCACGCAGCGCGCGCCGCTCACGCTGGCAGCGCAGCAGCGCCGCATACGCGCTCAGGCCGATGACCACCAGCGACGCGGCGGCGTTGATATGCGTGAGGCTCAGGCCACTCAGGGCGCCGGTGGCGATGACGGGGAAACTTTCGTGCGTGGGTACCGGCGTATTGGCGGCCATGGTGTTTATCGGTGGGTGTTGGTGGGATTTTAGGGAAATCGCGAAATCACGCCGGACTCTCCGGCAGACCTTACGGCGCCACAGGCAGCGCGGCGGCGTCGGCCACGGTGGCGAGTTTGGAGAGCAGCGCGGCCACCTCGCCCGACACATCCACCGGCGAGCCGGCGGCGTCGAGGAGGGCGACGGTGTGCGTGGACGGCACCGGCGATGAGGCGACGAAGGCGGCGAGCGGGTCGCTCTGGCGCAGGGCCAGCAGGATGCGCGCGGCGATGTCTCCGGACATAAGCTTGGCGCGCGACTCCGGCGAGAGCTCGGCGAGAACCTCGGCGGGCGTGCTGTCGTGCGGCCGCCACAGCGCGTTGGCGGAGCGCGAGCGCGTGGCTTCGACCTGCGCGGCGAGGTTGCGCGCGCCGTGTCCAAGGGCCTCGGCGGAGGTGCGCGCCGGGCTGGCGGCGGGAGTGACAGTGGGGAAGAGGGTGATGGCCATGGATGGTTTTTCGAGGGAGGATTAGGCGTGGCGGAACCACTTGTTTTGGGTGGAGCGGTAGACATAGGCGGCGGTCTGCGAGGCGGCGGCGGCGGTGAGCGCCGCGCCTGTGGCGAAGGTGGCGGACGCCGGGCCGACCGGGTTCATGGAGAGGGCGGTCACGCCGAAATCGCCGAAGCAGATCCTGAACACCTGGCCGTCCGCAGGCGTGGTGGGCATGGTGATGGTCAGCGTAGCCAGCAGGGCGGCCGGGTTGATGATGGTCGTCTCGTCGTTGGAGCCGATGGCCACCGTGCCGCCGGTGGCTGGCGTCGCGTAAACCACCCCGACGACGCGACCGCGCAGGGTCTGGAGCATGCCGTTTGCCGCGACCTTGATCGAGTCGGTAAGCGTCGTGCCCACGCCCACGGCGAACACCATCTCCATGCGCTGCGAGGCGTTGTTCCACGCGAAGGCAGTCGTATTGTTCGCGCGGATACGGCCACCGACGAACGGGGTGGCGTCGCCGGCGAAGGTGATGTCGGCGTATTTTCCGGCCGTCGTGGCGCTGGAGGTGTTCGCGATTTCCAGCCCGCGAACGCCGCCGGACTGGGCGTTGGAGACGCGCACCGTGGGCGTAGCGCCGCCGGTCTGGCCGCCGTTGATTTGAGCCGTGACGGCGGTCTGCGAGCCGCTGCCCAGGGCGATGGTGCCGGTGGTGAGCGTACCGCCGATGGTGATGGTGGACGTGGCGGCCGAGGTCAGCGTGAGCCCGCCGCCGGAAACGGCGGAGAGCAGACCCGTGCCGGTGTTGGTGAGGGTCAACGCGCCGTTGGCGCCGGCGGCGCGCGAGAAGGTCGTGGTCGGGGTCGTGCCGCCGGCCCCGAAGAGGTCGAGACTGAGGTTGGCCGACGACGACCCCCACTTGTTCACCTCGACCCCGGACGCCCCGAAGCGCACCGGCGCGGCGTAGGTGACAGCGGTGGTGCCCACGACGATGTCGGCAGTCGTCGTGCAGCGGTAAACAAGGCCTGCCGCGCTCGCCTGATTGGTGCCTTTGCCCAGCACGGACACGAACGCACCCTTGAGGGCGCGCCCGGTGGCGGCCAGCGGATGGCGTGTCCACGCTCCCGCAGCGGCGATGTAGACGCCGTTCTCGGCCTGGGCGGTCTGCGCCACGCAGAGGATGACATCGCCGGCGGATGTCGTCAGACCGTCGAAAGTCTGCGCTCCCGACAGGGTGAGGTTCGTCCGCGCCACATGGTCGGCCACGATGCAGGTGCCAGGCCATGCGCTCACATTGCCGGCGCCGTCGAGTGTGACGGACCCGTTGAGCGTGCCGGGAGCGCCTGCCAGAGGACCGAGCGTCGGCTTGTTCGTCAGGTCGGCGTAGCTGCCGCTCGTCGCCACCGCGGCGAGCGTCGGCTTGTTCAGTATCTTCGCCTGGCCGCTCACGGCGGACCAGTCGGCGTTCACGCCAAGCTCGACATCGTAGATGCTTCCGCCGCGTCCGAACTTGAGGTGAGGCACCGTGCCGAAGAGATAGAGCGAAGACTCCCAATCGCCGACGGCGGCCGGGAGCGGCAGAATGGAGATGAGCGGCGACTCTATGCCGCTAAGGACTTTGAGGGAACCGGCGGAGCGCACGGTGGTCTCCGTAGCGCTGTCGATGAGCATGTAACCATCGCCCATGACCTCCGTATACCGAAACGCAGGGGTGGCGTAGGGGTCCCCACCTCCGATGGACACGCTATTGGTGCGCACATCGATGCCGCAGCCGGCATGCATGTACTCGGAGGCGTTGATGTAGACGCGGCTCGACGGGTTGGCGCGCACGCGCACCTCGTTCGAGTCGTTCGAGTACAGGCCGATTGCGTCCCAGCCTGAGCCAGGAATCCACCCAAGTCCGGCGGGCGCGCCCCCTCCGCCTTCGAGGACAAGCTGGCCAGATTGGAGCACTACAGCGCGCCCGAGGGTAAGGAGTGCGCTGTCCGAAATCAGGTCAATGCCGCCATATTGCAGGTTGCCGAGGGTGAGCGCCGCAGCCTGGGTGTCGGCGGAGAAATCCATGCCGAGCACTTCCATGTCGCTCGCCCGGCGTATGAGGCCGTATTGCGAGCTGAACGGGTCGGCCCACTGGTCCACCCTGAACTGCAGAGCGCGAGGCGTTACGGCAATGGAATCGGAAGCGCCGTCGGAGGCCTCGGCCTCCGTGGCCAGTCGCACCTTCCCCTTGGTCGCGGTGGTGGCGTCAGGCACGGTCGCTCCTCCGGCGAGCAGAGCGGCCTTCAGCGCGGCGGGAGTCACCGCGCGCTCGGCGTCCGTCCCGGCGATGGCTTCGGAGTCAGTGGCCAGCTCGACCACCCCGCGCTGCGAGGTCGAGGCGTTGATGTCGATCCCGGCCACGATGTCGGCGGCCTGGTCGGCCGAGCTCTGCGCACCCTGACGCGCCACATCCGCCAAGGCGGCCGAGTTTTGCGCCGCAGCTTTCGCCACACCGGCAGAGTCGGCATGGCCGGCGGCATTCCCGGCCTCCACTGACGCCTCATCAGCCTTCTGCGCAGCCGTCACGGCCGACCCGGTAGCGGCGCTCGCGGCGGCAGCCGCCGCCTGCGCCAGCGGATTCAGGTCTCCCGCATACGACGGCGGGCCGGGCAGTATCGCAGACATCGCGAGCTCGCCCGGTTAGACGGTGTAGGCCTGCGCCTCGATCTTCGGAGTGCCCGACGCCAGGATGACCCTCAGCGCCGCATACTCCGCCGCACTCACCACCTTCACCGCTCCATCGGTCCACAGCCTGCCCAGAGTGGTGGTGGGGTTCGTGGCGCCGTCGCTCGTCGAGCGCACGGTACCACCGGCGACCTGCAACTCCACGCTCTTCGCCCCGGCGGGCAAGGTGCCCAGCAGCGTGGTCAGCGCGGTGGCCGTACCGGTGGCGGCCACACTCTTATGCGTCCACCCGGCAGCCGGCTTCAGTTCATGGGTCAGGTTTGTGACTCGTGCATTGCTCATGCCCCACCGTCCCCGCACCGCACACACCCCGGTCAACCCGCCTCTCCCAAAAGCAGCGCCACCGCTCCTCGCCGGTCCGCCGCCAGTTCACGACCCTTTCAAAATCCGTAGCAAAACCCGTAGCACACGCCACAAAACCCTCATCAATACTCAATCCGCCACGGTCTTATGAGACCCCTGCTTTGACCATTAAGCTAAGGGCCCGAAATGGGCGGCTCGCAACTTGCCCGACTGCACGCCGTTTCGGCAAGCGCCGAATCGCCTCCACTCAAGGAATCACCCGCCCGGTACGCCCGCTTACCGGCTCAGACATGCGGAGGGTCCACATGCAGCTTCACGGGAACCGCGGCGAGCTTGCTGTGGATGCGTCGCAGGCGCAGCACCGGCCACCATCGATACAACACCGTATCCACCGGTTTCCACATGGCCACCCATCCGGCGATCAGCAGCACCTCGCTCAGGATGCCCTGCCAGCCGCCTCCGCCGCCGGAACGCGCCCCGACCGCATGGGAAAGCGTCAGGCAGACGGCGAGAAACACGACGCCGATGGCCAGGCTGATGCGTGCATCCTTCATATGCCTGGCAAACTCCAGTCGCGAAATCATGGCGCGATAGGAGAAATAGTGCCGGATCGCCGCCTCGATCTGCTCGGCCGTGCTTCCCTCAGGCTCGTGGCGCAGGTGGATGACCAGCCTGATCGGCTCGTTCAGCGGATACTCCTGAGCCCAACTCACGATGAACTCCTCGGCGTCGTGGTCCAAGTCGCGCTCATTGAACGGCGAGGGATCCATGGAGTTGAAGAGCTGGTGTATGTTATCCAACCGAATCTCGATGACATGCGAGCGGCTCATGCCCCGAGACTAACGCCGCGCCCGCACTCGGCCAAGGCCTTCTTTTACCGCCCAGCGGCAGTCTTCAAACAACACACGGGGGTAAAATTCCAGGCGGTTATTGCCTGCCGCGCCGTCTCATGCTTTGAACGGCGCGCCGAGCGAGTGATTCGGCATTCGATTCATCCCAACAACACACCCACACACACCATGAAGACCCTCATCCTCTCTCTCACCGCCGCCGTCGGCCTCTGCCTCGCCGGCTGCAAGTGCGGCTCCTCCTGCGGCTGCGACGACTGCTCCAAGGGCGGCGCCGACGCCAAATGCTGCGGCACGTGCAAGACGGACGCCGCCAAGCCCGCGGCCAAGTAAGCCCGCCTCCGGCGATTCAAATGGCCCGTCCCGCCCCGTGCAGGACGGGCCTTTTCATGTCACTACAAGACGAAGAAGGAGACGCCGCGGCGCCCGCCCCGTCCGATGCCAAAAAAAATCGACCCAAAGCGGGGGGATTGGGTGCATGCGGTGTTTTATCCCTTGAATCCGCAAACCGTGCGCACCGCGCGGGGCGCGATTCAGCACCAACAACACCTCCCCATACCCATGAAAATCCTGCTCCTGCCTCTCTTCGCCACCGTCGCCCTCGCCGGCTACGCCCAGGCCTCCGAAACCTGCTGCCCCGACAAGGACAAGGGCCCCGGCACCTGCTGCCCCTGCAAGGAAAAGTGCCCCGACAAGAAGAAGTGCCCGGACAAGGAGAAGTGCCCGGACACCTGCAAGCCGGCCAAGTAAGACCGCAGGTCCCGATGCGACAAGGCCCGCCCGGAGTTTCCGGTCGGGCCTTTTTCGCGGCGTTGTTGAAAAACGCTTACGAGAGCTTGTTCTTGTAGTCGGCGTAGCCGAACTTGCGCACCACCTTGTACTCGCCGGTCTGCGGGTAGTAGGTGGCGATGCTGGGCAGGTTGATGCCGTTGAAGGTGGTGTTCTTCACCATCGTGTAGTGGGACATGTCGAGGAACACGACCTTGTCGCCGGGCTTGAGCGGGGCGTCGAAGGAGTAGTCGCCGATGATGTCGCCGGCCAGGCAGGTGGTGGCCGCGAGGCGGTAGGTGTGCGCCTTCACGCCCGGGTGGTCGGCGCCGATGATGTCGGCGCGGTAAGGCATCTCCAGCGTGTCGGGCATGTGCGCGGTGGCGGAGGTGTCCAGGATGGCGATGTCGCGCCCGTTGTGCACGATGTCGAGCACGGTGGACACGAGCACGCCGGTGCCGAGGGCGATGGCCTCGCCGGGCTCCAGGTAGATCTGGATGTGCTCGCCCCACTTCTTGCGGAAGTCGCGGATGGTCTTCACCAGCAGCTCGACGTCGTAGTCGGCGCGGGTGATGTGGTGGCCGCCGCCGAAGTTCACCCACTTCATCTTCGGGATGAGGTCGCCGAACTTTTCCTCAAAGTGCGGGATGGTGCGCGCCAGCGTATCCGAATTCTGCTGGCACATGGTGTGGAAGTGGAGGCCCTCGAGCCCGTCGAGGTCGGCGAGGTCCTTGATGGCGGAACGGGGGGTTCCGAGGCGGGAGCCCAAGGCGCACGGGTTATAAAGCTCCACTTCGACCTCGGCGTATTCCGGGTTCACGCGCAGGCCGCAGGAGACTTTGCGCGGGGCGGATTGGACGCGGGACTTGAAGCGCTGCCACTGCGAAGGCGAGTTGAACGAGATGTGGTCGGCGATGCGCAGGAGGTGCTCGAGCTCGTCATCCTTGAAGGCGGGAGAGTAAACATGCACCTCCTTGCCGAACTCCTCGTAGCCGAGCAGGGCCTCGTGGATGCCGGAGGCCGTGGTGCCCGCCAGGTATTGGTTGATAAGCTTGAACTCGCTGAACTGCGCGTAGCCCTTGAGCGCCAGGAGGATCTTGGCGCCGGAGCGCTCCTGCACATCCTTGAGGATGCGCAGGTTCTTTTCCAGCAGGCCGCGGTGCAACAGGTGGCACGGGCTGGGAACCTTGTTGAAGTCGAGGGTCGAGAACTCGGCGAGCATGGGCGGAGGAAAGTTTTCGGGTTTGAGGGAGACGGGGCAAGACCCGCCGGTGCGTGCGCAGGACGCCGGCGCGCGAGGGGAAGTCAAGCGGCGGAGCAAGAGCCATCTGCAACATCTGACGGCACGCCGTACCGGAAGCCGCCCACACACTCGCCGCGAGCGGTGAGCAGGCGCAACGCCGGAGCGAGCGGCAGTCGGAAGTCGTGAAAGCGCCGCCCCCGATCCTCGGGTGCGCGGAAAACCACGCGGAAGGCCGGCTCAAATTCTTTGCCCCGCCAAGGTCTCCGGATGGACTGCGTACTGTCGACCGAGAGCTTCGCCCTTGCGCGAACGGCAGCCGCGCCGACTCTCGCAAACCGTATGAAACGACCCGCCGCCGCCCTGGCCCTCGCCTGCGCCCCCGCGCTCTGCGCCGCCGCCGAATCGGGACGCCCCAACATCGTCGTGATCCTCTCCGACGACCAAGGCTACGCCGACGCCGGATTCCAGGGCTCCAAGGACTGCCCGACGCCGAACCTCGACCGACTCGCGAGGGAGGGCGTGCGCTGCACGCAGGGCTATGTGACGCATCCGTATTGCAGCCCTTCGCGTGCGGCGTTGCTGACAGGGCGCTACCAGTCGAGATTCGGCCACGAGCGCAACCCGGACAACCGGGGCGAGGGGCTTCCGACCTCCGAGTCCTTGCTGCCGCAGCACCTCAGGGAAGCCGGTTATACGACCGGCTGGGTCGGCAAGTGGCACCTGGGCGTCGAGCCGCGATTCAGGCCTGAAAACCGCGGCTTCGACAAAACCTTCGGTTTCTACGGCGGCGGTCACCATTATCTCGGGTGGAAGCCGAATCCTGAATCCGAATACAACTGGCCCGTCATGCGCGACGGCAAGGAGACGGAGGTGAAGGAGCACCTGACGCTCGCGTTCGGCCGCGAGGCGGCCGGGTTCGTGGCGCAAAACCGTGACCGCCCCTGGTTCCTTTACCTGGCCTTCAACGCCCCCCACTCGCCGCACCAGCCCACTCGCGAACGCCTGGAACGCTTCAGTGGCATCCGGGACAAGCGACGCCGCGCCTATGTCGCCCAAATCAGCCTGATGGACGACGCCATCGGAGAAATGCTTGAGGCGCTGCGCAGGACGAACCAGGAGCGCAACACGCTGGTTTTCTTCCTCAGCGACAACGGCGGCGCGCTGCTCGAACCGGCGGACAACGCCCCGTTGCGCGGTAACAAAGGCATGCTGTACGAGGGCGGCGTGCGCGTGCCGTTCGTCGTCTCGTGGCCGGCCGTTTTGCCCGCCGGAACCGACTACGCCAAGCCCGTCAGTTCACTGGATATTTTCGCCACCTCGCTCGCGGCCGCCGGCGTGCCCATGCCGACCGACAAGCCCCGCGACGGCGTGAGCCTGCTGTCCTATCTTCGTGGCGAGAACAACGACGCCCCCCACGGACGACTCTTCTGGCGCACCACCGAACGCGGCAAGCGCACCTGGGCGGCCCGTGTCGGAGACGACAAGCTCGTCTGGATCGCGCGCCACCCGTGGATTCACGACACGGAATATTTCACCTACTCTCGCGAAACACCCTCCCGAGACACCTGGCTCTCGCAGGGGCCCGCGGAGATTTTCGACATCACGAAGGACCCGTGCGAACGCAGCGACCGCTCCCGCGCCGAACCCGGGCGCGTACACGCCCTGGTCGAACACCTCGCGCAGTGGGAAGCGGGCGCCGCGCCGCTGGCCTTCCCCGGCAGCGACGGGCCGGACGACGGCGAGCACCCTTCCGTGTCCGCGAAACCGCCCTTGGGCAAAGCCTGCAAGGAGAGCCTTACGGAAAATGCCGCAGATTCCGCGCAACCCGACGGGCTCGCCCGCGGTTCCTTGCCACGAACCCCAGACCAAGACGCCCCAAAGAAATCAGTACACCGATGAAACCTTGCTTCCTCCTCCCGGCGCTTGCCTGCATCCCCCTTTGCGCCATGGCCGCGCATCCGGCCGAAAACCTTTCCTGGGAAGAGATCGGAGCGCGCTACGAAGTCCCGGCCTGGTACCGGGAGGGCAAACTTGGCGTATGGGCGCACTGGGGCCCGCAAGCCGAACCGGAGCACGGCGGCGGGTGGTACGCCAGGCATCTTTACATGCAGGACACGGGACGCGAAAAGTGGGGGTCGGAAGCCTACTCGTATCACCTTAATCACTACGGGCACCCCTCTGTGGCGGGATACAAGGAGGTTCTCAACTCATGGAAGGCCGCCCGGCTGGATGCCGACTCCGTCCTCAAATATGCGCGCGACACCCTCGGCGCTCGCTTCTTCTTGGCGCAGGCGAACCACCACGACCATTTCGACAACTTCGACTCCTCGCACCACCCCTGGAACTCCGTGCGTGTCGGCCCTCGCCGCGACATCGTGGGCGAATTCGCCGCCGCGTCGCGCAAGGCGGGCTTGCGATTCGGCGTATCCTCGCACGACGACAGATTCCTGAGCTGGTGGCTGCCCGCGTTCGGCACCGACAAGACGGGGCCGAAGCGTGGGGTCGCCTATGACGGGCATCAAACGCTCGCAGACGGCAAGGGGCGCTGGTGGGAGGGGCTCGACCCGCAAAAGCTCTACGGACTGCCGCCCGCTCAACGCACGCCCGAGTATGTCGAGTCCGTGAAGCGCAACTGGCTCGAACGCCACACCGAGCTGGTCGACAAGTACCGGCCCGACATGGTCTGGTTCGACGGCAACAACTTCCCCTACGGCGACTACGGCAAAAAGTTCGCCGAGCATTTCTTCAACGAGGCGCTGCGCCGGGATGGCGGCCGATTGGAGGTCGTTCTTGGCGGCAAACCCCAGGGGCTCCCGCCGGCGCAGCGCCGCGGTTGGGTTCGCGACATCGAGCGGGGCGTTCCTGAGCGCATCCCGGACTACGCATGGGAATCCATCACCACGCCCAACACCTGGTTTTATCAGCAGGAATCCTCCCCTCGTCAGGACGCTCGCACCCTCGCCGAGATTTTCGCCGATGTCCTCAGCAAAAACGGCGTCTTCATCATCAACCTTGAACTGCGCGGCGACGGCGCCCTGCCGGAGCGACTCATGCCCGTGTACGAGCGTTTCGGCGCCTGGGTTCGCCTCAATCGCGAAGCCATTTACGCCACCCGCGCCTGGAAAACCTTCGGCGACAACCTGTCGGGCGCCGCCAGCGCATCCGGCGAAATGAGCGAGGCCGACCTCTCGCGCGCCAAACACAAGTCGTCCGATTTCAACGAACGCACGCTCTCCGCCGCCCCCTACTCTCACGACGAGGTGCGCTTCACCGTGCGCGGCGACAAACTCTTCGTGTTCGTGCTCAACCCCGAGCCCGGAACAGTAAAACTCTCGACGCTTGGCCTCAAGTCGCGCCACGCGCCCGGGAAAGTGACGGCCGTGCGTCATCTCGCCGGAGGCGCCGCCGCCTTCTCGCAGACCGACGACGCGCTCACCTTGGAAGTTCCGGCCTCCGTTCAACACGGTATGCCGGCGGTCTTCGAGGTCTCCGGCGCGCTGTAGAAAACCGGAAAAAAGACGCCCCGACATGCCCCTCGCAAACCGCATGAAACGACCCGCCGCCGCCCTGGCCCTCGCCTGCCTCGCGCTTCCGGCCGGTGCGGACACACCCAAGCGCCCCAACATCGTCGTGATCCTCTCCGACGACCAAGGCTACGCCGACGCCGGATTCCAGGGCTCCAAGGACTGCCCGACGCCGAACCTCGACCGGCTCGCGAGGGAGGGCGTGCGCTGCACGCGCGGCTATGTGACGGCGCCCGTGTGCAGCCCTTCGCGCGCGGGCCTCATGACCGGACGCTACCAGCAACGCTTCGGCCACCACAACAACCTGGTGAAGACCGCCGACAGGGACCACCTGCCCTCGCACGAAACGACGCTGGCGGATGTGTTGGGCAAAAGCGGATACCATACGGCGATGGTGGGCAAGTGGCACCTCGGCAACCCCGACGGTTCGCGCCCCTACGAGCGCGGCTTCGCCGAATCCTTCTGCTTCCCCAACGGCGGCCATGATTATTTCAAAAACAATCCCGACAAACGCGCGGTGGTCGACGGCGACTACACCGCCCGCATCGAACGCGACGGCAAAGGCGTGAAAGTCCCGGGCTACCTGACCGACGCCTTCGGCGCCGAGGCCGCCCGCATCGTACTCGAAAACAAGGACAGGCCGCTCTTCCTCTACCTCGCCTTCAACGCCCCGCATACGCCCACCCAGGCGCCGGAAGCCCTCGTCAAGTCCATGCCCGACACACCGGGCGGCAGGCAGCGCCGCATCTACGCCGCGCAGATCGCGTCGATGGACAGCGCCGTCGGCCGAGTGCTCGACGCGCTCAGGAGCACCGGAGCGGACAGCAACACGCTGATCTTCTTCTTGTCCGACAACGGCGGAGCCAACCACGCGTACTACGACAACTCGCCGCTGCGCGCCCACAAGGGCACGCTCTATGAGGGCGGCGTGCGCGTGCCTTTCATCGTCGCATTCCCCGGGCGCCTCCCGGCGGGCGCCACCAGCCCGACCCCCGTGACATCCCTCGACATCTTCGCCACCGCCTGCTCGGCCGCCGGTGTCACGCCGTCGACGCACGGCCCGCTCGACAGCCGCGACATGCTCCCGGTGCTCGCCGGGAAAGCGGCGGCGCCGGCCCACGAGGCGCTCTTCTGGCACTTCCCCTCGTTCGGCAAAGCGGTCTGCGAGGGCGACCTCAAACTGGTGCTGCCGAAAGGCGGCGCACCCGAATTGTACGACCTGTCCGTCGACGCCGGTGAGCGAAGCAACCTGGCCCCCGCCCGCCCGGCCGATGTCGCGCGACTGCAAAAGCGCCTCGCCGACTGGGAAACAGGAAACATCGAACCGCGCTGGCCGCAGTGAGCGCCGCCGCGCGATTCGCACTTCACTCTTAGCGCCACGCCTTCATTCTGCGCGCGTCCCATGCCCGACCCGGTCTCGTTCAAAAGCATCGACGCGCAGCTCGCCGAAGAGATGCGCCGGCGCATCCGCACCGGCGTCTGGGCGGACGCGCTTCCCGGCATCCACCGGCTCACGCGTGAATTCGCCTTGGGAAGGCCCACCGTGCTCAAGGCGCTCGCGCTGCTCGAGCAATCCGGCGACATCGTCTCAGGCGGCAACGGACGCGCCATGCGCCCCGTACGACGCGACAACGCCACGCCGCTCACCGGCAGCCTTCTCGCCTATCACCTCCCGCCCGACCTGCGCACCGGCGAAAGCCCCGCCATCCTCGACGCCCTCGAGGCCGCGCTGCCCGGGCCCGTCCACCGTGTTTTGCTTGAGAAGGCGGAGCCTCCCGAAGTGCTCGCCTCGCGCCTCCTGGAAAGCCCGGCGCGCGTCATCGTCACAGCCAACATGCACGCCGAGGTCGCCGACCTGCTCGCGGCGGCCGGGCGCCGCGTGGTGGCGCTGGGAGGACCGGGCACGCCGGTGCGCGCGCCCCGAGTCAGCGTGGACCACGAGGCGCTCGTTCGGGAGGCCTTCAGGCGGGCCTTCGCGGCGGGGCACACACGCGTGAGCCTGATCATCTGGCGACGCCATCCGGATGTCGCGCGGCGTATGCGCGAGTGGATCGCCGCGGAGTACGCCAGGGCGGGCTTGCGCCACGCCCCCGATTTCGACGCGCCCATCCTGGATGACGACACGCCCGGGGCGGTGCACGACTGCCTGCGCCAGCTCTTCCGGCACACGCCGCCCACGGCGCTGGTCATACATGACTTCCCCCAGTGGGTCGCCACCGTCACCACTCTTTGCAGCCTGCGCCGCCGCGTGCCCGAGGATGTCTCCACACTCCTGCTCACTCGCACGCCGGAAATCGCGGCGGCCACGCCGACGCAGGCGCACTTCCGCCACCCGGTGGACGCCGTGGTGGGCGCCATTCGCCGACTCCTGCGCTCCCCCAAGCCGCCCAAGTCGCCGCCCCAACTGAGACTGGCGCCCATATGGGTTGCGGGCGATTCGCTCAACGCCCCCCGAGAACACACGGCGCTCCCCAAACTCTGAACGGGAGAAAACAGGACCGGAACCTCGTCGTCCTCCCCGTGTTTCGTCCGCGCAGCCCTCCCCTTTCGGCACACCAGCCCATATCCATGAAACCTCACGCCCTGCTCGCCCTCGCCGCCCTGGCTCCCCTCGCCCCGGTCGCCGAGGCGAAGACCAAGCCCAACATCATCCTCGTCCTCACCGACGACCTGGGCATCGGCGACCTCGGCGTGCACCATCAGAACGAGCGCGCCCGGAAGGGGTTGCCCGCCATCGTCACCCCGAACCTGGACCAGTTCGCCGGAAAAGGCGTGCGCCTCGACCGACACTACACCGCCGCGCCCGTTTGCGCGCCCGCGCGCGCCTCGCTGCTCACCGGCGTCCACCAAGGCCACTGCGACCTGCGCGACAACCAGTTCGACAAGGCCCTAGAGAACAACCTCACGCTCGCCTCACTCCTGCGCTCCGCAGGATACTCGACGGCCGTCATCGGCAAATGGGGCGTGCAAGGGCCCGGAACAGCGACCGAGATGCCGGCGCACCCGCTTCGCCGCGGCTTCGACTATTTCTACGGACCCGCCGCCCACCTCACCGGACATTTCCACTACCCCAAGGAAAACCCGGGCAAGGACAACCAGGGCCAGCCCACCGCCGTGTTCGAAAACGAGGTCAACATCACCGACGCCCTAGACAAAGCCTACTCCACCGACCTCTACACGGCCCGCGCCAAGGCCTGGATCGCGGAACGCGCCGCCAAGGAGCCGGCCAGGCCGTTCTTCCTCTACCTCGCCTACACCGCGCCGCACGCCAGACTCGATGTGCCCACCGGCCCCTACCCCGCCGGACGCGGTCTGCGGGGCGGATTGCAATACTCGGGCAAGCCCGGCGCCGTCATCAACACCGCCAAGGGTGAAATCAATTCCTGGATACATCCGGACTACGCCGCGAAACCCTGGCCGGCGCACGCCAAGCGCCACGCCACCATGGTTCGCCGCCTCGACGACGCCATGGGCGACCTGCTCGCCACGCTCAAGGACCTCAACATCGACCGCGACACGCTCATCGTGTTCACCTCCGACAACGGCGCCCACCACGAGTGCGGATTCGGCGGCAAGTTCACCCAGGACCCGTCCTTCTTCCAATCCTACGGCGACTTCGACGGACTGAAGCGCGATGTGCTCGAAGGCGGCGTGCATGTGCCGGCTCTCGTGCGCTGGCCGGCCGCGGCCCCGGCCGGCCGCGCCGTCGCGCGCCCCTCGCAGTTCCACGACTGGATGGCGACCTTCGCCGAAGCCGCCGGCCTGCCCGTACCCGCGCGCACCGACGGCGTCTCGCTCCTGAGCGATCTGACCGGACAAGGAGAACGCCCGGACTCCACGGTGTATGTCGAATACGCCATTCGGGGGGGGAAGACCCCCGCGATCAAGGACTTCGCAGCCTCCAACCGGGGCCGAGCCCAGGGCCAGATGCAATCGATCGAAATCGACGGCTACAAGGGCCTCCGCTACGACATTAAAAGAGCCGACGCCGACTTCGAAATCTACGAGCCGGCCAAGGATACGCACGAGGCAAGAAACCTCGCCGATTCCTCCGAAAAATTCCGCGCGCTCAACGCGCGCATGAAGGCCGAAGTCCTGCGCCTTCGCCGAGCGAACCCGACCGCCGCGCGCCCCTACGACTCCGCGGCGGTGCCGGCGCTCGCGGCCCCCAAGGAAACCGCGCCGGGGCTGCTGCGGCGCACACTCGAAAAGCCGAGCCCGTGGGTCCCAGCGCCCCGCGAATTCGCCGCCGCGTCCGCCACGCCCTCCTCGGATTTCGAGACCCCGCCCGGGGCGGGCACCGTGCAGTGGGAAGGATTCATCACCGTGCCGGCCGACGGCGTCTACACCTTCCACATCACCGCCGGCGGCCGCGCCTTCGCCCGACTGCACCGGGCCATCCTCATCGACGCGGACACCGCGGCCGACGCGGCGCCCGGCAAGACTGTCTCCACCTCCATCAAGCTGGCCGCGGGTACGCACGCCATCACCCTCGGCTTCGTTCCCGCCGGAGAAAAGTCGTCGCTGAAGCTCGAATGGGAAGGCCCCGGCCTCGCACGCGAAGCCGTCCCGTCCTCCGCCTTCAGCCACGCGAAGTAAAGTCGCGCCCACAATAGCCTCCAAACGAAAGGGCCGCCCCATCGAGGGAGCGGCCCTTTTGGCATCCGTCGCCGGCGCGATTCTGCGCCGCCCCGGGCCCGATGGGAAATCAGGAAGCGGGCTGAGAAGGCGGCTCGTCACCGGACTTGGCGGGGGGAGGCGGCGCATCGCCTTCGGGGCCACGGGGACGGTCGGGAGAACCCGGCTTGCCGTCAGGCTTGGGGCCAAGGCCGTATTTTTCGCGAAGCGCGCTCAGATAGGCGATTTTCTCCTCACGCGGCAGGGCGAGAAACTTCTCTCGCTCCGCCTTGGCCTGATCCGGCGGCATCGTTGCGAAATGCTTGTCCAACAGGTTGCGCACCGGCCCTCGCGGGCCGCCCTCGGGAGGCTTGGGCTCGCCGGGTTTGGCGGGCTTGCCGGGTTCCTTCATGCGCACCTCCTCGCCCGACACGCCCAGACGCCCTCGCAATTCGGCGGCGAAGGCCTCGCGCTGCTCCGGCGTGGCGTGTCGCATCTCGTTGAGCCGAGTGCGCAGGGACTCCCGTTCGGCGGGGGAAAGTTTCTCGACTTTCTCGATGAGTTGGCGGGAGCGCGCCAGTTGCTCGTCGCTCATCGACAGCAGCCGGTGCAGGTGAATGACCGCCTCCATCTGCCCGCGTCGCTCCCGTGTGACGGGCTCGGCCGGAGGACGGGGCGATTCGGGGCCGCGCGCCGGCTCTTCGGCGGCGGCGTACAACGGGGCTGCGACGGCCAAAAGACAGAGGGAGAGCGGGGAACGGAGCATCATAGGGAGTAGTCGTTGGAGTCCTCGGCGAAAAGCGCCCCGATTCCGGCCAGCGTCGCGAGGTCTTCGGTTTTCAAGGCTTCGCCGGAAGTCTTCGCGGCGGGCAACGCCGCCAGAGCGCGCAGCTCGGAATCGGCGTGAAGCAGGGCGGCGACGGGGTCGCCGGGAGTCCGGGCGCGCCCGGAGACAACGAGCGTGGGCAGGGCCACGAGCGCCACGCAGGCGGCCGCGGCCCAGGGCGCGAAGACACGGACAAAGGTGCGCCGGCGCCGCGCGGCTCGCACCGAGGCGAGCACCCGGTCCGCAAAGTCGGCGCAGGGACGCACCGGCGTCGACTCCAGCAGGGCGTCCAGGTCGCCATCACGCTGCGCCGAATCACGCTCGATGCGGGCAAGCGTGCGGTCGACGAAATCCGGGCCGGGACGCACGGCGTCCGAAGCCAGCAGCGCGTCGAGCGTGTCGTCGGGCTCCGGCCGGGTATGGCGTTCGTTGGGCGTTTTCATGTTCAGGGTTTCCTGTCCGGGGATAACGCCGGCCGGACGCTCCGGTTGCGCAAAAGGACTTTATTTTTTAAAAAGCCCGCGCTTGCTGCCGCACCCATGGAAATCCGCACCAAGCGCCTGATCCTGCGCGAGTTCACTCCGGCCGACATCCCGGCCGTGGAGGCCTATCACGCGCACCCGGACTATCACCGCTTCCTTCCCTGGGAGGGCGACGGGCAGTCCAATGCGGAGGAATTCGTCAACAAATGCATCCGACGCGCGCAGGAGCCCGACCGCGTGCTGTACCAGTTCGCCATCACCCTGCCTTCCGGTGAAATCGTGGGCAGCGCGGGGTTGAAGCTCAATCCGAACCACCGCTACGAAGCCCACTTCGCCTGCGAACTCGATCCGGCCCACTGGGGGCGCGGCTACGGCTCGGAAAGCTGCCACGCCCTCATGGATTTGGGCTTCGGTACGCTCGACCTGCACCGCATCTATTCCCAGGTCACGGCCCAGAACCGCGCGGCCGTTCGCATGCTCATGTCCGCAGGCATGCAACGCGAAGGGCTTTTCCGGGAAAACCGGTTCTTTGCCGGACACTGGTGGGACGCTCTCAGCTACGGCATCCTCGCTCGCGACTGGCGCACCGCCCAGGATGTCGACCACGAGAAAAACACGATGCCCCCCTTTGCCGGCGGCGCTCCCGAGGCGTCCCGCTGAGGCGGCTCAGTCCGCGTCCCCGTCGCCCGCACGGCCGGCCGAAGCCGATGAGGTGCGGGCGGGCGCAAGGTGCTCGCCCAGCAGTTCGCGCAGCTTCTGGCGCCCTCTGAAAATCCAGGTCTTCACGGCCGGCACGCCGGCGCCCATGACCGCCGCGATTTCCTCATAACTGAGGTCCTGCTGCTTGAGCAGCAGCAGGGCGTTGCGCTGGTTTTCAGGCAGGGACACGAGCGCCGCCGAGAAGGCCTCCTCCAGTTCGCTCATGCGCCGCGCCGGTTCGTCGCTGTGCGAGACATGCATCTCGGCGGGATCCGTGGCTTCGGCCGGCTTGCGCTTGCGCCGGCGGTACTCCGTGATGAGCACGGAGCGCGCTATGGTGAACAGGTAGGTGGTGAACTTGGCCTCCGGCCGATAATGCGGCGCGTTGCGCCACAGCTTCACAAACACGATCTGCGCCAGGTCCTCGGCGGTCGCGACATCCCGGACCGACCGATGCAAAAAGTTCACCAAGGGCGACTGCCAGCGCAGGATGAGCAGCCGCAAGGCGTGCTCGTCGCCCTCGCCGACCAACACCAGCAGACGCGCGTCGTCATCGGGCTCGCCTACGACGGCGGACGGGGACGGCACGGGTTCTGCGGAAGGTGCGACCATCGGCGGGGTGAACGGCGAAGACATTGGCGTGGACGGACGGGCGGGTCCAAGCGTCAAACGCCGGCGCACCCGTAAAAGTCTCACCCTCGGAAAATTTGGCCGAAGGCGCGAAAAAACGACCTGCGGAGCGCCCCGGGCGCCGCCCGGCTCACCATTTCAGTTTCGCGCGCAGGATGTCGAAGTGCGACATGCCGCGAGGGCGCAGGATCGGCAGACGACGCGGAGAGGTGCGCACGATCAGCGGGAAAAGCTCACCGCACAAGGGGTCGTGACCGTCGACCGAAACGACGAGCTGAGCCCACGGATCCTCCTTCTCCACCAGGATTTTTGCGCAATCGGGGAAAATCACGGACCGGTTGGTCAGCGTGTGCGGGCAGATGGGGGTCATCGCGAAGACGGAAGCTTCGGGCAGAATGAGCGGCCCGCCCGCACCCAGGTTGTAGGCGGTCGAGCCCGTGGGCGTGGAGAAGATCAAACCGTCTCCGCGGAAGGTGTTCACGAAACCGTGCCCGTCGCGCACCCCAAGCCTGGCCAGACGAAACACATCGCGCGTCTTGATAACGATGTCATTGAGCGCGCAGAACACGCGCCCGTCGGCGGTCTCGCACTCCAGCAGCGACACGTCGACCCGGCGGTAATCGCCATCCAGCACGGACACGAAACCCTGCGCGGCGGATTCGGCCGCATAGTTGGCCAGGAAGCCGAGCTTGCCTCGGTTCACCCCGAAGATGGGCACCCCGTGGCGCACGGCGGAGGCCACGGCGCCGAGAATGGTGCCGTCGCCGCCCAGAACGCAGCAAGCCTCGCATCCGGCGAGAAAGTCCTCCGGGACCGGATGCGTCTCCGTGCGCACGACCTCGATGCCGCGCGCACTCGCGATGCCGGCCAGTTCCCCGGCCAACTCGCAGGCGCCAGGCTTCGCGCGATTCACAATCAGCGCGACTTTTTTCGTAATCGGCATGGGGGCGGGCAAAAGGCGACCTTGAGCCGTTCAGGGCGCGGGAGGCGCCTCGACCTGGGTTTCCACCTTGGTCTCCAACTTCGATGCGGCGTCCGCGACCAGGTCGCAAACGCGGCCGGACAGGTTCGCCACACCGCCGAGAATCGCCAGCGAGAACACCGTCAGACCGAAGGCGGGGCCGAACGGCATGCCCATCAGGAAAGCCACCGGCACCAGCCCGACCAGGCTGCCCAGCGCGCCCAGACCCAGGGCGATAACGATGTTATCATTACCCCAGGTGAGCCACGCGCCGCAGGCGGCGAAACCGCAGGCGGTCACGACAAGCATGCCCAGAAACGGCTTCAGCAAGCCGAGGTCCTTGCTGAAGATCAGGCGCGACAGGGTGCCGGCGGAGAAAAAGAGAATGAGCAGGGACACCACGAGGGTCACCCAGAAGGAGGCGGTGCCCCAAGGCTGGGCGCAAAGGGTGGAAAGAAGGTCCCGGAGGTTGGCGTAATAGAGTGTCATAGGCATCCTTTGTGCGCGCCACACGCCGGACGGAAAGCCGATTTTTCAAGTCGCCCCGGCAAAGGACGGCTAAACTCGGCCCGCAATCCGCCTTGCGCCACCCGCCCTTTGACACCTTGTTACGACCTCCCACCCCCCAACCGACGCCCGCCATGGCCACCCTCCGCATCAACAACGCCACCCTCGTGAACGAAGGCCGCTCCTTTGCCGCCGACATCCTCGTGAAGGACGGGCGCATCGCCGCCATCGGCGGGGTCCCCGCCGGCGTGAAGCCCGACCGCGAGATTGACGCGACCGGCCTGCTCGCACTTCCCGGACTCATCGACGACCAGGTGCACTTCCGCGAACCCGGACTCACGCACAAGGCCGACATCGGCAGCGAGGCGCGCGCGGCCGTCGCCGGCGGCGTGACCTCCTTCATGGAGATGCCCAACACCAATCCGACCTCCACCACGCTGGAGCAGTTGGAATGGAAGTACGCCCGCGCCGCGCAGACCTCGCTCGCCAATTACTCCTTCTACTTCGGCGTGACCAACGACAACATCGAGGAGATGAAGCGCGTGGACCCTCGCACCGTCTGCGGACTCAAGGCCTTCATGGGCTCCTCCACCGGCAACATGCTCGTGGACAACCCCGAGGTCCTCGACCGCGTGTTTCGCGAGGCGCACATGATTCTGGCCACCCACTGCGAGGACACCCCCATGATCAAGGCCGCCGAAGCCGCGGCCAAGGCGAAGTACGGCGAGGATGTCCCCGCCGCCCAGCACCCGGTCATCCGCGACGCCGAAGCCTGCTACAAGTCCTCGTCCTTCGCCGTGGAGCTGGCGCGCCGCCACGGCACGCGCCTGCACATCCTTCACATCACCACCGCCCGCGAGCTGGAGCTTTTCTCCAACCGCCCCCTCGGTGAAAAGAACATCACGGCCGAGGCCTGCGTGCACCACCTTTGGTATTCGGATTCCGACTACGCCACGCTCGGCCACAAGATCAAGTGCAACCCCGCCGTGAAGACCGCCGCCGATCGAGACGCGGTGCGCGCCGCGGTGAACTCCGGCCTCATCGACGTCATCGCCACCGACCACGCCCCGCACACGGCGGAGGAGAAGGCGCAGACCTACTTCAAGGCCCCATCGGGCCTGCCGCTCGTGCAGCACTCGCTGCCCATGCTCCTCGACCTGTGGAAGGACGGCGTGTTCCCCCTGGAGACCGTCGTGCGCAAGACCTCGCACGCCGTGGCCGACCTTTACCGCGTCAAGGACCGCGGATACCTGCGCGAAGGCTACTTCGCCGACATCGTCCTCGTGAACCCGAACGCCGGCGAGACCGTCACCAAGTCCAACATCGCCTACAAGTGCGGCTGGTCCCCCCTGGAAGGGCACACCTTCCGCACCAAGGTCGTGGCCACGCTCGTGAACGGCTCAGTCGTCTTCGAAAACGGCGCCTTCGCCGCCGGCGCGCAGTCCGGTCATCGCCTGTCGTTCTCCCGCTGACCTTGCCGGGCTTCGGCGGGCGGCCTTGCGGCTTAAAACGCAAGGTCGCCCGACCGAACCAGCAATCCGCATCCCGTTTGCCGTCATGACGCTTCTCGACCGATACATTCTCAAGGAATGGCTCAAGGTGTTCGGCATGGCGCTGGGCGCCATGGTGGGGTTGATTCTCATCGGCGAGATTTTCAACTCCATGCCGGACTTCATCCAATGGAAGACGCCGGCGGGGCGGGTCGCCCTGTATTATCTCTACCAGATCCCCGAACAGATGCCCATCGTGCTGCCCGTGGCCACACTGGTATCCATGCTGTTCATACTCGGCCATCTGCACAAGAACCAGGAGATCACCGCCATGCGCGCCGCCGGCCTGAGCGTGCGCCGCATCACCCGCTCCCTGTGGGTCGCCGGCGCCGCCTGCACGGCGGCCCTCCTGCTTGTCAACACCGTCATCGCCGCCGCCTCCACCGAAGCCGCGCGAACCATTTACGAGAACTCCGAGTTCGACTTCCGCCGCAAGGCGGAGAAGTCGGCCGCCAAGGCGGACCACTTCTCCTCCGTTTTCTTCGACAACGGCCGCGACAGCCGCCGCTGGCGCATAGCCAGGCTCGGCGCCTACACCGGGCAGGCCTCCGGCGTCCAGGTGTACGAACTGGACGGCACCGGCGCCCCCCTGCGCCAGGTTTTCGCCGAAAGCGCGCGCTTCGACTTCACCCGGGGATTCTGGGTCTTTGAGAACGGCCGGGAAGTCGAGTACGCGAAGGACGAACCGGCCTTCACTGCACAACGCGCCTTCGCGACCAAGGAACTGCCGTACTACCGCGAGAAGCCCATGCACATGAGGCTCATGACCATGAAGCCCTCGAACCTCTCGCTCGCCGAAATCGACAGCCTTCTGGCCATATCCAGCGACATGGAATCCGCCAAGACCTCGGCTCTGGCGGTGCGTTACCATAGCCTGCTGGCCAGTCCGTTCGCCTGCCTGGTCTGCGTGGGACTGGCCATACCGTTCGCCGTGGCCGGCGTGAGAACCAACCCGATGATCGGAGTCTCCAATGCCATCGGGGTATTCATCCTCTACTACCTTTTTGACCGCATAGGATACGCGCTGGGCTCACAGCAGATTCTGCCGCCCATGCTCGCCGCATGGCTTCCCCTTCTGCTCGTCCTCGCCTACGCCGCGCACCTGGCTCGCAAGATGAACTGACCTCGCCAAGTATGCGGCAGAAGAGCCCGAAGCGGCCGGCCGCCCTTCCGTCGCCCATTCGTCCGGATCGCCTCGCCCTTACGCAGATTGCCCGTCCAGTCGCCCCCTGTCTTTCGTCCATAGCCTCTCGCCCACATTTTCCATGTCCGACTTCCTCCGCCTCAAACCCGGCCGCCACAACCGCGTCATCGACGGACACCCCTGGGTGTTCGCCGGCGAAATCATCCCGCCCCCCCCCGGCCTTTTCCGCGACGGCGATGCGGTGGAACTGCGCGACCCGAAGGACCGCGTGCTGGGCACCGGTCTGTACAACGCCAAGTCGCAGATCGTGTGGCGCCGCTTCGCCCGCGCCCCGCGCCCCTTCGATGAGCTCACCGTGCACGGCCTGCTGGACGCCGCCCTCGCGCGCCGCGACAAGAACGCGCGCGTGCAGCGCCTCGTGTGGTCCGAATCGGACAACCTGCCCGGACTCGTGGTCGAGCGCTTCGACGACTGCGCCAGCGTGCAGTCCACGACCTGCGGCATGGACCGCATGCTGCCGGCCGTTGCCGGCTGGCTGCAGATCCGACTGGGCATCAAGGACATCGTCTTCCGCTGCGACTCCCCCTCGCGCAAGTACGAGGGCCTTGAGTCGTATGTGAAAACCTGGGACGGCAAACCCTTCCGCCCGCGCCCCGTCATGATCGACGGCATCACCTACACCATCGACCTCGTGGGCGGCCAGAAGACCGGATACTACCTCGACCAGCGCGAGCAGCACAGCCGCGTCGCGCAGTTCGCCAAGGGCCGCAAGGTGCTCGACGCCTGCTGCAACCAGGGCGGCTTCGCCCTCCAGGCCGCCAAGGCCGGCGCCGCCTCCGTGCTCGCCATCGACATCTCCGAGGACTGCGTGGCCGCCACCAAGGCGAACGCCGCCGCCAACGGGCTCACCGTCGAGGGCGTGACCGCCAACATCTTCGACTGGTTCACCACCAACCGTGAGACGAAGTTCGACCTCATCATCCTGGACCCGCCCCCCTTCGCGCGAACCAAGGACAGCGTCGAGGGCGCCCTGCGCGGCTACAAGGAGCTGAACCTTCGCGCCATGCGCCTGCTCACGCCCGGCGGCATCCTCGCCACCTACTCGTGCTCCCAGCGCGTCTCCATCGACGACTACCTCGCCGTGCTCGGCGACGCCGCCGCCGATGCGCGGCGCGAGGCGCGCCTGGTGGAGATCACCGGCCAGCCGGCCGACCACCCGGTGCTGCTCACGTTCCCCGAATCGCGTTACCTCAAGGGCGCCATCGTGCGCGTCGACTGAGCCGGATCCGGAACTGCGCCGCAGAGGGGCGAAGGAGGCGTATCGCGGGCGACCGCACCGCCCCTTCGCCCTTCGTCGTTCTTACTTTCCGCACCCTCCGCAGTTGACCGAAGGGCCCGGCGCCATACCGTGCGCCCCTCCTTTTAAAACCATGGCGAAGACGCTTTTTGAAAAGGTGTGGGATGCCCACACCGTCCGCACCCTGCCCAACGGGCAGACCCAGCTCTTCATCGGCACGCACCTTATCCACGAGGTGACGAGCCCGCAGGCCTTCGGCATGCTTCGCGACCTCGGCCTGAAGGTGAAGCGTCCCGACCGCACCTTCGCCACGGTCGACCACATCGTGCCCACCCTCTCACAGGTCGAGCCCTTCGCCGACGACATGGCCCAGGCCATGATTTCCGAACTGCGCCGCAACTGTAAGGACGCCGGCATCAAGTTCTTCGACCTGCCCACCGGCGCCCAGGGCATCGTGCACATGGTCGGCCCCGAGCAGGGCATCACCCAGCCCGGCAGCACCATCGCCTGCGGCGACTCGCACACCGCCACCCACGGCGCGTTCGGCGCCATCGCCTTCGGCATCGGCACCAGCCAGGTGCGCGACGTGCTCGCCACGCAGACGCTGTCGATGTCCAAGCTCAAGGTGCGCCGCATCAATGTGGACGGCCGCCTCGCGCCCGGCGTGTACTCTAAGGACGTCGTCCTGCACATCATCCGCGTGCTCGGAGTGAACGGCGGCCTCGGCTACGCCTACGAATTCGGCGGCTCCGTCTTCGACAACTTCACCTGCGAAGAGCGCATGACGGTCTGCAACATGGCCATCGAGGGCGGCGCCCGCTGCGGCTATGTCAACCCCGACCAAACCACCTTCGACTACCTCAAGGGCCGCCCCTTCTCGCCCAAGGGAGCCGAGTGGGACGCCGCCGTCGCGCGCTGGAAGGCCACCGCCTCCGACCCCGGCTGCAAGTACGACGATGTCGTCAACATCAAGGCCGAGGACATCCGCCCCACCGTCACCTGGGGCATCACGCCCGGCCAGGCCGTCTTCATCGACGAAAACCTGCCCAAGCTCGCCGAGCTGCCCGAACACGACCGCGGCACGGCCGCCGAGGCCTACAAGTACATGAAGCTCACCGAAGGCGCCCCCGTGAAGGGCGTGAAGGTGGATGTCGCGTTCCTGGGCTCGTGCACCAACGGCCGCTACTCCGACCTCGTCGAGGCCGCCAAGTACCTGAAGGGCCGCAAGGTCGCCCCGGGCGTGAAGGCGCTCGTGGTGCCCGGCTCGCAGGCCGTCGCGCGCCAGTGCGAAGCCGAGGGACTCGACAAGGTCTTCAAGGACGCCGGATTCGAGTGGCGCGGCGCAGGCTGCTCCATGTGCCTGGCCATGAACCCCGATCGCCTCCAGGGCGACCAGCTCTGCGCCTCCTCCTCGAACCGCAACTTCAAGGGACGCCAGGGCTCGCCCACCGGCCGCACCATCCTCATGTCGCCCGTCATGGTCGTCGCCGCCGCCGTCACCGGCACGCTGGCCGACGCCCGCGAGGTTTTCGGCATCCGAGCCTGATCCGAATTCCACGCGTTTCGCCAAGAAAAGCGCGAACCGAAGGCCGCCCGAGCACAAGGCTCCGGCGGCCTTTTTGCGCCCGCCCTCGGGCAAAAAAACTGGAACAGCGCGACCGGATTCCTGTCATGCGCCACGCCATGCATTCCCCCATCATCCCCATCCTGGCCCTGGCGCTCGCCCCGCTCGCCGCATTCGGTCAGGCCCGCCCCGACGCCGTCCGCTACGACGCCAACAGCCTCATCATCGACGGCAAACCCTTCCAGGTCTACTCGGGCGCCTTCCACTATTTCCGCTGCCCCAAGCCCCTGTGGCGCGAGCGCTTCCAGAAAATCAAGGAAGCCGGGTTCAACACCGTCGAAACCTATGTCGCCTGGAACGAGCATGAGCGCCGCAAGCCCGCCGGCGGCGTGAAGGACTTCTCGCAGGTCGACATGACCGACCTCGTCGAGTGGATGACCATGGCGCACGAAGAGTTCGGACTCTACACCATCATCCGCCCGGGCCCCTACATCTGCGCCGAGTGGCAGGCCGCCGGATACCCGCGCTGGCTCCTCGCCGAAGTCCCCGAAAAGGTCGCCAAGGACCGCCCCATCTGGCTGCGCTCCGACGACCCCTCCTACCTCGACTGGTCCCAGCACTGGATGGACGCCGTCTGCAAGGTCGTCGCCCCCCTTCAGGTCACCCGCAAGCCCGCCGGAGCCAAGGGCGTGATCCTCTTCCAGATCGAGAACGAGTACGACTTCTGGGGCATGCCTCGCGACGCCAAGATCACCCACCTCAAGCGCCTCAAGAAGGACGCCCGCGCCGCCGGCATCGAAGTGCCCATCTTCACCTGCCTCACCGGAGAGACCCGCGGTTCCAAGGACCCCGAGCTCGCCGAGGTCATCGACGTGGTGAACCTCTACAACCGCAACGACATCCTCGGCGCCGGCGCCAAGATGGCCGACTTCAAACGCTCCCAGCCCGGCAAGCCCGGCGGCGTCGGCGAGCTGCAGGGCGGCTGGTTCGCCAAGGTCGGCGGCGGCAGACTCAGCGAGGAGCAGGACGGCATCGACGAGCTGCAGATCAACGCCATCACGCTCTCCGCCTTCGCCAACGGCGCCACGATCACGAACTACTACATGCTGTTCGGCGGCTCCCACTTCGGCCCCACCGGCGCCCGCGGCCAGCTCACCTCCTACGACTACAACGCCCCCATCCGCGAGACCGGCGCCGTCGGCCCGCGCTATGCGGCCGTCAAGGGCATCGGCGCCATGCTCGCCAAGTGGGGCGAGACCCTCGCCTCCTCCGACAAGGTCAAGATCACCGGCGTCACCGGCGGCGACGGCCTGGAGTTCACCGTGCGCGCCGCGAAGACCGGCGAGCGCCTCGTGTTCGCCTTCAACAAGGACCGCAAGGCCGGCAAGACCGGCGAGGCCACCCTCGCGCTCGACGGCGGCGTGTCGTTGAAGGTCAACTACGACCTCGGCCCCTTCGGCTACGAAATCTGCAAGCTCGCCCCGGGCGAGACCTCCACCGTCGGCAAGGAGTGGCTGCCCACCCCGGGCGCTCTCCCCAAGCGCCCCGACCCCGCCTCCCTCCCCAAGCCCATCCGCGTCGCCTCCGCCCTCGTCTTCGAAGAAAACGCCCCCGCCTCCGGCTGGAAAACCCTCCCCAAGGACGGCGCCCACCTCGCCACCCTCGGCGTCTTCGACGACTTCCCCGTCGCCTACGCCACCAAAATCACCCTCTCCCCCGCCGAAGCCAAAAACTTCACCGGGCTCGCCCTCACCCTCTTCAACGACGACCGCGCCGTCGCCCGCGTGAACGGCACCGTCCTGGCCACCAACCACAACGCCTCCAAGCCCGGCCGCGGCAAAACCGCCAAGCTCGACTTCGACGTCGCCTCCCTGCTCAAGCCCGGCGCCAACCTCATCGAAATCTTCCACGAGGACCTCGATTCACACAACTGGGACTACGAGACCCAGGACTTCTACGGCCTCAAGAGCGCCCGCCTCACCCGCCAGGCCCCCGGCCGCGACCTCCTCGACTGGTCCGTGCGCCTCGTCGCCGACGAAGCCGAGGGCCGCAAGCTCGCCGCCACCGCCGACGACGGCAAGGGCGCCAAGTTCTCCTTCGACGCCGCCACGCTCTCCGAACTCAACGGTGTGCACCAACCCGGCGCCGACACCACGAAGCTCGCCGCCGCCAAGATCCTCTTCGATAAAATGGGCGTCGCGCTCTACCGCACCACCCTCGACCTCCCCCCGGCCGACCTCAAGGCCGGACTCACCCGCCTCGTCCTCGAGCGCCTCGACGACAAGGGCGAAATCTTCCTCAACGGCCAGCCCATCGGTAAACACAACGACTGGAAGACCCCCTTCGTCGCCGATGTCGCCAAGCTCCTGCGCCCGGGCAAAAACGAACTCGCCGTGGTCGTGCTCAACAGCGACGGCCAGGGCGGCCTCACCCGCTCCGCGCGCCTGGAAAGCGCCTCCGACGCCTTCAACAAAGACCTCGCGCTCTCCTGGGCGCGCACCCCCGCCGGCCTCGTCCCGGCCTCCGGCGGCCGCCGCCTCGCGCTCGACACGACCAAGGTCGTGCCCGACCGCGGCACCGCGCACCCGAAGGGCAAGCCCTCCGCCCTCCTCACGCGCTATGTCGCCGAGTTTGATCTGCCCGCCGCCCCCGCCGGCGTCCGGCTGCCCTGGCACGCCCGCCTCGACGCCTCCGGCAACGGCCAGCTCTACCTCAACGGCCACCACGTCGGCCGCTACTTCCAGGCCGGCCCCCAGCGCGCCTTCTTCCTGCCCTCCTGCTGGCTCAAGCACGGCGCTAAGAACACCCTCGTCATCGAGCAGCTCCCCACCGCCGCCGGCGCCGAGCTGCGCGCCCTCGAGATCACGCCCGCCGTCGACCACGCCGAACTCCTCCGCTAAGCCGTATCCAAAGCACCACCCCAAAAGCCGGCGTCCCCGCGACGCCGGCTTTTTTGCGCCCGGCCCAAGTCGGCGCCGGGGCGAGGCGGGGCGAAATCCAGGTTGAAGCCGGGGGTCGCCCAAGGACCGCCTTAGTCGAGAATGCGGCCAAAGGGGGTGCGAAGACCGACGGCCGCCGGGAAGGAGGCGAAGAGTCCGCCGAGGAACAGCGCGGCGGTCAGAACCGCGAGCGAGCCGCCGGAAATGAAGGCGGACCCGAGCCCCGGGGCGGCGTCCGCGAGGGCCAGGTGCGCGAGCACCTTGGACGCGACCAGCGGCAGCGAGGCGACGGCCAGCGCGCCGCCGACAAAGGCCACGCAAAGAGCTTCCGCCAGAGCTTGCGCGTAGAGAGAGCCTCCGGTGGCGCCCATGCTGCGAAGGAGCGCGAAAACGAAGCGAGACTCACGGTATTCGAGGGCGGCGATGGCGCCGAACACCAGGGCGATGAGGGCGACGGAGCCCGCGGCAAGCAGCCCCATCGCCACCGCCTTCTTTTGGCGAAGCTCGGCAATCTGGTCCATGAGGGAGCCGGCGGAAACCACGCTGGCGCGGGTGCGCTCGGCGGCATGGAAGCGGTCGAGGGTGGCGGTGATGGCGGAAACCGCCGTGTCGCTGCGATTCTCGAAGACCGTGACTTCGGAGCCGCCTTCGGACGAGATCACCTGCCCGACCATTTCGGCGGGAACGAGCGCGACGACCTCGGCGCCGTCGGCGGGCAGCTTCGAGGCGAGCCCGCCGCCGGTATTCTTGGCGCGAAAGGACATGTCGCCAAAGGTGACGGTCGAGATGAGGCCGGCAGGGAGTTCGCCTCCGACAATCATGCAGCCCTGTTCGTCATCGAGGCCGCGCAGCGCGGGAATCGCCTCGTTCGAATAGGCGTAGAGGGCGAGGCGTCGGCCCATGTCGTCCTCGGCGGAACGGAAGAGCCGAACGACGGAAAGCACCTCCCCTTTTTGGGAAAGCCATTCGTAGCGCGTGGCCGCATTCGGGGTGACGCCGGGCGAAAGAGGCGAGAAAACGGAAACCACATTGGCCCCCGACTTTTCCATGCGCGACAGCAAGAGCGCCTCCGCGCTGTCGAAGCCGCCCATGACGGAGAGCGTCCCCGTGGAAATCAGGAGGGCCACGGCCATGCGCCCAAGGGGCGACCAGGGCTGCTCGCGCCAGCGGTGCAGGGTGTGCGTGGCGAGGTATCGGGCGAGGCGCATGGTGCTCAGGCGAGGGGGGTGAACTCCACGATTTCGCCACAGATGCAGAGCAGGCGAGGGTCATGGGAGGAAACGATGCAGATGGTATCCGCCGGAAGGGATTTCAGGATGCCCTTGATTTGCTCGGTGTGGTGGTCATCGAGCGCCGAAGTGGGCTCATCGAGGAGGAGCACACGGGGGCGCTTGACGAGGGCTCGGGCGATGGCGGCGCGCTGGCGCTGGCCGCCGGAAAGCGTCTCAGGGGTGCGTTCGGAGAAGCCGTGCAGCCCCATCGAGTCCAGGAGCTCCTTGGTGCGCTCGGCGAGCTCCTGGCCGGTAATGCCGGCCAGCTCGCCGGACATGGCGATGTTGCGGCGCACGCTGGCTCGCGGGAGCAGATTGACCGCTTGCGGAACGAGGCCGATGCGACGGCGGCACACCTCAGACGAAATAACCTCCCCATCAAGGCGAACCTCCCCCCTGTCAGGAGGAAGGGATGCAGGGCCGGCGAGGAGGCGCAGGAGCGTGGTCTTCCCGCTGCCACTCCACCCTTTCAGCCCGGTCAGCCCCGGCGAGAAGGTGTGGTCAAACCCCGAGATGACCCACGGGGCGCTCTTGGCGTAGCGGAAGTGCAGTTGGCGTGCTTCGAGAGGCATGCGCACTCACTTTGCAGGCGGGGTGACCCCGAGGACGCTTTGGCCTTCGACCTTGATGGAGGCGCCCGGCCAGACCTTGCCCACGGCCGTCGCCCAGTCCGCCCCACCCTTGAAGGCGTCGGGGTGTTCCGCGGCGAAGCGCAGCTTGGGGATGACTCGCACGGGCTCGGCGGTGGTGTGGACGATCTCCGTCATAATGTTGCCGGCGCCGAAGCGGGCGGCGGCGGGCATGGACTCCTTTTCGACCTGAAAAAGATACACCTGCTCCTCGCGGCCGAAGACCTTGGCGCTCTCCGAGGAGTAGAAGGTGGCGCGGAGGCGCTCCCCTCCGGGAAGGCGGACGAGGGCGGTCAGGGAGCCGGGGGGGAGGAATCGCCAAGACTGCGTGCCGGTAGGGACGGCCACGAGGTAGCGCGAGCGGTCCTCGATGTTGGCGACCGCCTGCCCGGCTTGCAGGCGCACGAACCCGTCGGCGTCGGGCTCCACGAGCAGCGTCACGCTGCCGGCAAAGGGCATCCTCTGTTTGGACAGCTCGCGCAGGCGAATGATTTCGAGCTCCTGCGTAGCCACGCTCACGCGGGCACTCTCGATTTCCCCCGCCCGGTTGCCCTCGAAGCTGTCGAGGCTGGCGAGCAGGAGGTCGCTCTGACGGGTGAGCGCCTCCTTGGTGTCCTTGGCACGCTTGGCGAGCTGGGCGCGGAACTTCTCCCCGCCCTCGATGTCACCGAGAGCCGAATCATCCTGGTTTTCCAGAACGACGAGCTGCTGGGAAACCTCCTGCACGCGCCGCTCGATCTCGGCGCGGCGCAGGCCGGCCTCGGCGTCATTCTTTTCGCGCCGCGCCAGAGTCGCCTTGGCGTTGGCCAGGCGGCGCTCCTCAACGCTCAGACGCTCGGCGTCGATTTCAGCCCACTGCGTGTCCTTGGGCAGCACGGCCTCGCGCCCCTTGAACAGAATGCGGGCGCGGCAGGGCATGGGGCTTTCGACCTTGGACGAGCTGCCTGGGGAAAGCTTGCCGAGGCAGTCGCCGACCTTCACCGCCGAGACGGCCGGGTAGGAGTCGAGGTTCGCGCCGAAGGCGCCGGCGCACAGCGCGAAAGGAATGAGGTGACGCATGACGGCGTATTTATTCTTCGTAGTTATCGAGGATGGCGTTGAGGCGGGCGAACTCGGCCGCATCGGCCTCCTCGCTTGCCTCCGGGTGGGTGACGGGCCAGCGCGACTCCTCCACGAACCAGAACACGGCGTTCAGCGCGTCGGCTTCGGCGCCGAGGCGCTCGCGCTCCACGATGAGGGAGCGAAGTTCGTTGGACCAGGCCGAGTAACTGTTGAAGTCGGTGGCCGGCGGCGCGGCCATGACGGTTGAAAGGCGGCGGTCCACATCGTCGGCCCGCCGACGCAGGGTGCGCATCGCGTTGCGCGTTGTTTCAAGACGCCGGATGCGCTCCTGATTCTGGAGAATCAGCCGATTGCGCATGAGCGCCACCTGCCGCTTGGTTTCGGCCAGGGAGTAAACGGCGGCCAGTTGGGTATCGAGCCGCCAAGTGAGGTTGGCCTGGGCACGGGCTTCCTTGGCGGACCAAACGGACTCCCCGTTGGTGCCATTGGAATACAGGGGCGGGCCGCTGATGCCGGCGGACACATCGGGCCAGAACGCGAGCGTGGCCCCCATCCGGCGCAGACGGCCGCCCTCCAGCTCGGTGGCCGCCAGCTTCATCGCCAACAGCCCGACCTTCTTGGTGTCGCGCAGGTCGAGCTTGTCGTCGCGATAGTCGGGGGCGGGCAACCCGGCATGAACCAGGCGATACTCCTTGGTCATGTCGCCAAGGAGGGAGCCGACGCGGTCCTGAAGGGCGTCCCGCTCCTTGCGCAGGGTGTGCTCATTGAGGAGCTCGGAGAGGGCGGCCGTGCCCCCGGTGCCGGCCAGAAGGTTACGGGAGCGGGCGAGCTTGGCCCAAGCGGCGCGGTCATCCAGGCGGCGGGAATCGCGGTAGGCGTTCCACAGCGCAAGGGTCTGCTCGCGCACGGCGAGGTCGTAGGCGTACTCGGCGCGGATCTTCGACAGGACGGCTCCGTAGTAGCGCATCCTCGTGGAAACTACGCCGGGGATGTTGATGAACGCGAAAATGGAGAGCTGCCCGTTGCCTCGGGCGGCGATGTCGCTCAGGCTGCGGTCCAGCGAATACGAAAGCGAGCTGGCGGGGAGCAGATCCAGCCACACGCGGTCGATTTGCGCGTCCGCCGTCAGGATGTTGGCGCGCGCGGCGAGCAGCTCGGGACTCCCTCGCAGAAGCTCGGCGTGCGCCTTCTCCCAAGTCAGCTCCACGCGCTCGCGCTGCCCCATCTTGGCGTGCGTGTCGGCATTGAGCTGCGACCACTCCGCTTCGCGCTCGGCGACATTCTCGCTCCGCGAACCGCACCCACTCAGGGTGACGGCGGCGGCCAGGGTAAGGGCTTGAGTTCGGGTCATGGCGACAAGCGCGCGGATTCTTGCAGAACAACAAGAGCCAAGCGGGAAAGGGAGGCGCCCCGGTGCGGGACGCCGCCACCTCGGTTGGCGCCGCCGAGCTTCGGAATGCAGCCGAGCGTCAAACGCATAAGGGCCGGCCGCGCCAAGCTCGATTCGCGGAAAGTCAGGGTGATCCTCATTCAACTGGCGGTTGAAGGTCGCCGGACGCACGCGGCCCGGCACCTCCGGCCCGGCGGAGGCCTTGGCCCTCAACCACTCTGCGCCAAGGGGTTGCGTCAGCCGATTCGCCCTTGCCCTCGGCAAAAGTGCCACTTAAGTGATACAAATGAGAACGGAACTCGTCACCTCCCTCAAACGTAGGGCGACCGAAATCATCGCCGAACTGCCGCATGAAGACGGCCCCGTCCTCATCACGCAGCACGGCAAGCCCGCCGCCTACCTCATCGGTGTTGACGACTATGAGGCGCTCAATCGCAGACTGGGAATACTCGAAGCCATCGCCCGCGGCGAGAAAGCGGCGGAAGAGGGTCGAGTCACCACCCAAGACGCCGCCAAACAGCGCATGGCCCGATGGCTGAGCTAATCTGGACCGATCCGGCGCTCAGCGACCTCGACGCGATTGCCGACTACATCGCCCTCGATGATCTCAACGCCGCCAAAAAACTTGTGCAGCGAGTTTTTGCTCATGTCGAGCAGCTGCGCGAGCACCCGGAGAGCGGCCCCAAGATTCCCGAATTGAAGCAGTCCAGGTATCGCCAGATCAGCGCGCCACCCTGCCGAATCTTCTACCGCTTCGACGGCCGGAGCGTCACCATCCTTCATGTGATGCGCGCTGAGCGCCTTCTGAAAAAATCATGGCTGGCCAGTCGAGGCCGACGCCCCAAAAACGGCTGACCGGTCGCCGGAGCCAACGGCCCCGGAGGCCGGTGCGCCCGGGAACGCCGGCCTCCGGCCGCCCCACCAACACGGACGAGTAAACAGCACGCCGCCGCGCGCGGCATGGCGCCTATGCTGGTGCCACCCGGTAGTGAGTCAGCGAAGCTGAAAACAACAAACCGACCCCCTGGCAGGGGGTCGGTTTGTTGTTCGGAACCAATCAGGCGATTATTCCGTCAGCGGTGTGATGCTGATTTTGCCATCCGAACCGTTGAAGGCGCGATTGCAGATACCCGTGATGCCGCCCATTGCGAGATTCAGTTTCGCGGACTTCAGCCTGGACTCAATCAGCGAGGAGCTGAGTCGAGTCCTCGTGCCGCCATGTGTCTGCGCGTGGAAGGCGTAGTTGGGATCTGTTTTCTCCACATCCGTTCCCCGCAGGGATTGGATGGAAATCAAGCTTTCCGATTCAGGGGTGATGAATCCCTTGAAATAGAGTTCCGTCGTATTTTCATAGGAGTCATTAAACGCGGGCGGGTAAATTGTGGCGTCGAATTCCTTACCATTGCTTTTGGTGACGGTCATTTTGAACGATGCGGTACCGTCGTAGTGGCTGGTGCTGATGATGAAGGACTTTCCTTGCACGAATATCTTCTTGGCCGTGTTGGCGAGTTCCTCGCGCCGGGCGGCGTTCAGGGCGAATACTTTCTTTTCGGCCTCGATGGCGTCCTGCGCGGACTTCACCTTCAGGTCGTTCACGGCTTTTTCCGCCCGACTGATTTGTTCCTGTTCGGCGATCAGGGCGTCGGCCCGTGTTTTCTCCAAAGCCACCCTCTGTTCCGCAATGAGCTTGGCGGCTTGGGTTTGCGCTTCGATCTCTTGTTTGAGCTCGGGGCTTCCCGCAACCTTGGCTTCCGTTTGTGCTTGGGGCAGGCCGGCTTTGGGCATCTCCAGCGAGAGGACACTCAGCTCCCATTTATCCACATTTTTCTGGTAAGCGATTTTTCCGTAGGCGGAGAGGGGTTGTTGGGCCTTCGATTTCAGCGTGGAGACGCGTACCGCGTTGCCCGTAGTGGACTCCGGGATGCGGATTTCATCCACCACCTGATACAAGTCCTCGGAGGGGATGAGGCTCAGTTTCACATTGGACATCATCCGGTCGGATTGTTGCACCTCGATGGCCTGGATGTTCAGGTGCGCGGGAATAGTTTTTGCAAACGCAGCTTGGATTTGGTCTTTGGGGGGGGCGTTTTCATTGCATCCCGTGATAAACAGGATGAGGGCGAGGCATAGTCCGAGGGGCGTTTTATTGTTCATTCTTGGAATGTATGAGGAGTCGGGGAGGGATTGATTTTGCGTCTGAAGGCGAGCATGGATTGCGCTAGCTTGACGAAGGCAGGTAGGGCGGCGTCAGCACCCTTGATGCGCTCGCCCACTCCAAGAACCGGGCAAATCACCCCAATCCCTGCTCTTGCGAAGCGGGGTGAATCCGCCACATACGCCCCGCTCTTTTATGGACTTCCCCATGCCTACACTCCCCTCCCTTTCCCTTTGCTTCCTCGCGGCGCTGGCCGTGTCCGCGCCCCTCACCGGCTGCGGCGGCGGCGGCGGCGGCTCTTCCGCCTCCACGCCCGCCTCCTCCACCATCACCGCCCCCAACTCCATTCCCGCCGGCGTCGTGATGTCCTTCGGCGGCCTCACCCTCACCTTCACCGGCGGCACCTCCCTCACCTACGCCAACTCCGGCAATCCCGACTTCACCGCTTCGCTCTCCTCCGCAGGCGCGGTTTATTCCTCCATTGACCCCGGCTCTTCGCCCCTCGCCTCCCTTCTCCTCAGTGGCGTCGGCGCAGGCGAGCCCGGCAAGCTCCTCTCCGGCAACGGCACCGAAACCATGCAGCTCTCCTTCTCGCGCATGGAAAACGGCATCCTCAAGGAAGCCGTCGTGACCATCGGCGGAAAGACCTACACCGCCACCTTCTCGGGCACCCCGCTGCCCAAGGGCTCCTCGGTTTCCACGACCACCCCGCCCCCCGCCTCCGCCAACGAGGTGCCCGCCGTCGCTCAGGGCTCCTACTCGCTCACCTTCGGCATCGACCGCGGCGTGTCCGGCTGCCCCTGGTCTTCCGGCCAGGCCGCCGCCATCACCCTCGCCGCCAATTCCCTGACCATCAACGGCAAGACCCTCCCGCTGGATCGCAAGGTCAACGAGAATGGCGACTTCTACTTCTTCAAGGACGGCGCCCTCGAATACCGCGTGGAAGGCGCCGGCTGGCTCAACGGCTCCGGCAAGGTCACGGCCATCGTCGTCCTGTGCAACGGCGCCTACGCCGGCCAACTCTCCTACACCAACCCGGTCAACACCACCAACGACCCGACCCGCTCCATCGTCGGCAAGCGCTTCATCGTCGTTTGCGTGCAGTCGGATAATACCATTGATGGCACGACGCCCTCCGGCGCGGCTTGGACTCCGGTTGGGGCCACAGGGGTAGTCGAAGTTTCCACTTCGGTTGGCGAACTCGATTTCAAAACTGTTAGCGGCGATGTCGCCGCCGGTGGCAATGCCTCCTACGATGGCGTCAGCTCCGTTGGCACTGGCGTTGGCAGCTATCTTGGCGGCGGCGAACATCGGACCACCGCCTACTATGATGTCAAAGCCAAGACGCTTACCCGGCTGGTCATTTCGCGTGTCCTCCCGACCGCCACTTACACCTACACCTACGATGTGGTCGGCCAAAACTAAGCTCCTTGCCGCGGCCCTTGGCTTGCCCTTGGCGGCGTTCGCCGGGGACATCAATAAGGCGTATCTCCAGAAGTTCTACTACGACGCCGTGGCCACGGAATCCTATGTAGGCGCCAAGAATGTGAAGCGCGCCTCGGGCGTGGTCGTCCGCCCCGACGGCACCGTGGATAATGTTATTCCAGCATTCGCGTCAAAGGATGGGGTTGTTGCTCGCTCCGATTTCAACTCCACGCTGGCGACCTCGCTGGGGGACTGGCAGGTGCTCGCGCAAGGGCAGGACATCTTCGGCAACTGGACGGAGGTGAATTGGCAACCCACCAAGTCCCTCAAGACCGTCTCGGTTTACAACCCGTGGCGCTTCGCCGAAATCCAGTGCCGCTTCGAGCCCATGCCCGGCAAGGAGCAGTGGGTCGCCCCCGGCGCCTGGCACATGCTCACGAGCGCGCCGATGACGATTTACCTCCACCCCACGCACCCGCCCGGCGCGCGCGTTTTCAAGGAAGGCTATGTCGTGCCCATTCCCTGGGGGAATTACATTCACGACCCCGCCCCCAAGAATGACGGCTACCGCTCCCTCGCCGGCTTCACCGACTTCCAGAAAGCCTGGGCCGCAGGCTACGCCCGCCTCGCCCACCGCCAAATCGAAGTAGCGGCATAGGCCCGGCGCTCCCGAATCCCCCGTCGACCCTCGCCCACCCCACCACACGGACGAGTAAACAAAACGCCGCCGTGCTCGCGGCAGGATCCGTTGAACGCACCCAACCGGCCGGAGGCCGGCGCACCCGAAGGGCAAGCCCTCCGCCCTCCTCACGCGCTATGTCGCCGAGTTTGATCTGCCCGCCGCCCCCGCCGGCGTCCGGCTGCCCTGGCACGCCCGCCTCGACGCCTCCGGCAACGGCCAGCTCTACCTCAACGGCCACCACGTCGGCCGCTACTTCCAGGCCGGCCCCCAGCGCGCCTTCTTCCTGCCCTCCTGCTGGCTCAAGCACGGCGCTAAGAACACCCTCGTCATCGAGCAGCTCCCCACCGCCGCCGGCGCCGAGCTGCGCGCCATCGAGATCACACCCGCCGTCGACCACGCCGAACTCCTCAAGTAAGCGTATCCAAGCCCCGACGACAAAGGCCGGCGTCCCCGCGACGCCGGCCTTTTTGCGCCCCGGTCCGGTCCCGCCGGACAGGGCCTTGCGATATCGACCCCGTTAGCCCCCCGTGGGATTCCGATTGAGACCCCGTCCGCATTCGCCATTCGCCCATCTCGACTCCCTATTCCGCATGACCGCCCCCCGCATCCACCCGACCTGGGCCGACGCTCTCGCCGACGAGTTCGCAAGCGAACGCATGCGCCGACTGGACGAATTCCTGCGCACCGAAAAGGCGGCGCATGCGGCGGGTACCGGCGAGCCCGTGTATCCGCCGGGTCACCTCATCTTCAACGCCTACGACACCACGCCGTTCGACCGCGTGCGCGTCGTCATTCTCGGGCAGGACCCCTACCACGGCCCGGGACAGGCCCACGGCTTGTGCTTCTCGGTACCCGAAGGCGTGCCGCACCCGCCCTCGCTCCAAAACATCTTCAAGGAGATGGCCGCCGACCTCGGCGTGCCGCCCCCCAAATCCGGCGACCTCACCGGGTGGGCGCGACAGGGCGTGCTGCTGCTCAACACCACGCTGACCGTGCGCCGCGGCGCACCCTTCTCACATGTGGGGCAAGGTTGGGAGGAGTTCACCGACGCCACCATCCGTCGGCTCAGCGCGGAACGCGAAGGCCTCGTGTTCGTACTGTGGGGAAGCCATGCGCAAAAGAAGCTGCCGCTCATCGACACGAAGAAGCACCTGGTGCTGAAGTCCGCGCACCCCTCCCCTCTCTCCGCCTACCGGGGATTCTTCGGCTCAAAGCCCTTCTCGCAAATCAACGCCTACCTGCGTTCGCGCGGCGAACCCGAGATCGAGTGGGCCCGGGCGAGCTGAATGACCTCCCCATCATCGGCAAGAACGCCAAGAAAATGCCATGACTTCAGATAAGTCGACCGCTACCTCCGCCATGCCGCGCCGCAGCACTCGCCTCATGGTCATTGTCAGCATTACTATTTTTGCGGCCGGGGCACTCTGCGGAGGGGCGTATCGGTGCCTGACAAAAGAGCCATGGTTGACCGTTCATCGACAAGAGGACTTTGAATTCGGCGGGGCCAAGCTGAGACGAAGCGTGACGACGGAATCAATCGGGGTCCCGTTCTTGCAGCCCGAAACCACGACCCTCGAATACCGTGGCAGAATCATCTACAAGGCGCAGCGCGGGTTCCAAGAAATCACCCCCATTGCGCAAGACATCCATACCGACGGAGACACCATTTCCTGGCATGACGGCGAACTTAAGTTCCGCCTGACGGTGGAGAAAATCCCCCCGACGACGAAGTGAGGCCGCAAATCACGCCGCGCCAAGCCCCTTGGTACGGCGTGCGGCGAGTCCGGAACGCAGGCCGAGAACACGATTGCGCAGGCGCTCGGAGGGAGTGACCGGGGCCCACTCCTTGCGCTCAAGCAGCCAGATGCGCGTGGCCAACGGCGAGCGAAAAAGGTCCTCGGGCGTGGTGTGTTTGGGCTCGATTCCCGGCAGGGCGTCGACTCCGGCGCGCAGAAACACCAGGCGAACGAAGGCGGAGCAATAGGCCGAGTGGGCCTTGCCCAGCACATTGGGCCTCGGACGCAGCCCGGGGTGGCGCAGCGCGAGGAGCGTACCGAACAGTTCGGCCACCGAGTAGCGCATGCGCGCGGCGACCATGTCGAGCGCGGCGGCCTGCACGGCGCCCAACGCCGCCGCATCCAAACCGAAGTCCACCACGGCCATGCGGGAATAGTCGGCCTCGTCGTGAAACTTCTCCGCCCGGTTCTCCTGCACGCCCAGTCTCAGGTGCTTGCGATGATACTCCAGGTCCGATTCGACGACCCAATGCCGTCCGTCGGCGCGCCGGCCTTGGAACAGGAAGGCGTGAGACCAGCGCCCGGGTCGACGGTGGGCATCCACGCGTCGCTGCGCGTAACACAGCGTACGGTCCAGAAGACGGTCGCCTCCCACAAGGCCGACGCGGCCGGGCGCGGCAAAATTCTCGAGGAACTCGGCGTTGGACTGGTCGCGGAGGGTGATGATTTCAACGGACGCGCTCATGAGACGGATGTAGCGGAGAAAACCGGAGGGGGCGGTCCTGTACGCCGTGCGCGGGCTCAGGCGGCCACGGCCACCCCGGAGGGAGCCAGACGCGCCTTGGAGTGCGAGGCGATTTGCAGGCACATGAGCGACCAGAAGCACCCGATGAGGTTGGCCATCGGCAGCTGCAGATCGCAGGGCATCGCGTACACGAGGGTCACGCCCGGGAACCAAACCATGAAGTTGGGAATCAGATTGGGCAGCACCAGACGCGAGTACCAACCCGCGCCCAGGTTCGCCCGCAGCCGGCGGAAATCGAAGCCGAGGTCCTTCCACAGGTGCGCCAACGCGTTCGCCGGCGACGCGAAGAAGGCGGTGAAGCCGAACATGTCCGTGAACACCTTCACCAACACCAGAACGCCCACCGGCCAGCCGAGCCCGTCGTAGAGGTGACCGAGCAGCCGGTAAAAGGCGTCGATGACCACGCACATGGGCGGCCACCAGAGCAGCCCGAACAGCAGCTCGGCGAGCGGGCGCTCGGGACGCAGCGCGGGGATGGCCATGCGGAACAGCCAGGGGATGAGCCCGCTGAGCGCCATGCCCGCGAAAACGGGGAAGAGCACGCCGGCATCGCGTTTCAGCGCGCCCACCCGCGACATCGCCTCGGCCACGGCGGGCACGCGGTAGTACGCCACGACCAACGCGGTGCCGGCGGCCAGCAGGACCAACGCGGGCAAGGCGAGCTCGCGACAGGAGCGCAGTCCGATGCGAAGGGGGGTCATGGAAAGTGGGAACTTAGAACGAAGCACTAAGAAAGGGCGGGACTGCGCCCGGCGCTTGTCTGAACAATTCCGGAAGAGGTCACCGCGCGGGCCGGCCGCAGGTCGACCCCACTTCGGCATTCCGCATTTTGAATTCCGCCTTGGCCTTCAGGCCTCCTCGGGATCGACGGCCACGCGGCCCCGGGTGCGCGCGGCGATCTGCAGGCACATGAGCGCCCAGAAGCACGCGATGAGGCTGGAGAGCGTCAGCTGCAGGTCCGCCGGCATGCAAAACACGAGCAGCGTTCCGGGAATCCACACCATGTGATTCGGGATGAGATTGGGCAAAACGAGGCGCCGATACCACCCCGGCCCCATGCCCGAACGCAGCTTCGCAAAATCGTACCCGGCGTCCTTCCACAGGTGCGCCAGCGCGATGACGGGCGCGGCGAACAGGGGCATGAACAGCACCAGGTCCACGGCCATCTTCGCCCCGATCACGCCGGCCACGGGCCAGCCGCGGCCGTCGAAAAGATGGCCCAGCCCGCGGTAGAGCGCGTCGACGATGATGGCGAAGGCGCCCCACCAAAGCGTGCCGAACACGAGCTCGGAAACCGGGCGCGCCGGGCGCAGCGAAGGCAGCGCCATGCGCATCAGCCACGGCAGGACTCCGGCGAGCAGGAAGTTCAGCGCGAAAGAGAACGCGTATCCGTATCGCGACTTCAACTCCGCCACATGCGAGAACGCGCCCGACACCGCCGGCGCATGAAAATACGCGACGACCAGCGCGACGCCGCCGGCGATGAGAAAGGCGGCCGGCACGGCCAGCGCGCGGGCCGACTTGAAGCCGATTTGGAAAGGATTGTCCTGCGACATGCGGAAGGGAGCGGGAGGAAAGATCTCAAAACCTCAGAAAGAACCACGAAAGACACGAACCACACGAAAAGGAGGCGAATGGCGACTTCGCCACGCAGCCGTAGCTCTTGCTTTTGTCAGGGTTGAACGGCGGCTCACCCCGGACGAACGCTTTCGTGTGGTTCGTGTCTTTCGTGGTTAAAAACCTGGCGGAAGGTTTTGCGGCAAACCTGACAAGGAAGAGCAGAGCAAAGTCAGCGACGCCGATTCCTTGCCTCTTCCGTCCGGTTAGTGCGAGCAACCGCAGCCGCCCTGACGGTCGCAACCGGGCTTGGGCTGATCGCACGGCAGACCGTGCTCGGCGATGAGACGCAGCGCCTCGATGAGGTGGGCGCGCGGCACGGCCACCTCGCGGCGCTCCTTCATGTCGCGCACCTTCACCACGCCGGCGGCCAGCTCGTCGCCGCCGTACACGAGCGCGTGGCGCGCGCCGGACTGTTCGGCCGTCTGGATGAGTTTGCCGAACTTGCCGTCCTTGAACGCATATTCGACGCAGATTCCGGCGGTGCGCAGCGCAGCGACATCCTTCAGCGCCTCGGCGCGATTCTCCTCGCCGATGACGATGGCGTAGAAGTCGGGGGCGTCGTGGTAGGCGGGGATGAGCTTGAGGTCGTCGAGCAGGTTGCGCAGCACGACATCGCCCATGCCGAAGCCGACGGCCGGCATGTCGGGGCCGCCGAGCTTCTTCACCAGGTTGTCGTAGCGGCCGCCGCCGGCGAGCGCTCGGCCCTGGCCGACGAGCTGGAAGGCCTCGAACACGAAGCCGGTGTAGTAGGCGAGGCCTCGCACGATGGTCATGTCCACGCGGATGAAATCGCCCAGGTTCATGGCGGAAAGGATGCCCAGCAGCTCGCTCCAGTCCTTCAGGCGGGCCTCCACGGCCGCATTGCCGGCGCCGAGGAAGGCGCGCACCTTGTCGAACGAATCGCAGGCGACGAAACCGCGCACGGCGTCCAGGATGGCGACCGGGTCGCAGTCCGTGCCGGCCAGAGCGCCGGCGGCGTTCTTGAGAAGGTCCTCGGGCTTGTCGCGCTCCAGTTTGTCCACGACGGAGAGGATGGCGGGCACCTTGTCGGCGGGCACGCCGCGCGACTCGAGGAAAAGGAACCACAGGTTGCGGTCGGAAAGACGGATGCAGAACTCGCCCTCGCGCAGACCGAAGGCGCGCAGCGACTCCACGCACAGCGCGATGATCTCGGCGTCGGCGGACGGGCCGGGCTCGCCGAGCAGGTCGGCGTTGTACTGCACGAAGCTGCGCAGGCGCCCCTTCTGCTGCTTCTCGTAGCGGAAGTTGTCGCCGATCGCGAACCACTTGATCGGGCGGCGCATCGAGCCCGCACGGGCGGCGACCATGCGCGCCAGCGAGGGCGTCATCTCGGGACGCAGCGTCACGGCGCGCTCACCCTTGTCCACGAAGTTGAACAGCTGGGAGACGATCTCCTCGCCGGACTTCTCGGTGAACAGTTCGAGCTCCTCGAGCACCGGGGCGTCCCATTCGCGGAAACCGAAGCGGCGCGAGGTGCGCCGCCAGATGTCGAAGATGTGGTTCTGGACGGCCTTGTCCTCGGGGTAGAACTCGCGGAAGCCGGGGAGGCTCTTGAACTGTGTCATGGCGTGAAGTGAAGCGGTGTTGCGGTGTAACCGTAAAATGGAGACGGGCCCGCGGGGGAACCCGGGGCCCGTCCGGGAAAAACCGGGTCGGTGTCAGTTGGCGGGAACCTCGACGAGATCGAGTTTCTTGAGGCTCTCCTTGAGCTCCTTGCCGGCCTTGAACTTGACCACGGAGCGGCGGGGGATGAGCACGTCGTCCTCGGGCCGGTTGGGATTGCGGCCCACGCGGGCCTCGCGCACCTGCACCTCGAAGACGCCGAAATTGCGCAGCTCGACGGTGCGGCCCCGGGAAAGGGCGTCGCAAATGACATCGAGAGTCATCTGCACGGTGTCCCGGATATGACTCTGCTGGATCTCACCTTTGGTCTTCTCGAATATCGAGTGCACAATCTCGCGCTTGGTGAGGTTTACATCGGACATGTTGTCACGGTCGTTCATAAAAAAACTTAATCGAGGGCTCAGGAGACCTCGGCTGTGGGATTGGCGGCCTTGAAGGCCTCGACCTTGGCGGCGAATGCGGCCTCCTTGGCGGCCAGCATGGCCAGGCCCTTGCGCAGGTTCTCCTCCTGCTGCTCAAGCTCCACGGCGCGCCGTTCCTGCTTCTGGAGTTTCCCGATGAGGGACTCCTCGGACTCGGTCACATAGTCCTCGCGCTCGACGATCTCGTCTTCGCGCTGCTTGAGCTCGGCTTCCACGCCCTTCAGCGCCGCCTCGCGCTTGTCCAGCTCCGCCGCGCGCGCGGCGAGTCTGGCCTCCTCCTCCGCGCTCATCGCGACGGGCTCGGCGGCGGGGGCCGTCGCGGCGCTCACGACTGCGGCGGCCGCTACGGGCGCGGCCGAGGGCGCGGGAGCCGCGGCGGGCTTGGAGGGGGACTCCTTGGAAGCGGAACCGCCGGGAGAAAAGACCACGCGAGGCGTGACGGCTTCCGGAGCGGCCTGGCGGCCGGAGGCAACGGGCGCGGCGGCGGATGCGCGAACGGGCTCCAACTGGGTGCCGCGCTCGATGGGCTTCACCAAACCGACGACCGTCTCGTTCTTGCGGGCATCCTTGGGGCAACCGGCGCAGCGCACCATGAACTTGGCGAACTTGCGGTCGATGATGGCCCGCTTGGCCTGCTCCAGGCTGGTGCAGTCCTGCTCGGGTCCGACCGTGAGCAGCCCCATGTCGGGCTGGAAGTGATTGGCGAAAACGACGATGTAATGAATCCCCGGATCGTCGAAATACTCCGCGATCTGCTCGTGCGCGGAGGCGTCGAACAGGGCCAGGAGCTCCTTCAATGTCAGTTCCTTGAGTTGCATTACTTCGTTTTAGTGTCGGAAGAGGCGTTGTTTTGGCCGCAGGGCCGACGATTGTAAAGCGCAGGTTGGCCCGCCCGGGAAAGCCGCCTGTCGGAGCGGAGGCATTTCGCCCCGCAAACCGCATCACATCAGCGATAAACTGGCATCACCGTCGCGATTTCCGCAAGGCGGAAACTTGTAAAATCAGGCTGCGGCAAAGCCCTTATGAAATGCTTCCCGTAGACCTTGGAAAGCACCCGGGAATCGAGCACAACCACCCTACCCCGATCCTCGGTTGTGCGGATGAGCCGGCCGACGCCCTGACGAAACCGGATAAGCGCGTCGGGTAACATCATCTGCGCGAACGGTTTGCCGCCGCGGCTCTCGATACGCTCGGCTCGCGCGGCCGCCACCGGCGCGGTGGGGTTCTCGAACGGCAGTCGCGTGATGATCAGCTGAGACAAGGCAGGCCCGGGGATGTCCACACCGGTCCAAAAGCTGGATACACCCAACAGCACGCCGTTGCCGGAGTCGCGGAAGCGCTTCACCAGCTCCGTGCGGGAAAGCCCGGCGCCCTGCGCGAAAACGGGGCGCTCGCCGCGCAGGGACTCCTCGAGCCGGTCGCGCAGGTCGGCCAGCTCGGCGTTGGCGGTGCACAGGATGAGCGTGCCGCCCGGCATCATGCGCACCGCGTGCAGCGAGGCCGCCGCCAGGTACTCGCGGTCGGTGCGCGAACCGCCCCGCGCGGTGGGCTCGGGCGCGTCGGCGGCGACGAACACCTGCATGTTCCTGCGGAAATCGAAGGGCGAGGGCTCGATGCGCTCCTCCGCCGAGGCGGGCGCGCCGACCATGGCGCGGAAGCGCTTCATGTTCACGCCGTCGGAGAGCGTGGCGGACGGCAGCACGACCGGCACTCCGGCGCCGAAAAGCTTGTCGCGCAGGATGGGCGCAACATCCAGCGGCGCGCTGTTCACGGAAACCACGCGCCCCTCGCGCCCGGACTTCTCCACCCAGTACACGGAATCCTCCGCCTCGGTGAGCAGAAGCGCGTCGGTGAGCGCGCTGCGGAAGCCGCCGATGCGCTTGCGGAAGTCGCCCAGTTCGGCCTTCAGCGACTGATTCGTCTCGATCTCGAAGAGCTTCGCGAGGCGGTCCTCCAGGTGCTTGAGCGGCAGGTTCAGGTGCGGCTCGCACCAGTTCGACTCCAGCAGGCGCATCTCGCCCTTGCGCTCCAGCCACGCCTCGCGCGTTTGATTGAAAAACACATCCGACGCGGCGAGCGCCTCGGCCACGAGCTGCGCGTCGCTCTGTTTGCCCCACTTGCGCAGCAGGCCGCGCTTGCCGTTCCAAAGCATCTTCAGCGCCCGGTTCACGGCGAACGACGACACGCGCTCGCCGAAGTGGTCCGTGGCCACCTCCGGCACCGTGTGCGCCTCGTCGAGCACGACGAAGTCGTTCGGGAACAGCACGCCCTTGGCGTTCTCGCCCTTGGGGCCCATGCCCGCCGCCAGCAGAGCGAAAAGCAGGCTGTGGTTAACAATCACGATGTCGGCGTCGCGCAGGGCGGCGCGCGCCCGCCGGTACGGGCACTCCTCGGGCTTGCAGTCGCGGTTGTTGCACACCGAGGAGTCGGCGTTCACCCACTCCCACACCTCGTCCGAAACGCCGTCGCCGAGCTCCTCGCGCAGCCCCGACTTCGTCTCGCGCGACCACTCGGCCAGTCGCTGCAGCTCCGAAAATTTCTCGTCGCCGAAAAGCGTGGCCTTCTCGGCCAGGGCGCGCGCCAGGCGCGTGGTGCACAGGTAGTTGGACTTGCCCACGAGCAACGCGTGCCGGAATCCGGCGTACGGCTTGAGCTGCGGCACCTTCGAGAACAGCCGGCGGCAATGCGCCAGGTCCTTCCGCAAAATCTGCTCCTGAAGCGGGATGGTGTGTGTGGAGACCAGCAGCTTGCGCTTGCTCTCCTGCGCGAACAGCAGCCCGGGAATCAGGTACGCGAGGCTCTTGCCCACCCCGGTCCCGGCCTCCACCAGCAACGCGCGGTCCTCCTCGAGGGCGGCCGCCACGGCCTGCGCCATGCGCGCCTGCCCCGGACGGTGCGCCATGCCCAACGCCTCGTGCAGCCACCCGTGCGCCGCGAACGCGCTACGCACCGGCCCGCGCACCGACCGCACCTCCGGCAGCTCGTCATCATGCAGGCGGATCACCGGCGCCCCCTTCCGGGATCGCCGAAGGCACAATGCAGAGTGCAAATTGCAGAAACGGGTGCCGAACCTCCGCCGGGGCGAAGAGCGACGCGGGCGCCCCTTTTGCAATTTTCACTCTGCAATCCGCAATCCGCGTTCCTCACGGTTGGCGCCTCCGCAGGTACTTGGGGGCGACGCCGAGCTCCTCGCGATACTTGGCCACGGTGCGCCGCGCGACCTTCACGCCCTTCTTCTCCAGAGCCTCCGCGATGGCCTCGTCGGACAGCGGGTCGTCGGCGTCCTCGGCGGACACGATGTCGGAAATCATCTCCTTCACGCCGGCGGCGGCCACGGCGCCGCCCTCGGCGGTCGCGTAACCGGAGGTGAAGAGTTCGCGCATCTCCACCATGCCCCGGGGCGTGCGCATCCACTTTCCGGCGACGGCACGCGAAACGCTCGTCTCGTGAAGGCCGAGGTCGGCCGCCACGACCGCCATGGTGAGCGGGCGCAGCGCGGCCCGCCCTTGCTCGAAGAAGTCGGCCTGGCGCTCCAGCAGGCGATCCGCCACACCCAGCACGGTGCTCTGCCGGTGCGCCAGAGCGTCGATGAGGAAACGGCCCTCCTTCATCTTTTCCGAAAGGTACGCACGGTCCTTCGCCGAGAGCCGGCCGCCGGCCAGCAGCTCCTTGTACGGGTGGCTCAACCGCAGGCGCGGAACGCCCTCCCCCGTCAACTCGGCGCGCCAGCGGCCCGTTTCCTCGTCTCGAAACACCACCACATCGGCCGTGACCGCATGGTTGTCGTCCGCCGCGAACCGGCGCGCCGGCGCGGTGTCCAGCTTCGCGATTTCCGCGAGCGCCTCGCGCACGGCGTCGGGCTCGACGCGCAGACGCTTCGCGATGTCGGCGAAACGACGCTTCAGCACATCCTCGTACGACTCCTCCAATATTCTCGCCGCGAGCGAGCCGGAGCGACCCGCCGCGCGCAACTGCAGCAGCAGGCACTCGCGCAGGTCGCGCGCCCCGAGTCCTGCGGGTTCGAACGCGTGCAGCAGTTCCAGCGCCTCGGCCATGTCGGCGGCGCCCAACCGGCGAGACAGGGCGATGTCGCGCGGGTCGTCCGTCAGGAAGCCGCGCTCGTCAAGGTGCCCGATGAGAGCGTGAAGGGCGGCGAGCACGCCCTGAGTGCGGGCCACATCGCGCGCCTGCTCGGACAAGCGGGCATGGAAGGAGACCTCGCCCGTGTGGCTCTCAAAAAGGTTTTCGCGCCGCTCGGCGTCCTCGGCGGTGTAGGACTGGGTGCGCTGCTCGTCGTAGTAGCTCTCGCGCCAGTCGTCCTCCATGCGCCGCAACGCCGAGAAATCGCCCTCCGTCACCGTCAGTTCGCCGGTCGGTTCGCCCTCGTCGCCGGCGGAGAAATCGGCGTCCAGCGAGGCGTCGCGCGCCACCTCCGGCTCGACCTCCTCCAGCACCGGGTTGGCCGCCAGTTCAGCGGAGAGCTCGGAGCGCAGTTCGGCCGAGGGCACCTGGAGCAGCTTCAAAGCACGCTGCAGGCGGGGCGTGATGGCCGTCGTCTGGGCGAGTTTTTGGGAGGACTGGAGGCTGTTGGAAGGCACCGGTGAGCGTGCGCAAGGCAACGCCGTTTCCGCCAAGGCGAAAGGCAAAAGTGCCCGGGGTGAAAACGGAGGGGAACCCGGCCCGCGCTATCACCGCGCCGATTCGCCGCCGGCCTGCGTCGGGCGGGACTCGCCCACGAACACCTCGGCGAACTGGCCGGAGCGGGAATCCGCGGAGATCCAGACGCGATAGGGCCCCTCGGGCGACGCCGACGAACCGTTCACCGCGCCGAGCCGGGCGAACGCGCTCGCGGGCACCTCGAAGGTGACACGACGCGCCTCGCCGGGCTCCAGCCGCAGTCGGCGGAAGTCGCGCAACTCGCGCACGGGACGAACGCCGACCCGGTCGCCCAGGCAGCGGATGTAAAGCTGCGCGACCGTTTCCCCGGCGCGTTGGGAGGTGTTTCGAATGTGCGCGGAAACCGTCACCGTCTCGTCGCCGGCGATGGCGCGCGAGGACACATGCGTCGGCGAATAGTCGAAGTCGGCGTACCCGAGGCCGAAGCCGAACGCGTAGAGCGGCGAGGACGGGGCGTCCTTGTAGTCGGTGTACTGCGGGCGTCCGGTGTTGGCGTGGTTGTAGTAGAGCGGGCATTGGCCGGCGCTGCGCGGCCAGGTCATGGCGAGCCGCCCGGTGGGCTCCGCCACGCCGAGCAACAGATCCGTTATCCCGGGCCCGGCCTGCACGCCGGGATGCCAGGCGAGAAGCACCGCCGCGGCGCGCTCCTGCACAACGGGAACGGCCAGCGGGCGGCCGCTGAACAACACCACCACGACCGGCTTTCCCGTTTCCGCCACCGCCTCGAAAAGCGCCTGCTGCCGGCCGGTCAGCGAAAGCTCCGTGCGGCTGGCGTTTTCGCCGCTCCAGCCGCGCGGTTCGCCCAGGGCCATCACCACGACATCGGCCGAACGCGCTACGGACACCGCGTCCGCAATCTCGCGAGCGCTGCCCGATTCGGCGTCGCCCACGATGACCACCGAACCGTCGGTCTTCGTGCGCGTCTTGACCGTCTCGATAAGCGGGCAACCGCGGGCCACGACGACCTTTTCGGCGCCCAGGGCGCCGCGAAGGGCGTCGGCGAGGTTCACGACCTCGTGGGCGCGCCCCTGCCCCTGCCAGGTGCCCAGCATCTCGTCGGAGGCCTCGGCGAGCGGCCCGATGAGCGCGAGTTTCCCGATTTTGGAAGCCTCCAGCGGGAGCGACCCGGGCGAGCGTTTCACCAGCACGCACGACTTGCGCACGGATTCGCGCGCGAGCGTCACGGCGTCGGGCCGCAGGAAGGCGTCGGCCACGAGCGTCTCGTCGGCATAGGGGCGATCAAAGAGGCCCCGTTCGAACTTCACGCGCAGGATGCGCCGCACCGCCTCGTCCACCGAGGCTTCCGGCACGCCGCCCTCGGCGAGCAGGCGAGGCAGCATGTCGGCGTAGCAGGCGGAGACCATCTCCATGTCCACACCCGCCAGCAGCGCGAAGCGCGCGGCGTCGGCGGCGTCGTAAGCGTAGCCGTGCGGGATGAGCTCGGACACGGCGGTCCAGACGCTGACCATGAGCCCGTCGAAGCCCCACTCGCGGCGCAAAACGCCGGTCATGAGCTCGCGGTCGGCGGCCAGGGGCACGCCGTTGTTGGAGTGGAAGGCGCACATGAGGGTGCGCACGCCGGCCTCGACGCCGGCCCTGAAGGGGGGCAGGTAGACATCGCGCATCGTGCGCGGGGAGATTTCCACCGTGTTGTAGTCGCGACCGGCCTCCGCCGCGCCGTAACCGACGAAATGCTTCAGGCAGGCGACGACCCGGGCGGGGTCGCCCGGGCGCTCGCCCTGAAAACCTTTCACCGAGGCGGCGACATAGCGCGAAACCAGCCAGGGATCCTCGCCGAAGCCCTCCGCAACGCGCCCCCAGCGCGCATCGCGCGCGATGTCGCACATGGGCGCGAAAATCCAGTCCACGCCGGCCGCCGCGCTCTCGCGGGCGGCGATGGCCGAAGTGCGTCCCGTGAGCTCGGGTTCCCAGGCGCAGGCCTGGGCGAGCGGGATGGGAAAAACCGTCCGGAAGCCGTGGATGGTATCGAACCCCATCATCAGCGGTATGCCGTGCGGCGATTCCTCGCACGCGATGCGCTGGAGGCAGTTGCGCAGCAGCGGGTCGTTCGCCACCGGCGCATCCGGCAGCACGGCGCCCAGGTCGCCGCGCATCAGATCGGCCCGGTAACGCTCGATGGCGTCGGACGACATGAGGCGCTGGTTGAGCTGACCGAGCTTGTCGGCGCGGCTCATGCGCGAGAGCAGGTCGGCCACGCGGCGCTCCACGGGCAAAGCCGGGTCCTCGTACGGATCCATCCTCCCGTTGCGGTTCGCATCGCGCCACGACGCCGACGCCGGCACGGCCGGGGCGGCGACAATCGCGCCTGCGGCGGGCTCGAGGACGATGGCGCAGGACGGCGCGGGAGCGACGACGACGCTCGGAGCGGGAGCCTCCGGCTCGGCGTAAGAGGAAAGTGCAGCCGCAAAAGGCGCCAGGGCGAACACGCGAATAAAACCGGATAGGCGCGGCATCGGGGGAAAGTGGTCTGGCGGTGAAGAGAGCCCGGCTTGAGTCGGGAAGCGAATCGTCGCCCTTGCGGGGCGGCCTCGTCGCGCAAGCTACACCGAACCGAGCGCACCGTAAAACCCAAAGCCGGAAAGGCGCCCCGCCGCCCGAAATATGACGGTCGCGAAACATGCGCGGCACCCGCGGACGAACTCCGGCAGGGTGGACACGGAAAGACCCCGAACCCTGACGATAAATCAGGGATTCGGGGCCTTTTTGATTCTTTGAAAGTGGTGGAGGTGAGGGGAGTTGAACCCCTGTCTCCCAACCCGTTGGAGGCGACTTCTACACGCTTAGCCGTCCGTATGGGTTTTTGTCACACTTGGGGCGGCGGCGCCCGGTGTGCTTGAGCCGCGTCTTTCCTTTTTATCCTCAAAAGATCCGGCGAGAAAGGGAGGGTTACCTGCTGTTTTGTCAGCGTGGTCACTCAGCAGGCGTCGGTGAGCATCGCTGTGTCGCAACTGTGGCGACAATTTTGCCGTTAGGCGTCACTTTCGCTCAAACTGCTTTAGGCAGCGAGAGCGAGGGAGGGACGCTGGAAGGCGATGACGTTGGATTTGCCAGTTATCGTCGTGATCCGTGATTAAGGAGGCCAAGGATCATCCTCCGCGTGCCATCGCGACCGCTTGATCGGGATCGAATCCGGAACACCCCCGTGATGGCGACCGCGCGCGCCTAGCGGCACGCGTGTTCGAAAATGGGGATTTCCCGGCGCCGTTTACTTTCCGAGGAAAGGTTCCGGCGGTCGGTCGCCCGCGGTTTGCGCCGCGGGGCGTTTGTGTTAGTCACACCTTTCAAAGAACACCTTGCAGGGTTGCCCCCGGCGCCCCCCCTGTCAAGCGCGCCGCCCGCAAAAAACCTGCGATTCCCGGCACGGCGCGGGCGTCAGTAGAGGCGGGCGATGAGCGACTCGCGCTCGCAGGTGAGCTCGCGCGGCAGGTGCTCGGCGAACTTGAGGAACAGTTCCTCGTGCTGGAGCGTGGCGAGGCGCAGCCGGTCGCGGTCGAGCGACATGAGCTCGTTCCAGGAGCCCTCGGGGAAATCCAGGCCTCGCCAGTCGAAGTCGGCGTAGCGCGGGAGCAGCCCGAAGGCGGATTCGCGGGCGCCGACGCGCCCGTGCACGCGGTCGACGACCCAGCGCAGCACGCGCATGTTGTCGCCGTAGCCGGGCCAGAGGAATTTGCCGTCGGCGCCCTTGCGGAACCAGTTCACATGGAAGACCGGGGGCGGCTCGGCGAGACGGCGGGCGAACTTGAAGTGATGGCGCAGGTAGTCGGCCATGTTGTAGCCGCAAAACGGCAGCATGGCCATGGGGTCGCGCCGCAGATCGCCCACCCTGCCCTCGGCGGCCGCGGTCTGCTCGGATCCGAGCGTGGCGCCCAGATACACGCCGTGGGACCAGTTGAACGCCTGGGCCACGAGCGGGATGTCGCTCATGCGCCGGCCTCCGTAAAGGATGGCGGCGACGGGCACGCCCTCGGGGTCGCACGCCGACGCGTCCAGACACGGGCAATTCGACAGCGGGGCGGTGAAGCGCGAATTGGGGTGCGCGGCGAGGCGGCCGCAACCGGGCGTCCAGTCGTGCCCCTGCCAGTCGATGAGGTGCGCGGGCGGCTCGTCCGTCATGCCCTCCCACCACACATCGCCGTCGTCGGTGAGCGCGACATTCGTGAAGAGAGAGCCGTGCGAGCAGGCCGCCATGGCGTTGGGGTTGGTGCGCACCGAGGTGCCCGGAGCGACGCCGAAGAAGCCGGACTCGGGGTTGATGGCGCGCAGCTCGCCGGCCGGGCCCGGGCGCATCCAGGCGATGTCGTCGCCCACGGTGGTCACCTTCCAGCCGTGCATGGACGCCGGAGGCACGAGCATGGCGAAGTTGGTCTTGCCGCAGGCGCTGGGAAATGCGGCCGCCACATAGGTCTTTTCGCCCGAGGGGGCCTCGACGCCGAGGATGAGCATGTGCTCGGCCAGCCAGCCCTGGTCGCGCCCGAGCACCGAGGCGATGCGCAGGGCCAGGCACTTCTTGCCCAGCAGGGCGTTGCCGCCGTATCCGGAACCATACGACACGATGTAGCGCTCCTCGGGGAAATGCGCTATCACCGTCTCCTCGGGGTTGCACGGCCAGGCCGAGTCGGTCTCGCCCGGGGCGAGGGGGCGCCCCACCGAGTGTACGCAGGGCACGAAGAAGCCGCGCTCGCCGAGGTCGCGCAGCACATCGCGGCCGACATGGGCCATGATGCGCATGCTGACCACGACATAGGGCGAATCGGTGATCTGCACGCCGGTGATGCTCATGGGGGAGCCGGCGGGGCCCATGCGGAAAGGGATCACGAACATCGTGCGGCCGCGCATGCAGCCAGCCATCAGCCGCTCCAGCCGCGCCTTCATCGCCTCGGGCTCCACGAGGTTGTTGGTCGGGCCGGCGGCGTCCGCCGATTGCGAACAGACGAAGGTTCGGCTCTCCATGCGCGCCACATCGCGCGGGTCGGAACGGAACAGGAAACTGTCCGGACGCTTCGCGGGGTTGAGCCGGATGGCGGCGCCGCGCCCGACGAGCTCCGCCAGCAGCGCTTCGGACTCGGCCTTGGAGCCGTCGCACCAGTGAACGGCGTCGGGCTTGAAAAGGCGCACGGACTTGTTGACCCAGCGCAGCAGGCGCGAGTTCCGGGTGGGGGGATTTTCCATCATGGTCGAATGGGGAGGGATGAGGTTGCGCAAACTATCGGCGCGGCGCCCCCGCGACAAGCCGCCCGTTCGCCCGGCCGCCTCACGCCGGCCCAGCACCGGTCTTGGCCGCGGGGCTCGGGGCGTTTGAAAAACCCGGTAAACCCGGCGACACCCCCGCGCACGGAGGCCCGGGTCGCTTGCGCGAGGAAAGGCCACCGCTCCCTGTTGCCCCAAGGCGCCGCCCCGATTTGCGCGTTGCCGAACAACCCCATACCCCGCTCATGAAAATCACCCCTAAGAAGCATGCGGCCTCGCCGAAGCGCCGCACCCCCTCGAAACCCGCCTCGCGCCGGCCCCGGTCGGCGCGCCAACTGCCGTCCGTGCGCACCGAGGACCCGTTCGACGGGTTGCCCGAAGTGTTCCGCCCCTGGACCGGCTTTTTCGACGACTTCATCCTGCCCGAGCCGCTCTCCGGCATCGCCCTGCCCGACACCGAGGTGACGGAGGAACCCGACGCCTTCCTGGTGAAACTCGATGTGCCCGGCGTGACCAAGGACAACATCGAGGTGTCCGCCGAAGGCGGCATGCTCACGGTGAGCGCCCACCGGCACACCAAGACCAAGACGAGCGAAAGCACGCTGGAGTACCGGCGCGCGCTGAGCCTGCCCGACCATGTGAAGCCCGACGGCATCGAGGCCTCCCTGGAGCACGGCATCCTCACGCTGCGCGTCCCCAAGGACAAGTCAGCCAAGACGCACAGGATCTCCGTAAAGTGAGCGCCTCGCCCCAAGGCGAGGCCGAGGGCGCCCACCCGGACGGGGGGCGCCCTTGATTTGCCCGGTCGGGGCGCCCGGCGCGCGAAACCCGCGCTTTTGAATTCCGAAACGCCACGCGCCGGGCACAGTGCGCGCACGCCGCCCGACCCCGGGACCACCCATCCACCGACCGCCACCGCCATGTCCGCCATCCCCGAATCCCTCATCCGGAAGTATAACACGGCGGGCCCTCGCTACACCTCGTACCCCACGGCGCTTCGCTTCCGCGACGACATCGCGCCGCAGGAGCGCCCCGCGGTGTTCGCGCCGGCCGACGGTCTCATCTCGCTGTATGTGCACATCCCGTTCTGCCCGTCGCTTTGCCGCTACTGCGGGTGCAACACGGTGATCACCACGCTCAAGGGCGTCTCCGAAACCTACCTCGACCACCTCGAAAAGGAGATCGCGCTGTGGCGCCCGCGCCTCGCGCCCGGCACCCGCGTCGCGCAGCTGCACTTCGGCGGCGGCACCCCCTCCTACCTCACCGCCCCCGAGATCGACCGGCTCGCCGCCATGCTGCGCGCCGCGTTCACCTTCACGAGCGACGCCGAGATCTCCGTGGAGCTCGACCCGCGCCGGCTCGACCGCGAGCGCGTGGAGGCGTTCAGCCGGCTTGGCTGCATACGCGCCTCGCTGGGCGTGCAGGACTTCGACCCGAAGGTGCAGAAGCTGGTCAACCGCGTCCAGAGCTTCGACATCACACGCGACTCCGTGACCTGGCTGCGCGAGAGCGGCTACGCCTCGGTGAACCTCGACCTCATCTACGGCCTGCCTCACCAGACGGTCGAGTCCGTGGACCGCACGCTGGACCGCGTGCTGGAGCTCAACCCCGACCGACTCGCCGTCTTCAGCTACGCGCACATCCCCTGGCTCAAGCCGGCCCAGAAGATTCTGGAAAACTCCGGCGCGATGCCCGCGGCCGAGCGCAAACTGGAGCTGTTCCAACGCATTCTCGACCGCCTCACCGCCGCAGGCTACGCCGCCATCGGCCTCGACCACTTCGCCAAGCAGGACGACGAGCTCGCCATCGCCTTCCGCGACGGGCGCCTCCAGCGCAACTTCCAAGGCTACTCCACGCACCCGGAGCTGCCCATGCTCGGCCTCGGCGTCAGCTCCATCTCGCAGACGCCGGAGGCGTTCCACCAGAACGAGAAGGAGCTGCCGGAATATTACGCCGCGATCGAAGCCGGACGGCTGCCGGTGGCCAAGGGCCTGCGGCTCACCGAGGAGGACCGCCGCCGCGCACACATCATCCGCACGCTCATGTGCGAGCTCACCCTCGACTACGCCAAACTCTCCTCCGCGCTCGGCCTCGACTTCGCCGCCACCTACGCCGCCGAGCTCGCCCGACTGGAGCCCCTCGCGAAGGACGGCCTCGTCGAGATCGGCGAGCACGCCGCGCGCGTGACGCCCACCGGACGGTTCTTCCTGCGCAACCTCGCCATGGTGTTCGACCAATACCTGGAAACCGCCGCCAACCGGCATTCCAAGACCATCTGACACCCCGCCGACGCCCGCCGCAAGCGGGCCTGCGAAGCCGCCCCGGCGCGCCGAATCCGGTTGCGAAACCGCTCGACCGAACCGGGCCGGGTGGGGAGAAAGGAGAACCGGCGCCAAGGCTTCCCCGCCCGCCCGCGACGCGAATAACTCACCCCGCATCCTCCCCATGTCCGTCACCACCACCCCCTTCGGCACCGTCCCCGGCATCGGCGCCGCCTCCCTGTTCACGCTGCGCCTGAAATCCGGCGCCACGCTCACGCTCACCGACCTCGGCGCCACCTGGGTCGGCTGGTCCGTGCCCGACCGCGACGGCCGTTTCGCCGACATCGTGCAGGGCTTCGATGACGCCGCCGGCTACGCTCGCCAGACCGGCTCGTTCGGCGCCACCTGCGGCCGCGTGATCAACCGCATCGCCGGCGGCAAATTCCGCCTGGACGGCAAGGACTACAGCCTCGCCGTGAACAACGGCCCCAACCACCTGCACGGCGGCCCCGCCGGCTTCAGCCGCCGCCTTTGGAAGGCCGAGATCGGCGGCACGCCCGAGGCTCCCGCCGTCGCCTTCTCGCGCCGCAGCGCGGACGGCGAGGAAGGCTACCCCGGCAACCTCGACATCACCGTCACCTACACCTTCGAGTCCGACGCCTCGGTGCGCATCGACTACCGCGCGACCACCGACGCGGCCACCCCGGTGAACATCGCCAACCACGCGTACTTCAACCTCGGCGGCCACGACCACGACACGATCCTCGACCACACCCTGAAGATCTTCGGCAAGCACTACCTGCCCGCCGACGAGAACAGCATCCCCACGGGCGAGATCGTCCCCGTGGCCGGCACGCCGCTGGACTTCCGCGAGCCGCGCCTGATCGGCGAGCGCATCGGCGACAGCCACGACCAGCTGCGCTTCGGCCGCGGCTACGACCAGAGCTTCGTCGTCGGCGGCACGCCCGGCGAGCTGCGCCCGGCCGCCGAGCTTTCGCACCCGAAGTCCGGCCGTATCCTGTTGGTGGAGACGACCGAGCCCGACATCCACCTCTACTCCGGCAACTGGAATGTGGAGTGCGTGAACGGCGCTCCCGGCAAGGGCGGCGCCACCTACGGCTTCCGCTCCTCCGTCTGCTTGGAGGCGCAGAAATTCCCCGACGCCGTGAACCAGCCCGCCTTCCCGACCATCGTCCTGCGCCCCGGCGAAACCTACCGCACCACCACCGTGCACCGACTGCGCCTCGCCAAGGCCTGAGCCGCCGCGACCGCATGAAAGCCAAAACGCCACCCGAGCCCCGGGTGGCGTTTTTGTTGTTCGAGCCGACGGATGCATCCGCCGAATCACACGGCTCAGAGCGCGCGCTTGCGCGTGCCGACACGCCCGTCGATGCCCGGCAGACGCAAGCGTCCGCCCTACGGGGAATCCCCGATGGCGTCGGCCAAGGCGCGACTCACTTCACGTAGCGGTCGCCGGTGCCGTAGTTGGCGATGACATAGTCGAGGTCCTTGTCGCCGCGGCCGGAGAGGTTCACGAGGATGGAGCGCGGGCGCTCGCCGGTGCGCGCCAGGCGGATGGCGTTCGCGAGGGCGTGCGAGCTTTCGATGGCGGGGATGATGCCCTCGTGGCGGCTGAGCAGGAAGAACGCCTCCATGGCCGCCTCATCGTCGATGGTGTGGTAGCTCACGCGGCCGGTGTCCTTCAGGTGGCAGTGCTCGGGGCCCACGCCGGGGTAATCGAGGCCGCTGGCCACGGAGTGCACCGGGGCCGGGTTGCCCTGCTCGTCCTGCAGCAGGTAGCAGCGGAAGCCGTGGATGACGCCCTCGCTGCCGTAGGTGAGCGTGGCGGAGTGCTCGCCGGGCGTGGGGCCGCGGCCGAGGGGCTCGACGCCGTGCAGTTCGGTGCCGGTGTCGGCGAGGAAGCCGGAGAACATCCCCATGGCGTTGGAACCGCCGCCCACGCAGGCCGTGACGACCTCGGGCAGGCGCCCGGTCATCTCGATGATCTGGTCGCGCGCCTCGGCGCCCACGACATGCTGGAAGTCGCGCACCATGCGCGGGAACGGATGCGGGCCCACGACCGAGCCGATGCAGTAGAGCTGGTTGACCGGGTCCTGCATGTACGCCTCCAGGCAGGAATCCACCGCCTCCTTGAGCGTCTTCAGCCCGTGCTTCACCGGGATGACGCGCGTACCCAAAATCTGCATACGGGCGACATTCGGCGCCTGCTTGGCGATGTCGACCTCGCCCATGTAGATGTCGCACTCCAGGCCGAAGTAGGCGGCGGCGGTGGCGAGGGCCACGCCGTGCTGGCCGGCGCCGGTCTCGGCGATGATCTTCTTCTTGCCCATGAAGCGGGCGAGCAGGCCCTCGGCCATGCAGTGGTTGATCTTGTGCGCGCCGGTGTGGTTGAGGTCCTCGCGCTTCAGGTAGATCTGCGATGCGCCCAGTTTGCGCGAGAGGCGCGCGGCGTGGTAGACGGGCGTGGGGCGGCCCTGGAAGTGTTTGCGGATGCTGCGCAGCTCGGAGATGAACTCGGCGGAGCGGCTGATGGTCTCATAGGCGCGGGACACCTCGCGCATCACGCCCTCCAGCGCGGGCGGCACGAACACGCCGCCGTGCTTGCCGAAGAAACCGGCGTCGTCGGGGGTGTTATGGAGGTAATCGGAGGCGGCGGGGTCTTGGCGTTGGCTCATGGGGCGCGCACGCTGCCCGCGGTAGGGGCGGCTGTCCACCCCGAGGGCCGCTCGGCCCCGGCGTATGAATGAGGCTTATCCGCATCATAAAAAAGTCGGCTGCGCAGAGAAATCCCGCGCGCGGACGGCGCACGACGCGAGGCGGCCCAATCCTTTGTAAATTTCGGCAGGTCCCGCGCGCGGGGCGCCGGCGCTGTTGCCGAAAGCGCAGCGGGATGAGAGACCACGCCGCCTATGAAACGCCCATCCGCCCCCCTATCCTCCGGTCTTCTCTGCCTCGCCGCCGCCGCGGCAACGGCCCTGTGCCCCGCCTCCCTGCAGGCCAAGGAGGCCGACGGCGCCTGGATCGAGGTGGGCCCGGCCTACGCCTGGCTGGAGACCGGCCCGGCCCGCACGGAGCTCGCCGGGGTGCACGTCGGCGCCCAGACCGACCTGGCCACGCTGGCGATGTTCGAACTGTCGGCGCGCGCCGGATACACCTACCTGGAATCGGTCGAGGCCGGCGCGCTGCACCGCCACGCCGGCGGGGCCGACCTGCTGCTGTCCGGCTCGCTGCTGGGCATCCTCACCCCGTACGCCGGCCTCGGCGTCGGCGTCGTGCAATCCAACGGCCTCGCTTACACCGGCACCGAGGATGCGCAGGCGGGCGGCACGGTGGAGGCCGGACTCGGCATCACCGTCGTGCCGGCGCTGCTCCAACTGACCCCCTCGGTGCGCTACTTCCGCGCCGACAAGCTGGAGACGGCCACCTACTCGCTCGACGCCCAACTGCACCTGTCGTTCCTCGGCGTCGGCGTTCGCGGCGAATACGAGGACAACCTCTCCCGCGACGGCAACCTCACCACCGTCATGGCCTACGCCACCCTGAGATTCTGACCGCACCGCCCCCTCGCCGAAAAACAGCAAGGCCGCCCGGAGAGAATCCGGGCGGCCTTCTTGTTGTTCGGGAAGCGGGCGGGCCGCCCGCGCTCACGGCGGAGGGCACGCCGTTAGAAGTTCCGCGTTCCGAGTTTGGCTTCAGACCTCGCGGAGGATTTCGCGGGGGGAGGAGCCGTTTTCGGGGCCGACATAGCCGCGCTCCTGGAGGATGTCCATGATGCGCGCGGCGCGGTTGTAGCCGATGGAGAGACGGCGCTGGAGCATGGAGGTGGAGGCGCGCTTGGTGCTGCGGATGATGTCCCAGGACTTTTGGATCATGGGGTCGTCGTCATCGTCGCCGGTACCTTCGGTGGGGGTCTTGTCGTCATCGGAGTCCTCCATGGCGGCGAGCTCGATGGCCTCCTGCACATCGTCGGCAAATTCGGGGTCGCCGTTCTGGGCGTTGATGTAGTCGACGAGGCCGGAGATTTCCTCCTCGGAGACATAGGCGCCCTGGGCGCGCACGAGGGCGGCGGCGCCGGGGGGGATGAAGAGCATGTCGCCCTTGCCGATGAGGGTCTCGGCGCCCTTGCAGTCGAGGATGGTGCGCGAGTCGACGGAGGAGGTGACCTTGAAGGCGATGCGGCAGGGCAGGTTGGCCTTGATGACGCCGGTGATGACATTCACCGAGGGGCGCTGGGTGGCCAGAATGAGGTGGATGCCGGCGGCGCGGGCGAGCTGGGCGAGGCGGGCGATGCCGGTCTCGATGTCGGCGGGGGCGACCATCATCAGGTCGGCGAGCTCGTCGATGATGCAGACGATGTAGGGGAGCTTCTTTTCGGGAATCTCCAGCACGCCATCGTCGCGCGCGACGGAGACGGCCTCGCGTGCGGCCTGGCGCTCCTCGGGGGAGAGGGAGAGGTCGAGCTGGGAGGCCTTGGCGGCGGCGTCCTTGTCCTTGGATATCTTGGCGTTGAAGCCGGCGATGTTCTTCACGCCCGAGGCGGCGAACACGCGGTAGCGGCGCTCCATCTCGGAGATGAGCCACTTGAGGGCGCCCGGGACCTTTTTGCACTCGGTCACCACGGGGATGAGCATGTGCGGGAGCTTGTTGTAGATCTGCATCTCCACGACCTTGGGGTCGACCATGATGAAGCGCAGGTCGTCGGGGCTGGCGTGGTAGAGGAGCGAGCCGATGATGCCGTTGATGCACACGGACTTGCCGGAGCCGGTGGAGCCGGCGATGAGGGCGTGCGGCATCTTCGCGAGGTCGGCGACGATGGGCTTGCCGGTCACATCCTTGCCCAGGACGACGGGGATGTCGCACTTGTTGTCGTCCCACACCTTGGACTCGATGATCTCGCGCAGGCAGACGGGCTTGGGGCGGCGGTTGGGGACCTCGACGCCGACGGTGCCCTTGCCGGGCACGGGGGCGAGCACGCGCACGGACTCGGCCTTGAGGTTCATGGCGAGGTTGTTGGCCAGTCCGGCGATCTTCTCGACGCGCACGCCGGGGGCGGGAAGTACCTCGTAGCGCGTGATGACGGGACCGGACTGCACATCGCCCATCTGCACCTTGATCTTGAACTCGCCGAGGGTGCGCACGAGCGCCTCGGCGCGTTCCTCGTAGTTCTCGGCGGGGCCGGCGGCGGCGGCGGGCGGCTCGTTGAGGAGGGTGACGGGCGGGAAGCGGTAGTCGCCGCGCAGCTTGGGCGTGAGCGAGCCGGCCACTTTCTCGACCTGTTCGGCCTCGACGATGGTGAGCTTGCCGGAGGCGGTCTGCGGCACCGCCAGCGGGGAGGCGGGCAGAACGGCGCGGGGGGCCGGCGGGCTGGAGGGCGTGTCGGCCACGGGCTTGGCGTCCACAATCGGCGCGCCGCCCACAGCGGGCAGCGCGGCGATCTCGCCGTCGGCGGCGGTCATGGGGCCGGGACGGGGGGAGGCAGCAGGCTCCATGACGCCGAACACGGGACGCGTGGAGGCGGCGGCGGGGGCGGAAAGCGGGGCGGTGCCGGCGCGGGCGGCGGGCTCGCCGAACTCGTCGCTGCCGGAGGCGGCCTCGTCGTCGGCGACTTCGGAGGAAGCGGGGGCCTCGAGGGAGTCGGATTCGGGGGCTTCGTCGGAGAGAGGCGCGCCCACCTCGTCCACGGCGGCGGCGGTGGAGTCGGAGGAGCCGGCCAGGGCGGCCGCGGAGGCGGCCTTCTCCTTCTTGGAGGACTTAGCGGCGGGCTTGTCGGTCTTTTCCAGAACGACGGCGCCGCCCTTGGCCTTGGCCTCGGCGATCTTCTTGCGGGCCTCGGCGAGCGCCTCGGCCTGCTTGCGACGCACCTCGAGCATGGCCTCGCGGCGGATGCGGCGCTCCTCGCGCATGTTTTCAAGGCGGGCGCGCAGGGCGTTCATGAGGTCGGTGACGACCACGCGGGGATCCTCCACGAAAACGCCGCAAAGCGAGATGCCGTAGACGAGGCTGAAGGCGATGCCGGTGCCGGTTCGACCGAGCAGGTCGCCGAAGATTTTCTCGTAAAGGAAGCGGCCGATGCCGCCGCCGATGCCGGAGGGCGAAAGCCGGTCGGCGCCCCACTCCGCGACCGTTTGCAACTGGTGCAGCAGCACGGTGGCGGAGAGGAAGGTGAGCGTGAGAAACACGGTCTTCCACGGGAAAATGGTGTGCGCGCGGTGAAACAGCGCGTAGAGGCCGAACACGCCCAGTCCGAACGGCAGGAAGAACGCCGCCCACCCGGCGCCGTTGAGCGCCAGCACGGCGAAGGTGGCGCCGACCATGCCCAGCGAATTCGCCTCGGTGCGGGCCGAGTTGAGCTGGAACCGGCTGAGCGCGCCCTGCTCGAAGAGGAAGGGCTGAAGCGGGGAGTAGTCGACCAGCGCGAGAAACGCGCAGAAGGCGGCCAGGAAGAGCCCGAGCGCGAGCAGCGGACGCGAGTCGCTGCGGCGCGGCGCAAACATCGTCATCTCCTCGGCGGGTTTGGGCGCTTCAAGTCGCCCGTACTGTTTGGCGGACATTTTTCAGGAAAAGAGGCTTCGGGAAAAGGTTGGGCAGCCTCGACTGCGGCCTCGGGAAAGGCTTGCGGCGGGCCGGGGTTGAACCATGCAGACAAACCCCTTTGCGCCGGCGCGCCAGCCCGTTTACCGGCCCGAGGGCTCCTTTTTTCAAAGCCCCGCATCCTCCCTCGCCTCTTCATGGACGGACTCCCCGACATCACCCCCTTCCGCCGCCGCCTCGCCGAACTCGAACAGGCCATGTCCTCGTCCGACTTCTACTCCGACCGGCGCAAGTCCGCCGAACTCTCCGGCGAGGCCAACCGCTGCCGCTCCATCGTGAACACCACCGAGCGCCTCGAGTCGCTTCGCAGGAGCATCGCGGAGAACGAGGAGCTGGCGAACGACCCCGACCTGGGCGAACTGGCCCGCGAGGAGCTGCCCGCCCTGCGCGCCGAGGCCGAGGCCGCCCGTGAAACGCTGCTGCGCGCCATGGTGCCCCCGGAACCCGAGGACTCGCGCAACACCATCATCGAAATCCGCGGCGGCACCGGCGGCGACGAGGCCGGCCTCTTCGCACGCGACCTGTGCGGCATGTACTGCCGATACGCCGAAAACCGCGGCTGGAAGTGGGAGATGCTCGGCGGCAGCGAGACCGATGTGGGCGGCTACAAGGAAGTCTCCGTGCTCATCACCGGCACCGACGTGTACAAGGTCCTCAAATACGAGGCCGGCGTACACCGCGTGCAGCGCGTGCCCAAGACCGAGACCCAGGGCCGCATCCACACCTCCACCGCCACAGTGGCCGTGCTCCCCGAGGCCGAGGAGGTCGATGTGAAGCTCAACCCCGCCGAAATCGAGGAGACCGTGGCGCGCGCCGGCGGCGCCGGCGGCCAGCACGTGAACAAGACGGAATCGGCCGTGCAGCTCATCCACAAGCCCACCGGCGTGATGGTCTACTGCGCCGACGAGCGCTCCCAGCACAAGAACCGCGCCAAGGCCTACAAGGTCCTCCTGTCCCGTCTCTACGAGCGCAAGCGCGCCGAGGAGGCCGCCGCCTACGCCGCCGAGCGCAAGTCGCAGGTGGGCACCGGCGACCGCTCCGAGCGCATCCGCACCTACAACTTCCCGCAGGACCGCATCACCGACCACCGCATCGGATTCACCCGCCACGGCATGCCCGCCCTCCTCGCCGGCGACTTCCAGGACCTGCTCGACGCCCTCGCCGAGAACGACCTGCGCCGGCGCCTCGCCGCCCTCGGACTGGCCGACGCGCCCGACGCGGTGGCCGACGACAGCGCCGACTGACCCGCCCGGCGTACACCCTCGCCCCCACGGCGCAAAGCAGTCCCGGCGCGCCCGGGCGGGAGACTTGGGTCTTGCCCCGATTCCCCGCCGATTCATACTTCTGAAAGCAGGCGTGCGCCCGGCACGCGCCCCCACCCCACGGCATCCCATTCCCATGACCCAATTCCGATCCTCGATGTCTCCCGAAGAGCAGCGGGAATTTTTGACCCACACGCGCCTGTTCCTCTCCAAGGACATTAAGCGAACCCTTTGGAGCAAGGAGGTCTATGTCCTCAAGCACACGCCCACGGCCAGATATCTCCATATCTCCTCCGATGAGCTGTTCGTGCTCGGGTGCTTCGGCCGCGGATCCACCGTCGCCGAGCTCGTGCCGCACCTGATCATGAACAGGCGCTGCCCTCCCCTTCGCGACCTCTACGAACTCATCCTGCAGGCCCGCGACGCCAACATCCTCAACGAACACCGCGACGAGGAGTTCGCGCCCAACTACCCGCCCCGCTGGTGGCCCTCCGTCGACCGCGAGGCCGCACAGGCGGTGTGGTGGCTGTCCTTCTTCGCCGGCATCGTCGCCTTCTTCCTCTGGCACAAGCCCTACGGCGGCGTCTCCGACGCCATCGGCATGGCCTGGTGGGGCTACCCGGTCATGTGGCTGCTTCTGGCGTCCTGCGCCTCGCTGGGCAGTCTGCTCGCCTCCGCCTATGTGCATCGTATCGGCGGCGAAGTGCAGCGCCCCACGCTCCTTTGGAGAACCCTTCTGCCCAGAATCAGTTGCGATTGGAGCGACTGCGTCATGGGCGGCCCCGAGGCGGCCGTGACGGTGGCCAAACTGCGCATCATCCCGTTCCTGCTTCTCGCCGGCCTCTGCGCCGCCGTGCCCGGCATGCATGATTGGGCGGCGATCGCCATGCTCGGCCTGCTCTGGCGCATCGCCCCCTTCCCCGGCGGCCCCGCGGCCCAGTGGATGGAGGCGCGCCACCGTGAGCCGCTGCTCTCGGTGGTTCGCGGAAGTTTCTTCTACCACACGCCCAAGTCCTTCTCCTGCAAGATTCTCGCTGAAATGCGCGCCACCCAGTGGCCGTATGCCATCTGGCAGGGCGTCTATTCGGCGTTCTGGACCGTCCTGTGCATCTGGTTCTCCGCCACCCTCGTGACCGGCTTCTGGCTGGACGCCCTGCGCGAACAATCGGGCAAGGCCGCCGCCAAGGCGATGGTGGCGCCGACCGACATCATCCAGGAAATCTTCTCCGCCGACTCCCTCGAACTGCTCCAAGTGTTCAGCATGGGCGCGGCCGTCCTGGCCGCCACGCTCCTCGGCGTGCTCGTCTTCGCCTGGTTCAAAGTCAGGCGCGAGGAAGCCGCGTTCGGCCACACCGCCCAGCCCCACCCCGAAGGCAAGGCCGGCGGCGTGCTCGACACCTTCGACGAAAGCCTGCTCTTCCGTGAACTGCCCGTCGAGGTGCGCACCGAACTCGCCGCCCTCGCTCGCACCGTCAGCGTGCCCGCCGGCACCAATGTGGTGGGCCTCGGCGAACGCGGCGAAGACCTTTACATCGTACAATCCGGCGAGTTCGACATCGTCGGCCGCCGCACCAAGGGCGGAGAAAGTGTCATCGCGAGACTGCACCGGGGCGACGCCTTCGGCGAACTCTCGTTCTTTGGCGACCTATTCAGATCGCAGAACCTCAGAGCCAAGGGCCCCGGAACGCTCATCGCGCTCTCCGCACCCGACCTTGAGCAGACGCTGAAGCGCCACCTGAGCATCCCGGCCATCGAGGAGATCGTGCAGAAGCGCACCTTCATGCGCCGCATACCGCTCTCCGCCGGATGGGAACCGCACTCCGTGGCGAAATTCGCCAAGTGCGCGCGATTCGAAAGCATGAAGGAAGGACAGATCATCATCGGAACGGGCCGCGAAAACCGGTTCTTCTACCTCGTCCATTCCGGCGACCTGGAAATCCGTCAGCGCGGCCGCAGGCGCGGCACCGTACGAGGCGGCGAGTTCTTCGGGGAAATCTCACTCATGCTCAACAACCTCGCCACCGCCGATGTCATCGCGGTCGAACCCAGCCGATGCCTGGTGCTTCAAAAATCGGACTTCCTCTCGCTCATGGGTCAGGACATCGAGCTGGCGCTTCAGATGGAACACATCGCCTCGCGGCGCCTCGGCCGCCCGGTCTTCCCCTTCCAAGGTTCCTCCATCGAAGCCATCGCCAACTGACGCACCCACAAGCCTCCGCATGCTCCCGGGAAAAGATTTCGAATACGAACGCCGCGTGGCGGTGGCCGACACCGACATGGTCGGCATCGCCCACTTCACCGCCTACCTGCGCTGGGTCGAGGAGGCCGAGAACGCCTTTTACCGCGCCGCGGGCATACCCTTCCTGGGTTCCGAACCGGACGGTTCCATCCTCGGATGGCCGCGGGTCTCGCTCAATGTCGAGTACCTCGGCCCGGTGCACTTCGACGACCAAGTGATTGTGGCGCTCTCCATTGTTCGCGACGGGCGCAGTTCCAGGGAGTGGAAATTCGACATCCGCCGCGCGGGCGCCGAGGCCGCGCCGGTGGCTCGCGGCACGATGAAAACCGTGAGGGCCGCCATCTCACGCGAGGGCAAAATAGCCTCGCGACCCATTCAAGGCTGACAGCCTTCGGCGACGACAAGCCGGCCCCCGGGCCGGCTTTTTTGCGCGCGGCGCCGGGCGCGTTCGGCTTGCGCCGAACCAGCGACTCCCCGAGTTTGCGCGCATGGAAAAGCTCCCCCCGGTTATCGCCGAAGGCGATTGGGCCCAAGTGTATGGCTGGACGGCCGTGCGCGCCGGCAAGGCGATGTCGGAAGCCAAGGCGGTTTCCGACATGACCTGGGAGTTCCCCACCCTCGCCGGCATCGTGCGGTCGCCGGAAGGCGAATTCCGCCCCGTGCTCAACCTGCGCTCTGCCGCGTTCACCGAAAACCGCTGCGCGTGCGCCGACGGACGCCGCGGCAAGTTCTGCGCCCACGCCCTGGCCCTTTATTTCTCATATTGGTCGAACCGTTTCGCCGCCACCGAGGCGAAGGTCGCCGCCCAAAAAGCCGCCGCCCGCTCCGCGCCCGAAAAGCCGGCGCAGGCCGCTCCCGCAGCCGGCAGGATCGGCAACGGACGCATCGCCATCATCCCCGCCGCTCCCGCCAAAACGCCGCCTCCGACCGCCAAGGCGGCCCCGGCGTCCGACGCCATACCGACGGAACCCAAATCCCTCGCCCTCGCCCCGGAGCGCGGCTTGCCCCTGACATTCCGCCTCCTGCTGCCGCCCGCTCCCAAGCTCGCCGAGGCCGCCGCCGGCGACTCCGTCATGGTGAAGCTCGAGGCGCTCATGCCCGACGGCAAACCCGCCGCTCCCGAGTTCCTCGACCGCGGACGCGCCTACAAGATGACGCCGCAGGACGCGCGTCTCGCGGCCCTTGTGGAGCACTGGTGCGGAGGGCGCCTGCACGGGCTCCTGCGCCTCACCCGCGAGCGTCTCGCCGCGCTCGCGGCCATCGCCGCCGGGCGCCCGACCTTCGCCTACGCCGACGCCCCCCGAACCCCGATCGGATGGGACGGCGAACGGCTGCACGGCGTGCACGAGATACTCGCGAAAGCGGAACTCGAAACCAGGTGCGCGGAACAGGAAGCGCCCGCCAGCGCACCTTTTCCCAAGCGTTCTCCGGCATCCGTTCCGCATTCCACGCTTCGAGCTCCGAGTTCCTCGCTCCGCAGTCCGAGTTCGTCCCCCCAGCCCGCCGTCTCGCGCGACCCCTCGCGTCCGCTGCGCATCGAAGGCGCTCTCAACTGGCTCGCCGTGCGCCTGCCCTCGCGAGAAAGCGAACACTACGCCGGGGCGCGCGAGATGCTCGCGTCGTCAGGATTCCTCAACGACGCCACCTCGGGAGTCTGGCGGCTCACGGACCGGCACAAGGTGCTCTCCTTCCTCGCCGCCAACCTCGAGAAACTCGAATACGAATACGGCGCCGACTTCGCCGACGCGCTAGCGCAGGAGCTCGCCGTGAAGGTGAAGACCGCCACCGCCTCCTGCTCCGCCACCGCCTCCGGCGACTCCTTCGAAATCGAGCTCAGGCTCGACACCCACGGCGCCGACCCGGCGGCCGTCAACCGCGCCCTCGCGCGCAACCAGCCGTATTTGGAAAACCATGACGGCAAGGTCGTCCTTCTGCCGCCCAAGGCGGTGAAACAGGTGGACGACGCCCGCCGCCGCCTCTGCGGCGATCCCGACGCGCCCCATGCCGGCCCCGTTTTCCGAAAAAAGCTCAGCGTCGCCGAGCTCGCCGACGCCGAGGCCACGCTCGACCCGCTCGCCGTCCCCTTCGACCCGCCCGAAACCTGGAAGAAGCGCGCCGGGGCGCTGCGCAACCTCTCCCGCCTCGAGCCGGCGCCGTGCCTGCCCTCGCTCAGGGACCGACTGCGACTCTACCAACAGATCGGCGCGGCCTGGCTTTGGCACCTGCACCGAAACGCGCTCGGCGGCGTCCTCGCGGACGAGATGGGTCTGGGCAAAACCGTCCAGGCGCTCTCGTACCTCGACGGCGTGCTGCGCTCCGGCGGCCCCGAAGCGCGCGTCCTGGTGGTCTGCCCGGCGGCGCTCACAGAGAACTGGTTCCGCGAGGCCGACCGGTTCCTGCCGGGCCGCCCCGTGCTCAAGCACCACGGCGGCAACCGCGGCGCGCACGCCGAAGTGTTTTCCGGATACGACATCGTGGTGACCAGCTACGCCACGCTCGCCCGCGACTCCGAGCTTTTCGCCGAGGTCGAGTGGTCGGCGGTCGTGGCCGACGAGGCCCAGCACATCAAGAACCGCCGCTCGCTCAACGCTCAGGCGCTGCGGCGGGTGCGCGCCAAGGGGCGCGCCGTGCTCACCGGCACGCCCGTGGAGAACTCCCTCGACGACCTGCGCTCCATTTTCGACTTCCTCATGCCAGGCTACCTCGCGAAGCCGCCCGCCGGGCTCTCGCGAGAGGACCGCGCCTGGCACGACAACCGTCTGCGCGAGCAGTGCGCGCCGTACATCCTTCGGCGCTCCAAGAAACTCGTCGCCCCCGAACTGCCCGACAAGATCGAGCAGACCGTCTTCTGCGAGATGGAGCCGCAGCAGCGCAAGCTCTACGCCAAGTGGCTCGACGAGACACGCGCCGAGATCTTCAACCTCGAGGTCGGCGGCGCCTCCGAGGCGCGCGTGCGCCACGCCGCCTTCCGCCAGCTCCTGCGCCTTCGCCAGATCTGCGCCGACCCTCGCCTCGTCTCGACCGAGGCCTCCGAGGAGGATTCCGCCAAGCTGCGCGCGCTGCGCGAAATCCTCGACGAGGCCGCCGACGGCGAACACCGCGTGCTGGTGTTCTCCCAGTTCGTCGAGGCGCTCAAACTCATCCGCGAATCGCTGGAGCGCGACAGCGTCCCGTTCTGCTACATCGACGGCTCCACGCGCGACCGACAGAAGGAGGTGGACCGGTTCAACGCCAACGCCGACATCCCCGTCTTCCTCATCTCGCTGAAGGCCGGCGGCGTGGGCCTCAACCTCACCGGGGCCGACACCGTCGTGCACTTCGACCCGTGGTGGAACCCCGCCGCCGAGGCCCAGGCAACCGACCGCGCCCACCGTATCGGCCAGACGCGCAAGGTGACCGCCATCCGCCTCATCGCCGCCGGTACGGTCGAGGAGCGCGTCCTGGCCATCCAGGAGACCAAGGCGAAGCTGCTCGCCGAACTGCTCGAGGCGGGCGACGAGGCCAACGCCTCGGTCTCCATGGGCGACATCAAGGACCTGCTCGGGCTGAACACCAAGTAGCGAGCCCCCCGCGAGGCGAGGGAGCGCAGGCGATCAGATGCGCACGGCGAAGTCGCAGGCGACATACCTGCGACCCGTGTTGAGCGTATGCAGGGCTACGACCCCGGGGCCGAGTTCGTCCGGCGAAAGCGTGTCGCTCGTTCGTTCGGAATAATCGGAGGGCGTAAGCAGGGTCACCTCGCGCAGCACGACCTTGCGCCCGTAGGCGCCGGCGCAATCCTGCGCCGGCCGGTACAGCCGGCCGTTGTGCGCGTAGGGGCGGCCGGCGCCCCGCGCGTAACGCGCGTCGGACACGACCGGATTGAGCGCATGGGGCGTCCACCGGCCCGAAAGCGGGTTGTCGGAGTAAAACAGGTGCAGGTCGTCGTCGGCCTTCGCGCCGGGCGCCGCCGCGATGTTGGCGAAGAGCCACCAGCGGCCGGCATGCTCGAAAACGCTCGGGTCGATGAGCGCGCCGTCGAAGATGCGCCGGCCTTCGGACCAGGCATCCGGCCAGCGGATACACTCGTAGGCGGTCAGCGCACCGGAGGAGGCCGCCTCGGCGATGAGGTGGGGACGCCCCTCGTACACGAAGACCTGGGGGAACGACAGGTGGTGCGCGGCGACCAGCGCCGGGCGAGTGTCGCGCAGCCGGACGCCGTCCCACACGCCCACGGCGATGCGCCCGCGCCGTTCCCGATAAAGCATCTCCTCGAAGAACACCCAGGTTTTGCCGTCGGCCTCGAAAAGGAACGGGTCGGCCCAGATGCGGTCGCGCGGGGGAGCCACGGGCGCGAGCCGCTCCGGCTCGGGGGCGCGGTCGAGGTTGTCCCCGAACAGGAGCCTCCACTGCTTGCGCGAGAACAGATCCTGCCGCAGCTCGCGCAGCAAGCGCCGCAGGTGCGCGACGGCGTCGGGCTTGCCCGGCGCCTTGGGCGGCGCATCGGACGCGGTGAGCGCGGCGTGCAGCCTGATATGCGCGAAAAACCTCTCCGGAGCGAGCCCGGCGGCCTTTTCCAGATACGCCGCCGGCAGTGCGGCCGCCTTGGCAGCCAGACGCGAGGCGGTGTCGCGAGCCGAGTGCGCGACCACGCCGCACACCGTGCGCCGCCGTATCGTCTCGCCGGCCGGAGTGGTCACGACCAGGTGGAGCGCGACGGCGGAGGCGCCGCAGAGCACGGCGTGACGGGCGCAGGCGAGCGCGTCGGCATGCCCGCCCTCGTCTCCGTATTCGAGGCGCCACACGCCGAGCGCGGCGGGCACTGCCGGCATGACGACCGGCGCGGGCTCGCCTCGAGAGGCGGACCAAAGCGGCTCGAGCAGGAAAAGCAGACGGGCGAGATTCATGCCGGTATCAGCTGTAGGGGCAATCCGGAGACGCCGCGCAGGCGCGGCGGCCGGGATCAGGCGTCGTCGTCGGCGTGGTGAGCCGGGGTGACGAATTCGCCGTCGAGCATGCGCAGCATGCGGTCGCAACGGGAGGCGAGCTCCATGTTGTGCGTCACCATGATGACCGCCAGTCCACGCTCGTGAGCGAGACGCGTGAGCAGGTCGAAAACGATTTCTGAATTCTTCGCGTCCAGATTGCCGGTGGGCTCGTCGGCGAGGAGCACGGGCGGGTCGTTGGCCAGGGCCCGGGCGATGGCCACGCGCTGCTGTTCGCCGCCGGAGAGCTTGGTCGCAAGGCGGTCGGCCTTGGCGGCGAGCCCCACGGCGTCGAGCAGGGAAAGCGCGCGCGCGCGCATCGCCGGCTCGTCGAGTTTGCCGAGCTTGCGCATCGGCAGCATGACATTCTCAAGAGCGGTGAACTCGGTGAGCAGGAAGTGGAACTGGAAGACGAAGCCCAGGAGTCGGTTTCGCGCGTCCGTGCGCACCGCGTCCGTGGCCCGCGCCAGAGGCTCGCCCTTGAGGATGACCTCGCCTTCGTCGGGCCGGTCGAGGAGACCGAGCAGGTAAAGCAGGGTGGATTTCCCGCAACCGGACGGGCCGACGATGGCGGTGGTCGTGGCGGCGGTGGCGGAGAATTTCACGCCTTTGAGCACGCGCACGCGCGCCTCGCCCTCGCCCAGGTCGCGCACAAGGCCGAGCGTTTCGATCACGATGTTGTCGGAGGGCATGGAGCCGGAAGGTTTTCGGTTTTCTTGGAGCGGGTTTCGGCCGGAAGTTCGACAGGGGTCACGACGAGGTGCCGCGGATGATGTCGCCGGGCTCCAGCTGCGCGGCGCGGCGCGCGGGGAAAAGGGCGGCCAGCATGACCACCACGGCGGCGGAGGCGACGGCCGCAAGGTAGTGCCTGTAGTCCCAGTTCACCATGAAGTGGTCGGTGGAAAAGATGCCCCGGATGCGCAACGGCAGGCGCTCCACACCGAGCGTGAGGGCGGCGCCGGCGAGGCACCCGCACAACGAGCCGAGGGCGAGCACCACGGCGCCCAGCCACAGGAAAACGGCGGTGATGTCGGCCCTCGTGTAGCCCATCGAGCGCAGGATCGCGATCTCCTTAGTCTTCTCCATCACCAGCATCGCGAGCGTGTTGTACATGCCCAGCGCCGACACCAGAACGATGGTCATCACGGTGACGGCCGAGGACACGCGAAGCGCGCCGAACACATCCAGCCAGACCTTCTCGCGCCGCTGCCAGGGCGCCACGGCGTGCCCCAGGGCCTCCTCCATTCGCGCCGCCACGGCGGGGGCGCGGTCGGGTTCCTCCAGGTTGACCTGGATGTAGGAGCAGCCGAAGGGGCGCTCCAACAGGGCGCGCGACTCGGAAAGGTGAATGATGACGCGCACGCGGTCGATGTCGCCGATGCCGGTCTCATAAAGGCCGGCCACGAGAAAACGCCTGTTCTTGCCGTCACGCAGGAGCGAAACGGAGTCGCCCGGCCGGATGTTGGAACGGCGCGCCAGCTCGGAGCCCAGCAGCACGCTGTTGGGCTGGCGTCGGAAATCATCCAGCGACCCGGCGATGACCTGTGAGCCCAGGGAGGAGACGGCGAGAAACTCGGCGAGGTCGACGCCGAACAGTTGCACCTCCTGGCGGCGGAAATTGGAATCGAGCGTGGCGGAGCCCTTGAGCACCTCGGCGGCCCCGGTCACCTCGGCGTAACCGTGCAAGGCGGCCTTGAGCTCGCCGGGGTATTGCACGCCCTCGACATATTTCTTGGCGGTCGAAGCCCCCTGAAAGCGGTCGGCCACGCGAAGCGCACCGTCGGTGCCGAGAATGGTGCGGATGAAGAACTGCTCGAAACCGGAGGTCTGCGCCTGGGTGAGCACGAAGAAGGCGATGCCAAAGGTGATGCCGGCCAGGGTCATCAGCATGGCTCGCCGTTTGGCCAGCAGGAAGCGTGTGGCGATGCGCAGGGTGGTGCTCATGCGGGCGATCGGAAATGGATTCACCGACATGAGGCGGGATGCGGGTGCGAATGTCACGCCAAGTTTCACGGCTGCGGAAGCGCCGCCGTGCGCCAGCCGCACGCCGCTAATGCCCTTCGACGCGCACCGCCCCGTCCGTCGGCCACCGTCGGCGCACCGCCACCTTGGCGACCTCCATTACCGGAACGATGGAGAAGGCGACGGCCACGACGATGGCCCAATCCCACCAGGGAAGCAGCACGATGCCGAAGGCCGGATGCAGGACGGGCAGGTTCACCAGCCCCACGAGCAGGGCGACCTCCCACAGGATGGCCAGATTCAGCCAGCGGTTGGCGAACGGGCGCAGCAGGGTCGAATGCCTGTCGGAACGAAACACATACGCCTTCACGAACTGGATGATCACGAGGGTGGCGAAGGTCATGGTGCGAGCCTCCACCTCGGGCCGCCCGGAGTGGCACGCCCAAATGAAAACACCCAGCGTGCTCAGCGCCGACCACGCGCCGCCCACCAGCATGAGAGCGATCACCGGAGGCGTGAAGATGCCCCGGCGCGGGTCGCGCGGAGGCCGTTTCATAAGGTCGCCCTCGGGTGGATCGAACGCCAGGGCCAGAGCGGGCAACCCGTCGGTGGCCAGGTTCACATAAAGAATCTGCACGGCGGTGAGCGGCAGCGGCAGCCCGGCGAGCGCGGCGCCGGCCATCAGTCCGATTTCGCCGAGATTGGAGGAAAGCAGGTACATCAGGTACTTCTTGATGTTGCCGAAGATGGCGCGCCCCTCCTCCACCGCCGACACGATGGACGCGAAATTGTCGTCGGTGAGCGTCATGGCCGCGGCCTCCTTGGCCACATCCGTGCCGGTGATGCCCATGGCCACGCCGATGTCCGCCTTCTTCAACGCCGGAGCGTCGTTCACGCCGTCGCCGGTCATGGCCACCACGCCCCCGCGCTTCTGCAGAGCGTGGATGACGCGCATCTTGTGCGCCGGCGAAACGCGCGCGTACACGTCGATGCCGCCGACCTCGCGGTCGAACTCCGCCTCGCTCATCGCCTCCAACTGCGCCCCGGTCACGACGCGGCCGCCCTTGATAAGCCCGAGCTCGCGCGCCACGGCCTCGGCGGTCACCGGGTGGTCGCCCGTGATCATGACCACGCGTATGCCGGCCTCGTCGCAGGTCTTCAGCGCCTCGCGCGCCTCCGGGCGAGGCGGGTCGATCATGCCGACAAGCCCCAGGAAAGTCATGCCGCCTTCGGCATTCTCCGGCGTGGCCTGCTCGCGCGAGGCCACCCCGAGCACGCGCAAGGCGCCGTCGGCCATCGCCCGCGCCGCCTCCAGCAGTTCGCACCGGGCCGCCTCGTCGAGCGCGACCTCACCGCGCGCGGTGCGGTGCTTTTCGCAGGCGGAGAGAATCACCTCGGGCGCGCCTTTGGCGTAGGCGACAAGGCCGCCGTCGGGCCCCCGGTGCAAGGTGGTCATGCGCTTGGACTCCGAGGTGAAGGAAATCTCGTGCACCCGCGGGAATTCCGCCGCAAGCGCGTCGCGGTCGATGCCGGCCTTCGCGGCGGCCACGACGAGCGCACCCTCGGTGGGGTCGCCCCGTATTTCCCAAGCAGCGCCACCCTCGCCTCCTCGCACCAATCGCGCGTCGGAACACAGCACGGCCGCGCGCAGCAACTCCAGAGGCGCGGCGGCCGGCTCGCCGCCGTCATCAGGAGTGAACTCGCCTTGCGGCGCGTATCCGGCGCCTGAAACCGCCCAACCTCGGCCTCCCGCATGCACGCGACGCACGGTCATCTCATCCTTCGTGAGCGTGCCGGTCTTGTCCGAGCAAATGACGCTGGTGCTGCCCAGCGTCTCGACCGCGGGAAGCCGGCGCATGAGGGCGCGTCGCTTGACGAGCCGCTGCACGCCCATCGCGAGCGAGATGGTGACGACCGCCGGCAGCGCCTCGGGCACGACGGCCACGGCCAGAGCGATGCCGAACACGAGCATCTCCACAAAAGGCTGACCGCGCATCAGGCCCAACGCCACGATCACGAGCACCACCACAAATGCGGCGCGCGCCAGGCTGCGACCAAGCCGGTCGAGGTTCTCCTGCAACGGCGTGCGCCCGGTCTCCACCGAGTGCAGCAGCCCGGCGATTTTGCCGAACTGCGTGCGCATGCCGGTGGCCGTCACGACCGCCAGCCCGCGACCGTGCGTCACCGCCGTTCCGGCAAACACCATATTGCGCCGGTCCCCCACCGGCAGCTCGCCGACGGGAAGCGCTCCGGTCGATTTCTCCACGGGCAGCGACTCGCCCGTGAGGGCCGCCTCGCGAGACTGCAGCGACGCGGCCTCCAGCAGCCGCGCGTCGGCGGCGACGATGTCGCCCGTGCGCAGCACGAGGATGTCGCCCGGGACGACCTCGCGCGCCGGCACCGCGGACTCGGCGCCGCCGCGCAACACGCGCGCGGTGGGGGCGGTCATCCGGCGCAGCGCCTCGATGGCGCGCTCGGCGCGGAACTCCTGAACGAACCCCAGGGAGACGGCGAACACCACGATGACCGTGATGGCCACCGCCTCGACGACATGCCCGAGCGCCGCGGACAATGCGGTGGCCACGAGCAGGATGACGATGAGCACATTCGTGAACTGGGCGCGCAGGATGCCCCAGGCGGACACGCCCGCCTCGGCCTTCAGTTCGTTGGGCCCGTATTGCGCGAGCCGGGCGGCCGCTTCACCGGATTCCAGACCCGTGGCGCGGGAGGTTTCCAGCCCGGCGACAAGAGCGTCATCGGATAGCGAATACGCCTGTCGTTCGTTCACGGGTTCGGAAGCGTGGCCGTTCATGAAAATTCGGTTCGGATGATTATGTTAGCGCCACACAGGCGATGCGCCGGCGGGCATGCGCGATTGTGGCCCCGGATGCCCCCGGGGCAACCGGAAGGGAATATGAAAAACGACCCCCATCGCCCCCTGCGACCCGCGACCTTTCGTTCCGCAAACGGCGCGAACTCAGGCCGTGGCGACCAGCCTTCTGACAATCAGGATAAAAACGCCGGTGAGCAGGAGATTAACAGCCAGACTGAGCACGGCCACGGTGATCATCGGGCCGCCCAACCCGTACCCCAGGCTCAACACCAAGATGCCGGCGCCCACCTCGCCTCGCGGCCACATCGCGACGGACAGCGCGAGCCGCTCGCGCCAGCCGGCCTCGTCGCGGTAACACAGGACGGGAAACATTTTGCCCAGATTGCTCAGCAGGGTGACGGCCGCCACATGCAACGCGATCTGTCCGGCGGTCATCGCCGGCTGAGCGGCGCTCACCGCGCCCAACGCGAGCCCCTCCGGCGCGGAGGGATCGGCACCCGCCCCGATGAGCGGCATGCCAAGACCGACGAGGAAAATGAAGACACCTGATACGATGTCGGCGAAACGATGCTCCCGCGCGTCATGATGCCGGGCCGGATTGTCGACCAACACGCACCCGAGGATGAAAGCGGGCAGAAGCACCTCGATGTGAATGGGCACCTCCATGCCGCCCCGGAACGAGGCCCAATGGACCAGCTCGCTGACCGCGACAATCGCCGCCGAATAGCCCAGCACCGACAAGCGGTCGCAGGCCAGCCGGACGCACCGTAGGAAAACCCAGCCCAAGGCCACCTGCGCCGCCATGATCGCCACCACGACGCCCATGCCCCACGAGACGCCCACAATCATCATTTTCAGCGGGATGAGCAGCAGCACCGTGTCGAGGTCGTCGAAGATGGCCAGCACTCGCGCCTTGCGGAAGAGCCAGGTCGCGCCGAGCCCCGCAGCCGCCAACATCGAGAACAAGACGCCGGCGGATGTGGGCGCGGCGAAGCGACCGGCGAGCAACGACTCCTTCCAAGCCGCGCCGGCGGGCGCCGACTCGGGCAGCAAAACCCAGACAAAATAGGCGGACACAAACAGCCAGGGGAATCCCGCGGCGGTCGCCGCCACCAAGTAGTCCTTCGCGTAGGGGCGCAGGTTGCCCTTGTCCAAATCGAACTCCAGACCGACATGCACCATGATGAAGGCCAGTCCGACCATCGTCGCCAGACGAACACCGAAGGAGACTTCCGGAAATGCCATGCCGAGCAGCCCCGGCAGCCATTGGGAAAAGGCCAGCCCCGTGACCAGCAGAAGCGAAAACAGCGCGACCTTACGCATCGGTTCCAAAATCAAGGAATTCACGCATCACCATGGCCACGGCCTCGAATGCGGAGTATGCGAGCTCGCGGCATCGGACCGGAAGCCGAGCCGACAAAGTCATGCCGCATGGAGGCTGAGACAACCGCTTCATGAGGCGGGCGGCTTAGGCGACCCGATATCCGCGCGAAACGCAGGTTCGGCGTGACCGGGCGGGTGGTAAGCCGCCGGTACGGTGCTGGCACTGCCGTCTCTCACCGCCTCGTATGCGGGGGAAAGGATTTCGAAGCCCGCGGCGTTGCAGGCGTCCTGAATGTTTTCATGCAGGGCCGAATAGATGTTCTGCATGGCGTTGGGGTCGTCGGTGGCCACATTCAGTTCGTAGCTCACATGGAAGTCGTTGAGCGCCGTCTGACAGACGAACGGGCGCGGCTGGGAAAGCACGCCCGGCGTGGCCAGTCCGGCCTTGATCAGAGTCTCATGCACCATGCGCCAGGGCAGCTCGTAGCCCAGGGTCACCGTGGTATTCAGAATCAAATGACGCTCCCGGGTCACGGAGCTGTAGTTGATCATATGGCTGCTCATCACGAGGCTGTTCGGGATGGTCACATCCACATTCTTCGGGGTGCGAACCCGGGTGACCAGAAGCCCTTTCTCGATGACATCCCCTTGGGTGTCGGCGATGCGCACCCGGTCTCCGACACGGAATCCGCGCGTATAGGTGAGCACCACGCCGGCCATGATGTTGCCGATGAAGGAGGTGGACCCCAGGGAAATGAGCAGACCGAAAAACACCGACATCCCCTGCAATGCCGGGGAGCTCGACCAGGGCAGGAACGGAAACGCCACGACCAACGCCAGCGAGAGTACAAGCACTCGCACCAGCTTGTAGGTGGGCACCGACCAGTCGGCGTAGAACCCGGGTATCTCGATGGCGCCGCGTCGCACCTCGCCGGAGACGAAACGCAGCGCCTTGAGCGTCAGCCGGGCGAGCAGGGCGATAATCAGAAGATTGGCCAGGTTGGGCAGGTAGTCCCAAAAGCCGTCCAGCATCACCCGCAGGGCGCCCCATAGCGCCGCCAAGACCGACCCCACCCAGGACCGCGTAAAGGGAAACAGGCTGAACACGCCGCCGAGGTAGGCCACAAGAAGGGCCAGGCTCAACAGGAGTCGGCCGCCGCGCACCATGGCGTCGAGGAAGCCCACCATGCGCCGCACCGTGGACGGCGTTATCATGCGCAGACGCCCGGGCGACTTCACGACCACTCGCTCGGGCAGCCCCCGCAACAGCCGCTCGAATAGCGATCCGACCAAAGAGATGGCGCGGATGAGCGTCCAAGTAAGCAAAAGCACCACCGCGACATCGAACGCCACGATCACCGGGAGGGACTGCGCGAAGGCTTCGATATGCGGCACGGCTCGGGTGATGAAACCGTCGACAGCGGGGTGCAGCGTGACGACGGAGAACGCCGTGCGGGCCGCCAGCATGATCAACCCGAAACGCAACAGCACGGCGACGACCCGCAGGTAGGGCCGGGCGTGAGTGGTGTCCATGCGCGCCATGAGCATGCGCCGCAGGGAGCGCGGGCCGGAGGCGAGCAGCAGGCGGCGGGCGACAAGGCGTCCGAGCCACCAGCCGGAGAAAATCAGGGCGACGCCCAGTGCGGCTGCTGCGACCCCGAACAAGGCGGATTCGGTCAAGGAGGAAGGCAGATTCATGGGTATGATATCAGGCAAGGAATGCGCGAAGTCGCCGTCCGCACAGCCGCCGAATGCTCAACGGCAAGAGTTAGCAAAAGCATCAGACTCCGTGGGCGCACCGCATGCGACCGAAAGAGTCCGCTGCGGAGGGGACGCCGGGGTGGATATCCGATGGGCCTTGCGCGACGGCCCGCCGGGAGTTGGCTTGTGCATAGCCGGCCGACAGGCGCTCGCGCCCCGCCGTGCCGGCTTCAATACCAGCCCGCTTCCCGAATCATGGCCGCCCCCTTGTCCACCGCCTTCCCTCCTGACGCCGCCGCACTGCCGGTGCGCGACACGGTCCTCGAAACCCTTCTGGCCCGCGCCCAGGAGCACCCCGTGCTGCCCGCCGCCACCGCGCTGTTCCTGCTGGCCATCCTGCACACCTTCGCCGCCCCCAAGTTCCTGCACCTGGCGCACACGCTGGAACACAAGGCAGACGAGCAGGGCAAGCCGCCCGGCTTCGTCGCCGGCGCCTGCCACTTCCTCGGCGAGATCGAGGCGATCTTCGGCATCTGGGCGCTCGCGCTGTTCGGCATGCTCGCCTCGTGGCCCGGCATCGGATGGCGCGCCGCCTCCGAATATGTGGACGGGCGCAACTACGCCGAGGCGGTGTTCGTCGTGGTCATCATGGCCATGGCCGCCACCCGGCCGGTCGTCGCCTGGGCCGGCGCCGCACTGGGCAAGGTCGCCGCGCTGGGCAAACGCACGCCGCTGGCCTGGTGGATGACGCTGCTGACCCTCGCGCCGCTGCTGGGCTCGTTCATCACCGAGCCGGCCGCCATGACGCTCGCGGCCATGCTGCTGCTTCGCCACTTCTACTCGCACCTGCCCTCCGACCGGCTCGCCTACGCCACGCTCGCGCTACTGTTTGTGAACATCTCGGTGGGCGGCACCCTGACCAACTTCGCCGCCCCCCCGGTGCTCATGGTGGCTTCCCCCGCCGCATGGAACTGGACCACCACCGACATGGTCACGCACTTCGGATGGAAGGCGGCCGTGGGCATACTCGCGGCCAATGTCTCCATCGCCTTCCTTTTCCGCCGTGAGTTCAGGGCGATGGCGGCCCGCGCGGCCGAGACCAACGCCATCGCCGGCGACCACGACGACAACCGACTGCCCCCCTTCGGGCTGTTCCTCATCCATGCCGGATTCATGGCCTGGACGGTGATCATGCTCCTCAACCACCACACCGCGCTGATGGTGGCCGGCCTGCTCTTCTTCCTGGCCTTCGTGACCGCCACGCGCGAACACCAGCGCCCGGTTTCCCTCAAGCCCGCCCTGCTCGTCGGCTTTTTCCTCGCCGGCCTCGTGATTCACGGCGGCCTTCAGGCCTGGTGGATCGGCCCCGTGCTGGGCTCGCTCGGCAAGTGGCCGCTGTTCTTCGGCTCCGCCGGACTTACGGCGTTCAACGACAACGCCGCCATCACCTACCTGGCCTCGCAGGTGCCGGCGTTCTCGGGCTTCGACCCAGCGACCGGCACCAAACTCACCGGAGACGCGCTCAAGGCGGTGGACGCCCTGCAGCACGCCGTGCTCGCCGGCGCGGTGACCGGAGGCGGCCTCACCGTCATCGCCAACGCGCCCAACCCCGCGGGCATGGCGGTGCTCAGCGCCTTCTTCCGCAACGGCATTTCCCCGCTGAAACTCTTCCTGTGGGCGCTTCCGGCCACGATCACCGTGGGCGCCGCCATCATGCTGCTGCCCTGACGCCGTTGCGCGTAGCCGGCACGCACATCGGGGGGGGGCAAAAAGGCCTCAGGCGGACGAAAAAAGCACCTCAAAACAACGCCGCGGGCGGAGCCGTCGGTAAAAAGGAGGAACCATCCCGTCCCCGTCCGGTACATCCCACGACATCCCCCTAGCCGGACATGACCACACCAGAAAAGCACGCCACGACAACCGCCACGGGGACGGGAAAGACCCACCTGCCGATTCTCGACGGCTTGCGCGGCGTCGCCGCGCTGATCGTCGTGGCCTACCACATCTTCGATTCCGACCCGGTCAACAGCGTCAACCACGGCTACCTCGCGGTGGACTTCTTCTTCATGCTGTCCGGCTTTGTGATGGGCTACGCGTATGACGACCGGTGGAACAGGATGTCCCTCGGCTCGTTCCTGAAACGACGCCTCGTTCGGCTGCACCCCATGGTGATCGTGGGTTCGGTCATCGGCGCGCTCCTGTTCCACTTCGGGGCATCCGAGCTATTCGGGAACATCGCCGGCACTTCGATGGGAATGCTCCTGCTTTCCCTGCTCCTCGGAGCCCTGCTGATACCCTCGCCGAAATCGCTGGAGGTGCGCGGATGGGGCGAAAGTTACCCGCTGAACGGCCCCGCTTGGTCGTTGCTTTTCGAATACATCGCGAATGTCGCCTACGCGCTGTGGCTGCGCAAAGCCGGACTTCGCACACTGGCCCTCATCGCTGCGGCGAGCGCCGCGATCCTCGTGCCGATGACCGTCCTCGGGGAAACCGGGACAGTTTCCTTCGGATGGCTGCCCACCGGTGAACACTTCGCCAAGGGCCTGGTTCGCGTGATATTCCCGTTCTCGGCAGGACTTCTCCTGTTCCGACTCGGCAGGACGATCACGATGCGCAACGCGCTGCTCGTCACCTCCGCCGCCCTGCTCATAGCGCTGCCGATGCCGCGCGTCGGCCCCGCCGACATGCCCTGGATGAACGGCCTCTACGAGAGCCTCGTCATCGTGCTCCTTTTCCCGATCCTTGTGCTCATCGGTGCGGGCAGCCGCCCCGCATCCCGCTTCGCCGAAAAAGCCTGCGATTTCCTTGGCCGACTCTCCTACCCGCTCTACCTCGTCCACTACCCCATCCACTACGTCTTCTTCGCCTGGCTCAGCGACCGGCACGCCTCCGCCGCGTCCAGCCTGCCGGCGGCCGCGCTGGTCTATGCGGCGTCGCTGGCGCTCGCCTGGATCGTGATGCGGTTCATCGACGAGCCGTTGCGCAAACGCCTCGCCACGCTCACGCGCTAAGCTCGGGGAAGCGCACCGGCCGCTCGAAAGCGGCACTCGTCGCCAAAAGCAAAGCCGGCCGACGGGGGAGCGTCGGCCGGCGGAAATGATGCGGCGAAAGGGATTCCTTTGCCAATGCCCTCAGCGAGGGGCGCCCATCGTGCCGGCCGCGACGAAATCGGGAGCCAGCAGACGAACCTCGTCGGTTCCGCGGCCTTCGGCCACATCGAGAATCAGGCGCGAAAGCCCCTTCACCTGCGCCAGGGCAGAGGCCCGGTAGCGGGTCACACCGGGCACGAGCAGGTCCAGCATCGGGTCGTCCGCCAGGCACACGAGCGAGAGCGAATCCGGAATGCGGATACCGAAACGCGCGCCCAGGCACGACATCAGAGCCGCCGTGAAGCGCGGACACACCGTGATCACCGCGCTGAAGCCGCCGGGCAGCAGCAGATCCGGCGCCAGCTTCGTGGCGATCCACTCCGCCCAACCCGATTCGTCCTCGGGGTGGCGCAACAGCGGAAACGCCGCCCCGTTGGCCTTGGCGAAGCCCTCGGCGGCCTCCATCTGGCCGGGCGAAAGATGCTCGGGCGCCAGGAAAAGGATGCGTCCGAAAACATGTCCCTTTTCGCGAAGCCGACGCACCGCGTCCTGCGCGGCGGCGGAAAGGTCGACCCCCAGGGCGGGCAGACTCACGCCGGGGGCTCGGGTTCCGGCCACCACGCAGCGGTGGCCGCCGCGCTCGAACCAGCGCTGCACCACCTCGGGCGCGTCGTGCAACACATGCACATCGGCGCCGGGACCGCGCAGCATGATCGGCGAATTCGCCCTCGAACGACTCTGACGGAAGAAGCCGCAGGTCTTGAAATCCAGCCTCAGGCCGCGCCGCGAAAGACGCTGCTCCACCTGGGAATAGGTCATCATCGCGCCGTGCGGCAGACGATGAAACGCGTGAGGCGACAAGAACGCCACGCGATGGTGGCGCAACGGCGCCGTTTCTCCCACCTCGGGCTCGGGGGCGGCGCAGGCGGTGCGCCCCTCCTCCGATTTGATCACCCCGGCGTCACGCAGTCGGGCCAGGGCGCTTCTCAAGGTCGGGCGGCTCACCCCGAACTCCGCTGCCAAGGCGCGCTCCGAGGGCAAAATCCCGGGATACATGCCGCGCTGGATGGCGTCTCTCAGGTGGCCGGCGACAGCGTCGGGAAGCGAAGTTCTGCGAAAAGGGGTACGCATGGGGTATTTCGGTCTTCAGGGTTTTTAAAATTAACGGACCGTTGACAAATGAACCCCCAAAAAATCTCTCTTCAAGGTCTCAAGATAACCAAATTGGTAATCAATAATTCCCATAAAGAACACAAATTGTCTCGATTTTGCCACTGAAGGGGAGAAAAGACCGCCCCTCCCCCTGAAAGAATTTCAGCCAACCTCACCATGCCCCAGCGCACCTTCGCCGTGATCGCCGCGCAACCGCGCCCCGAAGTCCTTCGCGGGCTGGCAGAAGGGGCGGCCGCAATGGGAGGCGAACTCGACCTTGATGCGCTTGCCCCCGGTCAACGCCCTGAATACGAGCGCGGCGGAGCCCCGGCGGGCGTGTTCCTGTGCGGATTCGACCTCGATGCGGAACTCCGCCTTGGCCGGCCGAAATGCCCCGTAGTGAGCATTTCGCCTGAGTTTTGCGACGACTCGCCCGCGCCCCTTGCCCCCGGCGCGCATGTCGGGTGCGACCGGCGCGCAGCCGGAGCCGCGGCGGCGGCACACCTGCTCTCACTGGGCAACCCCTCCTTCGCCTTCTGCCACTCCGGTACGGGACGCGCGTCCGACACCCTGTGGGACGCCTTTGCGCCGCCGATCCTTGCGACCGGAGGGCGCGCCGAACGCGTCATCATTGAAACGACCTCCGCCACCACCGGAGAACGACTCCCTCGCGAACGCCGACTGGCTCGCCTCGCCGAAACGCTGGATACACTGCGCAAGCCGCTCGCCGTCCTGACGCAAAACATGGCTCTCGCCCTCGACATCGTCACCGTCGCCGGCCGTCGCGGGTGGGCGGTCCCCGGCGACATCGCCGTGCTCAGTCTCGGCGGCGACGCGAATCAGGAGGCCGTCTCGCCCGTGCCGATATCCGTCGTAACCGGCGACCTGCGTGCACTCGGCGTCAGGGCGGCCGGGATGATGGAATCCCTCCTGGCCGGAGCCCATGCCCCGGAGACGCCGTGCGTCGCCGGCGCCGTGAAGATCATCGCGCGAGAATCCACCTCCACCTATGCGGGCAAAAACCGATTCGCCGGCGAGGCTCTGCGGCTGGCCCGAAAAGAATTCCGCAGCAGCGAACTCACCGCGGACACCGTCGCCAACAGGCTCGGCATCTCGCGTACAGGCCTGCAAAAGATCATGCTGCGCGAAACCGGCCGAAGCCTGAGCGAGGAGATTCGCCGTCTGCGCGTGGAGGAATGCTGCCGCCAGCTTTCCTGCGGCTCCCTCAAGCTCGCCTCCATCGCCGCCGAGTGCGGGCTCACCGACGCCAAAAACCTTTGCCGCGTCTTCCGAAAAGCCAAGGGCATGACACCCGCTCAATGGAGGCGCATCAGCGGCCGCCAAGCCGCCTCGCCCCGCCCCACCCCCGCCTACGCGCGCCCCTTGTCGGCGCGAATCCCGGGGGACTCCCGTTCAAAGTCCCGTTAAGAGTGCCCGCAGGCCGGGACACGCCTTGTCGCAAGCCCCCCGCTGCTCTACGCCACGCGCATGGACTGCGAAAGACTCCCCGAGAAAATCCTCATCACCGGCGGCTCCGGCCTGGTCGGCACCGCCCTCAGGCACCGTCTCGCCGGTTGCGCCGTGCAAATCGTGGAGCTTTCCCATCGCCGTCGCCCCGGCGCCTTTGTCTGGAACCCCGAGTCCGGCGAGCCCCCTCCCGCGGAGGCCCTCGAAGGCGTGCGCGCGGTGGTCAATCTCGCCGGCGCCCCCATCGCCCGCCGGTGGACCGCCTCGGCGCGCCGCCACATCCACGACAGCCGTGTCAACGGCACACGAGCCCTCGCCGACGCCCTTGCCGCGCTGCCCCCGGACGCGCGTCCGTCGGTCTTCGTGAGCATGACGGGCGTCGCCTTCTACGGGATCAAACGCGCGGAGGAACGCCTCGACGAAACGGCGCGCCCCGCGCACCCCGGCGAAGGTTTCCTGTGCGACCTCGCGCGCGAATGGGAGGCCGTCGCGCACCCCGCCGCCCGCGCCGGCATCCGCACCGTCACCCTGCGCACCGGCGTCGTGCTGGCCCGCCGTGGCGGCGCCCTCGCCTCCATGCTGCCCGCCTACAAGACCGGCCTCGGCGGCCCCTGCGGCGACGGCCGCCAGCGGCTCGCCTGGATCAGCCTGGACGACCTGGTCTCGCTCATCTTTTTCGCGCTGCGCACCCCGTCGGTTTCCGGCGCCATCAACGCCGTCGCGCCCAATCCGGTGACGCAGGCCGACTTCGCCCGACAGCTGGGCATGGCGCTCAACAGACCGGCGTCGCTGCGCATGCCGGCCTTCCTGCTGCGCCTGATTTTCGGCCGCATGGCCGACGAGACGATACTCTCCGACCTCGCGCCCTACCCCGCCAAGGCGCTCGCCGCCGGCTTCCACTTCAAACACCCGGAACTTCCCGAGGCCCTCGAATCCACGCTGCGTCCCTGACCGGCGCCACGCCCGCCCCCTCCCCCTCGGGCGACGCGATTCGTCACACACCCGGCACCGACACGCCATCACAAGGCGACTTTCCCTCGGCAGCCTACCGCCCCCCATGAAGAAGCCCGCCCGCCCCTCGCGCCCCCGCTCCAGCTCCGCGAAAACGACCCCGCCCGGCCCCCTCTTCTTCAACCGCGAAATCGCCTGGATCGACTTCAACCGCCGCGTGCTCGCCCTCGCGCGCAACCCGGCCATCCCCCTCCTCGAGCGCGTCCGCTTCCTCACCATCGTCAGCTCCAACCTCGACGAATTCTATGAGATCCGGGTCGCCGGCCTCATCGGCCAGGTCGAATCCGGCGTGACGGAAAAGACGCCCGACGGGCGCACCCCGCGCGCCACGCTCGACGCCGTCGTCGAAGCGGCCCGGGCGCTCGTCAAGGACCAGTACCGCTGCTGGAGCGAGCACCTCGTGCCCGCCCTGCGCCGTGAAAAGATCTTCCTCAAGTCGCGCGAACAGCTCACGCGCGCCGACCTCGCCCGGCTGGAGCCGGTCTTCGAGCGCGACATCCTCCCCGTGCTCACGCCGCTGGCCGTGGACGATTCGCACCCGTTCCCCCAGCTCATGAACAAGGGGCTCTACATCCTCGTGCTCCTCGGCGACGCCGAGGGCGACGCGGACGCCACGCCGCGCCTGGCCATCGTGCCCGTGCCCCGCATCCTTCCCCGCGTCTGGAAAGTCGACGCCGGAGACTCCCGCGAATCCGGCTCATTCACCTTCCTAGGCTACATCATCAAAAGCTTCGTCGGGCACCTTTTCCCCGGCGAATCCGTCCTGGGCGCCTGGGCCTTCCGCATCACGCGCAACAGCGACCTGTACATCGACGAGGACGAGGGCGGCAACCTGCTCAAAAAAATCGAGGAGGAGATCCGCAACCTGCGCAAGGGCGACCCCGTGCGTCTGGAAATCTCCTCCGGCGCCCCCGCCGAGGTCGTCGAATCGCTCCTGCGCTACCTGGGACTGGACGCCGAACATGTCTTCCGCGTGGACGGCCCGGTCAACCTGCTGCGACTGGACGCCCTTCTGGACCTGCTGCGCCGTCCCGACCTCGGCTACAAGCCCTTCACGCCCGCCGCGCACGAGCACCTCTTCGCCCCGGAGCACATTTTCGAGCACATCGCCGAGGCCGACCGGCTTCTGCACCACCCCTACGACTCGTTCAACCCCGTATCCGATTTCATACGACAGGCCGCCAACGACCCGCGCGTCTTCGCCATCAAGCAGACGCTCTACCGCACCGCCGCCGACTCGCCCATCGTCGAGGCCCTTCGCGAGGCGGCCCTCAACGGCAAGCAGGTCACCGTGCTCGTGGAACTGAAGGCGCGCTTCGACGAGCTCAACAACATCTCCCGCGCCAAGCGGCTGGAGGAGGCCGGCGTGCATGTCGTGTACGGCCTCGTCGGGCTGAAGACCCATTGCAAGTGCTGCCTCATCGTGCGCCGCGAGGCCGACGGGCTCAGGCGCTACGCGCACCTGGGCACCGGCAACTACAACCACCGCACCGCCAAGGTCTACACCGACCTGAGCCTGCTCACCGCCGACCCCGACATCACCGGCGAGGTGGCCGACCTGTTCAACCTGCTCACCGGCTCGGCGCGCAAACCCCGGTTCAGCCACCTGCTCGTCGCCCCCTTCAACCTGCACGCCGGCATCCTCGAGCGCATCCGGCGCGAGACCGCCAACGCCCTCGCCGGCAAGCCCGCCTACATCGTCGCCAAGGTAAACGCCCTCATCGATGTCGAGGTCATCAACGCCCTGTATGCGGCGTCGCGCGCCGGCGTGCGCATCGACCTCATCGTGCGCGGCGTGTGCGCCCTCGTGCCCGGCAAGCCCGGACTCTCCGACAACATCCGCGTGCGCAGCATTCTGGGCCGCTACCTCGAGCACAGCCGCATCTTCCTTTTCCGCAACGCCGACGGCGAACCGGACCTGCTCGCCGGCAGCGCCGACTGGATGACGCGCAACTTCGTGCGCCGCATCGAGTGCGTCTTCCCGGTGCGCGACCCCGCCGCGCGCAACCGCATCGTCAACGAGATCCTCTCCACGCTGCTCGCCGACAACCGCGGGGCGTGGGAACTGCTCCCCGACGGCACCTATCGCCCCGTCCCGCGCGACGAGGCCTCGCGCCGCCACCCGCTCTGCGCCCAGGAAAAGTTCATGCGCCTCGCCACCAAGGCCGCCACCGTGGCCCTGCGCCGCATGGACGAGCCGGGCCCAGGCGCCGCCCACGGCAAGCCGACCGAAAACCCGCTGCCGTAAGGTGGGCGCAGCGGCCGAGACGACACCAACGCCCCGGGCACGCTCGAATTCACCTTGGCAGAGAGGCGCGGCGGGACAGTCCTGTGCGCGTTCCTATCCGATGCTCAATCGTCGTTCCGCCCTATTCGCCGCCGTCGCGATCGCCGCGCTGCTCGCCGCCGGCACCGCCTACCTGGCGCTGCGCCCCGCGCCGCACATGCCGACCTTCGAGCCGCCATCGAAGCTCAAGCCGGAGGAGTATGAATCGAAGTCCGAGGCCGAGCTGCTCAAGCTGGCCGAAGCCGGCGACTGGGGCGCCCTGAAGGCGATAGATCCACTGGTTTGCCCCGACAATGGCAATGCCGCTGGGCGCCTGCTACGCCGCTACGCCGACCAAGGTTACGACGAAGCCCGGTTCCGACTCGGGACGATTCACCTCTATAACTCCCCAAGGGCAACCGAACTCTTCGAGAACACCGACTTTCGCAACGAACCGATTGAATCATGCCGACGGGTTCTCGAAAACTACCGGGAGCAAACGAAACAAGACGACTTCGCCAGCATCTCAAAGGCTCTCACGCTGCTTAATCTGGCCGTAAAAGGCGGCCACCCCGGAGCGCAAAGCGTGTTGGGCAACCAGCTCTTGAAGGAGGAAAAGGGTAGCCCGCGAAACATTCCGCGCGCCCTGGACCTTTTGGAACGAGCAGCACGCGCCGGCGAAACACAGGCGGCCGGCGTGCTGTGCCGACTGTATTACCAGGGCAGGCTGGTACAGCGCGACGACGCCAAGTGCCTGGAATATGCGCGAATGACCAAGAACCCGATCATCCCGGCGGCACTTCTCGTTCTCAACGGTCGCGGCGACCCTGCCGCCATCCCCAGCGACCTCCAAGCTTTCAACGAAGCCATGAAAAAGGTCGGGACGGATTACTGGTATCTGAAGTTCGTTCTGGCCCGATTAGAACTGCGCACCCGAAACCCCGAACGCGCTTCCGAATGGGCGTCGCAGCGACTCGACGACGACACGATAGTTCATGACTACGATGAGCAATGCCGAGGTGAGTCCGCTGTCTGGTTCGAAGACGACCCCATCAACACCGGCTATCTTTATGCACATATGGAACCTGCCGGGATGCGTTCAAACTATGATAGCACTGGGGCCTGCCTCAACGACGCCCAGTCCGGTGATAAAATAGCCCAATATGCGCTGGGCTGCTCCAGGCTGCTAATTCACGGCGACGATTCCCAATCGTGGATTTGCGACGCCAACGGCAGGCGTATCTTTACCCCAGCGGCGACGGACGAAGACAAGGCCGAAGGCGTGGAGTGGCTGCGGAAATCGGCCGGGCAGGGTTTTCACGCGGCGATGGGCAAGCTGGGCGAATGCCTGCTGCGCGGCGTTGGCGTGAAGGCCGACAAGGTCGAGGCCGCCTATTGGCTGGCCCGCGCCACCACCGACATCCACACGCGCTACGCGAAACTGCGCGACGAGGCGCTCGCCGCGCTCACCCCGGAGGAGCGTGCCGGCGTCCTGCGCCGGGTGGACGAAGCGCGGGCGAAGATTGCCGGGAACAAGTCAGCCGAGAGCCCGAAGCCGTGAGGCGAGCGTAGCGCCTGCGACGACACCGACGCCCCGTACACGCTCGGATTCGCCCGGCATGCGTGAGCGGCAGCGTTCGACGAACCCCCGCGTGCCGGATTTCCCTGTGCTCGCGGGCGCAGGCAAGACTGCGCCCCTACGACCGGAAGGCGGGACGAAAAGGGCCGCCCGGCACCGGCGAGCGACTACGCCCCGGGCTGGGATTCGCCTTGGCAGAGAGCCGCTGCGGGACAGTCCTGTGCGGCCTCCTATCCGATGATCAATCGCCGTTCCGCCGTATTCGCCGGCCTCGCGCTCGCCGCGCTACTCGCCGCCGGCACCGCCTACCTGTCGCTGCGCCCCGCGCCGCACATGCCGACCTTCGAGCCGCCCTCGAAGCTCAAGCGGGAGGAGTATGCCTCGAAGTCGGAAGCCGAGCTGCTCCAGCTGGCCGAAGCCGGCGACTGGGGTGCATTGAAGGCGATAAACCCAATGATTTCCACCGAACAGAGTAACGCAGCGGGGCGCCTACTGCGCCGTTACGCCGCCCAAGGCTACGATGAGGCGCGACTCCGACTCGGCGAAATTCACCTCTGGAACTCCGTCTGGTATCCCGACCTCTTCGATAACACCGACTTTCGCAGCGAACCGATCAAGTCTTGCCGGCAAGTTCTCGAAAACTTCCAGGAACGGAGGGAATTCAAACACGACTTCGCCAGCCGCAAAGAGGGACTCACGCTACTGGAGTTGGCCGTGCAAGGCGGTCACCCCGCTGCGCAAATCGTGTTGGGCAAACACTTTTTAAAAGACGAAAAAGACAGTCCCCGTAACATCCCTCGCGCACTGAATCTGTTGGATCGAACCGCACGCGCCGGCGAAACGCAGGCCGCCGCCGTGCTCACGCGATTGTATTATCAGGACACGCTGGTACCGCGTGATGACTCCAAGTGCCTGGAATACGCACGGCTGACCAAGAACCCGCTCATCCCTGCGGCGCTCCTCGCCCTCAATAAGCGGGGCGACCAATCCGCCCTGTCGGAAGCCCTGAGAGCCTTCACCGAGGCTGAGCGAAAAGATCCATATTCGCATTACGCGCCTCCGATCATCCGATCGCGCCTCGAAATATGCCTCAAGCCGGCGGAGCACTCCGACGAGTGGGCTTCAGAGCGCCTCCAAGACACCATCCTTGTCTCCGAATACGATCAGCAGTGTCGAAGCGGCGGGGCCGCCTGGTTTGAAGAAGACCCGATGCGCGACTGGGTAATTGAGGCCAAGACGAGCCCCGCAGGGATGGGCTCAAACGACAATAACGCCGGGGCCTGCATCGCCGACGCACAGTCGGGAGACAAAATCGCCCAGTATGCGCTGGGCTGCTCCAGATTGCTTCTTCACGGAGACAAGTACCAGACTTGGATTAGCCGACAGGGGAAAGTCCAAGTCACTCCGGAATCGACAGACGAGGACAAGGCCGAGGGCGTGGAGTGGCTGAGGAAATCGGCCGGGCAGGGTTTTCATGCGGCGATGGGCAAGCTGGGCGAGTGCCTGCTGCGCGGCGTGGGCGTGAAGGCCGACAAGGTCGAGGGCGCCTACTGGCTGGCCCGCGCCACCACCGACATCCACACGCGCTACGCGAAGCTGCGCGACGAGGCGCTCGCCGCGCTCACCCCGGAGGAGCGTTCCGGCATCCTGCGCCGGGTGGACGAAGCGCGGGCGAAGATTATCGGGAACAAGTCAGCCGAGAGCCCGAATCCGTGAGGCGGGCATAGCGCCTGCGACGACACCGACGCCCCGGCGCGCTCGGATTCGCCCGGCATGCGTGAGCGGCAGCGTTCGGCGAACCCCCGCGTGCCGAATTTCCCTGTGCTCACGGGCGCAGGCAAGACTGCGCCCCTACGACCGGAAGGCGGACAAAAAAAGCCTCCCGCCGGATGAGGACGGGAGGGGTTTTGCCTCTGCGAAGGCGGACGAGGGCGCCCGCGCTCCGGCGCGGATCACTTGGAGAGCGACTCGAGGAGCTTGTTGAGGCGCGAGACCATCAGGCGCGGGTTGTCGAGCAGGCCGGCGGCGAGCAGGGCGTTGTCGTAAAGCTGCTCGGCCACCAGCTTGGCGCGGTCGGCGTCGCGCTCGCGCAGGGCGTCGAGCTGCTTCACGAGCGGGTGGCGCGGGTTGAGCTCGAGGCGCACCTCGGGGGCGAGGGGCGAGTCGTCCTTGCGCATGGCCTGAAGCATGCGGCGCATGCCGGGCGTGGCGAACTTGTCGGCGTTGAGCGCGGCGGCGGGGCTGCCCACCAGGCGGTCGCCGGCGCCCACGCTCTTGGGTCCGGAAGCGCCGAGCGATTCCTTGATCCAAGCGCAGAGGGCGTCGAGGCGGTCCTTGGCGAGCGGTTCGCCGTCGGCGGTGGGAGCGTCGCCAAGGTCGAGGCCTTCGCGGTCGCCGGAGAGGATTTCCTTGTCCTTGAACTTGCCGAGGTGGGAGAAGACGAACTCGTCGGCGCCCTCGTACACGAAGAGGACTTCGAGACCGCGGGCCTTGAAGGCTTCGAGGTAGGGGCCGGACTCGATGGAGGCGCGGTCGGCGCCGGCGAGGAAGTAAATGGCCTTCTGGTTGTCGCGCATGCGGCCGACATAGTCGTCGAGCGAGATGAGCGTGCCGGGCTCGGAGGCGGAGGACTCGAAGCGCAGCAGCGGCGCGAGCGCGTCGCGGTTGGCCTGGTCGGTGACGACGCCCTCCTTGATGAGGATGCCGAACTCGCCCCAGAACTTCTTGAACTTGTCGGCGTCGCGCTTGGCGAGTTCCTCGAGGTGCTTGATCACGCGCTTGGTGACCACGCGGTTGAGCTTCTGCACGAGCGCGGAATCCTGGAGGGTCTCGCGGGAGATGCTCAGGGGCAGGTCGGCGCTGTCCACGACGCCCTTGAGGAAGCGCGCCCAGTCGGGGAAGAGGCCCTTGGGGTCGGCCTCGATGAGGATCTTGCGGCAGTGCAGCGACACGCCGAGCTCGAGTCGGCCGAAGCCGAGCTTCTCCGGGTTGTGCGAAGGGAAGTACAGCAGCGCGTTGATCGCCAACGGAGCGTCGGCGGCGAAATGCAGGCGGTCGATGGGCTCGTCCCACGCGTGGCAGTGGAACTTGTAGAAGTCGTTGTACTCCTCGTCCTTGATCTCGGACTTGGAGCGCAGCCAGAGGGCGCCCTGGGTGTTCACGCGGTCGCCGTCGGCGGTGAGCGGGAACGGCACATACTTGGAGTGCTTCTCCAGGATCTCGCGCACGCGCTCCTTTTCGGCGAACTCCTTGTGCTCGTCGAGCAGGTGGATCACGAGGCGCGTGCCGCGCTCCTGCGAGGCGTCGCCGGGCTCGATGGTGTACGCGCCCTGGCCGTCGCTGGTCCACACGAGCGACTCGGCGCCGGGGCGCCACGAGCGCGTGTGGAACTCGACCTTCTTGGCCACCATGAAGACGGAGAAGAAGCCGACGCCGAAGCGGCCGATGAGGTTGTCGGTGTCGCCGGAGCCCTTCTGCTTCATGGCCTCCAGGAAGGCCTTGGTGCCGGAGTGCGCGACGGTGCCGAGGTTGTTGACGAGCTCCTCGTGGGTCATGCCCAGGCCGCTGTCGCGGATGACGATGGTGCCGGCGTCCTTGTTCGTCTCGATGGTGATGGCCAGCTCGGCGTCCGGGTTGTTCACGGCCGGCTCGGTGAGCTTGAGGTGGCGCAGCTTCTCGAGGGCGTCGGAGGCGTTGGAGACGAGCTCGCGCAGGAAGATCTCGCGGTCCTTGTAGATCGAGTGGACGACGATGTCCAAGATGCGGCGAACGTCGGCCTGGAAGGCGTGGGTCTCGGGCGTGGTGGTTTTCGTGGTCATGGTGTCTGCGTGGGTTGGGGAAAAATGGGAAATGTGGCTCTGGCGAAAAACGCACCGGGCGTTGCCCGACAAGAAAATCATGCGGCGAGCGGGCCATGTTGGTTCTAATATTTAACCACAAAGGCGCGGCGGGAGAAAATTTGCGCCCCCCGGGGGCACACACTCACATCTTCGCCATGCCCCGCCCCAACCTCTTCCGTTTCAGCGCTTTGCTTGGCGCCGCCTGTCTGTTCACAGCCACCGGCCTGCACGCCGCGACCGAGTCGTTCGACACCTTCGCGCAGACCACCTTCACCTCGCTGAACACCGCCGTCGGCACCCTCTCCGCCACCTCCGGCACGACGAGCATCACCACCGCCTCCGGCTCCGGCGGCATCGGCGCCTCGCCCAAGCTGCGCCTTCACGGCGGCGCCTCTCCCGGCACGGTCGCCACGCTCACGCCCGCATCCGCCTACGCCAAGGCCCAGGCGGTGACCTTCAACGCCGAGCGCTGGACCTCCACCAACCCGTTCACCTTCAAGGTCGAGGCGCTCAACGCCTCCAATGTCGCCACGACCCTCTACACGGGCGACACCACCGTGGCCGTGGGCGCCAACACCGCGGTCTCGTGCCTCGCCCCGGCAGGCACGGCCAAGCTGCGCTTCACCTGCACCTCGCCCGCCAACACCGGGGTGCTCATCGACAACCTCGCCGTCGCCGACGGGCAGCCCTACACGCTGACCGCGGTCGAGACCTACCAGCCGGTCGCCCCGGTGCTCATCCGCAAGACGGACAACCCGGTCGTGGCCATCAACATCAAGGTCAGCGCCCCGCTCAACGACGCGCCCAACGTGTCCACGGTGAGCGTGAACCTCGCCGGCACCACCGACCTGGCGGACCTGGCCAACCTGCGTCTGGTTTACACCGGCGCCACCAAGGACTATGTGGACGGCGCCACCGCCACCACCGCCTTCGGCGCCGCCCTGGCCCCCGCATCCACCCTGACCTTCGCGGGCAGCCAGAAGCTCGCCAACGGCGACAACTGGTTCTGGGTCATGGCCGAGCCGACCGCCACCGCCGACCTCGACCACCGCGTGGATGCGGGCATCGACTCGGCGCTGCTCAGCGACGCCACCCTCGCCACGCCGACCACGCCCAACCCCGCCGGCACCCAGCGCATCGGATACGCCCTGCGCAAGCGCAACGACGACGGCTCGACCGCCTACCGCATCCCGGGCCTGTGCACCTCGCTCAACGGCACGCTCATCGCCGTCTACGACATCCGCTACAACGGCGGCGGCGACCTGCCCGCCAACATCGATGTGGGCGTGAGCCGCAGCACCGACGGCGGCCAAACCTGGTCGCCCATGGGCGTGGCCATGACCATCCCCGCCGACATGCGCGTGGGCTCCTCCAACGGCGTGGGCGACCCCACCGTCTTCGTCGACAAGGTGTCCGGGCGCATCTGGGTCTCCGCCCTGTGGGCCTCCAACGGCAAGGCCTACAGCGCCTCCGCCCCCGGCATCGACCCCGCCGTGACCGGCCAGCTCGTGCTCGCCTACAGCGACGACGACGGCCTGACTTGGAGCCGCCCGTACTCCATCACGCCGATGGTGAAAGACCCGTCGTGGCGGCTGCTTTTCAACGGTCCCGGCTCGGCCATCACCAAGGCAGACGGCACCCTCGTCATGCCGGTGCAGTACCGCCTCGGCGACGCCGGAGGCACGGTGTATTCGTCCATCATATACAGCCGCGACCACGGCCTCACCTGGAGCATCGCCAAGGGCGCGATGCCGCGCACCAACGAGGCGCAGGTGGCCGAGCTCACCGACGGCTCGCTCTACCTGAACTGCCGTTCGGAAGCCGGCGGCGGGCTGCGCCGCGTGGCGACCACGAGGAACTTCGGCGCCACCTGGTCGGTGGTCACCCCGCGCACCGGAGCCAACGCGGCCACCGACGCCTCGCTGCTCATCGAACCGACCTGCCAGGGCGGCCTCTTCCGTTTCGACCACCCGACCTACGGCCCCGCCTTCTACTTCTCCAACCCCAGCTCGCAGTCGGGCCGCAACAACATGACCATCAAGGTCTCGCAGAACAACGGCCGCACCTGGCCCTACACGCTGCGCACCCTGTACGATTACCGCACGCTCAACGGCTACTCCAGCCTGAGCAACATCGGCGACACGCACCTGGGCGTCCTCTACGAGGGCCGCACGGAAATCTGGTTCCTGCGCATCCCGTTCTCCGAACTCCTCGGCAAGTGACCGGAACCGCCGATCCCGAAAAAAACTGATACACGGTCATGAACCGACTCGCCCTCCTTTGCGCCGCCGCGGCGCTCACCCCGGCCGCCTTCGCCGGCTTCACCATCGACCTCGTCGAGGACACCGCCTTCACCGCGCAGGAACGCGCGGGCATGGCCTACGCCAAGTCGTTCTGGGAAAGCCGCATCAACGGCTACGCCGCCAGCATCGACACCGGCGGGCTCACCAATCCGACCGGCCTCACGCTCTACGCCTCGTCGGGCGCCTTCGGCTCGTCGGTCGCCGGCTATGTGAACACCACCTACGGGGTCGAAGGCTCCGTGTACACGGCCGACACCGCCCTGCTGGAAATCAACTCCGCCTCGGTCTCCGGCATGATCTCGGCCGGCACCTTCAACAACGCGATGGTGCGCGCCTTCGGCCACGCCCTGGGCTTCGGCCATTATCGCGCGCTGGACGGACTGCTGATTGTCAACGGGCTCACGAGTTCCGCCACCGCCTACACCGGGGCGAACGCCTTGGCCGCCTACAACGACGAGTTCGGCGGCGCCGCCGGCTCCGTGACCATCGCCGGCAGCGACCCGAAGGGCTGGAACGCCACGGGCCTCTCCAACGACCTGTTCGCCGCCTCGCCGACCAACCTGGCCACCGCCACGCTCAGCGCCACCTCGCTGGCCGCCTTCCGCGACCTCGGCTACACCACGCTCACCGCGGTGCCCGAGCCCTCCGCCTACGGCGCCGCCGCCGGCACCCTCGGTGCGCTCGCCCTGATCCGCCGACGCCGCAAGAGCGCCGGCCGGGCCTGAAGTAGCGCCGGCGAAAACGCCGAGAGCTAGGGGGCGAGCGGCACCGGCCGCCGCCCCTTTTTCGCGTCCCCGCGCCCCTCGGTTCGCGCATCGCGTATCTCGCCTTGCCCCGCGCACGCGCCACGCCCAACTTGCGCGCCCGAACACAAGCACGCGCACTCCTCGCGCCTAGCACCTCGCACCTTTTTTCGTCCGTCGTCCCATGTCCTCCGCGAAGCCCTTCTACATCACCACCGCCATCGACTACGCCAACGGCAAGCCGCACCTCGGCCACGCCTACGAGAAGGTGCTCACCGACACCATCGCCCGCTTCCGCCGCATGTCCGGCGAACCGGTGCACTTCCTCACCGGCCTCGACGAACACGGCCAGAAGGTGCAGCAGACCGCCGAGAAACTCGGACTCACCCCGCAGGAGAACTGCGACCGCGTGGCCGTCGACTTCAGGCAGCTTCTGGTCGACCTCGACATCTCCAACGACGACTTCATCCGCACCACCGAGCCGCGCCACAAGGCGGTCGTGCAGAAGTACCTGCAGCAGCTCTTCGACGCCGGGCTCATCTACCGCGCGGACTACACCGGCTTCTACTCCGTGCGTCAGGAGCAGTTCGTGCTCGAGAAGGAGAAGCTCGAAAACGGCGCGTGGCCCGAGATCTACGGCGAGGTCACGCAGGTCACCGAATCCGCCTACTTCTTCCGCCTCAAGAACTACAAGGACTGGCTCATCGGCCACCTCGAGGCGAACCCCGAGTGGATCTACCCGGCCTTCCGGCGCAACCAGGTGCTCGAGTTCCTCAAGGAGGACATCAACGACCTGTGCATCTCGCGCCCCAAGGCCCGCCTGTCATGGGGCATCGAGCTGCCCTTCGACCGCGAATTCGTCACCTATGTGTGGTTCGACGCGCTCGTGAACTATGTGTCCGCCGTGGAGGGCAAAGGACTGTGGCCGGCCGACGCGCATGTGATCGGCAAGGACATCCTCGTGCCCCCGCACGCCGTGTACTGGCCGTGCATGCTGAAGGCCCTCGGCCTCGAACTGCCCAAGAAGCTCGTCGTGCACGGCTGGTGGGGCATGGGCGGCGCCAAGATTTCCAAGAGCACCGGCGGCGGCGGCTCCATCCTGGACAACGCCCAACTCTACGGCACCGACGCCTTCCGCTACTACCTCATCCGCGAGATGGTCGTGGGCAACGACGCCGACTTCAACCCCGACCAGCTCGCCATCCGCTACCGCGCCGATCTGGGCAACACGCTGGGCAACCTGCTCAACCGCCTCCTCTCCATCGCCGGCAAAAACACCGCCGGCCTCGTGCCCGCCGCCGCCCTCGCCGGCGACGAGAAGGACGCCGCCCTGCGCGCCCTCTGGGCCGCCACCGCCCCGGCTTATTTGGATACGGCCATGGGTTACCGTTTCCACGAGGCGCTCGACACCCTGTGGGTCTTTGTCCGCGCGATGAACGCCTACATCGACGAACGCGCCCCCTGGAAGCTCGCCAAGTCCACCGAGCCGGCCGACCGCGAAAAACTCGAGGCCACGCTCGCGCACCTGGCCGAAGGCCTGCGCCTCGTGGCCGTGGCCATCGCGCCCATCATGCCCACCATCGCCAAGCGCCTGCACGAGTGCCTGGGCCTCGAAGCCCCCGCCACCTTCGCCGGCAATTTCGAATGGAGCGGCGTGACCGCGGGCAAGACGCTCGCCGCGTCCGCCATCCTCTTCCCCCCGGTCGTCACCCCCGAGGAAGCCGCCGCCGCCGAAGCCGCCAAGGCCGCCGCCACCGCGCCCAAGCCGGCCAAGCAGCCCAAGGGAGAGAAGAAGTAGGCGCGCCCGCCGGTTTCGGGGCGAACCTCGATAAACGCAAAAGCTACGAAAAAGCCCCGCCCTTACCCGGCGGGGTTTTCGTTTTCGACGGTCTGCGCTTCGCGCGAATACGAACAAGGACGGCGAAAAGGTGCGGGGCGTTTCTTATCCGCCCCGTCGGCTCCTCACGACCGTCGAGGTCGAATCACCACCCGACAAGCCAAAGGCTCGTCAGGGCCGGCGTTCGTCGTCGCGGCGCAGGGCCTCGGCCAGGCGGCGCTTGGCCTCCTCGGGCAGCGGCGGCAGAGACTTTTCCTCGCAGGCGATTTTCCCGAGGATGTTCAGCTGGCGCTCGTAGCGCTGGCACTCGATGCACAGGAGGTTGTGCAGGCGCATGCTCAGCCGTTCCTTGCGCGAGAGCGGGCGGTCGCGCCCCTCCGAGACCAGCCGGTTGACCTCCATGCAGCTGCCCACCCCGCGACCGAACAGGGCGGTCACGATGCGGACGAACAGGGAACGAAGGGCTACTTTCATCGGTTGGAGCCTTTCCGAGCAAAGTGGTTTTCCTCAAGGCAACGGCGCAGCGCGGAGCGCGCGCGGTGAAGCATCACAAAGAGGTTGGATTCGGAAAGGCCGGTGAGCTGGCGGATCTCCTCGGTCTCGAGGGATTCGACTTCGCGCAGCATGAAGGCGCGGGCATGCGCGACGGGCAACTTGGCCATGCACAAATCCAGCGTTTCCCTGATTTCCAGACGGGCTCGCGAATCCGATTCCGACGGCTCCTTCCACTTTCTCGGGCTGAAAGCGTCGTCCCAGTGCTCGACATGGTCGTACTCCTGGGGCGTCAGATTGGCCATCGGGTCGCCCACCCCGCGCTCGCGAAACACGCGCCGGTAGTGGTCGGCCAGCTTGTTCTTAAGCACCGTGCGCAGCCAGGGCAGACCGGGAGGTGCGCCGTCGGGCTGCTCGCGACGGGCGCGCCAGCCGGCGATGAGCGTCTCCTGCACGATATCGCGCGCCTCGTGCTCTCCGGACACCCGGCTTCTCGCTATTCGAAAAAGGGCGTCGGCGTGCAGGTTCACCCAATCGTCGGGAGAGGCCGGCGTCATGTCCGAATCCTTCGTGGTCTTGGGCATGCGGGCAGCATGTGGCACGCCTCGGAAAGAGTGCCAAATTTTTTTTGTAAGAAACGGTACGGCATCGGCGACTTGCCTCGTGAAAGCACCGTCATGATCGACTCCAACATCGCCTCCGCCGCCTTCGAAAAACACGAGGACCTCCCGCAAGCCGACCGTATGGAAGGCGACTCGCGAGCGCTTTCCGCCTACCTCGACCGCATCGGCCGCGTGAAACTGCTCGAGCCCGCCGACGAACTCAGACTCTCCAAGGCCGCCCGCGCCGGCGACGACAAGGCCGCCAAGGCCCTGGCCGAGGCCAACCTGCGCCTGGTGGTGCATGTGGCCACGCGCTACTCGCAAAAGGGCGTGGCGCTGCGCGACCTCATCGCCGCCGGCAACATGGGCCTGATGCGCGCGGTGCAGACCTTCGAGGCGCGCCCCGATTCGCGCTTCGCCAACTACGCCGTCTGGTGGATCCGCCGCCACATGCTGCGCGCCCTCATGGAGGAAGGCCGCTCCGCCCGACTCCCCCTGCACCGACTGCCCCTGCTTTCCGCCGTGCGCCGCGAACGCACCGCCTACATGGAGAAGACCGGCCGCGAACCCTCCGCCGGCGAACTGGCCGAGATCCTCGGCGTGGCGCCCGCCAAGGTGCTTTCCCTCCTGGCCGTCGCCCGCCGCCCCTCGTCCCTCAACGCCCCCGTGGGCTCCGACCCCGCCTCGGAAGCCACCCTCGGCGACTTCATCGCCGACGACGAGGCGCCGGATCCCGTGGCCAAGTGCCTGGGCAGCGCCTCCGCCACCGACATCAAGCGCCTGCTCGAGCGCCTCACCCCCCGCGAGGCCGATGTGCTCCGCCAGCGCTACGGCCTCGACGACGGCGAACCTCGCACCTGCGAGGAAATTGGCCGCCGCTACGGCCTGACCCGCGAGCGCGTCCGCCAGATTCAGGACAAGGCCCTGCGCCGCCTGCGCAACGAGTACGAGGAACTGTCCCGCCCGCGCACCAAGGAGGAACGCCTGGCCGAAAAAGTCTCGCAGGCCCGCGAGACCGTGATCGCCGAATTCGCCCGCAAGACGCGCGAGAAGCAGGCCGCCGTCCGCCGCAAGAGCTTCACCGTGGGCGAGGCCAAGACCTCCCGCGCCACCGCCAAGGCGGCCGCCTGATTACGAGCAGCCCGCTCAAACGCCCCAAGCCCTCTTCGCCCTCCCCGGGCAAGAGGGCTTTGTCTTTCCGCAAACCCGCACGCCACGGCACGACGCAGCTCCATCCGCAAATTCTCACCGATTTCCATAGAGACCGGATTTCCGAATGAGCCCCCCCCTTCGCTCCACCTGTGTTCATCCGTGTCCATCTGTGGAAAAAACCCGAATACGGTCCTCCCTCACCCCCTTCTCCGCGCCCTCCGGGCCTCCGTGGTGAAAACCCTACCGATTCAGGCCTCACGCCAAGCCGCCAAACACGCCAAGACTTTAGTCACGGATTCCACTGATTCTCACGAATCGATTCATCCGCACGCCGCCCCCCTCCGGAATCTGTACATATCCGTGTCCATCTGCGGCAAAACCCCGAATACGGTCCTCCCTCACCCTTCTCCGTGTCCTCCGTGCCTCCGTGGTGAAACCCTTCCCGCCCCTGTCCCAGCAACCGGCCGGAAATAAAAAAGCGCCCCGAAGCCGAGCCTCGGAGCGCACTCACTAAAGCCTGAACTGCAATGCCTTACGCCACCTTACCGGCTCGCCTGAGACGACGGCGCACCAGGGCGGCCGCGGCGAGGGCTCCCGCCCCCATCAGGCCGTAGGTGGACGGCTCGGGCACAGGCGCGTAGGCGCCGCCGTCGACTCGGATGTAATCGATGGAGTAGTCGCCGGAGATACTGGAGGAGTAATCGCCGATAAACACCGAGCCGGCGGAGCTCATATCGCTATTTCCCGGAGCGATCGGGGTGGCCAGATCGACATTCAGCAGCGTGCCGTTGATCCAGTAATAATAGCTGTTCGCCACCGAGTCGTGCGCGACGCGGATGGTGTTGTAGTCCGACGCCACAAAGCTTCCGGTCAGGAACTCAAGGTCCGTGGCCCCCTGCTCGATGACGACACGGTCGTCCTTCAGGTAGATGGCGCCGGAGTTGGCTTCACCGGCGGGGTCGGTGGCGATGCCAAACCAACCGTTGGAGCCCTGGGTGCCGCCCGTCTTGGCCACGCGAACCTCCAGCGTCCAATCGGCCGTGGTCGAGTTCGCGATGTTGCGCCAAAGCGAGCCTCCGAAGTCGCCGCGAAAGAGCTGATTGCCGGCGGTATTGGTCGCGAAGCCGCCGGAAACCGAAGGCACGCCGGTGCTGAACCAGTCATTGGTCCCGTTGTTATCCAGGTCCTGGCCATGGGGGGCGGTATCCATCTCGTACTTGTACGCGAAGGCGGAGGAATCCACGGCGACGGTGATGGCCGCATGGGCGGTGGCGGAGACGGCAATGGCCGCGGCGGCGAAAAGCAATTTTGTCATGAAAGGGACGGTTCGGGGTTGTGGTTCCGTCCGCGCAAAAAGTGGCCGTAAAGCGTTCCTGCAACGGCGCTTACTTGGTAACTTTTAGTGCATATGACCAAATGCACTTATCGAAAAAAACCCTATTCCGGGCCATCGCCGCACCGCCAGCAGGGCCTTTGGCCTTAATCATCGAACTGAAACCGCCCCACCGCACGCCGACGCCCCGGCGTCCCGGAAACAGGCAGGCACGCAAAAAATCCCTTTATCCATCCACCTTGGGTGACAGCCCGGGACGCCGCATGGACCGAAACGCCGCACGAAGATGACCACCCCAAACCCGGCAACATCCCGGTTTAGGCGACTTAGGCACAAACCCATACCTCAATAGCCATCTTTCGATAGGCAAATACCCCCCAATCGCCCCTCCCGCCCCTTCCTCCGTGCCCTCTGCGCCTTCGTGGTGAAACCCTTCCGATTCAGGCCTCACGCCGAGCCGCCAAGCGCGCCAAGACTTTAGCCACGGATTCCACTGATGCTCACGGATCGATTCATCCGCACGCCGCCCCACGCCGAATCCGTGCATATCCGTGTCCATCTGTGGCAAAACCCGAATACGGTCCTCCGTCACCCTTTCTCCGTGCCCTCCGGGCCTCCGTGGTGAAATTCTTCCGCCAGACTCGTGGCGACTGTCCGTTTCTGAAAATAAAAAAGCCGCCCCGGACCCCTCCGGAGCGGCTTTGACTGACGGTTACTGGCGCCAACTTACCCCAAATGCGCCAACCCGTATGGAAACCGAAGCTTAGGCGACCTTGCCGGCCAGCTTGCGGCGACGGCGCACGAAGGCCATGGCGGCCAGCGCACCGGCACCCATCAGACCGTAGGTGGACGGCTCGGGCACCGCGGTCACGACGACCGAGATGGTACCGTCGGTCAGGAAGTTCGTGGTGTCCCACTCGAGGCCGCCGGCGAGAGCCAGACCGGACAGGTCCAGGTCGCTGGCGATGTTGAAGCCCGACGCATTCAGCGTACCCCAGTCGAGCAGGTCGTAGGTGGTACCGGCGGTCAGCGTGGTGGTGTCGAAGCCACCGTAGGTGACCACGGCGATGGTGCCGTCGAGGGTCAGCGTACCGGTCACGGTGAGCGCATCGTAGGCGGTGCCACGAGCACCGATGCCCGCGATCTCGAAGAGCGAGGCGGTCGAGGCGCTCAGCGTGGTGTCGCCGTTCACGGTGATCAGGCCGGGGCTGTTGCCGATGGCCAGAGTGCCGTTGACGGCGACATTGCCGTTGATGGTACCGGAGCCGGTGAGCGCACCGCCGACGGTGAGCGTCTGACCGTTCGTACCGACCGTGCCGGCGGTGCCGAGCGCGAGGTTGTTCACGGCGATGCCGGTGCCGGCGGAATTGGTCAGCGAACCGGTGCCGGAGAGCGTCACATCGTTGGCGATGGTGAAGCCGTTCAGGTCCAGCGCGCCACCGTTGACGGCGACAGCGCCGCCGCCCAGGGCGGTGGCGGTGCCGGCCTTCAGCGTGCCGGCGGTGACGGTGATGCCGGTGGCGGCATTGGCGCCATTGAGGGTGACCGTGCCGGTGCCGACCTTGGTCAGGCCGAAGGCGCCGGTGATGGCGCCGCCGAGCGTGATGTCGCCGGTGCCGCCGATGGAGGAGGCGGCGGCGAGCGCCACGTCGCCGGCGCGCGTCACCGCGGCGCCGGAATTGCCCAGCGTACCACCCGCGAGGGTGATGGCGTTGGTGACGGCGAAGCCTCCGAGTTCAAGCGTGCCGCCGTTGACGGCCACCGCTCCGGTGCCGAAGGCCGTGAGACTACCAGCCGCGAGACTGCCATTATTCACAGTGACGCCGCCAGAGAGGGTATTGCTTCCCGTAAGCGTAAGCTTTGCGCCGCCTTGCTTATTCAGGGCAAGACTACGGCCCCCGGTACCTTCATTGGAGAAGTTACCAGCAAAAGTGCCATCCACGCTCTGATTAACGACGAGGGTACGGGCAGCAGCAGCTCCGCCACCGATAGTGTAGTCGGTACGGATAATAGTACCGGAAGCACCGGAGAGATTGTTGATGGTAGTCGTACCATTGCTACCGATGGTCAGCGCACTGGTCGTCAAAGTTACAGAGCTTGCATTTGCTAGGCCGTTGAGGCCGATCGCGGTGCCAGAAGCCCCTGAGCCCTTGCTGACAAAGGCGCCCGTAAAGTTGGCATTATTGCCAGTGATTTCCAAGATTCCACTACCCAACTTGGTAATCGCACCGGTTCCGGTAATCGCACCTGCGAGCTTGGTAGTGCTGCCAGCAGCAAACAGATCAAGCGAGTTGCCAGCCAGGGTTATCGCACCGTTGACAGTGAGGGCGCGGGAGCTGGTGATCAACGACGCCGAATTCGCGGTGGGCGCGAGCACGATGCCGCTGTTCAAAACCAGAGAGGCACCGCTGCTGGAGTTCAACACGATGGCGGATTCATTGATAAAATTGGTCGTCGTGCCAATATTGGCGAGGGCGCGCGAGGCAGTGAGCGTCAGCGTGCTGCCGTTGCTGCTGCCGATGGTTTCGGTACCACCCGCCGTGGCGGTGGCACGGTCCACACGAACCACCTGCCAAGTAAGGTTCGATGTGAAGTCATAGGTATTGCTGCCGGTACCGATGATCGAGGTGTCAAACTGCGCGATATCACCGGCCCCGGGAGCAACACCGCCGGTCCAGCTGGAGCCCAGCGAGAGGTCATCGGTGTTGTTGGCCTTAGTGATTGTCGCAGCGTGTGCTGAAGCGGCGACGGCGAGGGTCGCGGCGGCGAGTAGGAGTTTTGTCATGAGGGTGGAGGTGGATTAGGGGTTCCACCCCCGCAGAAAGCGGAAGCTGATTTGACCCGCAAGGAGGCCGAGGTGGTAACTTTTTTTCATCATACTGTAAAATCTTCGCGACACACGCCGCCAAAGCCGCTTCAGTAATGAAGAAACAGAGTGCTCATTTCCATAAAACGGCGGACATACCGGTCAACTAACCACTCCGGTAATCCAGCAAAAGAGCTGAAAGGACCCCCCGGCGTGAAATCGTTTGGACCAAATACCAAAAGGGAGCATATCCCCCGGTGCCCAATCGGGATGCGGGCCAAATGGCCGAAGATATCACCGCACCTGCGGAGTCGGTGCGGACGCTCCCCCTGACTCAACCGAACGGTCAGCACAGAAGGAGATCGGAAGCGCCCCTTGTGCCCTCGGAGGTGAAACCCGTACCGCTGCCGGTCGCACGACAAGCGCCAAGGCCGCCATCCACAGATTCTCACAGCCCGATTCAGCCGCACCTCGACGCCCCATCCGGTGTTCATCGGCGTCCATCTGTGGAAAAAAACGAATGCGGCCCACCGGCACCCGCCCTGTGCAAAACGCCGAAAACACCGCCAGGGAGAAGCCGACCCGCTTTCTCGCCTTGCGCGCGTGTTGCCGGAAAAGCTTTCTCGGGCCCAATCACTCCCCGCCATGTGCTCCACCTCCCAATCGATCCGCGCCCACTCCGGTCTCATGCTGGACGGCCCCGACCGCGCCCCGTCCCGCGCCATGCTCCACCCCGTCGGCTTCACCGACGCTGATTTCCAAAAGCCCATCGTGGGCATCGCCTCCACTTGGAGCATGGTCACCCCGTGCAACATGCACATCGACCGCCTCGCCCTCTCGGCCCGCAACGGCGCCGACGCCGCCGGCGGCAAGGCCGTGATCTTCAACACCATCACCGTCTCCGACGGCATCTCCATGGGCACGCCCGGCATGCGCTACTCGCTCGTGTCGCGCGAGGTCATCGCCGACTCCATCGAGACCGTGGTGGGCGCCCAGGGCATGGACGGCTATGTCACCATCGGCGGCTGCGATAAGAACATGCCCGGCTGCGTGATGGCCATGGCGCGCATGAACCGCCCCTCGGTCTTCGTCTACGGCGGCACCATCGTGCCCGGCCTGCACAACGGTAAGGCCGCCGACATCGTCACCGTGTTCGAAGCGGTCGGCCAGCACGCCGCGGGCAAGATCTCCGACAAGGAGCTGCACGAGATCGAGTGCGAATCCATCCCCGGCGAAGGCTCCTGCGGCGGCATGTACACCGCCAACACCATGGCCAGCGCCATCGAGGCCCTCGGCCTCTCCCTCCCCGACAGTTCCGCCCTGCTCGCCAACTCCAAGGCCAAGCTCGAGGACTGCGAACGCGCCGGCGCCGCCGTGGTTGAACTTCTTAAGAAGAACATCCGTCCGCTGGACATCATGACCCGCAAGGCGTTCGAAAACGCCATCACCGTGGTCATCGCGCTGGGCGGCTCCACCAACGCGGTGCTGCACCTCATCGCCATGGCGCACACCGCCGGCGTGAAGCTCTCCCTCGACGACTTCACCGAGATCGGCAAGCGCGTGCCGGTCATCGCCGACCTGAAGCCCTCGGGTAAGTACAACATGGCGCACTTCGTGCGCATCGGCGGCCTCCAGCCCCTGCTCAAGATGCTGCTCGACGGCGGCCTCCTGCACGGCGACTGCCTCACCGTCACCGGCAAGACCGTGGCCGAGAACCTCGCCGGCGTGAAGCCGTACGAGTTCGGCCCGGGCAAGCAGGATGTCGTCTACCCGCTCGACCGCCCCATCAAGAAGGACAGCCACCTGCGCATCCTCTACGGCAACATCGCCCCCGGCGGCTCCGTCGCCAAGATCTCCGGCAAGGAAGGCCTCGCCTTCACCGGCAAGGCCATCGTGTTCGAGTCCGAAGAGGCCGCGCTGCGCGGCATCCTCGAAGGACGGGTGCAGGACGGCCATGTGATCGTCATCCGCAACGAAGGCCCCAAGGGCGGCCCCGGCATGCGCGAAATGCTCGGACCCACCTCGGCCGTCATGGGCAAGGGCCTCGGCAAGACCGTGGCGCTCATCACCGACGGGCGCTTCTCCGGCGGCTCGCACGGCTTCGTGGTCGGCCACATCACGCCCGAGGCGGCGGTGGGCGGCCCCATCGCGCTGCTGCGCGACGGCGACACCATCACCATCGACGCCGTGAAGAACGAGATCAGCCACGGCGTGCCCGCGGCGGTGTTCGAATCGCGCAAGGCCGACTGGAAGCCCGCTCCGCCCAAGGAAACGCGCGGCGTGCTCGCCAAGTACGCCAAGCTCGTGTCGTCCGCCTCCGAAGGCGCGGTGACCGACAAGTACCTGTAAACGGAACGAAGCGCGCGGGCGGCGACACCATCGCCGCCGCCCCGTCTGCTCAAACCGACAAACAAAGGCGCCGCCCGGATTAAAACAGGGCGGCGTCTTTGTTTTCCCCTTACATAGCCGGGAGCGTGGGCGGCCCGCCCGCAAGCGAAGTCGGCTTGAGCGCGGCGTGGCGCCGCGCCCGCGAACGCCGGCGTCAGAGGAAGTAACCGCGCTGCTTTTCGGAGACGGGCAGGGCGAGGCGCTCCATGACGGCCAGCATGTCCTCCCACACGATGCGCTTGGACTTGTTGGTGTTGTTGCGAATCAGATACGAGATGTGGTAGGTCGGCATGACCGGCACCCCCTCGTACTCGCGCCAGATGCCGCGCGACTTGGAGATGGCGTCGCACTTGCCGAACAGCGCCTCCTGCGCGCCGCCGCCGAGCGCGACGAGGGCGCGAGGTTTCACGGTGGCGATGAGCTCGCGAAGGAAAGGCAGATAGTAGGCGACCTCGTCGGGGAGCGGTTCGCGATGGTCGTAGCCGCCGGCGATTTCGGGCCGGTACGGCAGCAGGCTGGCCGTGAGCACCTTGGCGCGGGGCAACCCCATGGCCGCCACGATCTTGCCGTACAACTCGCCCTCCGCGCCGCCCAGCACGCGACCGTCGCGCGCATCGTCGGGACCGGGCATGTGAATGAGGAAGAGCACCGGAGCGTCGGCGGGGCCGTCGAAGGCGACGAGCGACTTGCCCGCAGACACGCGCGTGAGCGCCGCGGGGTCGTTCAAAAGGCGTTCGCGCAGCGCGGCGAGACGGGCCGCGGCAGGGCCGGCGGGCAGGTCGAGCTTCGGCGGCACCGGCATGGGCGGAGCCGCCGGGGGCTTGGGCGCGCTACGCGAGGCGGGCGCCTTCGCGGGTTCGGACGCGGGCACGGAAACCGGTTCCCGCACGACGGGAGCGCGCACCGGCTCGGGTTCGCGCACGACGACTCGCGCCGGCTCCTCGCGGACCTCCGGCGCGGCGACCGGGGACGCTTCGGGCACGGCCGCCTTGGCGACGAGCGCGAGCGACTTGAGCGCCTCGAGCGAGGCGTCCGACACGGCCACGCGCGAAACGCCGTCGCGCTTGAGACGGCGCAATTCGGACACGAGGGCGTCGAGTTGTTCGCGCATGGGCGACGATAGGGCCGGGCGACTCAGGCGTTTTCGAGGTAAATTTCCTCGGCGTCGTCGTCGTAGTCGAAGATCTCGGCGGAACGGCCCCAGTTGATGATGTTGTCGATCATCGCGGCGTCGTCGCGAGCGATGTCCGGCTCCAGCCAGCTGGCGAGCTCCTCCAGTCCGGCGCGGCGCTCGGGCTTGCCGCGCAGCCCCATGAGCACGCGCGCGAAGATGGGCAGGCGCAGGATGCGCGCGGCCAGGACCTCCTTGCGCCCGAGAATGTCGGCGTCGGCGTAGTTGCGCCCCAGCGGCGTGAGGTGCAGGTCGGCGTCGATGACGGAAATGAACCCGAGGAGTTCGGCGGACTCGATGATGGGCAGAAGGTCGTCGAGCTCCAGATGGAGTTCGGCGCCGATGCGGTGCAGCTCGGCGATGCCGCCCTCCCCCGCCAGTTTTTCCAGAAGACCGGCCACGGCGTTGGTGCGCAGCTGCGGCAGGGTGAACACGGGCACGAGCGCCGCGGGTTCCGCCAGGCGTCCGGTGATGGCGCCGTACACCTCGTCGGCGAGCTCCTGAAACTCGGCCGACTTCGGGCGGCGCGGGTGCGCCAGGCGCACGGGAATCTCGGCGATCACGCGCCCCGGGTCGCGCGCCATGACGATGATGCGATCGGCCATGGCCACCGCCTCCTCGATGTTGTGCGTGACCATGAGCACCGCCTTGGTGGGCAGCGACTTGGCGAGCCACAGCTCCATGAGTTCGCCGCGCAGGCCCTCGGCCGACAGCACATCGAGCGCGGAGAACGGCTCGTCGAGGCAGAGCAGTTCGGGCTCCATGGCCATGGCGCGCGCGAAGCCCACCTTCTGTCGCATGCCGCCGGAGAGCTCCCGCGGGTACGCCGACTCGAAGCCGTCCAGACCGACCGAGTCGATGAGCTTGCCGGCGCGTGCGGCTCGTCCGTCGGCCGGTACGCCGCGCGCCTTGAGCGCGAGCTCGACATTCTCGGACACGCTCAGCCAGGGGAAGAGGGCGAAGGTCTGGAACACGATCATCGTGCCCGGGTTCACGCCGCGCAGCGGCTCGCCATGGCGCAGCACGCTGCCTTCGGTGGCGATGTCGAGACCGGCCAGGATGCGAAGGAGCGTGGACTTGCCGCAACCCGACGGGCCCAGGAGGCAGACGAACTCGCCCGGGCGGATGTCGAGGTCCACGCCGCGCAGGGCTGTGAACACGCGGGTGCCCTTGTCATAACTGCGGCCGACGCCGCGCAGACGCATCAGAGGGGCTTCCGTTTCGGTGGGAGGGGTCATGGTCCGGGAAAAGTTTGAGGATGGCGAGGGGCGTGACGAAGCGGGCTTTGACGGGGGTCGATTCCGCGTCGGCTACTCCATGCGATAGCGCTCGGCGGCCAGCCTGGACAGGCGTCCCCAGATGAAGCGGTTGATGAGCACCACGGTCAATGAAAGCAGGAGCGTGGCGGTGAACAGCAGGCGGTTTTGGCCGCTCGCCGTGGCCTCGGCGATGAGGGAGCCCAACCCGGGCGACGAATACACCCGGCCGCCCACCTCGACGCGCTCGGAGATGATGCTGGCGTTCCAGGCTCCGCCGCATGCGGTGACAGCGCCCGTCACGACATACGGGAACACCGACGGCAGGTGCAGCACGCGCCAGCGGTCGAACCAGCCCAGGCCGAGCATGGCCGAGGTCTGGCGCAACTCCTGCGGCACGGCCGAAACGCCGGCGATGATGTTGAAAAGCAGGTACCACTGGGTGGCCATCAGCATGAGGATGACCGCCGCGATGTTGAGCCCGCCGGGGAAGTTCAGCAGCGCCACCATGAACAGCGGGAATATCGCCGTGGCCGGGATGGACGCCACCACCTGGGTGACCGGCTGCACAGCGCCGGCAAGACGCGGTCGAGAACCGATGAACACGCCGAAGGGCACCGTCCACAGCAGCGCGATGAGCACGGTGAGCAGCACGCGACCGGTCGTGAACACCAGGCCGACGCCCAGATTCGCCCAATCCCTGGCCTCCAGCGCGACGAACGCGCGCAACGAGAAACCAACGGCGGCCATGGCGGCGAGCGAGGCGAGCGCCGGAATCAGCCACCCCGGCAGACGAGTCACAAGCGCAGGGCGCGACTCCTCCCGGGCCGGCGCGACACGCCGGGCTCGGGCGTCGAACCACTCGCCGAGCGGCGAGAGAACGCGCTCGTTCACGCGCTGCACGAGCGTGGAGTCGCCAAGCAGGTCAAGGAACCAGGAGGAGGGCGCCGCGCCGGATTCGCCGCCGTGTCGGAACTTGTCGGACCACGCCAAAAGGGGACGCCAGATGAACTGATCCATGCACACGATGATGCAAACGAGAGCACCCAGCCCCATGAGCACGGCATGCGTGTCGCTCTCCTCCACCGCCTTGGCCAGGTACGACCCCAGCCCGGGCAGTCGGAAGTCGCGCCGGCCGACCTTGAAGCTCTCGGCCGCCATGAGGAAATACCAGCCCGCCGACCAGCTCATCACGCTGTTCCAGATCAGGCCGATGGCGGCGTGCGGCAACTCCAGAGTCTTGAACCTGCTCCACCCGTCCAGCCGCATCACCCTCACCGCCTCGCGCAGCTCGCGCGGCTGAGTGCCCAGCGACTGGTGGTAGCTGAAGGTCATGTTCCAAGCCTGCGAGGTGAAGATGAGCACGACGGCGGCGACCTCGGCGGCCACGCCTTCGGACATGAACACGCTGCACGAGAGCACGACGACCGGCAGGAACGACAGGATGGGCACGCTCTGGAGCACATCCAGCACCGGCAGAAGGAAGCGCGAGGCGCGCGCGGACTTGGCGGCGGCTCGCGCGTAGTAGATGCTGAAGAGCAGGGAGAGCGCGTAGGCGCCGGACATGCGCAGGACCGACTTCAACGCGTATCCTGGAAGCGCATACGCGCCGGTCGCCAGCTCGGGCCCCGCGTGCGTCTCGGGCGCGTTCCACGACAGGCCGGAAAGCCCCAGCAGCGCGCCGCCCAGAAGGCAAAGCACGACGATGTCCGCGCGCGACAGCCCGTACGGCATGTGCGGGGTGGCGAACAGGGAGGGGCGCGATTCGGACATGGGCTGCGGCAATTAATATAAACGCGGGACGGGAAAAACGGGGCGCACGGCCCGGTCTACGGGGTCGGGCCGAAAGGGCCGTCACTTGAGGTCGAAGCGCTTGATGACCTCCTTGGCCAGCGCCTCGTAGGCGAGCGCGCCGGGAGACGCCGCGTCGTACTCGAAGATGGTCTTGCCGTGGCTGGGCGCCTCGCTGAGGCGGATGCTGCGCGGAATCATGGACTTCATGACGAGTTCCGGGAAGTGCTTCTTCACTTCCTGAAGCACCTGGCGGGAGAGGTTCGTGCGCACATCGAACATGGTCATGATGATGCCGCCCACGCTCAGGTTCGGGTTCACGCCCGCGTCGCGCAGCTGGTCCACGACGCCGAGAATCTGCCCCAGTCCCTCCATCGCCAGATACTCGCACTGCAAGGCCACGAGCAGGTGGTCGGCGGCGGCCAGGCTGTTCATGGAAAGCATGCCGAGCGCCGGAGGGCAGTCGATGATGATGGCCTTGTAGCGCTCGCCGGTGCGCAGGGGCGCGAGCACCTCGCGCAGCCGCGCCAGGTAGTTCTCGCGCTGGAGCAGCTCGGCCTCGACGGCCGCCATGTCCACCTCGGACGGGATGAGGTCGAGGTTCTTCAGGCGCGTGACGACGATCTTATCCTCCGCGCGACCGTCGCCGTGCAGGGGGCCGTAGAGCGACTTGCCGGGCTCCTTGGCGTGGCCGATGGCGCTGGTGGCATTGGCCTGCGAATCGAGGTCGATAAGCAGGGTGGGCACGCCGCGCCGGGCGAGTCCGGCGGCGAGGTTCACGGCGGTGGTGGTCTTGCCGACGCCACCCTTCTGGTTGGCGATGGAGAAAATTTTGGCGGGCATGGCGCTGGGAAAGGTGCGGGGGAAAACGGGCGTGTTTTTGACACCGGCCGTTAAGCCGCCGCAAGCGTCCGGCGGCGAGGGATTTTTTCATCCCCGACATTTTCCAAGCACGGGAGCGGACTCGGAACAACCAGCATTGCAACCGCCTGAAAACGCCGCCGTCGCGCCACGCGCGCCGCGGAAAAAAGAGAGGCCGGGTGACCCACGACACGCCCGACCAGCTTGCCGTTGCTACCTTCCGGTCCTGGCGGGATTGGGCGGCGGTGCGTTGCATGGGGCCCGGCCGAGCGCCCATGACGCGCCGCCGGCGCGCGTTTTCAACCGTAATCTTGCCCGACGCGGCAAATCACCCCGGGGCGGGCCAACAGTTTTCCCACCGGGGGCCGTAACTTCCGGGTTTCAAACCCGAATCTTGTTTGGCAAATTTCCGGACCATGCCCCACCCCAAGCTCGTCACGATTCTGACCCTGTTCGTCGCCTGCGCCACCGCCCACGCCGGCATAACGATTTCCACTCGGGAAGGGGATGACAACGCCAGCACCGTCGGCGGCTTCCGCATCACGCTCAACGACCCCGAGGCGCTTGTCGCCTTCAGCGACCCGGACAAGGCGCCCTTGCCCGCGTCGTTGGCGCTGGAATCCGTCACCCTCACGGCGCGCCAGTTCAGGCCCGGCACCAACGACTCGAAGGAGCCGCTCAAACTGAAAATCTATGAGGATGCCGAGCGCACAAGCCTCGTCGCGGAATCGGCAGAGGCCTTGGGCTGGGCGCCCGGTCAGGAAGGTGCGGTCAAGTCCGGGGAAACGGGCGTATATCACTTTGCGAAACCCAAGCTGCAGACGGACAAGCCCTATTTCTTCGTCTTCGAAACCGGTCCGGGCAAGGCGGCCCCCGCCGGAATGGCCGGCGTGCGCATCGCGCGCAAGATGCCGATCAAGTCGTGGCGTGTGCTCAGCTCGACCCAAGGACTCACCCTTTTCGGCACTTCCGTCGCCGTCTCATTCACCCTGAAGGGCGACGCCCCTGCTACGCCGCGCAAGGAGAACGCTCCCGCGCCGGCACCCAAGGAGCCGGCCAAGCCGAAGCCGCCGGCCGGGCCGCCGCCCGCCTACCGTATTCACCTCGCCGGGCTCAGCGAAGCCAACTGGCGCGCACTGAAGCCCGCGCTCCTTGCACTGGAGGGCGTGGAAAGCGCTCACGCCAAGGTGACCGGGGAAGTCATCCTCACCCCGGTCAAGGGCAGGCAACTCTCGCGACAGTCCGTGGAAAAAGCCCTCGGCGGGTCGCCCGGCGTGACCTTGAAGGAATTCACGCCACTGGACACGGCCCCCTGAGCCTCACTTTACAGCCCTACGCAGTCCCCCGCCGCCCTCCGGGAAAAACTCCCAAGGGCGGCGGTTTTTTTTGGAAAATCGCGCACCAAGCGTTGAAGTGCCCCCATGCAGCCCCCCGCCAAGCCCATCGCGCTCACCTGCGGCGACCCCTCCGGCATCGGCCCCGAGATTATCGCGCGCTGGCTCGATGCCCACCCCGATTGGCGCCCGCTCGTCACCCCCATCGGCCCGCGCCGCTGGCTTGACTCGCTGGGACTCGACGGCGTGGCCGTGGGCGACGCAGACTTCGCGGCCGAACCCGGCCGCCCCGACGCCAGCGGGCAGCGTGTGGCGCTCGACGCCATGATTGCTGGCGCCGACGGCTGCCGCGACGGAAGCTTCGCCGCCGTCGTCACAGGACCGGTGAGCAAAGCCGGCCTGCATTCCATCGGGTACAGGCATCCGGGGCAGACAGAGTTCTTCGCCGAACGCTGGGGCGGCGAGCCCGTCATGGGCTTCGTCGGGGAACGGCTCCGCGTGATTCTGGCCACCTGGCACATCCCGTTCGCCAAGGTGCCCGAAGCGCTCGACCGCACCGCCCTCACCCGGGCGGTCCGAGCCGCCGAACGCCTCGCCCTCGCGCTGGGCTCGACCGCGCCGCGCATCGGCGTTTGCGGGCTCAACCCGCATGCGGGCGAGGACGGCGTACTCGGCGACGACGAGCGCGACCGGCTCGACCCGTGGCTGGACGCGCTGCGCGCCGACCTGCCCGGACTCTCCCGCTGCCTGCCCGGCGACACCGTTTTCCACCGCCAGTTGCGCGGCGAGTTCGACGCGGTCGTGGCGCTCTACCACGACCAGGGCCTCGCGCCGGTCAAGGTGCTGGAGTTCGACAGCGCCGTGAACATCACCCTGGGGCTGCCCCACCTGCGCACCAGCCCCGACCACGGCACCGCCTACTCGCTCGCCGGGCGCGGCCTCGCCGACTTCGGCAGCTGGGACCACGCCGTGCGCCTCGCCGCCCGCCTCGCGCCGCAGGGCGCCTGAGCACCCGGCCCGGATTGCCGGGTTGACAGTGCCGCCGCCCCGACGGATGGTGACACCACCCCCTGTTTAACAATTTACCCTCGCTTCCCCATGTCGCTCAAGAAGTCCCCCCTCCGCGCCGGCTTTACGCTGATCGAACTGCTCACCGTCATCGCCATCATCGGCATCCTGGCCGGCATGGTCATCGGCACCGTGCAGATCGTGAAGAAGCAGGCGCGCATCACCGCCTCCAAGTCCATGTTCACCCAGTGGTGCTCCGCCGTGGAACAGTACAAGACCACCTACGGCCAGTACCCCTACCTCAACGGCAGGTATGAAACCTCCAAGGACACCGTCGTCTCCCTGGACAGCACCGTGACCACCGGCGAGTTCATCAAGTGCCTGACCGGCCGACAGCCCATGTTCGACGGCGGAGCGGCCCTTAGCGCCGACGACCGCAAGAAGTACAACCGCCAGGGCACCTCCTTCTGCGACTTCGACCCCAAGGCGTTCCAGGTCAACGACTCCGGCGCCTACACCAAGAAACTCGTCGACGGGTTTGGAAACACGAAGCTGCGCCTCGTCATGGACACCGACGGCAACGGCATGGTGAAACCCGAGGACAGGATGCCCGACGACGCCGGAGCCGACTCCAACGGGTACATCGGAGCCAAGGTGATCATCTACACGCTCAAGTCCGACAACGTCTCGGAATACGAGGACATCCTGAGCTGGAAGTAACGGCCGCTCCGGCCCGTGTCTAACGGGGTGCGCCCCGGCGAGCATTTCGCCGCCGCCCCCTGCGCCTCGAATCTCGAATCTCGTCTCCCCGCCCATGCTTCCCCGCCGAATCCGCCGCGCGTTCACCCTCGTCGAACTGCTTGCGGTCATCGCCGTCATCGCCCTGCTCGCCACGCTCCTCGCCGGCCTTCGCCCGGGCTCGCCCAAGGGCCTCGACGGCGCCACGCAGCAGGCGCAGTCGATGTTCCAGCTCGCGCGCTCCCAAGCCATGCTGGCGAACAACCTCGACCCGGACTACCCGGACGACCGCCTCTACACGCCCCGCGCCCGCGTCATCATCCTCAACGATCAGACCGACACCGAAAACCACCTGAGCCGCATGGGCGTGATCCTCGGCGGACAGCTCGTGGACCCCAAAACCGGCCGCAACCGCTACACCGGCGGCGAGATCAAGGGAGAAAAGGACCTCCAGGAAAGCGACCTCGTGTGGTACGCCGTGGGCGAAGGCGCCACCCTCCCCAAAGGGTTCTACTATGTGGACAACGCCAACAAGGCGGTGACCAAGGCCATCCTCAAGAGCGACGTGGAGAACAAAACCTTCCCCTCCACCCCCACCATGCGCGTGGAATTCCCCCGTCGCAAAGCCCAGAGAACAGGATCCGGAAAGACGTGGTATTTCTACGAGTTCCTCTCCAGCGGAGCCGCCAACATGAGCGACAAGGCCGATGTGACCGGCGCCCGATTCATCGTCATGGAGGGCGAAATCAACCCCGCCACCAAGGAACTCACCGCCATCGCCGGCAAAGAGAACATCGTGGGCGGTCTGCTCATCCTGCGCCCCGGCACCACCGTGAGCATCAACAAGAAGTACGAAGCGAAGTAACCCCGCCCACCTCGGACTGCGCCCATGCCCCACCCCCTTCTCCCCAAAAAACCTCGCCGCCGCGCCTTCAGCCTCGTCGAGGTCGTGCTCGCCCTCGGCGTCGTCGCCGCCGCCGTGCTCGTGCTCATCGGCATCCTCGGCACCACCTTCACTTCCGCGCGAGAAGTCGCCATGCAGCACCGCGCCGTCAACGCGGTGAGCCTGCTCTCCGGCGCCCTCCAGAACGCCTCAGGCATCAAGGGCGCCCCGACCACCTCCGACGGCACGCCCGCCTTCGAGCGCGTCTACAGGCTCCTGCAACCCAAGAGCGACGGCACCCAGTTCATCGATTTCTTCGTGTATCAGAAATCGCAGGAGAAGACGCCCTCCGTCCCCGTCGTCTACTACGCCGCCTCCGGCAACTTCACCATGGCCGAATCCATGGGCGCCGAACACGAGGGCATCGACCGTTCCACCGTTTTCCGCCTGCGCGTGCGCGTCTCCGCCATGCTCAAGGACAAGCTCTACGAACTCGACCCGGCCACCTTCGAGCCCAAAGCCGGCGTGAAATGGTCCGTGGGCACCCCGCTGCCCTCCTCCGTCGACAACTACGCGCTCGCCTACCTGCCCCTGTCCGTCGAGCTCTACCCGCACGACTTCACCGAGGCCACCAACCCCGGCACCGCCGCGAATGTCGACCCGGCGACCGCCAAGGTCCTCCCGCTGATCACCGCGCCGGTCGTCCTCAACCGCTGAGCCCCACCCGATGAAACGCCCCCTGCGCCGAAGCCTCCGCGGCTTCACCCTCGTCGAGATCCTCGTCGCCACCGCCGTCTCGCTCATCCTCGTGCTCGGCGTCGTGCAGATCGCCGTCTACGCGCTCAAGGCCTACGACAGCGCGATGAGCCTGGTGAGCACCACCGCCGTCTCCCGCCAGTGCCTCGATACGCTCGAGAGCGACCTGCAGACCGCCCTGATTCGCAACGACGGCTCGACCTGGATGGAGTGCGTCTCCGACCAGGCCACCGACCCCTCCGCCTCCGGCAACTTCGACCGCGGCGCGTGCAAGTCGCTCCTGCTGTTCAGCACGCCCCCCGACCGCGACCTGTTCAAGCCCGGCAGGACCGGCGCCTCGCGCGAGGCGTACAAGGGCGAGCTGTGCGCGGTGCGCTACCGCCTCAGCAACGCCAACCCGATGCCGGAGCCCCTTCGCTCCTCCGCCGACACCGACCGCGCTTTCGCGCTCTCGCGCACCATCATCGACCCGGAAAAGACCTTCGCGGACATCCTCACGCGCACCACCGACACCTCGGCCAAGTCGCTTTACGAGGTCTGGAACGCCTACAGCTACAACAACGGCGCCTCCACCCGCCCCCTGCGCGACAACGCCCCCGCCGACATCTTCGGACTCAATGTCGTGGCCCTCACCCCGGTGTTCATCTTCAAGCGCACCGACACCACGGCGACCCCCGCCAAGTCCTGGTTCTTCTACGCCTACCCGAAGTCCCCGGTGAACGACGCCTTCTACAAGGACTCCAAAAACTTCTCCGAAGGCTTCGGCTCGGAAACGGACACCGGATTCAACCCTCTCGCCTTCGACTCCCTGCAGGTCACCGCCGGCAAGTACGCCGTCGACCAGGCCACCACGCCCGCCAAGGACAAGCAGTGGAAGGACGGCACGCTCGCCGCCGTGCTCATTTCCATCACCGTGGTGGACGACGCCGGCGCCGACAAGATCCGCGCCGCGCAGACGCGAACCTCCGCAGGAAAACTCTCCGACCAGGAGTGGGAGAGTCTCCTTCGCGAACACGGCCGCTCGTATGTGCGCCGCATCAACCTCTCCGGCGCCGAGTAACCCGCTCCTCAAGCCCCTTCAAAGGCCGCCCGCGCACCCCGCGCAGGCGGCCTTTTGGCACCCACGCCCCTCACCGGGGTTCTCTCCTGCCCTCGTATTTGCGCTTCCCGGCCGAAGCCTCTCCCGTTTTCTCGCCGCCTCCAAAACATGAGCACCCAAGCCTTCGCCGCCATCTTCGACTGGGACGGCGTCATCGTGGACTCCTCCTTCGCGCACGAGCGCAGCTGGGACCTCCTGGCCGCCGAGGAGCGCCGCACACTGCCGGAAGGCCACTTCAAAAAAGGCTTCGGACGAAAGAACGAGTACATCATCCCCAACATCCTGGGATGGGCCGACGACCCGGCCGAAGTGAAGCGTCTCGCCGACCGCAAGGAGGCGCTCTACCGCGACATCGTGAAAGCCTCCGTGCTCGAGCCGCTGCCGGGCGTGCGCGCCCTGCTCGAGGACCTGCGCCGCGCCGGCATCCCCTGCGCCGTGGGCTCCTCCACCCATCGCGCCAATATCGACATGGCCATGGACATGCTCGGCATTCGCGAATTCTTCTCCGGCATCGTCACCTCCGAGAATGTCAAAAACGGCAAGCCCGCTCCGGATGTCTTCCTGCTGGCGGCCGCCAGCGTGGGCTGCGCCCCCGGCCGCGGAGTCGTCTTCGAGGACGCCCTCGCGGGCGTCGAGGCCGGCCTGGCCGGCGGCTTCCCCGTCATCGCCGTGGCCACCACGAACACCCCCGAGGTGCTCGCCTCGGCGCGCCCCACTCGCATCGTGCACCGACTCACCGAGGTCGACGCCGCGCTCGTGCGCACCCTGGCGGCAAAGTGACCTGCCCGGCGCGGGATTCAAAAAGGCCCATTACTCCTTTGCAAAACCCCGCAAGCCCGCCCTTATCGCAACCCCACCCTTTCCAATTTCACTCCGACCATGTCCGACTCGGGCCAGCCCGTCTATCTCGTGAACGCCGAAGGCGACCCCGTTCGCCTCGTGATTCAGGGTCGCGCGTCCTACACCAACTGCGGTCCCGTCCAGCAGTTCTTCGACCGTCTTTCCGCCGAAGGTCACGCCTCCCTTGAAATCGATTTCGCAGCCTGCACCGGCATGGACAGCACCTTCATGGGACTGCTCGCCGGCGCGGCCATGAACCTGCGCACCCGCAAGCCGACGCCGGGCGAAATCACCCTGCGCAACCTCTCGGCGCGCAACAGCGAGCTCATCCGCAACCTGGGTCTGCACCGCCTCGTCAAGGTCGTTGAAAACACTCCGGAGCAAGCCGCGTCCGCAGCCCCCTCCGCCAGCGGCCTGCCGACCAACGCCGCCAACCGCGCGGCATCGCAGGAAACCATCCTGAAGGCGCACGAGAACCTCATGAAGGCCGACCCGGCCAATGTCGCCAAGTTCCAGGATGTCGTCGCCTTCCTCCGCCGGGAAGCGCCGCCGAAGCCCTGAGCCCACTCGTATTCATAGTATGGATATTGTGCAGAATGTCGGGGCGCTCTTCGCCTTTATCGGACTCGCCCTGGTCTCACTGGGCCAATGGTGGCGGGGCATCCGGTACAAGCGCGACCTCATCCGTTTCGAGGAACGCGCCGAGCAGGAGCGCCGCGAAAAGCAGATGGCCGTGGAGTTCCTGCACAACCTCACCAAGGACATCGACACGGGCAAGGGCCGCGAATCGCTCTACCCGGCCATCACCCACGCCGCCCAGCGCGGCACCGCCGCCCTCGGCGCCTGCCTGTTCGAGTTCGATTCCGCCGGCATGCTGCGCCCGGCCGCCGTCTCCGGCCTTTTCCCGCCCCTGAAGCAGCTCCCCGACAGGCTGCGCAAGCCCGACACCCTGCGCGCCGACCTCATCGACCACGCCCTGCGCGTGGACTGGTCGCCCGACACCGACACGCTCGTCGGACTGGTGGCGCGCGACGGCAAGGCCCGCTTCATCCCCGACGCGCTGCGCTCGCATGACATCGTCGCGTTGGAGGAGCCCGCGCTGCGCACGCGCTCGATCATCGTCGCCCCCATCACCTTCTCCGGGCGCAGGCTCGGCGTGCTCGCCGTGGCCAACCCCGAGCACGAACAGCAGTTCGACGCCGGCGACTTCTCCTTTGTCAAAAGCCTGGGCGACCAATGCGCGCTCGCCCTGCACCTGCACGAACTCTTCCAGATTCGCGCCGAGAAGACCCGCATCGACTTCGACCTCTCCATCGCCTCCGGCGTGCAGAAACTTCTCCTGCCCCAGACGCTCCCTCACTCCGCGGGACTGGACCTGCACGCGTGTTACCGCCCGGCCAAACAGGTCGGCGGCGACCTCTACGATGTCACCGACCTGGGCGGCGGCCGCATCGGCGTCATCGCCGCCGATGTCTCCGGAAAAGGCGTTTCGGCCTCCCTGGTCATGGCCATGGCGCACACGCACCTGCGCCACCTCCTTCGCCAGCACGGCTCGCCCGCCGAACTCCTCCGCCGGCTCAACGCCGACATGCTGGGTGAAATTCAGCGCGGCATGTTCATCACCATCGCCTGCGCCATCATCGACACGAAGAAGAACTCGATCACCCTGGCCCGCGCCGGACACGAGATGCCGCTGCTGCTGACCAAGGGCGACGGCGTCTCGCCGCCGCGCTTCGAAAAGATCCGCACCGAAGGCATGGCCATCGGCATGGTGCCGCCCGCCGTCTTCGACGAGATTCTCACCGAGGTAACCCTGCCCTTCCGTCCCGGCTCCGTTCTCGTGCTCTTCACCGACGGACTCACCGAGGCGCGCAACCCCGACGGCGACGAATACGGCGCCAACAACCTCGCGCACACCGTCCTGCGCACACACCAGTACGGCGCCCGCGACCTCAACCAGGAGATTCTCGGCTCGCTCGAAGCCTTCTGCCAAGGCACGCCCCTGCACGACGACCTCACCCTCGTGACAGTCAAGCGACTCAAGGAGGACTGACCTTCCCGGCCGCCCCTCGCCCCCCTCATTCTCTCTTGTTTCTCCCTGACCGCCGGCTTTCCTCCGGCGGTTTTACATTTCCCAACACAGACCCAACGCCATGCCGATCCGCCTGTTCGACACGCTCTCCCGCACCGAAAAGGAACTGCGCCCCGCCGCGCCCGGAACCCCCTTCGGCATGTACTGCTGCGGCCCCACCGTCTACGGACCGGCCCACATCGGCAACTTCCGCACCTTCCTCATCCAGGACACCCTGCGCCGCGCCCTCGAGCTCGACGGCCTCGCGGTGAAACATGTGCGCAACCTCACCGATGTGGACGACAAGACCATCCGCTCGTCCATGAAGGAAGGCGTCTCCCTGAAGGCCTTCACCGACAAGTGGACCGCCAAATTCCACGCCGACTGCGATGCGCTCAACATGCAGCGCCCGGCCGTCGAGCCCTCCGCCGTCGAACACATCCCGCACCAGATCCGCATGATCGAGAAGCTCGTCGCGCGCGGCCACGCCTATGTCGCCGCCGACGGCTCCGTCTACTTCAAGGTCTGCACCTGCCACGACTACGGCAAGCTCGCCCACATCGACCGCTCCAAGCTCCAGACGCAGAACGAAAACTCCGCCGGCGCCGCCAACGCCGCCGACGAGTACGACCGCGAATCCGTCGCCGACTTCGCGCTGTGGAAGGCGTGGAAGCCCGAGGACGGCCCGAACAAGTGGGACTCGCCCTGGGGCCCCGGCCGCCCCGGCTGGCACATCGAGTGCTCCGCCATGTCCATCGAGTACCTCGGAGAGACCTTCGACCTGCACGGCGGCGGCGTCGACCTGTGCTTCCCCCACCACGAGAACGAGATCGCCCAGTCCGAGTGCGCCACCGGCAAGAAGGACTTCTCGCGCCACTGGTTCCATTCCGAGCACCTGATGGTCGACGGCGCCAAGATGTCCAAGAGCCTGGGCAACCTCTACACGCTCGACGACCTCAAGGCCAAGGGCGCCTCGCCCATGGCCGTGCGCTACGCCCTCATCTCCGGACACTACCGCACCCAGCTCAACTTCACCCTCAAGAGCCTCGAGGACGCCGCCTCGGCCCTCGAGAAGATCGAGCGCGCCGCCGAGCGACTCCTCGCCAAGGCCGGACTCGAGAAGGCCGACTTCCTGCCGCCCGCCGTGCACGAGAAGAACACCGCCTGGGGCTCCTACCTGCCCGCATGGGAAGCCCTGCAAAACGACCTCAATGTCCCCGCCGCGCTCGGCAAGGTCTTCTCCGCCCTGCCCAACGCCAACCGCCCCGAACTCTCCCCCGCCGACGCGCGCGCCGACCTCTCCGGCCTCGCCAAGATCCTCTTCGCCCTCGGTATCCGGCTTTTCACCACGGAAAAGAAGGCCGAGGAAATCCCCTCCGATGTCGCCGGGCTGGGCGCCCGCCGCTGGGCCGCCAAGCAGGCCAAGGACTTCGCCGGGGCCGACGCCCTGCGCCTCGAGCTCGAAAAGCTCGGCTGGAAGTCGCTCGACCGCAAGGACGGCTACAGCCTTGTCCGACTCTGAGTCGGCCAAGGCATTGCGGATTTCGAATCGCGGATTGCGGATTTCGCAGCGGAGACATCGCCGATGAACGCCAGTGATCTCAAGGAACGCACCTTCCGGTTCGGACTTCGCGTGATTCGCCTTTGCGAATCCATGCCTGAGTCGCGAACCGGCCGCGCGATCGCCAACCAGCTCATCCGTTGCGGCACCTCCGTGGGCGCCAACTACCGCACCGCCGCGCGCGCGAAGTCTACAAGGGACTTCATCGCCAAACTGTGCATCGTCGAGGAGGAGTGCGACGAGGCCATCTACTGGATTGAAATGGCCGTCGCCTCGGGTTGCGCGAAACAGGAACTTGTCGCGGAACTGCTCGACGAAGCGGGACAACTTCTCGCCATCACCGTCGCCTCCATCAGGACCGCCAAGGAGCGGGAAAAAGAATGAGGCCGTGAGCACCCTCTCCAATCCGCAATCCGCGATCCGCAATCCGCAATCCAACGGTCGCCTGATAAGACGACTGTTGGCGCTCGCGTGGGAGCATCGCGCGGCGTGCCTGGGCCTGCTCGCGCTGCAGGCGGTCATCATGCTCGCCGGCGCGGCCGTTTTCACGCTCGTCGGGCTGGGCGTGGACCATGTGCGCCACCTCGCCGACCCCGCCGCCCCGGCGCCCTCCGTCCCCTTCTGGCTGCCCGACGCGTTAGCCGCCACCTCCGGCCCCGTCACGACCCTCGCCATCGCCGGGAGCATCGCGGCGCTGGCGCTGTTCCGCATGCTCGTGACCTACGCCTACACGGTCGGCATGAACGCCCTGCTGCACAAAGGCATCGTGGTGGGCCTGCGCACCCGCGTGTTCGCCAAGCTCCAGCGCCTCAGCTTCCGCTTCTTCGACACCCACGCCTCGGGCTCCATCATCAACCGGGTGACGGCCGACACGCACGCCGTGCGCCTGTTCATCGACGGCGTGATCGTACAGCTGTGCATCCAGGCCATCGCCCTGTCCGTGTACGCCACGCTCATGCTGCGCACGCATGTCACGCTCACGCTCCTTTGCCTGGCCCCCCTTCCGCTCCAGTGGTGGTGGTCCGCGCGCTTCTCGCGCCGCGTTCGCCCGGCCTACACGCGCAACAGCGACCGCATGGACACCCTCGTGCTGCGTTTCTCCGAGACCGCCCAGGGCATGCAGACCGTGAAGGCCCTCGGCATCGAGCCGCGCGAAGCGCGCCGCTTCGCCGAAGCCGCAGCCGATATTCGCGACGGCAAGAAGGAGATCTACGGCGAGGTGGGCCTCTTCTGGCCGGTCATCGACGGCCTCAACATCCTCTCCATGATGATCCTGCTCGGCTACGGCGGCATGCTCGTCATCCGCGGCGAGCTCGCCCTCGGCGCCGGCCTCGTCGTTTGCGCCGGCCTTCTCCAGCAGTTCTCCGCCCAGATCGCCAACCTCTCCGGTCTCGTGGACAATGTGCAGCAGTGCCTCAACGGTTCGCGCCGCATCTTCGAGATTCTGGATGCGCCCGAGGACATCACCACGCGCCCGGACGTCCGCGCGCCCGCCGAGGTGCGCGGCGGCGTGGCCTTCGAGGGGGTCCGGTTCGGCTTCCGCGACGGCAACACCGTCCTGCACGACATCCATTTCCGCGCCGAGCCGGGCGAGATAATCGCCGTCGCCGGCGCGACGGGCTCCGGCAAATCCGCCCTGCTCTCCCTCATCCCCCGCTTCTATGACCCCGTCGCCGGCCGCGTCACGCTGGACGGCACGGACCTGCGGGACCTGCCGGTGGAGCGCCTGCGCGCCTGCATCGGCGTGGTCTTCCAGGACAACTTCCTCTTCTCCAACACCATCGCGGCCAACATCGCGTTCGGCCATCCGGGCGCCACGCGCGAGCAGATCGAGCGCGCCGCGCGACTGGCGAAGGCGCACGACTTCATCGCCGAGTTCGAGGACGGGTATGACACCGTGCTGGGCGAATCCGGCGTGAACCTCTCCGGCGGCCAGCGCCAGCGCATCGCCATCGCCCGCGCCCTGCTGCTGGACCCGAAGATCCTCATCCTGGACGACCCCACCTCGGCCATCGACCCGGGCACGGAGCACGAGATCCTCGAGGCCATGGAAAGCGCGATGCGCGGCCGCACCACCTTCCTCATCGCGCACCGCATGAGCACGCTTCGACGCGCCGACCGCATCCTCGTTCTGGATACGGGGCGCATCGTCCAAACCGGCACGCACGACGAGCTCATGGCCGCCCCCGGCCCGTACCGCACCGCCATGCGCATCCAAAGCGGCGAGGACGATGTCTTCGCCCCGCCCGCAGCGGCCAACTTCGGAGGACTCGCCTGATGAGCCCCAATTGCGGATTGCGAATCGCGGATTGCGGATTGGCCGGGCACCGGCGCCCGCTTCGTGCCGGCGGTTTCCCCGTCGTAGGGCGCGCGATTGCGCTTGCCGCGAGTCAATCGGCGAAACCGGCACGCGCAAGCGCGCCCCCTACGGAGGACCGCGCATGAGCCTCTTCCGTAAAACCAAAGCCGATGCGGACAAAGTCACCACCGATCAATCCGCGATCCGCAATCCGCGATCCGCAATCCCCGAGCTCGAGCTGGTCGTGCGCCGCAAGCCGGCGGCCGCCGGAGGTGAGCCGGAGGAGGCGGAGCGTCTGCCGCTCTCGTGGGCGCTGGTGAGGCGCATCCTGGGCTACACGCGTCCCTATGCGCGCCTGCGCAACACGCTCCTTCTCGTCTGCACGCTGCGCTCCGTGCAACTGGCCGTCACGCCATGGGTCATCGGCCGCATCATCCGCGGCCCCGTGGCCGCCGGCGATTCGCGCATGCTCGCCTGGTGGCTGGCCGGACTGGCCGTGCTCGTCGTGCTGTGCGAGCTCACGCTGTACCTGCGCGTGACGCTCGCGCACCGCATGGGCGAGGCCGTGCTGCACGACATGCGCGTGGAGCTTATGGGGTTGCTGTTGCGCCGCCCCATGAAGTTCTTCCACCGCACGAGGCACGGTTCGCTCATCAGCCGCATGATCTCGGACATCGAGGCGGTGCGCAACGGCGTGCAGAACAACATGCCCATCGCGTTCATCTCCATCGGACAGATGACCGTATCCGGCCTCGTGATGGCGTTCATCAGCTGGAAACTTTTCCTGCTGCTCATCCTGCTGCTTCCCGGCCTGCGCGCCCTCAGCGCCTACTTCAAACCGCGCATCGCCGAGGCCGCCAAGGTGCAGATCGAGAGCTTCTCGCGCGTCACCGCGGCGCTCGCCGAGACGGTGCAGGGCATCCGAGTCACCCAGGGCTTCAACCGCGAGGAGGTCAATGCCGGCATCTTCGGCCGCCTGGTGGGCGCGCTGGCCGACAATGTGCTGCGCACCACGCGGCTCAGCGCCCTGTACGCGCCGATGTTGGAGTTCCATGCCGGATTGTTCCTCGCCCTGCTCGTGGGCGTGGGCGGACTGTTCGCGCTGGAGCCCGCCTCGGGCGTCGCGGTGGGCGACCTCGTGGCCTTCTTCTTCCTCTCCAACATCTTCTTCGGCCCCATCAACCTGCTGGGCAACATGTTCGCCGAAATCGGATCCGCCATGGCCGGCGCCGACCGCCTCTTCCGCCTGCTGGACGCCCCGCCGGAGCACGACGACGCCCCCGGCGCGGCCGACCCCGGCGAGCTCGGCGGTCGCGTGGAGCTGCGCGGAGTCACCTTCTCGTACGAGCCCGGCAAGCCCGTGCTGCACGAGGTGTCCTTCACCGCCGAGCCCGGCATGACCGTCGCCTTCGTAGGCCACACCGGCAGCGGCAAGAGCTCGCTCATCAACCTGCTCGCGAAGTTCTACCCGGCCGACTCCGGCGAGGTGATCTTCGACGGGCGCGACATCCGCACGCTCAAGGGCGACGCGCTGCGCCGTCGCATGGGCTTCGTCCTCCAGAACAACTTCCTCTTTCGCGGCACCGTCGCCGACAACATCCGCGTCGCGCGCCCCGACGCCACCGACGCCGACATCGCTCGCGTGCTTCGCGAGCTGGACTGCCACGACATCGTGGCGAACCTGCCCGACGGCCTGCACACCGAGATTTCCGAAAAGGGGCGCGGGCTGTCGCAGGGACAGCAGCAGATCGTGTGCTTCGCGCGCGCCATGCTGGCCGACCCGCGCATCCTCATCCTAGACGAGGCCACGAGCAGCGTGGACACCATCACGGAGGCCAAGCTTCAGCGCGCTCTCGCCACGCTGCTGCGCGGTCGCACCGCGTTCGTGGTGGCGCACCGGCTTTCCACCATCCGCAACGCCGACCTCATGCTGGTGCTCGACCACGGGCGCGTCATCGAGCGCGGCACGCACGCCACCCTGCTCGCGTCCGACGGCGAATACGCGCGCCTTCACCGGCGCTTCGTCGAGGCCACCGGCGCCGAAGGGAACGAGAACGCCCGGTAGGGCGCGCGCTTGCGCGTGCCGATCACGCCCGAAAACCTACGGCACGCGCAAGCGCGCGCCTACGGCGAGGATCACGCGCGCCGACGCCCCCTCGGGTGGAATTTGCCGTGCTCCTCGACGAGGCGCTTGGGCGACACGGCGGTGTAGATCTGCGTGGTGCCGATGTCGGCGTGGCCGAGCATCTCCTGGATGGCGCGCAGGTCGGCGCCGTGCGCGAGCAGGTGCGTGGCGAACGAGTGGCGCAGCGCGTGCGGCTTCACCGGAGCGGTGATGCCGGAGCGCGCGGCGTGGGCCTTGAGCCAGTGCCAGAAGGTCTTGCGCGAGATGGCCTTGCCGCGCTCGCTGAGGAAAAGCGCGCCGCCGGTCTTGGGCTTCACGAAGTGCGCGCGTCCGGCGGCGAGGTAGTCGCGAAGCGCCTTCGCGGCGGACTCGCCCAGCGGCACGAAGCGCTCCTTGCCGCCCTTGCCGGTCACGCGCACCGCGCCCTCGTCGAGGTTCACCGACTGCAGCGTGAGCGAGCAAAGCTCGGAGACGCGCAGGCCGCTGCCGTACATGAGCTCGAACATCGCTCGCTCGCGCAGCGCGAACGGCGTGTCGCCGCCGGGCGCCTCCACGAGCCGGGCCATATCCTTCTCAGAAAGCGCGCGGGGCACGGGGCGCACGCGACGCGGGCGCGCCACGAGTTCCGTGAAGTCGTCGGGTCGCACGCCGGAGGCGACGAGATGGCGCGCGAACATGCGCACAGCAGAAAGCTTGCGCGCCGCGCTGGCCACGGCCGGCGCCTGCGCGGCGATGTCGCCCAGCCACAGCGAGAGCTTCGGCCCGTCAGCGCCGCGCCAGTCCCCCACCCCGGATTTCCCCAAAAACACGGCGAACTGGGCGATGTCGCGCTCGTACGCGGCGACGGTGTTTTTCGACAGGCCGCGCTCGAGCTGAAGGAAGCCGAGGAAGTTGTCCAAGGCGTCGCGCAGCGAGTCCGGCACGGCGTTGACGACCGGTTCGTCGGACGGGTGGCGCGGGGCTCGGGGCATGAGCGCGAGCAAGGCGCGCGAGGCGCGGATGGCGACGCAGAACAGCGCCGGCGATTTCGCATCTTCGCGCTTCGCACCGGAGTCCGGATTTCCATCCTGCGCGGGCACCCCAAGACTTTCCTCATGAAAACCGACCTGCGACACCGCGCCTGGGCGGAGATCGACCTCTCCGCGTTCGAGCGCAACCTGGGCAAGATCAAGGCCGCCCTGCCGGAGCGCGTGCGCTACATCGCGGTCGTGAAGGCCGACGCCTACGGCCACGGCATGCCGCAGATCGTCTCCCGACTGCTCCAATGCGAGGTGGACTGCTTCGCGGTCGCCAATGTCTACGAGGCCGCCGATGTGCGGGAAATCGGACCCGGCGCGGAGATCCTCGTGCTGGGCGCGCTGCTCCCCGAGGAGTTGGAGCATGTGGCCGCCTATGACCTCACGGTCGCCGTCTCCAACGCCGACGAGCTGGCGCGACTGGCGCAGCTGGGCGAGCGGCACGGCCGGAAAATCCCCATCCACATCAAGGTGGACACCGGCATGGGCCGCCTCGGCATCTGGCACGAACAGGCGCCCGCCCTCATCGGACAGGCGCTGAACACGCCGCAAATCGAGCTGCGCGGGCTCTTCACGCACTTCTCCGCCGCCGAGAGCGACCCGGACTTCACGCGCCTGCAGCGCGAACGCTTCCTCAAGGCGCTGGAAACCGTGCCCGAGGAGCGCCGAACGGGGCTGCTCATCCACGCCGACAACTCCGGCGGCCTCGAAAGCTTTTCGCAAAACCAGCCGTTCAACGCCGTGCGCATCGGCCTGCTCCAGTACGGCCACAAGCCCGGCCCCGGCGCATTCCTGTCCTCCATCGGCACCGAGCCCGTGCTGAGCTTCCGCGCTCGCGTGGGCCTCATCAAGGAACTGCCCGCCGGCACCGACATCAGCTACGGTCGCACGCACACCCTCGTGCGAGACAGCCGTCTGGCCGTCATCACCGCCGGATACGGCGACGGCCTGCCCACCAGCGCCAGCGGCCGCGGCAAGATCATCGTCGGCGGCGGCGCCAGGCCGATCCTGGGACGCGTCACCATGGACCAGACCATCGTGGACATCACCGGCATGGACAATGTGAAGGTCGGCGACGCCGTCACGCTCATCGGCCGCCAGGACGGCGCGGAGATCACGGTGGAGCAGTTCTGCGCCGACACGGAGTGCATCGCGTGGGAGGCGCTGTGCACCATCACCAAGCGCGTGAAGCGCATCTACCGCACCGCGCGCGTCACGACCTGACCGGCGCAGGCCAAGGCGGCGGGCGTGTTGACCCGCCGCCCCTTCGGGACTCACTTTAAACCGCACCCCCGAAGGGGTCGGCAGGGCGCCCGGAATCCGCGCGGGAATCGCGCTAAAACAAGGGGGCTCCCGGCCCCGCTGGGTGGTGCGGAACCGACAGGAGGTTCACCATGATACTCAACAACATGCACGGACGATTTTTCCTGCGAACCCTGACCGACAGGGATGTGGCGCTTCTGGCCTACATGGGAAACCGCAGCGGACGCTTCGCCGTGGCGGAGGTCTACGACCCCTACAACGGTGCGCATGTGGCGCTCTGCGGCCCCGGCACCAATTACCCGGACTGGGAGCACAGGGATGTCCACCTGATGCTGGCCATCGGCGACTGGAAACCCGGCAATCCGACCTTCGACAGGATGCTGGCCCTGAGGCGTTACGAAAGCGCGCTTCGCATGGGCAAGGAATCCGACAGACCGCACTCCATAAGGATCATGCGTCTGGGCTCGCCCGAGGAAGTCAGCGAGCTGGCCAAGGCCGAGCTAGACCGGCGCGCCGAGGAACGCGAAGTGTGGGAAAGCGCCGCAGCCTGACGCCTCCCGCAAAGACGGGAACACCCCCGAAGGGCATGGAGAACGGCGCATCAAGTCCGCTCCGAAAGCCTCGACGGGGCGTGGGCCCATGACCTCGCCGGCGCGTCCGGCGAGGGAACTTTTGAGCGTATCCGCGACTAGCGAAGGTCGAGGAACAGGCCGCCGTGGCCGTGACGCAGAAGGTAGTCCCAGGAGACGCTGCCGTAGCCGCGCTCGCCCCACTCGGGGCCGTAGGAGTTTTTAAATCGGAAAACGGTGTGCTCGGGTATGCCGTCCGGACAGGAGTATCCGGTGATGACCACCGCATGCCCGCGATGGGTCGGCTCCGGCGCATCGGGCAACCGGCCCGTGGCGCGCAAGGCGGGTGTCTCGACCGGCCAGCGCAAACCCACCGCGACCGGTATGCCCTCGTTGAGCGCGAGCACCAGCTGCTCGAGCCTGGACTTCGGCGTGCGCCCGGTGAGCTCGACGGCGCCCACCCGGCGCAGCTTACGCGCCTCCTCCAGCGCCTTCCAGGGCGGCATGTCGGTGCGCGGGTCGAAACCGACGGGCATGATGGCGTGCGGGGGCACGCCGTGACTGCGCAAAGCCTGGGCGACCTCGACGAGCGTGAAGCCGTCGGCGAGCCGGGCCTCGCCGCCGAAGCGGTCGATGCGGTCCTTGGTCAACCCGATGGAGCGCAGCGTGGCCCACACGAGAAAATCCTCGCCCAGGCGGGTTGCCGGGCGGCCGGCCTTGGCCAGCTGAAACTCGAGCGCACACACCACGGCGAAGGCCGAGCAACTGGGGCTGCCGCCCTGATCGCGCGCGTCCAGTCCGAACCGTTCGAACTCAGGCCGCAGGTTCACCTCCCGACGCACCACCGGGCGTTCGCCATACGCGGCGAGCACCCGCGACACCGGATCGTCGGCCGCCTCGGAGGGGGCGGCGGTGACCTGAGAGGGGGCGCTAGGCGCAGCCGGCGGGCGATTCGGGTCGAACCCGAGCAACGCGCGGGCGGGCTCCGGCAATCTCGCCAGAGGCACGGTGATTATGCCGCGGTCGAAATACACGGTGGCCGTCCAGGTGTCGGCCGACCTCACGCGGGCGCGCACCAGAGGTTTCCCGGAGAGCGTGATGCGCTCCCAGCGCAGTTCCTCGGGCGTCTGCTCGTAGCGGCCGCGCGCGAGCTCCAACGCGCGCAGGGCGTCGGCGCGCCGCTCGGACGAGGCGACCTGGGCGCGCAGCGGAGCGGCGAGGATGACGAGAAGGAGCGCGAGGCGGCGCATGGGACGGGAAAAATCGTTGGGACCATTGGAGGCGATGCGCGCCGGCCTCACAAGCGGGGAAATGCCGGCCCGCTCCCTGCCCTCGAAGGCCGTGCGCCATGCCCGCAAAAAAAATCGCCCGGGCGCGCACGCCCGGGCGATTCGGCGACGAGGACAGCCTCGTCCTATGACATTGAGATCCGAAGCCGCTTACTCGGCGGCGAAAGCGGGCGGCAAGGCCGGGTAGTCCGTGTAACCGCGCGGCGAGGAGATGGCATAGAAGCCGGAGACATCGGGCGTGTTCAGCGGCGCGTTTTCCAGAAAACGGCGGGGCAGGTCCGGATTCGCCAGGAAAGGCACGCCGTAGGCGATGGCGTCGGCGCGACCTTCGCGCAACGCCGCCTCGCCCGATTCGCGGGAAAAGCCGCCGTTCAAAACCAACGGACCGCGGAAGGCGGCCCGCGCGACCCGGTTGAGTTCGCGCTCCTCCGGCAACGCCTGGTCCGCGTGGCGAAGTTCGAGGTAAGCGAGGCCCCGACGGTCCGCCTCCTTGGCCACATGCTCCAACAGCGCGGCGGGCGCGGAGTCGGTCATGTCGTTGAACGCGACGAGCGGCGACACCCGGACCCCCACGCGATCCGCGCCCAACACCGACGCCGCGGCGTCGACGATTTCGAACAACAACCGCGAACGGTTCGCCACCGAACCGCCGTAGTTGTCGGCGCGGTCGTTCACGCCGTCGCGAAGGAACTGGTCGATCAGATAGCCGTGAGCGCCGTGGATCTGCACACCGTCGAAGCCGGCGGCCAGCGCGTTGGCCGCCGCGCGGCGAAACGCCTCCACGATGCCGGGAATCTCCTCGGTGCGCAGCGCGCGCGGCACAGGATACTCCTGCTTGCCCTGCGGCGTGTGAATGGTGTCCCCGCGCAGGGCCTTGGCGGAGGAGGAAACGGGCTGCACGCCGGCGTTGAGCGACGGGTGCGTGGCGCGACCGGGGTGCCAGAGCTGGACTTGAATGCGGCCCCCGGCGGCATGCACCGCATCCGTGACCTGACGCCAGCCGGCCACCTGCTCCTCGCTATGCAGGCCGGGCTGATGCGGCCACGCCTGGGCGTCCGCCGCCACCATGGTGGCCTCGGCGATTAACAGGCCGGCGCTGGCGCGCTGGCGGTAGTACTCGGCCATCAGCGGGCCCGGCACATTCGAAGCGGAGGCCCTCACACGCGTGAGCGGAGCGAAGAGGATTCGGTTGGGGATGCCAAGGGCGCCGAGGCGGCCTGGATTCAAAAGGGCGAGAGACATGGGTCGATGATAGGTTCGTCGTTTCAGGTACCCGGTTTTCCGCTTTCAACAAGGGGCTTGCCCGGTTTGTCGCGACAGCGACGGCCGCAACGCGCGATGCCGGAAATCCGGATGCGGCAAAACAAACGGCGCGGCCCGGGATGATTCCGGAGCCGCGCCGTGCGGGTGTGCAAGGGGCCGGCGGCGTGTCGCCGGCTTCCGCTTACTTCTTGCCGTTGTCGTCGTCCATCACCTCGAAGTCGGCGTCGACGACCTTGCCGTCCTTGCCCTTCTTCTTGGCGCCCTTGTCGGAGCAGGAGCCGTCGCCGCAGGGCTCGGAGCCGCCGCAGCAGCCTTCGCCGCCGGGGGCGCCGGCGCCGTCGGGGCCGGGCTGGTAGACATGCTTGGCGACCTCGTTCATGGCGGTCATGAGCTTCTCGTGCTCGCCGCGCAGGGCCTCGGTGCCGGCTTCCTTGTTTTCCAGGAGCTTCTTGGCGTCGGCGAGGGCCTCCTCGACCTTGGCCTTGTCGGCGGCGGGCACCTTGTCACCGGATTCCTTGAGGGTCTTCTCGACCTGGAAGACGAGCTGGTCGAGCTGGTTGCGCGCCTCGGCGGAGTCGCGGGCCTGCTTGTCGGCCTCGGCATGCAGTTCGGCCTCCTTGCGCAGCTTCTCGACCTCGTCCTTGGAGAGGCCGGAGGAGCCGGTGATGGAGATTTTCTGCTCCTTGCCGGTGCCCTTGTCCACGGCGGTCACATGCAGGATGCCGTTGGCGTCGATGTCGAAGGTGACCTCGATCTGGGGCACGCCGCGCTGGGCGGGCAGGATGCCGTCGAGGCGGAAGGTGCCGATGCGCTTGTTGTCCTTGGCCATGGGGCGCTCGCCCTGGAGCACCACGATGTCCACGGCGCTCTGGTTGTCGGCGGCGGTGGAGTACACCTGGCTCTTCTTGGTCGGGATGGTGGTGTTGCGCTCGATCATGGGGGTGGACACACCGCCCATGGTCTCGATGGAGAGGGTCAGCGGGGTCACGTCCAGGAGGAGCACGTCCTTCACCTCGCCCTTGAGCACGCCGCCCTGGATGGCCGCGCCGATGGCGACGACCTCGTCGGGGTTGACGCCCTTGTGGGGCTCCTTGCCGGCGAGACCGCGGGCGAGCTCGACGACCTTGGGCATGCGGGTCATGCCGCCCACGAGCACGAGCTCGTCGACCTGCGACATGGTGAGGCCGGCGTCCTTGAGGCAGTTCTGGAAGGGCTTCTTGGTGCGCTCGAAGAGGTTGTCGCACAGCTGCTCCATCTTGGCGCGCGAGAGCGTGACGTTCAGGTGCTTGGGACCGGAGGCGTCGGCGGTGATGAAGGGCAGGTTAATGTCCACGCTCTGGGCGGAGGAGAGGGCGATCTTGGCCTTCTCGGCCTCTTCCTTGAGGCGCTGCTTGGCCATCGGGTCCTTGGACAGGTCGATGCCGTTCTCGGACTGGAACTCGGCGACGAGCCAGTTGATGAGGGTGTCGTCCCAGTTGTCGCCGCCCAGATGGGTGTCGCCGTTGGTGGCCTTCACTTCGAACACGCCGTCTCCGATCTCGAGGATGGACACGTCGAAGGTGCCGCCGCCGAGGTCGTACACGGCGATCTTTTCGTCGGACTTCTTGTCGAGGCCGTAGGCGAGGGAGGAGGCGGTGGGCTCGTTGATGATGCGCAGCACTTCCAGACCGGCGATGGCACCGGCGTCCTTGGTGGCCTGGCGCTGGGCGTCATTGAAGTAGGCGGGCACGGTGACCACGGCCTGGGTGATCTTCTCGCCGAGGTAGGCCTCGGCGTCGGCCTTGAGCTTGGCGAGGACGAAGGAGGAGATGGTCTCGGGGGCGAACTGCTTGGTTTCCGAGCCGACCTTGCACTCGATCCAGGCGTCGCCGTTCTTGCCTTCGATCACCTTGTACGGGAGGTTCTTGATCTCCTCCTGCACCTCGCGGAACTTGCGGCCGATCAGGCGCTTGGCGGAGAAGATGGTGTTGTGCGGGTTGGTCACCGCCTGGCGCTTGGCGGCCTGGCCGACGAGGCGCTCGCCCTTCTTGTCGAAGGCGACGATGGAGGGCGTGGTGCGGTGGCCTTCGCTGTTGGGGATGACGACGGATTCGCCGCCCTCCATGATGGCCATGCAGGAGTTGGTGGTGCCGAGGTCGATGCCGAGGACGCGGGACATGGTTGTGGGCTTTCTTTTTTAGGTTTTAGATAGGGACGGGGCTTCGCGGTGAAGCCCGGGTCACCGGCACTTCTTGCACGCCGGGTGCCAAGGCATCCGGCTCAGCCGCAACCGCTTGGCCCTCAGCATCTTTAAGGCGACAACGGGGACGACGGCCCTCCGGCGTGACGCGACACAGGCCCATGTCGCAGCCAAGTTGGCACAACCTGTCACACCAAAGGACAATCCGAGCGCCGCGACGGCGTCCGCTCGAGCGCCGGGATGAAAACCGGGGCGCGTCGGGCGCGTTTCCAAAATCTCCGGCCGTGGGCGGTTTTTAGATTCAAAGGCCCCCACTCGACCGCATAGTGCGCGCCAAAATCTTCGCCCAAGGCCATGACCCGATTCATCTCCCGCCTCGCCCTCGCCGCCCTCGCCGTCGCCCCCCTGCTCGCCCGCGCCCAGTCCGCGGCCGTCCTCGAAGGGCTCTCGCAGGATGTGGCGTCGCTGCGCGACGAGGTGCGCAAGCTGCGCGCCGAAGTGGAGGAACTTCGCGAGGCGCAGGCCGCCCAGGCCAAGGCGCCCAAACCGAGCGGCCCCACCTCCGGCGAACTCGCCTCGGTGAACGCGCGCATCGCCGCCGTGGAGACCGCCGCCGCCACCGCACGCACGCGGGACAAGGCCGAGGTGCTCGCCGAGGCCGACCGCAAGATGGAAAGCCTGCGAGCCTCGGTGAACAAGAGCCTGGCCGAACAGACCCGGCAGGTGAACGAGGCGCTGCGCGGCGGCGGCTCGGTGCGCGCGAACGAAGCGGCCAAGCCGGCGGAGCCCAAGGCCGACACGAAGGCTTCGGACCTGCCGGCGGACATGCCCAAGACCGGCGTGCGCTACACCGTGCAACCCGGCGACACCATTCCCAAAATCGCGCGCAAGATGAACTCCAAGTCGGCCTGGATTCTCGCCGCCAACGGGCTCAAGTCCACCGCCGACCTGAAGGCCTACGCCGTGATCTTCATCCCGCAGGCCGAAGGCGCCGCCAAGGCGGAATAACCCGCCGGGCCCGCACCGCTTCAGCGTCCCAAATCCAGAATCCCCCCTCGCATCTCTTTCCGCCCATGTCGCGCCCCAATAAGAACAACCTTGGCCGAGGACTCGGCAGCCTCATCGCCGGCGCAGGATTAAGAAAACCCGACCCCGCTCCGGCCGCCGTGGCGCAGCCCGCGAAACCTGCGGGCGCACCCGCAGCCCCCGTGGCGACGCCGGCGCCCGAGTCGCCGTTCCGCGAGATTCCCGTGGCCAGGATCGAACCCGCCAAGTGGCAGCCGCGCCGCGAGTTCGACGAGGAGGCGCTGCGCGAGCTGGCCGAATCCATCCGCGCCGAGGGCCTCATCCAGCCCATCACCGTTCGCAAACACGGCGAGGGCTTCGAGCTCATCGCCGGCGAACGCCGCTGGCGCGCATTCCGCCAGCTGGGCATCAAGACCATCCCGGCGCGCATCGTCGAGGCTTCCGACGCCGGCTCGGCCGCGATGACGCTCATCGAAAACCTTCAGCGCGAGAACCTCAACCCCATCGAAGAGGCCCTCGGCTACGCCAGCCTCATGCGCGACTTCGCGCTCACTCAGGACGCCGTCTCCGAGCGCGTGGGCAAACCCCGCGCCACGGTCGCCAACATCGTGCGACTGCTCGCGCTCGATCGCGAGACGCAGGGCTACATCGTCAAGGGCCTCATCTCCGCCGGACACGCCAAGGTGCTGCTGGGCCTCGAACTCGAGGCCGAGCGCGTGCCGCTCGCTCGCAAGACGGTCGAGCAAGGCCTTTCCGTGCGCCAGCTCGAACAGGAGGTTCGCCGGCTCAAGGCCGCCTCCGTGGAGAAGGCCGCCGGCAAGGACGACGCCGCCAAGGCCGCGAAGAACACGGCGGCCGTCATGGACATCGAGAAGAAGCTCGTGACCCGGCTGAACACCAAGGTGCGCGTGAAGCACGGCGAACGCCGCGGCGTCATCACCATCGAATACTACGGCAACGACGACCTCGCCCGCGTGCTCGGCAAACTCGGCGTGGCCTGAGCGCGACCGGGAGCGCAGCCGGCCTCACCGGCCCCGCTTCAGGACTCGGCGGGACGCCAGTCGACCAGCTCGGCCTGCGGGTACTTGCGGCCGTTGTAGTGATTCCAACCCAGGCGCAACGCCAGGTCCACGGGCTTGCCCGCAGGCGGCGGATTGTCGGCCTTGCGCCAGGCGACGACGCCCAGTCGGCGCCCCGGCGTGGAGGCGATCTGGAAACGGAAATTGCTCTCGCCGAAGAACAGGGGCGGCTCGCGCAGCGTCACGCCGCACAGCGCGAACACCGGCTCGGGATTGCCCTCGCCGTGCGGATGGAGCAGTTCCAACTGGTCCAGCAGAGAATCGGAGATCTCCTCCGGATGCAGACGGCCGGACACCACCAGCGAGGAGTCGGGAACGCGTCCGGCCTTCAGCCAGTCGGTGACCGCTTGGTTGAACCGCTCGGCGAACTCGCTCACGCGGTCGGCGTGCAGCGTGATGCCAACCGCCATCGGATGCCCGCCCCACGCGTCCAGCAGATCGCCGCACTCCTGAAGCACCTCGACCAGGCTGATGCCGGCGACACTGCGCCCGGAGCCCTTGGCCAGCTCGCCCTCGCGCCCCAGCACGATGCAGGGCCGGTTGAAATGACGCGCCAGTTTGCCCGCCACGATGCCCACGACGCCGGGATGCCAGTCGCCGTGCGCGAGCAGACCGCGCCGGTCGCCGTCCACGGCGGAAAGCTGGGCCTTGGCCTCCTCGAAAACGAGCTTCTCGATCTCCTGCCTCTCGCGGTTCATGGCGTCCAGCGACTCGGCCGAACGGCGGCAGAAATCGGGGTCGTCGGAAAGCAGCATCTGCACGGGCAGAGCCGCGTCGGCCAGGCGGCCGGAAGCGTTGATGCGCGGGCCCAGGCGGAACGAGATGTCCACCGGGTGCAGCTCGGAGTCGGTGGCGATGCGGCTGACCTTCATCAGCGCTTTCACCCCTTCGCGCCGCGTGGCGCGGAGCTGGCGCAGGCCGTGATGCGTGAGCAGGCGGTTTTCGCGCGTCAGCGGCACGAGGTCGGCCACCGTGCCCAGCGCCACCAGGTCGAGATACTCGCGCATGACCACCGTCTGCGCCGCGGCGTCGCCGCGCAAACGCAGCTTCTTGAGCAGGCCGTGGGCGACCTTGAAGGTCAGGCCGACGGTGCACAGGTTGAGCCAGGGCGACTCGGGATGGTCGTGCACATGCGGGTTCACCAGGATGCAGTCCGGGTGCACGGCCGCCTTGGAACGGTGATGGTCGACCACGATAACATCGATTCCGCGCGCGCGCAGCGTGGCGATCTCCTCGCGCGAGTTCGTGCCGCAGTCGAGCGAGATGAACAGCGAGACGGGGCCGCAGGCGAGCGCCCGGTCGAGCGCGGCGAGCGAGAGCCCGTAGCCCTCCTCGAGCCGGCGGGGCACGAAGAACTTGGGATCCGCCCCGAGATGGCGCAGCACGCTCACCAGCAGCGTGGTCGAGGTGACACCGTCCACATCGTAGTCGCCCAGCACCGCGATGGGCTCGCGCGCGTCAAGCGCGGCGATGATGCGGTCGACGGCCTCCTCGAGGTGGGCGACCTTCAGCGGGTCGCAAACCCGATCCAGCCGGGGACGCAGGAACGCCTCGGCGGAATCCGTATCCAGGGATTCAAGACGGGAAAGTATGCCGGCGACGACCGGATGCAGCGAAAGCTCGTCGGAAAGCCGGCGGGCGCACACGGGGTCGGGGTCCTGAAAAAGCCAGGGCACGAGTCGGTAAAGGTGAAGGGACGGGATAAAAATGCCGGGCGTCGGCGGGAGGCGGGGCGTCTCTCGGCCCCGCCCTCCCGTCGCGTCCGGCGGCGTGGTTTACTGAAGCTTGGCGACCTCGCTCTTGGCGGCGCCGGTGGTCTCCCACTCGCGAGCCGTGCCGGCCTCGGCCTTCTCGACGCTGCGGCGGTCGCCCTTGTGCCACCAGTAGAAGATGGGGCAGGCGATGAACATGGAGGAGTAGACGCCGGTGAGCACGCCGAAGCAGAACACCAGTCCGTACTCCTTCACATCCCCGGCGCCGAACACGAACAGGGCGACGGCGGTGAGGAACACGGTGAGCGAGGTGAGGATGGTGCGCGAAAGCGTGCGGTTGATGGCCAGGTGGATGCACTCACGCAGGGACAATCCGGGGTTGTTTTCCATCTCCTCGCGCACGCGGTCGAACACGATGATGGTGTCGTTGATCGAGTAGCCGATGATCATCAGGATGGACGCCACCATGGCGGCCGTGGCCTGACCGCCGCCGAAGATCCAGCCGTAGGTGACATACAGGCCGACGGTCATGAACACGTCGTGCACGGTCGCCACGATCGCGCCCAGGCCGAAGCCCAGTTCGAAGCGCAGCGCCACATAAACGAGGATGCCCACCATCGCCAGGACCACCGAGATGATGGCGTTCCACTGGAGCGCGCCGGAAACTGTGGCGCCGATGGCCTCGCGGCCGGTGATCAGCTTCTCGGCCGGCTTGTCGGCGGGGAAGAAGCCGGGGTGCTTCGCGACGAGCTCCTTCACCAGCTTGGTGGCGTTGGCGAACTCGCCGGCGTCCTTGCCCGAAAGCTCGCACTCCACGCGCAGCGAGGTCTTCTTCGTGCCCAGGTCGTCGAGGTACACCGAGGTCACATCCTTCACGCCCACGGAGGCCGCGACGCGCTCGACCTCGGCGGTGTCGAGCTTCTTGTCCGCAACGGCCTCGATGGTGACGGCTTCGCCGCCCTTGAAGTCCTTGCCCAGCGAGGCGCGGCCGCGGAAGCCGATGGCGACGAGCCCCATGAGCATGATGGCGCCGGCGACAAAGAAGCCGCGGCGGGTGTAGTCGAGGAACTGGATCTTGGGCTCCTTCTTGAGCATCGTGAGTCCGAAGAGGTGGGTGAACATGCCGGTGTTCACGCAAAGTTCCTGAAGACCGCGCGTGGTGATGAGCGCGGTGATCACGGTGGTCACGATGCCGATGGAGAGCGTGACGCCGAAGCCGCGGATGGGGCCGGTGCCCATCCAGATGAGGATGATAGCGGTGAGCAGCGTGGTGATGTTGGCGTCCAGGATGGTCGACAGCGCGCGCGAGTAACCGGCGGAAAGCGCTTGGCGCAGACCGGCGCCGGCCTTCGTCTCCTCACGCATGCGTTCGAACACGAGGATGTTCATGTCCACCGCCATGCCCACGGTGAGCACGAGCGCGGCGACGCCGGGCAGCGTGATGGTGGCACCCATGGCGGCCAGCACGCCGAGCGTGATCACGATGTTGGCCACCACGGCGATCACCGAGAGAACGCCGGCGGACAGGTAGAAGGCGACCATGAACAGGACGACGAGGCCCACGCCCACGGAGGCCGCCACGACCGACTTGGTCTGCGCGTCCTTGGCGAGAGAGGGTCCGACCGTCTGCACATCCTGAAGCTCGAGGGGGAATTCGAGCGGGTTGTTGAGGACATTGGCCAGCTCGACGCAGCGGGTCTGGTCGCCGAGGTTGATTTCGGCGCCGCCGGAGATGGGCTTGTTTTCGGCAATGCCGTGGTTGGAGATGAACTTGCCGTCGAGGATGATGGCGAAAGTGCCGTTGTCCTGGCCGCTGCGGATGTTCTCATCGCAGATCTTCTTGGTGGCGGCGTAGAAGATGTCGTTGCCCTTGTCGCTGAAGGCGATGCTCACCTTCCAGGTGAAGCCGTCGGCCGAATAGGCCTGGGCCTTGCGGATGATGTCACCCGTGGCGAAGGGCTTCTTCTGCACATACAGCGGGCGCTCCTCGACGACCTGCCCGGTGGTCTTGTCGGTCGTGCGCGAATACATAACGACGTAGTTCTGCAGGGGCGACGCCACATCAGAGGGGTTCTCCTTGAGCGAGGCGGTGGAGAACTCGGGCGTGCCGGGCTTGGGAGTCAGCGTGCGGTGCACGAAGGCGAACTCGAGCTTGGCCGGCTTCTTCAGCGCGTCGATGGCGTCGGGGTTGTTCGCCATGTCGTCGCCGGGCAGCTGGATTTCCAAAACGTTGCTGCCGACGGTGCGGATGAGCGGCTCGGCGACGCCGTACTGGTTGATGCGGTCCTGCATCACCTTGGACGCCTTGTCCATCTGGGCGGCCGGGTCTTTGCCGACAAAGGCCTCGTCGGGCACCTTGAGCGAGAAGGCGACGCCGCCCTGCAGGTCCAGACCGAGCTTGAGCTTGCCCTGCGACGCCTTGAGCAGGTGGCGCAGCACGAGCAGGTTGCGCTTCTGCACATTCGGCTCGGACACCAGGTCGAGCTCGGGGAAATAAAGCGCGTGCAGGTCGACCGGCGCGGCGGGGTCGTTGACGATGTCGCGAAGAGCCTGGTAGACGGTGGGGGCCTTGGGCGCGTCGGGGATGTTTTTCGCGTTGTTCTCAACGCGCTCGCCGGCCTTGGCGAGCAGCGCCTGGAAGCCGACCTTGTCACCGGTCACCTTGGAGGCCGCGAACTCGTCGAACCGGCGCGTGGTGAGCGGGGTGAGGGCGCCCACCGCGTAGGCGAGCAGGAGGAAAGTGACGAGGAGTTTCCAGAAAACGCGAAGGTTCATGGGACGAAAAGGGACGGGGTTTTCAGTGGCGGATTTTCGCGCCTGAGGGCGCGGTCCAAGCGTATCGAATCATCGCATACGAGACAGCCGCCCGAGGTCATCGGGCGGCGCAGGGTTCGGGCGGACCGCGGGAAACGCACCGGGCGTGCCGCCCGAAACCAAGGCTCAGGCCTTGGTCTCTTCGGTCAGAAACTCGACGATGTGCGCGCGGCGGAACGGGATGCGAACGCCGGTGGACACCTCGAGGGTGACGATGGAGTCGTCAAGGGTGACGACCTTGCCGACGATGCCGGAGGAGGTGGCCACCTTGTCGCCGGTCTTCAGCGCGGCCTGCTTCTTGGCGGTCTCCTTGGCCTGCTTCTGCTGGGGGCGGATGAGCAGGAAGTAGAAGCCGAAGCCGAAAAGCACGAGCGGCAGGAACTGCATGAGGGCGCCGGCACCGGAAGGGGCGTCGGCGGCGGGGGCGGTCTGCTGGGCGAGGAAGGAAATCTGAGAGAGGAGCGATGTCATCGGTCTTGACGGTTTTTTAAGGCGGTCACGGATGCGCCGGGGGGCTCAAAAGGCAAGGTCTTTCGCCCCGTCCCGACCGAATCGCGCCCCGTGTATCCGGACGCAAAAAGCGCCGGCCACATGGCCGGCGCTTTTTTGCGAGTGCGAAGGCGGAAAGCCTTAGTGCTGCTCGTCCACCCAGCGGGCGATGGACTTGACCGTCCAGGTCTCCTTGTTGCCGCCGATGTCGGTCTCGACGGTGCTGCCCACCTTCTTGCCGAGCAGCTGCTGGGCGAGCGGGGTCTTGTAGGAGAGCACATTCTTGTCCGGGTCGGAATCCCAAGCGCCGAGGATGGAGTAGCGCACGGGCTTCTTGGCGCCGGCCTGGAGCACTTCGACGACGGAGCCCACGGAGATGAGGTCCTTGACGGCGTCGGTGAAGTCGGTGACACGGGCGCGGGCGAGGTCGGTCTCGACCTGGGCCTTGCGGGCCATGGTCGTGGTCTGATCCTGCTTGGCCATCTTGTACTCGGAGTTCTCCTTCAAGTCGCCGTGTTCCTTGGCGATGTTGATGGCCTCCTTGATGGCGGGCAGCTTGACCTTGATGATCTCGTGAAGCTCCTTCTGGAGCTTCTCGTAGGAGCCCTTGGAGACGACGAGCTGCTCGGACGCCTCGGCCTGTGCCTCCTTGTCGATGAGGGCCTGAATCTTCGGGTAAAGCTTGATGAAGCGTGCCAGCAGGGACTTCTTGGTGAGGGGCTCGAAGCCCTGGTTGAGCAGCAGGGACTGGGCGAGGTCGCGGGCGATCTCGAAGTTGGCGTCGTCGAGCAGGTCGCTGATGAGCTCGCTGTCTTCGGAGAGCACTTCGCCCAGCGGGATGCGGCGGTTGGTGGTGGCCAGAAGCGCCTCGCGGTCGATGGCGTAAAGGATGGCGGCGAGAAGACGGTGGGTGACCATCGGCTTCACGATCTTGGCGTACTTCTTCGAGTCGCGGTTCTTGATCACCCAGATGAGCACGGAGCTCTCCAGGCTCTGGGAATCGAGCCAGTCATTGAGCTTGGCGGCGACGAGCTTGGAGCAGTCATTCTCCACGAGGAAGTTCACGCACTCGGCGGTGAACTTGCCGGTGGACTTGCGAAGCAGCTCGATGACGACCTCCTGCCACTGGACGTCCTCGGGGTACACTTCCTTGACGTTGGAAAGGAGGCGCTTGAGGTAGGCGGGGCTCTGCGGAATCTCGCCGGCAAGCGTGTTCAGCTCGTCCTTGGAGCAGGAAAGGATGATGGAGGAGCGGGTGGGCTCCAGGGACTCCACGCTCTCCTTGAAGTGACGGCAAAGGTCGTTGCGAACCCAGACGCCGTGCAGGATCTCGGCCTTGGTGAGCGTGCGGGCGGTCTTGAGCGCGGCGGTGAGCTCGTCGAAGATTTTGTGCAGGTCGCTCTCGATGCGCTTGACGCTCTCGCCTTCGCCGGCGGAGGTCTCGATTTCCTTGCTGAGTGAGACGAACAGCTTCTCGGCCAGCTCGATCTTCTTGCGGGGGTTCTTGTTAAGGTAGTATTCCTCGAGGATTTCGTCCTCGGGCTTCACCTCGTCACCCTCGGCGCGCAGCACATAGGCGCCGTCCTTCTTGGCGGGAACGGCCACGGCGGGATCGCGGGAGAGCTCCTTCTTGGCCTCGGCCCACCATTTCTTCATCTTCACCGGACCGAGCAGCTTGATCAGCGTGGTCTCGAGTTCGACGGTGGACATGGTGCCGTTGACGGCGGCCTTGAGAATCTCGCGCACCAGGCCGGCGCGGTCGTTCTTCACGAGCTCCTCGATCTTCTTGGGCTCCGTGCGCTGACGAACCAGAATGTTGTCGGGAGAGAGGATGCGCAGCTTGTCCACGCAGAACTCCGGCGCCATGGGATGGCCCAGCTTGCCGGACTCAAAAAAGTCGATGACGAGGCGATTGGCGCCGGCATCGTATTGCCTGATCTGGCCGAAGCCCCAGCTGGCGTGCATGCAATAGGCGCCGGGAACCATCGCCTCCAACGCCTCGCGGCGCGTGCGCAGATTCGGGTTCTTGTCCAGAAGTTGTTCGATGACCTCGTTGTTCATTGGAATGACGAGCTCTGAAGTAAATTTAAATTCAAAGCAAGCCCTTAACCGCGGGACACCGGGCTACGCGAACGACCCCCCCCGCCGGACCAACGGGAGCGGCGGGGGGAAATCACAAGAAAGCGAAAGGCGTCAAGTGAGAAGAAGGAACGATTTAAGGAAAAAAATCGCCCCTTCGCTCAAACGCAGGACGCGTCCGGCGCCCCGGCTCTTGAGCCGCGCAACCGGAATCAGCCTACCGCCACCATTGCGGCGGCCTCGGCGCGCGCCTTCTCGGCGAGCACGGTGGAGAGGTAGCGCTCACCGGTGGAGCAGGCCACGGTGACGATGCGCTTGCCCGCGTACTCGGGACGCTTGGCGACCTCCATGGCGGCCCAGATATTGGCGCCGGAGGAGATGCCCACCAGGAGCCCCTCGCGGGCCGCGACCAACTGGGCGGTCGCCACGGCGACTTCGCCGGACACCTGCATCACCTCGTCGACAATCGACAGATTCAGATTCTTGGGAACAAATCCGGCGCCGATGCCCTGAATCTTGTGCGGGCCCGGCTTGCCGCCGGAAATCACCGGCGAGGCGTCGGGCTCCACCGCGATGGCCTTGAAGCCGTGTCGGCGCGCCTTGATCACCTCGGCCACGCCGGTAATCGTGCCGCCCGTGCCTACGCCGGCCACGAAAGCGTCGATATGCCCCTCCATCTCGGCCCAGATTTCCTCGGCGGTGGTGCGCCGATGCGCCTCGGGATTGGCCGGGTTTTCAAACTGCTGGGGAACGAACGCCCTGTCACCCAGTTCCGCGGCAAGCTCATTGGCCTTGGCGATGGCGCCCGACATGCCCTTCGACCCGGGCGTGAGCACGATTTCGGCGCCGAGCATACCAAGAAGCACGCGACGCTCCAGCGACATGGTCTCGGGCATCGTGAGAATGCAGCGGTAACCGCGGGCGGCCGCCACGAAGGCCAGCGCGATGCCCGTATTGCCCGAGGTGGGCTCGATGATGGTGCTTTGACCGGGGCGGATCCGGCCGGCCTGTTCGGCCGCGTCGATCATGGCCCGGCCCACGCGATCCTTAACGCTGGAGAGCGGATTGAAGAACTCACACTTCACATACACCTCGGCATGCAGCCCTTCGGTGATTCGATTTAGCTTAACCAGCGGGGTTCCGCCGATGCTGTCGGTGATGGAGTTGTATCGAGCCATGGTCGTGGGGTGTTCGGATTTGAAAGTGGTTTCAGCATGCAACGCATTGACCGCTCGCTTTGGGCGCAAGCCAGTTCCATCAAAAAACCCCGCCCCGGCGCGGGCCGGAAGACGGGGCATGGTTCGATCACGCCACGGGGGGAACTCCACCCGACGTGAAACCGGCTCGTTAACGACGGCCGCCGGGACGATTGCCGCCGGCCATGGGAGGACGGGGCGCCTGATTACGGATGCGGTAGACGATGCGCGCCTTCGAGATGTCATGCGGGCTCATCTCCATGCGCACCATGTCGCCGATCATGATCTTGATGAAGTTCTTGCGGAGTTTGCCCGAAATCGAGCCCAGCACCACATGCTTGTTGGCGAGTTCGATGCGGAACATGGTACCAGGGAGCACCTGGATGACCTTGCCCTCGACTTCGATGACGTCTTCTTCTTGTTCTGACATGCTTTACTTTGGAAGCGCCGCAGCCTAGCCGCACCGCCACCGAGTCAATCGGTAAGTTTCCGGTTTCAAGTTTTCCGTTTTACGCAAAGACACCGACGCGCACGCGCGACAACCCACCCATCCCTCTTGAATCCGACAAACGAGAGCGCCGGCCAACGCCGGCTGGAATGCCCTTTCGCCAAGCTGCATCCCTCGCAGCTGGTGAAGGACGACACGCACTTCATGGCCCTCGCGTTCAACCAGGCCGTGGAGGCCTGGCGCATCGACGAGGTCCCCATCGGCGCCGTCATCGTCAAGGACGGCGCCGTCATCGCCGCCGCCCACAACGCGGTGGAATCGCTCAACGACCCCACGGCGCACGCCGAAATCCTGGCCATCACGCAGGCGGCCAGGCACATCGGCAACTGGAGGCTCAACGAGTGCACGCTCTATGTGACCAAGGAGCCCTGCCCCATGTGCGCGGGAGCCACCATCATGAGCCGGCTCGGACGCGTCGTGTACGCCTGGGGAGACCCCAAGATGGGCTGCATGGGAGGCGCGACCGCCACCCATGAGCTCCCGAAGCTGAATCACCGGGTGAGCGTCACCCGCGGCGTCATGGAAGAGGAGTGCCGATCCATCCTCCAGGCTTACTTCGCCATGAAACGCGCCTTCGCAAAATCGGACGCCCCCGCATCCGAAGACCCGGCGCAGGAAGCGCCGTAAACGGAGCGAGAGGCCCGGCTTCGCGCGCCGCGCCATTGCCCGACCTCGGGCGCCAAAGCCACGACGACGCCGGGAGAGCAACCGCAGCCCCCGGAGCCGGAACAGAGCAAAAGACCCCGGAACAAAGGTCGGGTTGGAGTTTGCCTAACACGAGAGTCCCCCTTTCGTGCCCCGCCAACTCGTAAAAACCCATGGTAAAAGTAGGACTCGTTTCACTTGGCTGCGCCAAGAACCTCATCGACTCGGAAATCATGATCGGCCACCTCGCCCAGGCCGGCATGTCGCTCACCGCCGAAACGAAGGAGGCCGACGTGGTCATCGTGAACACCTGCTCCTTCATCGACGCCTCCAAGAAGGAGTCGCTCCAGGCCATCTTCGACATGCAGGACGAGCGCCTCGCCGCGAAAAAGAAGAAGCAGAAGCTCATCGTCGCCGGCTGCATGTCCCAACGCTACGAGGGCGAACTTCCCAAACTGCTCCCGGAGGTGGACGCCTTCATCGGCCTCGACCAGGTCACCCAGGTCGTGCCCGTCATCAACGAGGTGCTCGGACACACCTCCAAGGAGAACGAGCAGCTCGATTTCACCACCGAGAAGCCGCAGTACATCCCGGACTTCGACACGCCGCGCGTGCGCCTCACCCCCAAGCACACGGCCTACATCAAAATCGCAGAAGGCTGCAACCACCCCTGCTCCTTCTGCATCATCCCCAAGATTCGCGGCCGCCACCGCTCGCGCACCGTCGAATCGGTCGTCAAGGAGGCCCGTCGCCTCGTCGCCGAGGGCGTGAAGGAGATCAACCTCATCTCCCAGGACACCACCTACTTCGGCATGGACCGCTGGGAGAGCGACCGGCCCAACCCGCGCTCCGGCGTCGACAGCGCCAAGGGAGAATCCCTCGCCACGCTGCTGCGCGAGCTTAACAAGATCGAGGGCGACTTCTGGATCCGCCTGCTTTACACACACCCGGCCCACTGGTCCGACGAGCTCATCGCCACCATCGCGGAGTGCCCCAAGGTCGTTCGCTATGTGGACATCCCTCTGCAGCACATCAGCACCAACATGCTGACCAAAATGCAGCGCCAGACCGACGGCCCGTACATCCGCGACCTCATCCGCCGCATGCGCGCCGGCATCCCCGGCATCATCATCCGCACCACCTTCATCGTCGGATTCCCCGGAGAGACCGAGGCCGACTTCGAGGAACTGCGCGAATTCCTCTCCGAAACCCGCTTCGAACGCGTCGGCATCTTCAAGTACTCCAAGGAGGAGGGCACCAAGGCCGCCAAACTCGACGAGCACATCCATCACAAGACCAAGGAGCGCCGCTGGGCACTCGCCATGGGCACCCTGCGCCAGCTCTCCGAAGAGCGCTGCCGCTCCTATGTCGGCCGCAAGATCAAGGTGCTCGTGGACAAGCCGGGCGAAGCCCGCTCCGCCGCCGACGCCCTGGAAATCGACGGCACCGTGTTCGTCGACGAGTCGATCCCCGTGGGCACCTTCGCCGAAGTGACCGTCACCGGGCACCGCGAATACGACCTTATCGCGCGTTAAGCTCACACGCCGGGCCGACACGAAGGGCGATGTCCGCGAATCCGCGGCGTCGCCCTTTTTCGTGCAAACACGGGCGTACCGGCGCGGCGCCCGGCCACTTTTGTCATGGCGGGCTTCTCCCGGTTCGGAGTCCCTCAGGATGATTTTGCGTTCAGACAAATCCCCTGAAAGAAAAGTCCCCCGCCGACGATTTGTATCATGATGACCCACTCCCCAGACTCCCGCCCGCGCGTCGCCATCATCGGCACCGGCATATCCGGCCTCGGATGCGCCTACCTCCTTCGCCGGGACGCTCACATCACGCTTTTTGAAAAGGGGGACCACATCGGCGGCCACACCCACACCGTGGATGTGACAGAGCCGGGCACGGGCCGCCCCTGCCCCGTCGACACCGGATTCATGGTGTACAACGAGGTCACCTACCCGCTGCTCACCCGGCTTTTCCGCGAACTGGGCGTGAAATCGAAGCCCACCGACATGTCGTTCTCCGTCTCCCACGAGGACACCGGCTTCGAGTACCGCGGCTCCGACCTGAACACCCTTTTCGCCCAGCGTCTCAACCTGCTGCGTCCGCGTTACTGGCGGCTCCTGCTGGCCATCAACCGCTTCAACGCCGACGCCGCTCGCGACCGCGAAAACCCCGAACTGACGACCCTCACGCTCGAGGACTATGTGAAGCGCGGCCGCTACGGCGACGACTTCCTCCACCTCTACCTCGTCCCCATGTCCTCCGCCGTGTGGAGCACGCCGCCCGAGCTCATGCTGCGATTCCCGGCCGCCACGCTGTTGAGATTCTTCCATAACCACGGCTTCCTGGGCCTGCACACCCAGCACCCCTGGCTCACCGTCCAAGGCGGCTCTCGCACCTATGTCGCCAAGATCCTGGCGTCGCTAGGCATGGAGCCCTCCTCCGTCCGGGAGGCGGCCGTGCGCGTGTCGCGCCCGGCGTCGGGCGGGGCCACCGTCCACACGGTATCCGGCCAATCCCTACACTTCGACCGCGTCGTGCTCGCCTCGCACGCCGACGAATCCCTCGCCCTGCTCGAGGCGCCCACACCCGAGGAAGCAAGCCTGCTGGGTGAATTCCGCTACCGAGACAACCGGGTGGTCCTGCACACCGACGCCTCAGTCATGCCGCGCAACCGCCGGGCCCATGCCTCCTGGAATTACGCCGTGCGCCGCGAAGCCGACGGACGGGTCGGCAACGCCACGCACTACTGGATGAACTCGCTTCAGGGCGTCAGCGATCGCGAACAGTACTTCGTGACGGTGAATCCGCCCGACCGCCTCGACCCCGCCAAAATCATCCGACAGTTCGACTACGCCCACCCCCTGTTCACGCTCGGCGCCATCCAAGCCCAGCCCCGACTTCCCGGGCTAAACCGCACCTCCCCTGGCCAACCCGTGCTCTTCTGCGGCAGCTACTTCCGCTACGGCTTCCACGAGGACGGCCTGATGGCCGCCGTCGACGCCGCTCAGGCGCTGCTGGGCCGGGCCCCTTGGTGAGGACCAAGCCCATGCCGGAAGACACGCCCATGCGCTCCCGACTCTTTCCGTGCACCGTGGCCCACCGGCGGTTCACGCCCACGCGCCACGCGTTCGCCCACCGCGTGTTCATGATAGCGGTGGACTTGGACAAATGGGACCTTCTCAGCGACCGGCTGCGGCTGCTCAAAACCGACCGGCGCGCCCTCTACTCCCTGCACGACCGCGATTTCCTGCCCACCGGAGAACCGGTGAGCCGCGCGCGACACGAACCGCCTCCCTCCGCCCCGGGCCTGAATCTCAAGCAGCGCGTGCTCGCCCGGATCGCCGCGCACGGCGTGACCATCCCTCATGAGGCGCGCGTCACGCTCGTGTCCATGCCGCGCGCCGCCGGGTACCTGTTCAACCCCGTCAGCTTTTACTTCCTCAGCGACGCGCAAGGCAACCCGGTCGCGGCGCTCGCCGAGGTGACGAACACCTTCCGCGAGGTGAAGGTCTTCGCGCTCGGCACCGAATGCCTGACTCGCGACGCCTCCGGCGAACCCGTTTTCCGCCTTCGCACCCCCAAGGACTTCTATGTGTCGCCCTTCTCACCGCCCGACGGCGAGTTCGAGTTCGTGCTGCACCCGCCGGGCAAGTCGCTGCGGCTGCGCGTGGACCATTGGGAGGGCGGCGTGCGCACACTCACCGCCCCGGTGAACGGGCAGGGGAAGAAGCTCTCGGATGCCGGGCTTCTGCGAGAATCGTTCATCTGCCCGCTCGTCACGCTCAAGACCATCATGCTCATCCACCTGCACGCCCTTGCGCTCTGGCTTAAGCGCACCCCCTGGTGGCCCAAGTCGCAAGATCTCGACCGGCAGACCGACCTGCGTCGGCCGCACGAAGGATGATGCCGCGACCACCGCCGCCATGATTTGGCACGAGGCGGTCAAAAAAGATGATTGAACCAAGATGAAGCTGTAATCCCGAACGGCTCCCGAACGATAGGGACGGATATGAGCAGCGACTTGCACGAGGATGTTCGAGACCCCCTGTCCGCCGGGTTGACCGCGCCTGCGGCGTCCGCCCCCGGATTCGCCCGCAAAGCCTTTGTCTCCGCCCTCTCCCCCTTGCGACGCGGAGGACTGGAACTGATTTTCCCGGACCGCTCCTCGCACCGCTTCGGCGAAAGCGACTCCGCTCAGGCGCGGCTGATCGTGCGCCGCGAATGCTTTTTCCAAAAATGCCTGCTGCGCGGAGACATCGGCTTCGCCGAGTCGTACATGGACGGCGACTGGGACACACCGGACCTTCACGCGATCTTCTCCTGGATACTGATCAATGCCGACCGGGCACCCACGCTCTCCGGCTCCGCCGCGCGCACCTGCGCCCTCGGACTGCTGCGCTTCGCCGACAGAATCGCGCACATTCTGCGCCCCAATTCCCTGCGCGGCGCCCGGCGAAACATCGCGGACCACTACGACCTCTCCAACGAGTTCTTCGCGCTCTGGCTGGACCCGCGCATGGTCTACTCGTCGGCCTTGTTCGCATCCCACGCCATGTCACTCGAAGAGGCGCAGGTCGCCAAATTCGACCGACTCTGCCGACTCCTTCGACTCGCCCCGGGGGACCATGTGCTGGAAATCGGCTGCGGATGGGGCGGATTCGCCTTGTACGCAGCTTCCAAGTACGGCGTTCGCGTCACAGGACTTACCCTTTCGACTCGCCAGGCCGAAACAGCCCGCGCTCGCGCCGCGGCAGCCGGGCTCTCCGACCGCATCGACATCCTCATGCGCGACTTCCGCGAGACCTCGGGGTCCTTCGACAAAATCGTGTCCATCGAGATGATGGAGGCGCTCGGCCACGACAACCTGCCGGCCTTCTGCCAGGCCTGCGACAGGCTGCTCAAGCCCCATGGCCTGGCCGCGCTGCAGTTCATCACAGTCCCCGACACGCGTTACGACGACCTGCGCAAGGGCGTCGACTTCATCCAGAAGCACATCTTCCCCGGCTCCCTGCTGCTCCCGCTCAACCGCGTGAACTCGCTGCTCTCGCGTCACGGCTCCTTCACCCTCGCCGACCTTCGCGACCTCTCCTCCGACTACGCGGAAACCCTCCGACGCTGGGCCGTCACCTTCGAATCCAGGCGCGACGAGGTGGCGGCGCTGGGCTTCGACGAGCGATTCCGGCGCAAGTGGGGATACTACCTGCAATACTGCAGAAGCGCCTTCGCCACCCGACACATCGGCGTGGTCCAGGCCCTCTACACCCGCCCGAACAACCCGGTCCTGGCCGCCAACCCCGCGATATCATGAGCCGATTCATCCGCCCCGTGCCCGCCCTGCGACTCTTCTTCGCGCTCGCGCTGGCCGCCATTCTCTTCGCCACCACGCGAGCCTCCCTCGACTACTCCATCCTCGAGGTGCCGGAGCGCATCGGCCACGACACCTGGTTTCAGGCCACCCTCACCGACGCCTACCTCGGCTTCCTCTCCTTCTACTGCTGGATCTTTTATCTCGAGCGCTCCCGCGCCTCGCGACTCCTGTGGCTGATCGCCCTTCTGCTCCTGGGCAACATCGCCATGGCGTCCTACGCGCTCAACCGCCTCCTGCGCCTGCCGGCCGACGCCCCGGTGCGCGACATCCTGCTGCGTCGCGAGGACTGACCCATGCCCGACTCCGCATTCCCCCTCGCCGCCTACGCGCTCAGCTGCGCCGGCGTGTGCGCCTGGTTCTCGCTCGTTTGGGCGTACTGTCGCCAACGCGACAACTGGTCGCTCATAGACGCCGCATGGGCGGCCACGCCGGCACTCTTCTCTCTTGTCCCGCTCGCACTTTCCTCCGGCTCGCCGCGCGCCTGGGTGCAGTTCGCCCTGCTCGCCCTCTGGGGAGGAAGACTCGCGCTTCACCTGCACGCCCGCGTCGGCGGCGGTCGCGAACGCGAGGACGCCCGCTACGCCGACATGCGAGCGCGCTGGGGCGAGGACACCCCCAAGCGCATGTTCGGCTTCTTCCAAATCCAAGCCGTCACCGTGTGGGTGCTCCTGCTGCCGGCTTTCGCGACGAACTCGGACCCCTCAGCATATCCGCAACCCCATGACATCGCCGGCGCCCTCATCGTGCTTGCGGGCATCGCCGGGGAGGCCGCCGCGGACGCCTCGCTCAAGAAATTCCGCGCCGACCCGGCCAACCGCGGCCGCATCTGCGAAGCGGGCCTCTGGGCTTACAGCCGCCACCCCAACTACTTCTTCGAGTGGCTCATCTGGATAGGCTTCGCCACGAGCGCCCTCGGCGCTCCCGCCGGCCTTATAGCACTCCTGGCGCCCGCCATGATGTACGGCCTGCTTCGCCATGGCTCCGGCGTCCCCCTTTCCGAGGAACGCGCGGCTCGTCTCAAGGGCGATGCCTGGCGCGACTACGCCGCACGAGTGAACACCTTCTTCCCCGGCCCCCGCCGGAAGCGCCGCGACCCCTGACCCCCCCCTCCCCATGTCCCTCTCCGACGCCCTCCTTTCCCGCGGTCTTCTCCCCGACCCGCTCATTCGCTTCGGCATACGCCGACTGCTCGCCGCACGACTGCGCGAAGTGCGCTCCCCCGACGCCGCGACGCGCGAGCGCAACCTGCGCGCCTTCGCCGCGGAGCTGGACACCATGCCCGTAGCGGTGCGTACCGACGCCGCCAACGAACAACACTACGAGGTTCCGGCCGAGTTCTACAAAGTGGCCCTCGGCCCGCACCTCAAGTACTCCTGCGGCCTCTACAATTCGCCCGACTCCTCGCTGGCCGACGCCGAGGAGGCCATGCTCAACCTGTGCTGCGAGCGCGCCGAACTCGCCGACGGACAGGATATCCTGGAGCTGGGCTGCGGCTGGGGCTCGCTCACTCTTCACATGGCCCGCCGCTACCCGTCGGCGCGCATCACCGGCGTCTCCAACTCCAATTCGCAGCGCGAGCACATCGAGTCCGAGTGCCACCGACTCGGTCTCACCAACGTGCGCATCCTGACGCGCGACATGAACGACTTCGCCGCAGAAACCTCACGCTACGACCGCGTCGTGTCCGTCGAGATGTTCGAGCACATGAAGAACTACCGGGAACTGCTGCGGCGCATCGCCGGCTGGCTCAAACCCGACGGAAAACTCTTCGTGCATATCTTCACCCATCGCGACAGCGCCTACCACTTCGTGGCCCGCGACGAATCCGACTGGATGTCCAAGTACTTCTTCACCGGAGGCACCATGCCGGCGAACGACCTGCTCACCTTCTGGCAGGACGACCTGCGGCTGGAAACCCGCTGGGAGGTGGACGGCACCCACTACCAACGCACCGCCGAGGACTGGCTTCGCAACATGGACGCCGGTCGCGGCGCCCTGCGGGAGATTTTCCAACGCACCTACGGCGACCAGTCCCGGCGCATGTGGCACTACTGGCGCATCTTCTTCATGTCCTGCGCCGAGCTCTGGGGATACGCCGACGGCCGGGAATGGATGGTCTGCCACTACCGCTTCGTGAAACCCGCAGCCTGATTCATCCCCTCCTCGATGCAAGCGATAGGGCGAAGTCCGAACACCGGGCTTTGCCCTTGCTCGTTTAACGCCCGCACATACCGCCGCGCCCCCCTCACTTTTTCGTGGCCATCCCCGGCGGCATGCGTGACCTGACCGCACCCCGCCATGCCCGACGCCGCCACCGATTCGCCCGCCACCGCCCTTCCCCGCGCCAAGCCCGGTCGCGGCCCGCGCGTGAAGGCCGTGGAAGGCCCGGCCCCCTTCCCCAACCCTAAAAAGGGCGAGTTCACCTTCATCGACCTCTTCGCCGGCATCGGCGGCTTCCGCCTCGCCCTGCGCTCCCTCGGAGGCAAATGCGTGTTCACCTCCGAGTGGGACGCCGCCGCGCAAAAGACCTACGAGGCCAACTTCGGCGACAAGCCCCACGGCGACATCACCAAGATCGATGAAAAGGCAGTTCCCGACCACGATGTGCTCTGCGCAGGCTTCCCCTGCCAGGCCTTCTCCATCGCCGGCAAGCGCCGCGGCTTCGACGAGACGCGCGGCACCCTCTTCTTCGATGTCGCCCGCATCATCCGCGAGAAACGCCCCCGCGTCGTTCTCCTCGAGAACGTCAAGGGACTGGTGAACCACGACAAGGGCCGCACGCTCGCCACCATCCTGCGCGTGCTGCGCGAGGACCTCGGCTACACCGTGCCCGAGCCCCGCATCGTCAACGCCCGCCACCACGGCGTCCCCCAGAACCGCGAGCGCGTCTTCATCGTCGGCTTCCGCGACGCCGCCGACGCCCCCGGCTTCGCCTACCCGTCCAACTCCGCCAAGCGCCCGAAGCTCGCGGACATCCTGGAAGGCGAGACCGTCTCCGCCCGATACTACCTTTCCACCCAATACCTCGGCTGCCTGCGCGCCCACAAGGACCGCCACGCCGGCAAGGGCAACGGCTTCGGCTTCGAGGTCATCCCGCACGACGGCACGGCCAACGCGATCGTCGTGGGCGGCATGGGCAAAGAGCGTAACCTCGTCGTGGATACGCGCCTCACCGACTTCACCCCCGTCACCCGCATCCGCGGCGAAGTGAACCGCGAGGGACTTCGCCGCATGACGCCCCGCGAGTGGGCTCGCCTGCAGGGATTCCCCGACGCCTACCGCATCGTCTGCGCCGACGCCCAGTCCTACAAGCAGTTCGGCAACTCCGTCGCCGTGCCCGCCGTGCGAGCCGTCGCCCACGCCCTCCTCTCCGCCGCAAAAATCATCTGACAGTGGCACAGGCCACTCGGCGCCCTCCTCACGAAGTCTCCGTGGGATCGGAGTCGAGGATGTCGACCACCTCGTCGTCGGCAGGGAAGGCGTGGCGCACCTTGAGTATGCAGGGCATGACTCGCGTGACGCGGTCGCAGCAGTACCAGATCTGGAACCGATAGTTGTCCTGGATTTTCTCGATGGGGCACGGGGCGGGGCCGCGCAGTTCGAACACGCCTCCCGGATGCGCTGCTTCGAGTGCGCGCGCGAACTGCTCGGCGTAGAAGGAGACTTTCTCCGGATTGGGGCCGCGAAAGAGGTGGCGGATGAGGTGGCGGTGCGGCGGGTAGTCGTACTCGCGCCGCTGCTCCAGCTCGTCCTCCAGGAAGCCCTCGTAGTCGCCCTTCTTCGCATACTGGATGGGGCCGGCCGCCGGCGTCATGGTCTGAACGATGACCTCACCGGCCAGTCCGCCGCGGCCCGCGCGGCCGGCGACCTGGGTGAGAAGCTGGAAGGTGCGCTCGGCGGCGCGGAAGTCTGGTGCGTGCAGGGAGATGTCCGCGTCGATGACGGCCGCGAGGGTGACGCCGTGGAAGTCGAGCCCCTTGGCGATCATCTGCGTGCCCAGCAATATATCCAGTTCGTGATTACGAAACGCCGTGAGCACGCGGCGAAAGCCGTCCTTTTGCCGCATGGTGTCGGCGTCGATGCGCGCGATGCGCGCCTTCGGGAACAGCTCGCGCAGCACATCCTCGGCTCGCTGGGTGCCGTAGCCCTTGTGACGAATCTTGGGGGAACGGCAGGCCGGACACACGGAGGGTGCGCGCTCGGTGTGGTCGCACAGGTGGCAGCGCAGCGTCTCGTCGGTGCGATGGTAGGTCATCGACACGCTGCAGTGCGGGCACTGAACGACATGCCCGCAGTCCGGGCAGATCACCGCGCGCGCATGCCCGCGCCGGTTGAGGAACAGAATGGACTGCTCGCCCTTGTCGAGGCGCTCGCGCAGCGCGATTTCAAGCTCCTTGGAGATGAGCACGGGCCCCTTGGCCTTCAGCATCTCGCGCTTCATATCCACGATGCGCATGGGCGGCAGCGGCCGGTCGTCCACGCGCTTGGTGAGCCGCACGAGGGCGTATTTGCCGGCGCGAGCGTTGGCCATGGATTCGAGCGAGGGCGTGGCGGAGCCGAGCACGCACACGGCCTTGTTCAGGCTCGCCCGGTACACGGCGACATCGCGCCCATGGTAGAAAGGGGTCTCGCCCTGCTTGAACGACGACTCGTGCTCCTCGTCCACCACGACGAGCCTCAGGTTGTTCAACGGCAGGAAAACGGCTGAGCGCGCGCCCACGACCACGCGGCACTCGCCGCGCGCCACGGCCATCCAGGCGTCAAAGCGTTCGCCGTCGGAAAGGTGGCTGTGCCACACGACGACGCGCTGCCCTTCCGTCGCCAGTCGCGCGCGCAGGCGTCCGACCGTCTGCGGCGTGAGCGCCACCTCGGGCACGAGGAACAGAACGGAACCGCCGGCGGCGAGCGCACGGTCGATGGCGGCGATGTACACCTCGGTCTTGCCCGCGCCGGTCACGCCGTGCAACAGGATCGTGCGATGAGCCTGCGCGTCGAGCGCCTCGCCGATGACGGCGGCAGCGGCGGATTGCTCCTCATTGAGCACCGGCGGGGCGCCCGTGGGCCGAACGCCCTCGTCACCGTACGCCTCGCGATCCACGCGCTCGGCGGTCTCGCGCAGCAACCCCTCCATGACCAGCGCGTCCACCACGCCGCCGGTCACATTCAGCGCGGCCAGCACGGCGTCGCGCTCCACGGGCTCGCCTCGCTCACGAACGAACTCGTACACGGCGGCGCGCTTGGGAGAGCGCTTCGAAATTTTCGCCCACGCCTCGGCGTCCGGCACGCGGGCGACTTCCAAGGAGCGACGCAGCACCGGCTTCACGCCGCGGCGCACGACCGCCGGCAGCACGGACTCCAGCACGGAGTTCATCGGCGCCGCGTAGTAGCCGGAAATCCACGGGATGATTCTGAGCAGGTCCGGCGTGAGCACCGGCGTCTCATGCACGATCTTCGTGATATCGCGTAATTTCGCCTCGGGAACATCCTCACCCGAGCCAAGCCGCCATACGACGCCGGTGCGCGTGGTGCGCCCGAGCGGAACGAGGGCGAGCGCACCGGGCACGGCCTTTTCGGCCCACTCGGGCGGCACGCGATAGGCATACGGACGCCCGCCGCCGTCGAGCGGCAGCACCTCGACCACGCGGGGTTTTTCCGTAAACAAATCCACGCGCGAATGACGCCCGTTGAGCGCTCAGCCGCCAAGCCGGAAAACGGTTTGGCATCACGCATTCCTTGGGTCACATTGGGCGCCCCATCCATTAACATGAAAAAGAACCTGCTTCTGATTTCGCTGCTGTCACTCATCGCCGCCCCCGTTTTCGCGGACGACAAGCCCCCGGCGAAACAAACCGAAACCGCCAAGGATGAATCCGGCTGGTATACCGACTACGCGGAGGCGCAAAAGGCGGCTCGCAAGGCAAAGAAGCCCATCATCATGCTCTTCACCGGATCCGATTGGTGCGGTTGGTGCATCAAGCTTGAGCGTCAAATCCTAAGCAAAGATGAGTTCAAAACCTGGTCGGAGAAGAAGGCCGTGCTCTTCAAGGCGGACTTCCCCAAGAAAAAGAAACCCGCGGCCGAAATCGCCCGGCAAAACGAAACCCTCGCGCAGAAATTCGGAATCCAAGGGTACCCGTCCGTCATCGTCACCGATGCTCACGGCAAAGTTCTTGGAAACACCGGATACCAGGACATGACCCCCGACAAATACACCGCCCACCTGGACGAGATCATCGCAGGAAAATCCAAGAAAAAATCCGCTCACAAGTAGGCGGGCGTCTGACGCTCCAAAACGAAAAGGCCCGCCGGATATCCGGCGGGCCCTTTTGTGTCGGTTCAAACCGGCTCGCTTACGCGAGGGCGGCCTTGGCCTTGCCAACGACGGCCTCGAAGGCGGCGGCGTCGTGGATGGCGAGCTCGCTCAGCGACTTGCGGTCGAGGGCGATGTTGGCCTTGGACAGACCCTGGATGAGGCGGCTGTAGGTGATGCCGAGAGGACGGCAGGCGGCGTTGATACGCACGATCCAGAGCTGACGGAATTCCGTCTTCTTTTCGCGGCGGTCGCGGTAAGCGAACTTCTGCGCGCGTTCGACGGCGTCGCGGGCCTCTACATAGAGGCGGGACTTGTTGCCGAAGTAACCCTTGGCGAGCTTCAGCGTGCGCTTGCGGCGGGCGCGAGTCGCGGGGGCGTTGGTGACACGAGGCATGTTGTGTTTCTCCTGTAGTTTTGATGACCGTCGGGCCGCCTAAAAAGATCGCCCGATGGGTCGGATTGGATGTCTGGGCCTTTGCGGATTACGCGAAGGGCATCGCGGACTTGAGGGTCTTTTCAAAGCCCTCGTCCACGCGCTTGTCCTGGCCGTTGCGGCGCTTCGACTTGGTCGACTTGAAGCGGAGCAGGTGGCCGGAGTTGGGGGAACGGCGCATCAGCTTGCCCGAAGCCGTCAGCTTGAAGCGCTTGGCGATGGATTTCTTGGTTTTTTGCATGGTGAATCCCTCTTGAAGAGGGGCGGCGAAGAAAGAACCCGCGCCGGCCTCTGTAAAGCGTTTTCCCGGCTTTTTTCCCAAAAAAATCACCGGCGGCCGAATTTGCCGGCGGCCATCGCCCGAGCTTCCCTTCGGCGCATGATTCAGACCGGAACCCGACCCGACCTCGCCATCCCCGTCAAGGCCCTCGTCGAGGGCGCCGCCCATGAGACCACCTTGGGCGAACTTATCGCGGGAGCCCGCGCGGTCGTGTCCGTCTACATGCGCAACAACACCAGCGCCTGCGACCGGCAGACCGCCTCGCTGGCCGCCCACTCCGAGGAGTTCGCCCGGCGCGGCTGGCGCGTGGTGGCGGTGAGCCGCGACACCTGCGCCTCGCACGCCAAGTACGCCGCCAAGCTCGGCCTGACCTTCACCCTCGTGTCCGACCCCGAGGACAAAATCTCCCGCGCCTTCGACGCCATCGTCGAAAAATCCATGTACGGCAAAAAGTACCTGGGCCCGGCGCGCGCCGCCTACCTCATCTCGTCCGACGGCACGGTGCTGGGCGTGATCCCAAAGGTGGACGCCCCCAACCACGCCCGCCAGGCACTGGACGCCATCGACGCCCTGCCCGCCTGAGGCCGGCCAAGTGGGCCGGAGCGCCCGCAGCTTTTTATGGGATAAAGGATTGAACAGCCCTTCGCCCCGCCTAAATCGGACGGCCTACTTAGGAAAACACGCGTCACTGAATGGCCATCCCCAATAGCTCCGGCGGCAACCGTCCGCCCTTCTCCGGCGGCAACCGCCCCCCCTTCGCCGGCGGCAACCGCCCCGCCTCCGGCCCCAACCGCGGCCCCAATCGCGGCCCCCGCGCCCCGCGCGAGGAGGCCCACCGCCGCAACGACCGCATCCGCGTTCCCGAAGTGCGCGTCGTCGGCCCTGCCGGCCAGCAGCTCGGCGTGATGGACACGCTCAAGGCGCTCAACCTCGCCCGCGATTGCGACATGGACCTGGTGGAAATCGCCCCCACGGCCGTGCCCCCAGTCTGCAAAATCTGCAACTACGGCAAGTTCCTCTACGAGGAGTCCAAGAAGCAGCAGCAGCAGAAGCAGGCCACCACCAAGATGAAGGAGGTCAAGATGCGCCCGCGTTGCGACATCCACGACCTCATGATCAAGGTGAAGCGCGGTGAAAACTTCCTCTTCCACGGCAACAAGGTGAAGCTCACCCTCCAGTTCCGTTACCGCGAACTCGAGCACCCCGAGGTAGGCTACGACATGATCAACAAGGCCATCGACGAGCTGCGCCACATCGGCACCCCCGACAACAAGCCCGTGCTGCAGGGCCGCTCGATGACCGTCACCATCACCCCGCTGCCTCAGAACAAGCGCAAGCTCATCCACAACGAGGCCCCGGGCGCCGAGGACGCGGAGGACGATTCCGACATCGGAGACGACGAGGAATAATCTTCCCGCCCCCCCCTGCCCCACCAAGGACGCGCGGCCGGAAACCGCGCGTTCTCAATTTCCAACGCCCAGCCCCATGTCAGGTCACCCCCTCCGCCGGCTCGCGCCGCTCATGCTCGCCGCCATCGCCGCGTTGCCGGCCTCCCTTGGCGCGCAAAACATCAACCTGGGGGACGCCCTCGGTCGGTGGGGCTACGGGGATGATTCCGTCAAGGCGGACAACCTCGCCCGATGGGACATGAAGGGCTTCTCGGTGCGCGCCGAAAAGAACCGCGCCTTCGTGGAGCTCGGCGGAGTCAAGGTCTACCTCGGCGCGGCCGTCGTCGAAAGCAACGGCCGCATGTTCGTCGCCAAAAGGGACTTCGACAAGACCATCGCGCCCGTGCTGGCGCCGCAGGCCGTATCCGTCCCCCATATACGCACCATCGTGCTCGACCCCGGACACGGCGGCAAGGACCCGGGCAACCTCAACAAGCGCATGGGCCTGACCGAGAAAACCCTGGCGCTGGATGTGACCAAGCGGCTGAAGGCCATCCTGGAGGCCAAGGGATACCGCGTGCTGATCACGCGCACGCGGGACACCTATGTCGAGCTGGAGGACCGCACCGCCTACGCCAACCGGGCCAAGGCCGACCTCTTCCTCAGCATCCACTTCAACGGCGCCGAATCCACTTCCGCCGCCGGCCTCGAGACCTACTGCCTCACCCCCGCGGGACAGTATTCCACCAACGACGCGCGCCGCTCGGCCGGAAACACCGGCGCCGAAGCCGGCAACGCGCACGATCGCTGGAACATCCTGCTGGGCTACTATGTGCAAAAGACCCTTGTGGATAAGCTCGAGGGCGAAGACCGCGGCGTGCGCCGGGCGCGCTTCAAGGTGCTTTGCGACCTGGCTTGCCCGGGAGTGCTCGTGGAGTGCGGCTACCTGAACAACCCCGCCGAAGCCGCCAACATCGCCAGCCCGGTGTACCGCGAGAAGATCGCGCAAAGCCTCGCCGACTCCGTCGCGATTTTCCACGCGCGCGTTTACAAGCTGGCCCGCAAGACCTCCACGCCGCCCCCGCAGGCGAAGCCGAAGGAGACCGCCCCCTCGGCGCCCGCCCGCCCCCGCTCCCCGCTCTCCCCCTCCGAATCCTCCGTCACGCGCCGATAGGGCGCCGGCGGCTCATTCGACGGCAGTCCGGAGAGGAACAAGGCGAAGGAAAACGCCCCCCAACACGCGCCCGGCATGCCGCTTCGATTTTTCAAAAAAACCTCGGACGACCTGGTCGAATCCGCCCTGCGCTGCGTGCTGGTCACGCCCCTGGCGATCGCCGCCGGCTCCGCCTCGGCGCTTTTCCTGCTCACGCTCGAGGCCGTCACGCAGACCCGATTCAGCCACCCCTGGCTGCTCTGGACGCTCCCGCTATGCGGGCTGCTCACCGTCGCGCTCTACCGGTTTTGCGACCGCTCAGGGCGCGGCAACAACCTCATCCTCGACGAGATTCACGCGCCCGGCGGAGGAGTCCCCCTGCGCCTGACGCCCCTCGTGCTGCTGGGCACGCTCATCACCCACCTCGGCGGCGGCTCCGCAGGACGCGAAGGCACGGCCGTGCAGATGGGCGGAGGCCTCGCGGGCGGCTGGGCTCGCGCCCTGCGACTCAACCACGAGCGCACGCGCCTCATGCTCATGGCGGGCGTCGCCGCCGGATTCGGCGCCGTCTTCGGCACCCCTCTCGCCGGCGCGGTCTTCGCGCTCGAGGTCCTCACGACCGGCACGCTCGCCTACGAGGCCATCCTGCCCTGCCTCGTGGCCGCCTACGCCGGCGACTTCACCGCGCGTTCCCTGGGGGCGCACCACACGCACATCGCCGTCATGATACCCGAAGGGCTCGACCGCACCGGAGCGTTCGCCGCGCTGCTTCTCAAGAGCCTGGCGGCCGGCGCCGTGTTCGGGCTGGGAGCCGCGTTCTTTTCCGGGTTCCTGCACAAGGCGGGAGAAACCTACAGGCGGCTGATTCCTAACGCGTGGCTGCGCATCGTCGCGGGAGCGACCCTTGTGATAGCGCTCGCGCTCGCGCTGGATACGCGCGCCTACCTGGGCATCGGCGTGCACGACCAAATCCCCGGCGAAACACAGGTGGCGTGCATCAAGACGGCCTTCGTCGCCGGCGGCGTGGGTGCGTTCGCCTGGTTCTGGAAAACCGTCTTCACGGGCATCACCCTCGGCGCCGGATTCAAGGGCGGCGAGGTCACCCCGCTCTTCTTCGTCGGCGCATGCCTGGGCAACGCGCTGGCCGCCCCCCTCGGCATGCCGGTGGATTTCGCCGCCGCGCTCGGCTTCGTCGCCGTGTTCGCCGGCGCCGCCAACACGCCGATGGCGGGCACCCTTCTGGGCATCGAGCTCTTCGGCGGCGAATTCGCGCCTTTCCTTGCCGCCGCATGCTTCGCCGCCTACAAGCTCAGCGGCGCCCGGGGCATCTACCAAGCCCAGCGACACGGCACCGACAAATCCCTGGCCTGATCCCCCTCCCATGCTCCGACACGCCGCCGCCGTACTCCTGCTCGCCTGCTGCGCGCGCGCCGCGGCGCCCTCGCCGGAGCGCGTGGCGGTGCTCGCCAACGCCGACGACCCGCGCTCGATCGCCCTCGCCGAACACTACCTGAAGGCGCGGGGCGTCCCCGCCAAAAACCTTGTCGCACTGAGCCTGCCGACCGAGGAGCGCATCTCGCGCGACGCGTACATCGCGCGGCTCGCCAACCCGCTTCTGCGCGAGCTCGTCTCGCGCGGCCTGCTCGCGGGAAGCGAATCGCCCGGGCTCGACCCGGAAGGCCGTATCCGTTTCACGGTGACGGAAAACCGCGTCGACTTCCTTGTGCTCTGCCGTGGCGTGCCCCTCAAGATCGCCCACGACGCCGCCCGGTTCGAGGCTCGCGAAAAATCCCGCGGACTGCCCCCGCAGCTGGCGGTGAACCACGCCTCGGTGGATTCCGAGCTGGGCGTACTGCCTCTCGCCGACGCCCCGCTGGCCGGATTCGTCCCCTCCCCCTGGTACAATGTCGCGCAGCCTCCGGCGGCGCTGACGCGCGACACCCTGCGCGTCGCGCGCCTCGATGGGCCCACCGACGCCGACGCGCGCCGGCTCGTCGACAACGCGCTGAAGGCCGAACGCACCGGCCTGCTGGGCCGAGCCTATTTCGACCTGGGCGGAGGCCCCTCGCCCAAAGGCGACGAATGGCTCGCCGCCGCCCAAAAGCTGTGCCGTCAGGCGGCCTTCGATGTCGCCGAGGACAAATCCCCCGCCGTGTTTCCAGCCGGCGCACGCTTCGACGCCCCCGCGTTGTACTTCGGCTGGTACGCACCGGATCTGTGCGGCGCGTTCGCCGAGCCGGGATTCCGCTTCCCCCCCGGAGCGATCGCCCTGCACATCCACAGCTTCTCCGCGCGCACGCTGCGCGACCCCAACGCGGGCTGGACCGGGCCGCTGGTGGCACGCGGCGTCACCGCCACCTTCGGCAATGTCGAGGAGCCCTACTTGGAGTTCACCCACAACCCGGCGCTCGTGGCACTCGGTCTCCTGCGCGGCATGTGCGCGGGTGAGGCGGCCGCCTACGCCTCGCCGACGCTGAGCTGGCAGACCGTATTCATCGGCGACCCCCTCTACAGGCCCTTCGCCCACGATGTGCCGGCCCAGCTCGCCGATATCGACAGCAGCAGGGAGCCCGAATTGGCTCACGCGGTCATACGCGCCGTGCGCCGGCTGGACTCAGGAAACTCAGGCGACCGCGCGAACGAACTGCTGGCCAAGGCTTATGCAAGACTGCCCGTGCTGGCGCTCGCGCGCGAGATACTCGACCGCGAAATCGCCGCGGGCAAGCCGCCCTCCTTCCGAGCCGGCGCGCTCGCCCCGGTGAGAGAGGACGCCGGGCTGGTTGTCGAAACCGCCCAAAAGCTAGCCGAGGCGGGCAAGACCTCCGAGGCACGCGCCCTGCTGGAGGCGCAAGTCGCGCTCGGTTTGAAGCTCCCGGCGAGCGCCGCCGCGACGGCCGCGCGGGTGGGTCGCCCCGACCTGGCCCCTCAGCCGCCGCGCCCCGCGCCCGCCGCACGCTGATTCCGCCGATAAAAAAACCGCCCCGGGGAAGGGGCGGTTGGCACATGAAGGGCGCTTCACTCGGTCGGCTTTTGCCAGACGCAGCGGTAAACCAAACCGGCAAGAATCGCGCCGAGCACAGGGGCCACCCAGAACAGCCAGAGTTGCCCGAGTGCGACGCCACCTTCGATCAGGGAGGGACCGGTGCTGCGAGCGGGATTGACCGAGAGGTTGGTCACGGGAATGCCGACCAGGTGGATGAGGGTGAGACCAAGGCCGATGGCGAGGGGAGCGAACCCCTTCGGCGCGCGATCATCCGTGGCGCCCAGGATGATGATCAGGAACATGAAGGTGAGCGCCACTTCCGCCGCAAAACCCGCGGCCATGGAATACCCCCCCGGGGACAACTCACCGTAGCCGTTGGAGGCGAGCCCGCCCGCATATCCCGCCTTGCCGCTGGCGATGAAGTACAGAAGCCCCGCCGCGGCGGTGGCGCCGACCAGCTGGGCAACGATGTAGGGCGCCGCCTCGCGTGCGCTGAAGCGTCCGCCGGCAACAAGACCGAGCGTCACGGCCGGATTCAGGTGGCACCCGGAGATGTGCCCGAGGGCATAGGCCATGGTGAGCACCGTCAGGCCGAAAGCCGCGGACACGCCCAGCAAACCGATGCCGACGCCCGGGAAGGCGGCCGCGAGAACGGCGCTGCCGCAGCCGCCGAAAACAAGCCAGAAAGTGCCGAGAGCTTCGGCACCCATGCGTTGAGTAAGTTTCATGATGTAAGGTGTTGAGGCCCTGGTTTGTTTTGCGCGCCCATGAGTATCCACCCGCTTCTCTGCGCCGGGCGCATACGGGGAGGACCGCGCGGAACACCGACATCACTCGGGGGCCGGACCGACTGACATTGGCTCTGCGCGAGCCGGGCGCGGCGGCCTTATCGGGCCTTTTGAATGAGCTCGACCTCGTAGCCCTCGGGCGCGTCGATGAACGCGATGACGGAGCCGGACGAGGTGCGATGGGGGCCGTCGGTGAGCGGTTAGCCCAGCGCGGCGGCGTGCTTGGCGAACGCCTCCAGGTCATCCACCGCGAAAGCCAGATGAGTGAGATCCGGCTGCACCTTCACAGGACCGGAGTCCTTGAACTCGGTCAGTTCCAGCTGCGCGTCGGTCCCGGGCAGCTCGATGAACGCGAGCTTGGAGCCTCGGGGCGAGACGGCGCGCGAAACCTCGCGCAGCCCGAGCACCTCGCGATAAAACTTCACGGTGCGCTCGAGATCGTCCACGCGGTATCGGGTGTGGAGGAATTTGGTGATGTGTGACATGGTGACAGTGTGTTCGCGCGTCGGCGCCGGAACCTCCGGCGCGACGGGCGCGGCCGCAACCATGGGAAAGCTCCGGGCTTGGGCAAACGCGCAGCCCCGCTTTTGCGTCTCCGCCTGCGCCGGCGGCGGCCCGCGAATCAGGCCGGACGCGCGTACGGGTTGGATTCGATTTCCTCGCCCACGCTCGTCTCATCACCGTGCCCGGGAAGCAGGGCGGTGTCCGCCGGCAGCGTGTAGATCTTTTCGCGAATGGATTTAAGCAGCGTGTTCCAGTCGCCTCCGGGCAGGTCGGTGCGCCCCACGGAGCCGGCGAAAATGGCGTCGCCGACGAAGGCGATTTTTTCCGAAACACAGTGGAAGAGAAGGCTGCCGGGGCAGTGGCCGGGCACATGGCGCACCTCGAAGGTGAAGCCGATTGCGGAGACCGCGTCACCGTCCTCCAACCACACATCCACCTTGCACGGCGTGAAGGCGGAATCGGGCAGCCCCGGCACCATGGCCTTGTACTTGGGCGCCACGAGGTCGACCTGCTCGATGATGAAGCGGTCGTCCTTGTGCGCATAGACCTTGGCGCCGGCCTTTTGGAAAAGGTGGGCGTCGGACATGTGGTCCCAGTGCCCGTGCGTGAGCAGCAGGCTTTCCGCACGCAGCCCGCGCCGCTCGAGCGCGGCGAGCACGGGCGCGCCCGAGCCGGGCGGAGCGTCGATGACGACGCAGGACTTCGTGGCGTCGTCGGTGATCAGGTAGCAGTTTGTGGAAAAGGGCCCGAAGGCAGCGCGCTCGATTTTCATCGCCTGCGCAAGGTGCGGCGCGCGCCGCCTACGGCAAGGGGGAAGCGCACCGCCGCGCGGCGGAAGAAGAGAGAAGAGTGAATGACGAAGGGTGAAGCGAGTCCCTGCTTGTGCGTTTCGGAAGGCGAAGCCCCTCGCACTTCAATCTTCCCCGTTCACTCTTCTTACTTGGCCATAGCGCTCGCCAAGCGGCGCGCCGGCGTTTCAAACGCCCGCCGATGAAACACCTCCTGCATCGGTTGGTCTGGGCGCTCGTGAGCGTGGGCGGCGCGGGCGCGCTGGGCTACGCCGCCGCCGCGCGCGGCGAGAGCGTGAACGCGCTGTGGCTGATCGTGGCGTCGCTGTGCACCTTCGCGCTCGCCTGGCGCTTCCATAGCGCCTGGCTGGCGGCCAAGGTGCTCGCGCTGGACGACGCGCGCGCCACGCCGGCGGTGAGCCGCGCGGACGGCAAGGACTTCGTGCCCACGCACAAATGGGTGACCTTCGGGCACCATTTCGCCGCCATCGCGGGCCCCGGCCCGCTCGTGGGCCCGGTGCTCGCCGCGCAGTTCGGCTACCTGCCGGGCACGCTGTGGATCCTCGTCGGCGCGACGCTCGGCGGCGCCGTGCAGGACGCCGTCATCCTGTACGCATCGATTCGCAAGGGCGGGCGCTCGCTGGGCGAGATGATCCGCGAGGAAGTCGGCGAGTGGGCCGGGCTGGTGGCGTCGGTGGCGATTCTGGCGATCATGGTCATCCTCATCGCCGTGCTCGGACTCGTGGTGGTGAAGGCGCTCACGGAGAGCCCGTGGGGCTGGTTCACCATCCTGGCGACCATTCCCATCGCCATGCTCATGGGGCTGGGCATGCGCTCCGGCAAAGGCGGCGTGGGCCTGTGGTCGGCCGTGGGCGTGACGCTCCTGCTCGCCTCCGTGTGGGCCGGAGGCCACCTGCCGCCCGCGCTGCACGACGCGCTGAACTGGAAAAAGGAACACCTGGCGATCGCCGTCATCGGCTACGGCGTGGCCGCCTCGGCGCTCCCGGTGTGGCTGTTGCTGGCCCCGCGCGACTACCTCAGCTCGTTCCTCAAGATCGGCGCGGTCGCGGTGCTCGCGGCGGCCATGCTGCTCATCGCGCCGGACCTGAAGATGCCGGCGCTCACGCGCTTCATCGACGGCTCCGGCCCGGTGTTCGCCGGACCGGTGTTCCCCTTCTGCTTCATCACCATCGCGTGCGGCGCGGTGAGCGGCTTCCACGCGCTCATCTCGTCGGGCACGACGCCCAAGATGCTCGACCGCGAAAGCGCGGTGCGCTTCGTCGGCTATGGCGCGATGATCACGGAAATGCTCGTGGCCATGACCGCGCTCATCGCCGCGTGCTCGCTGGAGCCGGGCGTGTATTTCGCGATCAATGTGAAATGCGCCAACCCCGCCGACCCGGCGCAGGTCGCGCAAGTCATCGACCGGGTGAACGCCGCCGGCTTCGCCGTGAGCGACGCCGACATGCGCGCGCTGGCCGCGGAGATGGGTGAAAGCACGCTGTACGGTCGCACCGGAGGCGCGCCCACCTTCGCCGTGGGCATGGCGAAGATGTTCGGCCAAGCCTTCGGCTCAAGCGGCTCGACCACCGCGCTGTGGTACCACTTCGCCATCATGTTCGAGGCGCTCTTCATCCTCACCACAATCGACGCCGGCACGCGCGTGGGCCGCTTCCTCGTGCAGGACATGCTCGGACGGAAATGGCCCAAGCTCGGAGCGCAGGGCGGCACGGCGGCGGCGTGGTTCGCCAGCGCGCTCTTCGTGGGCGCGTGGGGCTACTTCCTGTATCAGGGCGTTGTCGACCCCAACGGCGGCATCAACTCGCTCTGGCCGGTCTTCGGCATCGCCAACCAACTGCTCGCCGTCATCGCGCTCGCCTTCGGCACCGTGCTGCTCGTGCGCAGCGGCCGCGCGCGCTACGCATGGGTCACCGCCGCGCCCCTGGCTTTCCTGTTCGCCGTCACCATGACCGCCGGCTGGCAGAAGATCTTCTCGTCCGACGCGAACCTCGGCTTCCTCGCGCAGGCGAAGAACCTCGCGGCCAAGCTCGCCGTCGCCGCGCCCGACAAGGCCGCCACGCTCGCCGCTCAACTGGCGAACACGCGCATCAACATCGCCGTGACCGCCACCTTCCTCGGGCTCGCCGTGATCATCGTCGCCTTGTGCGGCGCGAGGCTGGTGCGCGACAGGGTGCGGTGATCGGCCTGCGGGCGGGCACGCCCGCGCTCCGGCGCGTTTTGCCGCAGGGCGCGCGCTTGCGCGTGCCGGAGCCCGACGAGGTCGCCGCGCCGGCGAAGCGCCTACTTCTTTTCGCCCACGGCGAGAAGCGTCTCGAAGTGCGGCTCATCCGCCTCGCGCGCCACGACCTCCACGGAGACGCCCTTGAACCCGGCCTTGGCGAGCATGTCGGCGAGCGCGTTTTCGGAGAAGCCAAGCCAGTAGTCGGCGTAGAGCTCACGCGCCTTCTCGAAGGTGTGCCTGCGCAGGTCGAGCAACACCAGGCGCCCGCCCGGGCGCAGGATGCGGTGCGCCTCCGCGAGCGCCTTGTCGGGATGCGGCGCGTGATGAAGCGCCTGGGAAAGCAGCGCGATGTCCACGGAGGCGTCGGGCAGCGGCACATCCTCGAGGTCGCCCAGTTTGTATTCGAGATTCCGGATACCGTGCTGCTCGGCGAGCTTCTTGCCGAACTCCACCATCTTCTCGGAGTTGTCGATGGCGTACACGAACTCGGCGTTGCGCGCGAGCAGCTGGGAGAGCACGCCCTCGCCCGCGCCCAGGTCGGCGACGCGCACGCGGGGCACGAGGCGGAACAACATCAGCCCGATGGCCTCCCACGAGCGACCGGGGCAGTGGTTTTTGCCCAGGCGGCCGGCCACGGTGTTGAAATACTCCTCGGTGGCGTGGCGGCGCCGCTCAATCACGCGAGAGAGCGCCTTGCCGTCCGCCTTCACCTCCGCCTCCCGCGCGACCGTGTCGAACGCGGCGTCGAGCACCGCACGCACCCCCGCCGGCAGCTCCGGGTGCAGCGAGTAAAAGGTCTTCTTGCCGTCGCGCCGGTCGAGCACCAGGTCGGCCGACCTCAGCAGCGCCAGATGCGACGAGATGCGCGACTGGCCCATCTCGAGGATGTCCTGGATCTCCGTGACGGCCAGTTCCTCGCGGGAGAGCAGGCGCAGGATGCGCACGCGCGTCGCGTCCGCCAGAAGTTTCAGGGTATCCCAGGGCGTGGCCATATGGGGTGAATACCAAGGCGAACGCCCCGACCGGGGCCAACAAAATTGCGGAGGAGGCGCAGGAACGGGCGCTCAGGACCTGCGCGCGCCCTTGGCGGCGGAGGCCTTCGCGGCTTTTTCGTCCGGGGCCTCGACGAGTTCCTTCACCTCGGGATCCTCGACGGTGCGAACCATAAGTCGGCCCGAGGCGTCGTTGAAAAGGAAGGCCATCGTGCGCAGCTTGGCCCCGGACGGCCACACCGTGCTGTAAACCACCCTGGGCCCGTCCGCCGAGGGGGCCGTGATTCTCACCGCCATGTCGCCCAGGTCCGATGCGGCCTTGGGCGGCGGACAAAGCTGAGCCCCCTTGGCCGGAAGCGAGCACTCGGCGCCCCCCAGATTCATCGAAAGCGGTTCGCCCGTGAGGTTCACCGCCAGCACCCGCCCGTACGGAAACCGAGTGGCGTTGTCCGGAATGGCCTGGGCCGTCACGCCCCCGCTGGCGTCGCCGAACAGCAGCACGAGCTGGCGCGGCGCCCCGGGGGCGGCGCTGAAGGCGGTCACGCGCTCATACCCGGCTTCCCCCGGTCGCACGGAGGCGGCCGATTTGGTGAAAAGCCCGACGGGCCCGTCCACCGCCACGCGCACCGGCGCGCCGATAAAGGTGGAGGGGGCCTGGACGCCCACATACTTGCCGGACGCCGTGCGGGCCCAGAGCTCCTTGGCGGGCGCCAGGCTGATGAAGCGGAAGGAGACGCTGCCGCCGCCCGTCTGCGGCGAGGAGGCGGAGGCGGCCCAGGCCAGGGCGGGCAGGAAAAGCGAGGCGGCGAAAACGGGGCGAAGAATACGCATGGGGGAAAGGGGCGTTGCGATTGAAGTTAAAAAAGGATACGCGATGGGGCGTCCGCTCAGAGCGTGGAGTCGTCGAGCACCCGCACGGAGGTGACGGTGAAGCGGCGTCCGAACGCGCGGTTAGACGCCTTCTTCAACGCGGCGTATTCGGACTCGGGGGCCTCGGAGCCGTCCACATAGTCGTAGGAGCGGCGCAGGGTGAGCTCGAGATGGCAGCGGGCGTCGCCGGAGGAGCCGCCCACGCGCACCGTGAAGGTGTCGCCGCGCGGGGTGAGCGCGTTGGCCAGAGGGGCGAGCAGGTCGGCCTGGGAGAGCCAGCCGGGGAGGCCCACGCCCGAGGCGTCCACGCTCTGCGCGTAGCGGGTGTTGGGCAGGCCGGAGACGCCCATGTCGCGCCCGGTCACCCTGCGGTGATCGTTGAGGCCGGCGGCGTCGATGGCCGCCTGCGCGGCGCCCTTGGCGCCCAGCTCGCCGGGCTCCAGACGGCGGTTGAGAAACTCGCCGAGGGAAAGGAACGGCCCGCGCTTCTTCACCTCGTTCACCATCGCCTGCGCCAGACGGTCGAGCTGCGCCTCGGTGAGCGCACGACCGGCGTTGGCGCGCCCGGCCGCATCGGAGACCGGATTGGCGGCGGGGTCGCCGCTGAGCACCGTCGCGGCCGGTACGACCACGGGCGCGGTGGGCGACACGGCCGCCTTGGCCAGAGCGCCGGAATCGGCGAGCTTGACGCTTTGCGTGACGGCTTCCGGCGTGGGCCGGTCGGTGTGCAGCGAGGCGAGGAAGGCGCGCCAGGCGCGCGCGGAGGTGGAGTTGATGTTGAAACCGCCCTCCACCAGGAAGTGCCCGGCGGCCCGCCGGAAGCCGTCCGGAGTGGCCGCACCCGAGTCATCGGTGAGCCCGACGGGCTTGGCGCCCAACGGGGCCAGTCGCCGGTTCGGCAAAGGCTTCACCCCGGAGAAGAAATCCGAGACCTGAGTGGAGGCGTTGCCCGTCATGGACGGGAAAAGCTTGGCGGCGACGCCCTTGTCCCAGTCGCCGAGCGAGCTGACAAACCAAGTGTCGGCGAGGGCGGAGTTCATGATCCAGGACATGTCACAGGGACGCGCGGGGGCGCCCGCGCGCACGGAACAGGCGACCGGGGCGCTTGCGCCCGCGGCCTCCTGCGCCACCCAGGGGGTGGCCAGGGAATTGCCGAAGGCGTCATGCACGGCGGCGATGCCGGTGGACTGCTCGTAGGGCGGCGTGCTGCCGCCGGAAGATGCCGGATAGGCGCGAACGCCGCCGCCCAGGCGGGCATGGCGCAGGTCGAGCAAGCCGACGGGGGGGTGAAGCGGGGCGCGGTGGTAGACGAAGCGGCCGACGCCCGTGCCGACGGAGTGGCCGGTGCCCATGTAGCCGAGCGCGCCGGGCACGCCGGGCAGGCGCGGATTCTCGCCGGCGGAAAGGAAGCGGGTGTTCTCGGTGTCCTCGTAACCCACGCCCCAGGCGACGAACTCGAACGGCGACACGGCCTGCCCGACGGCGTCGGTCTGGTTAAGGGAAAGCGGGCGGTGCAGGAACGGGGTCTCTCCGGCCCAGGCGTAGGCGGTGTCGGCGGCGGCGCCGGACTTGGCCTCGGCCTTCAGGCGCATCTCGAACACCATGGCGGGCTTGAGTTGACCGACCTGACCGGTCAGCGCCGACACATTGTTGTAAAGCTGATCCTCGGCGCCGCCGAGCATGCGCACGAGGTTGCCGGTGGTGCCGGAGGCCCCGTAGGAGGTGAGGTAGGTGGAGGCGTCGTTGGTAAACGCGCCCCGGTAGACGCCGAAGTGGCAGTAGCCGGAACTCCACGCCGTGAAATCGAAATTCGGTCGCACCTTGATGGAAATCGCGTCCGAGGCGCCCAGGCCGCTCATGACCGACCAGTTGACCGCCTTCGCGCCGCCCGAAGGCGCGTAGCCGGGCTCCAGTTTCAGCGTCGTCTCATTGAGCGAGTTGAGCGTGGTGGCGGCCCTGAAGGAGAAGGTGCGCACCTCGCCGGGCGCGAGATAGGCGGAGGCGCCCGAACCGTACAGGGGGATGAAGCCGCCCATGCGCTGCGACGGATTGTTGAAGTCGAATCCGAACTTGGCGGTCTTCGACGGGGTGCCGGTGGTGCGCAGCTCGGCCACCAGCGGGAAGGCCACGCAGCGCAGGATGTAGTTGTCCGTGTTCCCCTGAGAAAGGCGCAGCGCCACATTGTAGGGGTTCCACAACTGGGCCACGACATTCACATGCGGGTTCAGGTTGTACTGCCCCGACCCGGGCGAGGTCTCGGTCGCCGCGAAGCGCACCTCCAGCCGATACTTGGCCAGCACCGGCTGGCGCCAGTAGCCGTGATACAGCCGGTCGGGCCCCTTCGCCGCCACGGCATCCAGCATCTGCGCCTTTTGGTCGGCGAACGAGATCAACGACACGAACGGCCCGACCGAGGAGTCGTACCCGAGCAGGTCGCCCGCGTTCGTTTTGGCGACCGTCGCCATGCGCGACCACTCGCGCACATCCGACCACAGCGGCCAGGTCGACTTCGTCGCCGCATCCGCCGCGGCCGGCGACGCCAAGGCGGCCGTGACGCTCGTGCGCCACCAGGCGTTGCGGCCCTGGGAGGACTCGGCGGAGTCGAAGCCCACATAGCCGGACATGCCCCCGAGATTGGGGGCGCCGCCGCCGCCATTGAGCGAATCGAAGTCGGCGTCCCCCAAGAGCGCCATCAGGCTCACATCGCGCTTGAGCCCGCCGTTGGCGGTATCGGTCAGCAACGACACGGACTCCGGCGTGAAGTCGTGCCGCAGCGCCCGCAGGGGCGTCGTCTGACCGGATTCCGACGGGAACCAGTCGGGGGAATCAGGATCGTTGACCAAGCCGGCCCACCCGGCGGAGCGCGAGTGAAGCCCGACCGCCTGCGAGGATTTCCAGCGACCCAGCGAGGTGCCGTCTTCGGGGTAGCCCGGGAAAAAGGCGCGCGCCGCGCCGGCGCGAAACACGCCGCGCGCCACGATATCCAATCCGTCCCCGGCGCTGTCACGCAGGTCCACCCGCGCCTTCTGATTCTCATCCATCGCCACCCAGGCGAACTCGCCCAAGGCGGCGCCGTCGGGGGCCGGGATGGGCTCGGGGCGCGCGTAAAGGTGCAGCGCGTCGTCGCAGGCCAGAGCAGCGGCGCCCGCATAGGCAGTCTTGCCGCCGTTGAGCAACAGCCATTCGCGGGAGATATCCGGCGACGAGGCACCGTCCATCATCCAAGCCTGACCCTGCGCTCCGGTGCGGGAGGTCAGCGGCACGCCCGACTCGAAGCCCGAGGCCAGCCAGCCGCAAAAGGCGCCCTCATGATCCTGCGCATACCCGGAGATCGGCGACACGGCGGCGAGATTGTTGGACGAAAGGCCCTTCCACACGCCGACATACCGGGGGCGCCCCACCCCGGCGGCCCGCCTGTACGCCTCGGCCGAGGACGCATTGGTCCCCAGAATGGCCGCATTGGCGCTCACTCGCCGATCCGGCCCCAGGAGTCGCTGAATCTCACCCAACGCCACGCGCGCCCCAGCTTGCGCATTCAACCTCGCCTTTAGCAAACCCACCGAGGCGCGCGACGCGCGCAACTCCACCGACATCAACGCCGCCGCTCCGAGGCACAGCAGCAGCAACATGGACATGACGGTCAGTGAGAGGACCAGGCTGAACCCGCGACGGCGGGTGACGGCGACGGGGAAGGCGGGGCGCTTGGGGGTCATAAGCACCGGCGACCAAAGCCTCCGGTAGAAAATCAGCAAATGGTTTCTTTAAAAAACCAGCGCCCTTGCAAAACCGGTCATTTGAAAAACCATACAGACACCCGCCTAACGGCAAAAAATCCTCTCAGACACAAGGCATAGTCAAAACCAGCCTGCTTCTCTTTTCCCCCGGAAAACTTTGAGTCAAAACAGGAACACACGACTCATGAGGTAAAAATAAACAACCTGAACTACCACCCCCTTTGCTGTCGCGATAAGGCAGCCCCAACATTCCCTTTACACACCCGCGCGCGTCCACCCCGACCGTCGCTTCAGAGCCGTCAAAAATCTCCATCGGCGCCCCCAACGCCCAACCACCCCATGAGCATGCTTCCCGACCGCCCCATCCCCGTCGCCACCACCCGCCGCGGCGGCTTCTCCCTCGTCCTGTCGCTCACGGTCATGTCCATGCTGCTGCTCCTTTGCATCGGCGCGGCCGCCCTGCTGGCCATCGAGCTTCGCGCAGCCCGAGCATCCTCATCCCAAGCCCGCGCCAGGCTCAACGCCGTCGCCGGCGCCCGAGTCGCCCTAGGCGAAATCCAGCGCCTCCTCGGCCCCGACCAGCGCGTCAGCGCCACGGCCACCATCCTGCCTTTGCAGTCCACGCTGGGCACCATGCAGCAGCCCCGCTGGACCGGCGTCTGGAACGCCGGCCCGGATAAGGACGGCAACAAATGGCTGACCAGAAACACCAACGACACGCTGGAAGACACCCGCAACACGGCCGCCAACGGAGCCACGGGAAACTGGGCCGTGGACCGTGTCGAAGGACCGCGCCAACTGGGCTGGATTGTCAGCGGCAACGAAGCCCTGCCTCGCTCCGAGCAAAAAAACCCGTACACCGCTCTCATCAATACGGAGACCTGCGAAGTTGTCGGCCCGCGCTCGCTTAACCTCGCCAACAGGAACATTGGCACGAGCAAGTACCTGCAAACCCCGTTTGTCAGCGTCCCCCGCGTCTCCTTCCCGGATGGCAAAAACTCCTACGCCTACTGGGTCTCCGACGAGGGCGTGAAGGCCAAATTCAACATGGGCACCCTGCGCGCCACCGCCGCGCCCAACGCCGGCTCTCCCCAAAACGGCGGTTACGCCCGGCTGACCGCCCCCAACCGACTCAACTTCGACTACGCCGTCTCGGAAAAGGGCGAACAGGTGCTCGGTGACGACTTCTCCAAGCTTCCCATCGAGCAAATCAGGAAGACCGACAGCTTTTCCGGACTGAGCTCGACCGGACTCACGGAAGCGGCCGCGCTGGCGATGCAAAACCTGCTCTGGCACGACATCACCTTCACCTCCGGCGGCGTGCTTTCCGACACCTTCAACGGAGGACTCAAGCGCGACCTCACCGCATACACCGAGGCGAACACCCAACCCGCCGGCGGCTCGCTCCCGGCGGTCAACGGCTTCCCCGCGCTCGCCGACACGGACCCGATTCTCAACGCCGCCAGGCTCGCCCCGATTTCCCCCAAATACAGCGTGCTGCGCTCCTGGGCAGGCATCGATGCCGCCTCTCGCCCCGCCCTGGCCGCCAACTCGGTGAGCATCATCCCCCCGGCGAACTTCGCCAACAGCACGCGTTACAGCATCCCGGATTATTCCCAGAATATCAATTCCACCCGGGCGCCCATCCTCAGCCACGCCGCCGTCCACTTCCAGCCCTACTACGACGCCGCGCTAATCAAGAGCCGCAAGCTCGGGGTCGTCATCATGCCCAAGGTGGTGCTGTGGAACCCCTACTCCACCCCTCTGGATGTGAGCAACCTGAAGGTGCGCTTCTGCACGCTCATCGACCTGCGCATCCGCATCCAACCTTCGTCCACACAACGCGACGGCTACGGCTTCTTCTGGAACACCTCCACCAACTTCGGCAACCCGGACCGAAACACGGCGGAGACACGCCTGAAGTTCCAGATTCCCGCCGGCACGATCCTGGCTCCCGGTGAATCGGCGGTCTTCCAGGCCCCCGGTGGCTTGCCACAAATGGCGCCCTACAATGGCGCCAGCACGAACTACAACACTCTGGCCAAAACCAACGCCAAAGCCAATACGGGCTTCAAGGACGAGACCCGCGACCGCAACACCAGCTCGGTCTTCGGCCCACTTCCGCAGGCCTACTTCGACGACATCGAGAAGGACCCGGCCAACGCCCTGATATCGCGCATCTGGGTCTCTTCCAGCACCGTGAACGCCTCCGGCTATTCGCCTCTTGCCGCCAGCCGGGAAGCCGTGAGCCAGGTCCACCTGTTCGCCGCCGATGGCAAAACCATGCTGCAGCAGATCGACAACGACGCCTACGCCACTTCCGTGTTGGGCTACGGAAACTCGGCCTTCACCTCCGGCATCATCCCGGCCATGTTCCCGGCGCCGCCCACGCCGATCATCAATGGTCTCGCGGAAGCCGTCAATCGGCCGGCCCATGTCAGCGTCATCACTCGCCTGACCTATTTCGACGACCCCACATCCGCCAGCAGCGGGTCGCTTGCGCGCAACAAGGAGTACAACGGCCTGGTCTCCTACAACTTCCGCGCCACCCGCTTCACCCGCTTCCCCAATGACGGCGTCAACCTTCAGCGCGTAAGCAAAGACTTCGGCTCGTCGCTCTTCACCACCGAGATGGAGGCCAAGGGCGTCGACGATGACAGCTACGCGCACCAGAACGGCACACAGGCGCCGCTGTTCTCCAACTACGCGCCTCGCCCCTCGGCCTGGACCTCGTACAAGTTCAGCATCTTCGATGTGCCCAGGAAGGAGACCGGAGTGACCTCGCTGGGCGCCCTGCAGTCGGCCAACCTAATCAAATTCCCCTGGGCGCCGGCGCTGGCCTTCGGCAACGCCTACCCTCACCCGGGCCTCCCCCTCGACCAATCCGGCTGGGGTGCCGCCAACGAACCCGGCCTTTGGAAGGACACCTTCGCCGCCGCCGGCCTCTCCGGCGCGCCTGCCATCCTGACCGCCCCGGTCGTCGGCTCCTCGGTGAACCTGCTCATGGACTGGTCCTTCGAGCTCAACCACGCCCTTTGGGACAGTTGGTTCGCCTCCGGCATCCCGGCCGAAAACTCCGGCTGGGCATCCGCCGGCACGAACGGGCGCTGGGACATCGCCCCCGCCCTCACCGCCGGCACCGACAACACGCGATTCCGCAACGAGCGCCTCACGCCCATCGCCCCCATCGAGACCACCGCCCTGCTGTACAAGCCGGCGCAGTCGCTGCTGCTGGAAGGCGCCTTCAACATCAACTCCACCAGCCTCACGGCCTGGAAGGCCCTGCTGTCCGCCAACCGCAACATCGAAATCCCCACGCGCACCGCCGGATCGGACACCGCGCAAGGCACGCCCGTCCTGCGCAACCTGTATCCGGAACTCGATTCGCGCGACGCCACCGCCGGCACCTTCTCCGCCCGCTCCTGGGCCGGATTCCGCCGACTCTCCGACGATGAGATTCAGAAGCTCGCCGAGAAAATCGTGGCGGAGGTGAAGCGCCGCGGGCCCTTCCTGAGCCTCTCCGACTTCGTCAACCGCCGCCTGCGCCCCGGCAACATGGATGGTCTCGGACGCCCCGATAACGCCGCGGACGGCACCGTCGACGCCTACGATTACCTGGGCGCGCTGCAGGCCGCCATCGAGCGCGCCAAGCTCAACCAGCGCTTCGGCAACGGCTCGACGGACACGCAGACCAACCTGACCGACGCCGGCCCGATGCTGAACGGCACCTACTCCACGACCAACCCGGTCAAGCCGGCACAGCGCGTCGAGCACCGCGCGGCCGGGGCCCCCGGCTATGTCCTGCAGGGCGACATCCTCCAATCCATCGGCGGCGTCATCTCCGCACGCTCCGACACCTTCACCATTCGCGTGGTCGGGGAGTCCGAAGGGGCCACCGCGGTGTACGAAGTCACTGTCCAGCGTACCACGGAAGCCGTACAGCCGGACACCAACAACGGCTCGAATCGCTACATCCCGCTCAATCCGATGTTCCTGGGACGCCGATTCAAAGTCGTCAGCCAGCGCTGGCTCTCCCCCGACACCATCTGATTCATACCCCCATGAAGTCCCTTCGCATAGCCCTGCTCGCCGCCGGCGCCCTGTCTGCCTGCTGCGCAAGCGCCGCACCCAAAGTCCAAATCGAAACCAAAGCGCCGTCTCATCGTCTGCTTTTCCTGGCATCGCCGACCCCGGCGCAGTTCCGCCAACTGCCCTCCGGGGACCACGAACAGGTGCAGGAAGCGCCTGGTGAGCGACTCCCTTACAACCTGTTTTGGAAATCCGGGGAGAAATACGCGGCCATGCCGATTCGTATCAACCAGGTCTCCGAAGCCTTCAAACTGCCGGCCGAAATCAAGCATCCGACGCCCCTGTCGCTGCTCGTGAAAATGCCCGCACCGCCCAAGCAATCACCGGAAGGCAAGGGCAAGGACGACGCTGACCACTACGCCAAGTTCCTCGACCTCGCGATCAACCACAAGGAGCCGACCCTCAACTGCCTCTTCCGCCCGGCACCGGGAAGACCGCTGATGCCCCCGGAAGTCATCAGCATCAGCTTGGAAAAGTGTGCCCCCGGCTCGACCATCGTCCTCAACGCCTCCGCCAAAATCATCGCCTACTCGGTGGGCAAGGAACGCTTCGGGCTGCGCCCCAAGGAATACAAAATCCTGCCCCCCACGGGCGAACCCGCGACGGAGGTGATCATGCTCATCCACACCCCCGACGGCTTCCAACCCCTGACCACCCTGGCCAAGGAAACGGAAACCAACCAAATCAGTATCCTGGCCAGCTACATCGCCGACAAACGCCTCAACGCCAGGGAAGTCAGCCACCTCTGGTCCTCCTTCCCTCTCGAATCGGCAAAGTGACCGGCGACACACCGGCAAGTCCAAGGCCGCCCCTCACCGGGCGGCCTTTTTCATGGCCGGAGCAACTTGGGCCGGGAAATTAACCACCATAAGCCGAGGTAAATGGGCCAATTGGACTCGAAAAATCATATCCGCGCACAAGGCTGCATAACGCCCCTCCGGCGGCCCCCATTCCTTGGCCGCCCGGATTTCAAACCCCGCCCCATGCTTCCCGACCGCCCCATCCGCGTCGCGACCTCCCGCCGCGGAGGCTTCTCGCTCGTGCTCTCGCTCACGGTCATGTCCATGCTGCTGCTCCTTTGCATCGGCGCGGCGGCCCTCCTGGCCATCGAGCTTCGAGCCTCACGCGCCTCGGCCGCATACGCGCGCGCGCGGCTCAACGCCGTGGCCGGCGCGCGCGTCGCGCTGGGGCAGCTTCAATTGCTCGCGGGGCCCGACCAGAGAATCACGGCGCCGGCGGACCTTATGGGAGGCGGCGGGGCGAACAAGTCGCTGCCGGCAGCCGCGGCGAACGCCTTCAGGCGGCGATGGACGGGCGTGTGGTCCTCCGGCGGCATGAATCAGTCCAAATTGCACGACTGGTCACCGGGCACCCCGGACAAGAAGCCGTTCGCGGGGTGGTTGGTCTCCGGAGCCGACGCCAAAGGCGCCTACTCGCCGCTCGAAAACCCGATGTCGCGCGACAGCGTCTCGCAGTCGGGAAGCGCCGACAAGACCCTCGCGGCGGCCACCTCGGAGCCGGTCGCCGGCGAGGTCCTTATCGTGGGCAACGGAAGCGTCGGCGACGGCGGCGAAAGCCGGGGGGACTTTGTCAAAGTGCCACGCGTTCGCCTGGAGGACGGAGCCGGTCGGCCGCAGGGCGGCTTCGCCTACTGGGTGAGCGACGAGGGGCAAAAAGCCACGCTGACCGTATCCGACGCCCTCTCCGGATCGGCCGACAGCAAGCTGCGCTTCAGCGATGTCTCGGACGCCGAACGACGCCTGCGCACGGGCGTCGCCGGACGCCCCGCCATCGGCCTCGTCAAAGACAGCACGGGCAAGGCGCTCTTTCCCGATTTCGCGACGGCACGCGCGGCGGACATCCGGGAGGCCAACGCGCAGGGAGGCCAAGCCTCGCGCCACACGCTGCTGGAAAACGGCGTCGGCACCCGGGCGACTTTCCTGAACTGGTACGCCCTGCGCGGCGGCAATGCGACGGCCGACGCCGAGTCGCTCAAAAAGAGCTTCCACCATGTGACGGCGTTCAACAAGGGGCTGCTGACCGACACGCGCAACGGGGGTCTCAAATTCGACCTCTCCACCGCGTTCGAGATGCCGTTCGAGGACTTCAAAAAGCTCCCGCAACTCATGCCGCTCGGGTCGAACTCCGACACCCTGCCGGTGCAAAGCAAAGTGACGGCGGGAGCGCCCTACAATCCGCCGGAGCTGCTCAGCCAGTGGTCTGGAAGGCAGGTCGGGTATGTGTTCGAAATGGCGGCCCCGGCGGGCAACGGGAACCTGCGAGGCCCCACCTGGGACCTGCTTCGCAACCACTACCGGCTCTACAAGCGCGAGCGTGAAACGATGAGCGGGCTGATGCCGGGCATCGCCGACGACGAATGGGCCGCACGCGGCGCCGAACCCTTTTCCTTCGCCTACTCGGGAGCGGCCTTCACCGCCGACAAGATGGGCGGGGGCGCCGGCGACGCTTCGCAAAAATTCAACGCCGCCTCCCTTCAACCGGTCTGGCTGGGGGACGCCGCGACCTCATTGGGCGCGACCGCATACAGCGTCCCCGGAAACGGCGCCATCGCGCCGGCCACCACGGCGGCGCTCTCGCCGCGCGTGATCCGCATACAGCTGCGCTTCAGCCTGATCTTCCTTCAGGACAGCATCGGCATCGGGGTCGATCCGATCGTGTTCCTGCACAACCCCTACGATGTGCCCATACGCTTCCAGGGCATCTCCTGCACCTTCTCCTCGATGAACAATGTGCTGTTCACCCTCCGTCGCAGCGTGGACGACGCCATCGTCGCCAAGGTGACCCTCGGCGATGTGTTCCAGGACAAAACCTACGGGGCGCCGTTCAACAATGCCAAGGAAAGCAACAAACGAGGCATCATCTTCCGCGTGCTCCCGACGGGCCGCAGCATCGACGCCGCGCCCGCCACGACACTGCGCCTCGAGCCGGGCGAAGTGCGCGTGGCCTCCTGCGGCGCCACCGGAAACAGCTGGCAGCTCAATGACAGCTTATCCAATTCGAATTTCATCCCCGGGGACATCGCGGAATACGGCACCAAGCTGAGCTTCCTCATCCAGTCGCGGGTGTTCGATCCCGCGCTCGGCGCAGCGGCGGGCGAGTACTTGGCGAAAAACCAGACCAACGACAAAACCCTGCAGGCGCGCATCACCAAGGTCATCAGCCCCGCGCCTTTGCCCGGCAGCACCACGCCCCCGGCGCAGTCGCCGCTATATGTGGAAATGAGCACCGTCGACGACAGGCCGACGACCCAAAGCGGCAAAAACAAGATGGTCAGCTTCGACATCCACCTGCTGCGGCCGGAAAACTACTTCAATATCGGCAAAAGCCTTCGTCGCAGCTTCCACGGCGCCAGCCAGCGCGGCCAGGAGGCGGCCTATTATGATGTGGGCGACGACCACCTGCTGCAGCGCATCAACATCAATCTGGCGCAGGGGCCTCACGCCCCGGGCAATGTCGTGGTCCGATCCAACGACATCAGCCGCGACCCGATTTTCTTCCCGGTCGGCAAAGACCTTCCCTCCGGCAAAACGCACTTCGCCCTCATGGATGTGCGCATGCGGTCGGCCGCAGACTCGGTCCAGTCGCCCCCCTACGCCCAAGCGGCGCCCTCGCTCATCCCGCTGATCGGCAACCCGCGCGCCACGCTGGCGGACCCTCGGAATGCGGAAGGACAACAGAGCACCTCGGCGACGGCCCCCATGTGGCAGTGCACCTTCGAAAAAGCCGATGTGATGACCAACTTCCCACTGGCCAACGACAAGGACGGCAAACCCACCCGCTCCTACTGGGGGCGCGACTTCGCCCCCTCCGGAGACCTGAGTGTCATCCTGCACGAGGTGCCCAGGCTGCCCGGCGTTTCCCTTGCCGCATTGGGCCATGCCGATGTCGCGACGCTGGACAACCAGCCGTCGCTACACCTGGGCAACTCCTACCCGAACCCGCAACTGCCGACCCTCGAAAAGCTCGCCCTCACCCCGACCGGCGGCGGCATCGAGCTATACGATCTGACCTTCGCCATGAACGAAGCGCTGTATGACCGCTACTTCTTCTCCGGGCTGGCGTGGAAGAGCGACGCGGCGGCCTTCGACCCGATGCCGGGCTACGCCATGCCCACCTCGCAGGACCAGGCCTTCGCCGGCCTCTTCGAATCGCAGCCCAAGAACCCCTTCCTGAACAAGACCGTCCGCTTCGAAAAAGCCTACGCCAACGCGGACGGCTTCAAGTCGCCCGCCAAGCTGGCGCGCCAACTCTCGGTCCCCGGCGCCTTCAATGTGAACTCAACCTCGGTCGAAGCCTGGAAAGCCCTGCTCGGCTCGTTGGGTAACGAGGTGAGCCCCGGAGCGCAATCCGACCCGGGCAGCCCGTACCTGTTCAGCCGCATGCTCACCCCTCCGATCAACGCGGCGGATAAAATCTTCTCCAACCCCGCCAAACTCACGGACGGGCAGATTGAAAAAATCGCCACCGAGCTGGTGAACGAAGTGCGCCGTCGCGGCCCGTTCATGAGCCTGGCCGACTTCGTGAATCGCCGTCTCGACAATGCCCCGGAAGCGGGCGGCAAAGGCGCCCTCCAGGCCGCCCTCGACAAGGCGGCCCTTCCGGACGCGGCGCTCCCGCCCCTGCCGGAGAACCCCAAGTTCCCCCAGTTGAAACATTATGGGACGAACGGGAAAGCGCCCTCACCGGTGTCCGGCAACCTTGGCCAGGTGCTTCAAATGGACATCCTGAACGCCCTGGGCTGCGTCCTCACCCCGCGCTCCGACACCTTCGTCATCCGCGCCTACGGCGACTCGGAGGAGGGAGGAGCGCGAGCCGTATGCGAACTGGTGGTGACCCGCACCCCGGAATGGGTGAAGGAAACCGACGCCCCGGATGCCCTCGTGCCCAACCCCGGCTATCGCTCCGATTCCCCGGAATTCCCGATACGCTCCCAATTCATGCGCAACCCGGAACTTAAGGCGCCCAACCGCCTGCTCGGGCGCCGCTACAGGATCGTGTCTCAACGCTGGCTCGACGCCTCGGAAATCTAACGCCCCCTCTTCCCATGATTTGCCCCTCACGCCTCATCCCGGGCCTGCTATGCCTCGTTCCGGCACTCGCCTTCTGCGCTCCCGAAAAAACGACCAGGCGTCTGCGATTCGCCTTTTGGGAACGCCCGTCCGCCCGGGTGCAACTGGCGATCGCGGAAGAGAAGAAGATTCTCCCCATCAGGCCCTATACCATGTGCTTCATGGACGAAGTGAATTATGCCGGCACGAACACCCCGACCTTGCTTCGCAAAGTCGAGTCCGCAGCCGCTGATAAAACAGGCCCGCAAAAGGCCCGTGATGAAAACAAAGAGGAATGGGTCGCGTGCGGCAGCATAAACCTCGGCGGTGCAACATCCTCCCATTGCGATGTCCTGCTGGTTCCCTCCGGCGCCAACACCTGGACCGGATACGCCTTCGATGTCGGCGAGAAAAACTTCCCCTGGGGAGGTGTCCGCCTGATCAACCTGACTGCGGATCACCTTTCCGGTACCTTCAACGGTCGCCCCGTCAAAGCCGCCCCTCAACAGCAAGTGCTGTTGCCGTATGTTTTTCAAAAAGAAGAGCCCGAGGTCGGCATGCTCATCCTCTCCAAACAAGACAGCGACGGGCCCAAAACCGTGATTTCAAACCCCGGGATGTTTTCCGGAAAAACGCGTACCACGCTGTTCCTGATTCAAAACAATTCCACGCCCAACCAAGTTCGCCATGAGACAAGAAGCATCGTGGAAACAAAGCCTGAAAAAGAAATCGAGATGCCTGCACTACGGACGCCCCGCGGAAATATCGGAAAAAAGTAACCATTACAGCCCCCTGCCGCATCGCCGCTTTGCAAGGCCCGCCCCTCACCGGGCGGCCTTTTTTCATGCCAGGGCCCGAGGCGCAGCGCCCGGTTGACTCCCGAAGGGAACCCGGCTCGATACCGGCGGTCATTTCCCCCTTACATGAACTTTACCCGCCCCTTCCCTTCCTCCCGCAAGGCGCGCCTTCGCCGAGGCTCCGCCGCCTTCACCTTCCTGCTGCTGGTCCTCATCGGCGGCATCGGTTTCACCGGCTATGTGCTCTGGCAGGACCGAGAGCGCGAACGCATCGCCCAGGAGGCGCAGGCGCAAGAGGCGGCCGCCAAGGAGGCGGCAACACCGCCCAAGCCCAGCCTGGCCGAAGGCCTGCCCGAGATCGTCATCACGGAGAAGGCGCCCAAGCCACCCGAGGAACCCGAAGTGGTCCTGCCTCCGCTGCCCCCTCTGCCCAAGCTGACCGAACAGGCCGCGCTGCCGCGCACCGGCATCGACGAGCTGGTGGAAGGGCGCAACCTGCTCTCCACCCTTTCGCGCTCCAACTACAAGTTCTCCCCGGCCATCGCCTCCGCCTACATCAAGTACGCCAAGGCCAAGGCCATCGCCGAGTCGCGCGCCCTGAACAAGGCCATCCCCGCTGACTTCCTGGCCTGGATCGACGCCAACCCGGAGATCGCCCTCACCGTCTACGGCACGCGCCCCGACCCCACCAATGTCCTCCTGCGCCTGCGCTCGCTGGAAATCGACGCCGGCCGCGAGGCGGTGCGCTCCAAGTACACCCAGCTCGCCCTCGCCACGGCCGTCGTGAACTCGAGCGACGGCGAAGACATCGATGTCTCCACGCGCCCCGAACTGAAGCTGACCATCCCCGGCGACCCGCGCAAGCCGGTGGACACCAAGGACCCGAAGCGGACCTTGGACATGAACGACCACATCATCAACTTCCTCAACGACCATGAGCCCATCCAGGGCGATATCGTCGGCGGCATGAAGGAGGCGCTGCCGGAGCTCGTCTACGACTCCAAGGGCGTGGCCACCTCGTACACCGCCAAGAAGGGCAAGAAGAGCGAGCCCAACAAGGTGAAGCGCAAGGTCATCGCCGCCGATGTGCTCGCCAGCCGCAAGCTGCAGCTGGAGTTCAACGCCTACATGAAGTCCAAGGGCTTCGATGTGAACATCGACTGCGGCGACCATGTCATCCACCCCGGACTGGGCATGATGCTCGTGCCCATGGGCAACAACCACCCGGACGGCATCCAGACCGACAAGAAGGACGGCATCCTGGAGGCCTACCGGATGTTCAAGACCGCCTACGAGGAAAAGGGCCTGCTCGCCCGCCGCGACCCGTCCGCCACGCCGGCGGAGCGCTTCGCCTACATCCTCATGAACGACAAGCGCCTGCCGAAAACCTACGGCAACGGCAAGAAGGTGCCCTCGTTCCCGCTCACCGCCCCCTGGCCCATGCTCGCCCTGCTCGCCGCCGACGGCCAGCCTCTGCGCGAGCGCGAAGACCTCTTCGAACGCCTCAAGCGCGGCGAGTTCCACACCTACGGCGAGTACATCGGCCCCATCGCCCAGCAGTACGACCTGCAAAGCGCCCGCCGACTGGCCCCGTACGACTTCGGCTACGGCTCCTTCCAGATGATGCTCAAGGACGGCGGCGTCTGCGGCACCATGGCCACCATGTGCGTGCGCTCCTACAACATGGCCAACATCCCCGCCAGCACCGCCGGCCAGCCCGGCCACTGCGCCCTCATCTTCGCCGCCGCCGACGGTAAGAAGTACACCTACAAGGGCGGACAGTATGTGACCGGCGGTCACGACAAGACCAACCCGCACATGGTCTGGTCCTTCGACGGCGAGGACAAGCGCCGCCCGATGTACTACCACCTCTCCGTGCCCAACGCCGTCAATGTGAGCCTGCGCTCCTTCCTCGAATCCACCGTCGCGCTGCGCCTCTACAAGGAGCTGCCCGAAGCCGACCGCGAGAAGTACGGACTGGAGTTCCTGTCCTCGGCCCTGACCCACAACCCGTACAACATCGCCGTGGCCATGGAGGTGCTCACCAACACCACGAACTCCGACACCCTCGTGAAGCTCTGGCAGCGCTTCTCCGCCGCCGTGATTTCCAACGCCGCGGCCGCCGGCGAAACCAAGGACGGCGGACTGTACCTCAAGTCGGTGCGCTCCCGCATGACCGACCACCTCGCCAAGCTGCCCGAGCCCACCGACAAAAACCTCGCACGCGAAGCGGCCAAGCTGATCAAGCAGCGCGCCGACGAGGTGGCCGCCGAGGCCGAGGAGGAACGCAAGAAGGCCGAAGCCGAAGCCGCCAAGAAGGCCAAGGCCTGACCCTACGCTTCGCGATAAACCCGGATGATGCGAAGGTAACAGGGAGCAGGCAGCAGGGAGTAGGAGTCAGGCTCATTCAGGGCCGACGATAAGGTGGACGGAACTTCCCACTCCGAAAGCGCGAAGCCCGCATTCTCCTTCTGCCTGCTGCCCACTTCCTGCTCCCTCTGCATTTTCCGGGATAAAACTCGCGACGACTCAAGCGCCCGCCGGCACACGCCCGGCGGGCGTCTTCGTTTCAGGACAAGCTCCGCCGCATGCCTCCCCCCGCCCTCCTGCGCAAAAAAAGGCGGGCCGGCGCCCTGCGCCGGACCCGCCACGATTGGCGAAAAAGGCCCTTAGAAACGCACCTTCACGCTCAGTTCCACGGCGTGCTGCACCGGGTTGGTGTTCCAGGCGCTATCCAGCGGGAAACCTTGGAAAAACCGATAGGCGAGTGAGACGCCGACATGCTCGTTGATGTAGGCGTTGAGCTCCGGCCTCACCTGGTAGCCGAACGCGGTGGTCGAGTCCGAGAACGCCCCCTGCTCGCCCTTGAACCCGCCCATGCCCACGCCGCCGATCAGCCCGGCTCCGAAATTGCGCGAGAAGCGGTAATCCACGCCGATGTTGGCGAACACCAAGTTGGAATCCAACGAGACATCCGCGCCGCCCAGCGTGCCCGTGGCTTCGGCGTGCAGGAACTCCACGCCGTACTTGAGCATGGTCTCACGCGTGGTATCCACCGCATTGCGATAGTATCCGGCGACATGCCCCGTGAAACCGTCATCCGCTCCGTCCACATTCGTCGCGAACAGGTAGCCCATGCCGGCATCCACCTCCCAATTCGTTTGCACGGTGGATTCCGGACGCGGTGCGGCGTACTGGGCGTGAGCCGTTCCGGCGACGAAGGCGCTGGCGGCGGCAAGGACGAGCAGTCGATTTTTTTTCATGTCGTAATGATGTTGGGTGACGCGAAAGCGCGCCGGGCAAGCTACCCCGCACCCAAGCCCGGGCAAGTCGCAACCGGCCCGATTCCAAACGCCACGCAGCCCTGTATCCACGGGAGCTTCTCAACGCCGTTTGCTTTTTTACAAAATGCCCACTCCGTAGGCGTTGCGACTATTCCCTAGACATGGATTTTTCGCGCCGGATTCACGCCCCATCCACCATGAAAACGCTCACCCTTTTCTCCGTCGGCCTCGCGCAAGGAAACAAGCTTACCCAACACGCGCGAACCATGGCGGCCTACTCCAATGAGGAGGTCAGCATCGAATCCGTCACCGACTTGTCCGTCATGACCCGCGCGGGCGTGCAAAAACTTCCCGCCGTGGCGGTGGATGGCAAAGTGGTGTGCGAAGGCCGGGTGCCCAGCGTGGACGAGCTGCGCGCCTGGGTTGAGGAGATTTCCGAGCGCGCCGCCTGAAACCGCGTCGGGAGACAAACGGAAAGCCCCGCCACGCCATACGGCGAGCGGGGCTTGCTCATGCCCGATCGCCTCGTGAATGGCGATGGGCTGCGAGGCGGCTCAGTGGTGGCCTTCGTGCTCGGCGGCTTCGGCGTCCGCCTTCTTCTTGTCCCACTTGTAGTGGCTGTCGGGCAGGGTGCCGCCCAACTCGTACAGACGCGCCTTGTTGTGAACCAGCTGCTCGCGGGAGAAACCGGCCAGCGAGTAGTTGTTCTGAAGCCAGATGGCCTCCTCGGGGCAGACCTCCTGGCACAGGCCGCAGTAGATGCAGCGCAGCATGTTGATCTCGAACTCCTTGGGAGCCTTCTCCACATGCGCGTTCGGGGAATCCGCAGCGATTTCGCCGGGCGTGATGCGGATCGCCTTGGGCGGGCACACGAACTCGCACAACTGGCAGCTCACGCACTTCTCGCGACCATGCGGGTCCTTCACCAGCACGGGCACTCCGCGGTAGCCGGCGGGAATCACAGGGCGCTCGTCCGGGTACTGAAGCGTGACGGACGGCTTCAGCATGTTGCGCGCCGTGATCTTCAGACCGCCCACGATCTGAGGCAGGTAGGTGCGCTCCAGGATCGTGAGGGGCTTTTGCTCGATGACTTTGACGGCCATGGGCTGGGAAACTCGTTTTAAGGGTGAATCGTTGAGATCAGTGGCCCGCCTTCACGCCGTAAAACACGACATAGAAGATCAGGTTGGCGATGGCCAGCGGCAGCAGCTTGCGCCAGCCGATGTCCATCACCTGGTCGTAGCGGAAACGCGGCAGCGTCCAGCGCACCCACATGAAGAAGAAGATCAGCGAGGCGAGCTTGGCCAGGAACACGCCCAGACCCAGCACCGTCAGGGCGTAACCGCCGAAGAGGGTGTTCAGGCTCAGCAGCTCCATGAGCTTGGCGTCCGCCACCGGCGAGAGGCTCCAGCCGCCGAGGAAGAAGAGGGTGAAGAGGGCGGAACCGATGACCATGTGTCCGTACTCGGCCACGAAGAACAGACCGAACTTGAACGAGCCGTACTCGGTGTGGAAGCCGCCCACCAGGTCGGTCTCCGACTCCGGCATGTCGAACGGATGACGGTTCGTCTCCGCAAAGATGGCGACGAGGAAGATCAGCGCGCTGAGCGGATGCGAAATGATGTGCCACATCGCCGGCACCATACCCGAGGCCACCTCGGACTGATTCAACACGATGGCGGTGAGGTTCAGCGGGCTCTCCACGCCGGGCGCCGCCGTGGCGAGCACCACAGGGATGATGGAAAGGCCCAGCGCCAGTTCATACGAGATGAGCTGCGCGGCGCCGCGCACGGCGCCCAGGAAGGGGTACTTCGAGTTCGCGGCCCAGCCGGCCAGCGTGATGCCGTACACGCCCAGCGAACTCACCGCGAACATGAACAGGAAGCCCGTGTCCACATGGCACAGCGTCAGCGGCGTGCCACCCGGCAGCATGCCGAAAGGCAGCATCACCAGCACGACGAGCGCCGGCGCCAGCGCGCACACCGGCGCGAGGTAGTAATAAGGCTTGTTCACATGGCCCGGCACCGGGTCCTCCTTGAACAGCAGCTTGCCGCCGTCGGCCGCCGCCTGCACCAGGCCCAGCTTGCCCAGAAGCGGTCCCACCACGGGGATCCATGCGATGAGCGGGGTGTTCGTGCGGTTGGGGCCCACGCGGCCCTGAATCCACGCCGACACCTTGCGCTCCAGCCACACGCACAGGTTGGCCATGCCCAGCACCACCGACATGATGGCGATGGCGCCCACGGCGCGAAGTAGGAGCTCGTTTTGAGCAAGAAACTCGGTGATTGCGGTCCGGTTCATGGATAAAAAGACGCGGTGACGGTGCGCGTTTTACGGGGTGGTGGAAGAAAAAAGAAGTCGTCGCTAAGCCTGCGGGCGGGCGCACCGGAGGCGCCAAAGGCGAGCCCGCTTTCGCCGCCCCGGCAAGCGGGGAGGTGGAATGAAGGGATTAAGGTTCCCGGAGGGCGCCCCTACTCCTTTTCGCCCTCGTCGAGCTCGGCGTCCAGCTGGTCCCAGCGCTCCACGAACTCCACCGCCTTGTCGAAGCGAGGGAAACTGTCGCGGAAGCGCAGCCGCGCGTCCTGCTGCGTCTCACCCAGCGCCTCGCGCAGCTCGTCCTCCCAGCTCTCGTCGAGCTCCCAGGTCGCGGCCGCCGCGGCGAGCTCGTCCTTCAAATCCTCGGGGTGCAGGTCCAGTGCGGCGTCCAGCACGATGTCAAACCACGCCTGCGGCTCCGTCTCGGCGATTTCCGGCCGCGCCAGGCGCGTCAGCTCGGCGCGCAGCGGCTCGATGGCCTCGGCGCGAGAGAGGAGACCGTGGGCCCAGGCCGCGCCGCAGGCGAGCAGGGGCGTCACGCGCAATTCGGGGTCGGCCCCCTGCGAGCGCACGACGGAGGAGAACGCCTTCGTCACCTCGGCGCCGGCGAGGCGCATGAAGATGATCGGCGCGTCATACGCGGCGTACTCGCTGAGCAGGTGGTGCGCGAAGCGCTCCTTCAGCGAAAAGAGCCCGGCCAGGGGACGGATGAGCGTGGGGCAGCCCACCTCGGCGAAGATGTACGGCGCCCAGCGCACCAGATTCGCCTCGTACGCCGTGAGCGCGCGCGGCTTTTCCGCCCCGCGGTCGCACAGCGCCACCAGCTTGGCGACCACCGTCTCGTCGCCCGCCGCGTCGGCGAGCAGCTCCGGGGTCAGGTCGATGTTGTCGGAACCGAGTTCCTTCAGAATGGCGTCAGGAGTGCGCATGCGCGGCATGCCATGTCGCATCGCCCGCTCGGCAACAGCGAAAATGCCCCCCCCGCCCGAAAACGCCCCGCGACCCGCCCACCTTCACACTTGGCGCGTCGCACCACGCCCCTTTTTCTCCCGCGCATGGCCGACGAACCCAAAATCATCTTCACCATGTCGCGCGTCTCCAAGGCGCACGAAAAGAAGCCCATCATCAAGGACATCTCCCTGTCCTTCTATTACGGCGCCAAGATCGGCGTCCTCGGCGTCAACGGTTCCGGCAAATCCACCGTCCTTCGCATCATCGCCGGCGTCGACAAACAGTACGACGGCGAAATCCACCGCGTGCCCGGCTACTCCGTCGGCTACCTGCCCCAGGAGCCCCAGCTCGACCCCGAAAAAACCGTGCAGGAGGTGGTCGAGGAGGCCGTCGCCGACCTCAAGGCCGTGCTGGCCGAGTACGACGACACCTTCATCCAGGTCGGCGAAACCGACGACGCCGACAAGCAGGAGGAAATCCTCGCCCGCCAGTCGGAGCTTCAGGAAATCATCGACGCCAGGGGCGGCTGGGATCTCGACTCGCGCATCGAGCAGGCCATGGACGCCCTGCGTTGCCCACCCGCCGACGCCAAGACGGAAAAACTCTCCGGCGGTGAAAAGCGCCGCGTCGCCCTCTGCCGCCTCCTGCTTCAGGAGCCGGAAATCCTCCTGCTCGACGAGCCCACCAACCACCTCGACGCCGAAACCGTCGGCTGGCTCGAAAAGCACCTCGCCCAGTACAAGGGCACCGTCATCGCCGTCACCCACGACCGCTACTTCCTCGACAATGTCGCCGGCTGGATCCTCGAGCTGGACCGCGGCATCGGCATCCCGTGGAAGGGCAACTACTCCTCCTGGCTCGAGCAAAAGGAGAAGCGCCTCGCCACCGAGGAGCGGATGGAAAGCGCCCGCCAGAAGACCATGGCGCGCGAACGCGAGTGGGCCACCGCCTCGCCCAAGGCGCGCAATGTGAAGAACAAGGCGCGCATCCGCGCCTACGAGACCATGCTCAACCAAGACCAGGCTGAGCGCGAAAAGACCTCCGAAATCTTCATCCCGCCCGGCCCCCGCCTCGGCGGCGCCGTCATCGAGGCGGCCAAGCTGTCCAAGGGCTACGGCGACAAGCTGCTCATGGACAACATCAGCTTCGCCCTGCCCCCCGGCGGCATCGTCGGCGTCATCGGCCCCAACGGCGCCGGCAAGACCACCCTCTTCCGCATGATCACGGGTCAGGAAAAACCGGATGCGGGCGAGCTCAAGGTCGGCGACACCGTGAAACTCGCCTATGTCGACCAGTCGCGCGACGCCCTCGACGGCGCCAAGCAACTCTGGGAGGTCATGTCCGACGGCGAGGAGATGGTTCAGCTGGGCAAGATCCGCGTGCCCGCCCGCCAGTACGCCGCCCGCTTCGGCTTCACCGGCACGGACCAGCAGAAGCTCACCGGCCTGCTCTCCGGCGGCGAACGCAACCGCGTCCACCTCGCGCGCATGCTCAAGAGCGGCGCCAATGTCCTGCTGCTCGACGAACCCACCAACGACCTCGATGTGAACACCATCCGCGCCCTCGAGGAGGCCCTCGAGAACTTCGCCGGCTGCGCGGTCGTCATCTCCCACGACCGATGGTTCCTCGACCGCGTCGCCACCCACATCCTCGCCTTCGAAGGCGACTCCCGCGTGGTCTGGCACGAGGGCAACTTCCAGTCCTACGAGGAGGATCGCCGCCGCCGCCTCGGCCAGGACGCCGACCGCCCCCACCGCATCAAGTACCGCCAGCTCACCCGATAAACCAACGCGGAACGGCTAACTCGGAACGCAGAACAGAAAGTGCGCCGCCGTTAAAAGGCGAAGCCGGTGCGCTGTTCCGAGTTCCGACCTCCCCTTTCGCACACCGCCTCGCCCCATGTCCCCGCGCCTGCGCCAAATCCGGAAATTCCTTTTCCGTGCCACGCTCGTCGGCGCGCTCGCGCTGCCGCTCGTATGCGGGCTTTGCTGGCGCACCGTGTCGGCCTCGGGCGAAGGCCGGTGCTTCGACGACCTTGCGCAAGTGCCCGCGCGACCGGTCGCCATGGTGCTCGGCTGCCCAAAATTCCTCACGAACGGCAACCCCAGCCTCGACTACTCCCGACGCGTGACCGCCGCCGCCGAGCTCTTCAAAGCCGGCAAGTGCGAGCGCATCCTGGTCAGCAGCGATGTGGACGCCCCCGCCATGCTCGAAGATGTGCGCGCCGAAGGCGTTCCGGCCGAACGCCTCATGGCCGACAGCGGCGGCGTGCGCACCCGCGAGAGCGTCCTGCGCGCCAAATCCGTCTACGGCGTCACCACCGGCATCGTCGTCTCCCAAGAGTACCACAACGAGCGCTCCATCTACATCGCCGAGGAAATCGGCGCCGACTGGGTCGGGTACAACGCGCAAAGCGCGGTCGGCCTGCCCAAGTGGCGCGCCCGCTCCCGCGAAGTGCTGGCCCGCGTGAAAGCCTGGCTCGACCGGCACATGCTCGACCCGCAGGGCTGAACAACCCTGGCCACGGGCCCTCCCGGCTTGACGCACAGCGCCGCGCCCCCAGCCTTCACGATTTTTACAAAGACCATGAGCAAGAACGCCGCGCCCAACCTCAACGACATCTCCAACGACCTCTTCGCCGTCCGCAAGGCGAAGCTGGAGCAGCTGCGCGCCGCCGGCGAAGACCCGTTCCGCGCCAATTGGAACCAGACCCACACCTCCAAGCAGTGCCTCGGCCTGCTCCCCGAGGGCGTCGAGGAGTCCGCCGAACCCGTCTCCGTGGCCGGCCGCATCACCACGATCCGCATCATGGGCAAGGCCGCCTTCGTCAAGATCCTCGACCGCGACGGCGTCATCCAGCTCTACCTCACCCGCGACGGCCTCGGCGAAGAGCAGTACAACAACCACTTCAAGAAGCTGGTGGACGTGGGTGACTTCATCGGCGCCGCCGGCCCCCTCTTCCGCTCCAAGACCGGCGAGATCACCGTGCGCGCAACCTCCTACGGCCTCGTGTCCAAGGCCCTGCGCCCGCTTCCCGAGAAGTGGAACGGCATGACCGACCAGGAGCAGATTTACCGCCAGCGCTACCTCGACCTCATCTCCAACCCCGACAGCCGCGACCGCCTGCGCAAGCGCGCCAAGATCATCGAGGAGATCCGCAAGTTCCTCTGGAGCCGCGACTTCCTCGAGGTCGAGACCCCGGCCCTCCACGCCATCGAGGGCGGCGCCGCCGCGCGCCCCTTCAAGACCCACTTCAACGCCCTCTCCTGCGACTTCGTCCTGCGCATCGCGCTCGAGCTGCACCTGAAGCGCTGCCTCGTCGGCGGCATGGACCGCGTGTTCGAGCTCGGCCGCGTCTTCCGCAACGAGGGCATCTCCCGCCGCCACAACCCGGAGTTCACCATGCTCGAGGTCTACCAGGCCTACTCCGACTACCGCGGCATGATGGAGCTCATGCACAGCCTCACCCAGCACCTGTGTAAGGAAGTTCTGGGTACGACCAAGATCACCCGCTACGACGGCGTCGAGATCGAGCTCGGCGGCCAATGGCGCGAAGTGAAGTACAAGGACCTCATCATCGAGAAGACCGGCGACGCCGACTGGTTCTCCCGCTCCAAGGCCGACAAGATCGCCTTCTGCAAGGCCAAGCTCGGCCTTCAGGAGGTCCGCGAAGACTGGCAGGACTACGAGGTGACCAACGAGATCTTCGGCAAGCTCATCGAGCCCACCCTCATCCAGCCCACCTTCGTCACCCACATCCCGAAGGAGCTCTGCCCCCTCGCCAAGATCACCCCGACCGACGACACCACCATCGACGTGTTTGAGCTGTGCATCAACGGACAGGAGATCGCCCCCGCCTACTCCGAGCAGAACGACCCGTTCGTTCAGCGCCAGATGCTCGAGGCCCAGGCCGGCGAGGAAGTGCAGAAGATCGACCACGACTTCCTCCTCGCCATGGAACACGGCATGCCCCCCGCCGGCGGCATGGGCATCGGCATCGACCGCCTCGCCATCCTCCTCACCGGCGCCGCCAACATCCGCGACGTCATCCTCTTCCCCACCCTGCGCCCCGAAGGCGCCTAAGAAGAGCAAAGGTGCCGGCAACGGCGCCTCCTCCTTCCAAGAACCGGGCCGCCTCCAGGCGCCCGGTTCTTTTGTTTTCCCCTCCCACCTCAAACCTTCCACCTCCCCGCCCTCTTTTTCATTTCCGCGCCCGGGCGATTCCGTTGCATGCAGGGCCGTCCCCATGTCCTGGCCCCTATTCCTTTCCTTCCGCCAGCTCTTCCCGCCCAAGAAGTTCCCGGTCTTCGCCACCGTGTCCATCCTCGGCGTGGCGCTCGGCGTGGCCGCCCTGCTCATCGTGCAGACCGTGATGAACAGCTTCGGCGAAGAGCACCGCAAACGCATCCGCGAGAGCGTCGGCGATGTGGTCATCTCCCCCGATTTCGGCAACCGCGTCGCGGACACACCGGCGCTGATGAAGTCCCTTGCCGCCCTCACCGGCGTGGCCGCCGTGGCCCCCCAGGTCGAAGGCCCCGTCATCATCGAGCGCCGCAAGGACGACATCGTTTTCGGCGTCATGCGCGGCATCGATGTGAACCGCGAGGGCGCCGTCTCCCCCCTGCCCTCCTTCGTCATCGACGGAAAATTCGACGACCTCGACGACGACCGGGTGATTGTCGGACGCACCCTAGCCCGCCGTCTCGGCCTCTACACCGGCGCCAAAATCACCCTGCAGTCCCCCGTGCGTGTGGCACGCAGCCTGGGCGGCGAAAAACTCGACCTGCCCAAGGAGCTGGAGATCTGCGGCCTTCTGCACTCCGGTTTCAACGATGTGGACGCCAACACGGTCATCGTGACGCTTCGCACCGCGCGCTCCATGCAGATGCTGGGCGCCAAGGACTCCACCGGCATACGCCTGAAACTGACCGACAAGGACGCCGCCGAAGCCGTGGCGCGCTCCTGCGCCCACCTGCTTACGGATGAGATTTCCGCGAAACCCTGGTACCTGTTCAACCAACACTTCCTGCAGGCCGTGGCGATGGAGAAGCAGATGCTGTTCCTGCTCATGTTCATCATCACGCTCGTCGCCTCCTTCTCCATCGGCAGCACGCTCTTCTCGCATGTCGTGCGTCGCAACCGCGAGATCGGCCTGCTCGGCGCGCTCGGCGCGAAACCGGCGAACATCCTCACCCTGTACCTTTCGCAAGGCTTCCTCGTCGGTCTCCTCGGTTTCGCCCTCGGCGTGGCCATGACCTTCCTCGTGCTCACCTTCCGTCAGGAAATCGTCGGCCTCCTCGGCGCCAACGATGTGCTGCTCAAACAGTACAAGTTCGACCGCGTCCCCCTCTACTACAACACCGCCGACTTCGTGAAGGCCGGCGTGCTCACGCTGGGCCTCATGACCGTCGCCGCCCTGCTGCCCGCCCTCTGGGCCTCCCGCCGCAAGCCCTCCGAGGCCATGCGCGACGCATGACGCACAGAGCCCAGAACGACGCCCTCCGGGACCTCCTTCAATCTTCCTCCTTCAACCTTCCATCTTCGCGCCCCCCCGGCGCCCGCCATGTCCGTCGTCCTCTTCGCCTCCGGCCTCACCAAGTCTTTCGCCTCCCCCGGCGGGAAAATCGAGATCCTGCGCGGCGTTAACCTCGAGGTGAACGCCGGCGAGTGCGTGTCCATCCGCGGCGAATCCGGCGCGGGCAAGACCACGCTGCTGCAGATTCTCGGCGGTCTCGAAAAACCGGATACGGGCGAACTTCGCTGGAACGGCGAGACCGTCACCGGCAAAGGCAACCGCTTCCTCGCCGAGCGCCGCGCCCGCCTGCTGGGCTATGTCTTCCAATCCTTCCACCTCGTGCCCGAGCTCTCCGCCCTGGAGAATGTCACGCTCGCCGCTCGCATCGCGGGACGCCCCGCCAAAGCCGCGCTGCCCGAGGCGAAATCCCTCCTGGTGCGCGTGGGGCTGGGCCACCGGCTCGACCACCTCCCCGGCAAACTCTCCGGCGGCGAATGCCAGCGCGTCGCCATCGCGCGCGCCCTCGTCAACCGCCCGCCGCTCGTGCTGGCCGACGAGCCCACCGGCAACCTCGACGAAAACACCGGCGAATCCATCATGCGCCTGCTGCTCGACATGACCCGCGAGCGCGGCGTGGCCCTCGCGCTCGTCACGCACAGCCCGGCCTTCGCCGCGCGCGCCGACCGCCGGCTCATCCTGCGCCACGGCGAACTGCACGAGGGCGAATCGCTCTGAACGAAAGACGCGCGATGCGAGACACGAGACACGAGATACGGGACGGATGGAGCCGCCGCGCGATGCGCGCGATCACCGGCTTTCCGCATTTTGCATTCTGCATTCTGCCCTTCGCTTTCGCCGGCTGCACCGACACTCACCGGGCGAACGACTGGGCGGATGTCATCACCGCCACCGTCGGCGACGGCGTCGGCGCCAAGGCCCGCTTGGGCCCTTTCCAGACAGGGCTCTACTCCGGCAACGACATGGCCGGCCTTCGCTCCGGAGAGACCGGCGAACACTGGGGCCGCGTCGCCAACTACGACTGCTACTGGCTCGTCACAGGCCGCGAACACTTCGACGGATGGATCGACGACCGCGGCCCCGTGCTGCGCCACAAGGTCGTCGCCGCCGAATCGTTCTTCCCCTGCATCGTCATCCCGGAAGCCCCGCACCCCTACCGCCGCGAAGATTTCTTCGACGCGCGCACAGGCGGTAAGCTCACCGACGGCTCGAAAAATCACGCCTATTGGACACAATTCGAAATCGCCCTCGGCTTGAGCAAAACCGTCCGCTTCGGATTCAATCCCGGAGAACTCCTCGACGCGCTCCTAGGCCACCTCGGAGTCGACCTTTACGACGACGACAACACCCCCGAAGAAGAGGCGATACGCCGCGAAAGCCTGCTGCCGGGTAAAACCGCCCCCAAGGAACCGCTTCCCATCTACGCCGACCCGCAGCCCGGCAACGGAACGCGATAATCGCACCCGCGACAATCCCGCGCTCCGGCTTGCCGGCTCCCGCGACTCCGGCCCGCTTCCCTTCAAACTTCACCAACCCCTCGAACCCAAATCCCAACCATGACTTCGCTCGCGCCCTCCCAGCTCATCACTTCCCTCAAGGCCCGCTACGCCACCAAGGTCTTCGACAACACCCGCACGGTCCCCGCCGAGACCCTCTCCGCGCTGGAGGCCTCGCTCGTGCTCACCCCGTCGTCCTTCGGCCTTCAGCCCTGGAAGTTCATCGTCGTGCGAGACAAGGCCCTGCGCGAGAAGCTCCTCCCCCACTCCTGGAACCAGCCCCAGGTCGTGGACTGCTCCCACCTCGTCGTCTTCGCCCGCCGTGACACCACCGGCACGGCCGACATCGAGCGCTTCATCGCCGACATCTCCGCCGCCCGCTCCATCCCGGCCGAAGCCCTTTCCGGATACAAGGACATGATGAGCGGCTTCGTCGCCCAGCACCCCGACCTCGCCGACTGGGCCGCCCACCAGGTGTACATCGCCATGGGCCAGTTCCTCACCTCCTGCGCCGTGCTCGGCGTGGACGCCTGCCCCATGGAAGGCATCACGCCCGCAAAGTACGACGAGATCCTCGGCCTCGCCGGCTCCGGCTACTCCACCGTCGTCGCCTGCCCCATCGGCTACCGTTCCGCCAACGACAAGTACGCCACGCTCGCCAAGGTCCGCCGCCCCGCCTCCGAAGTCATCGAGCACCGCTGAGGCGCCCCGGTTTGCGCCCGCCGGCGCGATCCGCACAAAGAAAGACCCCGCGGCCCGGATGGGCTGCGGGGTCTTCCCGTATCAAAGGTGGTGGGACGGGTGGGACTCGAACCCACAACCAATTGATTAAAAGTCAACTGCTCTACCATTGAGCTACCATCCCGGTTTCCCCGCGCTTGCGGTGAGGCGGCCTGTGATGCGTCCCGCTCGCCTTGAAGCAAGGCGAAAAAGCACCCGCCCGCCCCCGGAAGCCCGCAGCTCCGCTTCGCCAAGGCGTCACGCCGCCCGCACCCGGCCCAAAGTCGCCGCTCGCGCGGCGCGCGACAAACCCGGATCGCGCGGGCGCAAAAAAGCCCGCAGGTGAAAACCTGCGGGCTTTAAACTGGCGGAGAGGAGAGGATTCGAACCTCCGGAAGCATTCGATGTGTTTAAGGATGTTTCAAGTCGTTGATAATCAACAAAAGCTTGCCCGCCAAACATCTGAAAACATGGGTGATTAGTCTTACTCTCAGTCTTACCATGGCCTCCGTCTGGAAACACCCGAAATCTCAATACTGGTACGCCCGGTTCACCGACGCGGACGGGGTTCAGCGCAACCGCTCGACCAAGCTCACGAAGGAAAAAGAAGCCCTGCGACTGGCCATGGAGTGGGAGGACGGATACCGCCGCGAGCTCACCCAAGCGCAGGTGCTCAAGGTGATGTCCGAGATCAACGAGCGGTTCAACGGCAACACGCTGAACTCCCAGAGCGCCCGGGACTACCTGACCAAGTGGGCGACCAGCAAGAAGTCGGAGACCAGCGACACGACGCACGCGAAGTACAAGAAGGTCGCCGCAGAGTTCGTCACCTGGCTCGGCGACAACGCCGACCGTCCGCTCTTCCGGGTCACCACGCAGGACATCACGGCCTGGCGAGACCACGCCGTGTCGAAGACCACTGCGGCCACCGCGCTGACGAAGCTCAAGATTCTCAAGACCGCGTTCAAGCAGGCCCACCGCGAAGGCGTGCTGCTCGACGACCCGGCGGTCAAAGTGAAGCCGCCGTCCTCGCGCGGCACGGTGCGCCGGCGCGGCTTCTCCGAAGAGGAGATTCAAAGCCTGATCTCCCACGCCGACGAGACCTGGCACGGCATCATCCTCACGGGACTCTACACCGGCCAGCGGCTGCGCGACATCTGCCTGCTGAAGTGGTCGGACTTCGACTTCGCCAAGAACATGGTCACGGTGTTCGCCAGCAAGACCCAGCGACATATCTCGATTCCGATTGCGACCCCTTTGGCCTCGTGGCTGAAGCCCCGCAAGAAGGCCGCCGGGCACCTGTTCCCGGATCACGCCGACATCGCCGCCAACCGCATGGGAACCGGGCAGGTGTCGGCGCAGTTCGGCGAGCTGATGGAGAAAGCCGGCGTCATCGAAGCGCGCCCCAAGACCAAGCACAGCCGGGGCATCGGTCGAAGCGGCAAGCGCCAGGTCAGCGATGTGTCATTCCACAGCCTCCGGCACACCGCCACCTCGATGATGAAGGAAGCCGGCGTGCCCGAAGCCGTGGTGATGGAAATCATCGGCCACGAGAGCAAGGCGGTCAGCCGCGTCTACACCCACATCGGTGAGGACACAAAGGCGCAGGCCTTGGCCAAGCTCCCGGACATTACGACCAGGAAGCCCCCTCGCGCAGCCGAGCCCAAGTCAGACACAACCGCCGAATAGAGCCGGGGTCTCCGCCAAGGAGCACTCCCCCACCCGACCTCCGCTCGCCCGCCGGCGTAATGCCTACGCCACGGTCTCCGCCCAGTCGGCACAAAGGCGCTCGGCTTGGTCGAGCACGGTCTTGACGGCCTCATCCTGAAGGTCCGGCGGGAAGCCGTGCTTGTTCAGGATGCGCTTCACTTCCCGTCGAATCATGGCGCGCGCACCTTCACGACGCGTCCAGTCGATGGTCACGCTCTTGCGAATCCGGGTGACGAGTTCGGCGGCGATGACCTTGAGTCCGTCGTTCTTCATAGCGATCACGGCGGACTCATTCGCGGCCAGGGCGTCGTAGAAGGCCACCTCGTCGTCATTGAGGCCCAGCGCCTCGCCGCGCCGGTTGGACTCGCTCATCCGCTTGGCGAGC
>CAMFKE010000003.1 GCA_945957395.1 uncultured Opitutia bacterium
TCGAAGAACAACTCCCGGCTCGCTTCGGCGCTCTTTCGAACACCGCTCTCGTCGGAAGGAGGGCGCAAAGTGCATTTCCGCCCCCATCCGTCGAGAGGAATCGTAAAAAAATCCAAACCTTCCATCCAACCCCTGATGAACGCTAAGATTGATGCGTATTCATTTTCTGATTTTCAGCATCCCACCGCCCCCCTCTGTTGCGGATTTATCGACCCGCGGCACGGCGCCGGAAATGCGTCCGCACCAAGGCACGCCCCCTCGCGCCTCCATGAAAAAGGCGTCCTCTCCAGGGGAAGAAGACGCCTGCGCGCACGGCCGTTTCGGAGCTCTCGCCCACCCGGGCCAAATCACTCCGGGGAGAAGATGGCCTCCGCGTAATCGTTCACGGAGAAGGGCTGCAGATCTTCGGGCTTCTCGCCAAGCCCGACGAAGTAGATTGGAATTCGCAAGGCCCGCCAGATGCCGACGATGGCGCCGCCGCGCGAGGTGCCGTCGAGCTTGGTGACAACGAGCCCGGTCAGCCCGAATGCCTCATGGAAGACGCGCGCCTGCTCGATGGAATTGGATCCGAGCGATCCGTCCACCACCAGCCAGCGGTGATGGGGCGCCGACGCATCATGCTTCTGCACGACCCTAGAAAGCTTCCGCAGCTCTTCCATAAGGTGAGCCTTGGTGTGAAGGCGGCCGGCGGTGTCCAATATGGCGATGTCGTGACCGCGAGCCTTCGCGGCAGCCAGAGTGTCAAAGGCCACGGCTGCGGAATCCGCGCCATGGCGGCCGGGAACAATCTCCACGCCGAGCCGCTTGGCCCATGCGTCAATCTGCTCGCCGGCGGCCGCACGGAAGGTGTCGCAGGCCCCCAGAATGACCTTGCTGCCGTCGTTGCCGAAGCGCCAGGCGAGCTTGGCCGCCGTGGTCGTCTTACCGGCACCGTTCACACCGACGAGCGCGATGACCTCCGGCCGGCGTGACGCCTCGGGAGCGAACCTGCCCTCGGAGCCCGAAAGCACACGGGCAAGAACGGCGGTCCCGATCGCCGCGGCCTCGCGACCGTGCAAGTCCTTGTTCTTGCGATAGGCGGACTTTATCTCGGCGAGAATCTCCTCGGTGGTCTCCACGCCGAAATCGGCGCCGTACAACGCCTCCTCCAGCTCAACCAGCGCGGCGTCATCAAGCTTCTTGCCAAAAACGCCCCCGAGCTTGCCGAAAAACTTGTGGAAGGTGGGCGTGGTGCGGCGAAGGCCGTCTTTGAACTTCTGAAGGAGCGAGCCGAGCATGTCGCGGGAGGAAAGGAACCCTCCCGTCCAAGGGAAGGCGGATTCGAGGGTGAAGTGAAGCCTGGCGTGCGGCAAAGAAACGCCGCGCCAGGCGCCGACCGCCGGATTAGCGATGGTATTCGGGCAGAAGCCGCTCGATGCGGAAGCACAGGTCGCTGGTGCGCTCGCCGCACAGAATCCGAACCAGTCTGTGTGCGCGATAAAGCCTGCGCGCCTCCTCGCCCTGAACCGGCGGCGACGAACGCTCGCCGGCCTTTACCTCCGCCTCCACCTGCGCGACGCGGTCGGAAACATAGGCGTGGGCGCGATCGCCACCGGCGGCCAGCTTCCATAGCGCGGCGTTCGCGAGAACCGGATCGCCCGAGGCGAGGTCGTTCCAAAGCCGGGCCAGGGTGGCGTCGTCCAATTCGGCGCAGGATTCGACGGTGGAATACTCGAAGTCGGCCAGCCCCCACGATTGCTGGGAAAGGCGCGGATCGCCGTAATTGCCCATGAAATCGAGCGTCACGGAATCGCCCTCATGAGGGAACACAGCCTCCACCGCATACACGGCGTCATTCAGATTCTTTTCCGTGGAAAACCCCGAGGTGCGCGGAAAGCCCAGCGTGTCATGCGACTCGGCGCCCGACCAACAGGCGTTGCGCACCCATGGATAATCGTCCGGGAACGACTGCGGACCGTTGCCATTGTACGAACCCATGTTGCTGAAGGTGGAGCAAAACAACCGCTGTCCGCCGCGCACCTGCAGCGACCAAAGGTCGGGCCCCCACACGGCGTGACTGCCGTCCCAGGAGCCGAGCACGAGAAGCTTGAAACGAACCTTCACCAGCTTGTGCGCCGGCAGGTTGCGCAGTGTGAGCGTGAGCGGCTCCGCAAGAAACGGCCCGCGGAACACACTGCCTCCGCGCGGAAAGACCGACTCGCGCGCATCCGACCACTCCACGGATGCGGCCTTTTTCAGAACGGGCGCGACGGCGGCGGGCGCGGCGGGCTTGCATGCCGTCAGCATCCCGGCGGACAGGACCGCGAAGGCGCAACCGACGAACAGCGGGACAATAGGGGCGGACGGCAACAGGCGGCGCATGGGCATAATCATGCGTAGCAAGAACCCGAAGCGACCAGTCCGCTCAAGCCGATTCAGGGCCGGCCGGCTAGGACACGCCCGTGGCCGACCAGACGCGACGAGCCCGCTCGGCCAGACCGTCGCGGGCCTTGTCGACCTCGGCCATGCGGGCGCGCAGGTTCTCGTTCGCGATGGCCGAGAGGTCGTCGAGGTTGTAAAGGAACGCGCCCTCCAGCTCGCTCAGGGCGGGCTCGAAATTGCGCGGCAGGCCGAGGTCGATCAGGAACAGCGGATCGCCCCGGCGCGCGGCGAGGGCGGCGCGCACGCCGGGCAGCGTGAGCAGCGGCTCCGGCGCGGAGGCCGAGCCCACGACGATGTCGTACTTGCCGGCAAACCGCAGCGCATCGGCCAGCTCGATGGCGGCGCCGCCGAAGCTCGCGGCCAGGCGGTGGGCGTTCGCAAAGGTGCGGCTCGCCACCGTTATGTCGGTGGCTCCGCGCGAAACAAACGCGCGCACGGTCTTCTCCCCCACCTCGCCCGTGCCGAGCACGAGAACGCGACTCTCGGAAAGTTCCCCGAAGATTCGCCGCGCCAGCTCCACGGCCACATTGCCGATACTCACCTCTCCGCGCCCGATACTGGTATGCGTGCGCGCCCAGGCCGCCGCCTGAAATGCCTTCTGAAAAACGCGGTTGAGCACAGGGCCCGTGGCGCGCCGCTCAAGCGCCTCGGCGTACGAAGCCTTCACCTGGCCGAGGATTTCGGCCTCGCCGACCATCTGGGAATCCAGCCCCGTCGCCACCTCGAACAGATGCTCGATGGCGGCGAGACCGTGCGACACCTCGGCGTGCCGCGCGACAAACTCCGGCTCCACCTGATGCAGCGCCGCCAGCACGCCGACCTCGCACCCCACGGGCGCGTCGCCGGTGCCCACGGTGTAGAGCTCGATGCGGTTGCAGGTCGAAAGCAGCGCGCACTCCTCGATGCCCGGCAACCGGCGAATCTCGTCATGCAGACGAGCCGCCATTCCGGCCGGAATCGCAAGCCGCTCACGCACCTCCAAGGGGGCGCTCCTGTGGGTCAGTGCCAGCAGGGAAAGCCGCCGAGTGGGCGTGCTCACGGACGCACCTCCGCAGCGGCTCCGTTCGCGGGCGCAGGCGTCCGACGCACCTCGGTCGCCGGCCAAAGGGAAAACAGGGCCAGCAGGAAAAGCGCCAGGCACGCCCTGGCCATCCCGCGCGCGCCGAGCTTTTCGCGACGCCGCAGCGCGAAGACCGCGGCGTATCCGGCCCATACGGCCGCCGCCACGACGAGCTTGAGCGTGAACGGTTCGCCGCCCTTGTTCGAGAGACCGGCGAAACCCACCGCCAGGGAAAGCGAAAGCAACCCCAACCCGGCGCCCAGCAGCTGACCGCCCACCTGGTCGAGCTGCCTCAAAGGCGGCAGCACGGCGGACATAAAACCGGGGCGCCGCCCCGTGAGCGCCGCATGCTGCACGATGTACGCCAGCGAATTAAGCGCCAATGCGGCGAAGAAGCTGAACGCCAGCACCACGCTCGTCACATGAAAGCCCACCCACGGATCTCCCGAAATCGCACCGGAGGGGGCGCCATCCCAGCCCGTGCGGAGGAACGCCGCGCAGGAAAGCACGGCGGCGAGACCGCAAACCAAGGCTTCGGGCAGCCTCACGCGGGAGGAAAGCCGCAGCAGGATATCCACGGCCACGACGCCCCACGCCAGCACCTGCAGGATCTCAAAAGTGTTCGCCACGGGCAATTCCGCTCGCTCCAGCCCGCGCAGGTAAATCCCGGCCGACTGCACCACGAAGCCGGCGCGCAAAAGAACCGAGCCCGTCCTGCGCCAAACCGGCGACTCGCGCCGCGCGCCGAAAAGGCAGGCGCCGAGCCCCGCGCCATAGAGGGCGCCGCATACGGCGAGCAAAGTTCGGGCATCCATCATGCCCTGCCATTCACACGCCGCGCCGACCTTGGCAAGCCGCGTCCAACAGGGCCGGAACATCCGCGCCAATCCGCAGACGGCGGAAAAACACACTTCCCCATTCGCCGCACACGCCTTTCATCCGCCGCCCCCGTGAGTTCCGAGCCACAAGCGTCCAAACCAGAATCTGCCGGCGGCGAAAGCCCCGTCCGTCGCACGCGCGTGGCCTACCTGTTCACCACCTTCCCGGCGGACTCGGAAACCTTCCTTCAGCGCGAGATCAGAGCGATGCGCCGTCGGGACGACATCGCCTTCGAACTTCACTCCATGTGGGGCGGCTCGGACGAATGGGAGGGCCTGCGCATCCGCCGCTTCCCCTTCGCCTGCGTCGCGCGAGTCCTGCTCTGGCAGCTCCCCAAGTGGGCCTGGCGCAAGCCGGCCACCCTCTCGGAAGTTTGGTCCGAATTCCTGCGCGCCCCGGCGCGCAGCCCCATGAATGTCGGCGAAAACCTCCTCGGATTCGCCTTCGCACTCGACCGCGCCGACGACTTTCTGCGCGCCAAGCCCGACCTTTTCCACGGCGTGTGGACGACCATGCCCGGCGCGGCGGCGCTTCTGCTTTCCCGCATCACCGGCGTGCCCTACTCGCTCGGCGCGCACGCCTACGACATCTTCGCGCGTGGCGGCGACTGCATCGCTCGCACGAAACTGACCAACGCGCAGTTCGTCCACAACAGCACCGCCGCCGCCCGCGACCGCGCACGCACGCTCGGCTGCCCGCCGGACCGGACCGAGCTTATCCGGCGAGGGCTCGACACGCTTCCGGCCTACCGGCCGCACCGCAAAATCGAGGCCCCCGTGAAGATTCTCACGGTCGGCAGGCTCGTCCCGAAGAAGGGGTTCCGTCGTCAGCTCAGGATTCATCGCGCCCTGCTCGACGCCGGCATCGACATCCGAGTCACGCTGGTCGGCGAAGGCGAACTGTACGGCGAACTCGCGCAATCCATCCGCACGCTCGGGCTGGAAGGCCATGTGCGGCTCGCCGGGAAGCTCACCTACAAGGAGGTGAGCGCCCTTCACGACGAGGCGGACATCTTCATCTTCACGGGTCTCATCGCCGACGACGGCGACCGCGACGGCCTGCCCAATGTCATCGGCGAAGCCATGGCCCACGGCGCCTCGGTCATCACGACGCCCGTCTCCGGCACCACCGAGGCCATCGAGCACGGCGTGACAGGTCAGGTCGTTGAAATCAACGACACGCAGGGGTGGGTTCGGGCCGTGCGCCGGCTTGTCGACGATCCCGGATTCACCGAGCGCACGCGCCGTGCCGCACGCGACTGGGTGGAGTCGAACTTCTGCGCCCACGGCAACGCCGCCAAGCTGGCGCGCAACTTCCACGCCGCCGTGGCCGGAAACGAGCGCCGCTGACCGATTCCGCTCAGGACTGAATGCCGGACCCGAGCGACCGGGACGACATCACCTCGACGCGCGTGGCGCGGCGCCCGGTGTAGACAAAGTGACCGCCCGTCTTGGACCCCGGGGTGAAATCCACCGAGTCCGTGTGTTCGCCGTCGGCGTCCGTCCAACGGAATACCACGCGCTCGCCCGGCCCCGCCAGCGTTCCGTCCAACCAAAACCCTGTATCCACAATGCGAACACGCTGTATCGCCGCCGCCACCCGGGGCCGAGCCGCGCCCGCGGGGACCGCCCGCACAGGCGCGTCCGCAACCGGCTTTCGAACGGAGGCCGCAGCCTTCACCGGGATGGCCGGCGGCGAAACCTTGCGCACCGGAGCAGGCGCCGTCGCCTGACCCGGCGCCATGACACGGAAGCGCCTCGGCGTGCGCGGCGCCGACGAAAGCCCGCGACGGCTCAGAAACTCCACCATGACGATAAATGCGGTGAGCAGAGCGGCGATCACCGCGAGAATCACAAGCCACCCCTGAGCCCCGGAGGCCTCTGCAACCGGTCCTGCCGCGGCCAATGCCGGCGGTGCAGAAAAAAGCGGAGGCAGGAAGACGGCCGGAAGCAATCGGCGCATGATGCGCGCCAGCCTCGGACTCCCCGCCGCCGAGTCAATCACGGCGCGCCTACGCTTGGCCGGCGAAGCGGGTCAGCGAGACGCCGGCAACCCGAGAAGCCCTCTTGCGGCATCAAGGATTTCGGCGGCGGAAAAGGTCCCGCCGGCGCGTCGCCGGTAAAGAGCGGGGAACCACCGTTCGTACCACCGGGGCCGGGCGGGCGTGACCACGGCGCGCACGCTGGGCCCGCAGGGCATCCACCGGACGGGCCCGGCGCAGGGGCTCAGGTCGGGGAATACGCAGACGGTCGGGGTGCCGAGGGCCGCGGCCAGGTGGGCGGGGCCGCTGTCTCTCGACAGGCACAGCTTGGCGGCACCCAGCAGCCGAGCGGTCGCCCCCAGCTCAAGCCTGCCCCGCAGATCGATGGCGGGAACGCTCGCGGGCCACGCGGGCTCGGTTGCCGAGGGTGTCTCGCCGACCAGCACCGCCGCATACCCGGTTTCCCGAGTCAGAGCGTACGCGACCTCCGCCCAAACCGCCACGGGCACGCGAGCCTTCGCGCCATGCGCCCCGGGGTGAACGACGAAAAACCCCTTGTCCGCAACGGCGTCGCCAAGCAGCCCGCGCCACAAGGCGTCATTGGCAACCGGGCGCACGCAGGGCTCAAACTCCGCGAGGTGCGCCGTGCGCACGCCCGGAAGAAGTCGCAGCAAATCGCGGGCGTACTCGGCCTCGTGCATGCGGCCGGACTCCTTGTCCAAACCGGAAACCGCGGTGAGCGCGCCCTTCAGGGTGCCCCGATAACCGATGCGCACCGGAGCGCCGCACATCATGGCCGCGGCATCGGTGAGGGGATGCGGGCAGAGCAGCACCACGGCGTCGGGTCCGAACGCCCGGAGTTGCGCCGCGAGCGCCGAAGGTCCGGCCGACTCGTCATAAGCGAGCAGCTTCGCCGGAAAATCCTTTCCCGAAAAGAGGGGCGCCATCGGCTTGCGCACGACCCAAAGAATCTCGGCGCCGGGAAGCGCCCGGCGAATATCGTTCACCGCCACGGAACCGATCACGCAATCGCCGATGCGATCGGGACGGACAAGGGCGACTCGCCGGCAGGAGGCTTCGGCGGCCGGGGGCCGGATGTCGGCAGGCGGCATCATGAAATCCTTACGCCCCTCGGCTCGAACGCATGGCCTCAGATCCGCCTCGCCGCATAGGCGAAGGCCTCGGCGATGATTTCAAAGTCCTCGTCGGTATGCCCGGCGGAGGCGGCGGACCGGATGAGATCCTTGCCCGGAGGCACGGCGGGCGCGATGGACATGACGGTGAAGACGCCCTTCTCCATGAGGCGCTGCCAGAAGGAATACACGCGCTCCTTGGAACCAAGAACGACGGGCATGGCCGGTGTCTCGCTGCCCCAAGTGTCGAGCTTCAGGTCCTCCAGCAGCTTCTTGTAACGGCGGGTGTTGGCCCACAGGCGCTCGAGGTGCTCGGGCTCGTTGCGCAGCACATCCAACGCGGCGAGCGCGGCGGCCGCCTGCGCGGGCGGAAGGGCGGCGGAGAAAATGGTCTGCTTCGAATTTGTGCGCAGATACTCGATGCAGTCCTTCGAGCCCGCCACAAACCCGCCCACCGACGAAAGGCTCTTCGAGAAACTTCCGCACAGCAGGTCGATCTTGTCGGTCGCGTTGAAGTGCGCCGCCGTGCCGCGCCCGCCCGGCCCCATGACGCCGAAGCCGTGGGCGTCGTCCATGACGAGGAAACAGTTCCTGTCCTTGGTGACTTCGAGGATTTCCGGGATGGGAGAGATATGGCCCTCCATCGAATAGACGCCTTCAAACACCACCATCTTCGGCGTCTCCTGCTTCTCAAAGGAGAGGATCTCCTTCAGGTCGCGCGGATTGTTGTGCGCGAATCGCTCCACGCGCGCCTGGGTGAGCCCGATGCCGGCCCACAGCGAGGAGTGGCAGTTCTTGTCGGCCAGAATAAGGTCATCCTTTTGCGCGAAAGGCTGGATGGCCGACATGCACGAGAGGTAGCCGGCGGCGTGGATATGGCAGGCCTCCTTGCCCACGAAATCGGCCATGCTCTCCTCGAGCTCGGTGTGGTACGCGCGAGAGCCGTTCGAAAGACGCGCGCCGGTCGGGCTGGAGCCCCAAGTGTCCAGCGCCCGCTTGGCCGCCTCGATGACCTTCGGATGGCGCGACAGACCGAGGTAGTCGTTGCTGGCCAGCATGACCATCTCGCGTCCCTTCAGCCACACGCGCGTGCCACGCTGCTTCTCGAAAGTGTGGTAATACGGCGCGTACTTGTGACGCAGGCGCGTGGCCTCATCCTCCGCGCAGCGCTTCGCGATGGTGTTCGGGTAGGACTTTGAAAACAGGGAACTTAGCACGAGGCGGAAAAAAAGGCGCGCGAGGGCGCGGCGGGGCAACGCCAAAACTCGCCGCCGCCTAATCAAACACCCGTCCCCGCGCAAAACTCCGACGCTGAGAAGGGTGCCCGCCGATGCGTCGCGCGCCTCGCCTTGGTTTAGCCTTGGCGTCACCGGGCGCGCCGGCTTCATCGCCCGCCAACCCTGAAAGAAGACCCGTCGTGACCCTCCTGCACCGGCACATGCTCAAGGAAATCCTCCTGGCCGTCGCCATGGCCTCCGGAGGCTTCCTCTTTGTCACGGTCGCCGGCAACCTGCTCAAGGGCCCTCTGGCCAGCGTGCTCGACGGGCGGCTCCCCTGGGAGACCTTTTTCGAGCTGACCGTACTGCTCATTCCCGGCGTGGCGCCCTATGTCATGCCCATCGGCATCCTCACGGGGGTACTCCTCGTGCTGGGCCGCATGTCCGCGCAGAACGAGATCACCGCGATGCGCGCCGCCGGCATGAGCCTGCGTCGCATCGCCGCCCCCATCGTGACGATAGGCCTGGCCGGCACGGCCCTGGCGGTGTTCGTCAATTTCCAGTACGCCCCTTGGGCGAACGACCGCACCAAGGCCATCCTGGCCGGCAGCCTGCGCGAGAACCCCATCAGCTTCATCGCCGAAAAAACACCCGTCACCGACTTCCCTGGCTTCCTCATCTACGCCGAAAAACGCGAGGGCGACTCGCTCCGCGATGTGTGGATCTGGCGCGCGGAGAAAACAGGCAAAGACGACTACGGCGCCGACCGCGACCTCATCCGCGCCCGCAGCGCCAGCGTCTCGCTGAATCAGGGCGCCCCGGACGACCCGTCCGACGACATCCTAGAACTCAAGCTTGTCGGCGGCGTGGTCGAGCGCAGGGACGCCGGCAGCCCCGGCAAGGCTGTGGAGCCCTTGGAAATCGGCGGCGCCGAGGCCGGCACCCTGCAGCTGCCGCTGGGCAAGCTGTTGAAGAACACCGGGGGCTACACCAAGAAGCTCCGCTGGTACACGCTGCCGGAGCTGATGCGCCTGCGCGAAACAGGATATGAACTGAAGCCCGGCGCCACGGCCAAGGAGCGTTACGCGAACCGGATCAAGGTGCAGCTTCAGATTCAGACCCATCTGGCGGGGGCCTTCGGCATCCTGTCGCTCACCCTGCTGGCCATTCCGCTGGGCATTCGCGTCAGCCGCTCCGAAACCTTCGTGAACTTCGGCTTGGCCCTGGCCCTCGCGCTCACCTACTACCTGCTCACGGTCGTCGTTTCTTGGATACAAAACCCGGCATTCCGGCCCGACCTGATCGTGTGGATTCCCAACATCATCATCCAGGCGGTCGCGATAAAGCTCTTCCTCAAGGCGGAGAAGCTCTGAGAGCCCGCCCAGCGCGCCACAGGGGCGGAGTCGCCGCGGCGCGCGTACGACGGGAAAGAGTGCTCAAGGCGGGACTCGAACCCGCACGCCTTTCGGCACCAGAACCTAAATCTGGAGTGTCTGCCATTTCACCACCTGAGCGTGAACCGGCGCGCACCGTGAGGACCCGGCGCGCCTTTTCAACAGGGAAAACGCCGGACCCTCTCGCGGGCCCGGCGCCGGGTCGGCGTCACACCGCGGAGGCGGGACGCGTCTCGCCGCGCAGGAACGCGTCGGTCTTGGCGGCGGTGATGATGCCGTAGTTGATGGTGCCGAGCCAGCCGGACATGATGATGCCCACCGAGCCGGCGTGGAAGAGGCCGGTGACATGGTCGGGCATCTCCATGGACACCTTGAGTCCCTCGAACTTGGTGCCGAAGGAGGTGCCGTTCCAGTGCTGCACATAGCGCTTCACCGTGCGCGGCGTGGCGGCCTCGGTGAAGTCGACCTTCTTGCGGATGTCCGGAATGTACTTTTCCAGCCCGACGAAGGACTCCTCGATGAGGCGCTCCTTCTCGCGCTTGTACTCCTCCTCCGAGAGGTTCGCCCAGGAATCCCACTTCTGGTTGATCGAGGTGACGATGGCGTAGTGCGGCACCTTGGTGTGCGGGCGCGTGTCCGGGTAGTACACCGAGTAGGTGCGCGAGGAGGTGTGCAGGTCCACCAGCTCCTGCGAGGTGAACTTTTGGGCGCCGGAGGTGAACACGAGGTCGCCGATGTGCGGGATGCTCTCGCCCTCGCGAATGCCCATGTACACCTGGCACGACGAGGTGTTCACGCGCACCGCGCGCGTCTCGGCCGCGTACTCGGGGGCGAGGTTCTCCTCGCCCACCATGTTGAGCAGCGTGTTCTTGATGTTGGCGTTGGAGAACACCGCGGTGCACGCGACATCGCGCAGCGCTCCGTCGCGCGTGTGCTTCACGCGCACGCCCGTCACGCGCGGCTTCCCGTCGGCGCCCTTCTCCACGAGAATCTTTTCCACGAGGCAGTTGCGCCGGATGTCGACGCCGTTGCGCTTCATCTCGGCGGTCATCTTCGTGATGAGCGTGTCGGTGCCGCCCTGGAAGATGTACACGCCCTTGGACATGAAGTTGGAGAAGACGATGCCGTAGGTGATGGCCGGATCCTCCATGGTGGAGCCGTTGGCGTACGCGATGGGCTCCATGAGCAGCCGGTGGACATCCGAGCGGCCGGGGAAGAACTCCTCGAAGAGCTCGCCGGTCGTGCGGTTGTCGCGGTCGTAGTAGTTCATCGCGCGCAGGTGCGCGAAGAAGGCCTCCACGCGCTCGGCGGGCACCTTGAACTTGTCGGTGAGGATGCGCGTGAAGTCCTCGCGGTCGAAGGTCGTGTGCACATCGAACTCGGGATTGAGGAAGCGCACATCCTTGAGCTGGTGGATGCTGTCGGCGATCTCCTTGGTCCAGTACTTGCGGCAGCTCTTGATCATGCCGTGCGGGAAGCCGTGCAGGGAGATGTCGAAGATGTGGCCGCCCGGGCGCTTGAAGTAGGTGGCCAGGCCGCCCAGCTGATAATGATGTTCCAGCAGCAGGACCTTGTGGCCCAGCTTGGCGAGCTGGTTGGCGCCGGTCATGCCGCCGAGTCCGGCGCCGATGACGATGACATCATAGCGGGGAAGGGCGTCGTCGAGGGGATGCGTGGCCATGCGGAAAAGTTTTCGCGGGTAGCGGTATGTCTAATGACCCGTTTGGGAAGCGGGAAATGGGGAGATGCCTTCGGGCCGAGACGCGAGGCGGGGAACGGGGATCGGAGTCGGCGACCGCAAATCAGAACTTGAATGCGGGGCCGGATGACGCCGGGCCCCACTTCCGCATTCCGAAATCTTCACGCCGCCTTCTCGCGCGGCGCTGGCCGCGCGTGTTTTACGCCAGGTCCACCCGGCACACGAAGCGGTCGGCGTGGCCCGGCTCGATCCAGCGGCACCCTTCGAACTTGTTGGCGGGCGCGTTGGGCAGGCAGACCCAAGGCTCGACGCAGTAGAAGGGCGAGTCGTCCTTGTCGGTCCAGGCCACGAGCGCGGTGGTCGCGGCGGGCGTCTCGGCGAAGGTGATCCGGATGTCCTCCTCGCCGCTCTTGGGGCCGAACAGCACCGTGTCGCCCTTGAGCTTGGTGAACAGCGTGTCGGAAAGACGCGGGTGGTCGAAGCTCGCCGGCAGCGCGACTTCCTTCTCGGGCACGAAGGTGCCGTCGGCGGCGTGCTTCACCGCCTTCTTGGCGTCGAACTTCAGCACATAGTCCTTGCGCGAGAGGCCCTTGTGCCACGGCAGCGTGAAGTAGAAATGGTGCCCCGGGCCCCACGGCATGCGCTTCGCGTCACGGTTCTCCAGGCGGAACTCGACCTTAAACCCGAGCTCGCCGAACTCGTAGCGCACGAAGAAGTCATAAGCATACGGATACGCCGCGCGCGCGGCGTCGTCCGGGAGCAATCGCGCCTCAACGAAGGTATCGCCGCAGGCTGTGATCTCGCACTTGCCCTGGCGCACGAAGCCGTGCGCGGGCATCGGGCGCTTCACGCCCTCCGGATCCACCCAATGTCCGAGAGCGCCGTCCACATGGCAGCGCCCGGCGAACGGGAACAGCACCGGGTTGCCCCCGCGCACCGACCCGAACTTCGCCAGGTCGTGCGACTCGGGCCAGTAGACGACCGAACGATTGCCGGTGGGCAGGGCGATGTCCCAGGACATGAGACGCGCGCCCAGTTGCATGCACGCGACATAGGTGGAGGCGCCGACTTTCCAACGGCGGTACTCGACGCCGTCCTTCGTGAAGATTTCCATGCCCGCCGCTATGAAGCGATAACGCCCGGGTGTGAAGTGAGAAACGGCGCCGTCACTCCACGGACGCCCGCTGCACCAGCATGATTTCACAGGCGCCGCCCTCGGTGTCGGTGCGGCTCAGCGAGCTTCGCCAGGGCCGGCCCGCCGAGGGATGTTCACACTCCACCAGGTAGCCTTCCAGCTTCACGATGTCGCCGCGGATGGCGCCCAGCACGACCTCGCGCACCGCGTCGTCGGCCGGGATGATGTGCGTGTTGGCGGAGCTCCGCCCGATCTCGGCGAGCGGGAGCACCTCCCTCTCATAGGTGAAATTGAACCACCGGCCGCGCTGCGAGATGGAGAGCTCGTCGAGCACGGCGCTGTCCGACATGCGACCCCACCCCAGCGCCAGATCCACCGGCGCGAGGTCGGCGGTGTAGTCGTATTTGTACCGTTTGGCGGACAACACGCGCGCGGTCACCGAATAGGTGGCGAGCGGCCGCAGCGTCCAGGCGCCGAAATGCCAGACGGTCTCGGGCTTGGCGATAAACGGCCCCTGTCGTGGCTCCTGCGGGCAAAGCACCCCCGGCGGCCGCGAACGCTCCGGCTCATGGAACACGACCCACCCCACGCCGAACAGCCCGGCGAGCACCAGCGCCCAGAAGCGCAGCCGCGTCCATGAGGTTTCCATGCGCGGCAAAGGGAGCGGCTTACCCAAAGGCGCGCAACCCTTCGCCGCCGTCGTTCGGGTTTTGCCAAAAGCGCCCCGCCCGGTTTCTCATCGGGCATGCCCACCGTCCCGACCGCCCGAAGCCTGAGCCAAGCCCTGCGCGAAGCCGCCTCCGCGGAAAAGGCCGCCGTGCTGGCCCGCTTCTTCAAGACCGGCCCCGGCCAGTACGGCGAGGGCGACAGGTTCCTCGGGCTCACCGTGCCGCAGACGCGCCGCATCGTGCGCGCCCACCGAGGACTCCCGCTCGCCGAGACCGCCGTCCTGCTGCGCTCGCCCTTCCACGAGGAGCGTCTCGCCGCCGTGCTCCTGCTCGTCGACCGATTCGAACGCGCCGACGAGACCGGGCAAAAGGAGGTCTTCGACTTCTACCTCGGCCACGCCCGGTTCGTGAACAACTGGGACCTCGTGGATGTTTCCGCGCCCAACATCGTCGGCGCCCGGCTGCTCACGCGCGACCGCGCCGTGCTGCGCGAGCTCGCCCGTTCGCAAAGCCTGTGGGAGCGCCGCATCGCCATCGTCGCCACCTTCGCGTTCATCCGCGCCGGCGAGGCCCGCGACACCTTCGAAGTCGCCGGGCTCCTGCTCGACGACCGACACGACCTCATCCACAAGGCCGTCGGCTGGATGCTGCGCGAGGTCGGCAAGCGCGTCGGCGAGGACACCCTGCGCGACTTCCTCCGCGAAAACATCCGACGGCTCCCGCGCACCTCGCTGCGCTACGCCATCGAGCGCCTCCCCGCCGACGAGCGCCAACGCTGGCTCAAGGCCTGACCGCGGCACAGCCTTGCCGCGCGCGCGATGACACCGCGCCGCCCCACGCCAACGGTCGGCGGAGGGGAGCTCGGCATCCGTCGCACTCCCGCTTCCGGCAAGGATACGCCGGCGTTCCAAAGGCAAACAAAACGCCACGCATCCCCTTGGCGCGCAACGCCTTCCACGCTGTGAGCATTCGGCCTTTGCCAAGCCCGGCCGCATCCCTACCCCATGCGCCTTTTTCCCAAAGCCTTTCCATGAGCGACCTTCCCGCAGCACCCGCCCCGAGCCACCCGACGACCTCCGCCCCCAAGCCCGCCGCCGGCGAGGTGAACGCCGCCCATGTGCTGAACATCTCCAAGGAAACCGGCCTCGTCGTCGCCCGCATCGCCGCCGTCGCCAAGCTGCTCGCCGAAGGCGCCACCGTGCCCTTCATCGCCCGCTACCGCAAGGAGGTCACCGGCGAGATGGACGAGGTCGCCATCACCACCGTGCGCGACCGCATGGAGCAGCTGCGCGAACTCGACGCGCGCCGCGCCTCCATCCTCAAGAGCCTGGAGGAGAACAAGCACCTCACGCCGGAACTGAAGAAGAAGGTCGAGGCCGCCGAGACCCTCACCGCGCTCGAGGACCTTTACGCCCCCTTCCGCCCCAAGCGCCGCACCCGCGCCACCATCGCCCAGGAAAAGGGCCTCTCGCCCCTCGCCGACTGGATCCTCGCCAACCAGGACGCCGACCCGGAAGCCGAGGCCGCGAAGTTCGTGACCGCCGCCGACGCCCCCGAGGAGAAGCGAGTTTTGGATACGAAGGCCGCCCTCGCCGGCGCCCGCGACATCGTCGCCGAACGCATCTCCGACGACGCCGGCTGCCGCGCCGAGTGCCGCGCGCACTTCATGAAGGAGGGCCTGCTCTCCTCCGAAGTCGTGAAGGGCAAGGAGGAGGAAGGCGCCAAGTTCCGCGACTACTTCGAATGGAAGGAACCGCTCTCGAAAGCCCCCTCGCACCGCGTGCTGGCCATCCGCCGCGGCGAGAAGGAAGGCTTCCTCTTCATGCGCATCACCGCCCCCGAGGAGCAGGCCATCGCCGTCCTCGAGCGCGCCTATGCCACCGGATCCGGCCCCGCCGCCGCCCAGGTGCGCCTCGCCGCCCAGGATTCCTGGAAGCGCCTGCTCGGACCTTCCCTGGAGACCGAAGCACGCCTCGCGTCGAAGAAGAAGGCCGACGAGGAGGCCATCCGCGTGTTCGGAGCCAACATCGTCGAGATCCTCATGGCGCCCGCCCTCGGCCAGAAGCGCGTGCTCGCGCTCGACCCCGGCTTCCGCACCGGCTGCAAGCTCGTCGTCCTCGACGCGCAGGGGAAACTCCTCCATGACGAGGTCATCCACCCGACCGCCGGCTCCGAGGCCCAGAAGATCGACGCCGGCCGCCGCGTGACCGCCCTGTGCTCGCTGCACAAGATCGAGGCCATCGCCATCGGCAACGGCACCGCCTCGCGCGAGTCCGAGTCCTTCGTGCGCTCCCTCGGCCTGCCCTCCTCCATCGTCATCGTCTCGGTGAACGAGTCCGGCGCCTCCATCTACTCGGCCTCCGAGGTCGCCCGCGAGGAGTTCCCCGACAAGGATGTCACCGTGCGCGGCGCCGTATCCATCGGACGCCGACTCATGGACCCGCTCGCCGAGCTCGTGAAGCTCGACCCCAAGAGCATCGGCGTCGGCCAGTACCAGCACGACGTGGACCAGAACGCGCTCAAGAAGTCCCTCGACGACGTCGTCGTGTCCTGCGTGAACAAGGTGGGCGTGGAGCTCAACACCGCCTCCAAGCAGCTGCTCACGCAGGTCTCCGGCCTCAACGGCACGCTCGCCGGCCGCATCGTCGCCCACCGTAACGAGAAGGGCGCCTTCACCACCCGCGAGGAGCTCAAGAAGGTGACCGGCTTCGGCCCCAAGACCTTCGAGCAGGCCGCGGGCTTCCTGCGCATCCGCGACGGCGCGCACCCGCTCGACGCCTCCTCCGTGCACCCGGAGCGCTACGCGCTCGTCGAGAAGATGGCCGCCGATATCGGCGTGGATGTCGCCACGCTCCTGCGCGACGGCTCCGCCCGCGCGCGCATCAAGCTCGATAATTATGTTTCGGATACGGTCGGCCTGCCCACGCTGCGCGACATCCTCAAGGAACTCGAGAAGCCCGGCCGCGACCCGCGCGAGAAGTTCGAGGCCTTCGCGTTCGCCGACGGCGTGCACGACATGAAGGACCTCAAGGAGGGCATGCGCCTCCCCGGCATCGTCACCAATGTCACCGCCTTCGGCGCCTTCGTCGACATCGGCGTGCACCAGGACGGCCTCGTCCACGTCTCCCAGCTCTCCGACAAGTTTGTCGAGAACCCCGCCGAAGTCGTGAAGCCCGGCCAGAAGGTCTCCGTCACCGTCATGGAGGTCGACATCCCGCGCAAGCGCATCGGCCTGTCCATGAAGACCAACCCCGACCGCGGCGCGCGCGGCGTGCGCGAGCAGGGCACCGGATTCGGCGCGCCCCAGCAGAACCGGTTCGGCAAGCCCGCGGCCAACACGCCCCCGCCCCGCACCTCTTCCGGCGGTTCCTTCAACAACAACCCCTTCGGCGGCAACGCCTTCGGCTCCCTCGGCGACAAGTTCGGCAAGCGCTAAACCGGGCGCGCGCGCTCGCGCGCACCTCCTAAAAACGAAAAGGCGTACCGTTTCTGCGGTACGCCTTTTGTTTTCCCCAAGCACCACCTCGGAGACGCCTCGAAGCCAAACCTATTTTCGCCCGGCGCCGCAGGACGGAACGCTCACCAAAAACCTTCGAGCGCAACGCCTTCGGAATGACCGGAGATTCCGGCGGAGCTCCGGGCCGCAAGGGGTCATGAAGATTGACCTCGCGGCCCGGCCGTGGGCGCGCTTCTTGCCACGCATTCCATGAATAAGCCGCCCCGCCTGCCCATTCCCCGCGCGCTCCTGTGCGCCGCGATTTCCCTGCTCGCCGCGCCCGGCGCCGCGCATGCCGTGACCTTCGACACCTCATCCGGCGACATCACCCAATCCGCCGCCATCACCAACGAGATCAATCTGGTGAAAACCGGCACCGGCACGCTCACGCTGACCGCCGCGAACTCCTTTGCGGGCGAAGTCGCCGTGAACAACGGCACCCTCGCCATAAACCACTCGGATGCGCTCGCGGGCGCCACACCTGTGATCGTAAGCGCCCGGGCGGCGATACCGGCCACCACCTTTTCATCGACGATGATTGGCGGCGCCTTGTCGGTCAGCGGCGCCGGAACCACCCTTTCCGGGGTTTTCCTTCCCGCCGGACAATACACCATCACGGGAACCTCGACGATCACCTCGGTCGCCAACCCGTCCCAGACCTACTCGCTCGCCGGGGCGCCGGCGACGAACGGCATCCTGTCGCTGAACACATCGGTGGCCGGACTCGATGCGGTGAAAGTTTTCGGCGGTACGATCAACGGGGCAGGCACTCTCGCGGCGAACACGCTAACCATGCGTAACGGCACGGTTTCCGCCGCCATTGTCGGCGCGTCCCGGGTGATTGTCGGCGAAGAGAGCGCGAGCACCATCGTCGTTCCGTCAACGGATGTCGGCGGTTCGGCCGTACTTTCGGGAAACAACACCTACTCGGGTGGCACCACGGTATACTCCGGCACGCTCGAAGCGCGGTCCGCGAATGCCCTCGGCACCGGTGACATCACGGTGAAAGGCACGGGCGGCGCGCCCGCGTACAACACGCTGAGCATCCCGGTCTCTTTCACCACCCCGGCCTCGGGCGGGACCGGATCTTCCTCGACCCTAAGTTCCGGCACCTTGCAGCTCGGCGGATCAAACACCATCGTCTTTGCAACGACGACATTGTCTGCCGGAGTCGGGACGATGCTCGGCGCCGGCGCGCTTAATTTATCAAGCGCCTCGGTCGTCACGGCATCCGCCACGCTTCGTCTCACCCAAGGCTCGCTCACCCTCGCGCCCTCCAACGGAGTAGTCATCACCTCCGGAACACTCAACCTCTCCGGAAGCGACACGACCACCCGCACGATTCCGAACACCGGCACGCTGGCGGTAAACGCCGAGGTGGTCGCGCCCGGCAGCCTGGTGCTCGACGGCGGCACCATCACCGGCACGGGCTCGCTGAACGCCGCGTCGTTCGAACTGCGAGCGGGCACGGTCGGTGCGAAGCTCACGGGCTCCGGCACGCTGACGAAATCGGGTGAAGGCACCGTGGTGCTGAGCGGCGCGAACGACCATTCCGGCGGTACCATCGTGCAGGCCGGAAGGCTCGCGGTGGATTCCGCCGGGGCGTTGAATGGCGGCTCGGTCCTGGTGTCCGGCGGTCTGCTCTATGTTTCCGCGGCGCAAAACCTCTCGCGGCTCGACACGACCTCGACCGGCCAGCTCGGCATCACCGCCGGCGAAACCCAAGTCCACGCGGGCACGCTCGCCGGCAACATCTCCATCGCCGCGGGCTCCACGCTCACAATCGACGGCACGGCGCGCATCGTGCAGCCCGAGAACGGGCACCCGGGCAACCTTGTGTACGGCCCCAACGGCGCCGAAACGCTCGCCACCTCCGTCCTCCTCGTGAACGGCACGCTGAACCTGAACGCCGGCACGCACCGCCTCGGGCTGCTCGCCGGCGCGGGAAACATCCTCGTCGATTCTTCCGCTTCATACTCGTTCGTCGCGTCGCAGTTCACGGGGGCCATTTCCCTCGTCAACGGCACCACCTCCAACGACCGGCCCGCCGCCACCGGAGGCACGCGGTTCTCCGGCTCGGTGACGGCTGAAAGCAACCTGACCGGGTCGACCAATCGAACCTTGACCATGCGAGGCGACGGCGAGGCGATCGTCATTTCCGATTGGTCCGGATACGACACCATCAACATCCGCGACGGCATCACCTTCAACCTTGGCCAGGGTGAGCACCATTCGGTCGGGACCTCGATCCTCCGCATCGATGCCGGAGCGACGCTGAAGGGACTCGGCACGCTCACCGGCTCGCTCGTCAACAACGGCGTGCTTTCGCCCGGCAACTCTCCCGGCGTCATCGCGGTGCTTGGCGACTTCACCAACGGCTCCACGGGCGTGGTGAACATCGAAATCGCCGGCACCACGCCGGGCTCGGAATTCGATGTCGTCCGCTATGCGGGCACCGCGACGCTCAACGGCGGCACGCTCAACCTCACCCTGATCAACGGATACAGGCCGACCGGCCCGGTCGCCCTTCGCATCCTGGAGGACACCGCACCCACCGCCGGAAGCACCTCTGTGTCGGGCGCCTTCGCCGCGGTCAACAGCCCCTCGGGAATCTACCTGAGCCTGGTGACCGACAGCGACGGCATCCTGGCCAAACTCTCCCCCACTCTCGCAGGCACCGGCGTGCGTCTCCACGACGGCTTGGCGAAGGCCGACGCGCAGGCCGCCCTGCAACCGACCCTCTTCTCGACGCTGGCCACCACCCTCTCCTCCGGCGGCGACGCCGCCGCGGCCCGGGCCTTGCAGGCGCTGTCCCCCATCGGGCTCACCGCGCTGCCGGCGCTGTCCATCGACGCATCCCTCGCGGACACACGCACCGTGGCAAACCGCGCGGACGCGCATCGCCGACTAGTCACGGACAAGTCCGCAACCTGGGAGGCCTTCGTCGGATACACCGGGCGTTTCGCCGACACCGAGGGCGGCGCGTCCGCGCCGGTCTTCGACAGCTCGGTACAGGGCGGCCATGCCGGCCTGGAAAAGGCCGTGACCGACAATCTCGTCGTGGGCGCGATGCCCGCGTACGCGCGGGGCAAGGCCGACCTTTCCGCGCAAGCGGGGTCCGTGACCCTGGAGCGCGCCGGCCTCTCGGCCTACACGGGGTATGTCGCCGGCTCCACCGAGGCGCTGCTGGGCGTGCGCGGCTCCTACCTCGACTACGAGACCCGCCGCACGCACGCGCTGGGCTCGGACAAGGGCGCCACGCACGGCTTCGATTACGGCGCCTTCGCGACCGTCTCCCACGCCGTCACTCTGGGCGACTTCGCCATCACGCCTGAAGCCACACTCGGCTACACGCGCACCGAAATCTCCGCCTTCGACGAATCCGGCACCGCCGCCGCGCTGCATGTGAAAACCATCGGCCAGGACTCCCTGCGCGCCCGCATCGGCAGCGCGTTCGACTGGATTCCGCTGCGCTCGGCCGACTCGTCCTTCGCCATCGGCCTCGCCGTGGGCGCCGAGCACGAGCTGCTCGACCACGACGGCGAAATCGTCGCCGCCTACGCCGGCGGAACGAGCTTCACCACCGAATCGGCCCTCGGCGCGGAAAGCTCCGTGGATGTCGGCCCGCAGCTCACCTGGGTGTTCTCCAAGAGCAACACGATCCGGGCCGGATACCGCTACGAGTACGGCTTCGACGACTCCACCGCGCACCGCCTGGACCTCTCGTACGCGAGGAGGTTCTAAGGCGACCTCGCCGCAAAGACCAAGGCCGCACGGGACAAACCCGTGCGGCCTTTTCTTTGACCTCGTCCGGCGGGGAAGCCCGCCCCAGGCGGCTTCAGCGCACGCGCATCTTGGCGGCCAGGTAGACGGCGCGGATGCGGTCGAAATCGCTCTCGCGGTCGGCGCTGACGAGGCAGTGGTCGTACTCGCGCCAGCGGCGCATCTCGTCCTCCGCCACGCGCATGCGGCGCTCCACCTCGTCGGGCGCGTCGGTGCCGCGGCCCACGAGGCGAGCGCGCAGCTCGTCGCGACCGGGAGGCATGATGAACACGGAGACGAGGGCTCCTCGCAGCAGCGGGTCGGCTTGCGCCTCGCGTCGCACGAGCCCGGCGCCCTGCACATCGAGGTTGAGCAGCAGGTCGCGGCCGGCCGCGAGGTGCGCGTACACCTCGCTCTTGCGCGTGCCGTAGCGGTTGGAGTGCACGCGGGCATGCTCCAGGAAACGCCCGGCGGCCACCTGAGCGTCGAACTCGTCGTGGCTGAGGAAATGGTAGTCGACGCCGTCGCGCTCCGCTCCGCGAGGGGCGCGCGTCGTGCAGGTGACCACGCGGCGCAGCGCCTCCGGGTAGGCGGCGGTCATGCGGTCGCAAAGGGTGGTCTTGCCGCAGCCGGCGGGGCCGGAAACGAGCAGCAACACGGCGCCGGTTTTGAACTCCTCGATGGGGTCGGACATGACGGGGAAAGTCTTTGGAAGGTCAGGGTTCAGTATTCGGTCGCCTCGGTTTCGGGAACCGGGCGAGGCCAACTTAGGCCAGGCCGAAGCCCAGGCAGACGCCGGAGACAACCAGGAAGGCCGCGCCGGCGACGCGCGCCCGGCGCGGCGTGGCCGTGACGGCCGAGATCCAATCGCGCAGCAGGTAGGGGGCGGTGCCGAAGAAGAGAGCGGCGAAGATGAGCGCGTAGGTCACGCCGGCGAGCGCGAGGCTGTGGGGCAGTTTGCCGAAACCGGCGTCGAGCACGGGGCGAGCCGTGAGCAGCAGGAGACCGGCGAGGCCGCGCACCGCGAGCAGGTCGGGCAGCACCACGAACGCCGCCACGCCGGCGGCGCCGAAGGCGCCCAGCAGAGCGGAGCGGGGGATGCCGGCCAGGTCGGCCTCACCCATCTGCGAAAGCCCGTAAAGGAACCACAGGGTCGCCGCGCCGAACAGCAGGTACGAGGCGGCTTGCGAGCGCGGGAACGCCTTCAACACCTCGCGGCCGGCGCGGGTCAGCAGCAGGACGCCGGGCAGCGCGAGAAGGGCCGCGAGCAGGAAGTAGGCTTGGGCGAGCGTCATGGGGCGCGCAGGAAGCCGGCCGCTCCCGCGAAGTCAAAAGGCAAAAGGCGTCGCGCGCGCGGAGGCGATCAGACCTTCAGCCAGTCCTCGGCGGCGGCGCTCTGGATGAACACCTGGCCGGTTCCGGTGAACGACAGGCGGGTGTCGGCGAGCTTGGCGCCCTTGGCCTCCACGAGCATGCCGATGGTCCAGCCCACCACGAAGCCCGGACGCACGAACACCGGCGAATCGGGCGTCACGGCGATGGGGGTCACCGGTCCGGCCGAGGAATACGCCACGAAGGTGGGGCCGGTCACCATCACGGCGTGCCAGAGGCCGCCGGCGGGGATGCCCACCGAGATGTCGTCCACCGTGGCCTTGTCATCCACGGCCAGCACGGCGTTGGCGGCGAAGCCGAAGGACTCGTCGTTGCGCATGCGCATGACGGTGATGTCCTTGCCCTCGTCGGCGACGAGGATGCGCCCGTCGCCCTCGTAGCCGGCGAAGATGCCGCCGGAGGCGTCGAAGCCCTCGGTGGTGGCGAGTTTGGAGGGGGGCGTGTAGCCGATCTTGCCGGCACCGGCGACGATGCGCGAGGGGCGCACGCGCACGCGCTTTTGGAAACGGATGGCGAGCACGCCGGGCGTCTCCAAAGAAAACAGGTCCTCGGAAACCTCACGGTGCATCGCATCCACCAACATCGAGGAAAACTCTACCGGCTTTTGTGACATGCCCCGTGTCTTGAGCCGGAACGGTTTCGAATGGCAAGCCCCGGTGCTCACCGGACCCTTCACCCCGGAAAAAAAGGAACCCCGGCAAGAACCCCCCGGCAAGTGACCGGACTATATTAGACACGGCCCCAAGCCGACGCTTGTCAGCCCCGGCGAAACCTATCCCGTCGCACGCCCATGCACTCGCGCCCCATCGTCTTCATCGACCTCGAAACCACGGGGATGTCGGCGGAGCGCGACCGTATCACGGACATCGGCGCGGTGCGCGTGCATCCGGACGGGCGGCGGGAGACGGCGCAGTGGCTGGTGAACCCCGGCATGCGCATACCGCCCCACATCCGGGCGCTCACCGGCATCTCCGACGACATGGTGGCGCACGCCCCGCCGTTCGACGCGCTGGCGGCCGAGGTGTGCGAGTGGCTGGGCGACGCCCTGCTCGTCGCGCACAACGCCACCTTCGACATGGGCTTCCTGCGCGCCTCGTTCGCGCGGTGCGGCCGCCCCAGGGCGCTCCCGCATGTGTGTTCGGTGCGCGTGGCGCGCAAACTCATCCCCGACCTGCGCTCGCGCTCGCTCGACGCGCTGGCCGACCACCACGGCCTGGCCTTCGCCGGGCGCCGCCACCGCGCGCTGCCGGACGCCGAGTTGCTCTCGCGACTGTGGTTCCTCTGGCGCGACACGCACGGCCCCGAGAAATTCGACCCGGTCGTCGCCGCGCTCGCCAAGCCCGAGCGCGCCGCCCCGACGGCGGCGACGATCGCGCCGAGTCGAAACCCTTTGCCTTGCCCCGAACCCGCACGCCGCGAAAACAGGGAGGTGCCCGCCATGCAGAGCCTCCTGGAAATCCTCAACAAGACGCGCGACTTCTTCACGCAGAAGGGCCTTGAGAACCCGCGCCTGGAGGCCGAGCTGCTCATCTCAGGGACTCTCGGCATGAAGCGCCTCGAGCTCTACCTGAAGTTCGAGCGCCCCATGTCCGAACCGGAGCTGGCCTTGCTGCGCGAGCGCGTGAAGCGCCGCGCCGCGCGCGAACCGCTCCAGTATGTGCTGGGCGAAACCGATTTCCGCGAACTCACGCTCAAGTGCGACCGGCGCGCGCTCATCCCGCGCCCCGAGACCGAGGAGCTGGTGGAGCTCGTGCTCAAGCGCCTGCCCGCCGACGCCGCCCTGCGCGTGGCGGACCTCGGCACCGGCACCGGCGCCATCGCCCTGAGCCTCGCGCACGAGCGCCCGAACTGGCGCGTGACCGCCGCCGACTTTTCCGACGCCGCGCTCGCGCTGGCCCGCGAGAACGCCGCCAAGTGCAAGCTGACAGACCGCCTGGAGTTTTTGAAATCCGACTGGCTGACGGCCGTGCCCGGCACCTTCGACGCCATCGTGTCGAACCCGCCCTACCTCACCGACGACGAGGTGGCCGTCGCGCAGCCCGAGGTGAAGTCGCATGAGCCGCACTCCGCGCTCATCGCGCCGGACGCCGGTCTGGCCGACCTCGAAAAGATCCTGCGCCAGGCGCGCACCCGGCTCGCCCCGGGCGGCCTGCTCGCGCTGGAGACCGGCATCGCGCACCACGATCGGTTGGCCCAACTCGCCCGGGAGCTCGGCTACTCCGCCTCGGAATCGCACAAGGACTCGTCCGACTTCGACCGGTTTTTCCTCGCCACGCTTTAGCGGGCTCAGAGGTCACCGGACTCGGCCGCCTCCAATTCCCGGGCGAGCGCACCATAATCATAGTCGGCGACAATCTTGCGCAACCTCGCCGCCGCGTCGGCGTCGCGCCGGCCGAGCTCGTCGCAAAGTTCGAGAAGCCTGGAATAATCGGCCTCGCGGCAGGCGACGCCGAAGGCCGAGCGAAGCGTTTCCGGAAGCCTGAGGGGACGGGAGAGCTCGTCCGGCGAGAGCGTGGGCGCGGGAGCGGATTCAGGGCCACACACATATTCATAACGCAAATCGAGCCGCTCCCCCAGCAGCGCCAGGAGCGCATCGCGGTCGAAGGGCTTGCTCATGAAATGGTCGGCGCCCGAGGCCAGAAAATCCGCCTTCTCGGCGTCGAAGGCGGAGGCCGAAAGCGCAAGCACGAAGGCGGAGTCGCCGCCCGGGCGCGATTTGATGAGTCGACAGGCCTCGCGCCCGTCCATCACCGGCATGCGCATGTCGAGAATGACGCCGCGATGCCTCGCGGGATCGAAGGCGGCCACGGCCTCGGCGCCGTTGCGCGCGAGCGTCAGCTCGAAGCCGGCGGACGAAAGCACATCGGCGAGCAGCTTCAACGAGACCTCGTTGTCCTCGGCGACCAGGAGCCCGGCTCGCGAGGAGCCCTGCGCCAGGCGCAAGGGTGAGCAGGCCACACCGGCCGCTCCCTCCGCAGCGGACACCGCCTCCTCCGCCCGGATGACCAGGGTGAAGGTCGAGCCCTCGCCGGGCGCCGACTCCACCGAGATGTCGCCGCCGAGCAGCCGGGCGAAATTGAAGGCGATGGCCAGGCCTAGCCCGGTGCCGCCGGCGGTTTTGCCCCCGAGCTCGGTCTGACTGAACGGACGGAACAGCAGCTCGCGCTCGTGCGCCGCGATGCCCGGGCCGGAGTCGGTCACGGCGAAGCGCAGCGAGAGAGCACCGCCCTCGCCGGCCTCGCACGACACGCGCAGGACGACGCCGCCCGTCTGGGTGAATTTCACGGCGTTGCCCACCAGGTTCACCAAAATCTGCCTGAGCTTCCCTTCGTCGGTGCGCACAAAGCGGCGCAGTCCGACATCGCGCAGCAGCACGAGCGAAATGCCCTTCGCGCGCGCCCGTTCGCGGAACAGTTCGACGATGTCGTCGAGCAGCCGGTGCAGGTCGAATTCCGTCGGGCTCACGCAGACCCTCCCGGCTTCGATTTTAGACATCTCCAAAATGTCGTTGATGATCGCGAGCAGGTGCTCGCCCGCGCGGTTCACGATCGCGAGGCGCTCGCGCTGCGCGGGAGGCAGGGAGGCGTCAAGGCGCAGCAGCTGCGCATAGCCGAGGATGGCGTTCATCGGCGTTCGAATCTCATGCGACATCCCGGCGAGAAACACGGATTTCGCACGGTTGGCGCTCTCCGCGCGCCGCGTCGCCTCCGCCTTCTCCGCCAGCGCCCGCACGAGCTCCTCCTTGTTGCGCCGCAGATCCTCCGTCATGTCGTGCGCCAGCTCCACCGCCCGGCGCCGGACGCGCTGAAGCGACCACAGGATGCCGGCGAGCAATCCCGACGAGGTGACACCCAGCGCCAGGATGATCAGGGCCGTCGGCGAATGCACAAAACCGGCGTGCGTGGCGCAGTCGAGGCGCCATCGCTCGTGATAAAGAGGGCGGCTCCAGTCGGCATCGAAGGGCTCGCGCGAGCGCTGAAGCAGCTCCCCGTCCGGCCTGTTTTCTCGCAGCGCGAAGGCCAGGTCGGGCGGCGCCAGGCCTTCCAGCAGCGCATCGATCTGAAGGGGCGTGTACACCCACCCGGTGAGCGCGGCCAGACGCTCGCGCTCGGTGGCCACCGGCTCGCCGTTGCGGTAAATCGGGCAAAGCAGAAGGAAACCCGACACCGGCCTGTTGCTTTGAACAAGCCGGACAGGGCGAGTGAGCGTGGGCCGGCCGGTCGCGGCCGCCTCGTCGGCGGCCTCTCGTCTCCTCGGCTCGCGCGCCACATCGCGCCCCAAAGAAGTGTCGTCTTCAACCCGCGGCTCCAGGAATTCGGCGATGTAGAACGGGCCTTCGCCGCGGATGTCGCGAAGCATGAACCCCGGCGCCTCGTCAGCCCTCGTGGCCGCCAGGAAGTCGGCGAGCCGATCCTTGGGGACCAGCCGGATGGCGCCGTAACCGAGCGACCCGGGATGCTCCTCCATCACGATATTTCGCATGTATGCGCTCCACTCGCCGCGCTCCACGCTCTTGCTGGCCTGGAAAAGGCCGAGGGCGCCGAGCAGGGTGCGCTCATGGTCCCTCATGCGCGCCTCGATTTTCAACCGCATCTCGCCGGCCCGTGACTCGATCCGCATCCGCGTATTCTCATGCTCCGCGTGCTCAAGGGCACCCCAGACGGAAAGCGAAGCGGCCACCCCGAGTACGAACGCCACGACGGGAAGTCGGGAAGTTTCCAGCAGTGAATGGGGGATCATCGGGTTGCCTCGCATGCGCAAAGTAGGCGAGCGCCCCGGGCGGGCAAGAGCGCGTATGGCTCAAATACCCGGAAGGCGGAACTTGAAACCCGGCCGGGGCCCCCTTCCCTGCGCGGCGTGAGCAACAAGGAACTGCGTTTCGGGCCCGAGCGGCCTTATGATGTGATCGTGTGCGGCGCCGGCCATGCGGGCGTCGAGGCGGCGCTGGCGGCGGCGCGCATGGGCGCGAGCACGCTGCTGCTCACCGGCAACATCGACACGGTGGCGCAGATGAGCTGCAACCCGGCGATCGGCGGCGTGGCCAAGGGCAACATCGTGCGCGAGATCGACGCCATGGGCGGCGAGATGGGCATCTGCACCGACACCACCGCCATCCAGTTCCGCCTGCTGAACGCTTCGAAAGGCCCGGCCGTGCAGGGGCCGCGCGCGCAGGCGGACAAGAAGGCGTATCAGTTCCGAATGAAGCACGTGTGCGAGCGCGCGCCGAACCTGCTGCTGTTCCAGGCCATCGTCACCGGCCTCATCTTCGACAAGGGACGCGTGGTCGGCGTGCGCACGAGCCTGGACATCGAGTTCCACGCCAAGACCGTGGTGGTCACGACCGGCACCTTCCTGCGCGGGCTGATGCACATCGGCAAAAACAAGAACGAGGGCGGTCGCCTCGGCGACTTCTCCGCGCGCACCCTCTCCGACAGTTTCCTGGAGGCCGGCATCGAGCTGGCCCGGCTCAAGACAGGCACGCCCGCGCGCATCCTCGGCTCCTCCATCGATTTCTCCGAACTGGAATGCCAGGGCGGCGACGACAAACCCACCTTCTTCGCCTTCCACGAGACGCGCGGCGACGCCGACCTGTTCGACGCCGGACTCCCGAATCAGAAGCTGCCGGGATGGGCGCCGGGCACGGACCAGGTGCCATGCTGGATGACGCACGCCGGCGCGGACACCGCGCGCATCGTGCATGACAACCTGCACCTTTCGCCGCTTTACGCGGGCGACATCACGGGCACCGGCCCGCGATACTGCCCGAGCATCGAGGACAAGTTCGTGAAGTTCTCCGAGAAGGAGCAGCACCTGCTGTTCCTGGAGCCGGAGGGGCGCAACACCGACGAGTGGTACATCAACGGACTGTCCACCTCGCTGCCCATCGAGGTGCAGCTCAAGATGCTGCACAGCGTGAAGGGCCTCGAGAAGGCGGTCATGCTGCGCCCGGCCTACGCCGTGGAGTACGACTTCGCACCGCCCACCCAGATCTTTCCCACGCTGGAATCCAAGAAGGTCGAGTCGCTCTTCTTCGCCGGCCAGATCAACGGCACCTCCGGATACGAGGAGGCCGCCGGGCAGGGCCTCGTCGCCGGCGTGAACGCCGCGGCCAAGGCGCTGGGGCTGCCGCCGCTCACGCTCGGACGGCACGAGAGCTACATCGGCGTGCTCATCGACGACCTGGTGACGAAGGGCACGAAGGAGCCCTACCGCATGTTCACCAGCCGCGCGGAGTACCGGCTCACGCTCAACCACGGCAGCGCCGAACACCGCCTCTCGCTCAAGGCCGCCGAGTACGGGCTGCTGCCCGCAGACCGCGTGGCGCGTATCCGGGAAAAAATTGCGGCCACCGACAAGTGGACGGAGTGGCTGGAGAAGGTGCGCATCAAGGGCGGCCTCGCCGGCGAGGTGCTGCGCAAGAACCCCGAATCCACCCCCGACGACCTTTCGCCGGAGTTCATGGCGCTGCACGAATCCATCCGCGACGAGGTGCTCTACCGCGTGCGCTACCGCGGCTACCACGAGCGCGAACAGCGCGCCATCGCCAAGATGGCCGACTGGAACAGCCGCGCCATCCCCGCCGACATCGATTACGACACGGTGACCGGCCTGCGCATCGAGGCCCGCCAGAAGCTGAAGGACATCCGCCCCACCACCCTCGGCCAGGCCGGCCGCATCGCCGGCGTCAACCCCGCCGACATCGCAGTCATCCAGGTGCACCTGAAGGCGAAGGGGAAGTGACCTGCGCGGGCGCGCAAAGCGCGATTCCGGGCGCGCTACGCAAGCCGGGCGTTTTTGCCCTTTGCCTTCCGCCGGAGCCGCGCCACCTTGCGCGGCTATGAACGAACGGCCTTTCAGCCCTGACAACAAACGCCCCGCCGAGCGCCCGGCGCCGCCCACGCCCGTGGCCGAATCGCAGCGGCGCAAGCCCTGGGTGGAGCTCAAGTACATGAGCTTCCACCCGCACATCTACCCGGCGATGGTGCGCAAGGTCTCCCTTGGCGCCAAGCCCGGCGACCTCGTCACCGTGTACGGCAAGGACGGCCAAATCTTCGGTTTCGGCCTGTTCAACCCGCACGCGCGCGTGCCCCTGCGTATCCACGCCCACACCACGGAGCAGGCCTCCGAGGAATGGTTCGACCAGCGCGTCGACGACGCCGCATCGCTTCGCAAGGACTACCTGAAGCTCGACGAACAGACCGACGCCTACCGCGTCGTGCACGCCGACGGCGACTCGCTCGGCGGCCTCGTGGTGGACCGCTACGCCGATGTGCTGTCCGTCGAGGTCACCTCGCTGGGCGTGCTGCAGCGCCTGCCGCGCTGGCTGCCTCGCCTGCACACCGCGCTCGGCACGAAGCGTGAGATCGTGCGCGTGGACCCGAAGATCGCGCGCATCGAGGCGATCGACCCGCGCGACATCCCGACGCCCGCGGCCATGCGCCCGGTGAAGATCAAGGAGCACGGCGTCACCTTCGAGGTGGACTTCGCGGAAGGCCACAAGACCGGCTTCTTCTGCGACCAGCGCGACAACCGACTGAAGCTGGCGAACCTGGCGAAGGGCAAGCGCATGCTGGAGCTGTGCACCTACACCGGGGGCTTCTCCATCTACGCCAAGATGAAGGGCGCCGAGGAGGTCACGGCGGTGGACCTCGACGAAAAGGCCATCGCGATGGCCAAGCGCAACGCCAACCTGAACAACGCCAAGGTGAACTTCGTCCACGCCGACGCGTTCACCTACGCGCGCCAGATGATCAAGAACGGCGAGAAGTGGGATGTCATCCTGCTCGACCCGCCGAAGTTCGTGGACGACCGCGAGTTCCAGGAGGAGGGCCTCAAGAAGTACAACGACCTGAATGTGCTCGGCCTTCAGCTCGCCAAGCCCGGCGCCCTCTTCGTCACCTGCTCCTGCTCGGGCCTCGTGTCGCCCGAACAGTTCGAGGAGCTCGTGGTGAAGGCCGCCCACCGCTACAACAAGCGCCTGCAGATCATCGACCGCACGGGCGCCGGCGGCGACCACCCCGCGATGTCCAACTACCCGGAAAGCCGCTACCTCAAGGTGCTCTGGGCCCGCGTCTGGTGACACCGGCCTGAGCCGTGCAACGAGGAAGCCCCGCCGGTTTTATCCGGCGGGGCTTCGTTTTCCCCGAACCGGGGCGCCTCCCCGGAGGCCTTCCTCAGAAGTTGTCGTCGGGGATGTCTTCGTTGGCGAGGTCCTCCTTCTTCATGAAGAAGCGGCGGCGGATGTCGCGGCCGATGCCGTAGAAGATGTAGGCGAGGAAGAGCGCGGGCACGGCGTAGACGAACCACTTCGCGAGAAGCACGGCGCCCACGACGATGCCGATGAAGGCCTTGGCGCGCGCGCCGGTGTTCCAGTTGACGTGCTTGAAACTCGGATACGGGATGTTGCTCACCATGATGTACGAGATGAGCAGCATGAGCGGCAGCAGCAGCGGCGAGAGGCGGAACACCTCGTCGTTGCCGTTCGTGAGCAGCAGCACGAGCGAGGCGGTCATGCCGGCGGCGGCGGGCGAAGGCAGCCCCATGAACTCGCCGGTGCTCTTGCGCTTCTCGCTTCCGGGCACCAGGGGGTTCGTGATCACATTGAAGCGCGCCAGGCGCACGCCCACGCAAAGCAGGTAGATGAACGCCACGACCCAGCCGTAGTCGCGCATCAACTCGGCGATGGCCCCGGGCGCGTCGTCCTTCGGGCTCAGGATGAGGAACGACACGAGCAGCGACGGCGCGAGCCCGAAGGACACGGTGTCGGCGATGGAGTCGAACTCGGCGCCGAAGAGCGACTCGCGGCGCGACATGCGCGCGACGCGACCGTCGAAGGCGTCGCACACGCAGGCGCCCAGGATGAGGTAGACCGCCATGCGGTAGTCGGCGAAGGCGAGCTTCTCGGCGTCGGCTGCGCCGGCGTGGGTGAACTTGGCGTCGATGCACTTCTGCATGGCCAGGAAGCCGCACAGCATGTTGCCGGCCGTGAAGGCGTTCGGCAGCAGGTAGATCTTCGAGGCCTCCTCCACGCTCTTGTAGCGCGGCTCGCTCGGCGTCGTCGTTTCGGGAATGTCGGACATGGGGAAAAGGACGGAAGGTTTCAGGGGTCAGGCTTCGGCGTTCAGGCTTTCACGAGGGCGACTTTCGCGCATGAGGCGCGCGGACGCCGAAACGGAACCCTCGGGCTCACTTCATGAGGCTGTCGAGGTATTCGCCGAACGACTTGTGCGTCTCGATCGCGGCGTCGTCGGAAACGGGCAGCTTGAAGCGCACCACGAAGTCGGCGATGGACTTCTTGTGCAGCAGGAAGTCGATGCGCACGCCGTCACCCTCGGGAGTGAAGTACACGCGCCATTCGCCGACCCGCAGCCGGTACATGGGCCTGCCCGCGCGCTCGAATCGCCCGAGGTCGCCGGAGGGCTCCAGCAGACGCTGGGGCGTTACGGCGCCGATGGCTTCGACGATCTCCATCTGATCGAGTTTGCCGAGCTTGTTGAGCTCGGCCATCGCGCGGTTGCTGAAACTGACTTGGAACATGGGAAAAGGTGGGCCGCATGCGCGAAACGCACGCGTGCGGGTGGCAAGTTTCCGGTTTGAGGCGGATTGCCCACAAAAAAAGCCGGCCGGCCCCTCCGCGCCGGGGCCGGCGCAGCCGAAGCGCCGACGGGTTGACGCGCGCCCCGCCCTCGGCTCTTTGTCCGACCATGGAAACGAAACCGGAAAACGCGGCGCGGGCCAAGGCGCTCAGGCGCCGCCAAATCTGGCTCATCGCGAGCGCCCTGCTTTGCGCCGGGGTCCTTAAGAAGGCCATGAAGGGCGAGCCCACGCTCATCGTGGCCATCGGCGTGAGCTTCCTGGCCCACGCCGTGGGCATCGTGGCGATTGAGGTTTTCAGGCGCCGCCTGCTCTCCCGCTAGGCGCCCGCCGGCTCACTCCACGACCGGTTCCGGGCGCTCGAAGCGCATGTCGTCGTCGGTGGCGGCGCTGAAGAGATCGTGGCGATGACGGTGCTTGAGCGCCTTGCGCTCGGCCTCGGCGCGGGCGAAGGACTCCTCGTCCTGGTCGTCCAACTTGCGCGCCAGATAGAGCGAGTGCTCGACGCCGTAGCGCGCCTTCGGGTCGTCCAGCGCGAGCAGGACATCCTTGAGCTTGCCCAAGTCGGCGTCGGCGCCGCCGACCTTCACGAAGTCCGCGAGCCTGGCGGAGGAGCTGCGCCCCTGCGCGTCGCTCACGCGCAACTCGACGGAGTACGCGCCGGGCTTGGCGCCCGCGTAGCTGACGACAGGGTTCTCGTCCGTCGAGGAGTCCGGCGTGCCTCCGGGGAAGGACCAAGTCCACTTCGCGCCCTTGGCCGGGAGCGCCGAATGGCAGAAGAACTTCACGCTGGTGGCGGCCGGCGTGACCCTGTTGTGCGAGGCCGCGATGAGGGCGCGCGGTGAGAAATCCTGGGCCAGCGGCGCGGTCCACACGCCCTGCGAGGTGCCGGCGCGCAGAATGCCGGCGGCGTAGTCGGCCTGAAGGAAGGGAATGTCCGCATACGGCAGGCCCTTCGCGTAGGGCACCCAGGCGTCCATGTCGTCGTTGCGATAGTAGAGGCCGGGGTGGCAGCCCAGATAAACGCCGCCCTTGGTGCCGCGCTGCAGCAACATGGTGCGCACCTCGGTTTCACCGATGCCCGTGGAGAAGTCGGCCCAGGTCTTGCCGCCGTCCTTGGAGCGCAGCACCCGCGCGCCCTTGCCGCGCCCGGCGACGCTCAGCCAGAGGTCGTTCGGGTCGCTCTCGCTGATGGCGATGTCGGAGTAGCCGCGGCGCTCGTCCTTGGGCGTGATGTCCACCCAGGTCTTGCCGCCGTCGAGGGAGCGCTCCACGACCCTGTCGGGCCCGGATATGACGACCATGACCTCGGCGTTGCCCGGCTGCAGGCGAAGGCGCCGCGCGTAGCCGCCCTCCTTGCGCCACAGGGTGGTGATGGTGTGGAAGTTGTCGTCGGTGCGGGCGACCTGCTGGGCGACGGTCTTGTGCGGGTTGTCGGGGGCGGTCTCCTTGTGCAGGGCGAAGAAGGTGTATGCGAGATTCGGATGCGGCTCCGGAGTGCGATACGGGATGTAACCGAAGTCCACGGCGGACCGGCGCCAGGGCGCCTTGTCGGCCGGCGAGAGGGGGCGGCGGATCACCTCGTTCCACCAGGGCGTACCGTAGACCCAGCGGTCGTCGAAGAGGTTCACAAAGGCGGTCTGCGCGTCGGCGCCCCCGGCGCTGTACCAGCCGTTCTCGTAGTTTTTCTCGTCGTAGACGGCGATGGTCGAGTGGTTGATGCCGGAGGCGAGGATGCCGGTCTTGAACGACCCGCCGAAGCCCCACAGCTGCTGGCCGCAGTAACCTTCGCAGTGGCGGCTCACCGCCTTGGGCGTGGCGGCCAGGTCCACCTCGTTGAGCCCGCCGTCGTGGACGACCCACAGGCGCGAGCCGCGCACCACGGCGTCCTGAATGTCCGGATGAATCTCCTGTCCGTCGTACTTGTTCGTCCAAGTCCTCCCGCCGTCGCGACTGGCGGTCATGCCGGTGCCCCCGGCCACCACGAGATTCGCGTCGGTGTCGGACACGGCCAGCGCGTGGTCCCAGCCGATCTGCACGAGCCCCATGGGCACATAGCTGTCGTCCTTCTTGCGGTCGTAAGTCTTCTTGTCCGCCTCGTCCGGCCAGTACTGGTGGAAGCCGAAAAGGCCGTCGGGCTGCGGCATGAACTCATAGTTCTGCCGAACCGGGGCGTAGGTGCGACCGCGGTTGTCCGAGCGGAAAAGACCGGTAAGAAACGCCTTCTTGGTCTCGCCCGTGCCGACCTTCACATCGCGGTCGCCGAAAGCCATGAACCAGACCGAGTCGGGCTTGGCGCGCGAGACGGCCAGGCTGGCGCGGTGAATGGTGCGAAACTCCAGAGCAGGCCCGTACGGACGGAAGGTCTTGCCGGAATCTTCCGACACCAAAAGCGAGAGCGCGGGCGACTTGCCGGGGCGCGAAACCAGCGCGTAGGCGACCGATCCGTTGAGCGGGTGAAACTCCATGTCATGCACGATCACACCCGACTCCGCGGTCGTCCAAGTCTTGCCGGCGTCCTCCGTGCGTTGGATTTTGCGGTCGGCGTAGGCGATGGCGGTGGCCGGGTGCAGCGGGGACACCGCGACCAGGCAGTGCATGCGCGCGTTGGGCGCGGCATCGGGCCGCGAAAGCGCCGTGAACGACCAAGTGTCGCCGGAGTCCGGGGAGATGGCCAGCCCCTTGTCCGTGGCGGCCCAGACGCCGCGTGGGTTGGATCGCGAAAAGCGCACGCGATACACCTGCTCCACCGGCATGCCGTGCGTGACGAACTTCCAGGTCTTGCCGGCGTCGACGCTCTTCCAGATACCGGTGGTGTCGCCGCCGATGAGCACCATGTCGGGCTTGGCGGGGTTCACATCCACGCTGCGAAACACGCCGTAGCCGGGCCCCCGGTGCCCCATCCTCCGGTCGATGCCGAACGCCCCCAACTGCTTCCATATCGCCGCCGCGGGCGCGGCGACCTTCACCTCCGGCGCCGGCGAACCGGCGGGCGGCGTCGCCGATTGCGCGAATGCCAGGACGGGGGCGAGGGCGGAAATGGCAAGGGATACGGAAAGCGGTCGGGCGTTCATGATGCAGGAAGTTTTTCGGACATTCTCCGGCCGCGCAAGTTCCACTCCGATTTGAAAACCCGGCAAAGACCCCCGGGACTACGCGAACAGACGCCGAACACACCCTCGCCCACCCAGTCCCGCCCCATCGACTCAACACCCCGGTACCGCCCGTGCTCCTCATTTCCCGGTTGCCAACGCGAACGCGCGCCCGTGAATCCGCGCGTTCACCCGAACCTCTTTCCCGAACCCCTTTTCAACCCATGAGCAAAGTCCTCATCATCGGCGCCGGCGGAGTCGGCAACGTCGTCGCCCACAAGGTCGCCCAGGCCAAGGAAGTCTTCACCGACATCATGCTGGCCTCGCGCAACGAGAACAAGTGCCGCGCCATCGCGGCCGACGTGAAGAACGCCACCGGCGTGACGATCAAGACGGCGCGCGTGGACGCCGACAACGTGCAGGAGCTGGTGGCGCTGATGAAGGCGTTCCAGCCCAAGCTGGTGCTCAATGTGGCGCTGCCCTACCAGGACCTGCCCATCATGGACGCCTGCCTTCACGCCGGCGTGCACTACCTCGACACGGCCAACTACGAGCCGTCGCACCTGGCGAAGTTCGAGTACTCCTGGCAGTGGGCTTACAAGGAGCGCTTCGAGAAGGCCGGCCTCATGGCGCTGCTCGGCTCCGGCTTCGACCCGGGCGTGACGAATGTGTTCTGCGCCTACGCGCAGAAGCACCTCTTCGACGAGATCCACTTCGTCGACATCATGGACGCCAACGCCGGCGACCACGGCTACGCCTTCGCCACCAACTTCAACCCCGAGATCAACATCCGCGAGATCACGCAGCGCGGCCGCTTCTGGGAAAAGGGCGAGTGGAAGGAAACCGATCCGCTGTCGGTGAAGTGGGTGTACGACTACCCGGTGGTCGGCCCGAAGGACAGCTACCTGCTCTACCACGAGGAGCTCGAATCCCTCGCCAAGAACATCAAGGGCCTGAAGCGTATCCGCTTCTTCATGACCTTCTCCGAGCGTTACCTCACGCACCTGCGCGTGCTGGAGAACGTCGGCATGACCCGCATCGACCCCGTCGAGTTCCAGGGCCAGAAGATCGTGCCCATCCAGTTCCTCAAGGCCCTGCTGCCCGACCCCGCCTCGCTCGGCCCGCGCACCAAGGGCAAGACCTGCATCGGCTGCGAAATCACCGGCATCAAGGACGGCAAGCCGCGCAAGGTCTTCATCTACAACGTTTGCGACCACCAGGAGTGCTACGCCGAGGTGAAGAGCCAGGCCATCTCCTACACCACGGGCGTGCCCGCCGCCATCGGCGGCCTGCTCATGGCCACCGACAAGTGGATGAAGCCCGGCGTGTGGAACATGGAGGAAATGGACCCCGACGCCTTCATGGCCGAGCTCAACAAGCGCGGCCTGCCCTGGCAGGTCGTCGAGCGCGACCCGAGCGCCCCCTCCGCCTAAGCGGCCCGGGCCTCTTCAAGAAAAATCCCCGCGACGCCACTCCGGCGCGCGGGGATTTTTTTCGCCCGGGCCGAGCGTCGCCGGGCGGGGCGGCTGAAACGCCTCAGAAGCGGATGCCCACGCCGGCGGACACGAAGGTCTGGAAGCGATCGATGCCGGCGTTCGGGTCCACATCCCAGTTGAGCGCGGCGCGCACGCTGAACGCCAGCCAGCGCCGCACGAGGAACTCCACCTCCACGCCGCCCTCGAGGGTCAGGCGCCGTTCGCGCTGCACCGCGCGCTGAAGGCTGAACTCATGGCGCAGCACGATGCCCTCGTCGATCACCCAGGCGAGCTCCTCGGAGATGAAGAAGAAGGGTTTTGAGCGGCTGTTCGTGTAATCGTTGTCCAGATACCTGTCCGTTCGCATCATGGGCCCTGCGATGAGCGCCCCGCGGAATGTCTCGGTCTCCAGGTAACGGTACCCCAGTCCGATGAACTGCTGCACGCGCCAGTCGATGCCCTGCGCGCGGTCGTGCAGATACCGGGCGGTGATGTCGCCGAAATAGGTCGGGTCGAAGTCGTGGCGGAAGCGCGTCTCCCCGGAAAGGCGGTCCCCGGTGATGATCCTTCGCCCGTCGGGCTCGATTTGAGAAGCCCTGGAAATGTCCATGCGCAGCCGCAGTTCGTCCTCATGGCCGCGCCAGCGCCCCTCGTACTCGGCGCGCAGCGAGGAGCTCGTGATCTGCGCGGACTGGCTCATGAAACCGAAGACGAGCTTGTGGTTCCAATGGTCCAGCAGCGAAACCTCCTCGCCCGCCGCGGGCCTCGGCTCGATCTCGTTGATGGTCGAAAGCCCCGGGTGGCTCGCCGAGCCGCGCCAGCCCTCGCGGAAGATGGGCACCTCCACGGGGTCCTCCACCTCGACCTTCGGCACGCTCTCGTCCACGAGTTCGCGTATCTCGGCCGAGTCGATGACCTGTCGCCCGTAGCGCTGGCTGTCGAAGACCACGCGGCGCCCGTCGTTCTCGATAATCTTGCCCTTCAGACGGTCGCCGTTGCGCAGCATCACCGTATCCGCCATCGCCGGCGCGCCCGCCAGCAGGCAGGTCGCCAGCGCCAGGAATGCACCGGATTTCCTCATCGCCCACAGGGTTGCAGACCCCTCGCCCCGGCGAAAGCCAATTCTGTTTCCGACGCCCTCGCCGGGGCGTCATTTGGCGAAAAAGCCATGCGTGCCTTGACTCATGGCCTTTTGGCCAAATATAAAGCCGCATGACCACCGCGAAGAAAACGACGGACACCCTGCGCCACGGACTCGACGAGGGCGCGGGAGTGTTCAAGGCGCTGGGGCACCCGGAGCGGCTGCGCGTCGTGAGGCTGCTCGCCCGGGGACCGCTCTGCGTGTGCGACCTGCACGAGGCCTGCCCCTCCGACATGTCCACCCTCTCCAAACACCTGGCCGTGCTTCTGCGCGCCGGGGTCGTGAGCCGCGAACGCCGCGGTCGCGAACTGCACTACTCGCTCAAACTCACCTGCGCGGCCGACTTCCTCGAATGCCTGCTGCGCGAACGCCCGGGATGCGCGTGCGCCGTCACGCCGACCGCCAACACCAGCAAAAAGCCCTGCCGATGAACAACTCCTCCTGCTGCGGGCGCGCCGAGAACCGCCCGTCCTCCGGCGACTCCTCCTGCGCCTGCTCCTCTCCCGCCTCCTCGCCGGCCGCCTCACCGCGGGCGCTGCGCCTGCGCTTCCTTCGCCTCGCGCTGGTCGTCGCCGCCGCCGCCTTCCTTTATCCGAACCTGGATACGCTGGCCAACGCGCTCACCTACGATGTGCTGGGCGTCGCCCGCGGATCGCTCCTAGGCGAGGCGCTGGCGTTCTTCTTTTATGACACGCCCAAGGTGCTGCTCCTGCTCATGGGTGTCGTGTACACCATGGGCCTCGTGCAGAGCGCCTTCACCCCGGAGCGCACCCGACGCTTCCTCGCCGGCCGCAACGCGGCGACCTCGCACGGGCTGGCCGTTCTGCTCGGCGTGGTCACACCGTTCTGCTCCTGCTCGTCGGTCCCGCTGTTCATCGGTTTCGTGACTTCCGGCGTGCCGCTGGGCGTGACCTTCACCTTCCTGCTGGCATCGCCGCTGGTGAGCGAGATCATGGTCGTGCTCCTTTTCGCCCTGTTCGGCTGGAAGGTCGCCGGGCTCTACCTCGTGACCGGCGCGACCATCGCGATGCTCGCGGGCCTGATCATCGACCGGCTCAAAATGGAGCGCCATGTGGAAGGCTGGGTGCGCGAAATCGTCGCCTCGCAGGAGGACGATTCGCCCGCCGAGAGCGGCTGGTCCGCCCGTCTCGACTATGCGGCCAAAGCGCTGCGCGAGGTGCTCGGGCGCGTGTGGCCCTTCCTGGTGGGCGGCATCGCCATCGGTGCAGGCATCCACGGATACATGCCCGCCGACGCCCTGGCGAGCGTCATGGGGCGCGACGCCTGGTGGTCCGTGCCCGCCGCGGTGCTCATCGGCATCCCCCTGTACTCCGATCCCGCCGGGGTCGTCCCGGTGATGCAGGCGCTGCTGGGCAAAGGTGCGGCGCTGGGCACCACCATGGCCTTCATGATGGCCACCATCGCGCTCTCGCTGCCGGAGCTGCTCATGCTGCGCAAAGTGCTCAAGCCCCGGCTCATCGCCACCTTCGTGGGCATCGTCGCGACCGGCATCCTGCTGGTCGGCTACCTCTTCAACGCCGTGCTCTGAAAACTTCCCCCCCCAAAAAACCAACCCCACGCACATCCCATGAAAACCATCCAGATTCTCGGCCCCGGTTGCGCCAAGTGCACCGAACTCGCCCGCCTCGCGGAGGCCGCCGCCAAGGAACTCGGGTTCGAGTACCGCATCGAGAAGATCAGCGACCTCGCCTTGATCGCGAAGATGGGCGTGTTCGTCACCCCCGGCCTGGCCGTGGACGGCAAGGTGCTCGTGAAGGGCAAGCTGCCTTCATCCGACGAGGTGAAGCGCCTGCTCGCGTCCGCCCAATAAGCCCGGAGCCGCATAGCCCGAGCGCCGACGGGGCTCGGGCCGGAGCAAAGGCGTCGCACCCCCGGGTTGCCATGACTTGGCGAAAGTGGGCATCATAAGAGGGACGAGCGCCCGTCTGCACGGCATACGCCGAGACCTCCCCGTTCATTTTGATCCGTCCCATATCCGAAATCACTCCCACCATGGAAATTCTCTCCTTCATCGGCCACCTGATTCAGGGCGGGCTGGGCAACCTCGGCGCGTATCTGGCGGCGCATGTGCTGCTGTGCCTCATCCCGGCGTTTTTCATCGCCGGCGCGATGGGCTCGCTGATCCCGAAGGAGACCATCGCGCGCTTCCTCGGGCGCGACACGCCCAAGTGGATCTCTTACCCGGCGGCCGCGCTCGCCGGCTCGGTGCTCGCGGTGTGCTCGTGCACCATCCTGCCGCTGTTCGCCGGCATCCACCGCAAGGGCGCCGGGCTCGGACCCGCCGTCACCTTCCTCTTCTTCGCGCCCGCCGCAAACATCCTCGCGCTGCTCTACACCGGCAGCGTGCTCGGCCCGCAGCTCGCGTTCGCGCGCCTCGCGCTGTCGCTGGCGTTCGGCATCGGCATCGGCCTCATCATGGCGCTCATTTTCCGCCGCGATGACTCCGAGCATGACCGCGAGACGGACGAACTGTTCTCCACCCGGGCGCGCATGAAGCCCGCCGCGCTCGCCTTCCTCATCGCGCTCTTCGTGCTCCTCCTGGTCGGCACGCTCAAGGTGCCGCCGCTTTCAGGCACCCTCGCCGCCTTCACGCTGCCCGTGCCCGCAGCCGGCGATTTCCAGGCGCTGCTCACGCGGCTCGTCCCCTTCGACCCGGCCAAGGGCGAAGAGGGCGTGAGCGTGCACGGCGCGCTGCTCATCGGCCTGCTCGGACTCCTCGGCGTCGCCGCGTGGAAAGGCCTCGAGCGCATCCTGGACGGCGCGAACCGCTGGACCGGCGCGGCGCTCGGGCTGGTCGCCGCCGCCCTGCTGTTCGCCACGCTGCGCGTGATGCCGCTCGCCGGCGGCGTGGAGGTGGCGGTGACCGGTCGCTTCGTCGCCGAGGCGCTCATGCTCGTCGTGTGCGGGTGGATACTGAAGCGAAAGCTGGAGCCCGGCGAGGTGGCGGAATTCGTGTGGGAGTCCTGGCGGTTCATCAAGCAGGTGTTCCCGCTGCTTGTCGGCGGCGTGTTCGCGGTGGGGGTGATCCGCGGGCTCATCAACCCGGAATGGGTGAAGGCCGTGGCGGGCGAAAACTCCGTGACCGGCAACCTGGCCGGCGTGACCTTCGGCGTGTTCATGTATTTCCCGACGCTCGTGGAGGTGCCCGTCGCCAAACTGTTCCTGTCGCTGGGAATGCACCCGGGCCCGTTGCTCGCCTACCTGATGGCCGACCCCGAGCTCAGCCTGCAAAGCATCCTCGTGCTCACCGCCATCCTCGGCCGGGCCAAGACCTGGACCTATGTCGGATTCGTCGCGCTCTTCAGCGCCGTCTCCGGCCTCACCTACGGCGCCTGGGTGGACGGCGCCGGCGTCGGCTATGTCGCCATCGGCCTCGCCGTCTTCCTCGCGGCCCTGGCGTTCGCCCTGTGGCGCGTGAGCCGGCGCACGGCCGCCGCCTGAGCCGCGCAAGCGCCGGGGCGGTGCATAAAAAACAACACATGCGCCTTGACGCATATGCCGACGAGGGCATGTCTGCGCCGCCATGGAGTTCACCGCGCTGTACGAATGCCTGTGCGACCCGACGCGACTGCGCATCCTGCGCGCGCTGGCGGAAGGGCCGCTGTGCGTGTGCCACCTGCAGGAGGCGCTCGCCGAGCCGCAGGTGAAAATCTCCAAGCACCTCGCCTACCTGAAGTCGCACGGCGCGGTCACGGCCGAGCGCCGCGGCAGCTGGATGATCTACGCCCTGCCCGCCGCCGCCCCGCGCGCCCTGCGCGTGAACCTGGATTGCCTGACCGAAGCCGCGCACGACCCGCTCTTCCGCGACGACGCCCGCCGGCTGGCCAAGGTGCGCAAAAATTTCGCCGCCGGCGAACCCACCTGCGCGCCCCGCGCCCGATAAGCCCGCCGCCACGACCTTTTCCATGTCCTCCGACTCCCTGACCTCCAAGCTGTCGTTCCTCGACCGCTACCTGACCTTCTGGATTTTCGCCGCCATGGCGGCCGGCCTGCTGCTGGGCAAGTTCGCCCCCGGCGTCGGCCAGGCCATCGACAGCCTGCGCATCGGCAGCACCTCCGTGCCCATCGCGCTGGGCCTCATCATCATGATGTATCCGCCGCTGGCCAAGGTGCGCCATGAGGAACTCCCGCGCGTGTTCCGCGACAAGAAGGTGCTCGCACTGTCGCTCGTGCAGAACTGGCTCGTGGGCCCGGTGCTCATGTTCGCGCTCGCGCTGTTGTGCCTGAGCGACCGCCCCGAGCTCATGCAGGGCCTCATCCTCGTGGGCCTCGCGCGCTGCATCGCCATGGTCATCGTGTGGAACGACCTCGCCAAGGGCGACGGCGCCTACTGCGCCGGACTCGTGGCGTTCAACGCCATCTTCCAGGTGATCTTCTTCGCGCCCTTCGCGTGGTTCTTCCTGCTCGTCGCCCCGCAGTGGTTCGGCGCCGCCGGCGTGGCCGTGCAGGTGACGCCCGTCGAGATCGCGCAGGCGGTGGCGCTTTACCTGGGCGTGCCTTTCGCCGCCGGCGTGATCAGCCGCTACGCGCTGGTGCGCGCCAAGGGCCGCGAGTGGTACGAGGGCAAGTTCGTGCCGCGCATCTCGCCGCTCACGCTCATCTCGCTGCTCTTCACCATCGTCGTGATGTTCTCGCTGCAGGGTAAGGAAATCCTGGCGCGCCCCGGCGACGCCTTCCGCGTGGCGCTGCCGCTCGCGCTCTACTTCGTCATCATGTTCCTGGGCTCCTTCTGGATGTCCAAGAAGGCCGGCGCCGACTACGAGCGCTCCGCCACCCTCGCGTTCACCGCGGCCTCCAACAACTTCGAATTGGCCATCGCCGTGGCGCTCGCGACCTTCGGCATCAGCCACGGCGCGGCGTTCTCCGCCGTCATGGGCCCGCTCGTCGAGGTGCCCGCGCTCATCGGCCTCGTGACCGTCGCGCTCGTGCTGCGCAAGAAATGGTGGCCCGCGTCCGCCGCCGCGCCAGTCGGCGTGCAGACCTGCTGCGGCTCCACGGACAACTCCGGCCGCTGACGCGCCTGCGTCACGCCGCCCATGAACCTGAAAACCCTGCGCGATACGCTCGCCGCTCACCCGGACGCCGCCCTGCGCATCCTGCGCGCCGACGGCGTCGCCATCCCGCCGGAGTTCCATGTGACCGAGGTGGGCCGGGTGACCAAGCACTTCATCGACTGCGGCGGCGCGGTGCGAAAAACCGACGCCTGCGTGCTCCAGCTCTGGGTCGCCCCGGGCGACGAGGCGCACCGCCTGCGCGCCGGCAAACTGCTGAAAATCCTGCGCCTGGCGGAAAAGATCGCCGGCGACGGACGCCTCGCGGTGGAAGCCGAATACCAGGGCGATTCCATCACCCTGTGGTCCCTCGAGGCGCACGCCGCCGACGCCGCCCAAATCACCTTCCGCCTCGTGGCGAAAACCACCGACTGCCTGGCGCCCGACAAGTGCGGCGTGCCCGGCGCCACCGGCTGCTGCCCGCCCCGCCGCTGATCGCAGCGTCGGCACCTTTCCCCAACACCATCCTCACTTCCTCATACCCATGAAACCCTCCGTCCTCATCCTCTGCACCGGAAACTCCTGCCGCAGCCACATGGCCGAAGGCATCCTGCGCGCCGTCGCCGGCGACATGATCGATGTCTTCAGCGCCGGCTCCAAGCCCGCCGGCTATGTGCACCCGCTGTCCATCAAGGTGCTCGCCGAGATCGGCATCGATATCTCGAAGCACACCTCGAAGCACATGAACGAGTTCCTCACCCGCGACATCACCACCGTCGTGACCGTGTGCGGCAACGCCGACCAGCTCTGCCCCACCTACCCGGGCCAGCTGAACCGCCACCACTGGGGCTTCGAAGACCCCGCCCACGCCAAGGGCACCGAGGAGGAAGTGCTCAACGAGTTCCGCCGCGTGCGCGACCAGATCCGCCTCGTGTTCGGCGCCTACGCCGCCGGCCTGCGCGAAGGCCGCGTGATGGCGAAGTGATTGTCGGGCAAAAGCCGATACGACGAGGGGCGGACGCATGGCGTCCGCCCCTCTTGCTTTGCCAACCGTGATGGCCGGGCACGGTCAGGGTTCATGTGTCCCGGCCGTAGGGCGCGCGCTTGCGCGTGCCGCGAATCTTCCGGCATCACCGGCACGCGCAAGCGCGCGCCCTACGGCCGGCATTTTCCCGAGTGCCTGAAGGTTCCATCTTCGCCGCCGCTCACTTCGGCTGCTGCGTCAGCCAGGGCGGATTGCCGAGTTCCAGCACGAGGTCGTCCGGCGCCTTGCCTCCGTCGTCGCGTGACGGGGCCTCGGGCGCGGAGCGGCGGCGGGCGATTTGGGGAGTGCAAACGCGGAGGGCGGGCGGCATTGCTTCGGCTCCAACACTCGCCCGCGAGTCCCCGCACCATGGCCTCCGCCCGCAACACCGACCCTTTCCTGCGCGAAATCGCGCTGGCGCTGCACATCAGCGGCGCCCCGGCCCCGGACATGGAGCGGCACATCTCCCGCCTGGGCGCCAAGCTCGGGTTGCGCGTGCGCGCCTTCGCCCTGCCCACCATGTTCGCCTTCACGGTGGACGAGCCAGACGGCCGCCAGCGTTCGCGCCTGCTTCGCCTGCCGCCCTCGGATTACAACATGACCCGCCTCATCGCGCTGGAGGCGCTGGTGGAGGAATTTGAGAGCGTCGATTCGCTGCCCGGCGCGCGCCGGCGCATGCGGGAGATCATGGATACGCCGCCCCCGTGGCGGGGCGCGGCCATGATCGGATCGGGCTTCATCCTGTCGGCCTCCGTGGCGCCCCTCTTCCAGGGCGGCGCGACCGAGATGCTCTGCGGCGGCGTGGTGGGCGCGGCCTTCGTGGTCGGACTGCTCACGCTCTCGCGCTGGCCTCGGCTGGGGCCGGCGAAGCCCGTCCTGCTGTGCGCCGGGGCGGCGTTTTTGACTCAGGCGATGGGCGTGGCGTTTCCGCAGCAGTCGGCGTTCATCACCGTGCTCTCGGGCGTGGTGATCCTGCTGCCCGGCTTCACCATCACCCTGGCGCTGAGCGAACTGGCCACGCAAAACCTGCTCGCCGGCTCGGGCCGTCTGGCCGGGGCGTTCATCCTCATGCTCATGATGGGCGCCGGCGTCGCCCTCGGCACGAGCCTCGGCGGCGCGGTGCTGCCCGTGCCCGCCGCCGCCCTCGCCGCGCCGGTACCCGTGGCCGGATGGATATTCTGGAGCGCCATCGCCTTCTTCGGCGTCTCGCTGCTGGGCGTGCTGCAGGCTCCGCTGAGGTATGCGCCGGTCATCGTGGGGGCCTGCCTGGCCTCGTGCGCCCTGATGTACACGGCCAACGCGGCGATGGGGCCGATAGCGGGCGCCATGCTCTGCGCCTTCGCCGTCTCCTTCGCCGGGCGCGCCTACCGACGCGTGAGCGGCAAGCCGGCCATGCTCATCCAGGTGCCCGGGCTGCTCACGCTCGTGCCGGGCAGCGTGGGGTTCCGCGGGCTGCACGCGATGATCGACCAGAACTTCATCGAGGGCATCCGCATCACCACCGGCATGATCCTCACCGCCACGGCGCTGGCCGTGGGCATCCTGCTGGCCAACGGCATCGCCCCGCTCGTCCTCAACCCGGCCAAGGAGAAAATAGACGCCGCCGACGAGCCCGGCATCCTGTGAACGCCCGGGCCAAAAACCTCACGGCGGCCTGTAAACCCTCCTTAAGGCCGACCGAATCCCCGCATCGCGAGCGGCGGTCGCGCCCTGAGCCGTTGACTCCGCCCCGCGTTTCACCGGCATGCATCCAACGCACTTGGTTCGCATCCGATTTGCCTCCGCAAAATTCCGGTGCAGCGTCCCCCGGGTCTTCATGCCCGCCTAACGCGCGCGTGTTTCGCCCCTTACTCACTCCAACCTAGAAAGCTCCAGCCCTTTTACCGTCATGGCCGAAATCATCGATATGCCCAAGCTGTCCGACACCATGTCCGTCGGCACCGTCGTCAAGTGGCACGCCAAGGAAGGCGACAAGCTCGTGTTCGACACCCTCGTGTGCGAAATCGAGACCGACAAGGCCACCATGGAGCTCAAGCACACCGCCAACGACGGCGTGCTGCTCAAGATCTACGCGCCCGCCGGAGCCCAGCTCCCGGTCGGCACCCCCATCTACGCCTGCGGCAAGGCCGGTGAGGCCGCCCCCGCCGTCGGCGGCGCCGCCCCCGCTCCCGCCGCCGCCCCGGCCGCCGTCGAGGCCGCGCCGGCCCCGGCCGCGATCCCGTCCGACTTCAAGGGCGAGATCATCGACATGCCCAAGCTGTCCGACACCATGAGCGTCGGCACCGTGGTGAAGTGGCACGCCAAGGAAGGCGACAAGCTCGTGTTCGACACCCTCGTGTGCGAAATCGAGACCGACAAGGCCACCATGGAGCTCAAGCACACCGCCAACGACGGCGTGCTGCTCAAGATCTACGCCGCCGCCGGCAGCCAGCTCCCCGTCGGCTCGCCCATCTACGCCTGCGGCAAGGCCGGAGAGACCGCGCCCGCCCTCGGCGGCGCCGCCCCCGCGCCCTCCGCCAAGGCCGCCGCCGCCATCCCCGCCCAGGTGCCCGCCACCTGCGCGCCCAACGCCGCCCCGGCCCCCGCTCCCGCCCCCGTCTCCGGTGACGGCCGCGTGAAGGCCTCGCCGCTGGCCAAGAAGGTCGCCGCCGAGCTCGGCGTGGATGTGGCCGGCGTCGCCGGCACCGGCCCCGCCGGCCGCGTGGTGCGCGCCGATGTGGAATCCGCCGCCAAGGCGCCCAAGGCAGCCGCCCCGGCCGCCGCCGCCCCCGCGAAGTCCGCCGCGCCCGCCGCTCCGGTCTACACCGGCCCCGGCATCCAGGAAGAGAAGGACGAGCCGCTCTCCACCATGCGCTCGGTCATCGCGCGCCGCCTCACCGAATCGAAGACCACCGTGCCGCACTTCTACCTCGAGATCGAGGTGGACGCCGCCCCGCTGGAAGCCCTGCGCGAAACGCTCAACGCCAAGCTCGGCGAGCTGCCCCCGGAACAGGGCGGCATCAAGCTCACCGTCAACGACTTCATCCTCAAGGCCTCCGCCGAGGCGCTGCGCCGCGTGCCCGCGGTGAACGCCCAGTGGGCCGGCACGGCCATCAAGAAGTTCGCCTCCGCCAATGTCTCCTTCGGCGTGGCCATCGACGACGGCCTCGTCACCCCGGTCGTGCGTGACGCGCACGCCAAGAGCCTGCGCCAGATCTCGATCGAGGCCAAGGAGCTCATCGGCAAGGCGCGCAAGAAGAAGCTCACCCCCGCGGAAATGTCCGGCGGCACCTTCACCGTGTCCAACCTGGGCATGTTCGGCATCGCCGGCTTCTACGCCATCATCAACACCCCCCACGCCGCCATCCTCTCCGTGGGCGCGACGGTCTCCAAGCCCGTCGTCAACGCGAAGAACGAGATCGTCGTCGGCCGCCGCATGACCCTCGGCCTGGCCGTCGACCACCGCGTGGTGGACGGCGCCGACGGCGCGAAGTTCCTGCAGGCCCTCAAGGACCTGCTGGAAGCGCCCGCGCTGATGCTGGTGTAATCGGATTGCCGATACGCAAAGAAAGCCGCCCCGCGAAAGCCGGGCGGCTTTTGTTTTTCCGAGGGGAGAGCAGGCCGGGCGCCTGCCGCGCAATTCGCTCGCGGGAAGGGCGCGGCGTCCTATGTCCCGCGCCATGCCCCCGCACGAATCGCCCCGCTCGCCGAATCCCGCCGGAATCATCCCCTGGATGCTCTGGTTCGCCGTCACCATGGGATTCACGATGATCTATGCGATCCTGGGGCAAAAGACCGCGACCGACCCGAACGGGCCGGGCCTGCTGGGCATCCTCCCGCTGGCGGTCAGCCTGGCCCTGCGCCTGTTCGCGCTGCCGCGCATAGGCACGCGCGCCCGGGCGATCCCGCTCTACATCGTCTGTCTGGCGTGCGCCGAAGCCGGCGGCATGATGGGCCTCTTCCTCGGAGGCCCCCACCGCACCCTGGTCATCGGCGCGGCCTTCGCGCTGCTGCTACTGCACAACCCGCTTTTCGCGCTGAGCGCGAACAACGGGGACGAGCGGCTTCGCGGGCGCGAGTGACGCTTACTTCGACTCGGGCTTGAGCGTGGTGACGGGGCGCTCGGGGAACGAGGAGCCGCCGCGCGTCACATATTCGTGGCGCCAGTCCAGCCGCACCTTGTCGCCGGCCTTGAGCGCCTCGATGTCGCGCAGCAGCGCGGCGTCGGCCACGGGGTTGCCGCGCGCGTCGCGCACGCGGACGAAGAACTTCGTGGCGCGCGGGTCGCCGTACTCGCCGGTCTTCTCGTAGCTGCGGTAGGCGAGGATCTTGAACTCGGCGACGGAGCCGCCATGGTCGCAGCGGTCCGGGCACAGCGCGGTGCGGTGCATGCAGGGGCGCTTCACGACCCCGAGGAACTCGGCGTCGGTGGCGTGCACCGAGAGCACCTTGCGGCTCTCGCCGGGCTTCGGCGCGGGCGCCTCGGCGGCCGGCGCGGCGGGAGCGGCGACGGCGGAGGATTCGGGAGCGGAGGAGCAGCCGGCGGCGACGGCGGCGATGAGGCAAAGCAGGGGAAGGGTTTTCATAAGCGTTGGGTTTACGGGATTTATGACGTGGCGCACTCCCAACCCTTAGGTTTTTTTTCAAAAAAAACGACGCCCATGTACGCCGACACCGTGTTGCCCCCCGAGGCCTGGCTCGCCCGCCGCGCCGCGCACGAGGCGCGCGTGCGCCCGTGGACGCAGCCGTGCCTGGCCCGCCACAACCGCGGCGAGAAACATCCGGTCTACGATTTCCTCTTCACCTACTACGGGCAGCGCCCGGGACGCCTCGCGCGATGGGAACCCGGATACGGCGCGACCCTCGCCGGCGACGCGGCGCGGGATTTCCTCGGATACGCCGGCTATGTCCTCACGGACGACGGCGTGCGCGTCGACCCCGCCGCGCTCACGCCCAAGCGGCTGGCGTTCATCGGGTGGCTGAAACGCTTCCTCACCACGGTGCGCGACCGGCCGGCGGCGTTCGGCTGCTTCGGTCTGCACGAGTGGGCGATGGTGTATCGCACCGACGACATACGCCACGCGCTGCCGCTGCGCATGCCGCCCGACGAACTGGCCCGCTTCGTGGAATCGCAGGTCATCCGCTGCTCGCACCACGACGCCTTCCGGTTCTTCACGCCCGCCGCGCGCCCGCTCAACCGGCTGCGGCCGGAGACGCGCGAATCCGTGATGGAGTACGAGCAGTGCGGCTGCCTGCACGCCAACATGGATTTGTACAAGTGGGCGTACAAGCTGCACCCCTTCTGCCCTTCCGAACTCACCGCCGACGCCTTCGAACTGGCCGTCGCCGCGCGCGAGCTCGACATGCGCGCCTCCGCCTACGACTGCACCTCGCTGGGCTTCGAGCCCGTGCGTATCGAGACCCCCGAAGGCCGCCTCCTCTACGAATCGGAGCAGCGCGCCATCAGCGAGCGCTCGCGCCCGTTGCGCGACCGGCTCATCGCCCTGTGCGAGCGGCTTGAGAGCGCCGGTTTAGGCTGAGCAACACAAGGGGCCCTTGAATCAAGCCCCCGCCTCCGGGCGGTCTCCGGTGATTTTTGAACGAGGGGTTCGGGGCGGCGACGCTTGGGTCGCGACGCCCGCTTCCGGCTTTGCCCGGAGGCGCAGATGCGGCGCATCCCCAGGGACGCGCCGCCGTGCACGCCAAGCGGCGCCCGGGTCAGCCGGTTCGCCGCACCTCCATCCTCACACGAAGCACCCACAGCACCCGATGAACCGCACCACTCCCGATATCCGCCTTTTCTGCTCCGACCTTGACGGCACCCTGCTGGGCAACCCCGAAGCCTCCCTTCGTTTCAAGGCGGCCTGGGAATCCCTGCCGCCGGAGACGCGCCCGCTGCTCGTCTACAACAGCGGCCGCACCGTCGGCGATGTGCGCCGCTTCGTCTCCTCCGGCCTGCTGCCCTCGCCCGACTTCATCATCGGCACCATGGGCACGCGCATCCTCGACTGCCGCGCCCAGCGCGAGATCACCGAGTTTCGCGACACGCTGGCGGCCGGATGGGACGGCGACAAGGTGCGCGCGGTGCTCGCGGGCCAGGCCGGCGCTCAGCCGCAGACCGAGTCGCACCAGGACCCCTTCATGCTGAGCTGGTCGCTCGCCACGCCCACGCCCGAGCGCGTGCGCGAAATCGGCGCGGCGCTGCAGGCGCAGGGCCTGAGCGTGCAGGTCTTCCACTCCGAGGCTCGCGACCTGGATGTCGTGCCCACCGGCGCGGGCAAAGGCCCCTCGCTGGCCTGGCTTTGCCGGCGCCTCGGCATCGAGGGCAACCGCGTGCTCGTCTGCGGCGACTCCGGCAACGACGCCCCGATGTTCCGCATCCCCGGCGCTCGCGGCGTGATCGTGGAGAACGCGCGCCCCGAGCTGTTCGAGGCCACCGTGGACATCCCCGTCTTCACCGCCCACCGCATCCTCGCCGACGGCGTCATCGACGGTCTGCGCGAGTTCGGCGTAATCACCGGCGAGGTGCGCGCCGAGCGCGCCGGAGGCACCGAAGCGGTGCTCACCCCGGGCGACCGCATGCTGTTCACCGGCACGCGCATGGCGTCGCTCACCGGCGACGAGAAGCAGCTGCTGTGCACCGCCTACGAGCGCGCGCTCGACGCCGTGCGGCGCAACATCACGCCCATGGGCTTCTCCGCCTGCTCGCTCAAGGACAACGCCTTCAAGGGCACCGATGTGAACTACCGCAGCGTCTGGGCGCGCGACGGCTCCATCACCGTCATCTCGACGCTGGACATCGACGACGCCGACATCCGCCGGGCCTGCCGCGCCACGCTGGACACGCTGCTGAAGGCGATTTCGCCCACGGGGCAGATACCGGCGAATGTGCGCATCGACGACGGCGTGCCCGACTACTCCGGCGTGGGCAACATCTGCTCCATCGACAGCGGCCTGTGGGTGGTCATCGCCTTCTACAACTACATCGTGCGCACGCGCGACATGGCCTTCCTCGAGGAGCACGCCGACCGCCTGCAGGCGGCCATGCTCTGGCTCTCGGCGATCGACAGCAACAACGACGGCCTGCTCGAGATTCCCGAGGCGGGCGACTGGACGGACCTGTTCGGGCGCAGCTACAATGTGCTCTATGACGAGGTGCTCTGGTACCGCGCCAATGTCTGCTTCGGGCGCCTGCTGGAGTTCCGCGGCAAGTTCGACCGCGCGGGCGATTACCTGCGCACCTCGCGGCACATCCGCTCGCGCGTGCTGGAGGTGTTCTGGCCCACCACGGGCGGCTCCGCCTCCGGCGACGCCGAGCTGCGGTTCGCGTCGCGCCAGTTCGAGCTGGGCGACGCGCGCTACCTGCTCGCCGAGATCACGCCGTTCTCCTTCAACTGGCGCTGCGACGTGTTCGGCAACGTGCTGGCCTACCTGATGAACCTGCTCGATGTGGACCGCGCGCGCACCGCCTTCCGCTTCATGTGGGGCGTGGGCGTGAACTCGCCCTTCCCGGTGGCCAACCTCTACCCGGTCGTGCAGGCCGGCGACCCCGACTGGAAGTCGTACTACACGGTGAACCTGCTCAACCTTCCCCAGCACTACCACAACGGCGGCGTGTGGCCGTTCATCGGCGGCATGTGGGTGCGCTTCATCCACCGCCTCGGCTACCACGATGTGGCCTGCCGCGAACTGCTTCGCCTCGCGGAGCTCAACCGGCAGGGCCGCGACCAGGAGTGGGAGTTCAACGAATGGTGCCACGGCGGCACCGGTCGCCCGATGGGCAAGGCCTTCCAGGCCTGGTCCGCCGCCTCCTTCCTCAAGGCCTGCCACGAACTCGAAACCGCTCCGGACAACTTCGGCGACGAGTGATGCGAACCGCGGGCCGCGCCGCGAGCGCCCGGCCTTGCCATTCCCGGGAGTCCGCCGTCTTTGACCGGACTCCCGTTTCGCATCCCGAACGCACGACGCAAGCCACGCCCACCCGCCCCCGATTCCCCCGATGGACCCGATAACCCATGCCGCACTCGCGACCGCCGCGGGCGTCGCGGTCGCCCGCTCGGGCGCCAGCCTGCGCGCCGCCGCCCTCGCCGGGTGCGTCGCCGGGTTGCTGCCCGACCTGGACATCCTGCTGCGCGCGCCGGGCGACCCGCTGGCGGGCTTTCGCTGGCACCGGCACTTCACGCACAGCTTCGCGTTCCTGCCCGTCATCGCGGCCTCGGGGGCGCTGCTGGTGCGCGCGGCGTTCCCGAGCCGGGTGAAGGGCGTGCGCGCCCTGATGCTCCCCGCGCTGGCGGGAGGGCTCTCGCACATCCTGCTGGATGCCGCCACCGAGTACGGCACGCTGCTGATGTGGCCGTTCTCCGCCGAACGCACCTCGTGGGGATTCGTGCCCATCATCGACCCGCTGTTCGTCACGCTGCCCCTGCTCGCTCTCGCCGGCACGGCGGCCTTCCGACGCTCGCGCACCCCGGCCTTGGTCGCGCTGGCCTGGATGACCCTCTACGGCGCCTTCGCCTACACGCGCAAGACGGCGGCCACCGAGGCGCTCTTCGCGCAGGCACAGACGCTCGGACACACGCCCGAGCGCGTGCTCGTGCACCCGGCTCCGCTTTCCCCGATCCTCTGGCGCGGGATGTACGAGACCGGCGGGCGCCTCCACACCGTCGGCCTGCGCACCGGCGCCGGCCCCGTGCGGATTTTCCCCGGGGATTCCGTCGAACTGCTGCGCGAGGACGACCCGCTTTGCCCGCGCCCCGGCACCGTCGCCGGCGACACGGTCGCCACGCTGCGCGCCTTCTCCCGCGGATGGCTTTCCAAAACCACCCTGCCCGACGGGCGTGTCGCGGTCGGCGACGCCCGCTTCTGCGCCCTGCCCAACGGCGCCGAGGCGATTTGGGGCGTCACGCTGGACCCGACCCGGCCCGACGAGACCCCGGCGCCGCTGGTCAGGCTTCGCGAAGGAGCCCGTCCGTACGAAACCTTCTTCGCCATGCTCACCGACGCCGCGCCCTCGCGGTGAAGGAACGCCGCTTCGGCATCGGCCGGCGCGGGAAAAGAGAAACCCGCCGGTTTTTGGCCGGCGGGCTTCTTATCAAGGTGGCGGGATGGACGGGGCTCGAACCCGCGACCTCCTGCGTGACAGGCAGGCGCTCTAACCAACTGAGCTACCACCCCCTGACTGAAAGCGAGGCAACCAAATCGCCTCCGAAGGTCAAGAGGTTTTTGAAATATTTTTCGCCGTCCCGACGGCCCTGCGACGGCCCTCTTTCGACGGCGTCACAAGCGGGAAAAACAGGGGCCGGCGTTCAGGTGCGCCGGTCGATGGGGGAGATACAGTAAAGGCCGTCGACCAGCCTCGGGATGCCCGTCGGGTTGGCGTCGCGAAGCTCGGCCGGAAGCATGTCGTCGGGATGGTTCTGATAACACACGCGGCGTGTGAAGCGCTGCAGGGAGACGCTGCCCATGGAGGTGCTGCGCCCGTCGGAGGTCGCCGGATACGGGCCGCCGTGCACGACGGCCCGGCTCACCTCGACGCCCGAGGTCGCCCCGTTGAACACCACGCGGCCCGCCTTGTCGGACAGCACGCGCATCAGTCGCGACGCCATGCCCGACTCCAGCGTCTCGGCGTACACCGCGGCCGCAAGGGCGCCCGGCAGCATCCGCGCCGTCTGCATCATGTCGGTCTTGTCCACGCACTGCACGACCAGCGCCAGCGGCCCGCGCACCTCGTCGCCCAGGTCGGCGCGCCCGCGGAAGGCGGCGGCGTCGGTGAAGAACAGCGCCGGCGCGGCCGCCCAGGCGCCGCAGCCCTCGCGGGGCCCGGCGGCCAGCACGCGCAGGTCGGCGTCGTGGGCGCGGGCGGACAGGACCGCCTGGTAGGCGGCGTGGGCGCCGGGGCTGAGCATCGGCAAGGCCGGCGTGGCGCGCACCGCGCGGGCGAGACGATCCAGGAACGCGTCGGAGTCCTCGCCGGCGACAAGGAACACGAGCCCGGGGCGAGAGGCGGTCTGGCCGGCGTTGTGCGTGAAGGACTCGTGCAGTTCGGCCGCGATGGCGTCGGGACGGAAGCGCAGCGCGCCTGGCAGCAGAAACACGGGGTTGGCGGCGCCCATCTCGGCGTACACGGGGATGGGACGCTCGCGGGCGGCGGCCAGGGCCGTCAGGGCTCGACCGCCCTTGCGCGTGCCCGAGTAGGCCACGGCGCACACCTCCGGATGCGTCACCAACTCGCGCCCCGTGTCGTCGCCGTCGTCGAAAAGCACGGAGAAAGCGCCGGCGGGCAGGCGGGCGGCCGCCAGTTCGCCGGCCACGATGGAGGCGATCAGGGCGGAGGTGCCCGGATGCGCCGGGTGCGCCTTCACGACCACCGGGCAGCCCGCGGCGAGGGCCCCGGCGGCGTCGCAACCGATCACCGAGTGCGCGAAGGGGTAAAGGGACGAGGCGAACACGGCGACCGGACCGACCGGCCGGCAAATCGAGCGATGGTCGGGCTTCGGGGTCGGCAGCCGCTGCGGGTCCGCGGTCTCCACGCGCGCGTCCAGCCAGGAGCCGTCCTCAAGCTCCTCGGCGAACAGGTTCAGCTGGGCGGCCGTGCGCGCCAGCTCGCACTTGAGCCGCGTCGAGCCCAGGGCGGTCTCGTTGTCAGCGCGCTCCACGAGCTCGGATTCGGCGTCCAGGAGCCGTCCGGCGAGGCTGCGTAAAAACTCGGCGCGGCGCAGCGGCGGGGTGTCCGCGAAGGCCTCGGCTGCGCGCGCGGCGAGCTCGCAGGCCTGCCGGGCCTGCTCGGGCGTGGCGGCATGGAATTCGGGCGGCAGGTAGGCGTCGGCGGCGGGATCGATGGCCCTGAAGGCCCGGCCGGAAGGTTCGGCCGGCTCGCCGGCGATGCGGGAAAGTCCGAGTATGGGCATGGTTCGCGAATCGGGATGGCCCGTCAGCGTACCGGCGCGCGCCGGCGGCGAAACCGCAAACCCGGCCGCGCGAACGCCCGCGCCGGATTTTACCGCCGGCTGACCGAACCGAGCGCCTCAGCGCAGCGAAAACGGGTCGTGCGGCGCCCGATGGCCCGGGATGCGCACGGGGAAATCGGTCACCACGCAGCGCCCGTCGCGCAGCGAGGCCGGCACGGCGATGACGCGCTGGTTGCTCGAACCGCGGAAGCGCAGCAGCAGCGAACGCTTCTCCTGCACGAAGCGCCCGTCCACCAGCAGGTCGAGCTCGGCGAGCAGCTCGCGCGCGCCGGCGGGCGCGGCGGCGGGGTCGCTCAGCTCCTCCCAAGTGTATCCGGTATAACACAACACATGCAGGCCCAGCGCGCGGCAGGCGCGCGCCAGCGGCGCGAGCGCCGGCGCCTGACGGAAGGGTTCGCCGCCGGAGAGCGTGACGCCGTCGAGCCATTCACGCCGGGCGCGGATGCGGGAAACCACCTCGTCCGCCGCCATCTCGCGGCCGCCCTCGGCGTTCCAAGTGGCGGGATTGTGGCAGCCCTCGCAGCGGTGCGGGCACCCCTGCACGAACACGGCGTAGCGCATCCCGGGCCCGTCCACGATGGAGTCGGGCACCAGGCCGGCCAGGCGAAGGATGTTCGATGAAGTTGCGGCGTTCATGGCAGTCTCAATAGGGAGGGAATCTTGGCGGACGGATTTCGAAAAGGGCGGCGACGGGGCGTCCGCCCAAAAGGCCGGAACCGCCCCGCCCCTATCCGCCCCCGACGGCGCGCGATCAGCCTTCGGAGCAGGAGCAGTCGTCGCCGGAGGTGATGGCGCCGTGCTTGATGCGTTCGCGTTCCTCGGCGCGCTTGGCGTCGTTGAAGCGGTCGACGGTGCCGACGAGGTAGCCGGTGATGCGGCGGATGCGTTCGAACTTGGGACCGCCGTCGGCTTCGGTGCGGCCGCAGTTGGGGCACTTGTCGTGGATGACGCCGGAGTGGCCGCAAACGGGGTCGCGGTCGACCGGGTGGTTGACGGAGCCGTAGCCGATGCCGGCGGCGTGCATGGCGCGCACGATCTTCTCGAAGGCCTCGGGGTTCTGCGCGGTGTCGCCGTCGAGCTCCACATAGGTGATGTGGCCGGCGTTGGTGAGGGCGTGGTAGGGGGCCTCGATGCGGATCTTCTCGAAGGAGGAGATCTTGTGGCGGACGGGGACGTGGAAGCTGTTGGTGTAGTAGTCCTTGTCGGTGACGCCGGGGAGCTTGCCGAACTTCTTGCGGTCGATGCGCACGAAGCGGCCGGAGAGGCCTTCGGCGGGCGTGGCGATGAGCGAGAAATTCAGGGTGTGCTTGGCGGCGAGGGCGTCGGTGAAGGCGCGCATGCGGCTGACGATTTCCAGGCCGAGTTTCTGCGACTGCTCGCACTCGCCGTGGTGGCGGCCGGTGAGCACGGTGAGGCACTCGGCGAGGCCGATGAAGCCGATGGTGAGCGTGCCGTGCTTGATGACCTCGCGGATCTCCTCGTCCCAACGGAGCTTTTCGGAGTCGAGCCAGACGCCCTGCCCCATGAGGAACGGGAAGTTGTAGACGCGCTTGCGGGACTGCACCTCGAAGCGCTCGAAGAGCTGGTCGGTGACGAGCTCCATCATGCGGTCGAGCGACCGGTAGAACTTTTCGAGGTCGCCCTTGGCCTGGATGGCGAGGCGGGGCAGGTTGATGGAGGTGAAGCTGAGGTTGCCGCGGCTGAGTGTCTGCTCGCGCTCGGGGTCGTGGATGTTGGAGACGACGCGGGTGCGGCAGCCCATGTAGGCGATCTCGGTCTCGGGGCGGCCTTCCTTGTAGTACTTCAGGTTGAAGGGCGCGTCCTGGAAGGCGAAGTTGGGGAACAGGCGCTTGGCGGAGACGCGGCAGGCGAGCTGGAAGAGGTCGTGGTTGGGGTCGCCGGGGTTGAAGCTGACGCCCTCCTTCACGCGGAAGACCTGGATGGGGAAGATGGGGGTCTCGCCCTGGCCGAGGCCGGATTCGGTGGCCAGAAGGAGGTTTTTGACGACGAGGCGGCCCTCGGGGGAGGTGTCCATGCCGTAGTTGATGGAGCTGAACGGGGTCTGGGCGCCCGCGCGGCTGTGCATGGAGTTCAGGTTGTGGATGAAGGCCTCCATCGCCTGGTAGGTGGCGATGTCGGTCTCGCGCGCGGCCTGGGCGGCGGCGTATTCGCGGGCGGCGGCCACCTTGTCGGCGGGGATGCCGGCGGCGAGCAGGGCGTCGGTCTCGGCCTTGTCGAAGGCGGCGCAGCCGCCGAGCAGGGCGGTGAGTCCGGATTCGGCGGCGAACCGCTTGTGCAGGGCGGCGATACGCGACTCGGAATCGGCGTCGGCGGCGAGCAGGCGCAGGGCGCCGGCGAGTTCGCGGGCGTACTGTTTGCGGTAGGTGTTGGCGACGCCGCGGGCCATGGCGTACTCGAAGTTGCCCACGGACTGGCCGCCGTGCTGGTCGTTCTGGTTCGACTGGATGGCGATGCAGGCGAGCGCGGCGTAGCTGCGGATGTCGCGCGGCTCGCGCAGGTGGCCGTGACCGGTGGAAAAGCCGCCCCGGAAGAGCTTGATGAGGTCGATCTGGCAGCAGGTCGTGGTGAGCGAGTAGAAGTCCAGGTCGTGGATGTGGATGTCGCCGGAGCGGTGGGCCTCGGCGTGCTCGGGCTTGAGCATGAAGGACTCGTAGTAGTGCTTGGCGCCCTCCGAGCCGAACTTGAGCATCGCGCCCATGGCGGTGTCGCCGTCGATGTTGGCGTTCTCGCGCTTGATGTCGCTCTGCCCGGCGTCGGTGGAGACGATGTCGTGGAAGGCGCCCATCAGGCGGTTTTCGCGCTCACGCACGCGGGTGCGCTCGGCGCGGTACAGGATGTAGCGCTTGGCGGTGTCCGGGTAGCCGGCTTCGGCGAGCACGACTTCGACGAGGTCCTGGATCTGCTCGATGGAGGGCAGCGTGGTGCGGCGCTCGGCGAGACGGTTGGCCACGAGTTCGGCCAGGTCCAGGGAGATGGTTTCCGCGTCCATGGCGGGCACTTCGCCGGAGACATGGAGGGCCTTGCGGATGGCGGTGGCGATCTTCTCGAGATTAAAGGGGGCCTCGCGACCGTCGCGCTTGCGGACCTTGAGAACCAAGGTGCGGGTTTCGGCCTGGAATGGGAAAGTGTATTGGCTCATGGCGGAAAAAGCTGTTGGACGCTACCTGTAGTGGTTGCACCAAATCAGCAACACTACCGATAGTGTTTTACGGCTTCAGAATAAGCGGAGGCGAACGGCGGCATGAGCGGGACGAATGGCCCTTTCCAGCCGGACTGACCCGGCGGGCGCCCCGAAACAATTTGGAACAATTCCAAAAAGGTGAAGCCGGGGAAAAATCGGCGTGGTCACACGAGCGGCCGGCGGGGGATGGGCCGGGGGCGAATTCCGGCAATAAAAAATCACCCACAATTTCGTGAATGTGGTAGTTTCTTGGATACATGCGGACCGCCGGATACTGATGCGCACAGATATGGCGGAAGGCTTTCGGAAAACTCATCCGCGAAAATTCAATGTGCCTCCGTGGAGAAATGACCGCCGGCCGCGGAATCCAGGATGCCCGGCACCACCGCATTTATCAGCCCAACGGCGGTGGCCGGTTCGCGGGAAAAGGCCGGCGCGCCGGTTCCGGCTTAACCTTTCCCCGGAAGCGCCCACCAAGGGCCTCCGACATGAACGACGCCCAACGCCCCGTGCCCGCCGACTGCCTGTACTGCGGCGTGTGCTGCCATTCGCAGCTCGACGCCTATGTGCGCGTGACCGGCGAGGACTGGGAGCGCCTGGGCGACCTGGCCGATTCCGCCGCGCACTTCATCGGGCACCGCGCGTACCTGCGCATGCGCGACGGCCGGTGCGCCTCGCTGCGCGTGGAATCCGACACGGGCCGATTCTTCTGCACCATCTACGAGCGCCGCCCGCAGATCTGCCGCAACCTCGGACGCGGCTCGCCCGAATGCCTCGGCGAGCTGGCCGAGAAGGGCGCCCGCGTCAGCGGCCCTCGATGATCGCGAGAATGTCCGCGCGCCAGTCGACGGCGGCGCGGCGCAGCAGGTCGTTGTGCCCGGCGCCGGGCACGGGCAGGAACCGCCGCACGGGAGCGTTCACCGCCGCGTCCGCGAGTTCGCGTCCGTGCGAAAACGGCACGACCTCGTCGCGCTCGCCATGCAGCACGAGCAGCGGGCTCTGCACGCGGTCGATCTTGGCGAGGTTGTCGAACCGGTCGAACGGCAGCAGCTTCACGCGCGTGATGGTGCGGAAGGTCGAGGTGAACGGCGCCACGAGGATGACGCCGCGCACATGCCGTCGCGCCGCCAGGTCCACGGCGGGGCCGCTGCCGAGCGAGGCGCCCCACAGCACGATGTCCTCCTGCGAATACCCGCGCACCGACACCAGATGGTCGAACGCCGCGTCGGCCGCGCGCAGCGTGCCGGTCTCGGAAGGTTTTCCGGAGCTGAGGCCGTAGCCGGGATAATCCACGGCGAGCACGGAGCACCCGGTGAGCACGCGCAGCGATTCCAGGTGCGAGCGGATGCCGCCGAGGTCCTCGCCGTTGCCGTGCAGGTAAAGGATCGCGCTCTTGGCGCCGGAGCTGGGCAACCACAGCGCGGCGGCCTCGCCGCCTCCTGGCATGGGCAACCTCACCAAATCCGGCAGGGTGACCGCGTATTTCGAGCGCGGCGCGGGAAACACCAGTTCGTCCGCCCACACCCACCCGAACACAAACAGCCCGGCATACGCCACCGCCGCGCACGCCAGCAGCGCGCCGACGAGGCGCCGAAGGAGGGCGACGGGGCCGCGCGAGGACTTCGACGCGGGCTTTTTCGCCTTGGCGGTTTTGGACTTGGGTTTCGCGGCCATGGGCAAATGCGGGGATATCGGCGGAAAGGGACGCGCATTGCATGCCGCATTGCGCGCGACGGGAAACCTTTTTCCACGCCGACCCGGGGCATGCCCCCGAGCGCTTTGGGATTCCGTTTTGCGCGCCGCCCCTATCGTGACGCGCCGACTCACACAGCCCGCCCTGCCTTCATGGACACCGACACCGCCATACGCGTCGCCTGGGATTACCTCGGCGCGTGCCCTCCCCCGGAGAAGTCCGACATCCTCTTCCTGCTGGGCAACGAGGACCTGCGCTGCGGCGACTGCGCCGCACGCCTGTGGCGCGAAGGGTATGCGCCGCTGCTCGTCACCTCCGGCGCCACCGGCCGCTCCACCGCGGGCGTGTTCACCAAGAGCGAGGCGGAACTCTTCGCCGACCGGGCCGCCGCCGGCGGCGTGCCGCGCGACGCCATCGTGATGGAATCGCGCGCCTCGAACACGGGAGAGAATGTGCGCCTGACGCGCGCCCTGCTCGCCGATCGCGGTGTAAACGCCAGACGCGTGCTGATCGTGCAAAAGCCCTACGCCGCCCGGCGCGTGCTCGCGACCCTCGCCCTCCACTGGCCCGAGCCCGCCTTCTCGTTCGCCGCGCACACGCGCGATTTCGACGAATACTGCGCCGACGGCCGCTCGCGCGACGAGGTCGTGGCGATGCTCGCGGGCGAGCTTCACCGCGTCGCCGTGTATCCGTCGCGCGGATGGCAGGCGCCGGTCCACATGCCGCCGGAAGCGCGCAGGGCGCTGCATCGTCTCGCCGACGCCGGATACACGCGCCACCTGCTGCGCGACGCGCCCCTTCCCTGACGCGGAAACGGCGCCGCTCCATGCGGAGCAATCGGGAAAAACGAAGCCGGCCGCGAGCGTTACGCTCGCGGCCGGTTTTTCGCCAGGGGACTTGCGGGGGAATCAGAACGCCTGGATGCCGCGGGAGCGGTAGGTTTCCAGGACGCGCTTGATGGTGTCGAAGTCGGGCGGCGAGGTGTTGGTGAGGTCGTAGCGCTGGTTGAGCTTCTGCCACTTGTCCTCACCGAGCTTGTGGAACGGCAGCACCTCGACGCGCTCGACGCAGGAGCCGAGGGAGGCGACGAAGTCGGCGTGGGCCTCGACATCGGCGGGGGCGTCGGTCCAACCGGGCACGAGCACATAGCGCACCCACATCTTCTTGCCCATGCCGGCGAGCCGGCGCGCGCATTCGAGAGTGGGCGACAGGTCCACGCCGGTGAGCTCGCGATGGGCGTCGGCGCGGATGTGCTTGATGTCGAGCAGGGTGAGATCGACCTCGTTCCACCACTCGTCGGAGACGTTGCGGTGGAGGAAGCCCTGGGTGTCCAGCGCGGTGTGCACGCCGAACTCGGCGCGCACGCGGCGGAAGAGCTCGCCGACGAAGTGCGCCTGGTAGAGCGGTTCGCCGCCGCTGACCGTAAGGCCGCCGCCGGAGCGCTTCAGGAGGCCGACATAGGGTCGGATTTCCTGAAGCACCTCGGAGACGGTGACCTCGCGGCCGCCTTTGACATCCCAAGTGTCGGGATTGTGGCAGTACTTGCAGCGCAGGAGGCAACCCTGCGTGAACAAAACGAAACGGACGCCGGGTCCATCGACCGCGGCGCCTGTTTCGATACTGTGGATACGACCGCGCATGTGCGTGGGGGTCGGTGATCCGCAGCCGGATTACATGGAGGTGTGGAACGTGCGGCTGATCACGTCGAGCTGCTGCTCGCGGGTCAGCTTCACGAAGTTCACCGCGTAGCCGGAGACGCGCACGGTGAGCTGCGGGTAGTTCTCGGGGTGCTCCATGGCGTCCTGCAGCGTGGCGCGGTCGAACACGTTCACGTTCACGTGGAAGCCGTTGGCGGCCGCGAAGGTGTCGAGGCAGGCGCCGAGGTTGTTCACGCGGTCGGTGAGGGTGCGGCCGAGGGTGCCGGGCGTGGCGGCGGCGGTCCAGGAGATGCCGTCGAGAGCGGCGGTGTAGGGGATCTTGGCCACCGAGGCGCCGGCGGCGACGAAGCCCTTCTTGTCACGACCGTGCATCGGGTTGGCTCCGGGAGCGAAGGGCTCGCCGGCGCGGCGGCCGTCGGGGGTGTTGCCCGTCTTCTTGCCGTACACGACGTTGGAGGTGATGGTGAGCACGCTCTGCGTGGGCAGGCTGTTGCGGTAGGTCTTGCGGTTGCGGATCTTGTCCATGAACCGCTCGGTGAGCCACACGGCGATGCTGTCGACGCGGTCGTCGTTGTTGCCGTAGCAGGGGAACTCGCCCTCGGTCTTGAAGTCCACGATCAGGCCGCGGTCGTCGCGGACGACCTTGACCTTGGCGTACTTGATGGCGGAGAGGGAGTCGGCGGCGACGGACAGACCGGCGATGCCGCAGGCCATGGTGCGAAGGATGTCGCGGTCATGCAGGGCCATTTCGATGCGTTCGTAATGGTACTTGTCGTGCATGTAGTGGATGCTGTTGAGAGCGTCCACATAGGTCTTGGACAGCCAGTCCATCATCTTGTCGAAGGACGCCACGACGGTGTCGTAGTCGAGCGTGTCGCCTTCGTAGGGCTTGAAGCCCTTGGCGACGACGTCGCCGGAGAGCTCGTCGCGGCCGCCGTTAAGGGCGTAAAGGAGGGCCTTGGCGAGGTTGGCGCGGGCGCCGAAGAACTGCATCTGCTTGCCGATGCGCATGGCGGACACGCAGCAAGCGATGCCGTAGTCGTCGCCCCAGTGAGGACGCATCAGGTCGTCGTTCTCGTACTGGATGGAGCTGGTCTCGATGGAGACGCGCGAGCAGAAGTCCTTGAAGCCCTTCGGGAGCGAGGTGCTCCAGAGGACGGTGAGGTTGGGCTCGGGCGCGGGGCCGAGGTTGAAGAGGGTGCTCAGGGTGCGGAAGCTGGTCTTGGTGACCAGGGTGCGGCCGTCGAGGCCCATGCCGCCGATGGACTCGGTGACCCAGACGGGGTCGCCGGAGAAGAGCTGGTCGTACTCGGGCGTGCGCAGGAAGCGCACGATGCGCAGCTTCATCACGAGGTCGTCGATGATTTCCTGGGCCTGCGACTCGTTGAGGGTGCCTTCGCGGAAGTCGCGCTCGAAGTAGATGTCGAGGAAGGTGCTGATACGGCCGATGGACATGGCCGCGCCGTTCTGCTCCTTGATGGCGGCGAGGTAGCCGAAGTAGAGGGCCTGGGTGGCTTCGCGGCCGTTCTTGGCGGGCGCGGAGATGTCGATGCCGTAGCTCAGGGCCATGGCGGCGAGTTCGCCCAGGGAGCGGATCTGCTCGGAGAGCTCTTCGCGAAGACGGATGCTGTCCTCGTTGAACTCGCGGGCGTCCATTTCCTTGAGCTCGCGCTTCTTGTCGGCGACGAGCTTGTCGATGCCGTAGAGGGCCACGCGGCGGTAGTCGCCGATGATGCGGCCGCGGCCGTAGGCGTCGGGAAGACCGGTGAGCACGCCGGACTTACGGGCGGCGCGGATGTCGGCGTTGTAGGCGTCGAACACGCCCTGGTTGTGGTCCTTGCGGTACTTGTAGATTTCCTCGACCTTGGGATCGAGCTTGTAGCCGAAGGCCTCGAGGCCGTTCTGCACCATGCGCAGACCGCCGTTGGGCATGATGGCGCGCTTCAGGGGGGCGTCCGTCTGCAGGCCGACGATGACTTCCTTGTCCTTGTCGATGTAGCCGGGGCCGTAGGCGGTGATGGACGACACCACGTCGGTGCTGGCGTCGAGGATGCCCTTCTTGCGCTCCTCCTTGATGAGGACGCAGAGCTTTTCCCAGAGCGCCTTGGTGCGCTCGGTCGCGGGGGCGAGGAAGCTGTCGTCGCCGGTGTACGGCGTGTAGTTGGCGACGATGAATTCGCGGACGGCGACGGCGTTCTGCCAGCCGGTTCCGGTGAAGCCGCGCCAGCCCTCGGGCGTGGCGGCGGCGGGTTTGGTGGCGGCGGTGTCCTTGGCGGTGCTCATGACTTTATGGTAAAAGCGTGAAGGGTTTGCATGTCGCCTGCTTCGACGACGCACCCGACCGTGCGCCATTTCCCGGGAATGGCGAATTTTTTCCTAAAGTATTCTAATTTGCCCACCGGCGGTCGTTAAGAAAAACTTATCCTGTGAAGCAAAATCATACCAAACGGTCCGATTTAAGGAATTCCCTCCGAGGCCGCATGAAACCCCCTAAACATCGGAGGAATCGCGGTTTTCGAAGGCTTTAAAACAACCGTTTGACTCGCACTCAAACGGGCGTTTCATACGGCGCCACATCCCCTCTCCCATGACCGGCCGAACCGCGACAAAAACCTCCGGCGAAGAAAGCGACACGCGCGAACGCATCCTCGCGGCGGCGGCACCCCTGTTCGCCGAAAAAGGCTTCGAATCGACCGGGGTGCGCGCCATCGCCGCGGCCGCGGCCGTGAACATCGCCGCCGTCAATTACCACTTCGGCTCCAAGGACGCCCTCATCGACGCGGTGAGCGACCGTCATGTGAACACGGTGAACGCCTGTCGACACGCCGCCCTCGACGCCGTCTTGGGCGCCGCGGCCGCCGCAGGCTCGCCTCCCGCGCTCGAAGCAGTGGTCGAGGCCTTTGTCGGCCCCTCCGTGCGCTTCGTCTCGGGCGGCTCGCCGACCAACATCATCATCATGCGCCTCACCATCAACCGGGCCAAGATGGACCCGGAAAACACCGGCCGGCGCCTCGCGCAGATCATGCTTCCCACCCTGCGCCGCTTCGTCGACGCCCTCGCGCTGGCGCTTCCCGGCTCCGAACGCGCCCAACTCGAGGAAGGACTCCATTTTGTGACCGGCACCCTGCTTCACGAAGTGTCCTTCCGCGAAACGATGAACCGCATGTGCCCGCACAGCCCGCACGACCCGGAGTCGGTCATCGCCCGGCTCGTGGCCTTCGGCGTCGGCGGCATACGGGCGCTCGCCGCCATGCCCGCGCCCGCCGCGCCCTCCGCGCTCGACGAAATGGAAGACTTCGGAGCGCCCCCCCGACCGGGCAGCCACCCGCGCCGCACGCTTTCCTAAAAGCCCAGCCCGACGCCCCCCGTCCTCCCCATGAGCGACTCCCCCGCCGCCGCCGCGGCCCCTCACGAAAAGCACGCCGCCGGATCGCGCCACGCGCGCGGCCTCCCCGTGCGCGCCCGCCTCTTCAACGGCGGGCTCTTCCGCATCGGCATGAACATGCTCTTCGGCGACCGCGCCAAGCTCGCCATGCTCCTGTGCGGCATGACCTTCTCCGCCCTGCTCATGTCGCAGCAGTCCTCCATCTTCTTCGGCATCATGGGCTGGACCTACACCCCCCTGGTCAACATCCGCTCCAAAATCTGGGTCTCCGACTCGAAGGTCGAGCAGGTCAACGACGCCAAACCCCTGCGCGACACCGATGTGAACCGCGTGCGCTCCGTCGACGGCGTGGCCTGGGCCGCCCCCCTGCACACCTCGCTCACCCAGGCGCGCCTCTTCGACGGCAACTTCAAGCTCATCCAGCTCATCGGCATCGACGCCTCCACCCTCGCCGGCGCCCCCGCCGTGATGGTCTCCGGCGACCTCGAGGCGCTTCGCCTTCCCAACACCGTCATCATCGACGAGTTCGGCGCCGAACGCCTCGCGCGCACCGACCCCGCCACCGGCAAGCAGGTCAAACTCGGCGTCGGCGACACCTTCGAGCTCAACGACCAGGAGGCGCGCATCGTCGGCGTCTGCAAAGCCAAGCGCTCCTTCACCGGCGGCCCCTTCGTCTACACCACCTACGACCGCGCCATCCGCTACTCCCCGGGCCAGCGCCGCACCCTCTCCTTCGTCCTCGCCGAGCCCGCCGCCGGCGAGCAGCCCGAGGCCGTCGCCAGGCGCATCAGCGCGACGACCGGCCTGCGCGCCTGGACCGAGGACGCCCTCTCCACCAACACCTTCTGGTGGTACTGGGTGAACACCGGCATCCCCGTGTCCTTCGGCACCACCATCATCCTGGGCCTCTTCGTCGGCATCGCCGTATCCGGCCAGACCTTCTACGCCTTCGTCCTGGACAACCTCAAGTACCTCGCGGCGCTCAAGGCCATGGGCGCCACCACCTGGATGCTCTGCCGCATGCTCGTCCTGCAGGCCGTCACCGCCGGCCTCATCGGCTACGGCATCGGCGTCGGCCTCGCCTCCATCATGGGCCGCAAGATGGCCGAGAAAGGCATGCCGCCCTTCGTCATGTATCCGGAAATCCTCATCGGCACCTTCCTCCTCATCATGGGCATCAGCCTCGCCTCCGCCGCCATCGGCATCATCCGCGTCGCCCGCCTCGACCCCGCCTCCGTCTTCCGCGGCTGATCGCTCCGGCCCGCACCTTTCGCACCCCATGTCCTCCGCCCACTCCCTCGCCGTCAGCGTCCGCTCCGTCGACAAAGCCTTCGGCTCCGGCGAAGCCGCCGTGCGCGCCCTCAAGCAGACCCACTTCGAGGCCCGCAAGGGCGAGCTCGTCATGCTCGTGGGCCCCTCCGGCTGCGGCAAGACCACCCTGCTCTCCATCATCGCCGGCACCCTCCACGCCGACGCCGGCGAGGTCGAGGTCTTCGGCAAAAAACTCCACAGCCTCAGCCACGGCGAGCTCACCCGCTTCCGCCTGAACCACCTCGGCTTCGTCTTCCAGTCCTTCAACCTCATCCCCACGCTCTCCGTCGCCGAGAATGTGGCCATCCCCCTCATCCTCCACGGCCTCCCCCACGCCGAGTGCCTCGAGCGCGCCCGCGACATGCTCGCCAGGGTCGGCCTCAAAGGCCGCGAGGAAACCCGCCCCAACGCCCTCTCCGGCGGCCAGCAGCAGCGCGTCGCCATCGCACGCGCCCTCGTGCACACGCCGCCCCTGCTCATCTGCGACGAGCCCACCTCGGCCCTCGACAAGGACACCGGCGCCACGGTCATGGAAATCATCCGCGACCTCTCCCGCGCCCCGGACCGCTGCGTGATCATCGTCACCCACGACCACCGCATTTTCAAATACGCCGACCGCATCGCCGAGATGGAGGACGGCCGCATCACCCGCGTCCACGACGACCCCTCCACCATCGACACGCAATACTCCTGAACAAGGCCCGAGGTCGGAGGCGCAAAGTGCGAGAGAAAACACCCGCCGCCCTCCCACCTTCCACCTTTCACCCGCCCCCTCTTTATCGCAGCCCATGTACCGCTACCTCCTTCTCGCCATCGCGCTCGCCGGCATCCTCTCCGCCGCCCGCCTCTCCGCCAACGCCCGCCCCGACAGCCCCGTGCGCCCCCCGCCCGTCGCCCCGGCCGTCAAGCCCGGCACGCGCGCCATCGCCGCCGCCGGCCTCGTCGAAGCCGTGCGCGAAAACACCGCCGTCGGCGTCCCCGCCGCCGCCCTCGTCAAGTCCGTCGAGGTCAAGGTGTGGGACAAGGTCAAGGCCGGCACCCCGCTGCTGCGCCTCGACGACTCCGACCTGCAGGCCTCCCTCGTCTCCCTGCGCGCCGCCGTCATCTCCGCCGAGGCCGACCTCGCCGCCGCCCGCGCCTCCCTCGCCGCCTCCGAGGCCGAGCGCGCCCGCATCGCCGACACCCTCGCGCGCTGGAACTCCGTGAGCGACCCGCGCGCCGTCTCCGCCGACGACCTCGCCGCCAAGCGCAGCGAGGACCTCGTGGCCGCCGCCCGCCTCGCCTCCTCCCGCGCCGGCGTCGCCCGCGCCGAAGCCGGCGTGAAACTCGCCCGCGCCAAGGTCGCCGAGGCCGAGACCCTCGTCGACCGCCTCGTCGTGAAGGCCCCCATCGACGCCACCGTCCTCCAGGTGAACACCCGCTCCGGCGAGTTCGCCTCCCCCTCCGCCGCGCGCCCCCCGCTCATGCTCGGCGACATCGACTCGCTCCAGCTGCGCTGCGACATCGACGAGCAGGTCGCCCCGCGCATGAAGCCCGGCCTCGCCGCCGTCGCCTACCTCAAGGGCGACTCCGACAAGCCCATCGAGCTCGAATTCGTCCGCATCGAGCCCTTCGTCATCCCCAAGCAGTCCCTCACCGGCGCCAGCAACGAGCGCGTCGACACCCGCGTGCTGCAGGTGATCTACCGCTTCGCGCGTCCCGCCGACCGCACCGTCTATGTCGGCCAGCAGATGGATGTGTATATCCGCGAAAACTGACCCGACGCCCTCAAAATCTGAAACCAAGAGACGAGACAGGACCCGCACGGCGCACCTCGCCCGCCCCCACCTCGCACCTTCCACCTCGCACCTTTTAAGATGAACCGCTCCTCCCGACTCCTCGCCCTCGCGCTCTTCCCGCTCCTCGCCGGATGCGCGCTCGACCCCGTCGACCTCAAGCCCGAACAGAAGACCCCCGACGCCTGGTCCGCCGGCGCCACCTCCGCCGCCGCCGTCTCCGACGAATGGTGGAAGGCCTACGGCGACGCCGGCCTCGACACCGTCGTGGCCCGCGCCCTCGCCGCCTCGCCCGACCTCGACTCCGCCTTCGCCCGCGTGCGCGCCGCCCGCGCCGCCGCCGGCCTCGCCGACTCCGGCTTCTGGCCCACCATCGGCACCAGCGCCTCCTACAACCGCAACCGCCCCTCCGGCAGCAACGCCTTCAACCTCCCGCTGCCCACCACCGACAACTATTCCGCCACCGGCTCCATCGCCTACGAAGTCGACCTCTGGGGCCGCGTTCGCAACGAATCCGCCGCCGCCGAGGCCGACTACCGCTCCGCCCACTCCGACCTCGCCGCCGCCCGCCTGCTCATCGCCGCCGAGACCGCCAAACTCTGGCTCGACCTCCGCCAGGCCAAGGCCGAGAGCGCCATCCTCGCCGGCGAACTCGCCTCGCGCACCCAGGCCTACTCCCTCTACGCCGCCCGCGAAAAGGCCGGCCTCATCGGCGGCGACGAAGTCGCCCGCGCCAAGCTCAACGCCGACCAGACCCGCTTCGAACTCGACGGCACCGAGCTCAAGGTCGCCCTCCTGCGCAACGCCCTCGCCGCCGCCATCGGCGAATTCCCCGGCGCCGCCCCCCTCCCCGAGCCCTCCGCCGACCTCCCCGCCGACGCCCCCGCCGTCCCCCTCTCCCTCCCCTCCGCCCTGCTCAAGTCGCGCCCCGACATCGCCGCCGCCGACCTGCGCCTCGACGCCGCCCTCGCCCGCGAAGGCGCCGCCCGCGCCAACTTCTACCCCAACCTCACCCTGTCCGCCACCGGCGGCTTCTCCTCCATCAACGCCGGCGACCTCTTCAACTCCAACTCCCGCGTCTGGAACATCGGCCCTCAGGTCTCCCTCCCCATCTTCACCGGCGGCCGCAACGACGCCTCCCTCGAGGCCGCGCGCGCCCGCTTCGACTCCGACTGGGCCGCCTACCGCAAGACCATCCTCTCCGCCTTCCGCGAGACCGAGGACGCCCTCGTCACCCTCGACCGCCTCAACGGCCAGGAAAAGTCCGTCGCCGCCATCGTCTCCTCCGCCAACGACACCCTCGCCTTCGCCAAGGCCCGCTTCGACAAGGGCCTCTCCTCCAACCTCGAGGTCACCCTCGCCGAACGCGACGCTCTCTCCGCCAAACGCGAGCTCGTCCGCGTGCGCTTCGACCGCCTCCGCGCCTCCGCCAACCTCGCCCGCGCCCTCGGCGGCGGCTGGAACCGCGACACCGCCATCGACAAGTCCGCCGAGGCCTTCGAACGCCGCCTCGAGGAACGCGAAACCGCCCTCGAAAAGGCCAAGGCCGACATGGAGGCCGCCGACAAGGCCCGCGCCGACGCCCCGCCCGCTCAGACCGTCGCCGCGCAGTGACCTCGGCCCCGCGCCGAACCCACGACGCCGCCCACTCCGGGCGGCGTTTTTCCTTTTGAATCAGGATCGCCCGCCCCTCGCGCGCTTTATCCTTTTCCACCCCGTCGGGAACCTTTCCCTCGGCCCCCTCTTACACGACCATGGCGCACCTCAACGACAACTTCCTCAAGCTCAAGGCCGGCTACCTCTTCCCCGAGATCGCCCGCCGCGTGAACGCCTTCTGCGAGGCCGACGCCGCCGGCAAGGCCCGCCTCATCCGCTGCGGCATCGGCGATGTCACCGAGGCCCTCCCCAAGTCCATCACCGCCGCCCTGCACAAGGCCGTCGATGAGATGGCCGAGCGCGGCAGCTTCCGCGGCTACGGGCCCGAGCAAGGCTACGCCTTCCTGCGCGACGCCATCGCCAAGAACGACTTCACCGACCGCGGCGTCGAGGTGTACGCCGACGAGATCTTCGTGTCCGACGGCTCGAAGTGCGACTGCGGCAACATCCTGGACATCCTCGGCCACGACAACCGCATCGGCGTCTCCGACCCCGTGTATCCGGTCTATGTGGACACCAATGTCATGGCCGGCCACACCGGCGACGCCGACTCCAACGGCGCCTACGCCGGCATCACCTACCTGGTGTGCAACGAGGCCAACGGCTTCACGCCCTCCCCGCCCACCGACGGCACCAAGCTCGACGTCGTCTACCTCTGCTCGCCCAACAACCCCACCGGCGCCGTCGCCACGCGCGCCCAGCTCACCGCCTGGGTGGAATACGCACAGAAGAACGACACGCTCATCCTATTCGACGCCGCCTACGAGGCGTTTATCGCCGACCCCGCCATCCCGCGCTCCATCTTCGAGATCCCCGGCGCGCGCAAGTGCGCCATCGAGTTCCGCTCGTTCTCCAAGAGCGCCGGATTCACCGGCGTGCGCTGCGCGTTCACCGTGGTGCCCAAGGAGCTCACCGCCAAGGCCAAGGACGGCTCGCGCCAGCCTCTGCACCCGCTGTGGAACCGCCGCATGTGCACCAAGTTCAACGGCGTCTCGTACATCGTGCAGCGCGCCGCCGAGGCCGTCTACTCGCCCGAGGGCAAGGCCGAGTGCAAGACGCTCATCGAGCACTACATGGGCAACGCCAAGATCCTCCGCGAAGGCGCCGCCAAGGCGGGCCTGAAGGTGTTCGGCGGCGTGAACGCCCCCTATGTGTGGGTGAAGGCTCCCGCCGGATACACCTCCTGGCAGATCTTCGACAAGTTCCTCAACGAGGCCAATGTCGTCATCACCCCCGGCTCCGGCTTCGGCTCCGCCGGCGAAGGCTACTTCCGCGTCTCCGCCTTCAACTCGCGCGCCAACGCCGAGGAAGTCGCCCGCCGCATCCAGGCCCTCAAGTTCTAAGAACGGCAGCCTGTCCGAAACGGACCGGTATCCGAGAAACCACGTCGCCGCCCGGTCACCCCGGGCGGCGTCGCCGTTTTCAGGCGCCACGGCGCAGGCAATCGCTCACCGCGCGAAGAACGGGTTGTGGGCGAGCTCACGGGCCACGGTGGTGAGCGGACCGTGCCCGGGCGCCACCAGCGTGCGCCCCGGAAGCGTCAGGATATGGCGGGCGGTGTTGCCCAGTTGCTCGGCGTACGCGCCGGCGCATCCGCCCATCGACCCCGCGAACAGCGCGTCGCCGGACACGACCACCGGACGCGACAGCCCCGTGACGACATACGCGACCTGTCCCGGAGCTTCTTCAGCACTCGGATCGGTGCGGGCAATACGCCTCCGACGCCTACGTGGACAGGCTCTCCGAACTCGGCTTCCTCCGCTCAATGAGCAGCAAGGGCAACTGCTACGACAATGCGGAGACCGAGTCCTTTTGGACGACGCGCAAACTCTAATGGCTCCATGGCATGCGATTCGGCACCCGCGTCGAAATCGAACCAGCGACCTTCGACTGCATCGACGGCAGCCCCCTCGCCGCCGCCACTCATCGCTGGGCTACCTCAGCCCGGTTGACTTCGAAAAATCCCCCGTCATCCGAACATCTCTCCTGGTCCACTTTCAGTGGTTCAGGCTATGACATCTTGGGGTTGATTCCAGCCCACCTCACATGACCAGGATCTAAAAAACCGCCTCATTATCTGGCTGGCCTCCAGCGCGCCGTTTGCCTCGCTTAAATCGCGCGCCTTCACCGGCGGGCTGTAACATGACGAACGCCGACGCCTTGACCGAGACACGACCCCGGATTCATCCGACCAGCGGTACGGAAGGGCGTTTGTCCCCGAAACGGGAGCGTGTTGAGCTCGGTGCGATGCTGCGGCGGGCGGACGAACTGACGGCGGCGGCCATCACCCCGAACTTAGCCGCACTGGCCGAGACGCGCGAGGATCGCGAACGCTTGAGGCGGTTTGCCGAAACCTGGGCAGGGTTCACCGTTTACACCGATGCGTCGCTGGCTGATGCCCGCGCAGTCAGTGATGAGGCGACCACGCTTACGGCGGTGCTCGACAAGTGGAGCGTACGCGGCGTGCCGACACTGATCGACGCGCTGGTGCCGTCCTCGATTCCGTGCCGACGGGACGCGCTCAAGGATAAGCGCACGCGCGACGAGCTGCTGGTGGGCGCCGTGCGTTACTTGTGCCAGGCGCCAGCAACGGAGAACTACCGGCAACTGGCGGCGGAACTCCCTGGGGCGGCAAGCAAGGAGGAGCGACTGTTTTATGAAGCCTGCCGGCGAAATTTACCGCCGGCGGCCTTCGCGAGAATGGTCCCGCAGGCCAGTATGCAGTCGATCGGGGTGGAGTTGCCCAAGGCGGCCGACCTGCGTGTCGACTTTGCCCTCTTATTGAAATCGAATTGGAAATGGGTGGTGGAAATCGACGGGCGGCAGCACGAGGAGACAGTGCATGCGGCCGGCGACCGAGCGCGCGACGCGGCGCTCCACCGGGCGAACTGGCGCACCTTTCGCATCACCGCCGAAGCGGTGAGGGCGGATGCCGACGCGGCAGTAGAACGCTGGATACACGCGATGGGCGAGAGCGGCCGCAAGGTGCTGGAGTCGATGCGCGTGCCCCCGTGCGAGGCGGACCGCTGGCAAGACGCCGCATACACCGAAATGGCATTCCCATGCGCGGTGCAGCGGTGCCTGCGGGCCTGGGTGCATGCGCTGCGTCTCGGGCTGCTCCCGTATGACTCGGCGTGGGAGCCGCACCTGAGCGGGCCGGAATGGGAAGCACCGTATGTGGCGCTAGGGGTGCTCCGGCGCTGGTGGCGGTACCTCCATGACTTGGGATGGGTCGAAAACAGTCCGCCGGAGGTGAAATCCGTGCGGTGCGACAGGTTACCGGAATCCCTCATCCCGGAGGTGGAAGAGCTACCCTCGCCCACCGGACCGGGAGAATCCCCCGCGACGCTACGCTTGGATTTCTCGGCCGCCCTGCCCCCGGGCATGCACGGGGAAGCGGAAGTTTCTGAGGAAGCACCCACCCTTTACGTGCGTTGCTCTTACCGGTGCCTGCCTGAGCGCCGCCTGCGGTCGACGCAGAGGAAATTCTATCCCACGGTGGAAGAGCTGGTCGCCCAACGCGGCCCGGAGGCGGAAGCGGCGCACCAGAGAGCGGCGGAGGCGGTGTTAAAAACATTCTTCTGCTACCCGTCGTTCCGCGAAGGGCAGTACGCCTCAGTATCTCGGCTGATCGCGGGCAAAGATACTGTCACGCTGCTGCCCACGGGCGGAGGCAAATCTGCGGTCATCCACCTGTCGGGATTGCTGTTGCCAGGGGCTTCCCTGGTGATCGAACCCTTGGTGGCGCTGCTAACCGACCAGGTGGAAAACCTGCGCTCGGTGTTTTGTGACGCGAATGAGTTCATCGACAGCAGCCTAAGCGGGGAGGAAAGGGAACGCGTCATGCGGGGATTGGAGTGCGGCAGCCTGCACACGCTGTTCATTTCCCCCGAACGACTCCAATTGAAGAATTTTCGCCAAGCGGTCAGTCGGGCGGGACTGGCCTTCCCGATCGGGCTGGCGGCCGTCGACGAGGCGCACTGCGTTTCGGAATGGGGGCATGACTTCCGCCCCGCCTACCTCCACTTGGTGCACAACCTGCGCAAGTTCGCCCGCAGCCTCGACTCGTCTCCGGTGATTTCGGCGCTTACGGGCACCGCATCTTACGCCGTGCTCAGTGACATCCAGGCGGAAATCGGCATCCGCGACGAACGCGCGTTGGTGACCCCGACCTCGTTCGGGCGCAAAGAGATTCAGTACGAGGTACTCGACACGCGGGGGAATTGGCAAAGGGAACTCAAAGCGCTGAAACGGCGACTACCTGAGGCCTTCGGCCTGGCCTCCGAGGCGGCGATTGAGGACCCCGCCAGCAAGGTCGGCGGAATCATTTTCTGCTCCACGGTGAACTCCCCTTACGGAGCATCGGTGCAGACAGTCTGCGCCGAACTGGGCCACCGAAATCTCTACTCGGGAACCAAGCCGAAGTGCCTCGATGACTTGAACGACTGGGACTGGGCCGAGCACAAGCGGCGGGTGCTGCTGGATTTTAAGGCGGACAAGATCCAAGAAGTCATCGCGAGCAAAAGTATCGGCATGGGTTTCGACAAACCGAATGTCCGCTACTGTATCCATACCTCCCTCCCCGAATCCATCGAATCATTCTACCAGGAGTCAGGACGCGCTGGACGGGACGGACGCCCCGGCGCCCGGTCCTATATCCTCATCGATCGGGACACCCTCCGCCACCGAGGTGTTTGGGAGGCGGATACGATTCAACAAAGCATCGAACGGATGAATGACGCCAAAGGAGAATGGGGGACACCCGCCTATTTCCTCCAACAAGGATTCCCTGGGGTGAAGGAAGAGGCGATGGGCTTGGTTAAATTCCTCAATCCCTTCCTTGGGGCGAAAGGAGTCGAGGTGATCCAGGAGGCCAAGGACACGGAGAAGTGCCTCTTTCGCGGCATCATGCTGGGTGTCATCGAGGACTATACCAAGGAGTTCCGATCCGGCCTGAAGACCTGTTACAAAGTCACCGTTCCCGATGTCGTCAACGCCGGTAGGATTATCGCCTCGCTGAAATCCTACCTGCGGCGGTGCAAATTTGACGATTATGTGAACGAGCGCTTTGCAGGACTTCGGGCGGACATGCCGACCGAGGTGGCGTTGGAGCAATGTGTCGATATCTACATGCGATACATTTACGAGGAGGTGCTCAGCCGGCGGCTGCAATCGCTCAAAACCATGGCCGAGCTCTGCTTGCATTTTAAGAACCATGACGCCTTCAAATCCGACATGCTGGATTACCTTTCGGAATCGGAGTACACCGAGGTCCTCAAGGAGTGGTTAGGCAAATCCCTACGGGAGATCCCAAACGGACAAGTGAAACAAACGCTGTCCGGAGCCCGAACGATGCAGGAGATGAACCTGCTTCTGGGCACAGCCCGGCGCTCGCTCGACAATGATCCGAACAATGCCGCCGTGCTATGGCTGGCGATCACCACTGGAATCAAACTGCACCCGGATCGCCATCAGGGCATGGAAATAAAGCGTCTGCTGCGACTCACGCGCGGCGAGCTCGGCGAGCAAGGGCTCCCCTATGATTTGGCGGTGGAACTCTGGGGGCTGCTTTGTTCCGACTCCTCCAATCACCCGATTCTGGAGGAAATGAAAACAACTTGGTTTGGAGCCCCGAAGGGAATCGACTTCGCTCGACATGCCGTGAGGGAGTACGCGAACACCCCGTTCGGCCGGATGGCGCTGAATCATCTATTGGAACGCGCCGCAGAAAAAACCCGAAACCTCCTCAACAAACTATGAGTAACGCATCCACCGAACGACTGCTGCTCGCGGAGCGGCAGTTTTCCGAACTCGCCGAGCAACTCTCCAAACTGAAATCAGCGGCCCAAACCATCGAGCAGGCAGGCAAGGCGACCGGAGAGATGCGCGAGCTTGCCGAGTCCGCAATCAGGACTGCGGATGAACTCGGGCACAAGATCCACGCTACTGCGGAAATTCTCCAAAAACATAATTTGCCGCAACACTTGCGCGAGGGAGAGGAACGCCAAAACACCAAGTTCAGTAAGCTGATGAACCAAGTGGCGAACCTTGAGCTGGAATGCGAAGAGGCGACATCTCAGATCGTAGCCTCGCAAAAGCAATTACAGGTGCTTGTGGAAGCCCAGAAAATACACTCTGAAAAATTGTCCTCTGCGATTTCACAAACCGAGGCGTCACTGAAGGCAGTGATTGCGGAAACCCAGCAAATACACTCGAACAAATTGTCCTTTGCGATTTCGCAGGCGGATGCGTCACTAAAGGCAGCGATTGCGGGGCTCGCCTCCGATCTTCGCAAGCAGGCGGATGAAGCTGCGACGATTTCGGCCAAGACAGATGCCCAGTTCGCCATGCTAACGCGGGTTCTTGCGGTTTCCATCTTCCTTCAACTTGGCTCTGCCGCTGCCCTCTTTTTCCTTTTGGCCAAACGGTGATGGCCCGAGTTCTACCGTCCAACGCAACTTTTCAGGTGCTGCCAGATGAGGAAGGTCATTCCGCAAGCGACTGACCTCCATTTTTCTCAATCCAGAAAGTTACGCTGGAAATTAGAAACCGCGCGGGCGCCTTTCTTTCCCATCCGGCCTGATACGAATCGCTCACCGCGCGAAGAACGGGTTGTGGGCGAGCTCACGGGCCACGGTGGTGAGCGGACCGTGCCCGGGCGCCACCAGCGTGCGCCCCGGAAGCGTCAGGATATGGCGGGCGGTGTTGCCCAGTTGCTCGGCGTACGCGCCGGCGCATCCGCCCATCGACCCCGCGAACAGCGCGTCGCCGGACACGACCACCGGACGCGACAGCCCCGTGACGACATACGCGACCTGTCCCGGCGAGTGACCGCACGCCTCGCGCGACTCCACCCCGAGCGCACCGACGCGGAATCGCGCACCCGCCCGAAAAACCTCCGCAGGCACACCGGCAACCGGCTCACGCTCCTCCGTGATCACCGAGGCGCCCGTCTCCCGCACGACCTCGGCCAGACCGGCGACATGGTCGCGATGGGCGTGCGTGATGAAAACCCACCTCACGCCAAGCCCCTCGGCTCTCGCGAATGACAGGAGCTCGCGGGCCGCTCCGGCGTCGAACAGGGCCGCCTCGCGCGTCGCCTCGTCCCACACGAGAAAACTGTTCACGGTCATGTCGCCGAAAGGGGCCGTCGCCATGCGGAAGCCGACTGGGATGTCGGGCGTTTCCGGATACGGCGCGCCCGTCGCCGACTCCGCCAGCGCCTCGGCCCCCAGCCCCAACACCGGCGCCACCCTCCTTGCCGAATCCCCGTCGGGCGCGCCCGAGAGCAACGCCGATATGCGCTCCACGGGGACGCCCGAGCGCTTCGCGAGTTCGGACTCGGGCACACGCAGCCCTCGCATGGCCTTCAACAGGATGTCCTGGATACCGTCTTCAAGCGGGATTCTCATGGTCGGATGCGGGTTGCTCGCCGCACCCTCCACCGCCTCGGCGCCGTGCGCAATTCGCTTTTCCGGTGGGCGCCGCCTTGCCTTCCCCCCGTGATTCGCCGTCAATGCTCCCCGCCATGCGCATCCTCTGCCTCGACATCGGCAACACGCACACCCACTTCGGCCTCCTCGAAAACACCGTCGTCATCTCCGACGGTCAGGTGAAGACCGCCCTGCTCGACGACCCGCGCGAGGGGCTCCCCGCCGTGTTCTCAAGCCTGCGCAACCAGTGCGGCGACTTCGCAGGCGTCAGCTTCTGCTCCGTCGTCCCCGCCGCCACCGAACGCGTGCGCCCGCTTCTCGACAGGCTCGGGCTGCCCGTGTGGCACCTGCGCCACGACGCCGCCCCGGGCCTCGGCATCGCCTACCCGCGCCCGCATGAGATCGGGCAGGACCGCCTCGCCAACTGCATGGGCGCGCAGGCGCGCTTCGGCGCCCCCGCCATCGTCATCGACATGGGCACCGCCGTCACCTTCGACATCCTTACCGAGCGCGGCTACGAGGGCGGCGTCATCGCCCCGGGCATCGGCGTGATGACGCGCTACCTGCACGAACAGACCGCCCTTCTCCCCGCCCTCGACCCCAACGACCTGATGGTCTCCTCCGGTGTGGGCAAGAGCACCCTCGACGCCATGAAACTCGGCTGCGCCGTGGGCTTCGCCGGCATGATCGACGCCCTCCTCGTGCGCGTCCTCGCCGAGCTCGACGGATGGGGCGTCAAGAACCCCGCGCTCATCGCCACCGGCGGCGTGGCGGGCGTGCTGCCCAAAGCCTGGCTAGACCGCATCCGCTGGGAACCCCACATCACCCTTCACGGCCTCGAGGAGGCCTTCCTTCGCGGCCACGCCGCTCGCAAGACCCCGTAAAAAATCCCCGGCTCCTTGCCCGCGCCCGCCCGCGCACCCACCATCCGCACCCTTTACTTTCAATCCCATGACCAAGCTCCGCACCCGTCTCGCGCTCGCCCTCTGCGCCCTCGCCCCGTTCGCCTTCTCCGGCTGCGCCGGCGACGACAGCGCCCACTCCTCGCAAGGCTCCGCCGTGGCTTCCCCCGCCCCGCGCGCCGCCTCCCTCGACGAGGCCCTCGTGGACCTCTCCGCCCGTATCCGCACTGCGGATGCCGCCCTCGCCGCCGTCGTCGCCGACAGCGTCACCTCCCCCGACGACCGCCTCGCCGCCCTCGACAAGGCCCTCGCCGGCCTGCGCGGCGACACCGCCTCGGGCCTGGGCGAAGACCTCCGCTCCTCGCTTACCGAAGTGATCGCCGGATGGGACGCCTCCGTCGAGGCCCAGACCGACCCGGCGCTGCGCAAGGTGGCCGAAACCGGCCGCGATGACGCCAAGGCCCGCGCCGCCAAGCTCACGGAAGCCCTGCGGGGCGCCGACGCAGCCGTCCTTTACCATGGTCGCCTGCTACGCGAGATTCGCGCCGCCATCGGAGCGCAGCCCACCTCCGCTCAGATCATCGCCGCGCGCAAGCCCGCCTCGCGTGTCACCGCGGCCGGCAAAAAGGCGACCGACTGGCTCGCCTACGCTTCCGTCATCACGAACAAGGCCGGCAAGACGCCGCTTCCGGCAGCGACCGCCGCCGACGCCGCCGAGCCCAAGGTCGAAGCCCCCGAAGTGCCGACCGAACCCGCCCCCGTCCCCCCGGCCGCCGAGCCCGAACCCGTCAAGACCGCGCCCGAGCCCGTGAAGCCGGCCGCCGAGCCCGCCAAGCCTGCGGCCGAGGCCCCCAAGCCCGCCGCGGAGCCCGCCAAGCCGACGGAGCCCGCAACGGCGGAACCTCAGCCCGTCGCCGAGGCCGACCCGGTCCCCGAACCCAAGGAATAAGCCTCCAAGGCCGCCCCTCGCCGGGCGGCTTTTTTCATGGCGAAATCGCGCCCTTCCCTTCCCGCCGGGAATCCGCATTCCGCAGTCGTTCCATGCATCGCCCCATCGGCATCCTCGACTCCGGCGTAGGCGGGCTCTCCGTCCTGCGCGAGATCCGGCGCGCCCTGCCGTATGAGAATATCGTGTACATCGGCGACAGCGCGCGCTGCCCGTACGGACCCAAGCCGGCGGACGAGATACGCGACCGCGTGTTCGCCATCACCGACCGCCTGCTGGCGATGGACGCCAAGCTCATCGTCATCGCCTGCAACTCCGCCACCATAGCCGCGGTGGAGGCGCTGCGCGCGCACTACCCGGTGCCGTTCGCAGGCATGGAGCCGGCCGTGAAACCCGCGGCGGCGCGCACGAAAAGCGGCGTCATCGCGGTGCTCGCGACCGAGGCGTCCGTGGCCGGCGAGAAGTTCCACCGCCTGGTGAGCACGCACGCCCGCGGCGTGCGCGTGATCACCCGCCCCTGCCCCGAATTCGTGTCGCTCGTCGAAGCCGGCGAGACCGACACACCCGCGGTGCGCGAGGCGGTGGCGCGCATCCTGCCTCCGCTGCTGGAAGCCGGCGCCGACACGCTCGTGCTCGGCTGCACCCATTTCCCCTTCCTGCGAAAGGCCATCGAGGATTTCGCAGGGCCTTCCGTCTCGGTGATAGACACCGGCGAGGCCGTCGCGCGCCGCGTGAAAAGCCTGCTTTCCTCCGACGCGACGCAGGCCGGCGAAGCCGGGGAGCCCGGAAAAGTGAGTCTGCTCACCACCGGCGACCTCGGACGATGGAGCGAGCTGGCGCCCAGGCTTTGCCCGGAACTGGCCGACGCCACGCTCGCTCACATCGACATCGACTAGCGTCCGCCCCGGCGCGCGGCCTCGTAGGCGCCGTCGTCGCGGCGCACCACGCGCCCCGCCAGCTCCAGAGACAGCAGGGCCGCATTGACCGCCCCCACGGGAAGCCCCGACTGCTCGGCCAGCATATCAGGCGTCTGAAAACCGCCGCCGGCAAACAAGGCCAGCACGCGCGCCTCCTCCGGCGTGGCCGGTTCGTCCGCCGACGCCCCCGCGTTGCCGCCGAAGTCCAGTTCACGCTGGGCCGGAGCGCCGCCGAGTTCCTGCAGGATGTCCGCCGCCCCCGTCACCAGCGTCGCACCCTCCCGGATGAGCGCATGGCAGCCGCGGCTGGTGGGCTGATCCACACGCCCGGGGAAAGCGCACACGACGCGCCCCATGTCGGCGGCGAAACGCGCGGTGATAAGACTGCCGCCGTCCTCGTCGGATTCGACCACCACCACCGCCTTGCACAGCCCGGCCACGATGCGGTTGCGCATCGGGAAGGTGCGCCTGTCCGCCGGGCGCCCCAGAGGAAACTCCGACAACACCGCGCCCGAACGGGCGATTTCCCGGTAGAGCTCGAGGTTCTCGGGCGGATAAACGATGTCGGCGCCACACCCGAGCACGGCGACCGTGGCGCCACCGGCGTCAAGCGCGCCGCGATGTGCCTCCGTGTCCACGCCGCGCGCCAGCCCGCTCACCACGCACCACCCGGCAAGCGCGAGCTCGCGCGCCACCTCGCGTGCGAGGGAGCGCCCGTAAGGCGTCGGCCGGCGCGTGCCGACCAGAGCCACGCAGCGCGCGCCGACCGTGTGCGGCCCGAGCGAATACAGGCCGATGGGCGGGTCGTAGATCTCCTTCAACAGCGAAGGATACGCCTCGTCCTCCGGGATCAGAAAGCGCATGCCGCGTTCCGCCAGGCGCTCCGCCTCCGGACCGGGGTCGAAATGCCTACGCCAGGCGCGAACGGTGTCCGCCATGACCGGCCCGACGCCCTTCACGCCCATAAGCCCCTCCCGCGAAGCCTCGAGGACCGACTCGGGCGTGCCGAAGGCGTCGAGCATGCGGCGAAGCGAAACCGGCCCGACATTGGGAAGGGCGTTCAATATGAGCCTGGCTCGTCGTGAATCCATGGATACAATTTTCCCGCCATCATGGCGTACGGGCGACCTTTGTTCAGACAAATCCCCTCGGGACGGGCGTTTTACCCGGCCGCGACCGCCTCACCCGCGAAGGAACTCGCCGATTCCGTCGAGGAGGTCGGTCGTTCTCAGCGGGAGCGCGCCCCGGCGCGACGCCACGGCGTCGGCGGCGGCGCCATGCAAGGCGACGGACTGAGCCACCTCGGCGAGCCCGGCGCCGGGCTTCGCGGCGAGGGCGGCCCCGACCATGCCGGCGAGCAGGTCGCCCGAACCTCCGCGCGCCAGCGCCGGCCCTCCGTGCGGAATGAAAACGCCGCGCTCGCCATCGGCCACGCGCGTGCCCGGCCCTTTATGAACGACGATGGCTCGGGCCTCCCGCGCGTACTCATTCAACACCCCGAAACCGTCGCCGGCATCCCGTCCGCAGATGCGCAAAAACTCCCCGGCGTGAGGCGTGAGCACGACCGGGCCGCTGCCCGCAGGCCGCGCCTTCACCCCGGCAAGGACCTCGGGGCGAAGCGCATCCGCATCGACGACCACCGGCAGCGCCGTTTGCGCAAGCAGATCGGTCACAAGCGCCAGCGCGCCCTCCGAAGCGCCCAGACCGGATCCGCACACAAGGGCATCCGCCCGCGACAGGCGCTCCAGCGCGATCGGCAGAGCATCCTGCGAAAGGGAGCCGTCGGCCGACTCCGGAAGCGGCACCCACATCGCCTCGGGCGCCGCGGCGGCGAAGGCCGCATGCACCGATTCGGGACAGAACGCGGTGACCAAGCCCGCTCCCGAACGAAGGGCGCCGAGCACATTCAACATCAGCGCCCCGGGCATCCGGCGGCTGCCCCCCAGCACGGCGACATGCCCGTAATCACGCTTGTCGCTTGTTGCGGGCCGAAGCCCGCCCAACGTCCGCATCGCCTGCGGCGACGGCACGGCGATGCGCGACGCGGGAGCGAGCCTGTCGAAAAAGCCGATGTCGGCGTAGCGAATGCGCCCGGCCGCCGCTCGCACCGCCGGCTGCGCGACAAGCGGGGCCTTCACGACGCCCGTGGCCACCGTGAGGTGGGCGGAAAACAGGAGCGAATCGGACGCGTCGCCCGCACCGGACGGCAGGTCCACGGCGACGCGCACCGCGTCCTCGCAGGAATTCGCCGCAAGGATAAGGGCGCTCATGGCGGGCGACAGTGGCGGGCGGAATCCGGAACCCGTCAGGCCGTCGAGCACGAGGCACGGAACGCCGGCGGGAGTCGCGGGAAAATCCTGACCGACATGCACGCGCACACCGACCAGCGACTCCAGGCGGGCCAGCGCCCATGCCGCCTCGGCGCACAGCGTCTCGCGCGGCGAGCTCAGACAAACCCGGCATTGCGCGCCCGGTCCAAGCAGCTCATGGGCCGCGAGCAAGGCGTCGCCGGCGTTGCGGCCGGTCCCGCAGAGCACGACCACGAAATCCGGGCGCAGGGCGCCCTCGGCGAGCAGCGCGCGAGTCTCCCTCGCCACGCCCGAGGCGGCTCTCGACATCGCCTCGCGCACGGTGAGGCCGGAATCGGCGCCTTGGAAGAAACCGTGCTCGAACCCGCGCGCCTCGGCGCAGGTCATGACCGGATGCAGGGCGGAGGGGCTCATGGTTTTCGAAAGTCAGGACACGAGGACGGCGCAGGCCTGGGCGAGCGAGCCCGTGTGCGTGAGTGAAATCAGGATACGCGAGGCGCCCCGGGCGCGCAGCAGTTCGGCGCCCTTGGCGTCCAGTTCCACGCGGGGCGCGCCGGCGGAATCGGTCACGACGGAGACGCTTCGCCAGTCGAGTTCGGCGCCGATGCCGGTGCCGAAAGCCTTGGATACGGCCTCCTTGGCGGCGAAACGCGCGGCGTAGCCGGGCCAGGGGTCGGCGCGTCCGGACATCGCGGCGCGCTCGGCGTCGGAAAAGACCTTTTCGAGGAAACGGTCGCCGTGGCGTTCGCCGGAGCCGCGAATCCTGGAGATTTCGACGAGGTCGATCCCCACGCCAAGCACTCGTCCGGAAAGGGATTCGGGGGGAAGCATGGGAAGGGGTCGGGGAAGGTCGGCGGCGCCGGGCGGCCTCCGACCAAGGAAGCGCGATCAGGCGACGGGCTGGCGCTGCATGCGCGCCTTCATCGTGCGCACGGCCTCGCCCATGCCGGTGAGCAGGGCGCGCGACAGGATGGAGTGGCCGATGTTAAGCTCGTGCAGATGGGGCACGGTCAGGATGCCGGCGATATTGTGATAATTGATGCCGTGGCCGGCGTTCACCGTGAGGCCCGACCCGGCGGCGAGATCGGCCGCGCGGCGAAGGCGGAGCAGTTCGTCCTCGCGACCGGCGCCGTGCCAGGCGTTGGCGTAGGCGCCGGTGTGCAGTTCCACGAGACCGGCGCCGGAATCGGCCGCCGCGTTGATCTGCCGCAGCTCGGGATCGACAAAGAGGCTGACCTGTATGCCGGCGTCGGTGAGCGCGCGCACCACCTCGACCACGCGGGGGAATCCGCCGGCGACATCGAGGCCGCCCTCGGTCGTCACCTCTTCGCGGCTTTCGGGAACGAGGCAGACATAGTCGGGCTTCAGGCCGAGCGCGAAATCGACCATGAAATCGGTGCACGCCATCTCCAGATTCAAACGGGTGCGGATGCAGGCGCGCAGGCGGCGAATGTCCTCCTCCTGCATGTGCCGGCGGTCTTCGCGCAGATGCACCGTGATGCCGTCGGCTCCCGCCTCCTCGGAGAGGAGGGCGACGGCCACGGGATCGGGCTCGATCACGCCGCCGCAGGTGCGGCCGGCGTCGCGATAGCGGGCTTGGCGAAGGGTGGCGGCGTGGTCGATATTGACGCCGAGAAGCAGGGGCCGGGTCATGAGCGCAGGTTTTGGACGGGGCTATTTCGCGGAGAAAGGCGCCTTGGTGAAGGTGATTTTGCAGGCGTTATCCTCACCCGAAATGCGCTTGGTGTTGAGCGCGCGGTGCAGGTGGTTGCCGATCTGACGCGGCGATATGGGCTTCTGCAACAGGTCGAGAATGCCCAGGGGGCGCACATTCTCGGCGGTCCAGGTGCCGCTGAATCCGGAGATGAGCAGCACGGGGAGCTCGCGACGCAGCGTCAGGAAACGCTTGGCGAGTTCGACGCCATTCAGGCCTGGCATGTTCACATCGGAGAGCAGGAGGTCCACGGACTTGGGATCCTTTTTGAAGGATTCCAGGGCCTGCATCGGGTCGGTGTAGGTGGTCACGCGATAGCCCAGGCTCTTGAGGACATGCTCGGTGACACCGCAGATGGCGGGCTCGTCGTCGACAAACATGACATGCTGTCCGGAGCCGCGCAGCACCTCGCTCGCGCCGCCGGCGGCGGGTTGAGCCTCGGTGCCGTCCTTGTAGACCGGGATATGGACGCGCAGCGTGGAGCCGACGCCCTTCTCGGAATTGGCGGTGATGAAGCCGTTGTGGCCGCGCACGATGCCGTGCACCACGGAAAGTCCCAGTCCGGTGCCCTCACCCTTGGTCTTGGTGGTGAAGAACGGCTCGAAGATGTGCGCCATCGTGTCGGCGTCCATGCCGCAGCCGTTGTCGGCCACGGAAAGCACGACATAGTCGCCGGCCTTGGCGTCGGGATTGGCGGCGGCCTGGGCCTGGGAGACCGAGGCGGAGTTCACCGCGATCTCGATGCGGCCCATGCGCTCGGGCATCGCCTGGGCGGCGTTGATGCAAAGGTTCATCAACACCTGGTGCAGCTGCGAGGTGTCGGCCAGCACGAGCGGGGCGTCGAACTGCAGCGAGGTCTCCAGCTGCACGGTGCGCGGGATGGTCGCACGAATCAGCTTCACGCCGTCCTCGATGCTGTCCTGCAGGCGCAACGGACGCAGCTCCTGCTTCTGCCGGCGGCTGAAAAGCAGAATCTGGCGGACGAGCTCGGCGGCGCGCTGGCCGGACTGGAGCATGTGCTCCACATAGCGCTCGGCGTCGGCGTTTCCGGCCACTTTCACGCGCAGCAGCTCGGCGTAGTTGAGGATGACGGAGAGCAGGTTGTTGAAGTCATGGGCGACGCCGCCGGCGAGCGAGCCGAGCGCCTCCATCTTCTGGGACTGGAAAAGCTGGGTCTCGATGCGGTGTCTGGCGTCCTCGGCCTTGCGGCGTTCGGTCACATCGCGAAGGCAGACCACATGGCCGACGCAACGCCCGTCGTCCCACTGGGGCACCACGAAGGCCTCGACGCTGCGCCCGTCCTTGAATTCCAAAGAATGGAAACCCTCCTTGGGCGTGGGCGACTGCGCGCGTTCGCAGAGGTGGTTGGCGATGACGGCGAACTCGGCGGAATTGACCAGACGGCCGACGAGGTCGTCCAGCACGGGCCTCGCGTCGCCCTCCTCGACCACACGCTCGGGCACGCCGGCGACGGCCGGGAACTTCTTGTTGGAAATGGTGATGCGGCTGTCGGCGCCCACGGCCATGACGCCGTCGGCGGTGGACTCCAGGGTGGCGCGAAGCAGGGAAATGGTGTGGCGAAGGCTGTCGTCGCTTTCGCGCAGGGCCGCTTCGGCGCGGCGGCGCTCACGACGCACGCTGGCCTCGCGTATCTCGCGCTCGATGGCGGGGCCCAGTCGGGCAAGGTTGCCCTTGAGGATGTAGTCGCTGGCGCCCATCTTCATGGCCTTGACGGCCACATCCTCGCCGACCGTCCCGGAGACGAGGATGAAGGGGATGTCGAGCTTGCTCTCCAACAGGATCTCCAGCGCCTGGATACCCGAGAACCCCGGCAGGGAGTAATCGGCCACGACGATGTCCCACACATCGCGGGTGAGCGCGTCGCGGAACTGCTCGGGAGTCTCGACACGCTCGAATTCGGCGGCGATTCCGGCACGACGGATCTCCCGTTCGATGAGGAGGAAGTCATCCTCGCAGTCTTCGGCGTTCAGGATGCGAATGGTGCGGTTCATAGGGCCAATGTATTCGGGTTGATTGAAAGGGATGCGGCAAGCCGAGTGTGCAGTTTACTCATTAAACCCGGCCCGCCCGCCGACGCGAATTTATTCCCAACCGCGGAGCACGCCGGACGGCGCGCGCGAGGAAGGCGGCTTACGCGGTCTATCTCGCGGAGCCGTCAGGCAGGATGCAGGTGAACTCAGCCCCCTCGCCGGGCTTTGAACGCGCCTCGACTTCGCCCCCCATCACCCGGGCGGCGCGCCGCGCGAGCGCCAGCCCGACGCCGTTGCCGGGCTGCTTTTCCCGGTCGTGAAAGCACTGGAAAAGCCCGAAGAGCCTTTCGCCCGCGAGTTCCGAGTCGAAGCCGATGCCGTTGTCGCGAACGCGAACGGCGAAACGCCCGGGAGGCGCGCCGGCGCGCCCGACGCCGATGCGGGCGCCGGACACCCCGCGCGTGTACTTCCAAGCGTTGCCGATCAGCTCGTGAAGGACGACGCGAACCAGCGCGCGGTCGCCGGCCAGTTCCATGCCCGGCTCCACGTCGACCTCCACCTCGTGAGGAGGCGTGTTCTCGCGCAGGCCGCAGACGATGTCGCGCGCCATGTGCGAGAGGTCGACGCGGCCGGACTCCGGAGGCTTCACGGTGATGCGGGAAAGTCGCAGAATGCCATCGAGCATCTGGTCCATGCGCGCTGCGGCCGCCCGGATGCGCCGCACATGGTCGAGGCCGGCCCCCTCCAGCACCTTCGCATAGTCCTCCTGCAAGGCCAGGGAGAAGCCGTTGATGACCCGCAGCGGCGCGCGCACATCATGCGATATCGAATGGAGCAGCGCGTGCAGCTCCCGCTCGGCCACCTCAAGCCGGCGGGCGAGCTCGGCGTCGTGATTTTCCTGAGAATCGGGGTCGGGCATGGGGAAGTTTGCGGAATGCGAAAAAGAGTCGGGATGAATCGGGGCGATTTGGGAAGGCCACGCTAGGTTTGCAAAACACGGGAACCAAGCGATTTGAACGCGCCAAGGCGCGCCCCGGCGTTTTTCACGCAAAGCCGACAAAAAAACCGGTTGACACCCGGCCGACAAACCGCCTTTCTGCGCCCCCTCACCAGCGGCCGGATAGCTCAGTTGGTAGAGCAGGGGACTGAAAATCCCCGTGTCGTTGGTTCGATTCCGACTCCGGCCACCATTTTCAAAGAACCCGCATCAAGGCTGAAAAGCGCGATGCGGGTTCTTCGTTTCAACGCGCCCGGGGGAACCGCGCCGCTTTTGGGATTCCGGAACGGGACGCTCCCGCCAAGGATGCGCGCACCATGCCCGACCTGATTCGACTGCGCGTCAAGGACCTCAAAACGCTCGAGAGCGGCGTCGCCTTCGACGGCGTCTTCCTGCTCAAGAAGAAGGCCGTGAAGACGGCGAAGAACGGCAACCCGTTCATGATGGCCGAATTCGGCGACCGATCCGGCTCCTTCTCCGCCACCCTGTTCGGCGACAGCGCCGCCTACGGCGCGGTGGACGCCATGCTGGAGGGCGCCCCGGTCCGCCTGGAAGGCCGCTCGGACCGCTACAACGACAAGTTCAGCCCGAAGCTTTTCGGCGCCTACCCCATCGACCCGTCCGAGCCCGGCTACGCGGAATCGCTCGACGGCCTCGTGGAGTCGTGCCCGGAGGACGCCGAGGCGCTGTGGGCGGAGTTTCTCACGCACATCGAGGCCATCCCGCACGCCGGGCTGCGCGCCACCGTGCAGGACGCGTTCGCCGAGGTCGGCGAAGTGTTCCGCACCTCGTCGGCGGCGGTCGCCATGCACCACGCCTACCGCAACGGCCTGCTCGAGCACACCGTGCACATGGCGCGCGCCGGCCGCGCGCTGCTGCCGCTGTACCCGGAGGTGGACCCGTCGCTGGCGCTCGCCGGCATCCTGCTCCACGACACCGGGAAAATCGTGGAATACACGCAGGGGCTCGCCACCAAGCGCACCCGCACGGGCATCCTGCAGGGCCATGTCGTCCTGGGCTACGCGCTCGTGCGCAAGCACGGCCTGCGCCGCAAGCTCGACCCGCTGCTGCTGGAGCGCCTCGAACACATCATCCTCTCGCACCAGGGCGAACTCGAGTGGGGCGCCGCCGCCATGGCCGCCACGCCCGAGGCCGTGTTCGTCTCCCAGGTGGACAACCTGGACGCCAAGATGGGCATGGTGCAAAAGGCGCTGCGCGACGCCGCCGAGGGCGCGGAGTTCTCCGACTTCATCCCGGGCCTGAAGGCGCCCATGCTGCTCACGCCCCCGCCCGTCGCCTGAATCGCGAAAAAGGCCCGCTGCGGAAAAACCGCCGGCGCGGTTTACCCCGGCGGCCGTTTGGACTATGTTGCAGGTGGCGACGGTGAATCACGCCGGCGCCCAAGGTACCTCAAAATCCCTGCAGTCATGAAAACCAAGATTCTCCAACACCATGCCGGACGCGCCGTCGGGGACGGCCACGAATTCCGGCACGGCAACAGCGAAGCGCGCACGCGGCCCATGATCCGCGACTCGCGCCACCAGGCGCACCCGCGCGGCGGCAACCACCGCAGCCAGACGGGCCGCGTCGGCAACCCCAAGGGCTAGGGCCGACAGGCTGAAAAGCCATCGGCGCTCAAACGACAAGGCCGTCCGAAAACCCGGACGGCCTTGCGCTTTTTTGGAAAATCGCGCCCGCCGGCGGCGGACGGAAACCTTTTTTAGAACTGCTCGTACTCGGGCGTGAACATGCAGGAGCGCACCGCGGCGTTCAGGTCGGCCGGGCGGGCGACCTGGGCGAGGCCGAGCTTGTAGGCCTCCTCGGCCACGGCCACGGCGATGCGCGCCGAGGCTTCGCGGATCATGGACAGCGAGGGGTACACGCGGCCGACGGCGAGGTCGGCGTCGGTCACCATCTCGGCCAGGGTGCGCGCGGCGATGAGGAACATGCTGTCGGTCACCTTGGTGGCGCGGCAGGCGAGCACGCCCAGGCCCACGCCGGGGAAGATGTAGACATTGTTGCACTGACCGGTCTGCCAGGTCTTGCCGCCGAACTCGACGGGCGGGAACGGGCTGCCGCTGGCGAAGATCACGCGACCCGCGGTGTGCTCGTAGGCTTCCTGCGCGGTGCACTCGGCCTTGGAAGTCGGATTGGAGAGGGCGAAGACGATGGGCGTCTTGTTCAGCGCCGCCATCTTTTGGAGGATGGCGGGGGTGAAGGTGCGCGCCATGCCGGCCACACCGATGATGGCGGTGGGCTTGATGGCGTCCACGGCCTCCTCGAAGGTCGCCACCGGGGCGTGCTCATGGGCGAAGGGACGCTTATGGTCGTTGAGGCTTTCCCAGCGGCTCTTCGTGATGAGGCCCTTGGAGTCCACGAACCAGCAGCGCTTGCGCGCCTCCTCTTCGGAAAGGCCTTCGTGGCGCAGCGCCTCGGTCCAGAGTTCGCCGATGCCCGTGCCGGCCTCGCCGGCGCCGAGGAAGAGCAGCTTCTGGTCGGCCAGCTTGCCGCCCATGCGGCGCACGGCGGAGATGATGCCGGCGACGGACACGGAGGCGGTGCCCTGGATGTCGTCGTTGAACGAGCAGATGCGGTCGCGGTACTCGTGGAGGAGGGCGAACGCGTTGCGGTTGCCGAAGTCCTCGAACTGCAGGAGGCAGTCGGGGTACACTTCCTTCACGGCCATGACGAACTCCTCGAGGAACTCGTCGTAAGCCGGGCCTTCCACGCGCTTCTGGTTGAGGCCGAGGTAGAAGGGGTCTTTCAGGAGGGTCTCGTTGTCGGTGCCGACATCGAGGGTGATGGGCAGGCAGTATCCGGGGTGCACGCCGGCGCAGCCGGTGTAGAGGGAGAGCTTGCCGATCGGGATGCCCATGCCGAGGGCGCCCAGGTCGCCCAGGCCGAGGATGCGCTGGCCGTCGGTGACGACGATGAGCTTCACCTTCTGCTGGGGCCAGTTGAGCAGGACCTCGCGGATGCGGCCCTTGTCCTTGATGGAGATGTACAGGCCGCGCGGCTTGCGGAAAATGGAGCCGAACTCCAGGCAGGCCTGGCCGACGGTGGGCGTGTAGATGAGGGGGAGCATCTCCGCCAGATTGTTGATCACCAGGCGGTAGAAGAGCACCTCGTTGCGCTGCTGCAGGTCGGTCAGGAAGATGTACTTCTCGAGGTTGTCGCTCTTCTTGCGCACGGCGGCCAGGGCGCGGGCCTCCTGCTCCTCGATGGTGAAGACGCGCGGGGGCAGCATGCCGCGCAGGCCGTAGCGGTTGCGCTCGTCCTCGGTGAAGGCCGTGCCCTTGTTGAGCAGCGGGTCGGAGAGCAGGGCGTAGCCGGTGGGCAGATTGTGTTCGCCGGTGGCGGAGAGACCGAGGTTGGCCATGATGGTGATTTCGGGGAAAGGGGTTGTGCCCGCGACATGCGGGAAAGCGTGATGCAGGCGCCCGGCGCCCAAGTTGCAAACAAACTTCCCCACCCGCCTCACAAAAAACTTACACTCACGGCCTCGTGCGTCGCGCTTATTTCACGCCGCAGGCCGTTAAGAAATCATGCCTGAGCAAGGCGGATGGGAGAGGCCCCCGACGGATTCTGCCTTCGCCACCACGGGTGCGGTCCGCGCCCCTTCCGCCGAAGAAGCGCGCACGACGCCCCCATGCATGGCAGCCCACGGAACCGCAGCCCCCGGGGGGGCCAACGAAGGTCAGTGGGCGACCTTGAGGGGCACGCCGGCGGCGCGGGCGGCCTGGCGTTTCATCATCCAGCGGTTGACCATGCGCGGGAGGGTGACGCCGAGGGTGATGCCGATGATGATGATGAGGGCCTTCAACCCGTACTCGAAGGTGGCGACCAGGGCGGCCTGACGCTCCGTCGGGTTCACATGGTTGATGTTCACCAGGTTCATGAGCGCCTTGTAGGAGAACACGCCGGGCACGAGCGGGATGACCGCCGGCACCGAGAGCACCGAAGACGGCGTGCGCAGCTTGTGCGACCAGAGCACGCCCCACACGCCGGCCACCAGCGCCCCCACCGTGGCGCCGACCTCGATGCCGAAGCCTTTCCAGCCGAAGGTGTGACCGAAGAGCGCGTAGGTGTGATCGAGCGCCACGAGGCCGCGCGTGGCCACGGCGATGCCGCCCCCCAGCACGCACACGAGCAGCAGTCGCGGGGGGACGTTGAACAGGATGCCGAAACCGGCGGCGCCGGCGCAGCCGCAGGCGAAATACACGGGAGTGGGAAGATCGATCATGGCTCGGTCAGATCTTGGAGATGTCGAGGAGGTTGAGCGCCACCACCATGCCGCAGGTGACGGACAGCACGATGAGCGTGGCGATGGTGACGCGACCCAGCCCCATCATCGTGTAGCCGTCCAGCAGGTCGTCGAAGGTGTTGATGAGCGGCACGCCGGGGATGAGGTACAGCACCGAGGCCGCCACGGCCAGCGTGGGCGCGGTGTCGGCGGCGACGCCGAGTCCCAGGTTGTTGAGCAGCCCCAGCAGCGGCGCGTGGCAGGGGATGTTCAACGCCGCCACGACGCAGGCCACAAACGCCGCGATCATCACGGTGAAGTAGAGGTTGAATCCGGCGTGGTGCAGCTTGCGGCGCACGAACAGGCCGGTCATCGTGCCCAGCACGGCGAACAGGATGGCGGACACCGAGCCGCCCAGCACGGTGCAAAAGCCGCCGTCGGCGAGGCCCACGGCGAGGATGAGCAGCCACTCGGGGTAGGCCTGCCCCAGCGAACCGACGCGCTTGAGCTCCGAGCGGAGTTCGTCGGCCGTGGCGCCGGAGGCGACCATGCGCTCGAGCGCGCGCTGCATGCCGGAGATGATGAGCATGTTCACGCCGAGCGCCTTCACCTTGCGGAACTTGGTCACATACCGCCCGCCGTCCTCCACGCTGATCATGATGGTGCGCAGGTTCAGGTGCAGGTGCACATGGTCCGGCGGCAACCGCAGGATCCTGGCGGCGTCGAAGATGGCGCGCTCAATGCGCGTGCTGTTGGCGCCGCTGCCCAGCAGAAGGGCCCCGGTGTGCAGGAGGAGGTCGAGCTTGGACTCGGTTTTCATGGGAAAGGATTTTTCTCGGGCGAAAAAACGGGGAGATTCCCTCGTCAGGCCTTGCGCAGGGTCACCTCGCCGGCGTTCACCGCGGTGAGCGAGCCGTCAGGCAGGCGCAGCAGCAGCGCGCCGCGTTCGTCGACCCCCTCGGCCACGCCGGAGAGCGGCGTGCCGCGAAGGCCCACCGACACCGGGCGGCCCCGCAGCGAATCGTACTTGGAAAACAGGGCGCGCGGGTCGGGCGCGACGCGGGAGGACTCGAACTCCTCGTAGGCGTCGAGCACCCCGGCGATGAGGTCGGCCGCCTCGGCGTGCAAATCGAGTTTGGAGCCGAGGGCGTGGGCGAGCGAACCGGCTGTGTCGCGCACCTCGGCGGGCAGCGCGGCGGGGTCGCTGTTCACATTCAAACCGATGCCGAAGACCAGATCGCGCACCTGGTCGGAATCCATTCGCGCCTCGGTGAGCATGCCGGCCAGCTTGCGTCCGGAGCAGACCAGGTCGTTGGGCCACTTCAGCCGCAGCCCGGGCAAGGCGTGCCGGATGGCGAGCCGCTCGCACACGCGCAGCCCCATCATCAGCGTGAAACTCTGCATGCGGTCGGGCGACAGGAACGGTCGGAACGCGAACGACGCGTACAGGTTTTCCGGATGCTCGCTGTGCCAGACCCGCCCCAGACGGCCGCGCCCGGCGGTCTGCCGCCCGGCCAGCACCACGAACGGCGCCTCCGCCCCGCCGGCCAGCCGGCGTTCGGCCTCGCTGTTGGTCGAGTCCACCTCCGGCAGGAAATCCACGCGGGCGCGCACCTTGAGCAGTCGCAGGTGGGCGTCCAGCAGCGCCGGATGCAGGCCCGGCGGGATGTGCGTGAGCCGGTAGCCCTTGCGCGGCGCGGCGTCGAACACGAACCCGGCCGACCGCAGCCGCTCCAGCCGCTGCCACACGCTCACGCGCGACACACCCAGCTCGCGCGCCATCCGGTCTCCGGAGACGGGCGCGCCGTCGGCGAGAAGGAACGCCTTCAGGATGCTGCTTTCGAGGTCGTACATGGCGCCGGTTGGCAAGGTGTGCTTGGGTTGGTCCGCCGCCGAATAAGCCCGGCGCCCGACCGATTGTCCACCGGCAATCCGCGTCTTGCGCGCCCGCCGCAAAGCCCTCCCGCACACCCGCCGCCCCCGGGGGCAATGACCCCCATGCATTAAAACATACCGAGGAAATGATAGGGCATAATCACCGGAGCCTCTAAAATAATACGCCCTGAGCCCGGAAAAAGCACCCGGCTGTTGTCGCTGGACAGCACGCCTGAGCTCAAGGAGCTTAACGAGGTAAAAACCTTGTCCAAAAGCCCGACAGACTCGGCCGTCACAACGGAGGCCTCGAAGCCCCCGCAGGCGAAGCCGCGCGCCGAAAGCTTCGCCGCCAAGCTGCGCCGGCTGAAGGCCGAGGGCGAAGCCGAACGCACGGGCGCCGCCTTGTCGGCCGAAGAACCGCCCCCACAGGCGCCCGTAGCGACGCCCGAGGATCTCTGCGTCCAGCCCCTCCTCGCATTCGAACCCGCCGACGCCGCGATTTTCGACGCCCCCGAGCCCGAACCTTCCGCACCCGGGGAGCTCGGGAATCCCCCGGAGACCTCCCCCGCGCTGCCCCCGCCGCCCTCGCCGGGACCCGCTCCCGACGCCTTCAAGGTCACCGTCGGCGCCGGCACCAGGCCGCTCGACATCCTCTCGCTCCTGCGCGACATCCCGGACAATCCCGAGGGCGCCGAGCCCCCGGCTGAGCCGGTGCCCCCTCCCGTTTCCGGAGAACAGGCCGCGCCGGCCCTCGTGGTGCGCGCCGGCAACCGCCCGCGCGACATCCTTTCCCTGCTGGAGGAGCACCCCGCCGAAACGGAAAACGCCGCCCCGGAACCCGCGCCTTCCGCAGCGCGACCGGCCGCCCTCGCGCCCGACGCCATCCCGCCGCCGGACGCCCCGCCCGCTCTGGTGAACGGACGCCCCCCGCTCATCCGCGCGACGGAACCGCCCGCCATATCGACCTGCCCCCGGGAACCCGACGCCGCGCCGCGCCCTCCCGAGAAAATCCACCGTTTCTGGGTGCGCCGTCACCGCCATGCGGAAACCGCGCTGCCGCTCCTGCCCCCGCACCGGCACCACCACGCCCACCCGCACCTGCGGCTGCGCACCGACGCCGACGCGCGTTTCGTGCGCGGCCTCACCGTCGCCGGCGCCGGTGTCATCCTGCCGGCGATCGTCCTGGGCTGGCGCCTCCTCGTGCCCGACGAGGCCCAGATGGTCGACCGCCTCGTGGCCGACGGCCGCCTCAAGGAGGCCGCCGAGATTTCCAACAGGCTCGCCGACAACGCCAAGGGCGGGCCCGACTACCGCTTCCTTTCCGCCGCCATGCTCGTCGAGAAAGCCACCGGCGCCGGACACGACGAACGCCGCGCCGCCTTCGCGCGCGCCCTCAACCTCGCCCGCACCTCGCCCGGCGACGCCCTGGCCGCCTCCACCGCAGCCAAGGCCCTGAACAAGCTCGCCGTGTGCGACGGCGCCGACGCGTTCTTCGAGGAAAACGCGCCCGGCATGCCGGCCCACATCGCCACCATCTGGGTCGAAGGCCTCGTGGAGCGCCACCTCGCCGACGCCCGCCCGGACAGCGCCCTGCGCTCCGCCATCATCGGGTGGGACGCCGCCCCCGGCCGCGCCGTGTCCGCCGAATACCTCCTGCGTGTCGCCCGCCAGGCCAACAAGGCCGACGCGGTCACCTCCCGCCTGCGCGACTATGTCGTCACCGGCGCTCGCCACGACCTCATCGGCGTCTACCGCACCGCCATGCGCGAAGCGGGCCGCGAGGCCGAGGCGCTCGCCGAGCTCTGGCCCGTGATCATGCTGCAAACGCAGCCCGCCGGATACGAGGACCTCGCCAAGTCCATCCTCGCCTGCGGCCCCTCCGCCCTACCCGCCCAGACCGCCGAACTGATCGAGCGCGCCCTGAAGTCGGCGGACCTGCCCGCACCCGCCGGCATCGCCCTCATCAGCCTCTGCCACTCCCGCACGCTGCTCGGCCCCGCCAACGCCCTGGTGGACAAACTTTCCGCCGCCGGCTGCGATTCCCCCGAGTTCCTCCGCCTCGCCGCTCACACCAAGCTGTGGAGCGACAAGCCGGGCCTCGCACTCTCCTTCATCCGCCGCGCCTACCTCGCCACCGGCGACGACGCCGACTTCGACGAGGCCTTCCGCATCGCCGTCGCCCTTTCCTCCACCCGCGACATCGTCGCCCTCTGCGAACGCCGCGGCGCCCGGCGGCTCGACGACTCCCGTCGCGCCCTCTACGCCGACTCGCTCACCGGACTGGGCGACTACGACGCCGCCCTGCGCGTCTTCCGCACCTCCTCCAAACTCGACGCCGGCACGCTCGCCAAAGTGGCCCGCCTCGAGCGCGCCCTTCGCCGCACCGAGGAGGCCCTCGTCTCCTACCGCAAGCTCGTCGCCCTGGAGCCCAAGAACGAGGAATGGCGCGACCGCGAATTCCGCCTCCTCGTCACGCTCGGCCGCAACGCCGAGGCCGCCTCAGCCGCCGAGGCCGCCTGGCACGCCCTGGGCGACCCGCGCCGCCTGCGCGACGGCCTGCGCGCCGCCGTGAGCGCCGGCGACCGCGAGGCCACCCTGCGCCTCGCCGAGCTCGCCACACGCGCCGCGCGCACCGGCGAGCCCGCCGCTCTGCTCGAGGCCTGCCATGTGCTTCGCCAGGCCCGTCGCGAGGAGCCCCGCGCCGCCATCCTCGCCGTCCTCGCCGAACGCTTCCCGCAGCGCCTCGACCTCGCCCGCGAGCTCGCCGTGTACGACTTCAACCGCGGCCGATTCGACCTCGTCGAACGCCGATTCGACCTCACGCCGGCCCTTCGCGAATCCCGCGAGAACTGCGCCCTGCTGCTCACCGCCCGACTCACCGCCGACAACCGCGACGGCGCCCGCGACCTGCTCGAATCCGCCCTGCGCTCGCACCCCGACTGGGCCGATTACGACGACTTCGCCGAGGTCGCCACACGCGCCTGCATCGCCCTGCGCCTCGACGACACCGCCGACGAACTCCACCCGCGCTTCCTCGCCCGCCGCGCCGGAGCGCCGCGCATGCGCGCCCTCGCCGCGCGACTGCTCGCCATGCGCGGCAGAAACGACGAGGCGCTCCCGCTCTTTGGCGAAATGGGCGAGCGCCTCACGCCGGACCTGCGCATGGATTACGCGCGCTCCCTCGCCGCCACCGGCCGCTTCGCCGACGCCGAATCCCAAATGCTCCTCGTGGTGGCGGCCTCCCCCAAGCCCGACCCGCGCACACTCTCCGCCCTCGGCGACCTTCGCCTTTCCTCCGGCGCGGCCGAACCCGCACGCGACGCCTACCGCCGGGCGCTCGGCCTGCTTGAGGCGAAACAATGAGCCGCGCGACCCTCCTTCTCGCGGCACTCCCTCTCGCCGCGCCCCTCGCCCTCGCCGCCTCCGGCGAACCCGCGAAACTCGACAACGCCGCCGTCGAGGACCTCGCCTTCCGCACCTACCTTCACGCCCGCCTCGGCGATCGCGAAAACGCCCTCAAGTACGCCTCGCTCGCCCTGGAGGCCCGACCCGGCCACCCGGCCACACTCCTGGCCCTGGCCTCCCTCTGGGAGAGCGAGCGCGACGCGCAGCGCCTCCACGCCACCGCCATGCGCCTGCTCGCCGAGATCCCCGACGACGACCGCGCACTCTTCTTCAAGGCCTCCGCCGAATATCTCCTGCGCAACTACGCCGAGGCGCGCGAAACCCTTCTGGACAACAAGCGCGTCAATTTCCGCAACGAGCGCGACTTCCCCTACGACGCCACGCTCGCCGACTCCGCCGCGCGCGCCGGCGACTGGCGCACCGCCATCGCCGCGCGCACCCGCCTCGTCGGCTCCGACGGCGACCCCGCCGCCGCCGCGCGCAACCGGCGCATCCTCGACGACCTCCTGCGCTCACACCTGAGCGTCCTCTCCGCCGACGCCTCCCTGGCCGCCGCCCCCGGCAGATTCACCCTGCACACCCTGCGCGCCGCCTGCGAGACGCCCGTCACGGCTCGCACCCGCATCTCGGGCATGCTGACCAACCGCCACGCCTCGCTCTTCGCCGCCGACGGCTACGCCGCCACCTCCGTGGACAGGCAGGAGGCGCTCGCCGCCGTCGAGTACGAGTTCGACACCGAGCTCTCCTTCGGCGGCTCCCTCGGCGCGTCCGACACCGGCGACCCGCGCGCCTCCCTTTCCGTCACCCACCGCCTGCGCGAATCCGGCAAACTCGGCCTCATGGCCGAATACGACGCGCCCGCCGAGGACGACGCCCCCTACCTCGCGGCCAACCTGCGCCAGAGCCGCCTCATCGCCTCCTACAACGACCTGTGGACCGAGCGCACCGGCGCATCCGTCTCCGGCGGCCTGCGCAGCCTTCACGCCCCGGAGCACGGACCGGGAAACCCGGGCTGGGTCTTCTCCGGCGAGCTCTTCCACCAAAGCCGGCAGCGCACGCCCAAGGTCACGCCTTACCTGCAGACGATCTGGATCTCCAACCCGCGCAACGAGCCCGTGTCCGCCGCGCTTTCCGCGCTGCGCTCCGACGGCGCCACCGTCGACGCCGAAGGCACCTTCGACCTGCAAAAGGCCGGCGTGCGGTTCGACTTCCCGCTCAAGACCACCGCCTCTCTCGGCTTCGACACCTACGCGGGCTCCTCCCTGCTCGACGGCGGCTTGCTCGCCGGCGCCTCCGGCGAGCTGCGCTGGCGGCCCGTGAAATCCCTCACCGTGCGCCTCGGCTCCGGCTGGGACCGCGGCAACATCTTCGGCAGCCTCCCCTCCGGCATCGTGCGCGCCTTCGCCGCAGCCGACTGGACTTTCTGACAGCGCCCCGCCCCCTCCCCTCCGCCCCCCCCCTTTCCATGCGTCGACTCCTCGCCTTCTCCGCCCTCGCCGCCGCCGCCGCTTTGTGCGGCTGCCAGACCGTCCTCCATGGCAACCTCGACGACACCCGACACGAGGCCGGCACCGACATCCGCCGCGTCGTCCTGCTCCCCTTCGACAACGCCACCTCCGACCCCGCCGCCGCGCGCGCCCTGCGCGACTTCACCGCCAGCGCACTCGCCGAGCGCGGCCTTCGTTTCCGCCAGACCGAGGAGTCCCTCCTCATTTCCGCGCGCAAGAGTGCGGCCGGAGAAAGCGGCCTGTATCCGGAACTCGCCCGACTGACGGGCGCGCGCTACTTCATCACGGGCTCCGTCCACGAGTACCGCTACATGGCCGACCTCGAGGGCAGCCCAGCCGTCGGCTTCTCCCTCCGCCTCGTCGACGCCCGCGACGGTCGCACCCTCTGGCTGGGCACCGCCGCCAACACCGGCTACGGGTGGCAGTCCCTCAGCGAGCTTTGCGCCGACTCCGCCCGCAAGATCGCCTCCGACATCCCCGTCGAAATGCGCGACGAGAGCGAGCCGCCCCGCGTCTGCCTGCGCACCGGCAAACCCGCCGTCTACACGCCCACCGGCAAGCCCGACTGCTACGAGGTCGACACCACCGACGGCGCCCTCTCCTACAGCGTCGAAATCAAGGGAGGCCAGCTCCCGCCCGTTCACTCCAACGTGTCCGCCCCGATCATCGTCGTATCCGGAGCCGTGATACAGACTCCCGCGGCGACACCCGCTCCCGAGACCAAGTGACCCCGGGCGCCCCCCCGAGGAGCCCCCCCCAAGCGACAACCCCTGTAACTCCCCGCGCCCCGCACCGGTTCACCGACACCCATGCCCGACATCCTGCCACGCGACCTGGAGCTGCGATCGCCTAGCGATCTGCGCACCGGGCGTCTCGCGGCCGCCACCGACATCCTGGTCGGCATGGCGGTGGGGTCGGCGCTGTGCCTGATGATCCACCACCCGCCTTTCGGCACGCGCGTCGCCAACCCCTCGGTGTGGGTGCTGCTGCCGGCCGCGATCGGCGCGCGCCACGGCGAGCTCGCCGGCATCTCGGCCGGAGCCGCCGCCTGGCTCATGCACTCCGGTCTGCTCGCCACCGGCAACGCGCCCGCCATGGCCGGCCCGGCCGGCGCCGGCTCGGCGTTCCTGTTCATGCTCACCGGCGGCCTCTCCGGCTTCCTCTCCGGCAACCTTCGCAAGATCGCCTCCGAGGAGCTCGCCAAGCACCGCGTCGCCCGCGCGGCCATCCACCGCACCAACCTTTCCCTGCGCATGGCCTCCCGCGTGCGCGACGACCTCGTGCTAGAGCTCTTCCGCGCCCGCTCCGGCGGCTCCGCGGTCGCCGCGCTCATGCGCCGCGTCCTGCTCGCCCCCGCCGACCGCCGCCGCGACGAGATTCTCGAATACCTGGACACCGTGCACGAGGTGAAGTCCTGCGCCGTCTACCGGCATGTCGACCGCGACGACTGGCGCCTCGTCACCTCGCGCGGCCCGCACCCCGACGGCGCGTATCCGGAAAAACTGCACAGAGGCCTGGACATGGCCGGCACCGCCCGCTTCGCGCTGGAGCCGGTGTTCGCCGGCAACCCGCACGCCGAGACAGGACTCCCCCTGCTGGTCGCACCCCTGGTCGTCTCCGACCTCGGCGTAGAGGAGGTCGTGGTCGTCGAGGACATGGCCGCCGAACGCCTCATGCCGCGCGAGACGCTGGGCGTGGCCACCGCCATCGAGTTCTTCGGCAGCACCCTGCACGCCGCCGGCGACGACGCCGCGCGCCGCTTCTCCGACACCGCCGACCTGCTCCTGCGCATGCGCCGCGGCTGCGGCGTGGAATCGTGCGCCCTGGTGTTCGCCGACAACGCCGACGGCGAGGCCGCCTGCGCCGCGCTGCAACGGCGGCTGCCGGGCTCGCTGAGCGGCCGCTGGCGCGCCGCCTCGGGGGCTCCCGCGCTGCTCGCGCCCGGCGAACACATCCGCAGGCTCGCCCCCATGGTCGAGGAGGCTCGCGCCGCTCGCCCCGGATGCGTGACCTGGGCCGCCGGGTTCCACGAGGCGGCGGACGACCTCATCTGCGCCGACGAGTGGGTGGCGCGCGCCCTCTCGGGCGACGATTGGTGCATATGAGCGGACCCCGCGACAGCACCCGCACCTGGGCTCTCGTCTCGGCCTGCGAGGCGCTGGCCCTGGCCCTCTTCTCCCAGGCCGGACCTCGCGTGGCGATCGCCGCCCTCGCCGCCGCTTCCCTCGCCGCCTGGGCCGGCGCGGCCCTGGCCCTCTCCCTTTCCGGCAGGCGCGCGCTTCTGGGCGCCCCCGCGGCGGCAGCGGTCCTCCTGCACGGGGCGCCCGGGGCGCTCGTCGTCTGGGCTGCCGGCGCGCTGGTGATCGCCGTTCGCCGGCGCGGAGAGGGCGCACCGCCTTCCGCCGCCTTCGTGACCCGCACGCGGCACATGCGGCGCGTGATGGACATGCCCACGCCCGCCGACGACGCCTACCGCGCGCTGCTCGACGGCTTCGCCGGCCCGCCCGAGGAGCTGCGCGCCGCCATCGCGCCGGTCGCCTCGCTGCCGCCGTCGGTCGCCATCCCGGTGCTTTCCCGACTCTCCCTGCACACCGACTCCATCACGCGCCTCACGGCGAGAAAGCGGCTGGAGCTGATGCTGCTTGCGCTGCGCGAGGAGGGCGAATCGCCGACCCCCGAACGCGACGCGCGCCATGCGGCGTTGCGCATCCGCAAGGCCGAGAGCCTGCTCACGCTCGCCGACCTGGGCGCCTCCGACCCCGACGAGCGCCGCCGCCTTCTCACCGCCGCTGCCGCTCTCGCCACGGTCGCCGCCGCCGACTTCCCGGGCAACCCCCACTACGCCGCCACCGCCGCCTGCGCGGCGGCTCGCGTGGGCGAGCTCGACGCCGCCCGCAAGCTGCTCACCCGGGTGAGCGACCCGCGCAGGGCTTGGAGCGCGCGGCGCGTGGTGCGCCTGTGCGAACGCATGATGCCCGCCCGCAGGACGCCCGCGCTCGCCGAACCTCCGGCGCAAGGAGACGCACGCGCATGAAGCCCGCCGAGACATTCCGCGCGGCGCCACCGGGCGTCGTGCCCGACGTGGGCTATGTGCTGGAAGGCACCTTCCCCTATGTGAAGGGCGGCGTGTCGTCGTGGATCGACCAGGCGCTCAACGCCATGCCGCAGATCACCTTCGGCGTCCACTTCATCGGCGGCCCGCGCGAGCTTTACCACGGGCAGGCCTACAAGCTCGGCCCCAACATCCTCGCCTACACCGAGGACTTCCTGCGCGGCGAGCCCCTCCCGCCGCGCCGTCGCGCCACGGCCGCCACGCGCCGCCGTTTCGCCGCCGCGGTGGACGAGCTCATCGGGTCGCTCAACGGGCCGGATGAGCTGCGGGCGTTCTGGGTGGTGTCGGACATGGTCACGGACGACGCGCTGAACCTGTGCGTGGACGACCTCTTCGCCACGCCCGAGGGATGGGAGGTGGTGCGCCACACCTACAACCGCTTCGCCGCCGGCGAGTCGTTCCTCGATTTCCACTACGCGTTCCGCAATGTCGCCGCCTCGCTATGGGAGGCCCTGCTGCTCTCGAAAAAGACGCCGCCGGCGCGCATGTACCACTCCGTCTGCACCGGGTACGCCGGCATGGCGTCCGCCGCCGCCGCGCGCCGCGAGGGCGCCAAGTTCTTCCTCACCGAGCACGGCCTGTATGTGATGGAGCGCGTGGTCGAGATCTCGGCGGTGAAATGGCTGCGCGACGCCGGCACGCTCAACATCGACCTGACCGCCGGCATCTCGCCGGTGAAGAAGCTTTTCATCGACCTCTTCCTGCTGGTGGGCCGGGTGTGCTACCACTCGGCCGACCGCATCTCCAACCTCTTCCCCGCCAACGACGCCATCCAGGTCTCCCTCGGCGCCCCCGCCGACCGCATCGAGTCCATCGCCAACGGCATCGACCCGGCCGTGTTCGCCAAGGCGCTCCAACTGCGCCGCGAGCGTCGCGCCAAGGAGACCGCCGAAACGCCCGGCATGGTGGGCTTCGTCGGGCGCGTGTCGCGCATCAAGGATGTGCCGACGCTCATCCGCGCCATGGCCATCGTGTGCAAGAAACGGCCCGGCGCGAAGCTGCACCTGGTCGGCCCGGGCGACGAGGAGCCGGACTACTACGAGGAGTGCAAACGCCTGGCGCGCGAACTGGGCCTGGGCGACGCCATCGAGTTCGCCGGCGCGCGCAAGGTGACCGAGGAGCTGTGGAAAATGGATGTGCTCGTGCTCACGAGCCTCTCGGAAGGGCTGCCCTTCGTCATCCTCGAGGCGTTCGCCGTGGGCATCCCGTGCATCTCCACCGATGTGGGCTCCTGCCGCATGATCATCGAGGGCAACGGCAGCGCTGAGGACGACCGCCCCGCCGGATACATCACGCGCGTGGGCATGGCCAACGAGACCGCCGACGCCATCCTCAAGCTCATCGGCGACCGCGACAACTGCGAGCGCATGGGCGCCAACGGGCTCGACCGGGTCGTCTCGCTCTACCGGCAGAGCGAGATCATGGGCCGCTACGAGCGCATCTACCGCGAGCTGGCCGACCAGAACCCGCGCCACCCGCACTCCGGCGCGAAACCGGCGGAGGGAGGATGAACTCATGGCCGGCATAAGCCTGCAACTGCGCCGCATGGTGCGCGGCAACACCGCCTTCTCCTGGCTCAAGGGCGGCGGCTACGCGCTCATCATCTCCACCGGCCCCTGGGTGCTCTCCATGGTGGCCGTCGCGCTGGTGGCCGCCCTGCTCGGCGGCGACGGCTCCGAGCACGCCGCCTTCTTCGCGTCCGTCAGCTATTCGCAGGCGGCTTCGCAGATCCTGTTCATGCCGGTCATCCTGGTGTTTTCGCGCCACCTCGCCGACGGCATCTACCTGAAAAAGCCCGAGGTCATCGGCGAATCCCTGATCGCCGCGCTGCTCGTCACGCCGCTTCTGGCGTATCCGGCGGCCCTCATACTCGCGCCGGGAAGCGCCGCGCTGCACCTGACCATGATCAACGGCGCCAACGCCTTCGCCGGCGCCTGCCTGGGCGCCAGCCAAAGGTTCCTGCGCGTGCTGCTCGCGTACGCCGCCGGCTACGCCGTGTCCTGTCTGGGCGTCATCCTCGCGCTGTCGGCGGGCGGTTCCAACGCCGACTGCGTGAGCGGCTTCCTCGTCGGGCAGTGCGTGCTGTTCGCCCTGCTCATATCGGGCATGCGCGCCGAACTTTCGCTGCTGCGCGGCGCCGACTTCTCCTGGCTGGCCGGGCTCTGGCGCAACCCCGCCCTTTCGCTGGGCGGACTCGGCCTGGCCGCCGGACTCTGGTGCGAGAAGTTCGCCTATTGGTTCTTCGCGCCCGACCGCGTGGTGACGGAGCTGGGCATCGGCTACTGCCCCAGCTACGACCTGCCGATGTTCCTGGCCATGCTCTCGGCCACCCCGGGCATCGCCTTCTTCTACCTCCAACTGGAAACCGGTTTCGCCGACGCCATGGAGCGCCTGACCGACCGTCTGTCCTTCGGCGCCGCGCTCGCCGAGGTCGACGAGGCGCACGCCGAGGTGCGCTCGACCGTGGTGCGCTGCCTGACCATGCTGTGCCGCGCGCAGGCGGGCATCACCCTCTTCGGCCTGCTTTTCGCCGAAGGGCTGATGGAGGGCGCCGGCGTGGGTGCGGTGCAGATGGGCGTGTGGCGCGTGGCCTTCTTCGCCGTATTCTTCCTCGTGCTCTTCGTGTGCGTGCAGGCCCTCCTGTTCTACATGAACGCCATTCGCGAGGCCGCCTGGTGCTCCCTGTGCCTGCTCGCCCTCAACCTGGGGCTCACCGCCGTGTTCCTGCGCGCCGGCACCGCCTACCACGGCGTGGGCTTCATGATCGCCTCGGCGGCCTCCCTGCTGCTCTCCCTTTTCTTCCTCGGGCGCGCGGTCACACGCCTGCCCATGCGCATGTTCACCTCCCGATGAGCCCCTCCCTCACGATCCGCCCGCTGCTCGCCCTCCTGGCGCTCGCCACCGCCCCGCTGCTCACCCGCGCCGCGGACACCCGCGCGCCCTTCATCGTGAACTACGACGCGACGGTGGACGGGCGGGAGGTCGGCCTTCACCGCACCGCCATCCTCTCGCCGGAGGCCGCCGTGGAGGAGGCCTCGGCCGCCGAGGGCGTCCGCATTCTCGGGTACATCAGCCTGGGCGAACTCTCCGCCGCCGACGCGGCCACGCCCGAAGGGCGCGCCATCCCCACGCTCGGGGTGAACGCCGCATGGGGCAGCGCGCTGCCCGATGTCACCTCCCCCGCCTGGGCCGCCTGGATTCTCGACCGTTGCGCGCCGCGCGTGGCGGCCCGCGGCTGGTCGGGCTTCTTCCTCGACACGCTCGACAGCGCCCGGCTTCCCGCGGGGCTCCCGGAATCCGTCTATGTGGCGCGCGAACGGGCGATGGCCGACCTGCTGCGGCGCCTTCGCGCGAAATACCCGCGCATGACCATCGTGGCCAACCGCGGCTTCGCCTCCCTCGCCCTGGCGCCCGAGGCCTTCGACGGCGTGCTCGCCGAGGGCGTGCTCTCCACGCACACGGCGCCGGGCCGATACGCCCGCGTCCCCGAGCCCGAGTCGCGCGCGCTGCGCGCCGAGCTCGACCGGTGGAAGGCGGCGGGCAAGCGCGTGCTGGCGCTGGACTACTGCGACCCGTCCGACAGACGCGAGGCGCGCTCGCTGTACGAGCGCCTCAGCGCCTTCGGCTACGAGGCGGCGGTCGCCACGCCCGACCTCATGCGCGGCAGCTCTCTGGCTCCGCTGCGCAAGGAGCCCGACCGCGCGCTCGTCGTCTACGGACGCGACATCGGCCCCGGGCTGGTGCAGCACCCCACGGAGAGCGAGACGAACGGCACCCTCAAGCATCCGGTGGAATGGCGCGGTTACTCGCTCGAGTATGTGAACATCCGCGAGAGCGGCTTCCCCGACCTCACGCCGTATGACCTGGTCATCCTCGAGAACTTCGAACCCCTCGACCGCGAAGCCTTCCGCGCTTTCGCCCGCCGGGTGGCCGACCGCCTGAAATCCGGCCGAAAGACCGTCTTCCTTTCCGAGCTTTCCCCGTGGCGCTCCGACGCCGAATGCTGGGAGGCCATCACGCTGGCGGCCGGATGGGGCGGCTCGGGCGGATACAGCCAGACCGGCCTCGCCCCCGTGCCGGTGATGCTCGACCCGCTTGTCGCGCGCGGCGAGGCCGGCGCGAAGCCGGCGCCGGACGAACCGCTGCCGGACCTGAGCGCCCCGCCCGACGCGACGCCGCTGGTGCGCATGAACATCATCGGAGAAGGCGAAACCCTGCGCAGCGACCCCGTTTTCGCCGCGCGTTTCGGCGGAGTGCTGCTCGAACCGTGGCTCAACGAGGCCGACGCCATCGGCCGCGAAAAAAGCCGCGTGGACCTCTTCGCCTTCGCCGACCGCGCCCTGGGGGCGCCCGTGCCGGTGTTCGACACCGCCACGCGCTTCGGCAACCGGATGTTCTTCGCCCATGTGGACGGGGACGGCCTCCAGGCCAGATCCAAGGTCGACCTTTCGCTCGTATCCGGAGAGGTGATGCGCGACGAGATTTTCAAGGCCTACGGCATGCCGTTCAGCGTCTCCGTCATCACCGGCGAAATCCGGGGCATGACCGCCCCTCGCGCCGACGCCGACGAGGTGCGCCGCAGGCACGAGGTCGCTCGCTCCATCTTCGCGCTGCCGAATGTGGAGATCGCCAGCCACACGCACTCGCACCCCTTCGCCTGGACGCAGGACAGTTCGACCGCCAAGAACTACCGGGCCCCCAGGCTCTCGATGCTGCCGGAGTTCGACCGGCCGGTCGACATGCTCGAGGAGACCGTCGGCTCGGTGGACTACATCGAACGCCACCTCGCCCCTCCGGGAAAACGCTGCCGGCTCATGCTGTGGTCGGGCAACTGCATGCCCCCTCCCGAGGCCATCGCCGCGCTGGACGCCAGGGGCATCCCGAACCTCAACGGTCTCACCGGCGCCCCCACATTCGAATACCCTTTCCTGTCCGCCATTCGCGGCGGCGCCATGCGCTACCGCGGGGTCACCCAGGTGGGCGCGCCGTTCGAGAACGACAACGTCTACTACGACATGGAGGAAGACGGGCTCGAGGGCGGCTTCGACCGCGTGATCGAGGCTTTCGAAATCACCGCGGCGCCCCGCCGCCTCCTGCCGGTCGACGCCTACTGGCACTTCTTCAGCGCCGACACGCAGGAGCGCCTGCGATCGCTCAAGCGCGTGCTCGACTGGGCCGCCGCGCGCCCGCTGCACCCGGTCTTCGCCTCCGAGTATGCCGCCATGATGCGCGACCTGCCCAAAGGCGCCCGCTATGACGACGCCCGCGGCGGCAGGCTTTTCCTCATGCCTCCGGGATGCCTCACCCTCCGGTATCCGGGCACCGTTTACATCGACATGGCCAAGTCCTCCGGCGTCCTGGGCTACCGCCACGAGCTGGGCGTCACCTATGTCCACACCGACGGCGCCCCCTCCGTCCGCCTGTTCACCCGCGACGACGACGACCGGCTTCCGCGCCTCGTGCACTCCACGCGCCCGGTGAGCGTCGTGCGGGCCGATGGCGAATGGACAGCGACCTTCTCAGGCTTCTCTCAGGGCGTCGCACGCTTCGCCGGGTTGAAGCCCCGCGCCGAGGTGCGCGCCGCCGGGGCGACGCTGCGCGTGGGCGACGACGGCGAATTGGAGCTGCCCGCGCGTCCGGGCGAGACGGTGAAGCTGCCCGTGCGCTGAAGACGCGTAGTCGCGGGCTTGCCGGGCTCGGTCGCGCCCCCAAGGTGCGCGCCATGAAGTATGTCATCCTAGGTTCCGGACGCGGCTCTAACGCCGACGCCCTGCTGCGCGCCCAGGCCGAAGGCCGGCTGGGCCCCGCCCGCTGTGTGGGCGTCTTCTGCGACAAGGCCGGCGCGGGCATCCTCGGGGTGGCCGCCCGCCACGGCGTTCCGTCCTTCACGCCCGACCCCGGCGCGTTCCGCACGAAGTTCGCACCCGAGGTCGAAGCAGCCTGGGCCGACGCACTGCGGGAGACCGGCGCCGAGCTCGTGGTGCTCGCCGGATTCATGCGCGTGATCAAGGCGCCCCTGCTCGACGCGTTTCCCGGACGCATCATCAACCTGCACCCCAGCCTGCTTCCGGCGTTCCCCGGGCTCGACGCGATAGGCCAGGCCTGGCGCATGGGCGTGCGCTACGCCGGATGCACCGTGCACTTCGTGGACGCCACGGTCGACGGCGGCCGCATCATCGACCAGGCCGCGGTGCGTCGCGAGGATTCGGACACGCTCGAATCGCTCGAGGAAAAGGTTCACGCCGCCGAACACGCGCTGCTGCCCGGCGTCGTGCGAGGGCTGGCGCTCGGCGAGATCCGCTAAGACCGGCATCGGGACACCGCCATGACCGGAGCACTGCGCGCGGCGGGGATACTCGCCCTTCCCGGCGCCCTCTGCGCCCTCGCCGGCGAACCACCCGTCCCGGTCGAAAAGCCCGAAGACGACGCCGTCGCGCCCTATGCGCATGTCACGGCGGCCTTCATCGAATCGCACACGCGCCCAACCGACGGCACCGCGTCCAAGACGCAGAACTTCTTCGGCGGCGCCTGCGCGCTGGGAGTCGCGCTCAGGACCGGCGAAACCGGTTTCCACACGGTCGACCTGCAATCCGGGGCGGCCGACGGCGAGGACTCCCTGCCGACGAGGTCGGCCGAATACACGGTCGTCCCGGTGATTCTCAGCTACAACTACGCGCTGCGCACGCCGCTGGAGGGAGGTCCGATAACACGCTCCTACGCCTACGCCGGAGTCTCCGCAGGCACGATGGTCGTGACCCTCGACGCCGCCTTCCGCGCGGGGGGCGGCGAATCGCGCTCGAGCGACACGGCGGCGCCGCTGGCCGCCGGCGCCGGGGGCGGCGTGTACCTGAGCGTCGAGGACAAGGTGGGCGTCCTCCTCGGCTACCGGTGGCTGCGCCTGCAATCGCATGAGTTCGGACTGAGCGCCTTCGGCAACCCGCTCACCGCGCGGTTCGCCGCCCAGGATGTGCACATCGCGCAGGCGGGCCTCATCTTCCGATTCTGAGCCGAAGCCCCCGCCGGGGGCTTTTTCATTTGCAAGAAAGGCGCGCGGCGGGGATGCATTCGGCGTTCCACCTCACGAAAAGCGCCATGATCGAACTCCGCTGCGAAATCCCCTCCGACTGGGCCCAGCCGCTTGAAGACTACTTCTGCGAGCTGACGCGCTCGCCGTGGATGCTCTACAACGAGAACCCGCGCACGCCGCATTTCCTCATGGGCTACTTCGACACCGAGCCCGAGGCGCGCGACGCCTGGGCCGAGCTGCGCAAGGCGTTCAAGAAGCTCCCGGAGTCTCCCGCCTACGGCACGCTGGAAGACCGCGACTGGAAGGAGGCCTACAAGGCCCACCTGCACCCGTGGTCGCACGGCCCGCTGCACTGGGTGCCCGAATGGCGCCGCGCCGAATATGCGGTGCCCGCGGGAGCGGCCGTCGTGTACTTCGACGCCGGCCTGGCCTTCGGCACCGGAGACCACCCGACCACGCGCCTGTGCGCCATCCGCCTGCTGGACTTTTTGGATACGCATGCGCCCAAGGGCGTGAGCGTGATCGACGCCGGCTGCGGCTCCGGCATCCTCGCCATCTCCGCCGCCCAGCTCGGCTGCGGCAAGGTCGCCGGCTTCGACCGCGACCCGGAATCGGTGCGCGTCTCGATCGAGAACCGCGCGGCCAACGGACTTCCCGAAAGCGCCGCCGCGTTCGCCCACGCGGGGCTCGAGGAGGGGCTGCCGATGTTCGGCCCGGCCGATGTGGTGCTGGCCAACATCATCAGCGATGTGCTGTGCATCTACGCCGACAACCTCCTCGCCTCGGTGAAGCCGGGAGGCGTCCTGGCGCTCTCCGGCATCCTGGCGCGCGAGCAGGACAATGTGCGCGCCGTCTTCGAGGCCAGGGCGGTCAAGGCCTGGGGCTCCGCCAAGGTCGACGGTCGCATCATGGGCGAGTGGAGCGACGTCGCGATCTTCCGCCCCTGAGGGCCCGAGATAGGATTCAGTTGGAACCTACAGGCTTTGGTGCCCTTCGGCCAAAAGGCGTATTGCCGTCATCGGCAGCGCGATCGGACGGCGCGGGCGAGGTCGATTCCCGCATCAGGGCTCGAACTGTAGCTTCGGCCTGAAGCATGGCGGCAGACTTGGGCTCTTGCGAATCGGTAGCCGTCGAAGCACCGTAGGTTGTCGTCATGCCGTTCGCCCTGAAGAGGCGCGCCAGCGATTCCTCTGCCGCTTTCAGCGTCTCTTGCTTCAACTGCGGATGCCGGGCCTTGTCACGCTCCCGCAGAAGCTCGGCCTCCGCGACTTTCAGACGATCAATCGACGCAGCGAGCGCTTCCGAATCCAACCGCAACCGTCGGACTGATTCTTCCGCCTTCTTCTTCTCGTCCGCCTTGGCGGCGGCTATGGTTCGCTCCTCCTCCTCGTACGAGTCGACACCCGTCATCGCCCATACGGCAGCCCACCGTTCATCCGGCAAAGGAACCCGCAGCGCCTCGGGCACCCACTTCGCGCTGTCCGCCGATACGACGGTCTGGTTGAGCCAGTCACCATAGTAACGAGGTGTCGAAAACTCACTCACGCCTTTTCCGCTCAGTACGGAATCAAAGAACTGACGCGCCAGTCGGTGACACCCTGCTGCGTCGTTGTGACCGAGATTGGGGATGACCTTGTAGACCATGGGATAGCCCAGCTCCCGGCATTTTCCAAAAAACTTGGCGGAGCCGGCATAGCCGTAATCGCGCTCGCCAGTGGAAAGACACCAGAGCGCGGACTTGCCTGCCGGGGTGGGCCTGTCGAAGGAACTCGGGATATGCAGGTATACCGCGCGAAACAGCTCGGGCCTTCTCAGCGCCAGCCGCTTTGCATACTGGGCGGAGGCACTATAGCCCCACAGAAGCATGTCTCTTGGATCGAAGCCCTGCTCGGCCCCCAATTCCTTAACGCCTCGCACCCAGGCGGAGCTCACACGGTCGAACACGCGAGCCTGCTGCGCCGCCACTGCAGAGTCGAGCTGATCCCAATCGCGCGCACCGTCCCACACCTTGTGCGAACCCCAGCAGACCACGAGGAGCCGGCGACGCTCGGCGTATCGCAGCAGGTGATACACATCGTCGTGCGCCTCGTCCAACAACAGCCTGCGCTTCACGCCATCTACACTTCCGGCGGTCAGGCACAGAGCGAGCACGCCCTTCGCCTCGCGCGGAGCGTCAACCGTGGCCGGCGTCTTGAGAAAGAGCGTGAGCTTAGGGTACTCGGGTAGGCCCGTGAACACCACCTTCTCCGCCAGGCGCAATGACTTGAGCTCGCGCGACACGGGTGCGCGTTCCGCGCTCATCGCAGCCTCCTTCTCGGGGAATATATAGTCTTGAATGACTCCTGCCGGGTAAACCTTCGCCACCGTCTCCTGAGCATCGCCAACCACGATGACGCAGCGCCAGTCACGCTCACGGAGCACCGCCTCCGGCAAAACAAAACCGCAGGGCAACGGGCGCCCCTCGGTAGGGAAAAAAGCAGGCATCGATGCGGCGACGCCGTCAAACTCCCGAGGCTGCGGCGCGGCGAGTGAGGCGATAAGTCGCTTCGCATCATTGAAAAAATAGGCGCGCACAAAGCACCCCGGGGAGGGCACGGGAGACTGCGCACGAACCTCCACCTCCAAGTAGGGCCGGAAGTCTTTTTTCGTGCCGAGCAGAGGCTCGCGACTCACCGGAGCGCGCGCCACCACCTTCGCGTCGCCGACACTGAAGAACGTGGCCCCCGCATGCACGCAGGTCGGAAAGACGAGCGCACCGGCGAGCAGAACAAACGCGGACCGCCCTGCGCCCAAGAAAAAATATTCAGACTGAAGCATCATTGGAAACAAAGGTTCCGTCGCCACGGGGCGCGGCGTGCGCGCGGTATGTTTCATGCACAAAAACATATGAGGCCAGAACACCCAACGCGCCCGCCCGCGCCAGCGAAACAGGCACCGAACTCTTCAGGTTTTCACCAAGACAGCCGCAATCGGCTGTGTCGCCCTGCGCGATACGCCACGCGAGGACTGAGAAAAACACCAGCGACAATGCGAGCGCGGCGAGGGCGCCGGCCGCGCAGTGCCGTCGCGTCATCAGGCAGACGCCGGCGGCCACCTCCATCCCCGGAAGCACAAGCGCGACGGTGCCCGTGAGCGTCTCATCACTCAAGGCATACGAGGCCACACTCGTCGCGAAGTGAGCGCCGTCGAAAATCTTCATCATGCCCGAGACAAGAAACACCGCCCCGACCAAGCGGGCCGCTGCGACAGGCAAACGACTCATGGCGACACCTCCGACGGCAGGCCTGATTCGCGCCACAGCTTCCAGCCCCCGGCAAACACGCGCACGTCCTTGCACCCACGCGACAACAGCGCGCGGGCCACGGAGCCGGCGTTGTCGCAGTTCGCGGAGGCGCAGTATACGACGAGCGTCTCCGCCGCCTCCAACTGCGCCCGGTTCTTCGCCCACGCGGCATCCGTGGCGTCGTGCGGCAGGGACACTGCGCCGGGCACATGTCCCTCCGCATACATCGTTGCGTAGCGCGCGTCCACCGCGAGCGCTCTGCCGGTGGCCAGCGCAAAGCGAAACTCCTCCAGTGTCGCAGCAGTCACTCCCGCCGGCAGAGCTGACGCCACGGAGGTATCGGAGTGAGCGCGCCAGACAAGCGGCAGCGGCCGGGCCGAGATCGCGTTGACGAACACGCCCAGCAGCGAACCGGCCGCGAGCACCGCGCACGCATGAGAAGTATGACGCCGAAGGGCCGGCCGACCGTCGATTTCAGCGTCGCTCATGGCACGACATACCGGGGCCAGTCGGAAAGATAGCCCGATTCGCCTTCCACCACGCTGACACGCGCGACGCGCTCCCAGGCGGCGCGGCCCGGCTTGCGCGCGAATTCGCCGTAGATTACGCGCACCGCTCCGGCGTACCCGGCTGGCAGGAGCTCGTCCGGCGCACCCTCGGGATTGATGAGCACAAGCACAGCCGGCGCATCATCCCCCGTGAGGCGCGCACCCGGGAAACGCACGAGCGTATCCGCCCGCAGGCCCGTGACCGGTCGCCCGGACGCGTCGGGCCACAGCGTCGTGGGCCGGCCCGCGATAACAGGGAAACACTCGCGCCACTCGCGCGGCGTGGGCCCGCCCTCGCCTGGCATCGCCCGGATCTCAAGCAAGCCCGGAAGTTCTCCGGCTATCGCGACGCGCGAGGCCCCGCGACGAATCTCGCCGCCACACACGAGGTTCACTCCCGCGACAAGCGCGACCGAGGTAAGGAGCGCCCCGGCGGCGCCCTTCACACCGGTTAACGCGGCGGGAGAAATTTCAAAACGGCCCTTCTCAGACGTGAGCGCAAGGCGTACGAGCGCGTACAGTGCGGTCGCGACGGTCAACCCGAGCACGGCGCGCGATTCCGCGACATCGGAGAACTGCCAGGCCGCCGCCTGCCCCGCGAGCGCGCCGAGCGCGGCGGCCTCGCGCGTGCGCCGCGCGTGCGACCAGGATGCAAGCAAGGCGCCGATCCAAGAGAACAAGTACAGCGTGCGCGCGAGATTTCCATGCTCCGCGAGGAACGTGAGGTGCGAGCTCACCAACACGCGGTACGGCTGCGAATGCGCCGGGTTCTGGTACCACCGTCCATACTCCGGGCCCGCCCGCCCCTCTCCCCACCCGTCGGGCGCGTCCGCGATCATCGCCGGAGCCGCGCGCCAAAGGCTTAGACGGTTCGCGATGGACGCGTCGCCCGCCGCGTAGGCCGGCTCCATACGCCGCAGCGCGCCCACCCGGCCGGCGACGAAAACGCATGCAAGCACCGCGAGCGACACGGAGAGCAACCGCCCGCGTGGCCACGGTCGCGGCGTGTACGCGGCGAGAACGCCCAAAGCCAGGAGCGCCCCCACCACGCCGCCTCGCGACTCGGTGAGCAGCAGGCAGACGCCCAGCGCCGCGCAGGCGGCGAGGCCGGCGGCGAACAGCGCGGTGCGGGCGTGAGCACCGCAGACGCGACGCATCGCATGGGCGACCACGCCCCACACGAGGGGCAGGAGCAGGGCGATGAGCGCACCCGTCTTGTTCGGGTTGCCCAGCCCCCAGTCGAGCCGCCCCGCGGCGGCCAGTATCATTGGCATGGGGAAAAAAGAGGAAAAAAGGATTCAGAGGGATTTCTGCGGGAGCGCGGGCTTCCTCGCCCCCCCTGCTCATCGGCGTCGCAATGGGCACCAGGCGGACGGGGGAGCCGCGCCACGGCGGCGTTCTCAGTTCTTCGGTTCCTTCGCGCGCGTGGTTTTGCGCCAGAGGGCCGCCGTCTCCTCGTCCGGCAGCCAGGCGGTGACCTGGCCCGGGGCGTCCTCCGGCATGACGAAGCGCACGAGCACCCCGCACTCCGGCGGATTGTCGCCGGAGCACGGCACGGGCGCCGAAAGTCCCTTTTCGCGCAGGCGCAGCACGCCCAGCATGAAGCGCTGCGCGAGCGCGCGGCCAGCAGGCGTCACCTCGTGCCCGCTATCGGGAATCTCGGCCCAGCACACGGGAAGCCCATTGCGGCGGCAGGCCAGGAAATAGTCCGCGCTCGCCGGGCGCCTCGGGTCTTTCGCGCCGCACAGAATGAGCCCGGGCGGATAAGTCACGGTGGGGGTTCGGTTTTCGGTGCCCGGCGCTGCGGGAGCGCCGATTGCGGAAGCCGCCCGGCCGCTCGGAACCTCGGGCGCCGGCCCCCTCGCGACACTTTTTCCTTTTTCGTTCCCACTTTTGAGTTTCGGCGCCGGCGGGTCGTCCCACCAGCCGGCGGAATAAGCGCACCACACGAGCACACGCTCCGGGTGACTATGCACAAACCGGTGCGTGAAGTGCGCGCCGCCCGAGTACCCGAACATCGCCAGCCGGAAGTCTTTCCCGTGCCGCTGGCCCAGCTCCCGCACGAGCCTCTCATGCGAACCCGATTCGGGGTAATAGTAACCCTGCCTTGAGTCCGCAGAGAGAAGCTCGTCCGGCGACCGGTAGTTCAGCCCCTCCTCCTTCAGCCGCCCGGCCCGCGCCAACTCGTGCCAGCCGGGCTGGTCGAACCACGCCCGCCCGTCTCCATTTTGCCCGGGACAGAGGAGAAGCACCATGGGCTAAATAAGCCGGATGGTTGTCGAACCAGTCCAACGAAGCCAAGTACCATATATCGTTCGACTCTCTACACCTGCACCAACATCCAGGTAGAGGGAGGAGTCTTGGAGCGATCCGCCATAAATAACGGGGTCATACCCCCATCGAGCTTCAACCGTATATCTGGCCGTTGTTTTAAACACCATCGCGGTCCAAACGTAGGTTTCAGCATTGGCAAAACGATAACCCGCAGTCGCCGTAACCTGTACGCCAACGGAAGCATCAACCGGGACATCAGTGTACCCCACCGTGGTCGTTGCGGAGGCTGAGCCGGAAGGCGTGCATCCTCCCCTATAAATCAGCTGCGTTTTCACAGGCGTCGTTGTTACCGCCGCAAACCCGGAAATAGTTGCGCACCAAGGATGCAGTGAAGTCCCCCCGGAAACATCATATGCGATATCAATGGAACCGCTGCCGAGATTGATGGTCGCATTAGCATTCTCCCAATCCGTCATCTTCTCGACCTTGCCATTGCAGCACTCTTCCCAAGTCACCTCTTTCCCCGTTATAGAGCCCGAAGGGCTTGTAAAATCAAACTTTAACTTATACCTATCAACAGAGAGCGCGCAAATCCGTTTAGTGGCCACCTCTGCCACATCCTTTAAATCCTTGTACAGATTAGCATCCTTCCGTATATAACCCCCGTCCAGCTTAACAGCATACTGCGTCCTCTCGGCCTTATTGCAGCACACCATCTTAGTACCTGATTCGCCCGCACCATGAAGAGCGCAGACAGGCGCAAGCGCCAATAAAAAGATTCTTTTCATTTCAGTTTCCAATGTAGGTGATTTCCGGGGCCTGAAGCTGGCCTTTGAGAACACGGCCAAAGTATTCTCCGAAGTAAACAGGAGAGGTCCCATGCAGCTCGCGCGTCATCGAATAGTGTTTCCACCGATTCTCATCCCATTTGTAGGCATCGCACCAATACTGACCACCTGGTGTATCCAAAAACAACGCCCTTACGACGACCATAAGAAAACGCCCGTCCCTCGTATCAATACGAAAAGCACACACCTCGCTCTTGGCAACCTTAGTAAATTCAGGGCCCGCGCTTTTCACAAGCCCAACAAAGTCTGCTTCACTCTTAAAGCAGCCTTGTCCGCGATGTTCACTTTCAGCATGCAACATCGCCAAAGACTCCTTATAATCCATCAAGCCTGTCGCAAAAACGCCCATGCTAAACGCAACAGCTCTTCCGTACGGGGACTTCAAATCCGTTGTTTTCTTAAATTCTTCCGCCGAACCGAGCCGGCTTGCATCAAATTTAAGCGAAGAACCTTGCCCATGATAATATGTCTTCAAGTAAGTGCGCAAGGGATCCTTCTTTGTTCCTTTTCCATATAGCGAAGCTTCCAGCATCTTAAGCTGCCTTGAAATCTTTTCATCAAAGACAATATGGCATGGCTTACCGGGGAAATCATCCCCTTCTATTTTCGGAGGTAGTGCCGACTCGTGGTCGGCCTTGATCTCAGTTTTAAGCGTCGTTTCTACGGCACCGGCAATCGGATGCATGCAGAGTGCGCTGAACACGAGAAGCGCGAAGGATTTAGGGTTTCTCATTTCTACTAGTTTTTGGTTTCAAAAAGCTTGCGCTCAAGCGCGCTAAAGTCGTCGTAAGAAAAGCCGTGGCCGGCTATCTCCAAGTAGACAGGGGGTGATGGCAGGCTGATAACAACCTTTGGCTTGTCGCTCGGGATATCAAAATGCACCACCAGATTCAAATGATCAGTTGAACCTACATTTACACCGGAAGGCATTTTCCCGGCAACTTTCTTCATGATATAATCAAATGTGGAAGACCCTTTGTTAATCCTTACGCTGGTGCTAACAAGCTTTCCACGAACTGAAAGAACGACGCGCACACTCCCATCGGCGGCATAACTTGTAAATTCTTCCGTATCCCCATGGGAGAACTCAACGGCCCTACCCTTATCATCATATCGAGTCCTGGATTCAACACCCCTCATGAACACATAGATGCAATTCCCCTTGGAATCGTAATCATACTTCTCAACCAGACGCTCCGCGCCACCTTCGAGAACCGAAACAGAGCGAACAACCCCCGCCAACGGACCTGTTACAACTCTTCGAGTCACTTTCGTGACACCGTCATCATCTGTTTTAGTCAGGACCCCGGCGCCAATGTCATTATAAAAACGCATAGTGGCTCCATCCGGTTTAACCAACTTAAACTCAGCGCCGCCAAAATTACCCGGATGAGGGATGATACCGTAGGCAATTTCGCCGACGGAAAGAACCATGCGAGAAGACGGGTCCCATCGAACAACAGGCTGTGCTGAAAACGCCACACATGCAGGATCCTTCCTATACTCGAAGGACAAAGAGCCACCGTCCGAGAATGCTATCTCAGCAAGCGACATCAACTCCACCCACTTGCCATTGGAACTCAAAGCAGGAGCCAACGAATATCGGCAGGTGGCTAGCGCCCCGCCTGAGGGACGATAACTAGCCAAGCGGCCTGTGTCATCATACTCAAATGAAACCAAGGGTGTGATATTATTCAACTTAAGTTCCGATACATTACCTTTGGGGTTTCTTAACAGCGTGTAGGAGCGACCATCCACTGCGACTTCAGCCAACCTCCCTTTGCCATCAAAGACGAGCCTGTCACCACAGGAGGAACTGATTCGAACGATCTTGTTTGAATCCTGCGTACCCAGCCAGCCCGAGCCTTCCAGTCGACGGGGAAACTGCTCCCTTCCATTGGCCATGCGTCGAGTGATTCGCAGTTTCTGCGAATATCCCTCAGGAGTGACCATCACTAACTCATCGTGCCCCGCAGGGGTGCACCTGGACTCCAGTAGCGGAACAAACCACCCGGCGCCCAAGGGGCCGGGTGAATCATCGGCAGTGATTCGGGTAGTCCAGTATGCGTGCAAGGGAAGAGCATCCACCTCTCCACCGAGAGACTTTCCCGGCAATGCAAGGGAGGCAAGCGGCTGATGAAGCCAAACAAAACCCTCAATATCCACTGCGGGAAACGGGCCTCCCACAGGAACCCTAAGGCTCAGGGAGCAAGCCGCATGCACAGCGCAGGAAATGAAAAGCGAAGCTGCAATAGCAGCTCGTTTAAAAACACTCATAAGCCCCGACGCGCTTGAAGGGAAATTATTCTCCAGGATTGGTAGGCGGCTTAGGGTCGTCACAGGGATGCGTCGGAACAGGCGGCGTGCCAGTTGCCGCAGAAACGGAGGAGCATAAAGCGACCACCGACAGGAGGACCAAGAGGATTACGGGCGTTTTCATGATTTCGATTGGATGTTCGCGGGAATACCCCCCCCCCCCTTGGCAAATCAAGCAAATTCTTTGCCGTATGTTAAAAACCTACGACAACAAACTTTGCACGCTTTTCAACAGGCGAAGATGTAAGCCCAATCCGCCGCAAGAAAGCTTCGCCAGCACTGTTCTGATTCGAGCACGGCGAATGGAGCGACGTCGCCCTCTTCCGCCCCTGAGGGCCTCCGGCTCCCGGTTTGATCCGGATGGCGAAAGGCCGCGAACCCTTGGGTTCGCGGCCTTTGCGCAAACGCCCACCGGCGCGCCTCAGATCTCCTCGCCCTTGGCGCGGAGCTTCTCGGCGAGGGCGTTGAGCCGCTCCTCGAGTTTGCGGAGGTTGTCGGCCTTCTGGTCGAGCTCGGTCTCGTGCTCCTGGTGCTTCTGCATCTTTTCGAAAAGCGTGTTCTCGCTCTCGTCGAGGAACTCCTCGCGCTCGCGCAGGGACACCTTCTCCTCCTCCAGCGACTTCGCCTGCTCGTCCAGCCGCACCTGCAGTTCCTGCATGGCCTTGAGGCTGTCCTCGCTGACGGGCGCCGAGGCGCCCGAGGAGCTTCCGGCGGAGCGCAGACCGGATTCGAACACGGCGCGCTGCTTGTCCAAAAGACGGCGGGCGTCGGCGAGCTCGGAGGCGCGTCGGGTCAGAGCGGCCTCGGTATCGGCCAGTTCCAGCTCCTTCTCGCGCAGGGCGCGCTCCTTTTGCACGAGCTCCTTCTGAAAGGCGCGCAGGGAGTTTTCGAGCGCCTGGGCCTCGGCCTCCACCGACCGGTCCTGATCGGCGGGCACGCCCTTGGCGGCCATGGAGCCGAACGGACTGCGCGTCTTGCGCAGGAGATCCACGATGCTCGACTCGGATTCGCGGGTGAATTCGGAAGGCTTGGCGATCTCCAGACGCAACTGCAGCCGCTTCTGCGACTCCGCGTGAGCGGGAGGCGGAGGAGCGGGCACATAGCGGCGGGGGGGCGGCGTATCCATCAGGGCGCAAAACCGATACGCAGGCGTGACGGCGCGTCAATCGCGCATCTGCGCGCTTTGCGTCCGGGGGTTTTTGCCCAAGATGAAGGTATGAAAACCCCGGGCACAGTCCGTTCAGGAGCGTTAACCGGCGCAGGCTCGCCGCCCGCGCCGATCGATGCGCTGCTGGACCTCATATACCCGCGCGAGTGCCCGCTCACCGGCGCTGCGCCCGACGACGACTCGGGTTTCCGGCACCTGTCGGCAGCCGCCGTCGCGGGGCTTCCGCTGGTGACGCCGCCCTGCTGCCGCGTCTGCGGCGCCCCCTTCTTCGGCGTGCTCGACGGCCCCCAGGATTGCCCCCACTGTCGCGACCTGTCTCCGGAATTCGAGGACGGGCGCACCGTGATGCTCGCGCGCGAGGGCGGGCGCACGCTCGTGCACGAGTTCAAGTACCACGGGGGGCGACATCTCGCCGGCGATCTCGCCCGCCTGGCGACGCTCGCGCCGGGCTACCTGGAGCGACTTGAGGGTGCCGTGCTCGTGCCGGTACCGCTGCACGCGGACAAGCTGAGGCGGCGCGGGTACAACCAAAGCGCGCTGCTCGCTCGCGCCCTGGCGCGACTGGCGAAGGGGGCGCGGGTGGAGGAGCTGCTGGTGCGCGTGAGCGACATGCCTTCGCAGACCCGGCTGGACCGCGAGGCGCGCCGGGCCAACGCCAAAAATGCGTTTGCCATCCGGGTGGGGGCACCCATCAACCCGGCCTTCAAGCATGTGGTGGTGGACGATGTCTTCACGACGGGTGCCACCCTCAACGCCTGCTGCGCCGAGCTTCGGCGGTCGGGAATCCCCCGGCTGTCCGTAGCCACCCTGGCGCACGGTTGAGCAGCGCCACAGCGCCACAGATACGCATCAACCGCTTTCATCCCATGGCCTTCGTCAAAAGGAAACACACCCCCTCGACCGCCCGTAAGGACATCCCGAAGGGACTCTGGACCAAGTGCCCGGCGTCGGGCGAGATGGTCGACACCAAGGACCTGCACGACAACTGGAACGTCGTGCCCGTCTCCGGCTACCACTTCGCCCTGGGCGCGCCCCGCCGTATCGAGCTGCTCATCGACGAAGGCACCTGGAAGGAGTTCGACGCCGGCCTCGCCTCGAAGGACCCGCTCAAGTTCCCCAAGTACGCCGAGAAGCTCGCGGAAAACGTGAAGAAGACCGGCGTGAAGGACACCGTCATCGCCGGCATGGGCCGGATGAACGGCATGCCCATCTCGCTGGCCGTCATGGACTTCAGCTTCCTGGGCGCCTCCATGGGCTCCGTGGCCGGAGAGAAGATCACGCGCGCCATCGAGCGCTCGCTCAAGCACAAGTGCCCGTGCATCGTGGTGTGCGCCTCCGGAGGAGCCCGCATGTACGAAGGCATCCTCTCGCTCATGCAGATGGCCAAGACCTCCGCCGCCCTCGCGAAGCTCAAGGCCGCCAAGATCCCCTTCATCCCGGTTCTCACGAACCCCACGATGGCCGGCGTCATGGCCTCCTTCGCCACGCTCGGCGACGTGATCGTGGCCGAGCCCGGCGCGCTCATCGGCTTCGCCGGCGCCCGCGTCATCAAGGAGACCACCAACCAGGCGCTCCCCGAGGGCTTCCAGACCTCGGAGTTCCTGCTCAAGCGCGGCCTCATCGACATGGTCATCCCCCGCAAGGAGCTGAAGGGCCGCCTGTCCTCCATCCTTCGCGTGCTGGCCTCCCGCCTCCCGTCCGAAGCGGCAACCAAGGGCAAGTCCTCCGCCAAGATCGCTCCCGCCAAGAAGCCCGTCGTGGCCAAGCCCGCGGAGGCTCCCGCCAAGAAGGCCGCCCCCGCGCCCGCGAAGAAAGCGGCGCCGGCCAAGAAAGCTTCCGTGCCGGCGAAGCCGGCCGCCAAGGGTGCCAGGAAGCGCGCCTAACGGCGTATCCGAAAGGACCCGACGCCCGCGACGCCCCGATGACCGGGGTTCGCGGGCGTCGTCGTTTCAGCCCGGCACGGCGAGGGCCGGCGGAAGGAGAAACGCCCCGGATAGGGCGTTGACCTGCGCCGGCGCTACCCTTGCATGCGCGCGCCCATGAGCTCCACAACCCCCACGCCGGACAACCCCGCCGGACACCTCACGCTACCCAATGCGGAAATTTCCGAGTGCTACGAAGATGTCGGCGTGAACCTGGTGGAGCACGAGCCCTTGCCGCCGGAACCCCCCGCGGGCGCACCGGTGGCGGTGCGCGACGCCTACTGGCGCAAGTATGTCTACCTGGGCGACAAGCAACGCCAGTTCACCCTGCGCGCGGCGATCGTGGGCGGCCTGTTCTGCGCGCTGCTGTCCATCTGCTCCCTCTACATCACCCTTCAGATCGGCTGGGGGCTGGGCCTCGTGCTGCTCGCCGTGCTCGGCACCTACTCGGGCTCCAAGCTGCTCTCCGGCCTGACGGGCGGACGCTTCCGCGAGTTCACGATGCTGGAAAACTCCGCCATGGGCTCCGTGGCCTCCACCGCGAGCTCGACGACCGGCATGTGCGTGGTGGGCGCCTTCGGCGGACTTCTGCTGGTGACCGGCGAACACCCGGACTGGCGCGCCTTCGCGGGCGTGCTGGCGTTCAACGGCGTGCTCGGCGTGTGCCTGGCCATCCTGTTCAAGCGCCGCATGGTGAACGAGGAGGACCTCCCGTACCCCTCGCCCAAGGCGGGCGCGGTGATGCTCAAGAGTCTTTACGCCGACGGTCGCGAAGGCCTCATCCAGTCGCGCGCCCTGTTCGCCACGCTCGCCGCCGGCGGCCTCGTGGGCCTGTTTCGCTCCTGGGAGGGACTGGCTGAAAAGTTCGGCGAGGCCCAATCCGCGCTGAAGGCCAAGGCGCTGAGCCTGGGCTGGGTGGATGCGGGTCGCGAGTTTCTCGAAAAAATGTCCCGGTGGGGCATCCCCTCCGAAATCGCCTTCAAGTTCTCCGCGCTCCCCCTGGCGGAGCGCAACATCGCCATCGCCGGACTGGCGTTCGAGCCGAGCCTGCTGCTGACCTCCGTCGGCCTCATCGTCGGCCTGCGCGTCGCGCTCTCCATGCTGCTGGGCGCCATCGTTCTCAACTTCATCCTGGTGCCCGCCATGTACCATACGGACCAGGCCGTGCTGGCCGCGCCGGGCGCCCTGGCCGAAGGATTCAAGGCGGCCATGCCGGTCATAGGACATGGCGCCGATCAGACCGTGGTGCCCATGAAGTGGTCGCTCTGGGGCGGCACGGCGCTCATGGTGATGGCCAGCTTCACCACGCTGGCGCTGCAGGCGCCCAACCTGATCCGCTCCATGAAGTCGATGTTCGCCGCCAAGGCCTCCGGCGCGGACGCCGTGGCCGATGTGGAGATCCCCATGTCGTGGGCCTTCGTGCTGGGCGTACCGGCGGCGTTGGGCCTGATTTTCGTGCAGTGGTGGGGCTTCGGCGTGCACCCGCTGCTGGGGCTGGCCGCCGTGGTCATCTCCTTCGGCGTGGCCCTCGTCTGCAGCCGCGCGGCGGCCGAGGCCGACATGAACCCGGTCGGAGCGATGGGCAAAGTGTCCCAGCTCGTGTTCGCGTTCCTTCCCGGCGCCAAGGGGAGCGCCGCCATCAACCTGCTTTCCGCTGGCTCCACCTCCTCCGCCGGCGGCGCCTCGGCCGACCAGCTGGCCGACCACAAAAGCAACAGGCTTATCGGCGGCAACCCGCGCCAGGTGCTCTTCGCGCAGCTCACCGGCATCCTCTTCGGCGTGTGCAGCGTGATCCCCGCGTGGTTCCTGCTCGTCCCGGACAAGGAGCACCTGGAGAAGTATCCGGCCGTGCCGGCCAAGATGTGGAGCGCGGTGGCCAAGTTGCTCACCGAGAAGGCGCCCTCGCTGCCGCACGGGGCGCCCACGCTCATGGTCGTTTGCGCCATCCTCGGCGTCGCCATCCCCCTCGTCGGCCATTTCCTGCCGAAAGTCGGCAAATGGCTGCCGTCCACCATGGGCCTGGGCCTTTCGCTCACCCTGCCCTTCTCCAACGCCCTCTCCTTCGCGATGGGCGCGGTCATCATGGTGATCTGGGAAAAGGGCCACAAGAAGTCGGCCGTCACCTTCGCGCTGATCTTCGCCTCCGGCCTCATGTCGGGGCAGGCCCTGGTCGAATCCTTCCTGCTGCTTGGCGGCGAAGCCGTGAAACTGATCGCCCAATAGCCGGCCCCGTTCCGACCGCCCGAAAAGACCCGGACGCCCCTCGCGGCGCCCGGGTTTTTCATAACCCGCCACGAACCGGGCCGCCGACCCCTCGTTTGTTTTTTGCCATCCGCCCGATTCCCCCTCATTTGCCGACGCCTAATGACTTACGACTTCACCTCCTGCCCCGACCGCTCCGGCACCGACAGCGGCAAGTGGGCCCGTTACGCCGGTCGCGACATCATCCCCGCCTGGGTCGCCGACATGGACTTCGTCGTCGCTCCCGAAATCCGCGAAGCGCTCCAACGGCGCCTCGACCACGGCGTGTACGGCTACCCGACCCAGCCCCCGGCCTCCGTCGCCCAAGCCGTCGTCGAATATCATGAGCGCGAGCACGACTGGAAGATCTCCCCCGAGTGGCTGGTGTTCACGCCCGCCCTGGTGCCCGGCCTGCACGCCACCATCCGCGCCTGCTCGGCGCCCGGCGAATCGGTGATGACGCACACCCCCATCTACCCGCCCTTCCTCTCCGCCCCCCCCCTTTCCGAGCGCGTCGCTCGCAGGGTGCCCATGGCGTGGGACTCCTCCGCCGCCCGCTGGCACATGGACCCGGACGAGCTGGACGCCGCCACGCCCGCCGACGCGCGCGTGTTCATGCTGTGCAACCCGTTCAACCCCCTCGGCCGCGTGTTCGACCGCGCCGAGCTCGAGCGCATCGCCGATTACGCGACGCGCCGCGACATGGTCATCTGCTCCGACGAGATCCACTGCGGCCTCCTGCTCGACAAGTCGAAGCGCCACATCCCCATCGCCACACTCTCCGAGGAAATCGCCCAACGCACCGTCACCCTGCATGCGGCGAGCAAGACCTTCAACATCCCCGGCCTCTTCTGCGGCTACGCCATCATCCCCAACCCGAAGATCCGCGCCGCCTACCGCCGCGTCATCCAGGGCATCGCGCACGAAGTGAACATCTTCGGCTACGCCGCGCTGGAGGCCGCCTACCGCCATGGCGAACCCTGGCGCCTCGCGCTGCTCGAGCGCCTCCGCGCCAATGTCGACTTCGTGTGCGACGCCGTGGCGGCGACTCCGGGCGTGAGCGTGCGCCAGCGCCCCGAGGCCACCTACCTCATTTGGGTCGATGTCTCCGCTCTCGGCTTCGAAAACCCGCAGGCCGCCTTCGAGGCGGGAGGCGTGGGCTTCAACAACGGCGCCGATTTCGGCGTGCCCGGGCATGTGCGCATCAACGCCGCCTGCCCGCCCGCCCGCCTCGAGGAGATCATGCGCCGCTTCTGCGCCGTCGCCCGATCCGCCTCGCGCAAGTAAAAGGCCGGAGCAAGCCGCGCAAACATGCGCATTTGACGGGAAATCGCCGGCGTCGAGCTTGACACCGGTGGGCGGCGTTTCACTTTGCCGCCCACTATGGCAAACAAGAGCGACAAGTGGCCCAGCAACGTCTCCGGTAAGTACTACGTCGATTCCCAGTGCATCGACTGCGACCTCTGCCGCGAAACCGCCCCCGATTACTTCAAGCGCGACGACGACGGCGGTTACTCCGTGGTCTTCAAGCAGCCCACCACCCCCGAAGGCATCGAGCAGTGCAAGGAAGCCATGGAAGGCTGCCCGGTCGAAGCCATCGGCGACGACGGCGAATAATCCGCTCTCCCTCGCGACAAGCCCGCCGGCAACGGCGGGCTTGCCTCGTTTGCGCGAGCTTCAAGTTTCCCGCGCGGCGCGCCCACGAGCGCCCACCCCGAACCCTCTCACCCGCAAACCTTCCCCGATCATGTCCGTCCGCATCGACTCCACCTACCTGGGCGACCTTCGCTTCGAATCCGTCCACGGCCCCTCCAAGGTCAAACTCATCACCGACGCCCCCGTGGACAACCATGGCAAAGGCGAATCCTTCTCCCCGACAGACCTCGTGGCCACCGCCCTGGTGAACTGCATGGGCACGCTCATGGGTATCAAGGCCAAGGGGCTCGGGCTGGACCTCGCCGGCATGACCTTCTCCGTGGAAAAAGTCATGAGCGCCGACGCGCCGCGCCGCATCGTGGCCCTGCCCATCACGGTCACCGTCACCGTCCCCACAACCGAGGACCAACGCCGCTCCCTCATGGCCGCCGCCGACACCTGCCCGGTCGCCAAGTCCATCCGCGCCGACATCGAGCGCCCCGTGGTCTGGAACTGGGCCTGAGCGCCAAACCCGAAACGAAAAAGCCCTCCGATTCAGGAGGGCTTTTTCGTTCCCGGACCCGGCGTCTACTTCTCCGCCAAAATCAGGTAGATGACGAGGCTGGTCGGGCCGTGCCCGCTCGCCACCGGCCGCCGCTCCGCCCCGTAGGTCATCGAAGGTCCGGTGAACAGCGTCAGCCCGCCGGGCGAACCGGCGACACGGATCGCCTCATCCAGGCTTCCCGCCAGTCGGTGCGCCCGCCCGAACACCACCAGCGTGGGCGCGCAGGCCGAGACCTCCAACGCCCCGTTCTCGGCGCCCACGACAACCGCCCCGGTCTGGGCGTCCATCGCCCGGCACTCGACAATGCCGGCTTCGCACGCGCCCAAGGCGGACTTTCCCTTGTCGGCGGTCACCCGCTCGACTCCGCCCGGCAACCCCGCCAGCACATCGCCCACGAACGGCGACGACTGCACGCCCAGACGCCTCCACTTTGCACGCTCGCACAGGGCCGCCATGCCCTCGGCGGCGTCCTGCAGCGTGTCGCACAGCACGAAGCTCGTGCGCAGCTCCTCCATCCTTCTGGCGAAAGCCGATATGCGCCCGCCTCTGTCCGCATGAGGCTCGGGAAGCCCGTTTCTGCCGTCGTAAGCCGGCATGGGCGTGGCCGCCCTAAGCCCGGCCGCCTTCGACGCCTCACGGATGCGCGCCATGATGATTTCCCGCCCGTCGGCGGGCTCGCTTTTCCTGCTCATGCTTTATCCTTTCTGGCGGCGGAGGAGGTCGCCCCCGCCGTGCTTTTCCACCAACCTCGGAATGTCTTTTTGGGAGTTTCCGGAAGCGTGCGATGCCGCATCCAATCCGAAAGAGGGTTGAAGGAGGTCTTGCGCGTCAGGTCCGCGAGCACGGCCAGGATTCTGACAATCCTGGTGCCGCGATTGTAGCGGGCCTGGGACGACATCATGCGCTCGTGCAATCGCAGCATCGCGTTCACCTTCCACCCTCGCGATGCGGGGGGCATTTCCCTGCGCTGCGAAACAAGCGCCCGGTGAAGGTCGATGCCCACGGGGCATACATCCCCGCACGCGCCGCACAAGGGTGTGGCCAACGGAAGCGCCTGAGCGCCCCGCGCGGGCATGAGGTGCCTCGTCAACACCGCTCCGATCGGACCCGGCAGCACGCTTCCGTAGGCGCGCCCGCCCGCCATGCGGTACACGGGGCAGATGTCCGCGCAGGCGCCGCACTTCACGCAGCGCAACGCCTCCGCGCTGGCGGTGTCGGCCAGCAGCAGCGAGCGTCCGTTATCCACCAAAATCAGATGCATGACCGCGGTTTCTCCGCACGCGCGAGGCGTGTCGGGCCCGATGAGCGAAACACCGGAAGGCAAAGCCGTGCCGCCGGCGGAAGCGCCGACGAGCTGCAAAAGCAGCGGCAAATCCGAGACGGATTCCGTCACCTTCTCGATGCCGGCCACGACCACGAACACGCGCGGCATGGACGCTATCAGGCGAAGATTCCCCTCGTGCTCCACCAGGGCCACCTTGCCCTCCTCGGCCAGGAGGAACGAGGCCCCGGCAAGGCCCATGTCGGCCTGCAGGAAGCTCTCCCGCAGCGACTTGCGCACCAGCGCCACCTGCTCTTCGGGATTGGAAGTGGTGGGCGAGCCCATCTTGGCGTGCAGCGTCTCCCCCACTTCCTCCCTGGAAAGGTGCATGGCGGGGTGCAGCATGTGCGAAGGACGCCCGCCGCGCAGGTGATTCACCATGTCGCCAAACTGGGAATGGCGCACGGCCACCCCGGAAGTCCCCAGCGCCTCGTCGGCCCCGATTTCCTCCAGCGTGGAGGACAACCCGCGAACGCAGGACCTGACCCCGGCCTCCTTGGCGATCCGGACCAGGGCCTCGCGCGCATCTCCCGCCGAAGGCGCCCAGTGCAGCCGCCCTCCGGCCGACTCGAACCGCGCGGCAAAATCAGCCAGACGCCGCTCCAGATGAAGCAGGTCCGCGTCCCTTATGGCCGCGCCGGCCGCCCGCGCCGCGCCCCAGTCACGAAACCTGGCCCTGGCCTCGGTGCGGGCCCAGTTTTCCCGGTCCAGCCCGTCGCGGTGTCTCTGCGCCGAGGCGACATCGTATTGGAAATCGGCTACGGCCTTTTCGAAATCGGCGTTGGATGAATTTCTCATGGCGGTTCAGACGGAGGCGAGCACCTCGGCGATGTGCACTCCGCGCAAAGGTTTGGCATGGCGACCCATGATGCCGCGCAACTGCATCAGGCACCCCGGATCGTTGGTCACAAAAGTGTTGGCTCCGGAATGAAGCAGGATGTCCGCGCGCGCCTCCCCCATGGCGCCCGACAACGCGGGATAGGTGAGCGAAAAAGGTCCTCCGAAGCCGCAGCACCCCTCCTCCCTCGCCTCCACGACCTTGAGCCCGCGCACCCTGGCCAGAAGCTGGCGCGATTCGCCCGCCACGCAGCCGCACCGGCGGCTTTTGCAGCCATCCTGGACGATCACCGTGTCCTCATAACGCGCTCCCACATCCGTCACCCCCAGGATTCCCACCAGAAAATGCGTGAATTCATGGGTCCGGTTCGACAGCGCCATGGCGGCCGACTCGCTCGGCGTGCCCGCGAAAAGAACGGGATACTCCTTGCGCATCATCGCCGCGCAGGAGGCCGAGGCCGACACAATCGCATCGGCGTCGCCATAGACCCCCAGCTGCCTCTGCGCCGTGGCGATGGCGGAGCGACGGTCGCCGGCATCCATCGGAGGCAGTCCGCAGCAGGTCTGCTCGGGGTTGTAGGACACCTGGTGCCCCAGTCGCTCCAGCACACGCAGCATGGAGACTCCGATTTCGGGCATCCACTGATCGACGAGACAAGGTATGTGCAGCGCTATGCGCATGGCGGAAAATCTTTCGGGGATGGGTGAATCGCGTCACTTCAGCAGCGACACCCTGTCATGATGCGCGGAGCCCGGCCCTGCGGCAATCCCCCTCCGCCTCCTGCGGCGTCAGCCCCGTGTAAAGTTGCACCCCCCGCCCGCCCCCGGGGGGCCTGAAAACCTCCCCCTCCGGCGCAAGCCGATGTGGACAAGCGTGACGCCTTCGATTCTTTGCCCACGCCTCTAAACGCACCCTATCATGAAAGCCCTCGTCAAAGCCGAAGCCGCCGTCGGCCTCAAACTCCTCGATGTCCCGATGCCGGAAGTCGGCCCCAACGACGTCCTCATCAAGATCCGCAAGACCTCCATCTGCGGCACCGATGTGCACATTTGGAAGTGGGATGACTGGGCCCAGAAGACCATCCCCGTGGGCATGCAGGTCGGCCACGAGTATGTCGGCGAAATCGTGCAGGTCGGCGCCAATGTCACCGCCTACAAGCCCGGCGCCATCGTCTCCGGCGAAGGCCACATCGTCTGCGGCACCTGCCGCAACTGCCGCGCCGGCCGCCGCCACCTCTGCCCGAACACCAAGGGCGTGGGCGTGAACCGCCCCGGCGCCTTCGCCGAGTACCTTTCCATCCCCCAGGACAATGTCGTCCCCGTGCCCGCCGGCGTGGACCCGGACATCGTCTCCATCTTCGACCCCCTGGGCAACGCCGTGCACACCGCGCTCTCCTTCGACCTCGTCGGCGAGGATGTGCTCATCACCGGCGCGGGCCCCATCGGCATCATGGCCATCGCCATCGCCAAGAAGGCCGGCGCTCGCAATGTCGTCATCACCGACATCAACCCCTACCGCCTCGAACTCGCCAAGAAGCTCGGCCCCACCCGCGTGGTCGACGTCTCCAAGGAGAAGCTCGAGGACGTGCAGAAGGAACTCGGCATGACCGAAGGCTTCGATGTCGCCCTCGAGATGTCCGGCAACGCCCGCGCGCTCGACACCATCCTCGATAACATGGCCTGCGGCGGCAAGATCGCCCTCCTGGGCATCATCCCCGGCAAGGCCGCCATCGACTGGAACAAGGTCATCTTCAAGTGCCTCCACATCAAGGGCATCTACGGCCGCGAGATGTACGAGACCTGGTACAAGATGATCGCCCTCGTGCAGTCCGGCATGGATGTGACCCCGGTCATCACCCACCGCATGCACTACACCGAGTTCGAGAAGGGCTTCGAGGCCATGATCTCCGGCAACGCCGGCAAGGTCGTCCTCGACTGGACCAAGTAACGCCGGGAGCGCGGCGGCCCGCCCGCATATCCGCAGCCAGGATACACTGGAAAAGGCCCGCCCGGCTCCACGCCGGCGGGCCTTTTTGCGCGCGCTACACAATCGTGTTCAAACGCCCGGGCGCCCCCCGGCGAAAGTCGACATCGCGCAACGGCGATCAATGCGGCCTTCGACTTTATCAAACCCGGATGGCTTGCTCCGAATGAATGCCGTCGCCATCGAGGAAGGCATGACATCCCGCATCAAATCCTGCGTCGATATGTTCCATGCCGCCGTCGCCGACGGTGAGGTTGATGCGTTGCGGACGCGACTTCGCCCCGATACGGCACCCGATGTCGCCGTGAGGCAGGCCGATGCGCTCACGACGCCCTTCGCCATCGACCGTCGCTGGCGACACTTGTCGGCAGCCGAAGCGACCCGCGGCGTCATCGGCGAGGCCGCCGCGCGCCCCGCGCCGGAGTGTTTTTCGCGCAACATCGAGAATTACATCGGGCAGGTGACACTCCCTGTCGGCGTCGTGGGCCCGCTGCGTGTGCGCGGCACGCACGCCTGCGGCGACTTCCATGTGCCGCTCGCCACCACCGAAGCCGCGCTTGTCGCCTCATGCCAGCGCGGGGCGTCCGCCATCACCGAGTCGGGCGGCTGCGTCGCGATCACCCTCTCCGAAGGCGTCTCACGCTCGCCGGGCTTCGTCTTCGGCACGCTCGTCGAGGCCTGCGAATTCGCCGCCTGGGTGGCGGGTGCGGAAGCCCCGCTTAGAAAGGCGGCCGAGGCGACGACAAGGCACGGCCGGCTTTCGTCGCTGCGCATCTCGGTCGAAGGCACCCATGTGTGGGTTATTTTCGAATACACCACGGGCGACGCCTCGGGACAGAACATGGTCACGATCGCCACGCAGGCCGCCTGCGAATGGATCATGGCCTGCACGCCCGTACGCCCGCTCCGCTGGTATGTGGAGGCCAACCTTTCGGGGGACAAGAAGGCCAGCGCCCAGAGTTTCCAATCGGTGCGAGGGCGCAAGGTGTGCGCGGAGGCGCACCTGCCGGCATCCGTGCTTTCGCACCGACTCCAGTGCGACGCCCGGGCGATGGAGGACTACTGGCGGATGTCCGCGCTGGGCTCGGTGATGTCCGGCGCCATCGGCGTGCAAGGCCACTACGCGAACCCACTCGCCGCGCTCTACATCGCGACGGGCCAGGACGCCGCCTGCGTATCGGAGTCCGCCGTGGGCGTCACCCGATTCGAGTCGCGCCCCGACGGCTCGCTCTATGCGAGCGTCACGTTGCCGAACATCATGGTCGGCACCGTCGGAGGAGGCACCGGGCTGCCGACACAGCGCGCCTGCCTGGAGTTGCTCGGCCTCGCCGGCGAAGGCAAGGCGCGCGCACTCGCCGAGGTGGTGGCGTCGCTTTCGCTGGCGGCGGAACTCTCCATCATCGCCGCCCTGGCATCCGGTCACTTCACCCGCGCCCACGCGAAGCTTGCGCGCGGCCCGCGAGAATCCGTTTCCCATGAATGATTCCCCTGTCTCCGCCTCGCCCGGCGGCCTCGGCCGCTGGTGGATTTATCAGCGCGAAAGGTTCCCCGTCGTCGCACACGGCCCGCTTATCGCGGCGTTCTCCGGCTGCGCGGTCAGCTACTCCATGATGCTGCGCGGCGCGACCGGCGCGCCGGACTGGCGGGCCTGCCTCGTCGCCTTCTCGGTCAGCCTCATCTTCTTCTTTCACCTGCGCGTCGCCGACGAATTCAAGGACGCCGAGGAGGACGCCCGATTTCGTCCGTACCGGCCCGTGCCGCGCGGGCTCGTCACCCTGCGCGAACTGGGCGCGATAGCCGGCGTCGGAGCGCTCGCGCAACTGGCGCTCACGGCGTGGTGGAACATGCCGCTGCTCGGCTGGCTGGCCGTCGCATGGGCGTACTTCTGCCTCATGAGCCGCGAATTCTGGATTGGCGAATGGCTGCGCGCGCACCCGATGATCTACCTGCTCTCGCACCTGTTCATCATGCCGCTGGTCGACTTCTATGCCGCCGCCTGCGACTGGGAGCACGCCACCGGCACCATGCCCTCGGGCCTCTGGTGGTTTGTCGCCGCCAGCTATTTCAACGGCATGGTCCTCGAGGTCGGCCGCAAGCTCCGCTCCCCTTCCGACGAGGAGACCGGCGTCCAGACCTACACCGCACAGTGGGGCCGCTCGCGCGCCGTCGCCCTCTGGTTCTTCGCCCTTCTCGCCGCCGGCGGCTGCGGCGTGATGGCCGCCGCGCGACTCGGCGCCGGTTCGGCGTTCGCCGTCGTCGCAGGCGCCGTGCTGCTCGCATGCCTTGCGGCCGGAGTGCGATTCCTGCGCCACGCTCCCGCCGGACGCGGCCGCACCCTGGAAACGCTTTCCGGCATCTGGACGCTCTCCCTGTACGCCGGCCTCGGCATCCTGCCCCGCATTCTCTGACCATGTCCGAATCCCCCAATTTCGTCGTGCGCCTTTCCGAAGCGCCCGCGGGTGCGCCGCTCGGCGGCAAAGCCCGGGCCCTCGCCCACCTCATCGGCGCAGGGTTCCCGGTCCCCGACGGGCTGGTCGTGCTTCCCTCCGCCTTCGGTGCCGACGGCTCACTGGGTGCAAACGCCGCCCTCGAACTGGCCGGAAAGCTCGCGGCGCACCACCCGCACGAATCGCTTTTCGCGGTCCGCTCCTCCGCCTCCGACGAGGACGGGGGCGAGCACTCCTTCGCGGGCCAGCTCGACACCTTCCTCGACACACCGCGCGCCGATGTCGCCGAGCGCGTGGCGAAAGTGGCGGCATCCGCCTGCGGGGAACGCGTGCTGGCCTACCGGCGCGAACGCGGACTCGCGGGGGGAGCGGCGACCGCCGTGCTCATCCAACCCATGATTCGCGCCCACTGCGCGGGCGTCGCGTTCGGGTGCGACCCGGTGTCGGGTCGACGCGGCACGGTCGTCGTCGCCGCCGTCGCGGGAACCGGAGAGAAACTCGTCTCAGGAGAGACCGACGCGCACACCTGGCGAATCCATGCCGACGGCACGCAGACCGAGGTGCATGAGACCGGGGAAGCCCGCGTCGTCGACGCCGCGCGCGCGACGGACATCGCCGGATGGGCGCGCCGGTGCGGACGCCACTTCGGACGCCCGCAGGACATCGAGTGGGCTTGGGATGACGCGGGATTCGTGCTGCTCCAATCCAGGCCGGTGACCACGCTCGGCGCCACGCACGACCCCGACGGCGCCTTCGGCCTGTGGGACAACAGCAACATCGCCGAGAGCTACAATGGCATCACGACCCCGCTGACCTACTCGTTCGCCCGCTACATCTACGAGGAGGTGTACAAGCAGTTCCTGCTGCTCGCCGGAGGATCGGAAGAGACCGTGCGCGAGCACGGTCCTGCCTTCTCGCGCATGCTCGGGCTTATCGGTGGACGCATCTATTACGACCTGCTCGCCTGGAACGAGCTGCTCGCCCTGCTGCCCGGCTTCGCCTTCAACCGCAAAGCCATGGAAGGCATGATGGGGGTCAGCGAAACCATGCCGCCCGAAGGCCTTCGCGCGCTGGACGCGCTGCGCCCGCCCAAGCCGGGCTTCCGTGAAACGGCATCCCTGATCAAGGGCGTCGCCGCGCTCGCCCTTCAGTTGGCGAAACTCCCGCGCACGGCGAAGGATTACAGGCGCCGGCTGGACGAGGCGCTGGCCGTGAGCCCCGATGCGCTGGCCGCCATGCGGCTCGACGAATTGATGCTCCGGTATCGCGAGCTGGAACGGCGCCTGCTGCACAAGTGGGACGCGCCCCTGGTGAACGACTTTTTCGCGATGGTCTTCTTCGGCCTTCTCGGCGCGCTGACCAAGAAGTGGATCGGCGAGGAGTACCTTCACAACGACCTCGTCGGCGCCGACGGCGAGATCGTCAGCGCCGAGCCGGCGAAGCGCATGCTGAAACTCGCCGCGCTCGCCGCGCCCGACTCCGCATTCGTCGAACTGCTCCGTTCCGGTTCCCCTCGAGAGGCGCTCGCCGCCGTCGCGCGGCGCAGCGACTTCAATCGCGAGTACGCGGCATACCTGGATCGATTCGCCGACCGCTGCCTCGAGGAGCTGAAGCTGGAGACGGAAACGCTGCGCGACGACCCGATGCCGTTGCTGCGCTCCGTCGGCGAGCTCGCCTCGCGCATGGCGGCCGGCGAAACCGCCGCCGGTCACGGCGATGTCGCAGCCTCGATGCGCGCCGCCGCCGAAGCCAAAGCCCGCGCCGCCCTGCGCGGCAAACCGCTCCGCGCTGCCGCCTACAGCTGGGTCCTGCGCATGGCCAGGCGCCGCGTGCGCGACCGCGAAAACCTGCGCTTTGAACGCACGCGCCTTTTCGGACGGGTCCGCCTCATCTTCCTCGAGATCGGCAGACGGCTTAACGCGGCCGGCCACCTTGCCGAGCCGCGCGACATCTTCTACCTGACCGTCGACGAGATCAAAGGCTTCGTGGAAGGCACGGCGGTCACCACCAACCTGCGCGGGCTGGTCGCGCTGCGGAAAGAGGAATTCGCCGGCTTCCGCGAGCGCGCCCCCGTCGCCGACCGCTTCCATACCTGGGGCGCCGTGCATGATGGCAACCGGTTCCGCCCCACCCGCGTCGAGGAGCCCGCGACAGGGCCCGAGCGCCGCGGCCTCGGCTGCTCGCCCGGAGTCGCGCGGGGACGCGTGCGCGTCGTGCTCGACCCTCGCGGCGCCCGCGTGGAACGCGGCGAGATACTCGTGGCGCCGCGCACCGACCCGGGCTGGATTCTCCTTTTCCCTCCCGCCGCCGGGCTCGTGGTGGAGCATGGCAGCCTGCTTTCACACTCCGCCATCGTCTCGCGCGAACTCGGACTTCCCTGCGTCGTCTCCGTACCGCGCGCCTCGCAATGGCTTCGCGATGGCGACCTTGTCGAACTCGACGGCTCGACGGGCGTCGTGAGACTCCTCGAACGATTCACGCCCGACACCCTCTCATGACTGAAATCGCCGAACGCGCGCAATTCTCGCGCATCCGCTACGCCCAACTTTGGGAGGACGCCGATGTCCTCCTCGACGCGCTGGAAATCCGGCCCGGAGACACCTGCGTCTCCATCGCCTCGGCCGGGGACAACGCCATGGCGATGCTCGCGCGAAACCCCGCCAAGGTCCACGCGGTCGACCTCAGCGCGTCGCAGATCGCCTGCGTCGAGCTTCGCCGCGCCGCGATGGGCGCGTTGAGTCGGGAAGAGTGGCTGGAGCTGGCCGGCTCCCGCACGGGCGGGCGGCGCGAGGCGTTGCTCGCCCGCTGCCTCCCGGACATGCCCGGGGACGCCGCCGCCTTCTGGCGCGCCATGCCGGACCTGGCGGAGTGCGGCGCGGCGGGGCTCGGCAAGTTCGAGAACTTTTTCCGCATCTTCCGTGAGCGCGTCATGCCGTTCATCCATTCGCGACGCGAGGTGGACGCCCTGCTCGCCGGCAATCCGGACAGAGCCGCGCGTGAGCAATTCTATGAGCGGACTTGGAACAACCTTCGCTGGCGGCTCCTCTTCCGCGTTTTCTTTTCCCGATTCGTCATGGGCAGACTCGGCCGCGACCCTGAGTTTTTCCGGTTCGTCGAAGGCGATGTCGCCTCGCGCATCCTGTCGCGCACGCGGCATGCGCTGGTCGAGCTGAACCCGGCGGAAAACCCGTACCTGCATTGGATTCTGAAAGGCGGCCATGGAAATGCGCTCCCGCAGGCCTGGCGCGCCGGCGAGTATGAGGCGGCGGCGAAGAACCGCCGCTCGCTCGAATGCCACCTGTGCTCGCTCGAGGCGCTGCTGGCCAAACTTCCCGAACGCAGCGTCCACCGGTTCAACCTGAGCGACATTTTTGAATACATGTCGCCCGCCGGGTACGAGGCCGCGCTTGAAGCCATCCTGCGCGTCGCCGCTCCTGGCGCACGGCTGGTTTACTGGAACATGCTTGTGCCGCGGCACCGGCCCGACCGGCTCGCCGACCGGCTGCTGCCTCGCCGCGACATCGCGGCGCGGCTGCACGCGAGGGACAAGGCGTTCTTCTACAGCGACCTTGTGGTCGAAGAGGTTGCGCCATGAACGCGTGGGGCGCATGCGCACTGGTGCTCGGAGGTCTCCTCGCCCTGCTCGCGGCGGCCGGAGCCGCGCGTCGCGCGGGACTCCTCACCCCCGAGCTCGCCCGCAAGAGCGTGCATGCCGGACTGGGCACTGCATGCGCGGCGTTCCCCTGGATTTTCACCGGCAACGCGCCGGTCTTCGCGCTCGCGGCGGTCGCCCTGCTTTCGCTGCTTGCGTTGCGGTTCATGCGCCGCCGCGCCGGGTTGCGCGGCGCCCGCATCGGAGCGGCGTTGCACGAGGTGGAACGCAGCAGCCTCGGCGAACTCTGGTTCCCCGTGGCCGTCGCGCTCGTCTGGTGGCTTTCCGCGGGAGATCCCGCGCGGTACTCGCTGCCGGTGCTTATCCTGGCCTGGGCGGACGCGGCAGCCGCCATGGTGGGCGTACGCTTCGGCTCACGCCGGTACTCGACGGACGACGGCTGCAAATCCTGGGAAGGCTCGCTGGCCTTCCTGATGACCGCCTCGGCGCTCACGGCCGTCGCGTGCATACTTGGCGGAGAATCGGACCCGGTCCGCATCGCCGGAATCGCGCTCACCGTCGGGCTTTTCTCGATGGGCGTGGAGGCGGTGTCGCGCAACGGAGCCGACAACCTCCTGATTCCCGTCGCCTGCTGGGCGCAACTGCGGGTGTATGAGACGCTGCCGACGTCAGCCCTCCTCCTGCGCGCGACGATCCTGTCCGGAGCGGTCATGCTCGTGTGCGCACGACGCCGCATCACGCCGCTCAACGACGCCGCCCTGTTCGCGGCGTATCTCGCGGTCTACCTCTTCTGGGCGCTGGGCGGCGCGACGGGCCTCGTCGCCTCCGGCGCCTGCCTGGCCGTTTACACGGCGATAAACCGGCTGCGCCCCGTCGCCCGCGATGACGGCCACGATGTGGCGGGGGTCGCGGCGGCGGGCTTCCCCGGCGCACTGGCACTCGCCGCCGGCATCGCCTCGGGCGCGGGCGCGGAGAACTCGCTGCCCGGCGCCTTTGGCGCGGCGGCAGCGGTTTTGACCTACGCGCATTTCCGCGCGCCGGCCCGGGGGGCGCGCCCCGCACTCATCGCCGTCACCTGCGGACTGGCGACAATCGCCGCGGCGGCCGGAGCATCATTGGCGTGGCCGACGGCGGAAGCTCTGCTCTCAGCGCCGTTATCGGTCGCGCTCGCCGCACTCTTGTGGCGAAAGCATCTGCCGGGCGCCCGATGCGACGCGCGCATCGCGGGCCAGATGAGCGCCACGCTGCCGGCGACGATACTCCTCATTCTCCAACCCCTATCACGATGAACGACATGATGCTCCTGCGCGGCGACTCCGCCGTGGCGGCGATCGAAGCGCAACACGCGCCCGCCGGGCTTGCCCAGGGTCGCATCCGGCGAGAACGGCCCGACCTCGCGCTGGCGGCGCTGCGTGACGGCCGTGTGGTGGCGCGCGCCTCCTGCTGGTGGACGGACGCGCCGCCCATCCCGGAGGGCCGCGCCGGCGCCATCGGCCATTTCCACGCCGACGACGCGCAGGGCGCGCAGACCATACTCGACGCGGCGTGCGCCGCCCTTGCCGAATCGGGATGCACCACCGCGTACGGCCCCATGGACGGCAACACCTGGCGAAGCTACCGCCTCGTGGTCGAGTCGGACGGATCCCACCCGTTCTTTCTCGAACCGTCGAATCCACCCGCGTGGCCGGGCTGGTGGGAGGTCGCCGGGTTTTCCGAATCCGCCGGCTATTCCTCCTCGCGCATCGCGCTGCCCGCGCCGGCCGACCCTCGCGCGGCGGCGGCCGAAGCGAGACTGGAGCGATCCGGCGTCCGTATTCGGACGCTGGATGCCTCAAGACTGGAGGAGGAGTTGCGCGCGGCGTATGCCGTGACGGTGGCGGCCTTCGGCGCGGCTCACCTTTATACCACCTTGCCCGAATCCGATTTCCTCGGGCGCTACCTGGCGCTCGGCCCCGCGCTCAACCCCGGATATGTCCTTCTCGCGGAGAAAGACGGCCGGTTGGTCGGCTACCTCTTCGCGATTCCTGACCTGAACGAGGTGCGGCGAACAGGGGCCACGGGCACGCTCATCGGCAAGACCATCGCGGTGCTTCCCGGGCGCGAATTCGCGGGGCTTGGAGCCGTCCTGAGCCGGAGGCTGTACGACATCGCCGAACGCGCGGGATTCCGGCACCTCATCCATGCCCTGCAGTTCGACGGCAACACCTCGGCCAGGAACCTGAGCGGCGACGGGCTTTCGCGACTGCGCCGCTACGCGCTTTTCGCAAAGCGACTCGACGGGAGGAATGCGTCATGAACCTCGCGACGATTCTGCAGGAGCGCGCACGACGCCAGCCGGACCGACCCGCGCTGATCACCGGCGTCGACGGATCGGAGCGCGTCGTGTCCTACGCGCAGCTTGAGGAAATCTCCGGCCGTGTCGCCACAGGGTTGCGCGCGCGCGGCATCGGGCGCGGCGACGCGGTTCTCGTGTGGGTGCCGATGTCCGTCGAACTTTACGCCCTGCTTCTCGGCCTCTTCCGGCTCGGCGCGGTCGCGATGCTGGCCGACCCCGGAGCGGGCGCCGCCGCGCTTGCCGCCGCCTGTCGCCGAGGGCGCCCCAAGATGCTCGCCGCGCCCTGGTATGCGCACGCGCTGCGCCTCCGGCATCCCTCGCTTCGCCGCATCCCGACGCACCTCACGACCTCGGGATGGTTCCCCGGAAACCTGACCTGGTCACGGCTGACGGATGGCGAGCCGATGGTCGGGTGCGAAGCCACCTCGCCCGACTCGCCGGCACTGCTCACCTTCACCAGCGGCAGCACCGGCGAGCCCAAGGCGGCCATGCGCACGCACGGATTCCTCCTCGCCCAACACGAGGCGATTCGCTCGGCCATCGGGCTTGGCGAAGGCGAAGTGGACCTGGCGACGCTGCCCGTCTTCGTGCTCGCGAACCTCGCCTCCGGCATGACGAGCCTCATCCCGGCGGGAAACCTGCGCCGGCCCGGCCATGTCGATCCCGCGCCCATCGCCCGACAGATCGCCCGACACCGCCCCACTCGCGGCGGCGCCTCGCCCGCATTTTTCCTGCGCCTCGCTGATGGCGGCGTCCGCTGGCCGGAATGTGTCCGGCTCTACACCGGCGGCGCGCCGGTCTACCCGCGCTACTTCCCCGCCTTCGCCAAACTCGCGCCGAAGGCAGGCGTGACGGTCGTGTACGGCTCCACCGAGGCGGAGCCCATCTCGGAATGCACCGGCGAAAGCCTCTCCGCCGCAGATTTCGCCACCATGCGTGCCGGCGAAGGACTCATCGTGGGCAAACCGTGCGAGAACACGCGCGTGCGCATCCTGCCTCCGCAGGCGCTGCGCGCTGCCGCCCAACCGACGGAGCCGGCGGAGTTTGACGCGATGGAGATCCAAGCCGGCGGCGAGGGCGAGATAGTCGTTGCGGGACCGCAGGTGCTGCGTGGCTATCTCGATGGGGTCGGCGACGAGGAGACGAAGATCCGCGTCGGCGACACGATCTGGCACCGCACCGGCGACTGCGGCCGCTTCGACGCCGCAGGACGGCTCGTGCTGCTGGGCCGCTGCTCGGCGGTCGTCGCCACGCCGCAGGGAACACGACTTCACCCGTTCTCCATCGAGGCGGCGGCAATGGAAATCGCTGGCGTTCGACGCGCCGCCTTCCTGTCTCACGACGGGCGACTCACGCTGGTCGTCGAGCCCGACGGCCGGGCGCCCTCGAAGGATCAGTTTTCCCCGCTCGCGCGACTCGGCGTGGAGGCGGTGGCGTTCGTCGACCGGATACCGACGGACCGACGGCATAACGCCAAAATCGAGTACCCCGCGCTGCGTGCGCGGCTCGCACGCACACGCCTCGTTCCGATCTCGAACTGATCGAAACTGCGCCGCGCGCTCACTCGACTTCCAGGATCCGACGGGTCACCGCCGCCGCATTGGCGGCCGCCATGGGCAGAATCTTGGAAAAATCCTCGGGGGCGGAGCCGTCGGCGCGGTCGGAAATGGTGCGGATGACCACGAACGGCACCCGGTTGCGCACGCACACCTGCGCGACCGCCGCGCCCTCCATCTCCACGGCGTCGCCGGCCAGGTCGCTCCGCAGGTGCTCGTGGCACGCGCGGTCGGAACCCGTCACGAAGCGGTCGCCGGTCAGAATGCACCCCTCGCGCAGCTTGTGCGCGGTCGTCGCGGAAAGCGCGTCGCGCACGAGCGCCTCGTCGCAGCGGAAGACGCGTTCGCCGGACCAGGGCACCTCGCCGAGCGCGAAGCCCAGCGGCGTGCAATCCAGGTCGTGCTGCATCAGGTCGCGCGCCACCACGGCGTCGCCCGGCGCCAGATCCGGCGCGAGCGCCCCGGCCACGCCGGTGAGGATGAGCGCGTCGGGCCTGAACTCGTCGATCACGCGCTGCGCGACCATGGCCGACTGCACCTTGCCCACGCCGCATCGCGCGACCAGCACGGGGTGCCGGAAGCACTCCAGCTCGAAGCCCTCGAATCCCAGAATGTCGTGGCGACGCCCGGTTTTGCCCAGCGCGAGCACGGCCTCCAGTTCCTCCCGCATCGGGGCGAGCACGGCGAAACGGCGATGATTCATACCCGCCATGCCAACCTCGACGCCGCCCCGCGACAAGCGCGGAGACGGCCCCGCCTCCGGGCCCGATATGCGCACGGCTTTTTTTTGCCAAACCGCCCGACTCCCCCACACACCTGAACCGTGACCGCGAAAAACGCCCAAGCAGCCCCCACTCCGCCCTCGCTCGGCGATTTCCTTCTCCAGGCCCAGCGCGCCGACGCCCCCGAATCGTCCTTCGCGCTCATCGCGCCCGACCTGCTTTCCGTGAAGGTGGACGGACGCCTGCGCGCGCGCGCCTCCGCCGTGCTCGCGGCCTCCGGCCAGGTGCGCGTCACCCCCGCCGCGCGTTTCGCCTCGCTCACGGGGCGCGACGAATCGGCAGGGCTTCTGGCGGCGGTGGACGGCAAGGGGCGCGTCGTGCTGGGAGAAACGGGCAAGACCATCACGATACTCCAACTCAAGCGCGACGAGCACCTGGTGCTCGCCCCGCACGCGGTCCTCGCGCTGGAGGACACCGTGTCGTTCTCCCCGCTGCCCATTCGGCTGCCGCTGAAAAAGCCCGTGGAGTGGAGCGGACTTTCCCTGAAGGGGCCCGGCAAGGTCGCCTTCACCGTGCGCGGCACGCTGCACCCGCTTCGCGTCACGGCCGGAACCCCGGTTTTCGCCCGCACCGGAGCGGTCGTGGCGTGGACGGCCAACCTGGCCTCCATCGGACGCGCCGGGTCCGCCGGGGACACGCGCGTGGCGTTCGCTGGCGACGGCTTTGTGATGCTCCAGTCGGGGCAGGACGCGAAGTAAACCTCGCCGCGGGCCAAGGGGCGACCCGCTCCGGGGCGGCCGAAATCCGCTTCCCCTCCACGGCCGGAGCCGGAAACATGCGGCCATCATTCACCCCATGTTCCGCCTCGCCCCCTGGTATCGCCAGCTCGCCTCCCTCACCCGCGCCGGCATCACGATTCCCTCCGCCGTCAGTCAGGCCTATGGCCCCTCGCGACGCGCCCGCGAGGCGCTCGCCGAGGCGCTGGAACTCGGCGGAGACCCGCGCGAGGTGTGGCCGGACAGCGGGCTGCGACTGGCCGAGGCCGATTCGCTCCTGCTCGCCGCCGGCCAGCTCTCCGGGCGATTCCCCGATGTGTGCGACGACCTCGCCGAACGCCACGAGACGGCGGCCAGGCTGCGTTCGCGCATGTTCACCGCCGTCCTGTATCCACTTTTCCTCATACACGCCGCCCTCGCGCTCGGCCCGTTCATGGGAGGCGCCTCGGGCGGTGAAAACGGGAATCCGCCGGGGCTCGGCGAGATTCTCACGGGCGGCGCGCTGGGCGCGGTGTTCAACATCGCCGTGCTCTGGCTCGTCCTCGGCGGCGCCGTGTTCCTTTTGCGCCGTTTCCCCGACGCGCGCGCCAAGCTGGTGCGCCTGCTCCCCATCTGGAGCGGCGCGGCCCGAAACGCCTCGCTCGCCACCTTCGCGGGCACACTCGCCTCGCTCCTGCGCGCCGGCGTGGGCATCGGCCAGGCCTGGCACTTCGCCGGACGCGTGTCGGGCGACCCGCGCATCGCCGGCGCCTCCGCCAAGGTCGCGCGCGCGGTTGAGGATTTCGGCACGCCCCCGCGCGACACGCTGCGCACGCTCGACGACTTCCCTGGCGAGTTCGTCGCGCTCTACACGGCCGGCGAAATGAGCGGGTCGCTGGAGGCCCGCCTCGACGACCTGCGCCGGCGCCACGAGGACTCGGCGACCCTGCGCGCCACCTCCGCGGCCATCCTTTACCCCATCGTCATCACGGTCTTCATCATGCTCATGATCGCCGCCAAAATCCTCTCCTTCTGGTCCGGCTACTTCAACAATCTCGGCAACCTCGGCAACTGAAGCCGCATTGAGATGGCGCGGCGAGGACGCCGCACCCACGGGGGCAACAAAAAGGCCGCGCGTCGCAGGGAGCGACGGCGGCCTTTTTTCCTGAAAACCGGGGCGGGCGGTTAGCAGCCGACGGTCTTCTTGGCCTTGGCGAAGGCTTCGAGGGCCTGGTCGAGGTCTTCCTTGGTGTGGGCGGCCGAGATCTGCGTGCGGATGCGGGCGAGGCCCTTGGGGACGACCGGGTAGAAGAAGCCGACGGCGTAGACGCCGTTGTCGAGGAGGGCCTGCGAGAACTTCTGGGCCACCACGGCGTCGCCGAGCATGACGGGGACGATGGGGTGCTCGCCGGGCTGGAGCTTGAAGCCGAGCTCGGTGAGGCCCTTGCGCCAGTAGGCGGCGTTGCTCATCACGCGGTCGCGGTACTCGGTGGTGCGGGTGAGCAGGTCGAACACGGCCAGCGTCGCGGCGCACAGCGAGGGCGCGAGGGAGTTCGAGAAGAGGTAGGGGCGGCTGTGCTGGCGCAGGATCTCGACGCACTCCTTCTTGCCGGAGATGTAGCCGCCGGAGGCGCCGCCGAGGGCCTTGCCGAAGGTGCCGGTGATGAGGTCGATGCGGCCCATGGCGTTGCAGTGCTCGTGGGTGCCGCGGCCGCGCTTGCCGAGGAAGCCGACGGCGTGGGAGTCGTCCATCATGAGCATGGCCTGGTGCTTGTCGCAGACATCGGCGATCTTGTCCATGGGGGCGATGAAGCCGTCCATCGAGAACACGCCGTCGGTGGCGACCATCTTGAGGCGCGCGCCGGCGGCGGTGGCCTCGCCGAGCTTGGCGTCGAGTTCGGCGAGGTCGCAGTTGGCGTAGCGGTAGCGCTGGGCCTTGCACAGGCGGATGCCGTCGATGATGGAGGCGTGGTTGAGGGCGTCGGAGACGATGGCGTCCTCGGGGCCGAGGAGGGTCTCGAAGAGGCCGCCGTTGGCGTCGAAGCAGGAGGAGTAAAGGATGGTGTCCTCGGTGCCGAGGAACTCGGAGACCTTCTCCTCGAGCTGCTTGTGGAGGGACTGGGTGCCGCAGATGAAGCGCACGGAGGCCACGCCGTAGCCCCACTTCTCGAGCGACTTGGCGGCGGCGGCCTTCACCTCGGGATGGTCGGCCAGGCCGAGGTAGTTGTTGGCGCACATGTTGATCACGGTGCGTCCGTCGTTGAGCACGACGCGGTTGCCCTGGGCGCCGGCGATGAGACGCTCCTGCTTGTAGAGGCCGGCGGCGCGGATTTCCGCGAGGCGGCTGTCGTATTGTTCCTTGGCCTTGGGGGAGAACATGGTGGTGGGGGAAAACGGTTAAAGGTTTGGCAAACTGGAAATTCGGGGGACAGGGGCGAGCGTGATTTAACACGGGACGCCCCGAGGGCCCGCGCCCCGGGGCGGCGGACCGGCCCCCCTTGGCCGCGGCAAGCCGCGTCCGGCCCGTGCCTCAAGCGGTTCGTGCGCCCCGCCGAGCGCGCTCAGGACTGACCGCCGAAGGAGGCGAAATCGTCGAGATCGAGCACCTCGAACCAGGTGCCGACATCGTCGCGGTGGGCGCCGGAAGCGCGGTGGTAGCGGTTGAAGGTGTCGCGGCTGTCAGGGTTCTCCGGCACGCGCGCGTCCTGGTAGCGCGACCACTCCGCGATTTCCGAAGGGGTGCGGGCGTTGCGGGCGTTCTCGCGAATCCACTTGAGCAATTCGCCGTCGCCGAGGCCCTTGGCCACCTCGGCCTTGAGCGCCTCGGGGTCGATGCCGGCGAAGGTCAGGAAATGCCGGTCGAGCGAGCAGGCGTAGTGGTAGTCGCCGTTCGTGCCGGCCAGGGTGGCGCGGCACTTGTCGAGCATGCGCGGCAGGATGGCGTAACCGCCCAGTCGCACGCGGGCGCTGCGCGGGGGGCGTTTCGTGAGGTCGGTGACGGGAATCATGGCGACAGTGAAAGCCCGCCCGACGCGCGATGCCAAGCGCGCAAAGCCGGCGCCGGAGCGCGCGCGAAATCGAGGACGCACGGGCATTTTGAACTTTGCACCGGCCGCGGGGCCTTTTGTCATCCGCGCATGGCCACCCGCTCCGACATCGTCCCCATCGGTCTCATCCAGCTGACCGCCGAAGACACGCCCGCCGCAAACCTGCGCAAGACGCTGCCCCGCATCGAGGAGGCCGCCGCGAAGGGCGCGAAGATCATCGGCCTGCAGGAGATGTTCACCACGAAGTACTTCTGCACCGAGCAGAATGTGAAGCACTTCGAGCTGGCGGAGAGCATCCCCGGCCCGATCACGAGCGAGCTCATGGCCGCCGCCAAGAAGCTCGGCGTGGTCATCGTGGCGCCCATGTTCGAGGCGCGCGGCAGCGAGGTTTTCCACAACACCGCCGCCATCATCGACGCCGACGGCACCTACCTGGGCAAGTACCGCAAGATGCACATCCCGCAGGACCCGGGCTTCGAGGAGAAGTTCTACTTCACCCCCGGCGACCTCGGCTACCGCACCTGGCGCACCGCCTTCGGCGACATCGGCGTGCTCATCTGCTGGGACCAGTGGTACCCCGAGGCCGCCCGACTCACCGCGCTCGCCGGCGCCCAGATCCTCTTCTACCCCACCGCCATCGGCTGGCTCCCCGAGGAGAAGGCTTCGCTCGGCAAAGCCCAGCACTGCGCCTGGGAGACCGTGCAGCGCGGCCACGCCGTGGCCAACGGCTGCTATGTCGCCGCCACCAACCGCGTGGGCCGCGAGGGCGACTCCGAATTCTGGGGTCAGTCGTTCGTCGCCAACCCCTACGGCGAAATCATCGCCCGCGCCTCCGTGGACAAGGAGGAGGTCATGGTCGTGCCCTGCGACCTCGGCGTGCAGCGCGAGTTCCGCCGCATCTGGCCCTTCTTCCGCGACCGCCGCATCGACACCTACGCCGACATCACGAAGCGCCTGCGCGACGAGTGAACGGGCGCGCCCGAGGTGCGCGTTTCAAGTTTCAAGCCCGGTGCGTCTCTGAGCGCATCGGGCTTTTTTAATCGAGGCCGGTCGAGCCGCTAGGCGCGGGGAGGGCCGATGGTGCCGCCCGCGATATAGTCCGGGGTGATGAGGCGCGGCTGCCCGTCAGGCGGCGTGCGGTGCTTGAGGATGTCGAGCGTGAGGCGCGCCACCTTGTCCACATACTTCTCGGGGGAGCGACCGTAGCAGGTGACGCTGGGAATGAGCATGCCGAACACCGGATCGTCCGCGAGCGCCACAATGGAGACATCGTCGGGGATCTTGAGCCCGTGGCGTGCGGAAAGTCCGGATACGAGGCCGATGGTGAACCGGTTCCAGCAGGTGAGCACCGCCGTCGCGCCGCCGGGCTCCCTCAGCAGGGGCAGCAGGCTCCTGGCGATCCACACGGGCAGGTCCGCCCGGTCCATCGGGTGACGCATGACGGCGTCCTTGCGGCCCCCGGCGTCGAGGAAGCCGGCGAGCACCGTGCGCTGCCCGGCGAGCTCGATGTCGGGCAGGGCCAGCACGATGCGCGCGGGGTCGTGCCCGAGCCGCTTGAGTTCGCCGAAAGCGTGGCGCGCCGCGGGGGCGTAATCGGAATCCACGCCGTAAAGCAGGGCGCCGGGCGCCGGCGTGCCCATGACCACGCACGGCACGGACTGCTTCGCAAACCAACGCTGCACCGCCTCGGGAGTCTGATGCAGCAGGTAGAGCGACGCCGGCAGACCTTTCACCAACGGCCCCAGGAAGTTCTCGGCGTCGCGCCGGTGGAAGCAGGCGCCGTGTCGGAAGACCAGTTCGAGCCCCTCGGCGGAAAGGCGCTGCTCCAACAGTCGCACGGCCTCCATCGCGGCCGCCGAAAGGTCGCCGAAGTTTTGTGAGGAAAAAAGCACGACGCGCGAACTCCCGGGCGGTGGCGCCGACGGACAGGCGCGCGAGGCGTCCAGGATGCGCGTGGTGCGCCGGTCGCGCCGCTCGATCACGCCGTCGGCCGCCAGCGCCTCGAGCGCCGTGCGCAACACCGGCCTGCTCACCTTGAGGGTGTCGGCGAGGATGCGCTCGCCGGGCAGCACGTCGCGGTAGTCGCCGCGCGCGATGGCCTCGCGCAGGTGCGTCTCGACGGAGTCGTGCAGCGGCTTGCGGATGAAGGCGTTTTTCACGGCCTCAGGTTAGTCGCGAAACGGGCCTGTGTCCGGTTCGGTTTCCGGGGCGATCACGCCTCCTGCCCGGGCGGAGGCGGAAGAGGAATCGATGGTGCCGGCGCGCGCCTACGCTTCGCCACAACCACGCCGGTCGCGCCCAGCGCGAGGAGCGCCACGGCGGACACCCCGATGCGAAGCGGCCACGGGGAGCCGCCCGACGGGGACTGCAAGACCAACTCGATGGTCGGCGGGACCGTGCTGAAGGGCGTGTAGTCCTTGCCCAGCATCGCATAGCCGGGGGGCACGAAGGTCGAACTCAGGCCCAGCCCGGCGAGTCCCAGCGGAGAGCCGGCAGGCTGCTCACTCTCAAAGGCGAACCAAAGGGGCGCATCCATCGGGATGGTCGTGGCTTCGAAGCGGTAGGTCTGCGTGGAGCCCAAAGGGACCCCTGCGGGCGGATCCCAGCGCAGCGCGTTGGCCGAGCAGGCGACCAGCTTGGTGCGCTCCGCCGAATCGTACGCCTTCAGGTACAGCGGCTTATCATCAAGGCCGACCGTCGTGGCCTTGTCGCGCGCCGTCAGGGTCACGCTCAGAAGCCGCACCGGCGTCAGGGGGACGGCCTTCTCGCCATCGGTGAACTCGACATTGAAGCCGGCCTCGCCGGGATTGAGCACAAACCCGGTGACGCGCACGGCGCGGTTATCGGAGGGACCGGAGGCCAGCCGGATATCCGCGCGCAACGGAGCGAATGCGGCTAGCAACAGGGCGAGAGGGAGAATGGGCCGGGATAGCATCGCAGGATTGTTTTTTGGAATTTCCGCGAGGTCACGAACCTTTGGCGCCGGCCCGCCCCACTAGAAGAAAAGCCAATAGGCGCACTCAGACGGCCTTGCGTCGGCGGCGGGCGAACACCGCCACGGCCAGCCCCGCGGCCCCCATCAGCCCGTAGGCGGACGGCTCCGGCACGGCGGCCAAGGAAGCGGCGGCATACGCGCCGGTGGTGTCGATGGAGACCGACTTCACGATGGCCGCGGTCGTCTCGCTGCTCGTGTAATTGCCCAACAGAAGCTTGTTGGAACCGGCCACGGCGGAGGAGCCGGCAAGGGATTCGCCGATGAGCATGCCGTCGCGCCACACCTGGTAAGCGGCGCCATCATACACCAGGCGGAACGAGTGAAACCCGTCGGTGTTCGCGTTGTAGTCCAGCACGCTGGTGTATGCGTTCGCGCCGGTGTAGCCCCAGGCGGTCTTGTCGGCGTACACACGAAGGAATCCGGCAACCGCTCCGCCCGTACCATCGTCGGCCCAGAATACGAAGTTGTTATTGGTGCCGCCGGCGAGCATCTGCAGTTCGACCTCCACCGAGTAGGTCGCGCCGGAGGCGATAGCCCAGTTGCTCTGCAGCACGGATGCTCCGCCCGACGCGTTCAGCGCCATCGTGCCGCCCGTACCCACGCTCCATCCGGTGCCGGTGCGGTACAGCGCGGTTCCGGCCGTCGTTCCGGGCAGGGAAGTCACCCGCTGTGTGACGAACGCTGCGGCATCACGACGGACCAGGCCGACCGTGCGCGGCCCCAGTCCAAGCGCCGCTGCGATGTTGTTGGCGACAACCTTCTGGCCCTGTGCGCTTGGGTGAGTGCCGTCGTGGGTAGAGGCACCGGATGCGGGGTCAAAGCCATGTCGGATATCGACATAGGACACTGAGGAAGTCCCGGTAGACAGATTGTTCGCAGCCAATGAAGCGTTCAGATTGCTCACGGCTGACTGCATCGTGGTGGTGAATGAAGCCGCCGGCGGAACCGACAGCAGATACACCCTTACATTCGGGTTTTTCTGCTGAAGTTGCTGAACCATCAAAGAAATGTTGGCGTATGTCGCATCACCTGTCGTGTCCTTGGGACCTCCGCTGCTTCCGATATCATTGGTCCCCAACAAGATAAACGCAGTATCCGGGGTATAAGTAGCGCCGGAATAGGTCGCCGTGGAAATATTGGTCGTCGTCATGCCAGTGGAGTCCCCGTTCACCTGATAGGTGTTCGTCAGGCCCAGCCAATTGGAGAGCACGCCGCTCCCAAGGTTGTTTGTATTGTATCGCCCGGAGGGAAGGGCGACAGCGCCGCTTTCCCACGAGGCACGCCACCCCCAGTGACCATCATGCACATTCGAGAAGGTCTGCCCTTGGTAACTCGGAATAGTGCCGGCGTTGTTCTGGTAGGCGCCCGTTTGCGAGCCGACAAAGGTATGACCGACATTATTATCAACCAGGTACTTCCACACCTCATAGCGGTAGCTAGCATAACCGGCCCCGCCCTGTGTGATAGAGTCTCCATAAAAAACCGTATTGCCGAGGTCCAGCGCGCTGGCGGTGGAGGCGGCGGCCAAGAGGGCGAAGGGAATCAGACGGGAGGGGCGCATGAGAGTTGGGGGGTAGAAAACGAGGGGGAAAAGGGAACGGACCGAAAAACTGAAACGAAGGGAGCTGAACGACGACGCCCCCGTCTCCGAGGGGGAGAAGCGGGGGCGTCGAGGAACGGCGATGGGGGGGGGAATCTCAAAGCACCATCACCGTCCGATATATGAAATCATCCATTGCCGAACTCACGCCCGCCGCTCCGAGGATTCATCGGAGGACCGGGGCTGCGCCTGGGCGCAAATCAGGCGCGCTTACGGCGACGGCGCACCAGCGCCGCGGCGGCCAATGCGCCGGCGCCCATCAGCCCGTAGGTGGAGGGCTCGGGAACGGAGGTCGGCACAGCCGTCATATCAAGGGAGAAGACGGGCTCCCAAATCAGGCGATTGTTATAGCCGGTGGTATTGGTGGCAATCAGCTCCGACTCCGCGAGAAGGAGGTTGCCAGCGGCAACCGTCTTCATCTCCAGGGAGTTGATGGACGTCACATCGCTGATCAGCGAGGGGGTCCGGGTGGAAGTGACTACAAATTGGTAAGTGCTTCCGACATCCAGCGTGATTCCGGAGAAATTCCAGGTCAGGGCGCTCTGCGCGGCAGGAGTCAGAATGCTATTGGTGGAGGCGCCGATAAAAGTGCCCAGCGAGGTTACAACCCCCGAGGAGTTCACGGTAAGCCCGCTGAAGACGCTCAGGTACTTGGCGCTACCGGAAATCGCGGCACCGGCCTGCCAATTAAGGCTGTTCAAGGTCACCTGCGTCGCAGTCGCGTCCGGATTCGCCACACCATAGGTGGCGGTGTAACTGTTGGTTGCCCCGCCGGAAGAGCCTCCGGTCGCGGACAGCGTTCCCGTGTACGACTGCGTCACATCGATTTTATACGAAACACCGCGGAACGAGCCGGCTTGGTTGTCGTTATCGGTCGTGGAAGTGGAATCCCCGAAAGACATCACGATGGACGCCTGAGCGGAGACGGCGGAAGCCAGGGTGATGGCGGCAACGAGAAGCTTGTGTTTCATGTCGGTGACAAGGGGGTAAGGGAGCGCCCAACCTTTGGGCCGCCACACGCGTGACAAATTATTCGTCTGGCTCCGGTTCCGTACCAGATGCCGACCCGGTAAAACACGGGGCAAACACGCCGGCTTCTCGCGTGCCGGCTTCCGTTGCGCCGCCGCAGCCCCAGCGTGCCCGCCGATGAACGAAGATTACGATGCCGCCGGCCCCGAGCCGGCGCCGAGCCGATTGTGCGAATCCCTGCCCGCCCGCGAGCGCCCTCAGGAGCGACTGGAACGCCACGGGCCCCGCTCGCTGCGCGACGCCGAACTGCTCGCCATGATCCTGCGCACCGGCACCGCCGGAGAGAATGTGCTCGCGGTGAGCGAGGGCCTGCTGCGCCGCGCCGGCTCGCTCAAGGGCCTGCTCCAACTCGACGCCTCCGATTTCCGCAACGCGCGCGGGCTCGGCCGGGTGAAGGCGCTCCAACTGGTCACCGTCTGCGAAATCGCCCGCCGCGTGCTGGCGGACCGCGACGAGTCCGCGATGCTCGACGGCCCCGACGCCGTGGCGTCATTCCTCGCGCCCGATGCCTTCGGGCTGCAGGTCGAGAAGTGCTGGGTGCTGTGCCTGAATGTGAAGAACCGGCTGCTGCGCCGCGAGGAGGTCACCTCCGGCACGGCCACCGCCAGCCTGCTGCACCCGCGCGAGGTGTTCAGGCCCGCCCTGCGCGCCGGCGCGGCCTCGGTGATCGTGGCGCACAACCACCCCAGCGGCGACCCGGCCCCCAGCAAGGCCGACCTCGACATGACTCGCCGCCTCGCCGACGCCGCCCGGATACTGGGCGTCACGCTGGCCGACCATGTGGTGATCGGCCGCCCCGAAGCCGACCCGACGGGGCGCGGCCGCTTCTCTTTCGCCGAAGCCGGCCTGCTTTGAGCGAGGGAAACCTCTCGCGCGGGTGATGCCGTCTCGCCGTCAGAAACGGTTTCCACGGATTTCCACGGTCTTGCCGGTGGCGCGCGACCGCTCCGCGGCGAACGCCATCACATGGCTGTGCACCGAGGCGTCGAGGCGCGTGCGACCGTCGCCGCGGCCGCAAAGCTCGGCATGGAAGGCGTGCACCAGCGGCGCATTGCCGCCGTGGCCGCCGCCGGGCACGTCGATGCGCATCCTGCGCGGCTCGCCGCCGCCGTGTGGTTGAACCAGGATGTCCGCCCCGGAGAAGGTGCGGTAGGACGGGCCGCCGCGCAGCACGCCCTTGGTGCCGTAGAACGCGTAATGCCGGCCCGAATCGAACGCGGTGAGCGTGAACGTGCCGGTCACTCCGCCTTCGAAACGGAGACCGACGCCGATGTGGTCCTGCGCGGTGTTGTCGCACCGGTAAACGCAGCGCCCCCACGGCGACCGGCGCAACCACGCGCGCACTTTCTCCGGCGATGCATCAGGATCGTCGTAGACCATGCCGAGCCGGTGGCGCCCTTCCGGGCCGGCGTATTTCTCGGCATTGTAGAAACAGGTGTCGCCGGCCGGGCAGCCGTCCGTGCATCGCGCGGGCGAGCCCGCCGGAGCGTTCTTTGACGCAAAGACGGCGAGCGCCCCGAACGCCGATACGGCCTCGCAGGGGCGCCCGACCAGCCACGAAAGCAGGTCCATGTCATGACAGCTCTTGATCACCAGCATCGGCAGCGTCTCCTGCGGCTTCGACCAGTGCCCGCGCACGAAGGAGTGCGCCATGTGCCAGGGCTCCACGCCCTCGGACGCCTCGAAGTTCACGAGCTCGCCTATCTCGCCCGAGGCGAGGATGTCGCGCATGGCGGTGAAGAACGGCGCGTGGCGCAGCACATGGCACACCATCACCCGGCTTCGCGTTCGCGCCACACGCGCCTCGATGTCGAGCACATCGTCGAGCGTGGCGGCGATGGATTTCTCCAGCAGGATGTCATAGCCGAGGTCCAGGGCGTGCCGCATGTGCGCGTGGTGCTGGTGGTCCTGCGTCGCGACGACGAGCGCATCCGCCAACCGACCGGCGGCGAAAAAATCCGCCTCGTCGGAGAACTCGCGAAACGTCGGATTCGCCGACATCGCGCCCACGCGCGCCGCACGCGCCGCCACCGGATCACACGCCGCGACCAAACGGAATTTCTCAGGCGCGGCGGCGGCGACTTCGGCGTAGAGGCGTCCTCGCGCGCCGCAGCCTAGCACGGCCAGGGTTTTCAGTTCGGACATGGCGGAAAAAGGATTCGGCGCCCGGAACTCTCCGGGCGCCGAGGCGCATTCAAAAGGAAACGGCGGCGAAGGTTCCCTCTCAGAACCGGTTGTCGCGAATCTCCACCGTCTTGCCGGTGAGGCGCGAGTGCTCGGCGGCGAACGCCATGGCGTGGCTCTGCACCGACACGGCGATGCAGGTGCGCCCGTCGCCTCGACCCGTGAGCTCGTCGTACAGCGCGTTCACGATGCCGAGGTCGCCGCCGCCGTGGCCTGAGGTGGGCGTCGGGATGACCACGCGACGCGGCTCACCGCCGCCATGCGGCTGCACCAGGATGTCGGCGCCCGTGGCCTTGCGGTAGGCGGGCCCGCCGCGCAGCACGCCCTTGGTGCCGTAGAAGGCGTAGTGGCGGCCGAACTCGAACGCCGAAAGCGTGAAGGTGCCCGTCACCTCGCCGGAGAACCGCAGCGAGGCCGAGATGTGGTCGGGCGCCGTGTTGTCGCAACGGTACGCGCAGCGTCCCCACGGGGAGGTTTTGAGCCATTCCAGAATTTCCGAAGCCGGAGCGTCGGCCGCGCGGTCGTACACCATGCCGAGCCAGCGCCGCCCCATCTCCCCGGTGTACTTCACGGCGTTGTAGAAACAGGTGTCGCCGGCCGGGCAGCCGTCCGTGCAACGCGCCGGAGCGCCCGCGGGCGCATGCTTCTCTGTGAAGCGAGAGAGCGAACCGAACGCCGATACGGCCTCGCACGGGCGGTCCATGACCCATGCGAGCATGTCCATGTCATGGCAGCTCTTCGCCACGATGGTGGGCGACGCCAGATGCGGCCGCGCCCAGTGCCCGCGCACGAAGGAGTGCGCCATGTGCCAGGGCTCCACGCCCTCCATGGCCTCGAAGTTCACAATCTCGCCGATCTCGCCGGAGGCGATGATGTCGCGCATGGCCATGTAGAACGGCGCGTAGCGCAGCACATGGCACACGATGACCTTGCGCCCCAGTCGCGCCGCCTGCTCGGCGAGCGCGAGCACCTGGTCGTGCGTGGGCGCGATGGGCTTTTCCAGCAAAACATCGTAGCCCAGGTCGAGCGCGCGGCGGCACTGCTCGTAGTGGTGCGTGTCCTGCGTGCCGATGATCAGCGCGTCCGCCAGCCGTCCCGCCGCGAAGAACGCCTCGGCGTCGGCGAACTTTTGGAAACCTTCGTGGCCGGACTTCTCCTGCACATACGCCGTGCGCTCGGCGACCGGGTCGCACGCCGCGACCACGCGGAACTTCTCCGGCATGCCGGCGGCGATGGTGGAGTAGATGCGGCCGCGCGAGCCGCAGCCCAGGACGGCGATGGTTTTGACGGGATTCATGCCCCTCACAAAACGCCGAACCCGTCGCGGCTAAAGGCAAAAGGCGCCGACCCCCATGCCGCAAGGTGTACGGCCCGCGCCCCGGTCATGGCACGGGTGCTCCGCTCTCGACGGAGAACTTCATGGCGAAATCGGGCCCGCCGGCCGCCTTGCACGCCGGGTGGCGGGTCAGCCCAGTCTTGGAGAAATCGGGGTGCCCCACATAGAAGACTCCGCTTCGCGTAATTTCGCCCCTCATGTCCTTGTACGAACAGCTTTGGAAGTGAACACCGTCCACGCTCACCTGCTTCCCTCCACTTGGGCCGAAGTTCACGAACCGGCCGATTTCCCTCAAGGGGACGGCATCCCTTTTTTGCTCTTCAAAACACTGATTGGCGGCGGACGAAATCTGCCGCGCCTCATTGGCCAATGAGGCGTGCAACGAGTAGTTCCTGACTGCGGCGAATTCCCCGGCCAACCACCAACCGCCGGCGGTTGTGACGACAGCGGCGACGCCAATCCACACGAGGCGACGGCGTAGGGCGGGGTTCGCAGGAGTCGGGTCGGCGGGAGTTTCGGAATCGGTCGGCATGCGGGCGGTTAAAGCGGCCGAGGACCCGGCGGCAAACCCGGAGTCCGCGCCGGCGGGGGGCGTCATTTCACTCTTCACCCATTACCGCGTGGCCGTTCTTATCCGCGCCATGTCCTCCAAACCCGCCAAGGTGCGCGCCGACGAACTCCTCGTGATGCGGGGACTTGCCGCTTCGCGCTCCCAGGCGCAGGCCCTCATCATGGGCGGCAAGGTGCGTACGGGGCCCGACTCGGTCGTGGACAAGCCCGGGCGCACGCTGCCCGAGGACACCGAGCTCATCGTGGAGGCGCCGCCCAAGTATGTTTCGCGCGGCGGACTCAAGCTGGAGGGCGCGCTTCAGGCGTTCGGCATTGATCCGACCGGGCTGCACTGCCTCGATGTGGGCGCGTCCACCGGCGGATTCACCGACTGCATGCTGCAGCATGGCGCGGTCGATGTGACCTGTGTGGATGTGGGCCACGGGCAGCTGCACATGAAGCTGCGCGACGACCCGCGCGTCTCCAATTTCGAGAAGGTGAACGGCCGCGAACTGGCCGCGGCCGGATTGCCGCGCGCGAGTTACGACCTGGTGGTCGCCGACCTCTCGTTCATCTCGCTCACCAAGGTGCTGCCGTCCATGTGGGGCATGACCGCCTCCGGCGGCGGCCGCCTCGTCACGCTCATCAAGCCGCAGTTCGAGTGCACGCGCGCCGAGGCCGACAAGGGCCGCGGCATCATCCGCGACACCGCCGTGCACGAGCGCGTCATCGGCGAGATCCGCGAGTTCGTGCAGCGCGAGCTGACGGGCGCCGAGATTCTCGGGGTCATCGACTCGCCCATCACCGGCGGCGACGGCAACCGCGAATTCCTCATCGCCATGCGCAAGGCCTAACGGGCCTCATCCGGCCCGACGCCGGCCGCCGACGCCTCGCCGTCGGCGAAACGGAGTCGGAGCGAGCGCCCCGGGGTGACCTCGCCGGCGTGCGAAAGCAGGGCGCCGTCGGCGTCCTTCACCACGGCGAACCCTCGGCGCAGCGTGGCGTCGATGCCGGAAGCGCGCAAACGCGCCTCAAGAGAGGCGAGGCGCATCGCCTGCGTGTCGCGCCGGTGGGCGACAGCGTGTCGCATCGAGCGCTCCAGTTCCGCCAGACGATTACTGGCGAGAGCGACCCGGGCATGCGGGGTGTGCGTGGCGAGCGCGTGCGCATGCGAGTCGAGCACACGATGCAGCCCCGCCGTGCGTCCGGCGGCGGCGGCCCCCAGCCGGTTCCCGAGCGAATCCAGTCGCATCGCCTCCTGCCGCAGCCTCGCCAGCGGCGATTGCGCCGACAGGCGAGACTCGAGCAGATCGAGCGCCTGCGCCTTGTCCTCCATCAGGGCTTGCGCGGCCTCGTGCAGCGACTCTTCGGCGCGCTCAAGCCGGTCGAGCGCCTCAAGCCGCAACGACGAGATGAGCTCGGCGGCCGCGGTGGGCGTCTCGGCGCGCCTGTCGGCGACGAAATCGCACAGGGTGAAATCCGTCTCATGGCCGACGGCGGAGAGGACCGTGATGGGGCACGCCGCCACGGCGCGCGCCACGACCTCCTCGTTGAACGCCCAAAGGTCCTCGATGCTGCCGCCGCCGCGCCCCACCACCAGCGTGTCCAACACGCCGAGCTCGCCGGCCCTGCGGATTTGCGCGGCGATTTCGGCGGCCGCCCCGTCGCCCTGCACCTTGGCGGGCAGCACGACAAGACGCCCCTTCCACTCGCGCCGCCTCAACACGCTGATGAAATCCTGCAGCGCGGCGCCGGTGGGCGAGGTCACAAACCCGATGGCGCGCGGCGGGTACGGCAACGCCTTCTTCCGGTCCGACTCGAAGAGCCCCTCCGCCGCGAGCTTCGCCTTCAGCGCCTCGAACTCGCGCTTCAGCCGGCCGAGCCCGTCGTCGAGCGCCACGCGCACCACGAGCTGATACGCGCCGCGCGGCTCGTAAACGGTGATGCGCCCGAACGCCGACAGCTTCGCCCCTTCGCGCAGCGCGGTCTGCGAGCGCAGCAAATCGCCCCGGAACATCACCGCCGACACCTGAGCGCCGGCGTCCTTGAGCGTGAAGTAGGCGTGCCCGCTGGACTGTATCCGAAGGTTGGACACTTCGCCGGACACCCAGACCTCCGGAAACGCCTCCTCCAGCAGGTTCTTCACCCTCCGCGTCAGCTCGGTCACGGTGAGCGCGCCAAGCGGCGCGTCGTCGTCGCGCCTCACGGGCGACCTCCTTTCGAGAGGATTCCGGCGGTCAATCCGTGGAGGCGGCGTGTCATCGTGGGAGCGGCGTCGTGGTTCGCCGCGCAGGCTGCGCGGGCGGGCGCAGGGCACAAGGCTTTCCAACTTGCGGGCCGCCCGAGGCGCGGCAGGTTGGCCGCATGAGTCTTCCTACCGTCGCGTTTATCGGAATCGGCGTCATGGGCCGCAGCATGGCCCGCCACCTCATGGCCGCCGGACACCCCCTCGTCGTCTACACCCGCACCCGCGCCAAGGCCGAGGAGCTCGTCGCCGCCGGCGCGCGCTGGGCGGGCACCCCGGGCGAGGCCGCCGCCGAGGCCGGCGTGGTCATCACCATGGTCGGCTACCCGCACGATGTGGAGCAGGTGTACGGCAACCCCGACGGCATCTTCGAGACCGCGCGCCCCGGCACGCTGCTCATCGACATGACCACCTCCAGCCCCGCCCTCGCCCGCGCCCTGCACACCGAGGCCAAGTCGCGAGGCCTGGCCATGCTCGACGCCCCCGTGTCCGGCGGCGACATCGGCGCTCGCGAAGCCCGACTGTCCATCATGGTGGGCGGCGACCCCGAGGACTTCGCGCGGGCCATGCCGATTTTCGAGAAGATGGGCAAAACCATCGTGCACCAGGGCCCCGCCGGCTCCGGCCAGTACTGCAAGCTGTGCAACCAGATCGCCATCGCCGGCGGCATGCTCGCCGTGTGCGAGTCGCTCGCGTTCGCGACGAAGATGGGGCTCAACCCCTCGACCGTCCTCGAGAGCATCACCGGCGGCGCGGCGGGCAGCTGGGGCCTTTCCAACCTCGCGCCCCGCGTCATCCGCGGCGACTACTCGCCCGGCTTCTTCGTGAAGCACTTCGTGAAGGACATGCGCATCGCCATCGAAAGCGCGCGCCACTCCGGCCTGCACCTGCCCGGGCTTGAGCTCGCCGAGCGTCTCTACGCGCGTCTCATCGCCGAGGGCGGCGAGAACTTTGGCACGCAGGCCCTCTACAAGCTCTACGAGGCCCATCCGCGCAACCCCGAGGGCCGCTGAGGCGCCCCGTCGTATGCAAAAGGCAACCACGCCTTCGGCCGCCCACGCGCGCTTCCGTCGCGCTCCGGACCGCTTCGCCACCGTCGTCTTCACGCTCGCCGGCGTCGCCGCGCTCGTCGAGTTCCTCGCGCTGTTCTGGCTCGATATCTTCTGAGCCCGCTGGCGCGTGGAATGACAAAAGGCCGCCCGGAAACCCGGGCGGCCTTTGTTTTTTCGAAGAGCGGGCGGAAGGCCCGCGCTCGGGCTTAGTAGCGGTAGTGCTCGGGCTTGTAGGGGCCCTCGACCTTGACGCCGATGTAGTCGGCCTGCTCCTTGGAGAGCTTGGTGAGCTTGGCGCCGATCTTCTCGAGGTGGAGGCGGGCGACCTCCTCGTCGAGGTGCTTGGGCAGGATGTACACGCCGGGCTTGTACTTGTCGCGGTTGGCCCAGAGGTCGATCTGCGCGAGCGTCTGGTTGGCGAAGCTGTTGGACATCACGAACGACGGGTGGCCGGTGGCGCAGCCGAGGTTCACCAGGCGGCCTTCGGCGAGAAGGAAGATGCGGCGCTTGCCGGGCAGGTCGTAGGCGTCCACCTGCGGCTTGATGTTCACCTTCTTCACGCCCTTGGCGGCGTTGAGGCGGGTCACCTGGATCTCGTTGTCGAAGTGGCCGATGTTACACACGATGGCCTGGTCCTTCATCTTGAGCATGTGCTCGAGGGTGAGGATGTCCTTGTTGCCGGTCGTGGTGACATAGATGTCGGCGAGGCCGAGGGTGTCCTCGACGGTGACGACGCGGTAGCCTTCCATGGCGGCCTGGAGGGCGCAGATGGGGTCGACTTCGGTCACCCACACGGTGGCGCCGAGACCGCGCAGGGACTGGGCGGAGCCCTTGCCAACGTCGCCGTAGCCGCAGACCACGGCGACCTTGCCGGCGATCATCACGTCGGTGGCGCGCTTGATGCCGTCGACGAGGGATTCGCGGCAGCCGTAGAGGTTGTCGAACTTGGACTTGGTGACGGAGTCGTTGACGTTGATGGCGGGCACGAGGAGCTCGCCGTCGGCCAGCATCTTGTAGAGGCGCTTCACGCCGGTGGTCGTCTCCTCGGAGACGCCGCGCCAGTCGGCGACGACCTTGTGCCAGTGCTTGGGGTCTTCCTTGTGAACCTTCTTGAGCAGGTTCTTGATGATCTGCTCCTCCTCGGATTCCGACTTGGTGTTCACCCACTTGGAGCCGTTCTCGAGCTCGTAGCCCTTGTGGATGAGCAGGGTGGCGTCGCCGCCGTCGTCCACGATAAGCTCGGGGCCCTTGCCATCCTTCCAGGTGAGAGCCTTGTAAGTGCAATCCCAGTACTCTTCGAGGGTCTCGCCCTTCCAGGCGAACACCGGGGTGCCGGCCTTCGCGATGGCCGCGGCGGCGTGGTCCTGGGTGGAGAAGATGTTGCAGGAGCACCAGCGGAGATCGGCGCCGAGGTCCTTGAGGGTCTCGATGAGCACGGCGGTCTGGATGGTCATGTGCAGCGAGCCCATGACGCGCACCCCCTTGAGGGGCTTCTTGGCGGCGTGCTTCTTGCGGATGGCCATGAGGCCGGGCATCTCGTGCTCGGCGACCTCGATCTCCTTGCGTCCCCAGTCGGCGAGGGACAGGTCGCGGACCTGGAAGTCGGGGGCGGAGGACTTGGTATTCTTGGAAACGGTCTTCTTGGACATAAGGGTGAATGCGTTGGATTTTTTCTAACAAAAGGCCGCGAAGGGCTCGAAACCGGTTACGGCTTCTTGGCTTCTTCGCGGCCTGTTTGCGCAGGGTGAGGTCTTACTTCACGGCCTTCTTGAGCGCGGCCACCTTGTTGAGCTTTTCCCAGGGCAGGTCGGCCTTGGTGAAGTGCCCGTAGTGGGTGGTCTTACGGTAGATCGGCTTGAGCAGGTCGAGCTGGTCGATGATGTCGGCGGGCTTGAAGGAGAAGACCTTCTTCACGGCGTCCACGATGGCGGCGTCGGAGAAGTTTCCGGTGCCGAAGGTGTCGACATGCACGGATGTCGGGTTCGGGTGGCCGATGGCGTAGGCGACCTGGAGCTCGACGCGCGAGGCGAGGCCGGCGGCGACGATGTTCTTGGCGACCCAGCGGCACATGTAGGCGGCCGAACGGTCCACCTTGGAGGGATCCTTGCCGGAGAAGGCGCCGCCGCCGTGGCGGCCCATGCCTCCGTAGGAGTCGACGATGATCTTGCGGCCGGTGAGGCCGGAGTCGCCGTGAGGTCCGCCGATGATGAACTGGCCGGTCGGGTTGATGAGGAACTCGGTCTTCTTGGAGATGAGTTCGGCGGGCAGCACCTTCTTGATGACCTTCTCGATGCAGAACTTCTCGATTTCGGCGTGCGAGACATCGGGGGTGTGCTGCGTGGAGATCACGACGTTCTCGATGTGCACGGGGCGGCCGTCCTTGTACGCCACGGCGACCTGCGATTTGCAGTCGGGGCGCAGCCAGGAGACCTTGCCGGCGTGGCGCAGGTCGCGCAGCTCGTGCAGGAGGCGGTGGGCGAACATCACGGGGGCGGGCATGAGCTCGGGCGTCTCGTTGGAGGCGTAGCCGAACATGATGCCCTGGTCGCCGGCACCCTGCTCGGCGGTCTTCTTGCCCTTGGCCTTCTTGGCGTCCACGCCCTGCGCGATGTCGGGCGACTGGCCGGTCAGCAGGTTGTGGATGAACACCGTGGAGGCGTTGAACACGTCATCGTCCTTGGGCGTGCGGTAGCCGATGTCGTCGATGGCCTGGCGCACGATCTGCTCCACGTTGAGCTTGGCCTTGGTGGTGATCTCGCCGGCGACGACCACACAGTTGGATTTCACGAGCGTCTCGCAGGCGACGCGGCTGTTTTTGTCCTGCGCCAGGCAGGCGTCGAGAACGCTGTCGGAGATGTAGTCAGCCACCTTGTCGGGGTGACCTTCGCCGACGGATTCGGAAGAGAAGATGTAGTCGTAAGCTGCCATGTTGGGCGTGGTTTGCGCAGGCCACGCAAAGGGGAAACCCGGGGCGGGCAAGCGGGAATCAATGAATCCGCATTCAAAGATGCGACCAGCCGGGCCTTTCGCGCTGGACGGACGGGCCGGGGAGGTTTCGCCTGAGAGATTACCCACCGCATGCCCGACGCCGCACACATCCCCGACGACTTCCCCTTCGCGAGCCTTCGCGAATGGGCGGAGCGCCTGGACAAGGGCACGCGCGAGCGCGGCGCCGAGTACGCCGCCGCGGGAGCCGCCCGCCTCTCGACGGTTTCCGACGACCTTGTGGACGGCGTGGTGCAGGGGGCGGAGGCGAGGCCGCACCGAACAACCCTGTCCCGCAACGCGCGCACGGGAGCCTGGATAGGCCGGTGCGACTGCCCCGTGGGGGTCTCGTGCAAGCACGCCGTCGCGCTCGCCCTCACCCTGCTGCGCGCCGCGCCGGAGGAACCGGCCGCCGAGCAAAGCGCCGACACGGGTCGCGCCCACGCGTCTTTCCTGACGCGTTCGGCGGAGGCGCTTGGCCGCGACCTTTCGCGACGGGAGTCCTATGTGCTGCAATCGGTGAACGACGCCTTTCAGGCGGGCATCGAGACACCCACGGGTCGGCGGCACATCGAGGCGGCGCTTCAAACGCTGCTGGGGGTCGAGCGCGTGTATGCGTTCCGCCTCGTCGGCGAGGTCGCCGAATCCGGCGCATCGTCGCCCGCCGCGCTGCTGGCCGCCGTGGCCGGAGCGCTCGACGGCATCCGCCGACCCGCGCCGGCCTGGTGCGACACCATTTTGGAAAAGACCGGCGCCGCAGCAGCACTCTCCGTCGCCCGCGAGGCGCGCGAAGTGCGCGAATGGCGCATCAGGCTGACCGAACTGGCCGCAGGCCCGGCGGCGCCTCGGGAGACGGGCGGCAAGGAGCTTCGGCTGCGTCGCGTGAATCCGGATACGCTTCGGTGGGAGGTCAGGGACGGCCCCGGCGGCGCATGGCGCGCGACCACCGGCACCGAGCGCGAGACCTGGGCGCAGGTCTCCTACGAGGCGGAAACCGATTTCGCTCCCGAAGCGGTGCGCGCGCACGAGTGCCTCCGTCGATTCATCAATGCGGTATCCGCGTCGGGTGAGATAAACCTGCAGTCCGGGGTGGGGTCGAACCGGACCCTCCCCGCCATCCTGCGCGCACGACACATGCGCGAACACCTTGTCGACGCCGGCGGGGCTCCGCTGGCATGGTCCCCCGTCCGGCTGGTTTGGAACTTCGTCCCCTGCCCGGGCAACACCGCCGCGATGCGCCCCGTGCTGGCGAGCGAGGACGGGTCGCCGACTCCGTCCGGGCTGCGCCCGCTGGGCGACTGCCTCTATCTGGGGACGCCGGGCCTTTTCGAGGGTCCGCGTCCCCTGGGCGGTTACGCCGGAGCCGGTCAGGCACCGGAGATTCCGACCTCCGTGTTCGCCGACGAGAGCGTGCGCCGCTCGCTGAAAACGGCGGGAGCGCGAGTTCGGGAACCTAAAAGCCGGCGCAGCGTGGCGCTCTCCCCCTGCGTTCGCGTGACCCCCGAGGGTCGCGGCTCGGGCATCGCCGACCGCGAATACGCCTTCGCCCGACTCTGCGGTCTCGACGCCGCGGCGCGCGAGCGGCTGCGCTGGGCCAACCGCGACTGGGAAATCGTACCGTGCGACGACGAGGAGGGCGACCCTTCCGCCGCATCGCTGAACGACGCCCTCGTGGTGTTCAGGCAGGGTCCCGCCTATGACGGGGACAGCGTGATGCTGCCCATATCGCCGGACACCATCGACGAGGTGGCCGCCTGGCTTCGCCGGTTTCCCGCAGGCACGCGTTTCGACCTGCCCGAGGAGCTGGCGGCGCTCACCCGCGACGCCGACCGGGCCGATCTGGCGGTCGACCTGACAGCCGACCCGGGCGCCCGCGACTGGTTCGACCTCCGGCTGGTGCTGCGCCCCGAAGACACCGAGCTGTCGGCCTCCGAAGTGAAGCTGCTGCTGGCGCAGCAGGGGCGCTGGGTCCGCATCCCCGGCAAAGGGTGGCGCAGGCTTGTCGCCTCGGTTTCCGAAGGGGCCCGCGAAAAACTTGAGGCTCTCGGCATCGACCCGCTCGCCGCGCGCACCGAGCCGCTACGCTTCCACGCCGCCCAGCTGGCGGGCGACAGGCTCGCAGGACTCGCCGGCGAGGCGACGCTCGCCGCGCTGCGCGAACGCGCCGCGGCCCTGGCGGCTCAACCGCCACCGGAGCTCCCGAGCGGCCTGAACGCCACCCTCCGCCCGTACCAGCTGGATGGATACAGATTTCTGGCCCACCTCTCCGCCAACGGACTTGGCGGAATCCTGGCCGACGACATGGGCCTCGGAAAGACGCTGCAGACCCTCGCCTGGCTGCTGTGGCTCAAGGAGTCGCACGGCTCCGGCGGACCGGAAGGAACCACGGCTCTCGCGGCGAAGCCGAAGCGAGGCCGTCCGAGGAAATCGGAAGCGGCCGCCGTCTCCGCACCCGACGCGACTCCCGCGCGGTTCAGGGCCCTGGTCGTGGCGCCCAAGTCGGTCGTGCCCAACTGGGTTTCCGAGTGCGCGAAGTTCGCGCCCGGACTGAAGGTCGCCATCCACGGCGAGGACTCCGCGAAGTCCTGCGAATCGGCCGACCTGATTGTCGTGAACTATGTCCGGCTGCGCCTCGCTTCCGACGCGTTCCTGGGCGAGTCGTGGACGGCTGTCGTGCTCGACGAGGGCCAGCACATCAAGAACCCGACCTCGCAAGTCGCCGAAACGGCGAGGGCGCTGAAAGCGACGCACCGGCTGGTGCTCTCCGGCACGCCTGTCGAAAACCGGTTGCTGGACCTCTGGAGCCTTTATGCGTTCGCGATGCCGGGGCTTCTCGGCACGCACGCCTCGTTCAAAAGGAACTTTGACGAAAAGCGCGACCCGAAGGCGGCGTCGCGCCTCGCGACCCGCGTTCGCCCCTTCCTGCTGCGCCGCACGAAGTCCCAGGTGGCGACGGACCTGCCCGAGCGCATCGAGGAAGACCTGGTCGTGGAACTCGAGCCCTCCCAGCGCCGTCTCTACGAGGCCGAACTGAAAAAGGCGCGCGCGCTGCTGCTGCGCACCGGCTCGGCGCGCGAGTTCGACAAGGCGCGCTTCAACATCATCACCTCCCTGCTGCGCCTGCGCCAAATCTGCTGCGACCCACGGCTGGTGTCGCCCAAGGCCAAGGCGGCGGATTCCGCCAAACTCGACGCGCTTTGGGAGCTGCTGGAGCCCCTGGTCGCCGAGGGGCACAAGGTGCTCGTGTTCTCCCAGTTCACCGAGGCGCTCTCGCTCGTGTCGGAGAAACTCGCGGACGAGGGCGTGCAGCACCTCACGCTCACCGGCGCCACGGAGAACCGGGCGGAGCTGGTGGCGCGATTCCAGAATCCGGATACGGAGCGGGTGTTCCTGCTGTCGCTCAAGGCGGCGGGCACGGGGCTCAACCTCACGGCCGCCTCTTATGTCGTGCTGTTCGACCCCTGGTGGAACCCCGCCGCCGAGGCGCAGGCCATCGACCGCACCCACCGCATCGGCCAGAAGAACAAGGTCATCGCCTACAGGCTCATCGCCCGCGACACCGTCGAGGAGAAGATCCGCGCGCTGCAGCGCGACAAGGCCGCGCTCGCCGGCGAAATCCTGCGCGAGGAGTCGCTGGCCGCCGTGCTCGACCTCGACACGCTGCGCGACATCCTGGCGGAGTGACGGGGCTCGTCGCACGCCATCGCCGCCCGGCCCAAGCGCCGGCTTGCGCGCCAAGAGCGCCGCCGCTCACATGGCGCCATGCCGCACCCCACCCGATTCGCCCTGCTTCACATCGGCGATGAGCTGCTTTCAGGCCAAAGGGAAAACGCCCTCACCGCCCCGCTCGCCTCCCGCATCCGCGCGCACGGCGGCGCCGTGCTCAAGGCCGTCGTCCTCCCGGACGAGCGCGACCGGGTGGCCGGCGAGATCCGCAGCGCGCTTCGCGAGGGGCTGGCGGTCGTGTCCACCGGCGGGCTCGGCCCCACCGACGACGACATCACGCGCGACGCTTTCGCCGACGCGCTCGGCACCGACACCCTGCACGACGCCGACGCGGTCGCCCGCCTGACCGAGCGCCGCACGGCGAGAGGCCAGCCCACGCGCGCCGCCGACCTGCGACAGGCGCTCGTGCTGCGAGGCGGACTGGCGCTGGGCAATCCCGCCGGCGACGCCATCGGCATCGGGTACGCCTCGGGCAACCATGGCGAATACCCGGACATTTTCCTGCTGCCCGGGCCGCCGAGGGAGGTGCTGCCCATGTGGGATGAAGGCGTGACGCCGCACCTCGGGCCGCGCGTCGACGGCGAGAGCGTGACGATTCTGCGCACCATCGGTTGGCGCACCGCCTCGGAGGTCGACGCGATGCTGCGCCCCCATTGCCCGGACGGCGTGGCGCTCTCGTTCGGAACGGACTCCGGCATCCTCGACATCCGCATATCGAGTCCCGCGGATTCGCGGCTCGCGGCGGCGGCATTCTCAGCCCGGGTGCGCGAGCTCGCAGGCGAACATGTGTTCGGCACCGGGAACCGGTCGCTTCTCGAGGCCACCCTGACGGCCTGCCGCGATTCCGGGCTTCCGCTGAGCTGCGCGCTGGACATCCCCTTGACCACCGACTGCGCCCCGCGCGAGCTCAACCTCGCGATCGACGCCGTGCGACGGAGGGCCCTCGCCGCCCGCCGCGCCTGAACGACACCGCCACTCCCCCACTCGCTTTAAAACCGTCATGAGCCAGCACTCCACCACCCTTACCCCCGCGCCAAAATCCGCCGTGTTTTCGGCGGACGCCGCGCGCCCCCGAGCCGGGGCCGGGGTGTACCTCGATCCGCGCGCCGGCGACGCGCTGCACGAAGCCGCGTCGGCGTTCGCCGAGGTGCTGGGCGCGCGGTACGGCGTGAAGTTGCGCGCCGCGGAATCCGCCGGCGGCGCCTGGCTGAAGATACTGCCGCGCGAACCCGGCTTCGGCCCCGATGCGCACGCGGTGAGCGTGACCCGCGAGGGAGTCACCGTGCGCTCGGGCGATGACGCGGGCGCCTACTACGCGCTCGGATCACTGCTGCAGCTGACAGGGCCCGAAGGGCTGGCGTGCTGCGCGATCGAGGACGCTCCGGCGCTGCCCGAGCGCGGCTTCATGCTCGATGTGTCGCGCACCAAGGTGCCCTCGCTCGAAACGATCCTGAGGCTGGTGAACGCGCTGTCCTCCCTGCGCTACAACCGCCTCCAACTCTATGTGGAGCATACCTTCGCCTTCCCCGGCCACGAGCTTGTGTGGGGCGACTCCGGAGCGCTCACGCCCGAGGACATCCGAACGATCGACGCGCACTGCAAGAGCCGGTTCATCACCCTGATTCCCAACCTCAACGGGTTCGGCCACCTGGAACGATGGCTCAAGTATCCGGAGTACAAGCACATGGCGGAGTGCCCCGAGGGCTTCTGGCACGACCTTGCCCACGCCCACCGCGACCCCGGCACGCTCAAGCCCGAGGCCGCGTCGCAGCGCTTCATGGCTTCGCTGTATGACGCCTACCTCCCGCATTTCAGCGCCGGGGAGTTCAATGTCGGCGGTGACGAGCCGTGGGAACTCGGGCAGGGATGGTCGAAGCCCCTCTGCGAAGCCCGCGGCAAGCAGACCGTGTATCTGGAGCACATGCGCGCGCTGCACGCGCTGTGCACCGAGCGCGGGAAGCGCATGCAATTCTGGGCCGACATCCTGCTCGAACACCCCGAGCGCGCGGGAGAAGCGCCGGCCGACGCCATCCCGGTGATCTGGGGATACGACGCCGGCCACCCGTTCGCCGAACAGTGCGCGACGCTCAAACAGCTCGGCCGCACCTTCCTCGTCGCCCCCGGCGCGAGCACCTGGAACTCGCTCTCCTCCCGCTGGGAGAACGCGCGTCGGAACATCCGCGAGGCCGTCGACAATGCGGTCTCCGGTGGCGCATCGGGTTTCCTGATGACGGCCTGGGGCGACAACGGGAACCACTGGGCCTGGCCCGTCATGTATCCTTCGCTCGTTTACGCCGCCTGCCTCGCCTGGAACCCGCTCGCCGATCCCGACATGCGGGACGCGCTGGACTCCACCTTCTTCGGCGACGGGGGCGCCTCGGCCGGAGCGCTGATGGAGTATCTGGGGACCGACGCCGTCGCGCCGAAGACGGTGAGAAACAAGTCGGTCCTGTGGGAGCTGCTGTTCAACCCGCCCGCGCGCCGCCAGGTCGCGACGGAAGGGGTTTCCGAGGAGGACATCCTTCGCACACTCGCCCACCTCGACCGCGTGGAGTCGGCCCTTTCGAGCCTGCCGCACGACGGCGCCGACCCGTTCCTGCGCGACGAGCTGCTCAACGGCGTCGCGCTCTCGAAACTGGGCTGCCGGCGCGGGCTGGCGGAGATCACCGGAAAGCCCGACGCGCGCCTGAGGCACGACCTGCAGTCGGCCATCGGCGACTACGAACGCGTCTGGCTGCTGCGCTCCCGCGTCGGGGGCCTCGCGGAGTCCGCGGGACACCTGCGGCGCGTGCTGGGCGAACTTTGATCCCCGATGGCGTCATCCGTGAAAAACTTGGGCCCGATATGCGTGGCCGAGCTACGCTCAATCGGCATCGAACCGGAGCGCGATTTGCCTCATGCCGATTGGCGAGACGTGGCGGTGCGCTGGACGGAAGCCTACCCGAACAGGGCCAACCTTAACGCGCTTAGGGCTCTTATTGGCGCCACATCGGACACGGATTGGCGACGCATCGACGCGGCGGAGTTGCACGAGGCGCGAGTCTTCCTTGCCGCGCTGCGGAGATCCATCGGCACGCCGTCGAGGCGCAGACGATAGGTAGCGAGGCGGAGAGGCGCACGGGTGTCGGCAGAGAGAAATCAGAGTGGACGAGGGGCGAGGGACCATGAGGCTGCCGCCAAACCCTTTCTCATGCACCACCCCCGCCCCCTGACACTCCTCGCGCTCGCCGCGCTGACGGCCCCGTTCACCCATGCCGCGGACACGCCGGCTCCCGCCGCGTCCGTTTCGGCCAAACCGGCCGAAACCGCCACAGCCATTCCCGCCGAAGGCCTGCCGACCGTCTGGCTTCAGGGCGAGCCGGTGAAAGCCTATGAGACCGGCAAGCTGTACATTTTCGAATGCTGGGCCACCTGGTGCGGCCCCTGCCTGCAGGCCATGCCGCACATGGAGTCGCTCCATCAGAAGTTCAAGGACCGCAAGGATGTTCAAATCGTCGGCATCAATGTCTTCGACACCGTGGCGGCGGAGAAGCTGCTGCCGTTTCTCAAGACCCGCGGCGTATCGGTCACCTACTCGATGGCGGCCGACGGCAAGGACGGCCCCGTGTCGCGCCTCTGGCTCAAGCCGCTGGGCGTGACCGGCATCCCCTTCGCGATGGCCGTGCGCGACGGCAAAATGGTCTGGAAGGGACATCCGGCCGGACTGGAGGAAGCGCTCATCGAGGCGATGGCCAAGCCCGACTACTCCGCGGAAAAGGCCCCGTTGACGCGCGAAAACCGACGCGAGGCGATGCGCCCCACGCTGCGCAGCGCGCGTATCGCGGGGGCTCGCGGCGACATGAAGGCGGTGAAGGAAATCCTGCTGAAGGCCGCCGCGGCCGAACCCGACGAGTCGCTGGTGCTCCCGGCATTCAGCGAAGCGTTCGCGGGATGCGTGTCCAAGGAGCGCGATGCGGACGCCCTTTCGGTGCTGCGCCTGATGACGGAAACCTACCCGGACAGCCGCACCGCGCTGCTCAACGCCGGCAACATGGCGATTCATTCGGAAGAAATGTCCCGCAAGGACGCCGAATTCGCCCTGGCGTGCGCCGAGAAGGTGATTGCCGGCAACGCCAAGGATGTGGCGGCGCTGGAGCTCAAGGCCGCCGCGCTCTTCGCCAAGGGAGACAAGGCCGCCGCCATCGCCACCCAGGAGGAGGCGCTGAAAAACACCAAGCTGAGCGCCGAGATCGAGGCCCTGAAAGCCTCGATGGCCGCCGATAAGCCCGCCGCCGCGAAGTAATCGGGATCGCTACAACAACCCACCAACACCGCCATGCGTACCCTTACCCTTCCTCTCCTTTGCGCCGCGCTCTCCACGCTCGCCCACGCTTCCGAAGTCGCCGCCGCCCGCCCCGAGGCCGAAGCGGCATCGCCGGCGACGGCCCCCTTGCAAGTCGGCGACGCCGCGTCGTCGGCCCTCCTGCCCGAGATCTGGATTCGCGGCGAGCGCGTGAAGGCGTTCGAACCCGGAGTCACCTACCTCATCGCACTCTGGAACACCTCGGGCAGCCACAGTTACGCCCCGGGCTACAACATCGAACGCGCCATGCGCCGATACCGGGGTGACTCTCGCATCAAGCCCGTCGTCGTGCTGCTGATGGACGAAAGCTCGCCCGAGAAACTCTCCGCACGGCTGGCGCGCCCTTCGCAACAGACGCCCTTCCCCATCGCCCACGCCACGGCCGGCAGCCCCTCCGAGGCGCTGTACGCGCGGCTGTTCAACCCCGCCGACGCCGGAAAGCGCGACCGCAAGACCGGGCTGATCGTGCGCGACGGGCGCATCATCTGGACGGGCGATGTGAGCGACCTGACCCATCACACGCTGACGCCGCTGCTGGCGCCGGACTTCAACCTTGAGACGCACGCCAAAAACCAGGCGGAGAGGGGAAAGCGCACCCGCGAGCTCATCAAGCTGCTCATGAACGAGCTGCCGGAGGCCGAGAAGGCCAAGGATGACGCCAGGGTGCAAAGCATCCTGCGCACCGTCGAGAGCGAGCCCGACCTCGAACGCTTCGTGTACACGCGTCTGCGCGACACCAAGTGCGGCATGGCCATGGAAAAGGGCGACCTTGCGGGCGCGGTGGCCGAGATGCGCCTGCTCTCGGACAAGTACCCCGACGATGCCGGCACGCAGTCCTGGGTCCACAAGGTCGTCGCCGGAACCGAAGAGCTGTACAAGCCCGGGCTCGACCTGTGCGCCGTGGCGTCGGAACGCATGACGCGCATCCCCGAGGTGGACAACGCCTCGGCGTGGTGGCAGATGGTCGCCAAGTACCGGCTTGAGCTCGGCGACAAGAAGGCCGCCCTCGCCGCGCTCGAAAACGCGCTCAAAACCGGAGCTCCGTACAAGCGGCTCGAGGCCATGAAGAAGGCCGCGAACTGAGACTTCAACGCGAGTTCCACAGGCGAAAGCCCCGTCGGAAACGACGGGGCTTTTTCACGCCCGCGGCGAGCGTGCGACGCTATTCGGCGACGACCACCTCGCCCGAGAGCGCGGTGACGGTGGCGCCGGTGATGCGTACGCGCACAAGTTCGCCCACGAGGCGTTCGGGGCCGGCGAAGTGCGTCTTGCGACCGCCCGGGGTGCGGCCTTCCAGCATGCCCTCGCCCTTGCGCGCGCGGCCCTCGACCAGGATTTCCTGATCGGTGCCCACGAGTTCGCGGTGGCGGCGCAGCGACTGCTTTTCCAGCAGTTCGAGCAGGACGCGGTTGCGCTCCTCCTTGACCGACTCGGGCACCGGATCGCCCTCGGGTTCGGCGGGCGTGCCGGAGCGCACCGAGTATTTGAACACATACGCCATGTCGAAACCGACCTCCTCGAACATCGCGCGGGTCTGGCCGAAGTCCTCGTCGGTCTCGCCGGGGAAGCCCACGATGATGTCGGACGATATCCACAGGTCCGGGCGCGCCTCGCGCAGCTTGCGCACGATGCGCCTGTATCCGTCCACCGTGTACGCGCGGTTCATGGCGCGCAGGACGCGGTCGGATCCGGCCTGCAGGGGAAGGTTGATCTGCGGGCAGAGCTTTTCGAGGTCGCGGTGGGCGGCGGCGAGGTCGTCGCGGAAGGCCACCGGGTGAGGGCTGGTGTAGCGGATGCGCGCGATGCCCGGGATGGCGTGGATGCGCTCCAGCAGTTGCACGAACGGGCTCTTGCCGTCCACGACGGGGAATTCGCGGGCGCCGTAGCGGTTCACGATCTGCCCCAGCAGGGTGACCTCGCGCGTGCCGGAGGCGGCGAGCGACTCCACCTCGCGCACGATGTCGCCCATGGGGCGAGCGCGCTCGGCGCCGCGGGTCTTGGGCACGATGCAGTAGGCGCACTTCATGTCGCAGCCCTGCATGACCGACACGAAGGCGGAAATCTTGCGATCCGGGCCGTGGTCGCGGATCGCGTTCTGCGAGCCCGCCTCGGCGTCGAGGTCGATGAGCGTGGCGGGCTTCGGGCCCAGCGCGCGGTTCTGCGCGATCAGGGCGTCAAGGAAGTCGGGCACGCGGTGGATTTTCTGCGTGCCCACGATGAGATCGAGGTCCGGCAGGCGGTCGAGCAGGTCGGCGCCGCGGTTCTGCGCCATGCAGCCAAGGATGCCCAGCATGCGCCGGGGCTTCGCGCGACGCGCGTCCTCGCGGCCCAGCTCCCACGCCTTGCCGATGGCCTTCTGCTCGGCCTGGTCGCGCACGGAGCAGGTGTTGAGCAGCACGATGTCCGCGTCGGCTTCGGAATCCACCACGGCGTAGCCGCGCGCGCGCAGCCCGGCGGCGACGGACTCGGAGTCGCGCTCGTTCATCTGGCAGCCGTAGGTCTTGATGTGTACGCGGTTCATGGCGTGGGCGAGCCATGCGAGGTGCGGGGAGCGCGCGACAACGCAAGCCGACAACGCAAAACGGCCGGCTCAGCGGTCGCCGCGCAGGTCGGCGTCGGCGACGAAGCGGGAGGAGGCGTCGAGGTCGGCCTTGCGGTTGCCGCCGTCGATCAGGCCGATGCGGCAAAAGGCGTTGTTACGCCCGGAGGCGACGCTGTTGAACGGCATGCGCAGGGTGAGCGCGCCGAGCGAAAGGCGGGTGTTGTCGAGCACGATGGCCGCCTCGTACGGGGCCTTGCCGCCGCCTTGGAAAAAGGCCGACGAGGCGCGGATGACGCCGGCGTTGCGCGCGTACACGGGGCGCTCGGTCTTCTCGGTGTAGTAGGCGCCGATCGTGTTGCCGCGCAGCGCGCCGCCCGGCGTGGCGTCGGACCCGACGAGGTAGAGCCCGGTGCCCGGCTCGCCCTTGGGCAGCACGACATTCTCGGCGCCGCCGCGCGTCTCCTGCCCCTGCGCGGTGAATTGGACAAAATTGAACTGCATGGGCGCCCCGGCGACGGCGACCTCGCCGCCGTCGCAAATCACGCCGTCGAGCGTGGCGAGGTTGTGGAACCATCCGGAGCTGCCGCCGTTCCAACCCTTCTCGGGTTTGCCGAGCGGGTCGTCGTGGCTGTCGCGCAGGGCGAACATGAAGTGGCAGGCGGGCCCGTGGGAGCGCACATTGCGCCACTGGTCGTGCATCGTGAACCGGTTGAACCACGCGTATTTGAAGGGGCCGTTGACCGCGATGTTCTCGTAGGTGCTCCAGGCGCTCTGCACGCCCATGGGCGTGGCGAACACGATGCCGACGGGCGTCCTGCCGGGCGCGGCGTGGAGAACGGAAAGGTCCTTCACCACGAACCACTCGGCGTGCTCGAACAGCACGGCGTTGGGAGACTTGGGAGCAAAATGTATCCGCGTTCCGCGCACACTCTCGCCGCGCACGGTCAGGCTGCCGCGTCCGCGCTCGCGCGAGTAGCTGTGGCAGCGCAGCGTGTCCGTGAGCCGGTAATCGCCGGCGGGGATGATCAGGGCGCGCCCCGTCTTCAGGCACTCCGCGACGGCCGCGGCGAAAGCCGGCGTGTCGTCCGTGACGCCGTCACCCCTGGCGCCGAACTCGCGCACGGAAAGACCGAGCGTCGCCGGCGCGGAGGCGGAAGACCCGGCCTTGCCCGTTTCATCGGCAGCAGACATCGGGCAGGCCGCGGCAAGCGCGGCGCTCAGGGCGAGCAGGGCGGATCGAGTCATTCCGAAGAAGACATCCGGCGCGCCTTCGGGTTCCCCCTGCTGCGGTGGGGTCGGAGGTCCCCCGCCCCACCCCGCCGGCGGCGGCAATTTCAGCGTTTCCGAGTATGGCGAATTCCGCTTGCTGGGCGGCGACATGGACCCCGTACAAATCATCTCCGACTACATCCGCTTTCCCAGCGTGTCCACCGACCCGTCCTTCCAGGAGGGCATGATCGGCGCGCGCGAGTTCTGCGCGAACCTCCTGCGCTCCGCCGGCCTGGCCGTGGAGATCGTGCCCACGCCGCTGCACCCCATCGTGCTCGGCCGCCGCACCGGCCCGAAGGAGTGGCCGCACATCGTGCTCTACGGCCACTACGACGTGCAGCCGGCGGAGCCGCTGAACCTGTGGACGACCCCCGCGTACGAGCCCACCGTGCGCAACGGCAAGATCTTCGGCCGCGGCTCGGCGGACAACAAGGGCCCGCACGCCATCGGCGTCATCGCGCTGGCCAATGTGCTCAAGCGCAACCCGAACCTGCCCCTGCGCGTCACCGTGCTCATCGAGGGCGAAGAGGAGATCGGCAGCCCCAGCTTCCCCGCCTTCCTCGACAAGTACCGCGACGAGCTCGCGGAGGCCGACGGCGTCATCCTGTCCGACACCGGCAGCCCGTCCGCCGAGCAGATCACGATCACGACCGGCCTGCGCGGCATCATGGGCTGCGAGATCCGCCTGACCGGCCCCAAGGGCGACCTGCACTCCGGCCTGCACGGCGGCGCTGTGTACAACCCCATCCAGGCGCTCGTCGAGCTGTGCGCGTCGCTGCACAACGCCGACGGCTCGGTGAACGTGCCCGGCTTCTACGACGGCGTGGAGCTGCCGCAGCCGTGGGAGCGCGAGGAGCTCAGGAAGCTGCCGCTCGACGACGCGAAGTACCGCGAGTTCCTGAAGGTGGACGCGCTGTATTCGCAGCCTAACTACACCCCGCTGGAGGCGGTGCGCTTCGGGCCCACGCTGGAGTTCAACGGCATCGGCGGCGGCTACCAAGGCGCGGGTTCGAAGACCATCATCCCGGCGCAGGCCTTCGCCAAGATCACCTGCCGCCTGGTGCCCGGGCAGGACGAGGCCAGGGTGTACGCGCTGCTGAAGAGGACCATCGAGGAGCGCGTGCCCAAAGGTGTGCGTTGCGAGCTCGTGCCCAAGCAGGGCAGCAACGCCTACGCCGTGTGCCCGCCCGACCGGCCCAACACCCCCGCCGACCAGAACCCGGTGCTCGCCAACGCCTTCCGCGCGGCGGATGCGGCGATCGGCAAACACTTCGGCAAGAAGCCGCTGTACCTGCGCGAGGGCGGCTCCGTACCCATCATCGGCGACATCAAGGCGCGCACCGGGCTTGATTCGCTCATGATCGGCCTGTTCCTGCCCGACTCCAACCTGCACGCCCCGGACGAGAACCTCGACCTGGCGCTGGTGACCAACGGCATCAAGGTCTACGAGGAGCTCTTCGAAGGCATCGCCGGCAAGCGCGCCTAGTTCTCTCCGGGGAGCGCGGGCGGCCCGCCCGCATTGCCCCGAACCGCGTTGCAAAGCTCAAGGAGCGCGAAGGTCGGACGGGAAAATCCCCCGCCGGCCTTCGCGCTCTTTGCGTTTTCAGTAATTCCGCCCCGTCTGTTTCCCGTTGCCGCTCGCGAGGCTTCGCTCAATTTCCGCGGACTTTCTCCCCATGATTGATACCCGATACCTCGCCGGCGGGCTGCTCGTCGCCGGCATCACGCTGAGCGCCCACTCCGCTGCGATGACTCCGGCCGCCGGTCCCGCCGAGGCTGCGCAAGCGTCCGTTGCCGCCGAGAACGCGTCCATCGACTTGACGTATGTCGAGTTTCTCGTGCCCGCCGAACAACTGCCCGTATTGGCGGCGCAAAAGCCGGATTTCGCCGTCCTTCTCGGTGAAGCCAAGTCCGGAAAAGTCGGAGTAGTGGTCTCCGCATTCAAGGCCAAGGATACGATGCAATCCATGAGCAAGGCGGTCTCGCTGGTGAAATATCCCACTTCGCACGCCATGGTGACCCTGATTGACGCCCCCACCCCTTCCACCCCGACGACCACAACGGCCGGCGCCACGCCCGCCTCCCCTGCGAAAATCCCTTATTTTCACCCGCAGGATTTCGAACATACGGAAGTCGGCCTTGCGCTAACCTGCACTCCCTCCCTCCAGGCTGATGGGAAAACGGCCGAATTGGAGCTGCAAGCTAACCGGACGAACATGGATACGGCCTACGGCGAGCATGCGGACGGCGCGGGATACCCCTGCCTGCCGATATTTTCAGTAAACCAAGCGATGCTGAAAGTGCATGTCACCAACCATGTCGCCACGCACATCGCCACTTTCCAACCTGCCCAACAGGCGAAGGAGTCGAGGACGCGCGTGGTCTTCATTCGAGCCGACTGGGGCAAGTGACGCGTTTTCGCGCATAACCTCGCACCGGACAAAGGAGCGCGAAGGTCGGACGGGAAATCCCCCGCCGGTCTTCGCGCTCTTTGCGTTTTTCAGAGGGGCGGTTTGGACGGACGAAAGCCGTGGGCGCCCCGCCCCACCCTACCCGATCAAGGCGGCGTCGAGGCGGAGGGAAACCGGGCAGTGGTCGGAGCCGGTGACTTCGGGATGGATGGCCGCGGCTTGCCAACGGCCGGCCAGGCGCGCGTCGGCGAGCCAGTAGTCGAGGCGCCACCCGATGTTGCGCTCGCGCACGCCGGGACGGTAACTCCACCAGGAATACGCCCCGCGCGCGTCGGGATTCTCGCGTCGGAAGGTGTCGTGGAAGCCCGCGTCGAGCAGCGCGGCAAACGAGGCGCGTTCCTCGTCGGTGAAGCCCGCGTTGCGGCGGTTGGACTTCGGGTTGGCGAGGTCGATTTCGGCGTGGGCGCAGTTGAAATCGCCGCAAACGAGCACGGGCTTGGACGCGGCGAGCTTTTGCAGGTGCCGGCGGAAGGCGGCGTCCCACGCGAGGCGATGGTCGAGACGGGTGAGCTCGCGCTGGGCGTTGGGCACATAGGCGCAGACGACCCAGACGCCGGCGAACTCGGTGGAGATGACGCGGCCCTCGCGGGTGTCCTCACCCTCGAAATCGAGAAGCACGGAAAGCGGCTTCACCTTGGAAAGGATGGCGGTGCCGGAATAGCCGGGCTTGGCGGCGGAGTGCCAGGTGCGGTGAGGGAAAGCCGCGACCACCTCGAGCGATTCGGCCTGATGGTCGCCGGCCTTGGTTTCCTGAAGGCAGAGCACCTCGGGGGCGAACCGCTCCAGGTAGGCGTCGAAGCCCTTGCCGGCGACCGAGCGCAGGCCGTTCACATTCCACGAGTGCAGGGAGACCAAAGACATGAGGCCGCAGGAAACCCGGCGGCCTCACGGAGAAAAGTGCGAACGGCAAATCGTCCGCGGGGCCGCCTCAGGCGGGCGGGAACATCGTCTCCTCCACGGCCAGGCACAGCGCGTGGTACACGGGCAGGTGGTACTCCTGAATCTTGAAGGTCTCGGTCGCCGGCACACGGATCGCGAGGTGCGCGCGTTGGGCGAGCGTGCCGCCCGTGGCGCCGGTCAGGCCGATGACGGTGAGACCGGAGGCGCGGGCGACCTCGACGGCGTGGGCGACATTGCGGGCGTTGCCTGAGGTGGAGATGGCGAGAAGCACATCGCCGGGCTTGCCGAAGCCGTGCACGAGCTGCGCGTAGACATACTCGGGGTCGCAGTCGTTGGCCCAGGCCGTGAACAGGCCGGAGAACGAGGGCAGCGACAGCGTGGGCAGCGAGCCCTGGAGGTGCGCGGCGAGAGGCTCGCCCAGACGCGCGCGGTCGGCGGCGGGCAGGGGGCGCTTCTGGCCGAAGCCTTTCAGCATCTCACCCGCGATATGGTCGCAGTCGGACGCCGAACCGCCGTTGCCGCAAAGCAGCAGCTTGTTGCCGGAGCGGAACAGGGCGACGAGCGCCTCGTAGGCGCGCAAAAGCTCGGCTTCGCACGGGGCGAGGGCGGGGTAGCGGGCGATCAGCTCGGCGAGACGGGGCGGCATACGGGCAAGGTTTCAGGCTTCGGGTATCCGGTTTCAAGCCCGGAGACACCCCGACCGGACGATACGCGCCGGCGTGTTCCACGTGGAACACCGGACGCCAACCGCTAGGCGACGAGGGCGGGCACCGGGCGCGCCGCGACCGGCAGGGTGATTTCCACGGCGAACCCCTTGGGCACCACCGGCACGGCGCGGACGACGCCGCCGTGGGAGAGGACCAGGTTCTTCACGATGGCCAGGCCGATGCCGCTGCCGCCAAGGGTCTGGGCCCTCGACTTCTCGGCCCGGTAGAAACGGTCGAATATGCGGGCGTACTCGGCGTCGGGAAGGCCGGCGCCGTCGTCCTCGATGCGGACATGGAAACCCTCGGCGTCGGCGTAAGTGGTTATGCGCACGCGGGTTGCGCCGGTGGCGTAGCGCATGACATTCTCCAGCACATTGATGGTGATGCGGGCGAACCTCATCGGATCGACCTCCACGAACGCGTCGTCGGCGTCGCACGCCACCTCGATGGCCAGTCCGCGGGCCGCGAGGCGGTCGGTCATCATTTCGGCGGTGTCGCGCAGGACCGCGTTCAGCGCGCCGGCTTTCAGCGAAAGCTCGGTGCCGTCGTCGGCGGCCGCGAGTTCGACCATGGATTCGAGAAGGCCGTGAAGGCGGTCGGTGTTGCGTCGGATTTTCTCAAGAAAACGCAGCCGGTCCGAGTCGTCCATGACCTCGAAATCCTCGGTGAGCGTCTGGGCGTAGCCCTTGAGGATCGTGACCGGGGTGCGCAGGTCGTGGGAGACATTCGCGACGAACTCGCGACGCAGCCGCTCAAGGTGCCGCAGACGGGTGTGGTCGATGAGTGAGACGGCCAGTGCAGCGGGCCCGAAGCCCGCGGATTCGGGAAGGGTGGTGGCGCGCATGCCGAAGACGCGGTCGCCGGTGCGCGGCCCGCGCCGGAGCACCACTTCGGACTCGGCGCGAACCATGCCGGGATCGCGGCGGATAGCGCGCAGCCGCTCGATGAAGTCGGCGCTGCGGATAAGCAGGGCGGCATCCTCATCCATGTCGGCATCGCCCAGGGAAAGACTTTCGCGCGCGCTTTCGTTGGCGAAAACGAGCCTGTCGCGCGCATCCAGCACGAGCACGGGATCGGGCAGGAGTCCGGCGAGCGCGAAGAGGGTCTCGCGCGAATTTCCGACACGGGGCGCCACCACCGCCTCCGGCTTTGGCTCGGTATCCGTCGCCTCAGACGGACGACGCCGGCCGCGAAGCGCGATCGCGACGAGCCCGGCGACGGCCATGCCGGCGGCGAAGGAGAGCAGAATGGTCGGGAGAGGCTGCAAAGGAAGGGAAGGGGAGGGGAGAGGGCTCCCCGGTTCAGGAGGCGGAAACGCGATAGCCGACCCCGCGAAGGGTTTCGATGATGTCGGCCCCGGCGCCCAGTTTCTCGCGAAGGCGGCGAACATGCGTGTCGACCGTGCGCGTCTCCAGCTCGGCCTCGTAGTTCCACACATCGGCCAGAAGCGAGTCGCGGCTTTGCACGCGCCCTTTGCGTTCGATGAGAAGGCGCAGCAGCTTGAACTCGGTGGCCGTCAGCTCGACCAAGGCGCCGGCCACGGTGACCTCGTGCTTTTCGACATCCACCATCACCGACCCGGCGGCCAGGCGGGTGTCGGGACGGGCGGCGGCGGACTTGGCGCGGCGCAGGAGGGCCTGCACGCGCAGAAGGAGCTCACGCGGCTCGAAGGGCTTGGCGACATAGTCGTCGGCCCCGGTCTCCAGACCCTTCACCTTGTCCTCGGTCGAGGAGCGGGCGGTGAGCAGGATGACCGGAGTGTCCTTGAGCAGGGAATCGGCGCGGATCATGCGCAGGAGGCGCACGCCGTCCAACTCGGGCATCATGACATCGAGGATCATGACATCCGGGCGCAGGTCGCGCGCCAGGCCCACGGCGCGAAGGGGGTCGTTCAGGGCGCGCACGGTGTATCCGGCCTGCTTGAACTTGTATTCAAGAAGCTCGGTGACATCGGGCTCGTCGTCGACCACGAGGATGGTTTTGCGGTGTTCGTCGGACATGGCGCTTCGCACTATATGCGACGATTGTGACAGGTCGTCCGGCGCATTGTTACGATTGTGCCAACTTGAAGGCGTCCCGCGGGTCCGCCGGGCGCGCGCGCCTGTTCCACGTGGAACGAAAAACGGGAGGAAAGGAAACGGACCGCCTCGCGCTTGGCCCTTGCCGAGGCCGGTCCCGCTCCTAAATGAGGCGCCCAACATGAGTTCCCCGGCCCTCACCATCACGCCCATCACGCGTCGCGGCAAGACCACCGTGACCCCGCCCGGCTCCAAAAGCATCACCAACCGCGCCCTGATTTTCGCCGCGCTGGCGGAAGGCCCGGTCACGCTCACGGGCGCCCTGTTCAGCCGCGACACCCGCATCATGTGCGCCTCGCTCAAGGCCCTGGGCTTCGAGGTGAACGCGGACGAGAAGGCCAAGACCATCTCGGTGGTCGGCCTCGGCGGGAAGATTCCCAACGGCAAGGCCACCCTGCATGTGGGCAACGCCGGCACCGCCGCACGATTCCTCACCGCCATGCTGGCCATCCACCCCGAGGGCGAGTTCACCCTCGACGGCGACGAGGCCATGCGCGCGCGCCCCATGGGCGGCCTGCTGGAAGCCTTGGAAAAGCAGGGAGCCACCTTCACCGACCCCGCTACCGGCGCGCGCACCGACCGTTTCCCGTTCATCTTCCGCACCCGCGGCCTGCGCGGCGGCGACATCCCCGTGGACGCCTCGGCCAGCTCGCAGATGCTTTCCGCCCTGCTCATGGCCGCCCCGTACGCCAAGACGCCGGCCACCGTGAAGCTCATCGGGCACACCGTGAGCGAACCGTTCGTGGACATGACGGTGCGCATGTGCGCGCAGTTCGGCGTCGCCGCGAAGAGCGACGGTGTCGGCTCGCACGCCTTCCCGTGCGGAAAGTCCTACAAGAATCCCGCCGTTTACGCGATCGAGCCCGACGCCACGGCCGCCAGCTATTTCCTCGCGCTGCCGCTGGCCGCTCCGGTGGAGACCACCGTCGGCGGACTCGCCGAAAACGGGCTGCAGGGCGACACCGCCTTCGCCGGCGTGCTCAAGCGCATGGGCATGGCGCTCACGGAAACCACCGCCGGCTGGACCGTGTCCGTCCCCTCGACCGCCCCCAAGGGCCGCGACGAGGACTTCAACGCCTTCTCCGACACCTTCCTGACGCTGGCGGCCACGGCGACGCTGCTGGACGGGCCGACCACCATCCGCGGCATCGCGCACACGCGCAAGCAGGAGACGGACCGCGTGCTCGCCATGTGCACCGAGCTCGAACGCCTCGGCCAGAAGTGCTCGCCAAGCTCCGCGGAACTGAAGGCCGACAAGACGCTCTCCAGCCTCACGGTTTACCCGGACAAGGCCGCGATGAAGCGCGCCGCCGCCAACGGCCCCGTGTCCATCCACACCTATGAGGACCACCGCGTGGCCATGAGCTTCGGCATCCTCGGCTCGCACGACCTGTTCGGCGACGGTCGCCCCTGGATCACCATCGAGGACCCCGCCTGCTGCGGCAAAACCTTCCCGAACTTCTTCGAGGTTCTCGCGGCCATCCGCGAAGGCCGCTGAGTCGCGGTTTCCACCGGAGAGAGCCTCCGGAAAAGCAAAAAGCCGGCGCCCGAAAGCGTCGGCTTTTTGTCACCCCGGTGGGGGAGAAATCGCGCGTCAGTCCAGATACGGGGTGTACTCGGGAACGAGGTCGCGGATGGCGAGCTTGGCCTTTTCGCGCTCCTCGGTTTCCGAGATGTTCCTGATTTTTCCGAGAAGCTCCGGAAGTTGGGAGGAGGGCAGGGGAGTGGAGATGAAGCGGAAGATGCGCGGATGCTTCGTGTCGGCGAAGGACTCCCCCGAATGCTTGAGCTCCTCGAAGAGCTTTTCGCCGGGACGCAGCCCCGAGAACTTGATCTCGATATCCACATCCGGACGCAGTCCGGTGAGCGTGATGAGCTGGCGCGCGAGATCCACGATTTTCATGGGTTCCCCCATATCGAGGACGAAAATCTCGCCGCCCTCGCCGAGCGTGGTGGCCTGCAGCACCAACCCGACCGCCTCGGGGATGGTCATGAAGTAGCGGGTCATGTCCGGGTGCGTGACCGTCACCGGACCGCCTGCCGCGATCTGCTTTTTGAAGAGCGGTATGACGGAGCCGGAGGAACCCAGCACATTGCCGAATCTCACGGCGACGAAGCGCGTGGTGTTTCCCGCGCGCCCGGCGAGGGACTGCAGGAGGATCTCCGCCAGACGCTTGGACGCGCCCATGGCGTTCGTCGGGTTGATGGCCTTGTCGGTCGAAATGAGCGTGAAGCGCGCGACCCCGTGGCGCGAGGCGGCCTCGGCGACGGTGTAGGTGCCCAGGCTGTTGTTTTTGACGGCCTCGCAGGGCTGGTGCTCCATCATCGGCACATGCTTGTGCGCCGCGGCGTGCAGCACGAACTCCGGCTTGTACTTGGCGAACAGCGTGTCGATGCGCTGCGCGTCGGTCACATCGGCCACCACCGGGGTGACGATGCCGCCGAAGCCGGCGCCGAGGAGCTCCTGCTCGATCTGATAAAGAAGCACCTCGCACTGCTCCACGATGATGAGCCGGGCGGGCGCGCGCCGGCACACCTGGCGGCAGATTTCCGAACCGATCGAGCCGCCGCCACCGGTGACAAGCACGGTGCGGTTGGCGATGAGCGAGGCGATGCCGGCGTCGTCGAGCTTCACCGGGTCGCGGCCCAGCAGGTCCTCGATCTCCACCGGACGCAGGTCGGTCGCGCGCACACGACCGGAAGCCAGTTCGGCGAGCGAGGGGATGACGCGCATCCTGAGCGAGGCCGAGGTGGCGATTGTATGCACATCACGGATACGACGGACTGCCGCCGAGGGGATGGCCATGATGACCTCGTCGAAACCGTAGCGGGCGCGCGCCGCGGGGATGCCTTCGGCGGCCCCGATGACGGGGACGCCGTGCACCTCCAGCCCGTGCTTGGAGGCGTCGTCGTCAAAGAAGGCCACCGGACGCAGTCCCAGGGCGGGCTTGGCCAGAAACTCGGCGCAAAGGCCGGCCCCTGCGTCGCCGGCGCCCATGATGGCGACCCTCACGGGCTCGGACACGCGCCCCGCCACATTGTGCCCCAGCATGCGCTCGCGCAGGAGGCGAAGACCGAGACGGCCGCCGCAGACGGCCAGAACGGAGAGGTTGAAGTCAATGAGGGCGATGCTGCGCGGAACGATGTTCTCCGCGTTGTCGGTCATCTTGCCCGAGAAAAACAGGAACACTCCGGCGACCCCGATCGCCCCGGCCAATCGCGCGGCGTCGGGAAGACGGAAGTAGAAAAGGAGGCCGTGGAACTGTCCCACGGCGTAAATGAGAAGGAGCTTGAAGGGGATGACCCAAAGAAGCTGGGACAACCGGGCGGCGCGGTAATGGCCCAAGTCGCCCCCGAGCCTCGAGTCCATGAAGCGCAATTCGTAAGCGAACCAGAAGGCCAGACTTAGGAGCAGGGCGTAGAAGAAAACGCGCAGGAGAAAGCGCGCGAGCTTGCCTGAAAACAGCGTGGGCATGGAGAGTAAGGACAAGAGTCCGGCTCATCATGAGCACGGGGTCAACCGCCCAAAAGCGTCGAAATCCAAAGGTCCGGCCACGCCCTGGTGACAGGGAAGAAGATTCAAACCCATCTTGGCATTTCCGAAATTCGGGGAAATCGTCGCTTTCCCGCCGGATGATCCGGTTGTCCGAAGCCTGTTGGAGCCGGCCAACAAGTGTCGGATAACCTCCGGGAAAAGCTGTGAACAAATCGGGGCCCGAATCGGGACAAAGTTGTTCCCGGAAGCGCGACCGGAGTTTTCGGAAGGTTATTGGTCGTCACCCATGGTTCGCATCCACCGTCAAACCAAGGGGTTGCGAACTTGCCGACAGAACTCACGGCTCCAAAGAAGATGACTGATTTATATATAAGGAAAGGATAAGACATTATCAGGCAGGCAGGGCGTGGGAACCGGCCGGTCATGCTCAAAGGTGTTTGGCATCCCATCTCTCCTCTCGCCGGAAGGCGTCCGTCGCGCACATTGCCTCCCATGGACCTGCATCACCTTCGTCAGAACTACACCCTGCATGGCTTGGACTTGCCCGACTTGGACAAGGATCCCGTGCATCAGTTCGAGAAATGGTTCAAGCAGGCGTGCGAGGCCGGCCTGGCGGAGCCCAACGCCATGAGCCTGGCCACCGCCTCCAAGCACGGCATGCCTCTGCTGCGCACCGTCCTTTTGAAGGCCTTCGACCGCCACGGCTTCGTCTTCTACACCAACTACGGCAGCCGCAAGGCGCAGCATATCGCCGAGAATCCTCAGGCCTCCCTGCTGTTCGCGTGGCTGGGACTCGAGCGTCAGGTGCAGATCACCGGACGCGTCGAGAAAGTCTCCACCGCCGAGACGCTCAAATACTTCCTGTCGCGTCCCTACGAGAGCCAGCTGGGCGCCTGGGTGTCCCGGCAGAGCTCGGTCGTCAGCTCGCGTTCGTTGCTGCTGGCCAAGTTCGACGAGATGAAGCGCAAGTTCGCCGAGGGCAAGGTGCCGGTGCCGGACGGCTGGGGCGGCTATCGCGTGGTGCCCGAAACGATCGAGTTCTGGCAGGGCCGTCCCGGCCGTCTGCACGACCGTTTCCTGTACTCGCGCCATGGCGAGCAATGGACAATCGAGCGCTTGGCCCCCTGAACCGGGGCTTCCGGACCGGGCGATGCGCCGTTAACACTTCGTTTAATTGGCCGCTTTGGGAAAAAATGAGCCGTCGCATTTGCCGGCTTGTTCCAGATTTAGCGCGGCTTCTGCGGAGGATTAGGAAAATTTTCACCGATTGTGCTTACGCATTTTGCCGCGGGGCATATAAACCCGCCTTGACGGAGGGGGGACGCGACCCAACTAGGTGCATCCCTTTTCCGGGTTTCCGCCCCCATGAAACGCTTTTTCCTACCTCTTCTTGGCTGCCTTGCGGCCGCCCCGGCGTTCGCTTCGGCATCCATTCCCCCTCAAAACCTCGGGGGCACGCCATGGCATGCCAATTGGCTGACCAACTCGATTTTCACCTCATGGGTCGTGACGATTTTGGTGCTGGTCGTTTTTCGCCTCATGCTCGGTCGCGTGAAAACGATTCCCGGCCGCTTTCAAAGCGTCCTGGAGACGGCGGTGGACGGGCTGAGGGGCGTCTATGAGCCGATAGTCGGCAAGAAGGCCATGCCGCTGGCCTTTCCGGTGCTCGTCACGCTCTTCTTCTTCATTCTCATCCACAATTGGTCCGGTCTCATCCCCGGGGTCGGCACCATCGGCTGGGGCGAACCGACCGGCCAAACCTATATGGGCGTGCCCGATGTGCACCTCGCGCATGGCACCCCCTTGCTGCGTCCTCACACGGCGGACTTCAACGGCACCCTCGCGCTGGCGCTGTTCTCCTTCGGCGCTTGGTTCATCCTGGTTCTGAAGTACGCCGGGCCGAAGCTGCTGATGAAGGACCTTTTCGGCAACAAGGCGGACAAGAAGGAGCTGCCCTCGCCGATGTACTACGGCCTTTCGGTGATATTCCTCGCGGTCGGTTTGATCGAGGTCTTCTCCATTTTGATTCGTCCCTTCACCCTCTCGGTGCGTCTCTTTGGCAATGTGTATGGCGGCGAATCGCTCATGCACTCCGTGGGCTTCCTCTTCCCCTTCTACTTCCTGGAAGTGCTCGTGGGCGTCGTTCAGGCGCTCGTCTTCACCCTGCTGAGCGCCGTGTACATCGGCCTTATCTGCAACCACGGTGACGATCACGCCGACGAGCACCACTAAGTTCACTTTCCCAAGCCGGCGTAGCGCCTGAAGCCACGGCCTGAGCGCCGCCAGCCGAAGATAAAAACAAAACAACCAACACCTGACATCATCATGATCCTCGCAGAAGCCACCGCCGCCGCGGTCGACGCCATCGCCCTCGCCAAGGCCAACCAGGCCGGCCTCATCGCCCTCGGTAAGGGCCTCGGAGCCGGTTTCGCCGCCATCTCCGTCGGTTTCACCGGCCTGAAGGCCGCTGAAGGCGTTTCCCGCAACCCCGCCGCCTCCGGCAAGATCCTCGTTCAGGGTCTGCTCGGCATGGCCCTCGCTGAAGGTCTCGGCTTCGCCATCATCTTCGGTATTACCGCTTAAGCGTAACCGCTTGGATCGGCCGCCGGGGCCCGCAATCGCGGGCTCCGGCACCGAGGGTTACCACGAATCCAAGATCCCCCTTTCCCTTTTCAGACATGCTTTCCGCCTTCCTCGCCTCCGCCTCCGAAGCCGCTTCTTCCGGCGGCAACCCGCTGACCGACATCAAGCAGCAGTTCGGCATTGAGGCCTCCTATGTGGGGATGCAGCTCCTCAGCTTCGCTATCCTTGCGGTGGTGCTCTATCAATTCGGCATCAAGCCCGTCCTGGCCACCATGGACGAGCGCCGCAAGACGATCGAGGACGGCCTCAAGTTTTCCCGCGAGGTGACCGAGAAGCTCGCCTCCGCCGAGCGCTCCGCCGCCGAGACCGTCGCCAAGGCCTCCGCCGAAGCCGCCTCCATCCTCAAGAAGGCCCGCGACGACGCCGATGCGCGCATCGCCGCCGCCGCTCAGGACGCCATCGCGCAGGCCGAGATCATCCGCAAGAAGAACGAGGAGTCCCTCGAACTCGAGCGCCGCAAGATGCTCGACGAAGTGCGTTCCGAAGTCGCGCGCCTCGTGGTCGCCACCTCCGCCAAGGTCCTCACGCGCGAGCTTTCCGACGCCGAGAAGGCGCGTTACTCCGAGACCGCCACCCGCGAACTCGCCTCCGCGCGCTGAACGCCCTCCTGCGTTTGAAGGTTTCCGGTTTCACGCCGGCACATCCGCCCCGCCTGAAACCTCAGACCTGAAACCACCCCTGTCCCCATGAGCCATTCCCGGAAAATCACCGACCAGGTGCATCGTCTTCGCGACCTCTCACTCGAGGCCGGCATCGTGTCCGCCGAGCGCGTGAACGCGGTGCTCCGGGCGCTCGTCGCCTCGCGCAAGCCCCACGAGCTTCGCCCGATCCTGCGTGGCTATTTCGCCGCCATCCGCCGCGAAATCGCCAAGGGGGAAGCCCGCGTGCAGCACGCCGGCGCCCTTTCCGAAGCCGACAAGGCCTCCCTCGCCGCCTCCTTCACCAAGGCTTACGGCCGTCCCGTCTCCGTCGTCTCCTCGCCCAATCCCGCGCTTATCGCCGGCTTGCGCGTTCGTGTCGGTGACGACGAGTACGACTCCTCCGTAGCCGGCCGCCTCGCGCGCCTCGAACAGGCCCTCACCTGAGTTTTCAGCGTTCGGTTTTCAGTTTTCAGCCCATCACCTTCCGCCCGAGTGCGACGGTAACCCGGCTTAAAACCGAAAACTGAAAACAGAACACCGACTCCCCCCCTTCAGTTTCCTCCTTCTCCCTTTTCCCGTATTCCCATGAGCAGCTCCGTCCTCGACCAAATCCAGGCTGAAATCGCCAAGCTCGACACCCGCGTCGGCAAGACCAACGTCGGCACCATCGTCGGCCTCGCCGACGGCGTCGCCATCGTCGAAGGCCTCTCCGGCGCCATGATGAACGAGATGATCTCGTTCCCCGGCGGCCTCTACGGCATCGCCCTCAACCTCGCCGAAGACGCCGTCGGTTGCGTGGTCATGGGCGACATCTCCGACCTCAAGGAAGGCATGGAGGTGAAGACCACCGGCAAGCTGCTCTCCGTCCCCGTCGGCAAGGGTCTCCTCGGCCGCGTGGTCGACTCCCTCGGTCAGCCCATCGACGGCAAGGGTCCCATCGCCGCCTCCGCCACCTACCCGGTCGAGCGCATCGCGCCCGGCATCATGCCCCGCAAGTCCGTCGACCAGCCCCTGCAGACCGGCATCATGGCCATCGACGCCATGATCCCCATCGGCCGCGGCCAGCGCGAGCTCATCATCGGCGATCGCGCCACGGGCAAGACCACCATCGCCATCGACACCATCATCAACCAGGCCAACGCCAACCGCGTCGGCCTGAAGTCCGGCGACGCCTCCTTCCGCCCCGTCTACTCCATCTACGTGGCGATCGGCCAGAAGCAGTCCACCATCGCGCGCACCATCGGCGTGCTCGAGAAGGCCAACGCCCTCGAGTACACCATCATCGTCGCCGCCGCCGCCGCCGACAACCCCTGCAACCAGTACATCGCGCCCTTCTCCGGAGCCGCCATGGGCGAGTGGTTCATGGAGAACGGCATGGACGCTCTCATCGTGTACGATGACCTTTCCAAGCACGCCGTCGCCTACCGCCAGATCTCGCTCATCCTGAAGCGCCCCGCCGGCCGCGAAGCGTACCCCGGCGACGTGTTCTACCTGCACTCCCGCCTTCTCGAGCGCTCCGCGCGTCTCGCCGGCAAGGGCTCGCTCACCGCGCTGCCCATCATCGAGACCCAGGCCGGCGACGTGTCCGCGTACATCCCGACCAATGTGATCTCCATCACCGACGGTCAGATCTTCCTCCAGTCCGACCTGTTCAACCAGGGCGTGCGCCCCGCCGTCTCCGTCGGCCTCTCCGTCTCCCGCGTGGGCTCCGCCGCCCAGACCAAGCCCATCAAGCAGGTCGCCGGCAAGGTGAAGGGCGAACTCGCCCAGTACCGCGAACTCGCCGCCTTCGCCCAGTTCGGCTCCGACCTCGACGCGCAGACCAAGGCCGTGCTCGAGAAGGGCGACCGCTTCGTCGAGCTCTTCAAACAGCCCGCGTTCGCCCCCAAGCCCGTCGAAATCCAGGCCTCCCTCATCTTCGCCATGCAGTCCGGCGTCTTCGGCGACATCGAGGTGAAGAGCATCCTCGACGCTTCCGACTCCCTCCGTCGCCACCTTGAGGACAACGCCCCCGCCGCCCTTACCGAGCTGCGCGCCGGCAAGAAGATCGAGGGCGACCTCGAAAAGGCCCTCAAGGACGCCTTCGCCGTCTGGAAACGCGGCTTCAAGGGAAACTAAGAGTGAAGAATTAAGAACGAAGAACGGGGAAACTTCCCGGCCGGCTCCTCCTTCTTATTCGTTCCTTCTTCCTCCGTCCTGGTCTCATTCCCTTCTCACAACCTCCGCCTAAAACTGAAAATAGAAACAAGTGTTGAGATCCACCCTTGGTGGCTTCGCCCGCCTCACGGCTCTTAATTCTTAATTCTTCCTTCTCAGCTCCCACGCCCATGGCCAAAGGACTTCGCGAAATCAAGAACCGCATCAAGGCGGTCAAAAACACTGCGCAGATCACGCGCGCGATGCAGCTCGTCGCCTCATCCAAGATGAAGCGCGCGCAGGACACCGCCGTCGCCGGTCGCGAGTACCGCCGCCTCATCGCCGACATGCTCAGCGGCACCCTCTCCCTCGTGGGCGAGGACTTTTCCCATCCCCTGTGCACCCCGCGCGAGGTCGTGCGCAAGCGCTGCATCGTGCTCGTGTCCACCGACAAGGGCCTCTGCGGCGGTCTCAATTCCAACCTGCTTCGCCAGGTCGGCGAGCTTCTCCCCAAGCGCGGCCAGCCAGGATCCACCGTGCTCGACCTCGACGCTCGCGTGCTCGAAGAGGCCTCCAAGCTGCCCTCCTCCGGCGTGGCCTTCGTGACCGTCGGTCGCAAAGCCGCCCAGTATGTGGCCCGCATGGGCGGCGAACTCCTCGCCGACTTCCATGTCTCCGACCGCGCCCACTTCTCCGAGGTGCGCGTCATCGCCGGCTTCCTCCTCCAGCAGTACCTGGACGGCGAAATCGACACCGTCGAAGTCATCTACCCGCAGTTCCGCAACACGCTCATCCAGACGCCCACGCACGCGCACCTGCTGCCCATCACCGACATCGCCCTGCGCGCTGTCGAGATGCGCGGCAAGCTCGGCGCCCCCGCCTCCGGCTGCGTCGACGAGCAGTGCTCCATGCTTTTCGAGCCCTCCGTCTCCGCCGTGCTCGAAGAACTTCCCCCGCTCTTCTTCAAGGAGGAGCTCCTTCAGATGATTCTCGAGGCCAAGGCTTCCGAGCACTCCGCGCGCATGGTCGCCATGAAGGCCGCCACGGACAACGCCAAGAAGATCGCCCACTCGCTCACCCTGGATTACAACAAGGCCCGCCAGGCCGCCATCACCCAGGAGATCCTTGAGATCACGGCCGCCGCCGCCGGCGCCTAGTCCCAAGTTTTCGGGTTTCAGGGCTCAGCTTTCAGCCGGTAACCGCTGCGACTGCCTTCACTGAAAACCGAAAACTGAAAACCGAAAACTCCCCTTTAAACACCGCACCTTCGCCATGTCCTCCACCGGCACCATCACCCAAGTCCTCGGCGCCGTCGTCGACGTCAAGTTCGACGCCGCCAGCATCCCCGGCATCTACAACGCCCTCGTGGTCGACTACACCGTCGACGGCGCGGCCAAGAGCCTCGTGCTCGAAGTCCAGCAGCACCTCGGCGAAGGCCTCGTGCGCGCCGTCGCCATGTCCGCCTCCGAAGGCCTCGTGCGCGGCACCCCGGTGAAGGACACCGGCGCCCCCATCTCCGTGCCCGTCGGCGACGGCGTGCTCGGCCGCATCTTCAATGTCATCGGCGAAACGGTGGACGAAAAGGGCCCCGTGAAGTTCGAGAAGAAGTACCCCATTCACCGCCAGGCCCCCCCGCTTGTCGAACAGGCCACCTCGGCCGCCGTGCTCGAGACCGGCATCAAGGTCATCGACCTCATCTGCCCCTTCACCAAGGGCGGCAAGGTCGGCGCCTTCGGCGGTGCCGGCGTGGGCAAGACCGTGGTGATCATGGAGCTCATCAACAACCTCGCCAAGGCCCGCGGCGGCTTCTCCGTGTTCGCCGGCGTCGGCGAGCGCTCCCGCGAAGGCAACGACCTCTACCATGAAATGTCCGAGGCGGGCGTCATCAAGCAGGACAACCTCGCCGAGTCCAAGGTGGCCCTCGTGTACGGCCAGATGAACGAGCCCCCCGGCGCGCGTATGCGCGTGGCCCTTACGGGTCTGGCCATGGCCGAGTATTTCCGCGACGAACAGAACCGCGACGTGCTCCTCTTCGTCGACAACATCTTCCGCTTCTCCCAGGCCGGCTCCGAAGTGTCCGCTCTGCTCGGCCGCTCGCCCTCCGCCGTGGGTTACCAGCCCACGCTGGCCTCCGAGATGGGCAACCTGCAGGAGCGCATCACCTCGACCAAGAAGGGTTCCATCACCTCCTTCCAGGCCGTGTATGTGCCCGCCGACGACCTTACCGACCCCGCCCCGGCCAACACCTTCGCTCACCTCGACTCCACCGTCGTGCTGGAGCGCCGCATCGCCGAGCTGGGCATCTACCCGGCCGTCGACCCCCTCGCCTCCACCTCCAACGCCCTCGCCGCCGATGTGGTGGGCGCCGACCACTTCCGCGTCGCCCGCGGCGTGCAGTCCGTGCTCCAGCGCTACAAGGACCTGCAGGACATCATCGCCATCCTGGGTCTCGACGAGCTTTCCGCCGAGGACAAGCAGACCGTGTTCCGCGCGCGCAAGATCCAGAAGTTCCTCTCGCAGCCGTTCACCGTCGCCGAAGTCTTCACCGGCGCGAAGGGCAAGTATGTGCCCGTCGCCGAGACCGTGCGCGGCTTCGACATGATCCTCAAGGGCGAGCTCGATCATGTGAACGAGAACGACTTCTACATGAAGGGCTCCATCGACGAGGTCCTCGAAGCCTCCAAGAAGGCCGCCAAGTAAGCGCGGCGAAGCCGCCCCTTGGAGTTTCAAGAGTCAGGTTTCAAGTTTCAGGCCACCGGCCCGGCTTGAAGCCTGAAACCTCCAACCTGAAACCTGCATCATGCCCCTCACCATCGAAATCGTCACCCCGGAGAAGACGGCTTACACCGGCTCCGCCGACGCCGTCACCGTTCCCACCGACTCCGGAGAGATTCAGCTGCTCCCCGGGCACATCCCGCTCATCACCCTCGTGGTACCCGGCGAGATTGTCGTGAACAACGGCGCCGCCGTCGAGCGACTCGCCGTGGACAAGGGCTTCGCCCGCATCCTTGGCAACACGGTCTCCATCATCACCCAGGCCGCCATCGACGAGAAGACCATCGACCTGCACGCCGTGACCGACGCTCAGCAGCGCGCCGAGAAGGCGCTCGCCGCAGCTCGCAAATCCGCCGGCGAGTTTGATCCCGCCGAGGTCGAGAAGCTCGAGCAGATCATCCGGTTCGCCGTCGTTCAGCGCCTCGTGAAGGGCCGCCACGCCGGAGAGGCGTTCGAAGACTGATTCCGTCTCCCTCCCGGAAAACAAAAAGGCCCGCCGGTCACCGGCGGGCCTTTTGCTTTTAGTATCCACGGCTTCACGACACCGGAACCGGCGGCTACTTCTGCGCCTTTGCTTTGGCCTTCTCCGCCTCCGTCTGCGCCGTGGCCCGAATCATATCCTCCAGGTCATCCGGAACGACGAGTTCCTTGCCGTCCTTGCCCGGGACTTTCGAAGCCGCCTCCAGTCCCTCACGGAAAACGGGCGTGATCGCTACGACGGCCTTTTCCAATTCCTCGGGATTATTGTTCAAGGTGGCGTTGTCCTTCCACTCGGGGTGAGCCTTTTCAAGGGCGGCGAATTTCTCGCGCATGGCGGTATTCATCGCGTCGTTCTGCGCCGGGGTGAGGCTGCCGAACAGGGTTTCGAACTTCTTCGATAGCTCCTCGCGTCGGGCGGCGTCCATCTTGGCAGGCGGAGCCGGCTTGGCCTCCTCGGCGGGAGCAACAATCGGCTTGGCGGCAACGGCGGACGACACGCCTTGAAGTCGGAGTTGGTAGGTGGCGCCGCCGACGCGCAGCATGGCGGTACCCGCCTTGGCGTCAGCCTTTTCCACAAGCATGCCGTCGGTCTTTTCGCCCACGCGCACCCACTGCGACTTGTCGGTGCCCGGCTTGCGCAGGCTCACCTCCAGATTCTCCGGCGTGCCGAAGAACCCGCGCAGTTCATAGGTCTGCGCCAGTTCGGATTCCGCCGCCGAGGCCTGCGGGCCGGCCATCGTCAGGGCGGCCATCGCCGCGATTATCAGTCGATTCTTAAGAGCGTTAATTCGCATATGACGGAAAAGGCTTATCGGAATGCCGAGGCGCGTCAGTCGCGTCGAGCGCGTTTCGCGTGGCGCATTCGTCACGCCCCGTTTCCTGCTTCACGAAAAGAAAAAGCCGGGGCCTCGCACGCCCCGGCTTTTCCCTGCAATCAGGCTGCGCTTATGCCGCCACGGGCTCGCCGACCAGGTTGGCCAGGTCGTCATCCACGCTGCCGATGCCGGCGATGCCGAAGGCGCTCACGAGCAGTTCGGCCACGCGCGGCGAAAGGAACGCGGGCAGGGTGGGGCCGAGGTGGATGTTCTTCACGCCGAGGTGGAGCAGCGCGAGCAGCACGATGACCGCCTTCTGCTCGTACCAGGCGATGTTGTACACGATGGGCAGCTCGTTGATGTCCTTCAATCCCAGCACTTCCTTGAGCTTCAGCGCGATGACGGCGAGCGAGTACGAGTCGTTGCACTGGCCGGCGTCGAGCACGCGCGGGATGCCGCCGATGTCGCCGAGATTGAGCTTGTTGTACCGGTACTTCGCGCAGCCGGCCGTGAGGATGACGGTGTCCTTCGGCAGGCGTTCGGCGAAGTCGGTGTAGTAGGCGCGCGACTTCATGCGCCCGTCGCAGCCGGCCATGACGACGAATTTGCGAATCGCGCCGGAGTTGATCGCGTCGAGCACGGGACCGGCGAGCGCGAGAACCTGGTTGTGAGCGAAGCCGCCGGTGATCGTGCCGGTCTCCAGTTCGTTGGGCGCGGGCAGGCTCTTGGCGTGCGCGATGAGCGCGGAGAAGTCCTTGGCGGCGGAAGGTGTGGCGCGTTCGGGGATGTGCGGGCAGCCTTCGAAACCCACGGCACCCGTGGTGTAAAGGCGCTTGGCGTAGCCGGGGCGCGGGGGCACGAGGCAATTCGTCGTGAGCAGGATGGGTCCGTTGAACGAGTCGAACTCGGTGTCCTGCTTCCACCAGGCGTTGCCGTAGTTGCCCGCGAAGTGCGCGTACTTCTTGAAAACCGGGTAGTAGTGCGCGGGCAGCATTTCGCCGTGCGTGTAGATGTCGACGCCCGTGCCGGCGCTCTGCTCCAGCAGTTCGGCGAGATCGCGCAGGTCGTGGCCGCTCACCAGGATGGCCGGGTTCCTGCGCACGCCGAGCTGCACGGTGGAGATTTCCGGGTGTCCGTAGGTCGCGGTGTTCGCGCCGTCGAGCAGCGCCATGGCGGTGACGCCGTGGCGGCCGCATTCCATCACCAGACCGAGCAGCGCGTCGAAGCCCACGGCGTCGTCGAGCGTGGCGGCGAGCGCGCGGTGCAGGAACTCGACGACCTCCGGGGCGGCGTGGCCGAGGTTGCGCGCGTGTTCGAGATAGGCGGCGATTCCCTTGAGACCGTAAATAAGCAGTTCGCGCAGCGAGCGCATGTCGGCGTCGCCGGTGGCGAGCACGCCCACGCTGCGGGCCAGCAGGCGCAGAGCGTCGTCGTCGCCCGCGCGGAAGGTGGCGGCGGCGGGCTGCGCGCCGGCAAAGGCGTGTCCGGCGGCGGCGAGTTCGCCGAGAAGCGCGTCACGCAGGGCGACGCCGCGGCGGATCATGTCGAGCGTGCGCGGCTCGTCCCAGTTCGCGTTGGTGATGCTCATGAACAGCGCGTCCACCACATAGGTGTCGGCGTGGCCGGTCTTCAGCCCGCGCTCATTGGCGGCGGCCGCGGCGTGCGAGACTCCCTTGGCGGTGAAGACAAGGAGATCGAGAAGCGCGGCGAGCGCGGGGGTCTTGCCGCAGGTGCCGCGCACGGTGCATCCGGTGCCGCGCGAGGCTTCCTGACATTGGAAACAGAACATGTTGTCGGGGGTCATGAACCCCTTTTCCCGGCCTCCCCGGATAAATCGAGACAAAAGTGTAGTTAATTGGGGGGCGCGCGTCGGGAAGGCTTGCGCGCTTGCGTGGAGGGCGGACACGAGGCAAGGAGGCGGCATGTTCATCTACGGACAAATGGCGGCCAACGGCATCGCGGTGATGAGTTACCTGGCTCATGAGCCCGGGCGTCGCGCGGGCTCGTCCGACATCGCGAAGGAGAGGGGCATTTCCAAGGCGCTGGCCGCGAAGCTGCTCAACCGGCTCTCGTCGGCCGGGTTGCTCGCGGGCCAGCCCGGCCCGGGCGGCGGCTACACGCTGGCGGTGCCGGCGGAGAGCGTGCGGCTCATCGACATCGTGAGCCTGTTCGAGCAGACCGAGCCGCCGACGCTGTGCCCCTTCGGCCAGGGTTGGTGTGGCAAGGGCGATCCGTGCCCGCTCCACCACTCCATCGAGGGGCTGGTTGCGAAAAACCGCGAGTTCCTGGAGAACACGCGGTTATCGGTATTTGCCGGGAAGGGGGAGCCTTCCTCAAGGCGGACGCCGGCGAAAAAGGGGCGCAAGGCGTAGGTTCGGCCACCGGGCGTATCCCGAATCCGGTTACTCCAGTCGTCGATTAAGGGTCAGGCGCGGCGTCCTTCGTCGATGTCGAAATAGTCGAACATGGAGGCGATGTCGTCGCGGTGCGCGATGCGGTTCTCGAGTTTGCGCTTGAGGAGGATTTCGGAGCCGCCGTCGTCGTCGCGCCAGCCGCGTTTGCGCATGAAGCTGTTCCAGACGAGGATCTCCTCGTCGTCGGGGCGACGGCCTCCGGTCAGGCACCAGTCGAGGATTTCGGCGTCGGAGCCGCCCGCCAGTGTGCGCTCGCGCAGGGCGGCGTAGTCGACGCGAAGAAAGCGGCAGCAGCGCGCGTCGAAGGCGGCGCCGAGGTTGGCGATATAGTCCGCGGGAAGGCGTCCGGCGGCATGGAGGCGGATTTTGTGCAGCATGCGCGCGAAGTAGACGATGCCGCCGGTGAGGTCGTAGGCGCTGCGGGGGAATTCAGTGGGAGTGTCCATGCGTGACGATTCAGGAGCGGGGAGCGGTCGCGTCGATGATGAAGGTGATGCGGCCTTGCGAGTCGGGCCGAGGCGCCGGGATGAGCAGGAAGTCGTCGGCGAGCAGCATGCCGGTCGGCGCGTCCTTGGCCGAGGGGGCGGCGGCGAACTTGGCGGGGAAACGGAAACCCAGTGAGGGAAGGCCGTCGAGCTTGGCGCCGGCGGGCCAGGTGCAGGAGAATCGCCAGGAGGCGTCGGAGACCTTTTCCCAGGTGATCGAGGGGGCGCCCGGCTTGGCCGCTGCCGGGAAGGTGACGGATTCCGCAGGGTCTCCGAACATCACGAAAGTGTCGCGGTCCCAGAGGTGCCCGACGAGTCGGCGTCCGTCGTCGCGCGGGATGTTTTTGGAGAGCAGGCCGGCCGCGGCGACCTTGTTGAAGAATCCGCGGATGTCGGATCCCGATTCGCGGGTTTCGTCGTAGGCCGGGGCGAAGTCGAGGGCGGCAGGGGAGATGCCGGCGACCTCGCCGACGAGCTTCTGCCGGTTGAACCAGACGGCGTCGGCCATGGAGTAGGCGTAGCGACCGTCGAGGAAAAGCCCGAGCGAGCCCCACCCGGCGGCGCCGTGCCAGCTGGCCACGGTGTATCCGGCGAATTGTGACACGCCGTAGCGGCTCATGGCGACGGGCGCCAGCGCGTCGGGGGCGGTGCAATGCGCCACGAGGCAGTTGCCGGCGGCGAGCCAGGCGCGGGGCGTGGAGTCGGGCGGTATGGCGGGGAACGAGGGCGCGCCCTTGGCGCCCGCCCGTCCCGCATAGTCGCGCTTCAGCGACGCGAGGTCGGTCACCACCTGCAGCGAATCGCCGCGGGAGAGGATCATGCCGCGGCCGTAGGGCATCTCGACGCCGTTCTCGAATCCGTGCGAGGAGGTGACGATGAGCTCGGGCTTGTTCTTGGAGAACCAGTCGGCCCAGTCGGGCGCGTCGGGATTCTTATGTTCCTTGGTGGTCTTCGCCGGGGCGCCCGGCACCTTGGATATGCGGGCGCCCTCGCCGGCGTCGCTGAACACAAGGAGGCGGTCGAAGCGGTCTTCGGTGAGGCCGGTGGTGCCGAGCGCCGAACGCACGACAACGGAGCGGCGCTCGTTCGCCTGGCGCAGGGCGGAGGCGGCGTCGATGGCGGTGAACACGCTCCAGACGGCGTCGTCATACGGGTCGGCGTCTAGGCTGCGCGCGGTGCGGGCGGCGTCGGCGACATAGGCGCGACCGCACTCCGCAGGTGTGGCGAGGAAGGCGATGAAGCGAGGGGAGAGGGAGGAAAGCGCGGTGCGGGCGGAGGAGGGGGAGTCGCCGGGGAAGATGACCACGCGCCCCTTGTGCTTTTGGGCGAGGGCGTCGGCGACCTTGCGCCATCCGGGGTCGGCGTAGGTTTTTCCGGATACGGCGACGGCATAGTCGGCGTCGGCGGCAGCTGCCGCGAGAGCGATAGCCGGTGCGGCGGCGAGGGGGGCGAGCGTCACGAGGCGGGGCAGGGCGTTCATGCTGAAACGGGGCGAGGGCTGCGTAGGCAGGTGGGCGAATTTGGTGATTGAGCAAGGACAGCGGGCGCTTCCGCGCGTTCCCCTCCGATTTTCCCACAGGCAGCCGATTTGCGTAGGGCGGGGTGAGAAAATCGTGGCGAAGGTCGTGCGCTCGTGAGAAAGCCCGTGCCGAGCCGCCACCCATGTCGAATCGCCTCGTCCTGTCCTTCGCGCCTTTCCTGACCGCCGTGCTTTTCGCCGGCGCCTCGGTGGCGCAATCCTCGACTGCCCCGCGCGAGCCCGAGCTCGCCCCGAGTGTGCGATTCGAGGGCGGATCGGCGTTCGCGTTTTCGACGGACAACCCCGGCCGGCTGCCCTTGGTGAAGGCGACGGTGAACGGCGTCGAAGGCGTGTTTATCCTGGATACCGGGGCGAGCGTCACCGTGCTATCGACGGCCTTCGCCGACAAGGCCGGCCTGGCTGACCGCATTTCCCAGCCGGGCGCGCGGGTGAACGGCAAAGGCGACGGCGTGAAGTTCGCCGGAATCAGGGAGCTGCGCGTCGGCGAGGCGCGATTCGGCGCGTTTGACGCCCTGCTTCTGGACATGGCTGCGTTCAAGTCCGGGCTGGGCGTCGAGCCCGCCGGCATCCTGGGCGCGAATGTGCTGATGAGCGCGCCGCTGACGCTCGACTATGTGAAGGGCGCCGGCCGCTGGAACGGCGCGCCGCCGGCGGGGGCGCTTTCCCTGCCCTGCTCCTTCACCCCCTCCGGCGTCTTCCTGAAGGCCGGGCTGGACGGCGCGAATCTGGCGCTGCTCGTGGATACGGGGTCGAGCGTTAACTCGATTTTGGAAAAGGATTGGACGGGCTCGCGCCGGCGCTCGGGCGAGCAGGTGAGCGTGCGCGCCGAATCCGCCGGCCGCGAGGCGCGCGTGTTCGCCGAGGTGCGCGTCGCGTCGTTCGGCACGCTGAAGGTCGAGCGTCCCGATTTTCAACTGAGCACCACGCATCGTTGCGTGGGTGCGCCGTTCCTGGCCCGGCGCACGCTGCACCTGGACGCGCAGCGCGAGCTTGTGTTCCTGACGCCCGAGGCGCCCGTGGCGTCGCGTTGATTGCCCCAAAAAAAAGCCCCGGAGCCGGAAGGCTTCGGGGCTTTCTCAAGGGACGCCTCGCGGCGCGCTTACTTCTTGGCGGGAGCGGCCGCCGGCACGGGGGCTTCCGGCTCGTAGCAATAGCCGATGCCGTGGATGGTGCGGAAGTTGTCGAGCTTGATGCCGTAGCGCTCGTAGGCGTCGCGGATCTTCACGATGTACTGGTCCAGCGAGCGCGAGCGCACATCGGCGTGAACGCCCCAAACCGCGTGGATGAGGGCCTGGCGGGAGACCACATGGCCGGAGTTGGTCGCCATGTGGTAAAGGATGCCCAGTTCCTTGCGGCCGATCTTCTCGACATTCTTGCAGGGGAACTCGATTTCGAGGCGTTCCGGGTGGATGACGGCGCCGGAGAACGCGAAGGGCGCGGTGTCCAGGGCGGCGTTGTCGGTGAGCTTCGTGTCGTGCGCGGTCTCGGTGCGGCGCAGCACCGCGTGGATGCGCGCGATGAGCTCGGGGAAGCGGAAGGGCTTCGTCACATAGTCGTCGGCGCCGCCCTCGAGTCCCTGCACCTTCATGGCCTCGGCGTCGTTGGCGGTGAGGAAGATGACGGGAGCCGGGCGCTCCATGCGGCGGATGTCGCGCAGGATTTCGAAGCCGTTCTGGTCGGGCAGGGTGATGTCCAGGAGCACGATGTTGGCGTGGTTCTTCTCGAGGAACTTCAGGGCGTTGGAGCCCTTGTAAAACACCTGGGGAATCATGCCTGCGGCTTCAAGCTGGTCGGCGATGAGTTGGGCTAGGTCTTTGTCATCCTCAACGACGAGGACGAGGGGCTTCGGCTGTGCGCACATAGTCGGGGCGTGTGGCTGTTGGGGGTGGGGGTGAAATTGTCGCGGGTGTTTTCCCTATTCTTGGTGGGAGATGTTCCCACTGCCAAGTTGTAAAAACGATGAGCGGGCGGCCTGTCGAGGGTAGTTTTGCCCCTTGCGAAAAATTCGGGCGCGGTATTCTGAGGCGGCCCAACCGGGCGATCCACCCGACATCCCCACCTATTCCCAGAGCTATGAGCGACGACCCCCAGTTAGCCAACGGATCCCGATATGCGGCCGTGCCTTTGGTCATCGCCCTGCTGGTGCTGGTCGCCGGCGGCGCATGGATGCTCGGGCGTGGGCGCGGCGTGGCCGAGCGCAACCGCAGCCTGGCGGAGGCCGGTCAGCGCATGGACGCCGAGACCAAGGCGGCCTATGAAAAGGGTTTCGCGGCGGGAGAGGCTTCGCGACAGGCCGTACCGACGGCGGCACCCGAGGTGGCTCCGGCGCCGCCAACCCCGGCGCCTGCGGCGGTCGAGGCTCCGGCCGCCCCCGCAGTGCCCGAGCCCGAGAGGCCGACTCTATTGCAGGTGCGGACGGTCCCGCTGGCCGAGGTCCTGGTCGCGGGGGAGCAGGGCGAGTTTCGGTCCGCCGGTCGTGCGGATTCGGTCGGTGATCTGTCGCTGGAGGCGATGCCTGCCGGCGTTTATCGGCTGGAGGTCCGCCATCCGGATTATCCGAAAATGGAGGCTCCTGTTCGCGTCGAACTGGCCTCCGGGACGACTGCGCGGGCGGTGGTCGCGCCGCCCCCGCCGCCGGCCGCGCTGATGATTTTTGCAGACGACGCAGCGCCCCTTTACCTCGACGGAAAGAAAGTCGGGCAGGGGGGGACGGCCCTGCTGGGCAAGGTGCCCTCGCGGCGCGACCTGCTGGTCACGCTCGGCGAGCCCGGCAAGGAGACCCGCCGGGTGATGGTCCGTTTGGAGCCGCGGGAGACCCGCGCGCTCGACCTGCGCACGGCCGGCGCCCTCGCCGATAAGGCGTCCCGTGAAAAGGCGGCCGCCGAGGCGGCGCTGAATGCGCCGACCCCCGGCGCTCTCGGCGTGCGCGTGGTGTCGTCCGATCCCGATACCGGCGTCGTCGCCTTTGCGCGAGCCGGCGGCGGAGACGCGCCGATGTCGGTGGGTAACGAGGGGCGGTTCCGCGCTCCGGGCTCGACGCTGAGCGTGAAGGTGAAGTGCGTGCGGGTGTTCGCCGGGGTGAGCGTGTGCCGCGGCGAGGTTTTCGATGTGGTCGGCACGGCGACCAAGGGTGAACTGGTGCCGTAACGGCGTCGCCGGCGCCAAGCGAGGATCGGGCTTAGCGGGGTGTTTGCGAGTTCCGCAAGTCGCTGATGGCGAGTCGCTTGTGAGTTGCTATTTTTTTGTATGCGCCGCGTGGGCGCGATCCGTGTGCGAGGGGCCGGCGGTTTTTGCGTAAGTCGCCTTCGGCGGCTGCCGAGAGACGGGAGGATTATGCCCGGGGAAATTCCGGGGGGTGGGAATGTCCTGCCGTGCTATTTGGGGGATTTATCCCGGATGCCTCCAGTCTTTGTCGGGTGCTGGGGCGGGAGGGAGTTTGACAAGAGCTTCGCTTGACACCCTAGGGGCGAAGGCTACCCCCGACAGACCCCCTCTCCACCCCCCCATAGGAGGCGTCTTCGTGCGCCCAAAAACACCCCCCATGTTGCCCGCCCTTCGTATTTCCCTCAACCGGTCCTTCCTCGCCGCCGCCGCTCTCGGTCTGGCTTCCGCCTCCGCTCACGCGGCGACCCTTTACTGGGACGGCACCGACAGTACGGCGGCCGCCGATGGCGGTGCGGGCACCTGGAACACGAGCTCCACGAATTGGGACACGGCGGCCACCGGCGGAGCCAATGCGACTTGGAACAACGCCACTCCCGATTCCGCCGTGTTCGGCGGCGCGGCCGGCACGGTCACGCTCGGCACGGGTATCACGGCCGGCGGCCTCGCTTTCACGACCACCGGCTACACCGTCACGGGCAACACGCTCACCTTGGGCAATGCCACCGTCGGCGTGGACACCGGCTCGGGCGTGAGCGCCACGATTGGCTCCATCCTCGCAGGTACGAATACCGGTCTGGTGAAGACGGGCGCGGGCACGCTGACGCTTTCGGGCGCCAACACCTTCACCGGTAACCTGGCCGTGAACGCCGGCACCGTGGCCGTCACTTCGTCCGGTAATCTCGGCGCCGGCACGGTGTCGATCGCCTCGGGCGCCACGCTGAACTTCACACACACTTCGGGAACGCAGACCGTTTCTCGGGCCATTAGCGGCACGGGCAACTTTGTGAAGGACGGAGCCGGCGTCTTGGTCCTCAATGGCGTCAACACTTTCTCGGGCAGCTATACGCTGACCGCGGGCGACCTGGTTTTCACCGGCACTTCGGCCGAGGACGGCGCGCCTTCCCTGGTGATCAACGGAGGGCGGTTTTATTTGGGCGGAGCGTTTGCCGGCGCAGTGGCCACCATGGGCAATCTCTCCGGCGCCGGAGGGCGCATATCCACGGCATACGAAGCGACGACGGGCACTCGCACGCTGTCGGTGAATCAGACGGCCGACGCGACTTACTCGGGTATCTTGGAGAATGGCAGCTCCACGCGAGTGCTGGCCTTCACCAAGACCGGCGCGGCCACGCTCACGCTTGCGGGCGGGAGCTCTTTCACGGGCCCGGTTAACATCCAGCAGGGCATCCTCAAAATCGGCAACAGCAGCGCCCTGGGGGCTGCCGACTATGCGGTCACCAAGGTAGTGATCGGATCCGGCGCGACGCTCGATGTGAACGGATTTGCTGACACGAAGTACGGCGTCACGCTTGCCGGCGGTTCGCTGGTGAACACCGGCGCTGCCACCGCGCGCAATCTGATCCAGACCCCCAATCTCCTCCTCACCGCCAATTCCACGGTCGGCGGCACCGGTGACTTCGCTTTGATCGCTTCCGGCTACGGCGCCAACTCGCTGGATCTCGCCGGCTTCACGCTGACCAAGACCGGCACGAACTCGATCGGACTGGCCAGCACGACCGCCACTGCCGGCACCATCCGCGTTGAAGGCGGCGCCATCGAGATGGGCATCTCGAATGCCGGCACAGGCTTCACCGGCGCCGCCACGACGGTGAATCTGGCCGCGGCCGGCGCGACGCTGACCGTCACCAAGGCGTCCACGCTGGGCGCGTTGACGGCCGGGGCGGGCACGGTGCTGGCGCTGAACAACACGCTTACGCTGGGCGCTCTGAACCCGAACACCACCTTCGGCGGCGACATCACCGGCACGGGCGGGCTCGTGCTCGCGCAGGCCGGCACCTTCACCTTCGACCGCGCGACCGACGGCACCGTGGCGGCGGTGATCTCGGGCGTGGGCTCGGTGGGCAAGACCGGCGCGGGCAAGCTCACGCTGACCGGCGCAAACACCTACACCGGCGGCACTTCCGTGACCGGCGGCACTCTCGCGGTTTCCGGATCCGGCAAGGCCGGCGCTGCGACCGGCGTGCTGAATGTTTCCGGTGGCGGCGCTTTCGACCTGGGCGGCACCTCGCAGACCTTCGGCGCCGTGACGGTGAACAACGGCTCGCTGCTCACCGGCACGCTCACCGGGGCGAGCTTTACTCTCACTGACGCCACCGTCTCCTCCTCGCTTTCCGGCGCGGGCGCGCTGGTCTCCTCCGGCAACACCGTGTTGTCGGGCACCAACAATTACACCGGCACGACCTCGGTGACCGGCGGCACGCTCACCCTCGGTGCAGGTGGCGCGACCGGTGCGATTTCCAAGGACAGCGCCGTGCTGCTCTCCGGCGGCGGCACGCTGGCCTTCAACCGCTCCGATGACTTCGAGTTTTCCAATGTCATCAATGGCGACGACGCCTGCGACCTGCGCCAGTCCGGCACCGGCGTGCTCACGCTCGCCGGAGACAAGAGCGGATTCCTCGGCACGACCGTGGTGACCGCCGGCACCCTGCGCTACAAGGAAGCCGCCGCTCGCCCCACGAATTTCACCGGGGCGCTCGACATCCAGGGCGGCACGCTCGATGCGAACAACCTGAACCTGAACACGCGCCTGCTGACCGGCTCCGGCACGGTCGCCATGGGCACCGGCACGCTCACCCTGCTGGGCTTTGGCGATTCCACCTTCTCCGGCAACATCGCCGGCACCGGCGCGCTGGTCGTCGATACCGGCACGACGCTGCGACTGGCCGGCGACAACACTTCCACCGGCGCCACCACGGTGCGCGGCGAGCTTTGGATCGGCAACGGCGGCTCCACGGGCTCGCTCGTCACTTCCGCCGTGACGGTCGAAGCCGGCGCATTCCTCGTTTACGACCGTTCCGACTCCGCCTCGGTTAACACTTTCGGCGTCTCCGGCGCCGGCACGCTCGCGTCGGTCGGCTCTGGCAGCGTCACGCACTCCGGCGTGGTGGACGGCGCGTCCGTTTTCCAGGCCGGCCCCGGCACCCTGTTCGTCACCAACGCCGCCAACCGCATAAGTTCGGTGGTCGTGGGCGACGGTCGGCTGGAGTTGGTGGCTGCCTCCGTGACCGGGCCCATCTCGGTGAGCGGCGGACAGGGTCGCATCATCGGCTCCATCGAGGCCCCCATCGAGGTCATCGGCGGTCAACTGATCTTGGGCTCCGGCGTGCGCGACACGCTCACCCGCGTCGGCGCCACCCCGGACATCACTGTGAACGCCCCCGGGGTGCTCACTCTCGCCTACGGCACGGGGGGCGTCACCCTCACCGGACTGAAGGGCGACGGCACGCTGGAAAACTTCTCTTCGCATGTCACGCTGATCGGAGACAATTCCGCGTTCACGGGCACTCTGCTCCTCACCGGCGGCATCGTCGATTCCGACACGCAGGCCGGACTGGGTGGCGTCACGCTGCTGGACTTCAACAGCGGCACGCTTCGACTGGGCTCGGCGAGTACGCTGAGCGTGGCCGTGCACGCCACCGACGGCACCGTCTCGTACCTGAACAGCAATGCGATCATCTCGTTTGCGGGGGCGGTTTTGACCGGCTCGGGCGACATCGTTAACAACGGCACGGGCCTGTTCGACCTTACCGGCGCGGACCTCACCGGGTTCACCGGCCGCCTGCTCGACGCCTACTCCCCCTACGACTTCGTGGGAGAAGCCCGCACCTTCGCCAAGCTGGAGGATCCTATCCCCGGCGTGGGCCGTGACTACTTCAACAGTTCGGCCACCGACGCCACGATGACGCTCAATCAGGATGAGGACTCGGTGGCCTCGGGGCAGATTCGCGACAACATTTCCCTGGTGAAAAACGGCGAGGGCACCCTCGTCCTGACCGGCGCCAACATCTACACCGGCACCACCACCGTGAACTTCGGCGTGGTCCGCGTGGGTGCCGGAGGCACCACCGGCTCCATCGGTTCCGGCGCCGTCACACTCAACGCCGGCGGCACGCTTTCCTTCGACCGCTCCGACGAGATCACCGTAAACAACGCGATTTCCGGCGACGGCACTCTGGAGCAGCGCGGCACCGGCACGGCCACCTTCGCCGGGCCTGTCGATGTCGGCGTGCTTTCCGTGGCTGCCGGATCCCGCGCCGCCCTCGCCTCCTCGGCCACGGTCGGCACCCTGGCCGGCGCAGGCGAGGTGCGCCTGGACGGCGCGTCGATCCTCACGGTCGACGGCTCCGGCGTCTTCGACGGTTCGCTCACCGGCACCGGCTCGCTGCTGAAGACCGGATCCGGCACCTTCGTGCTCGCCGGCACGAGCACGCTGGCCACCCGGATTGAAATCGCCACGGGCACGCTGCAGGTCGGCAACGGAGGCACCTCCGGGGACGCCGGCACGGCGTCCATCGTGAACAACGGCACGCTGGCGGTGAACCGAGCCGACACGGTCGTGCTCGCCAACGCCATTTCCGGAACCGGTGCCGTTACCCAGTCGGGCGCCGGGCGCACGGTGCTCACCGGCGACAACACCTACCTGGGGCGCACCACCGTGGCGGCGGGCATCCTGCAGGTCGGCGACGGCGGCACGACCGGCTCGCTGGGCTCCGGCGCAGTGGTCAACGACGCCACGCTCGTCTTCAATCGCGCCGACGATGTGAGCGCTTCCAACGCCATCACGGGAACCGGTTCCTTGGTGAAGGAGGGCTCAGGCAAACTCACGCTCACCGGCCCCGTCGGCTACTCCGGCGACACCGTGGTGAACGCCGGCACGCTCGCGCTGGGCACGGCGACCCTCCCGGGCGGCGCCTACACCGTGGCTTCCGGCGCCCTGTTGTCCTTCAACGGCACGGGAGCGGCGACCTTGCAAAAGGGCGTCTCCGGCGCCGGCGATGTCGAGTTCAACGGCTCGGGCGCAACCACCACGCTGCAGGGCGACTCGGCGGCCCACACCGGGCGCATGGTCGTCTCCTCCGGCCACACCCTCCGACTGGGCGTCGACGCCTCCTCGCCGGCCCCCGTGCTGGGTTCGAGCCTTCTGGAAATCAGCCAGGGCGCCACCTTGCTCGGCTCCGGTCGCCTTTCCGCCGGCTCCCTCGTGAACCGGGGCACGGTCTCGCCCGGCTTCTCGCCGGGACTTCTCGTGCTTGCCGGCGACTTCACCAACACCGGCACGCTCAATATGGAAATCGCCGGCGCCGGCGGCGCAGGCGCCTCCACCGGTCACGACCAGATTCTCTTCGGCGGCACGGCCAACCTCGACGGCACGCTCAATATCGCCTTCACCAACGGCTTCGCGCCCGCTGACGGGTTCTCCGTCGTCCTGCTTGCCGACACGAACACCGCCGACGGCAAGTCCTCCTTCTCCGGCAACTTCGCCACCGTCTCGGTGACCGGCGCGGTCGGCCGCATCGTGACCTCCTCTTCCGGCACCATCGCCTTCTTCGCCGGAGATTCCATCGCGCAGACTCCCGGACTGGTGCTCTCCGACGGCGCCCTCGCGTTCGCCGAGGCGCTCAGCCCCTCGCAAACGGCCGTGCATCCCGCACTCGCCGATTTCATCGCCATCACCGACCCCGCCGCCCGCGCGCGTGCCCTGACCAACTCCTCCCCCGTCGGTCTCGCCGCGCTCACCGCGCTGCCCGTCTCGCAGGCCTGTCGCGAGGCCGACGCCCTGCGCCAGCGCGTCGAGGCTCAGGCTCAGGCGGCCCGTACGCCCTTTGGCGATGGCGGCGCCAACTGGCTCGCCTATGCCGGTGGCAACGGCGGAATCTTCGACAACGACGACGCCGTGGACGCGCCCACCTTCGACACGCGCAGTTTCGGCGGCTTCGCCGGGCTGGAGCGCCGCCTTGGCGACGGCTCGCTCTCCCTGGGGCTGCGTCTGGGCTACGACCGCGGCTCCGCCGACCTGCACGACGGCGCCGGCGACATCGATCAGGACCACGCCCGCGCCACCTTCTACGGCACGGCCCTTCTGGGCGACGCCGCCTATGTGACCGCCGGCCTGGGCATGGGCTACTCGTCCTACGAGACCAAGCGCCACACGGTCAACGGCACTCAAACCGCCTCGCCCACGGGCCTCGATGTGTCCGCCTCGGTGGACGCCGGCTATGTCCTGCACATCAACCGCGAGTGGACCTTCACCCCGCATGCCGGCGCCTCCGTGGTGCGGGCCAATGTCAGCGCCTTCACCGAGTCCGGTTCGGACCTGGCGCTGTCCGTGGACGGCTATTCGCACACCGCGGCGCAAGTCCGCGTGGGCACGGCGCTGATGCGCGAATGGGCGGCATCGGGCTTCAAGCGCGACGCCATCCGCTTCGGCGTCGATGTGTCCTACGAGCACACGCTCTTCGGCGAGACGGTGGATATCCCCGCCGCGTTCGCCACCGTGCCGCAGGTCGGCTCGTTCACGAGCGAATCGGCCGCGCTGGTGCGCGACCGTCTGGTGGTCGGCCCGCAGCTGGAGTGGGTCATCGACGGCGCCAACTCCATCTCCGCCGGCGCCCGCTACGAAATGGGCTTCGACGGCTCGAAGGGCTACCGCGGCGACCTCGCCTACGAGTACCGCTTCTAAGTCCGAAGATGCGGCGCTCGACGCCGCTGCTTCATCGCCGCCTCCCGTTCGCCCGGGCGGCGGCTTTTTTATCGGCGATTCCCGCGTCGAATCGCCCGCGCCCGGCGGACGCAGTGGCCTGTTTGATTTCCGTAACTCCTTGTAGGTCAAACTCTTCAAGCGAATGCTGAGCCCGGTTGGCGCGCCTGGGTTCAGCCTCGCTCAGTCCCGTCGGGCGTCCGCCTTCGGTTCCTCTCGCTGATTCCCGGGACCGGCGTGGCCGGTATCCCTTAGCGGGTTTTTACAAATCGTGCTTCGGCGGGGTGAACCGACTAAGCCGCGAAAATCAGGCACGACGCTACCGGGCCCTTTTGCCCGGGGAGCAGGGTGGGTTGAATCAGGCTTCGCGGCGCGCCAGGTGGGCGTGAGAATCCCATCAAATCTACATTTGACACCTCTTTGAGCCGAAACAGTTTTCGCGCGTTTACCCCCCCGCTTTACGCCCCTCATCCCCATGCGTTTTAAGAAAGCTTCCCTAGTCGCGGCCTCGGTCGCCCTGTCCATTTCCTCCCTCGGCGCCGCCACGGTCGATTGGAATGGTCGTCAGTCCGAGTACAGCGTCGTTTACGAGAATGGCGTTCCGATCGTTAAGGATGGATTAGGCAACGCCATCACCGCCGGCGTGAATACGGCCGTGGTCCCTGCCGGAGGCGGTTCAGGCGTGTGGGATGCCTTGTCGCAAAACTGGGTCAGCGGAGGTCGCGCGACCAGCTTTTCGGCCGCCGTGGGCAACTCGACCTCGGGCTCCACGATGAACTTTGGCGGCACCGGCGGCCTGGTTTTGGTCAGCTCGGGCCTCGATGTCGGCGGCACGCTCAATTTCAATGCCGGCGGCTACGAGCTTGTCGCCGCCGATTCGGCTCCGCTGCGTTTCGGCTCTATCAACGGCAATGTCGGCTCCAACAAGGTGCATAACGCTTTCGGCTCCGGCATTTCGGTGGCCAAAAACGCCACGGTGGAACTGGTGGCCGATATCTCGGGCACCATCGGTTCGCTGACGGGCTCCGGCAACTTCACCAAGTCCGGCGGGGGCCTTGTTCAGTTTAACGGTCACCAGGGTGACGGTGTTTACAAAAACGCCACCCGTCCGACCGCATCCTGGTGGGATGTCGGCAATGACGGCATCATCTTCATTGATTTTCTCGACGCGCTGACCGCGTCGTCATCGCCCGGCGGGCGCCCGGCCTACCTGGAAGGCAATCCTGAGACACGCACGGGGGGCGTGGTGGGCGCGACGGGAACGCTCACCGGCGTTGTCACCGTGAACCAGGGTGTGTTGAAAGTCGGCGGCTACCTGAACCAGTGGAAGGAGTATTCGTCCTCGCTTCGTGAGTCGAAGTTCGATGTCGCCCATATGCAGGGCGCCGAGCGCGTGGTGCTCAACGGCACCGGGGAGCTCGCTTTCGCCAATTCGCCCCTGAATGTGGCTGACGATGTCGCAGGGGCTTTCGGCGGCTCCGGCGGGACGCTCGTGCGGCGTTACAATTTTGTGCAGAATCTGTCGGCGGGTCTTAACCACGATCAGTTCAATACGCGTCTGGATGCCGGCACGGATTCGAGCTATCGCATCGTTCTGAATGTGGATGCGGCGGTCGACACCTACACCTACGCCAGGTGGACGGTCGACCCCCAGTACAACACGCTGGTCAAGGCGGCCGGTCTGTTGGTCGGCAATGTGCTGCCGGCGGGCACCGTGATGCCGCGCAGCACCCAGTTGCCCGCAGGGTTCGACATGAACAATGTCGACCTGACTTTCACCACGGGTATTCGCATCAAGAACCCCACGACCCTCACGGCGGCTTTCACGCTTCCGGCCGGCACCTATTTTGAGCGCGGCACTACGCTTTTGGTCAACAACATCAACACCACCGCGCTCACGGACGGGGGGATTTATATTCTGAATGCCGATATGCAGGGCACGACTTACCGCTCGAATGCGGAGCGCCAAAGCACCGTGGGCTCGTTGGGCATCCTGGCCGGCAAGGGCGACATCATCAAGACCGGCAAGGGCGAGCTGCGCGTCATCGGCGACGCCGAGCGCGGCACCGGCCGCTTCATGATCTCGGGCGGACGCGTGGTCCTGTCCAGCGTCACCGGCAACGCCCTGGCGAATGTCACCTCCGTGAATCTCGCCGGCACCGACTCCTTGCAGGGGCGCTCCACACGCCCCGACTTCGTCGACCCGAGCAAGGCGGGCGACCCGACCGTCTGGCGCGAAGGCGTGGTGGCGGCGCCCGAGGCGGCCGATCTGGTGCTGCAGACCTCGCAGCGCTTGAATAACTTCCAAGCCGACTTCGCCTTCTCGTCGGCCGCCACCGACGCCGGAAGCACGGTGCTTTCCGCGATATCCAACGCCGCCAATGTCGACAATCGCGCCGAGGGGCTGATCGCCGGCACCGGCTTGGGCTCGCGTATCTTCCTCAATGGCAAAACCCTGACGCTTTATCAGGCGCGCGACGGCATCTACCGCGGCAGCATCTTCGACAAATACAACACCGACTCCAATAACTCGCTCACGCCCGATCTGGTCGAGGCGCCCACGGGAAGCATCGTCAAGATGGGCGCCGGCACCCTGGCCCTGCTTCTTGAGTACTCTCATTTCAAGGGCGTCAAAGTCGTCGAGGGCAGGCTTATCGCCAACGCCCAGGGCCTGGGCACGGGTGAAGTCGAGCTGGCGGGCGGCGAGCTGAGCATCATCCAGCTGAACACCGGCACGCTCCACGCCCTTCTTAAGGGTGCCGGTGTCATCACCATCGGCACGAAGGCCACCATCTCCAACGGCTCCGCCACCCCGCTTCAGATCAATTCCGGCAACGAGGTCGGCATTCTTCAGGTCGGGCGCGCCCAAACGCTCTTCTCCGGAGAGATCGCCGTAAAGGACGGCGTGGGCCTTCACTTCACCTCCGCCGCCAATGACGCCCTGCTCAATGTCACGGCCATTTCGCTCACCGGCGGCGACGCCTCGCGCGGCTCGACCCTGTCGCTCGGCGATTCCGTGCAGCATCTCTCCAACCTCTCGGGCGACGCCAATGCGCGCATCGACCTGGACCGCGGCACCCTGTTCTTGAAGCAGTCCGTCGATGGCGGTTTCGCAGGCTCTATCTCCGGGGCCGGCAGTCTGGTGAAGCAGGGCTCGGCCTCCTTCGTCATCGACGGCTCCAAAACACAGTACTACGGCGCCACGGTCGTCCAATCCGGTCGGCTGCAGATTGTCGGAGAGAATGCGCTCACGCGCAGCTCCGGCTTGGTCCTGGGAGCCGGCGCCGTCTTCGACGGCGGCGACCGCAACCAGGGCGTGGGGGCGTTGTTTGGCGAGGCTGGCTCGATTGTTGAAATGGGCTCCGGCACGCTGACCGTCGGCCTTAACCCCTCGCGAGAAAGCCTTCTGATCAAGGAGCTCGCCGGCGGCAAGCCGCTCTCCTCCAACTACCTGACCACGCAGGGCACCGTCAATTTCAACGGCCTCAACTACGGGCCGCTGAACTTTGACACGACGTCCGCCGGAAACGCTCCGGCTTCGGACCCGCAAAACCTATTCCGCCTTAGCGACAGCCTTGCCGCCCCGCTCACGCTGACCGTCGACACCACCTTCTCCACCGGGGTCGGCCTGCCTCCCGGCGCCTTGCCTTCCTCTTTGCAGCTCTCGAAGGGCCTGTCGCTTTCCACCTCCGTCACGCTCGGGGGCGACACAAATCTCGGCGGCGCCGCCACGACGCTGACCAACGGCGCCACGCTCTCCGGCGCGGCACTGTCCACCGCCATCACCCTGAACAATGGCGGGCGCCTTACCTCGGCCGCATTCGGCTCCTCCTTCACGAACAATCGCGCCATTTTCCTGTCGTCCAGCCCGCTTCCCGCAGCGTGGACGACGCCCGGCGCCGTCACCCTGGGTTCCGGCACCTTGACGGCTGACTTCGTCACGCCCGCACCGGTGCGCGGCAATGCCTTCACGCTGAATCCCGTGGCGTTCGAGCTCCCGGCCGGCACGGTGCTTCAGGCGCCAATTTTTAACCAGAATGGGGATATCATCATACCCGCCGGGCCACTCGGAGCGAATACCACAATCCCCGTCAATTCTCAGACTTGGGCAGCTTTTGACATCCCTGCGGGCGCGACGCTGAAGGAAGGCAGCATGCTGCCCTCCGGCGGCACCCTGGATGCCGGCGCCTTGTTGCCGGCCGGAACCATCCTGCCCGGCGGCTCCTCGCTCGCCGAAGGCTCTCTTATCACCGCCGGAACCCGCCTTCCCGAAGGCTCGATACTGGCAGCCGGCAACGCGCTGCCGGCAGGGACCCGACTGCCCGCCGGGTCCGTACTGGCGGCCGGCACGGTGATCGCCGCCAACGGCGTGCTGCCCGCCGGCACGACGATCGCCCAAGGCACGACGCTCGCGGCGGGTGTGAACCTGCCTGCCGGCACGGTGCTCGGCGCCGACATCATGCTGCCCAACGGCTCGGTGCTGCTGTCGAACACCATCCTGCCCGCCGGCACCCAGTTGGCCGGCAATATGGCGGCCGCCACCCGTCGCTTCCTGCTGAATGTCGCCGGGTTCTCCCAGGCTAATGCCGAGGCGCTGGCCTTCGCCGGCAGCATTCGCGGCAGCGGCGGCCTCACCAAGATCGGCGCCGACACGCTGATTCTGACCGGTGTGAACACTTACACGGGCGCGACCCAGGTCCAGGGGGGCTCGTTGATCGCCAACTACGACGCCATTTCCTCCACCTCCGGCGTGTCCGTCTCCTCCGGCGCGCTTTTCGGCCTCAACATCGACCAGGGTCTCAAGGGCGCTTTTGACCGTCGCATCGCCGGCAACGGTGTCCTGCAGAAGCTGGGCGCCGGCGACCTGTCGCTCTCCGGCGACATCACGGGTTTCACCGGTTCCACGCTCGTCTCCGCCGGTACGCTGCGCATGCAGCTGCACGAGGCGCTGGGCTCCATCGACATCGCCTCGGGCGCCACGCTCGCGGTGAATCAGATCAAAGATATCCGCATCGCCTCGTCGCTGAGCGGCGCCGGCAAGCTGGAGAAATCCGGCGCCGGCGTCCTGACGCTCTCCAACGCCGGCGGTTTCTCCGGCGAGGTCGTCGTCTCCGCGGGCACGGTGGCCATGAACACCCTGCCGGCCGGCAACATAACCATCGCCAAAAACGCCGCCTTTGAGGGCGCGCTGCCCGGCGCCGTCGACTATTCCGGCGTAGTTTCCGGTTCCGGCGCGCTGCGCCTCACCGGCGGTGCGACGACCTTCAGGTCGGGCAATGCCGGCTTTGACGGGACTCTGAGCGGCGTGGATACGCGGTTGGTCGCGGGTGTGGACGATGTTTTCTCCGCTGCGGAGCTTTCGTTGACCCGATCCGTCTTTGACCTGAACGGAACCGCACAGTCCTTCCGCGCCCTTTCCGGCGACCGGGATTCCTCCGTGGAACTCGCCGGTGGCTCCATTCACTTCAGTCCGGCCGCCTCGGTGGCGACCGAGTTCGCCGGTCAGCTTACCGGAGACGGCGCTTTGGTGAAGGATGGCGAAGGCAAGCTTTCGCTCACCTCCACCCAGTCCTCCTTCTGGACCGGATTCACCACGGTGAACGCCGGCGAGCTCGAGACCACCCCCGAGGCCCTCGGCGCCTCCGTCGTCCATCTTGCCGGCGGCGTGCTCGCGCTGCGCAACGCCGATGCGGCCGTCTCCAAGACCTATGCCAATCTCATCACCGGCGCCGGCGCGCTGGCCAAGACCGGCTCCGGCGAGATCGTCCTCACGGCCGGGGCGGCCGGTGTGACCGGCGGTGTGTTTGTGCGCGAAGGCCGCCTCACCACTGACGACGCCGGCACGGACGCCGTGTTCTCCACCGTGAACACCCTGCGCGGCTCGACCTTCCAGGTGAACATGTCCGGCGACCGCGTGCACGATGCCTCTTCGGCCAACCGCGTGACCGGCACCGGCAATCTCGCCGTTTCCGGCACCTACACCCTCAAGCTCGTCGGCGTCCAGTCCTACTCGGGCGTCACCGAACTTCTTGACGGAGCCAGCCTGGATCTCACCGCAGTGAACACGGTGAACGGCCTCGCCGGCGACTCCACCTCCACTGTCCTCTTGCCCGCCGCGCTCACCGTGGTGCAGTCCGATTCCGGCGTGTTCGCCGGCTCCTTCAGCGGCGACGCCGCGTTGCGTGTGACCGGTTCCGGTCGCCTGGCCATCGCCGGCGACCTCTCCGGACTCGGCGCCGTGACTGTGGATGGCGGCAACCTGCAGGTCGGCACGACCTCCAAGGACATCGCGCTGACCAACGGCGGCACCGTGTACATCGCGCCCGGCTCGTACACCGGCGTGGTCAGCGGCAACGGCGACATCGTCAAGACCGGCGGCGGCGTGCTCGACCTGTCCGCAGCCGTTAACTTCGTCAACTTCGGCAAGCTCGGTGTCGATGAGGGCGTGTTGATTGTGAATCCCGTCGCCTTGCCCTCCAACATCACGGGCCTTCGCACCCAGGGGGCCGGCGAACTGCTCGTGCAGACCCAGTCCGACACTCTGGTGCAGGCCGGCTCCCCGCTCGCCTCCATCTCCGGCGACGGCGTGCTCGCCAAGACCGGCGCCGGCAAGCTCTCCCTCGGCACCAAGGCGGCGCCGGCAACTCTCGCGCACACCGGCGTGTTGCAGGTGCGCGAAGGCGTTCTGGGCGGCAACTTCAAGACGGCCGGCTCCATCGCCGTGCTCTCCGGCGCCACGCTCGCCCCGGGCAACTCCATCGGCACCGTCGTGGCCGCAGGCAACTTCGTCAACTCGGGCACGCTCGCCATCGAGCTCTCCGGCGTCACCTCCGACAAGGTGATCGTCTCCGGGGCAGCCACCCTCGGCGGCACGCTGGCGGTGTCCCAGTTCGGTCCGGACGGTCCCGTGCGCGGCACGCGTTACGCGTTCCTCACCGCCTCTTCCGTGACGGGCGACTTCGCCTCGGTGCAGAACAACCTGCCGGCCGCCGCCGGCGTGACCGGCATCTGGGTCGAGAAGACCGCCACCGGCGTGAACCTGGTGCCCGTGCAGAGCCTCTCCGCCGCCACCGGATTCACCCCGCACGACGGCCTCGGCGGCCTGCTCGCCCAGCTCGATGCGCGCACCGCGCCGTCCACGACGACCGGATACATCACCGACACGCTCGGTCTGGCCCTGGTTCAGACGCCCAACGACTCGCTCGCCGCCGTGGTGAACACCCTTTCGCCCCTCGGCTTCGCCGCCGAGTACGCGATGGCGCAGGACGGTGAAAACCAGCGTCAGGCCCTGCTGCACGACCGCCTCGAACAGCGTCGCTACGACCGCGGCTCGCCCCTCTCCACCGAGGACGCCCCCTGGGAGGCGTTCGTCGTGGGCGGAGGCACTTTCGTGACCAACGACGACGCCACGGACACCGCCACCTTCGACTACCGCAACTTCGGCGGCATGGTAGGACTCGACCGCAAGGCGGGCGACGACCTCCTGGTCGGCGCCGCCGTGGGCTATCAGACCGGCAAGGCCACGATCAAGGACAACGGGGGCAAGGTCGACATGGACCGCGCCGCCGGCACGCTCTTCCTGAGCACCCAGCTCACCAAGCGCTGGTACCTCGACCTGGGCGCCACCGCCGGCGTGGGCCTCTATGAGTCCAGGCGAACCACCGTGCTGGGCGCCGCCGAAGGCGACAACACCGGCTACTCCGCCGGCTTCAACGCCGAGACCGGCACGGTCGTTGTGCTCTCCAAGGAGCTGCACCTGACGCCCTACCTGTCCGCCGCCTACACCCATCACGAGTTCGGCTCCATCTCCGAGACCGGCTCGGCTGCGGCGCTCAATGTCGACTCCTGGTCGCAGGATTCGCTGCGCGCCAAGGTCGGCACCGGGCTGAGCTGGTTCGTGCCGATGGAGTGGGTGAAGCTCAAGGTCGGCCTCGATGTCGCCTTCGCCCACGAGCTGCTCGACACCGACAGCGAACTGGACGCGCGCTTCGCCACGCCGGGTTCGCCGAAGTTCTCGACCACCGCCGCGGCGATTCCGCAGGACGCCATCTCGCTGACGCCCAACCTGGGCTTGCAGTTCGACGAGAGCACCTCGGCCACCGTGAGCTACACCTACGAAATGGGCCTGGACGCGCGTTCGTACCAGTCCGTGAACTTCGCGATCCGCAAGCGCTTCTAAAGCCGAGGTGGAAGATTGAAGGTTGAAGACTCAAGCGGCTCATGCGCCGCCGGTCCCTTCAACCTTCAATCTTCCCCACTTTTTCCTCCCCCCGTCTCCCTTCCTCGGACACCCCGCCGAAATCAGAACACCGAACACTGTTCCGCCTCCATGCGCCTGAAAAAACTCTCTCTCGTCGCCGCCGCCTCCTTCGGCTTCGCCGCCGTCGCCGCGGCCAACACCACGGCTGTGGCCGCGGGTGGTTCGCTGACCGTTTCGCTCCCGACCGGCAACTATGACTTGGGCGCGAAATCGACGCTTACCATCGACGCGCTCACCAGCTCGACCTATTCGGGCCGCATCACCGGATCGGGCGATGTCGTCAAGACCGGCTCGGGAATACTGCAGATTAATTCCTATGCCGACATCAGTTATTACAACGGAGTTTCGTTCCTTGGCTCCGGCGGTCCCACCGCTGATGATTTCTTGCTGAACGCCACGACCGGATCTTTGCGTGTCAAGCAGGGTGGGGTGATGGTTTCGGGTTATTTGAATCAGTGGGCGGACTTCGGCATGCTGGTCAGTGACGTTCATCGTACCGGGCTTCCCGCCTACAAGGGGGACGATCAGTACCTTGGCTACTCCTCCATTGTGCTCGAAGGCAATTCCAGCCTCTCCGTACGCAATGCGCCTTTGAATGTTTCGGCGGTCGAGGAGTCCTATGACGGATTCATCAACAAGCCCGTTCTCCCCGGCGCCCGTCGCGTGGTCTACCTTCGCAACCTCAAGGCCGGCGAGGGGCACAATCAGGCTCTTACGCAGCTGGATGCCGGGGGAGCCGACACTTCCGTGATCGTCCACATCACTTCGGGGGAAACCGGTTCCATCGGCAATCTTGTTGGCTCCGGCAAGTTCGTGAAGACCGGCGCCGGCTCGTTCTCCATCATCAATGAAAGCCGCTTTACCGGCGATGTGCTGGTCGGCGGCGGCGTGCTTGTGCTGGACGGTGAATCGGGGGGCACTCTCGCATCGGCGCGCACAGTGAATATCGGCCTGGGCGGCGTCGGCGCCGCAGTGGCCTCCAAGCGATACACCAATGACTATATGCGCGTTGACGAATGGCGCCCCGGCTATGTCGCCGGCGCCGGTGACGCCGTGCTGCGAGTCAATGGCGTGCAGACCATCAATAACTTCCAGGCTCTGTTTGGCACCAACGACAAGGACTACCTCGCGGGCGACGGTCGGCTCGAACCCTTTGGTGTGACCACCGGGACTGGCTCCACCATCAGCTTCAGGGATGCCGACTCGGTGTTGGTGCTCAATCAGCAAATGGACGCCTACTACACCGGCGCCATCACCGGAGGCGGTTCCATTGTCAAACAGGGTAATGGAACCCTTGCGCTTCATGGTGCCACGGGGTCCTACAAAAACCTTACGGTGCGCAACGGCGCGCTGATTTCCAATGTCCAGATGCTGGGCGGGGGGAGTCTTTTCCTTGGTGACGCCCAAACTGACGCCGCGGGCGTGGCTCCGTCCCTTGTTCTGATCCAGAATGACGCGGGTACCTTGCGCGCCAAAATCTATGGAAACTCCGACGGTGAGCTGGTCTTCAAGACCAAGGCGTCCATCACCAATTCCATCGGCGCCAGCGTCGGCATCGGCAACGGCCAGATTGGATCGGTTGATATTTTTGCGGCCCAATCTGATTTCCGCGGTTCCATCGTCGCCGAGGACGGGCTGACCCTGGCCTTCAACGCGGCCAGCAGCGATGCCTTTGCGAATGCCAAGGCGGTCATTCTCAGGTCCGGTGCGAACGGCGAGGAGACCACGCTCACCTTCAATGACACGGTGCAGACGCTGAGAAACTTCCAGGGCGACGCCGGCACGCGCATCAGCCTCGGCCGTGGCACGGCCACCTTGGTCCAGTCCGGGGATTTGGATTACGCCGGCAAAATCACCGGCATCGGCAACCTGATCAAGGATGGTGCCGGCACACTGGTGCTCTCCGGACGCGACTCCATTGATAACGCCGTCACCACATACGGCGGCGCCACCGTGGTGCGCGGCGGCAAGCTGGCGCTCGCTTCGCGCAATCAGCTTCCCAACACCTCCGCGCTGGTGCTCACCACCGGCGGCACGATCGTGGTCAACGGTGACCAGCATTTCGGCGCCCTGTTTGGCCAGGCCGGCACCGTCCTCAATATGGGCGCCGGAAATCTGACCATCGGTGTGACCGATGATCGTCTGGCTCAGATCCGGCAGGAGGCGGCATCGCTGCCCCAAAGCGTGCCTGTGCCCAACGCAGGCTACTATCTGCAGACGCAAGAGGGGGTCACCGGCCTTCCCGACAGCATTTCCGTGGCCAACACCAAGGCGTTCCTTCAGTCCGCAGGCCTTTCGGCGGCCGAGGCGGATGCTCTGTCCTTTGCCGGTGTGATCACCGGCTCCGGAGATCTCGTCAAAATCGGTGCCGAGCGTCTGACGCTTACGGGAGCCAACACTTACACGGGCGCCACGCGCGTGCTCGGCGGCACGCTTCAGGTGACCGAGGGCTCCATCGCCCTCAGTTCCTCCATTGTCGTGGAGAAGGGCGCCTCTCTGGCGGTGGATGTCGCCGAAACGAAAACCGGCTTCTTCGACATGCCCGTTTCCGGAGCAGGTTCGTTCTCCAAGACGGGCGCCGGAACCCTTACGCTCGGCAAGGAGACCTCGCTGACCGGCGGCTTCCGCGTTGATCAGGGTACGCTGGTCCTGGCCATGAAGGGCGGCTTTGGCGGCGACCTCTATGTCGCCTCCGGCGCCACCCTCAACTATTCCTCCGAAAATGACGCCACGCTCGCCGGCGTGTTCTCCGGTGCCGGCACCTTCACCAAGGAGGGTGCGTCCAAGCTTGTGCTCTCGTCGTCCTTCGGCGTGGCCGGCTTCACCGGTGATCTGGTGGTCAACGGCGGTTCGCTCGTCTCCTCCGGTCTCGCGCCCGCCGATATCGCCATCGCCGCCGGCGCCACCTACCGCGCCGACCTGGCCTCGGCAGCCGCCTACGCCAAGGACCTCTCCGGCGCCGGTACGCTCGCCGTGGACGGCGCATCGCTGAACCTGCTGACGACCGACAAGCCTGGCCCCGCCTCGGGCCTGTTCACAGGCACGCTCGCCGCCTCTAACACGAGCCTTATCGCCGGCACCGATCATGTGCTCAGCGACGGCGTCGCCTCCGCCGGCAGCCTCTTGCTGACCAATGCTCGCTTCCAACAGGGGGCGACGAATCAGCGCCTCGCCGGACTCTCCGGCGACGCCTTCTCTGTCGTGTCGCTCGGCGGCGGCACGCTCACGGTCGCGCCGGCCTCCGACCGCACCGTCTATGAAGGCACCTTGGAAGGCTCCGGCACGCTGGTGAAGACCGGCGCCGGCACGCTCACCCTGGCCTCCTTCGCCAATACCGGCTGGACCGGCACCACGCTCGTCGAGGGCGGCACGCTCGAAGCCACCCCGATGGCTTTGGGCGCCTCCGCCGTGAGCGTCGTCTCCGGCGGCAAGCTGGCGCTTCGCAATCCCGATGCGGTGAACGCCATGGTGTACGCCAACGCCATCACTGGCGACGGTGTCATCGGCAAGACCGGCGCCGGCGTGGTCAGCCTGACCAACGGTTCCGGCGGGTTCACCGGCACGCTCGACATCGCCGAGGGCGAGCTGCGCGCCGCCACGGGCAACATCGGCGGGCAGATCTTCCCGAAGACCACCGTGGCCAAGGGCGCCACCTACGCGGTGGTGCTCGGCTCCGACACGACCCACGACGCCACCGCCGACTACAAGGTCTCGGGTGCCGGCTCGCTGGCGGTCGAGGGCGCCTACACGCTCAAGCTGGTCAACGGTCAGAGCTACACGGGCAACACCATCCTGCGCTCAGGCGCCACGCTCGACCTCACCGACGCCACCTTCTCCGGCACCCTGTTGGGTCTTGCGGGTCAGGCCGGCACGGTCGTCAGGTCAACCCCCTCGCTTGTCATCGACCAGAACACCGACGGCGTGTTCGCGGGCAAGTTCGAGTCGGTCACCGACCTCACCGTGAAGGGCGCGGGCAAGTTCGCCTACTCCAAGCTCACCAATGTCGGCACCGTCGCGATCGACGGCGGCAACCTCGCCGTCGACGCCTCGCTCACCAAGGCGGTCGTGCTCTCCAACGGCGGCACGCTGTACTTCGACACCACCGGCTCGCGGCAGGTGTACCAAGGTGCCGTGACCGGCTCCGGCGACATGGTCAAGACCGGCACCGGTGACCTGGTGTTGACCGACACCGCCGCCTTCGCCAACGCCGGCGCCATCGGCGTGGACCAGGGCAAGCTCACCATCACCACCGCCGGACTGGGTGCGAACATCACGGGACTCAAGACCTCCGGCACCGGCACGCTCGCGCTGGATGTCGCCGCAGGTTCCACCGATGCGTCGACCTTCACGGGGTCCGCCTCCCGCGCCATCACCGGACCGGGCGCTCTGACCAAGACCGGCTCGGGCAAGCTCGTGCTCGGCACCGCCGCCAACCCCTACGCCGTCGGCACCACCGGCACGCTCACCGTCGCCCAAGGCACGCTGGGCGGCACCTTCACCACCTCCGGCGCCCTTGTCGTGGGCAAGGACGGCACGCTCGCCCCGGGTAATTCGCCCGGCACGGTCACGGTGAACGGGGCATTCTCCTCCTTCGGCTCGCTCGCCTTGGAGTTGAACGCCACGGCCTCCGACCTCATCGCCGTCAACGGTTTCGCCACCCTCGCCAACGGCACGAAGTTCCTCGTCACCCACGATCCCGCCGCCGCCGCTCCGGTTCGCGGCCAAGGGTACACGGTGCTGACGGCCACCTCCGGCGTCCTGGCCTCCGAAGGCGACTTCACGCTCGATCCGGCTTCGCGCCGGGTGATCATCGTGACCCCGCTGCGTAACGGCGACGCCGCCGGCTCCCTTTACGGGAAAGGCGCGGCCAACGCCATCGTGGTGTACGATGTGATGCCGCTGGCCGAGACCCCGGGGTACTCCGCTCACGAGGGGCTTTCCGGAATGCTTGGCGTCCTCGATTCCATCTCGGTTGACCAGTATGGCATGCCCGCCAATGCGGTGGCGGCGCAACTCGCCTTCATCCCGACTGCCGACCTTGCTCGCACCGTCAACGCCCTCTCTCCTCTGGGCTTCGGCTCCCTCTACGCCATGGAGCGCGACACCGCCCTGCGCCACGAGGACCGTATTCGCGAACGCCTGGAGCAGCGCCGCTACGACCAGGGTGGCTACAGCCCGTATGAGTGGGAGGCCTTCGTCGTCGGTGGAGCCGCCATGGCGGACAACGAGGTCAAGACGGACACCCCGACCTTCGACACCCGTACCTATGGCGGCCTTGTCGGCCTCGATAAGAAGCTGGATTCCGGAATGGTCGTGGGCGGCGCCGCCGGCTATGACAACGGCTCGGCCACCCTGCATCAAAGCGCCGGCAAGGTGGACATGAACCGCGTGCGCGGCACCGCCTTCCTGTCCACGAGGCTCACCAACCGCTGGTTCCTCGATGCCGGGCTCTCGGGCGGCTTCGGTGACTTCGCCACCAAGCGCAACACCCTCACCGGGCGCGTCACGGGCTCGACCACGGGCGTGGATGTCGGCGCGAATGTGTTCACGGGCACGATCGTCACGCTGAACGAGTCGCTTCACCTGACGCCCTTCGCCGGCGTCTCCTACGCCCACCACGAGTTCCAGGGCTTCACCGAAAAGGGCGGCAACGGCGCCGCGTTCAAGGTGGATTCGTGGAGCAACGACTCCCTGCGCGCCTCCGTCGGCACCGGCCTCGGCTGGTGGATCCCCTCGGGCGACTGGAAGTGGAAGCTCGGCGTGGACGCCTCGTTCAACCACGAGCTGCTCGACACCGAGTCCGATATCGACGCTCGCTTCGCCGCCGGCGGCTCCAAGTTCTCCACCACGGCGGCCGCCCTCCCGGCGGACTCCCTCTCGGTCGGCCCGAACGCGGCGCTGCACTTCGACGAGAACAACGCCATCTCCGGCGGCGTGAACTTCGAATACGGCTTCGACGGTCGCACCTACACCGGATTCAACGTGGCCTTCCGTCGCCGCTTCTGATTCGTCTCCGGGAATCACCGGTTGAGGATTTCCGGGTCCGGTCATCAGCGGCGCTCACGCCGGACGATGCACCGGGCTCGGAAATCTGATAACCCTCAGGCTTCCGGGGTTCTTTCCTTAAGCCGGGCATAACCCGGGAACCTGAATCCTTGACGCGAGGGCGACTCTTCCCCTAAACGCCTTCATTTAGACGCAAACGCGTCGCACAACCACCCTCCCTTTTAACTTTTTAACCCGCGCCATACTCGTGGACCTCCAGCAGATCAAACAAGTCATCGACCTCATGAAGAAGGCCGAGCTCACCGAATTCCAGATTGAGGACAAGGGCTTCAAGCTCCGTCTTCAGCGTGAAACCGGTGCTCGCGGCGGCATTCAGGTCGTCCAGGCCGCCCCCGTCGCGTCCGCCCCGGCCCCCGCCGTGTCGGCCGCGCCCGCTCCGTCGGCTCCCTCCGCGCCCGCCGCTGCGGCTCCCGCCGTTTCGGACGCGAATGTGAAGGTCATCACCTCCCCGATGGTCGGCACCTTCTACGCCTCGTCCTCCCCGGACTCCGCGCCCTTCGTGGCGCCCGGCTCGCCGGTGAAGGCGGAGAGCGTCGTTTGCATCGTCGAGGCCATGAAGGTCATGAACGAAGTGCAGGCCGACATCGCCGGCACCATCGTCGAAGTGCTCGTGTCCAACGGCACCTCCGTCGAGTTCGGCCAGCCCCTCTTCAAGGTTAAGACCGCCTAAAGGCGGATGCCGCAAGGCACAAAGGCACGAAGGCACACAGGCTCAAGGGTAGCACCGTTTCCTTTTCGAAAAGCGAAGCCGGTTCATCTCCTTTGATCCTCTGTGCCTTCGGTCCTTTGTGCCTCTTGTTTTAACTGAGGCGGCCAGCGCCTCGCACCTCGAACCTCGCACACCCTTTCCATGTTCAATAAGATCCTCATCGCCAATCGCGGCGAAATCGCGCTGCGCGTGATCCGCGCCTGCCGCGAACTGGGCATCAAGACCGTCGCCGTCTACTCCCAGGCGGACGAGCAGTCCCTCCATGTCCAGATGGCCGACGAAGCCATCTGCATCGGACCGTCCGCCTCCAAGGAGTCCTACCTGCGCCCCGACCGCATCATCGCGGCCGCCGAGATCGCGAATGTGGACGCCATCCACCCCGGCTACGGCTTCCTCTCCGAGAACGCCCGCTTCGTCGAGCAGTGCAAGGCCGCCAACATCACCTTCATCGGCCCGGATCCCGACGCCATCCGCCGCATGGGCGACAAGGCGCAGGCCCGTCAGACCGCCATGGCCGCCAAGGTCCCCTGCGTTCCCGGTTCCGAAGGCACGCTGGACACGGTTGGCGAGGCTCTGAAGGTCGCCCAGAAGATCGGCTTCCCGGTCATCATCAAGGCCACCGCCGGCGGCGGCGGCAAGGGCATGCGTATCGCGCACAACGCGGCCTCCTTCTCCAAGGAGTTCGACGCCGCGCGCATCGAGGCCGAAAAGGCCTTCGGCAACGGCGCCGTGTATGTCGAGAAGTACATCGAGGAGCCCCGCCACATCGAGTTTCAGATCCTGGGCGACCGCCACGGCAAGGTCGTCCACCTGGGCGAGCGCGACTGCTCCGTGCAGCGCCGCCACCAGAAGCTCATCGAGGAAGGCCCGTCCCCGTTCCTCACGCAGAGCCTGCGCGAGAAGATGGGCAAGACGGCCGTGAAGCTGGCCGAGTCCATCAACTACAAGAACGCCGGCACGCTGGAGTTCCTCGTGGATAAGCACGGGAACTTCTACTTCATGGAGATGAACACCCGCATCCAGGTGGAGCACGGTGTGACCGAGGAGATCACCGACATCGACCTGGTGAAGCGTCAGATCCTGGTCGCCGCCGGCGAGAAGCTCGATCTGGAGCAGAAGGACATCAAGATCGTGCGCCACGCCATCGAGGTGCGCATCAACGCCGAAGACCCGGCTCGCAACTTCGCCCCGTGCCCCGGTACCATCGGCCTCTACTACGCCCCGGGCGGCCACGGCGTGCGTCTCGACTCGCATGTGTACGGCGGCTACACCATCCCGCCCCACTACGACTCCATGATCGGCAAGCTCATCGCGTACGGTCGCAACCGTCAGGTGGCGCTCGACCGCATGTACCGCGCCCTCGGCGAGTACACCGTGAAGGGCATCCACACCACGATCCCCTTCGCCCGCGCCATCATGAAGGACCCGGTGTTCCGCGCCGGCGGCGCGACCACGAAGTACATCGAGGACTTCATGGCTCGCACCCCGAAGGAAATCTGGCTCCCCGGCGACGGCCGCTAAGCCCGGTTTTCTTCGAAAACGCGCCCGACGCCTTGCACGGCCGGGCGCGTTTTTTTGCGCCCGTTTTTCCCCCCCCCTTCGGCCGTGGCGGCTACTTTGCGGGCCGGCGCGAGCGAATGCGCTCGGCGGCGCGTTCGGCATGCCAGGCCACCATCGGGTCGGCGTGCGTCCTCAGCGCCTCGACGGCGGGCAGCTCGACGGCGTCACCGGTGTTTCCTAGGACCACAAGCGCGTTGCGCAGCCAGCGGTGCAGCTTGAGCCGCTTGACGGGCGAGCCGGCGAAGTGGGCGGTGAACTCCTCGGGCGTCCACGCGAGCGTGTCGCGCAGCGCCGGCAGCGGGCGGGCGAGCAGGCGCTCTTCGCGCGTCAGGGCCGCCCACTTGTTCCAAGGGCAAACATCCAGGCAGGTGTCGCAGCCGTACACGCGGTCGCCGATGGCGTGGTGAAACTCCTCGGGGATGGGGCCGTCGTGCTCGATGGTGAGGTACGAGATGCAGCGGCGCGCATCGAGCCGGTAGGGCCCGGTGATCGCCTTGGTCGGGCATGCGTCGAGGCAGCGCGTGCAGGCGCCGCAGAGGTTTTTCGCCGGGGCGTCGGGGGGCAGGTCCAGCGTGGTGAATACGACGCCCAGGAAAAGCCAGGTGCCGAGCGGGCGGTGGATGAGGATGGTGCTCTTGCCCTGCCAGCCCATCCCGGCGAGTTCCGCGAGGGGTTTCTCGAGCACCGGGCCGGTGTCCACATACGGCTTTTGCTCGCCGCCCAGCTCGCGCATCACCGCGCACAGCGACTTGAGCCGCTTGTACAGGAAGTCGTGGTAGTCCTTGCCCAGCGCGTATTTGGCCACGCGGTACGCCGATTCCGGGTGCTGCTGGTAATAGTTGAGTCCGAGGACGACGATGGACTTCGCCTCGGGCAGGATGTTCACCGGGTGCAGTCGCCGGTCGCAGTTGCGCTCCATCCAGTCCATGGAGCCGTGGCAACCCTCCGCGATCCACTTCAGGTAATACTCGCGGCGCAGTTCCGCCGGCACGGGCGCGAAGCCTACGGCCTCAAAGCCCAGCTTCGCGGCCTCCTCGCGCAGGCGTGACTTCAAATCGTCGGGTGACATGAAGGGTGGGCGTCGCTCCGGGGGGGGCGACGCCTTTCGCCCGCAGGCGGATCAGTCGAAGATGAGCGTGATGCGCTCGATGATCTCCTCGACCGGGGCGAGCTTGCCCACGCCCTCGTAGCCGCAGGCGAGCAGGCCCGTGTCGGGTTCCACGATGGCGTGGCCGCGGGCGCGCAGCGTGGCGAGGTTGGCCTGCGTGGCCTCGTGCTCGTACATCTTCGAGTTCATCGCGGGCGCCAGCATGACGGGCGCTCGCGTGGCGAGGTAGATGGAGGTGAGCAGGTCGGGCGCCAGGCCGTGCGCGAAGCACGCCAGCGTGTGCGCCGTCACCGGGGCGACGAGCAGCAGGTCGGCCGTGTCGGCCAGCTCGATGTGCCCGGGCTGCCAGCCTTCTCCCTCCTTCCACAGGTCGTGGGCCACCGGGTTGCGCGAGAGCGTGCGCAGGGTGAGCGGGGTGATGAACTCGGTGGCCTCGCGCGTCATGACGACGTGCACATCGGCGCCGAGCTTCACGAGCTTGGAGGTGAGGTCGGCGGCCTTGTAGGCGGCGATGGAGCCGGTGACGCCGAGAACGATTTTTTTGCCGTCGAGTTGGGGCATGGTTGCGCGAACTTGGCTGCGGCGGCTCAAAGAGGGAAGGGGAAAGAGGGCGCCGCGACGGGAATGTCGGGCGCGCTTCGCGCTTGCCCGGCGTGCGGGCCGCGCGTCATTTTGTCCCGCCCGAACGCCGCCATGCCGCAGACCGTACTCATCGTTGATGACGAAAAGCACACCCGCGAGGGACTGGCCGCCGCGTTGGAGGGCGACTACGAGGTGTTCATGGCGCGCGACGCCGAAGAGGCTTTCCGCCTCATGGATGCCGAGAAATTCGATGTCGTGCTGACCGACCTGCGCATGGCCGGGAAGAGCGGGCTGAGCGTCATCGACAAGGCGATTGCGCAGCCGAACAAGCCGGTGGCCATCATGATGACCGCCTACGGCAATGTGGAGACGGCGGTCGAGGCCATGCGCCGCGGCGCCTATGACTTTTTGCCCAAGCCGGTGAACCTCGAGAAGCTCGAGCTCGTGATCAAGCGGGGGCTCAAGAGCCGCGTCGTCGAAGCCGAGGCCGCCGATTTGCGCGTGAAAAACGAGGCGCTCAAGGTGAAGCTGGAGAAGGCCGGGGCGTCGCCGGAGATCATCGGCCACAGCGAGGCGCTGGACCGGGTGGTGCGCCAGGTGGGCCAGGTGGCGCCGACCAAGGCCACCGTGCTGCTCCAGGGCGAGACGGGCACCGGCAAGGAGCTTTTCGCGAGGATGCTGCATCGTCGCAGCACTCGCGCCGAAGGCCCGTTCATCCCCGTTCACTGCGCGGCCATCCCCGCGAATCTTTTGGAGAGCGAGCTCTTCGGTCACGAAAAGGGCGCGTTTACCGACGCGCGCGAGCGCAGGGTGGGTCGCTTCGAGGCGGCGCATGGCGGAACCCTTTTCCTGGATGAAATCGGTGAGATCGATGCCGCCACTCAGGTGAAGCTGCTTCGGTTTCTGGAGACGCGCGCCATCGAGAGGCTGGGCTCGCACAAGCCGGTGCAGCTCGACGTGCGCCTGGTGTGCGCGACCAATCGCGACCTGCTGGCGCTCTCCCGCGAGGGGCGTTTCCGCGAGGACCTTTACTACAGGCTCGGCGTCGTCACCCTGCTGCTGCCTCCGCTGCGCGAGCGCACCGAGGACATCCCGCTTCTGCTTCACCATTATGTGAAGCGCTTCGCCGAGGAGAACGGTCTTCCGCCGGTGGGGTTCACCCTCGGCGCCATGAAGGCGCTTCGCGACTATCGCTGGCCCGGCAACATCCGCGAGCTGCGCAATTTCTGCGAGAACGCCGTGGTCATGCATCGCGGCGGCGAAATCTCCGAGCGCGACCTGGACGCCCGCTTCACGGCGCCCTTCACGCCCTCGCCGCCCGTGTCTTCCGCTCCGCGGTTGACGTCCGAGTCGGCGACCGCCTTCGCTCCGCGCGTCGGCGAAGGCGCGCCGCTTTCGCGCGAGGAGAACGAGAAGCGTCTGCTCACGCGCGCCCTTACCGAGGCGAAGGGAAATCGCACCAAGGCCGCCGCGCTCATGGGGATTTCCAGACGAACCCTTCACCGGAAACTGCTCCGTTGGCCGGAAATCGACGCCGTCTATCCGGAGGCTCCGTAACCCCCCCTGCTTTTCACCCATCCCATGAAGATCCTATCGCCGCACACCCTGCTCGTCGCCGGAGCTCTGCTTCCGTCGGCCGCCCCGTTTGTCGAAGCCGCCCGCATCTCGGGCTCCGACATCGTCGGGCCGATTGTCGCCGCCGAGGTGAAGGGGCAGGTGGCTTCCGCCGGGGGCCGCCTTGACACCGATTTTCGCGGCACATACGACGCGCTGCTCGACCTGCGCACCGGCAAGTCCTCGGCCGCCCTCATGTATTTGCGCGACGAGCGCGAAGTTCCCGAAATAAAGTCGGGGGACTGGGTCGCCGTGCCGATCGCCTACCAGCCCGTCTATGTGGTGGTTCACCGCGCCAACAAGGCGACTGAGATCGACCTCGCCACGCTCGCCGGATTGTATGGTAAAAGCAATGACACCAGGTTCGATACCTGGCGCTGCCTTCCCGAATCCGGACTCTCCCAGGGGCCCCTGGCTCTCGCCCCCCATCCGGGCAAGGGGCTGGCGGTCTCCCTTTTTCGCGCCGAAGTCCTCGGCGGCGCCGACCTGAAGGATTCCGTGCGTTTTGCGGCGAACGACGCCGAAGTGGAGTCCCGCGCCGCGTCGACCGTGAATGCGATCGTCCTGCTTTCCCGCCCTCCCAGGTCCGGCAACATGAAGGTGCTTTCCGTCGCGGACGGACGCCCGGGCAAACCGCGTCAGGCCTACGCCCCGACCGCCTCGAACCTGAACACCGGCGACTATCCGCTGCGCATCACCCTTTTCGCCGTCTCCCGCAAGGCGGACCTCGTGGAGGCCCGTCCGGCCCTTCGCGCCATGCTTTCCGAAAATGTCTCCAACCTTCTCTCGGAGAACGGGTTGCATGCCTCGCCGGAGAATATCCGAAAAAAGTTCTCACAAATGCTTGACGAAGCGAAATGAAAATGCATCACATTGGCCATCGTCAGCAATGACGGTTTCGCCGAAACAAAGGTGAATGCGGGCGTAGCTCAATTGGTAGAGTACCACCTTGCCATGGTGGCTGTTGACGGTTCGAGTCCGTTCGCCCGCTCCAAGTTTCAAAGCCCTTCCGAGTCACTCGGAAGGGCTTCTTGTTTTCAACCGGGCGCGGTGTTCCCGTCGGACAAGATTCCGGTTGCGCAAGCCGTCTGCCGGAATACACCCCGACCACTCATGCAAACCATCGGCGAAAGACTTCTGGAAGCGCGACAGCGGCGCGGTGTTTCCATCCGCGAGGCGGCCGAGGCCACCAAGGTGCGCGGCGATTACCTTGCCGCCATGGAGAACAATCTCTTCGACAGCATACCGCTCGCGGATGTCTATCGTCGCGGCTTCCTTAAGATTTACGCCAGGTTCCTGCGGCTCGACTCCGATCGCGTGGTGGGTGATTTCAACGCCCTTCTGGCGGCGCGCAGCCCTGCCTCCGGGCGCGTTCGCCGCCCGCATCCCGAGCATTTGGATCCGGGTTCCCGCCCGCCCGAATCGCGCAAGGATGTCGAGGCCTTGGATGAGTTTTCCTCGGGTGCCATCGAGGTCGCCGAGCGCCCCGAAGGTCGTCGCAAGACTTTCCTCATTGTGGGCGGCGTGGCCCTTTCCCTGGTCACCCTGGTCGCCTTGGTCAGCCTTTTCTCCGGCCAGGAAAATTCGGCCGCCAAGTCCAATCCGGCGGTGGTCGTGGCCGATGCCAATGGCGGGACGGTCGTGTTCTCGGGTGATGCGGGCGCCGCGGTGCGCCTGACGGTCTTGCGAAAGGGCGCGGCCGCCTCCGACAGTCCGTTGGTGGATCAGCTGATCGAGTCCGGGAAAACAGTCACACTGACCGTTTCCGGCGCCGTCGTCGTCAAGGCCTCGCCCATCTCGAAGCTTCGCTTCAGCGTGAACGGAGGCGGCGCCTCATGGTTCCCCTCAGGCGAGTCCATGGGCTTTGGTGAGCTGACTGTCGCGCCCGCCAAGGGGCGTTGACACCCCGGTTTGCGCGGGCTTAATGCGGGCAACCCCCGTATCGCCCGCCTATGCTTACGAGACGCGTTCTCGTCCTCAATCGACTCTGGCAGCCCGTCAACATCGTCGGGATGCGCCGGGCGGTGACGCTGATTTTCTCCGGGCAGGCCTCGGTTGTGCATCGGAGCGCCCCGGAGTTGCGCACGCTTGATTTGCTCGAGTGGGTTTCCTTTTCCCGCAGGAATCCGCCCGAAGTCGGGTTGACCGCCGCCACAGTCACACTGCACGCGCCTGATGTGCTCTTGCTGGCCGGGTACGACCGGCCTCCCGCCCAGGAGGTGCGTTTCTCCAGGCATGCGGTGTTTCGCAGGGATGGATTTCGTTGTCAGTATTGCGGCGGGCTCTTTTGCGAGGCGGAACTCAACCTGGATCATGTGGTCCCGCGCGACCGAGGGGGGCGCACCATATGGGAGAACATCGTCACGGCGTGTCTGCGTTGCAACGCCCGCAAGGCCGACCGACTGCCGCATCAGGCGGGCATGCATCTTTCTCACGCTCCGATCAGACCTACCTGGCGCTCCTTCGTGGCGGAAGGCCTCTCCTGCGAGGAGCGGCGCCGTTGGCGCGAGTTCTGGCCGACCGAGGAAAAGCAAAAGGCGCCGGGTGATCCGGCGCCTGAAGATGGTACGGGTAACCGGATTCGAACCGGTGTCACCACTTTGGAAGAGTGGGGTCCTGCCGCTGAACGATACCCGCAAGTGGACTTGACCCCCAAGCGAATGGAGGCGCTCTCTTCGCAGGTCAAGCGCTCTTGCGTATAAGCGTGACAAATTTCGGCTTCAAATGCCCTTCTTGGGCGGGTAGTCTTTTCCTTTCAACCCCGTCACCCATTTCCCTTTCCCCATGGCTTTGATCGTCAAGCAACCCGCCACGGCGGGCAAGAACGCTGTGAAACCGATGGCCAACCCGAAGGCGGCTGAATCGGCGGCGAAAAACAAGTACTACGAGAAGAAGGCCAAGAGCACGAACATCAAGCTGGAGGTGGTCTGCATGTTCACACAGCAGCTCTCCGCCATGCTTGAGGCGGGCCTTCCTCTGGTGAACACCCTCGAGGCCCTGATGGACCAGATCGAGGACCCGGTGTTCAAGGTGATCGTCAAGGAGGTGCGCAACGACCTGGCTTCCGGCGTGCCGTTTTCCGAGGCCGCCAGAAAGTGGCCCAACGCCTTCCCTAACATCTTCTGCTCGCTCGTGGAGGCCGGTGAAGCGTCGGGCTCGCTCGCCGAGATGCTCAACAAGGTGGCTTCCTACTTCGAGGCCTCGCTCAAGCTCCAGAAGAAGGTCAAAAGCGCGATGACCTACCCCATCGCCGTCATCTCGCTGGCGGTCATTCTGGTCAATGTGCTGCTCATTTTCGTCGTGCCGGTGTTCGCGGAAATGTTCTCGGGCTTCGGCAAGGAGCTTCCCGGGCCCACCCAGATGCTCATCGATGTCGCCGACTTCCTGAAGGGCAACATGCTTGGATTTTCCCAGACCAAAGCGGAGATGATCAGCGCCCAGATCGCTTCGGGAACTCCGAAAAACAAGGTTGTCATCAACGAGAAGGAAATCTCGGCGCTGGCCTTCATTCCGTGGAACACCCTTTACATCGTCGGCGGCATTTTCGCGGCGCTGCGCGGCTTGGCGAAGTTCGTGAAAACCCCGCGTGGGCGTGAGGTGAAGGATCGCACCCTGCTGAAGGTGCCCATCGTCGGCGAGCTCGTCCGCAAAATCGCCGTCTCCCGGTTCTGCCGCACCTTCTCGATTCTGCTCAAGGGCGGCGTGCCCATCCTCAAGGCCGTGGACATCTGCTCCAAGGCTTCGGACAACGTGTACATCGAAAAGGCCTGCGTGGAGATCAACCGGCACCTCAATCAGGGCGGCCAGATGTCCGAGGTCATCGCCACCCAGCCCTACTACCACAACATCGTGAAGCACATGCTCAAGGCGGGCGAGCAGACGGGCAATGTGGACGGCATGCTCGTGAAGGTTTCCAACTTCTTCGACCAGGACATCGACAATGTGGTCGCCTCGCTCACCTCGCTGATGGAGCCGATTCTTATCTGTACGCTCGGCATCATCATCGGCGGTATCGTGATTTGCATGTTCCTGCCCATCTTCCAGATGAGCAGTGTCGTGGGGTGACGCCCCCTCCGGCTTTTCTGGACAAAAACCTCCCGCCGCGCGCGGGAGGTTTTTTGTTTTCCAAGGCGGCCCGCCGGGGCATCTCTGCGGGCATGTCCCGCAAAGCTCAAATCTCCGCCGACCTCCTTTACGCCGCCCCAAACGCACTGGCCGATCTGCGCTGGCTCACTCGCTTTTCCGCCGTCGACCCCATCCTGGCCCTGCGCATAGGCAAAAAGGTCATCGGCGTCGTGCCCCTTTTGGAGGTCGCCCGCGCCAAACAGGAGGGCGCCTTCTCCGAGGTTCTCAACCTCACCGAGATTCTCACCGACTTGCGCAAGGCCAAGGCCGACGCCGGCATCGCCGACATCGTCGCTCACCTGGCCCGCAAGTACAAGGTCGACGCATTCCGCGTGCCCGACGCCTTTCCGGCCGGTCTCATGGACCGTTGCCGCGCGCTCGGTCTTGAGCTTACCCCCGTGCCCGCTCCGTTCTTCCCCGAGCGCGTGATCAAGACGCCCGAGGAGCAGCAGTACATCCGCGCGGGCAACAAGGCCTCCGCCGCGGGTTTCAAGGCCGTTGAGCGCATCCTGGCTGAGTCCGAAATCAAGCGCGGGTTCGTTTACCACGAGGGCAAGGTTCTTACTTCCGAGGCCTTGCACGCCGCTATCAACCGCGCCTGCCTCGACGCCGGTGCGCTGAACACCGACGGCCTCATCGCGGCCTCCGGCATCCAGGGCGTCGACTGCCATTGCCACGGCCACGGCCCCATTCGGGCCAACGAGCTCATCGTCGTCGACATCTACCCGAAGATGATGTCCACCGGCTACTGCGGTGACATGACCCGCACTTACCTAAAGGGCAAGGCGAGTCCCGAGCAGCGTCGGATGGTCAAGGCGGTGAAGGACGCCCACGCCAAGGCGATCGCACTGGTGAAGGCCGGTGTCACCGGCGCCCGGATACACGGGGCTGTGGTCGAGCACTTCGACGGACTCGGTTACAAGGCGGGCAAGGAGCAGGGGCTCTACACCGGGTTCTTCCACGGTACCGGCCACGGGCTCGGACTCGACGTCCATGAGGAGCCCTCGGTCAGCCTTCGCGGCAGCGGGCAGAACGCCCTGAAGCCGGGCATGGTCATCACCATCGAGCCGGGGCTTTACTATCCCGCCGTCGGCGGCTGCCGCATCGAGGATGTGGTGGTCGTCACCAAGGACGGCTGCGAGCTCCTCTCCAAGCATCCGTACCGCTGGGAAATCGCGTAACGGCGCGGTGTCTTTGGCGATGGGCCGGGCGGATGATTGCGCGGCCCTTCGCCCTTGGTCTCCCGTTTCTCGTCCGTCCGTCGGCAACCCCATGTCCCGCAAAGGCCGCGCCGGCACGCACTCCTCCGTGATCGATGTCGCCGAGCCTCTGGTGGCCGACATGGAGCGGCTCGGGCGCGTTTCGCGCGGCGTCATCCACGCGAACGCCGGCGCGTCCGGCCGGGCCATCAAGGTGCTGGAGCTCGACGGGGCCCTGCGCGTCACCGTCGTGGCCAAGGGCGCCAGGCAGGAGTTTCATGTCTACGGCGTATCCGTTATTCAGATGCGAGAACTGCTTGGCGGAAAGGGCTACCGCAGCTTCGTGAAAAACCTGCCGCCCTCGTGATTCCGCGGCTTCCTCCCCTTTGAAAACACCGTCAAGCTTCGGCGCGGTCGCCGGCGGATCACTTGGATATTGGTTGCCCGTGCTCCCCGGACTTGATGGTCGGCACCTTTGTTCGCCCGGCATGGCACGCCTGAGTTGGCGTCACGGAGCGCGCATGGGCCGAATATCCAACAAACATTCGCCATGAAACTCGGCATTGAAGGAAAACTCGCCTTGGTCACCGCCTCCTCCGGAGGGATCGGTCTTGAAATCGCCAGGGCGTTGGCTGCGGACGGCGCCCGTGTCATCATCAACGGACGGACCCGTGAGGCCGTCGACCGGGCGATAGCCGATCTCGGCGGGGAATCGGAATCGCTTCTTCCGCTGATCGCCGACAACGGCACGGAGGCCGGTTGCGCCTCGACCGTCGCCCGGTTCCCGCAGGTGGATATCCTCGTCAACAATCTCGGAATTTATGAGGCCGTCGGTTTCTTCGACGAGACCGACGAGGCCTGGAGAAAGCTCTTCGAGGTCAACATCATGAGCGGCGTGAGGCTGGCCAGGCATTACCTTCGCGGCATGCTCGAAAGGGGATCGGGGCGCGTCGTGTTTGTGTCCAGCGAGTCCGGCATGAGTCCCGCGCCGGAGATGGCGCACTACAGCGCCACCAAGACGATGCAGCTGGGCATTTCACGCTCGCTCGCCGAGCTCACCAAGGGCACCGCCGTCACCGTCAACTGCGTGTTGCCCGGGCCGACTCGCACCGCGAGCGTCGAGAAGTTCATCGCCGATGTTTTCCCCGGGCTGCCCGCATCGGCGGCGGAGCGCCGCTTCATGTCGGAAAACCGGCCGACCTCCCTGATCAACCGCCTTATCTCGCCGCGCGAAATCGGTGATGTCGTGGCCTTCGTGTGCAGCGAGCGGGCCTCGGTCATCAACGGCTCTTGCATTCGCGCGGAAGGCGGCCTGGTGCGCACCGCCTTCTGATCGGGCTCGTCAGGAGAGTCCGAAAAGCACCTTGGCGGCGCGATCGTCGCCGAGGTGCGGCACGCCCAGTCCGCGAGTTTCTCGGTGAATGCGCGCCAGCCCGCGCACCAGCAGGTCGGCCATGTCGGCGGCTCCGGCGAACGACTTGTCGCCGTAGTGTTCCGCAAGCTCACCGGCGAGCCGGCGGGCCTTTTCGGGCGGAGCCGCCGGCTCGGCGCGCATGGCGTTGAAGAGGGCGGTTAGCGTCTCGGCCGAGGCGAGTGCGCGTCGGTGAATGAGCGAGTGCTCCTCCTGCACATACTGCATGGCGGTGGGTATGTTCACATGCTGCTGGCAGTGCATCACGAATGGCGCGTTCTCCTTGAAATACTGAGGCATGTAGAACTTCGCGCGACCGTTGTAACTCTGCTGGTCGAAGTCCATCGCGCGCAGACGGATCTGCGTGGAGTCGAAGTCGGGCGTCACGGCGATGACGAAGTTGTACGAGCGCATGTCGCCCAGCAGGCGCACCAGGCTGCGCGCGTTGAACTTCACCATCTCCTTCGAGAGGCGGACGGGGTTGTAGAGCTCCGGACGCTTGAGCCACTTTTCGGCGAAGACGTCGCCCGGCACGCCCATGACATGCTCCTCCACGAGCGTGTCACGGTCCGTGAGGTAGTGCATGCGGTTGGGCGAGAGAATGTGTTCCAGCTCGAGACCGTGGACGCGCGAGGCGTCCGCGACCTTCACATAGAAATAGTCATGGTTCTCGTTGAACTTGTTGACGATGCGCACGCGGAAGGGCTGCGAGTTTCCGAAGACGCAGTAGTCGATGCGGTCCACATACAGGTGGCGGAAGATGTCGAAGCGTCCCTCGCCCTTGAGCAGCGCGTAGGTCTCGGTGAGGCCTTCGGCGAGGCTTTCCATCTCGTACGGCTGGTACGCCACGGTCTCCCAGAGCGAGTCGGAGCCGTCCTTGTTGAGCAGGGGGGCGGAGGCCACGAAGGAGCGCAGTCGCGAGTAGCTCACGGGCAGGCGCACTTCGCGCTCCTCGCGCGCCAGATACTCGCGCAGCGCCGGGCCGACCGGGATGATGCGCTTCTTGTTGGTGCGCATGTGGAAAGTGTTTTCTGAGTCGGAGGAATCCATGGCGGGCGAGGGCGGAGGGGCGGGTTTCGCGGAGGGTCGCGCTTACGGGTTTTCGGGCGTCTGCTCGAAGAACACGCGAAGCGGCTGGTCCGGGCTGCATTCGGCGCGGTAGGCCACAAAGCTGTCCTTGAATTTATCATACACAGGCCATATCAGGGTGCGGTCGGACTCCGGAATCGCGATGCTCTCGATTTCCTCGCGCGAGAAGTGACCGAAGTGACCCTCGTCGATTTCCGGGGGGAGCGAGTCGATCGGTTTTCGGCAGTCGAAAAGGAACATGAGCCAGTGTCCCGCGCCCTCGTAGCCGCGCTCGCTGACCATGCCGAAGAGGTGCAGGTCGGCCGCCGCGAGGTCCGCCCCGGTCTCCTCCTTGGCCTCGCGCACGGCGCACTCGAACGGCGATTCGCCGAGATGCTGCTCCAGTTTGCCCCCCGGTGGGCTCCAGCAGCCCATGTTGGGCGCCTTGCGCCTGCGAATGAGCAGGAAGCGTCCCTGCGAATCCTTCAGGAAGAGCAGCACGCTGATTTTGAACGGGAGTGGGCCGGGCGCGGTGGACATGCGCGGATAAGGAAACGCAAAACGGGGAAGGCGAAATGCAAAATTGGCGCTGTTTCGACCCTCGCGGACGGCCGAGGTTTTGCGCGTCCGCGCCAAGGCGTCGCCAAAGCAAAACCCCGTCCGGCGGGCGGACGGGGTTTCGGGAAGTTCTCGGTCTCGCCGAATTACTTCATGAGGAGCATGGCGCGGGCGCGCTTGATGCTCTTGGTGATGTTGCGCTGCTGCTTGGCGGTCAGGCCGGTGATGCGGCGGGGCAGGATCTTGCCGGTCTCGGTCACGAACTTGGTGAGCTGCTCGACGTCGGTGAAGTCGTAGTCGAGGGCGTTCTTGGAGCGGGCCTTTGCGTCGGGGGTGGTCATGGTGGTGTTTGTTGGTTGTTGAAACTGGGAAAACGGAAAACCCCCTTCCTTGGACGGTTGTCCCAGGTGGGATTCGGCGCAGGGCGCCGCGGGGGGATGAGTACTGGTCTTCGCCTTTTAGGGGTTCGGACGCGACGCACCGTGGCCGGGCCGAATCGGCTGGCAAGCACGAATCGGGAAAACCTCGGCGGCGTCCGGTGCGCCGGGTGGGTTTCTCCCGTCTCATGTTTCATGCGGGTTACGCGCCCGTGATAGCTTTGCGCACGGCGTGTTTGTTCGTGCGCCGCCTCCGGTTTTCGTGCGAAGAGGGCCCCGTTCACATGAGCCGCGAAATATTATCCTGCGCTGCGCAGGCCTCGCCCGATTCTCTTCATGCCGGTGCCGTATCACTCCTTCGGCTGCTCGACCTCTACGGCGAGCGCCACCGCGCCGAGCTTGAGGAGCTTTGGGCCGCGCCGGAAACCGACTACCTGGTCCTGTTCGCCGACGACGCCGGCGTCGAGTGCGCCATTCTTCCCGTGGGGGCCGCGCATGCGTACTCCGAGCTCTCCAAGGTGCTTCATCTGCGGCTTGAGGGCCTGCACGCCGTATGTTTCACGCCTGCGCTCTCCTGTTCGGGCAACGCCCGCTTCGGTTCGCCGGAGCTCGCCGCCTATGCCAAGGATTATCCCGCCTGCGCGCCGGCTTTGGACGCCGCGCTGACTTCCGCCAAGGGGGATCCCGTGCGCGCCGCGCTGGCCCATCTGGCCGCCCGGCTTAGGGATGTCGCCAGACAGGAGGGGGATCTGGCCGCCAGAGAGCGCGATTTGCACGACGCCGAGGAGCGGCTCGACGAGCGCGCGCACGCCCATCTGGTGAAACTGGCCGAACTCGAGCAGCGCGAGCACGAGCTGGAATCGGCGCGTCTCTCCGTCGCCCGTCGTGCGCTTTGAATCGCCCGGATTCCCCCCGCCTCGCCCGCCCTTCCTCATGTCAGAACCATCCTCGTCCCGGCCTTCCCCGTTCGCTCATCGGGCGAAACGCGAGCCACTGCCTGTCGTCCCCGCCGAAACTGCCGCGCCTGCGCCACCGCCGTCGCCGGTCTCGCCCGAGCCCGCGGTGCGGCGCGGAAGCCGGGCCGGCGCGTACGCCCTCGCATCCGCGGCCGCGCTTCTCGCCTTTGCCGGGGTCTACTTCGCGCTCGCCGATGCGCCGCCGCGTTCCGCGCCTCACCTCGGAGAAATCACGGATTCGCGGCGACTCGCCGAGGCCGAGGCGCGCTATTCATCGGCCGTCGAGTCCGCCCGTCGTCGCCGTTGCGACAAGGCTTCGCCTTCGGCATTCGCCGTGGTGACGGCGCGCGAGGCCTCGGCCCGCGCCTCGGCCGCCGCCGGCGATGTCGATGCGGCCGTTGCTGCCTTCGATGCGGGCGCGGCGGCCTCCCTTTCCCTTTGCGCCCGCGCCGACATGGAGGCGTGCCGGGTCGCCCTGGCGCGTCTGCCGGACTTCCCTGAGTATTCGGGCGAAGCCGGGCGCGAGGCGCGCGCCGACCTCGACGGAGCCGAGCGCGCGTTCGCCTCCGGGGACCTGCGAGCGGCGGCCGGATCAGCGGAGCGGGCGGCGAACGCGATGCCGCAGGTGCTGGCCGTCTCGCGCAGCCGGCTGAAGTCGCTGGCCGCCGGGGCCGAGGCGCGAGGAGACCTCGCATCGGCGGCGGTGTTCATGCGCAAGCTTATCGACCTTGGCGGGGACGACCCTGCGCCCGCCGAGTGGTTCATGCGTCGTGGTCTCACCGCGGGCGCATCCCTGCTGTCTCCGAAGCTGGGGCTGCCGCTGGCGTATGTCGCCCCGGCGAAGTTCCTTCAGGGCGCCCCCGTCGGCGAAACGGGCCGCGAGAGCGACGAGGTTCGCCGCCCGGTAACGCTCACTCGCGGGTATTGGATGGGCGTCACCGAGGTGACGCAGTCACAGTGGGACGCCGTCATGGGCGCCGGGGCCGCCGCCGCCAGGCTGAGCAGGGAGCGCGGGGCCTTTCGCGGCGGGTCGATGCCGATGGTGTGCGTCTCCTGGCACGAGGCGGTCGAATTTTGCCGGCGGCTGTCGGTGATGGAGGGAGTGCGCTTCCGGCTTCCCTCCGAAGCCGAGTGGGAGTGCGCCTGCCGCGCCGGATCCGAGTCGGCATATGCCGGGGGGCGCAGTTTTCTGCGCACCGGGGAGGCCGTGGTGGACGAGGGCGTCCCCGGCGGCCCGGATGCGCCCCGTCCGGTCGACGCGGCGTCCACCGCGGTGAACGCCTGGGGGTTGCGCGACATGCACGGCAATGTGTGGGAGTGGTGCTCGGATTGGTACGGCCCGTGGACCGCTTCGGCCGCCACCGACCCTGCGGGACCGGACGATGTCGCCGCCGGACGCGCGGATCTGGCGATGAAGGTCGCCCGGGGCGGCTCCTGGAACGATCCGGCCCTGGCCGCCCGAAGCGCCAACCGTTGGCAATACGCGCCGAGCGTGGGGGTGAACTACATCGGCTTTCGCGTGCTTATGGAGTTCGATGCGAACTGCCTTCCCCCTGCCGCCCGCTAGCCGGCCCGATTTGTACACATGAACTTTTCCCGAAAACCGTATCTGCTTTTTACTGACATGAACAATACGCTCGTTCCCCTGGCTTCGCTGGCTCTGGCGGTGTTTTTCGCCGGATGCTCCTCACCTTCAACACCCGTCGCTCCGGCCGAGACGGATCGCCCCACCCGGGTTGAGAAAACCGCCCCGGATGCCGATATCCGGGTGATTCTCGAGCTGCAGCGTCGCGGCGAGATCACCGAGACGCAGGCGCTGCGCATCATCGCCGCCCTGCGGGGCATGCTCCCTCCCGCCGAGGCCAGGCCCGCGCCGCCCCAGGCGCGTGCGCCCGCTCCGGCGGCCCCGAACGCGGCTTCCGTATCGGAGCCGGTGTCGCGGCCCTCCGGCTACAAGGCCGGCGCCGAACTGACCGGGCGGTTGCGCAGCGTGGGCTCGGACTCGATGGACCGGATGATGGAGGAGTGGTCGAAAGGCTTCTCCCTGCATCATCCGCGCCTTCGCCTGACTCACGAGGGCAAGGGTTCGTCCACCGCCGTACCCGCGCTGCTTGAAGGCAGGGCCGATGTCGGTCCCATGAGCAGGCCTCTGAAGCGCGAGGAAATCGAGATGTTCGAGCGACGCTTCGGGTATGCGCCCATACAGATACGCGCCGCCACGGACGCCCTCGCCGTCTATGTCCACCCCTCCAACCCCGTGGCCGCCAAGGGCCTCACGCTCGCCCAGATCGACGCCGTGTTCTCGGCCTCGCGAAAGCGCGGAGGCGCCCCCGTTGTCACCTGGGGTGATCTCGGCGCGGAAGGCGAGTGGAAGTCGGCTCCCGTTCGCGTGGTGTCGCGCAACAGCGCCTCCGGCACCTACGGTTTCTTCCGTGACGAGGTGCTGCTCAAGGGCGAGTTCCGGGAGGACACGCGGTACCTGGTCGGAAGCGCCGAGGTGGTGGCCGCCGTGGAGGCCGACAGGTTCGCCATAGGGTATTCGGGAATCGGATACAAGACGCCGGGCGTGGCCGCGGTGCGCGTGGCCTCGGATGCGAAGTCCGGATATCGCGAGCCGACCGAGACGAACGCCGCCTCGGGCGCCTACCCGGTGACGCGCGGGCTCTTCGTGACGCTGCATCACAAGCCCGGTGAGCCGGTGTCGGAACTGCATCGCGAGTTTGTCCGCTACATCCTTAGCCCGCAGGGGCAGGAGGCCGTGCGGCGCGAAGGCTATTTCCCCGTCCCCACCCGCGAGGTGCCCTCGGAATTGCAGAAGCTGGGCCTTTCCGAGCTCTGAGATTGCGGGCGCCCGGGCTGTTTCCCCGGCTGGCGTCGGGGTGTCATTCTGCCGCCTTGACAGGATGACCCTCCGGTGCCGGCTTCCCGGCCCTTCAAACCTTCATCATGACGAATAGCCCTATCCTTCGTAGTCTTCCTTTGGTCCTTCCGGCCGCGATTGCCGCGGTCGCCATGCCGTCCGCACATGCGGGTGCCGAGGGCGCCGACCGTTTCGAGGTGAACGCCCTCTACGGTTCCGCGCGAGACCTGCCCGGCAATCTCGACCTGTACGGCGCCTCGGTGGCCGGCGGGCACTACTTCGGCAACCACCTGCTGCAGATGGAAGTGGGGGCGCTTTTTTCGGAGTCCATGGGCGGAGGCGTGCTGGTGGCGACCAACCCGCTCAATCCTTCCGAACTTTGCGTGGTGAACTTTACTGAAGCCGACCTGCAGCGTATTCCGGTTTGGGCGCACTACCGCTACGGCGTTTCCTTCGGTCCGGGCGACTCCGTGCGTTTCGAAGCCGGCCCTCTTCTGGGCGCCAGCCTCGACATTCTCCGCACCGAGTACGACCTGACGGTCAGCGACGGCACCACGGTTAAGACCTACAGGGGCGGCGAGGAGCAGACGGGCGGCGTTGCCTTCAACTACGGTCTTTCGGCCGCGTTGCGTGTGGCTGTCGCCGAACATTGGGCCGTCACGGCGGGATACCGTTTCGTGCGCTCCACCAAGATCGAGTTCGAGCACGAGTACCGCGAGTTGGGCACCTCGGCCGCCTGGGTTTACTCGAAGGGAGAAATCCCCGAGCACAACACCCACTACGCCTCGGTCGGCGTGGAGTATCGGTTTTAATCCCTGCCCGACGCCGCGGCCTTCCCGCGTAGGGAGGGCCGCCGCCGCTTCGTCGTCTCCGGGGCATTTTTCCTTCCGTGGCGGCGCGGGCTTGCGCCCCGTTCGGGGTGTGCGAAAACCTTCCCTCGCCCACCTTTCCTCCCGCCCATGTTTCTCGCCCCCGATGAGTCCGGCCTGCGTGACGCCGCCAAACTGCTGCGCGACGGCGAGATCGTCGCCGTGCCCACGGAGACCGTGTACGGGCTCGCCGCCAACGCGCTCGACGCCGCGGCGGTGCGCAAAATTTTCGAGGCCAAGGGGCGCCCTTTCATCGATCCGCTCATCGTGCATGTCTGCGACATGGCGATGGCCGAGCGTCTCGCCGAGCCCTCGCCGCAGTTGGAGCGTCTCGCCTTGCGCTTCTGGCCCGGGCCGCTGACGGTCGTGTTGCGCAAGCGCGCCGTCGTGCCCGACCTGGTGACGGCGGGAGAGCCCACGGTGGCCCTCCGCATGCCCGCCCACCCCGTGATGCGCCGGCTCATCGCCCTTGCCGGCGTGCCGCTCGCCGCGCCCAGCGCGAACCCGTTCGGCTATGTCAGCCCCACGACGGCCGCGCATGTGCGCGACTCCCTGGGCGCGCGAGCTCCGCACATCCTGGACGGGGGGCCGTGCGCGCACGGGCTGGAGTCCACGATCGTGAACCTGGCCGATCCTGCCGGCGTGCGCTTGTTGCGCCCCGGTCCCGTCTCCCCTGCCGAGCTCGAGGCGGCGCTGGGTGTTCCCGTGCTGCCGGCGCCTTCGCACATGGATCAGAAGGCCGCGCAGGCCGCGCCGGGCATGCTGGACCGTCATTACAGTCCGAATACGCCGCTCATCCTGCGCACGGCGGGCACGATGGCCCAAGTCCCTCCCGGGTATCCGGGTCGCGTGGCGGTCGTGCACCAGGCGCGGCCTGCGGACCCGCGTCCGAAAGGCGTCGAACACTTCTGGTTCTCCGAGAGCGGGGCGCCCGAAGAGGTCGCCCGGTCGCTGTTTGCGCTCTTGCGCCATCTCGATTCGCAGAACTTCGCCGCCATCTTCGCCGAGGCTGCCCCGGAGGGGGGGCTGGGAGACGCCATCAACGACCGGCTCAAGCGAGCCGCCGCCAAGCGCTGAGCGGCGGGTCCCGGCCGGATTTAAAATCGGGTTACTTACGGCGTGTTGACGGGCGCGATCCGCCCGCCAGCGTGCGCGTTCCTTTCCATCCCACCCAAAAACATCATGAAAAGCCATCTGTTGTCCGCTCTGGTCGTCGCCGCCCTGCTGGCCGTCGTTCCCGCCGCCCAGGCCAAGCCCGAGAAGACCAAGGGCAATCGTCCCGCCGCCGCGGAGACCGCAGTGAAGGAGGCTTCCGCCGAAGCCGCCGCCGAGTCGAAGGAGGCCGTGAAGGCCGAGGCCGAGACGGCCGGCAAGAATCTCAGCCGCGACGAAGCCGCGAAGCTCGAGGCCGCCCGCGCGAAGGCCGACGCCGAGCCCGCCGTGGCCGCCGCCAAGGAAAAGGCCGAGTCGGCCCGCAAGAAGTTTGAATCCGCCAAGCGCGCCAAGGACTCCTCCCCCGAGGCCGTCGAAGCCGCCAAGAAGGAGTCCGACGAGGCTCGCGCCGCCTATGTCGCCGCCCGCCGCGAATCGCTCGGCAAGGCCGACAAGGACGCCGCCAAGCTCGACGAGCGCGCCTACGCCGCCGGTGAGCGCCTGCGCAAGGCCAAGGAGGCCAAGGAACGCGCCCGCAAGGACGGCGAATCCGCCGCCGAAGGCGCCGCTGAAGCCGGCAAGGCCAAGGGCAAGGGTCGCGAAAACGCGCCCGGCCAGATGAAGAAGGACTTCGGCGGCGAGGCCGGCGATTACGCTCCCGGAAAGAAGAAGGAGCGCAAGGGCGGCAAGGACAAGGGCTCCGATCAGGAGTAATCCGCGTCACCCGCTTTGACATGCCCGCGGCCTTTGTCGGCCGCGGGTTTTCTTTTGCCCGGCGGGCTCGATGAGGCGCGTGATTCCGCATTGCCGCGGCCGGGGCCGACGGCATTTTGCAAGGCCTTGCCCCCCATGATTAATCCCCGATATCTCGCCGGCCTCGCGATGGTGGCCGGTTTCACCCTCTCCGGTTGCAACAACGCCGGCACCTCCGAGTCCTGCGGCTGCGATTCCGGTTCCGAAGAGAGCTGCTCCTCAATCGATGTCACGGGCGCCGTGTCGAACGCCCCCGACATCCACCTGACCTATGTGGAGTTTCTCGTGCCGGCCGAGCGCACCCCGGACCTGCTCGCGCAAAAGCCCGAATTCGACGCGCTCCTGTCGGAGGCCAAGGCCGGCAAGGTCGGCGTGGTGTCCTCGGCGGTGCGCGTGCGCGATATGCAGCAGGCCACGATCAAGTCGGTGGTTATGGTGCGTTTTCCGACCTCGCACGCCCTGCTCGGGGCCGCGCCCGTCGCCAAGGAAGAGTCTGCCGCCGCCGAAACCGACACGCCTGCGCCCGCGCCGGCGCCCGAGTCCGTGCTCGCGACGGATGCGAATCCGCAGCTGATTCCGCAGGATTTTGAGGTGCAGGAGACCGGTGTCTCGTTCGCGTGCACCCCGACGCTGCTGCCCGACGGCAAGGCCGTCGAACTGGACATGGAGCCCAAGGGCACGGCCATGGAAATCGCCTCGGGCGAGCACCCCGACGCCTGCGGGTTCCCGTGTCAGCCGCTGTTTTCGGTGAACGAGGTGAAGACCAGGCTGCGTGTGAAGAACCATGTCGCCACGCATATCGCCACCTTCCAGCCGTTGCCCAATTCTAAGGAGACCCGGCAGCGCGTCGTCTTCATCCGCGCCGATTGGGCCGAGTGATTTTTTTGTCCGCCCGCGGAGCGCGTGCGACACGGGGGCGCCCGGGTTGTGCCGGATTTTCCGGAGGCCCGGCGCCCCTGTTTTTTTGCCGCCACGGCGGTGGCGGGGCGCGCGGTCGCGAAACCCTTTGCGTCCGGCCGCGGGGACGGTTTGCTCGGCGAATGAAACGCCACGCCACGCCCATAGTCTTTCTCGATTTCGAGACTACCGGCGGTGTGGCGGCCCAGGACCGCATCCTGGAAATCGGGCTGGTGCGCGTGGAGCAGGGGAAGCCGGTTTTTTGGGAGACGCTGGTGAACCCGGGCCGTCCGATGCCCGAGATCGTGAAGACGCTCACCGGCCTCACCGATGCGGCGCTGGCGACGGCGCCCGAGTTCGCCGAGGTGGCGGACACGCTGGCCGATTTCGTGAGGGGCGCCACGGTGGTCGCGCACAACGCGCCCTTCGAGCGCGAGTTCATGAAGGCCGAGTTCGCCCGCATCGGGCGCGTCGTTCCGCACGCCGACTACCTGTGCACGCGCCGCATCTCCTGCGCGCTCAACCCGGAGCTTCCGAAGCACTCCATGGATGTGGTGGCCGACGACGCCGGACTGCGGCTCAGCGGGCATCGTCATCGCGCGCTGCCTGACGCGCGTCTCGCCTACGACCTTTGGAATCACTGGCGCGCCACCGTGCCTCGCCTGGCGTTCGAGGCGGCCATCCGCGACTCCTTCGTGTAAGCGCCGGATTCTGTTACGCAAAACGCCCCGTCGGCTCGGTGCCGGCGGGGCGTCTTGTTTTTCCGGATACGGTGGGCGGTTACCAGGAGAGGCTGAGCTCGCCGGGTTTGGCGGGCTTCGCCGGCGCCTTCTTCTCCGCGGGTGCGGGCGCCGGGGCGGGGGCGGGCGCCGATCCCGAGGACACGGGTGCCGGTGCGGGCGCCGGGGCGGGGCCGGCGTCCGCCGGAGCGGCCTTCGCGGCGGGGGCGGCTGCGCCCGGGGTGAAGCCGGTGGGCGGCAGGCCGGACGCGCCGAGGGCGGCGAGGCCTTCTTCCATGAGCTTGGTGGCCCTATCGTCGCGACGGCGCTGCGAGAGCTTGGGGTCGGGCAGCTTGGGGTCGGCGCTCGGCACCACGCCGCCGAGCACCACGGCGATCACGCGCTTGTCGCCGCGCGAGGCGGTGGTGACGATGGAGGCGCCGGCATTGGTCCAGCCGGTCTTGAGGCCGTCGCAGCCGGGGAATACGCCCAGCAGCTTGTTGTGGTTGATGAAGTGGCTGAGCGTGCCGGGCGCATCGGCCTTGGGGTCGCCCGTGGGCGGGCGGAAGCGGTAGGTCTTGGCCGAGGTGAAGCGCAGCGTGTCGCGCTTGCGCAGGAGCTCGATGGAGATTTTGGCGAGGTCGCGCGCGGTGGTGAGGTCGGGTTCGCCGCCGGTCCTGCGCGAGGGCGGCAGGCCGTGGGGCGACTGGAACGCGGTGCCGGTGAGGCCGAGCGAGGCGGCGCGCTCGTTCATCTTGGCGACAAACGTCTCCTTGCTGCCCGCGATGTGCTTGGCGAGCGCCACGGCGGCGTCGTTGGCGGACTGGACCATGAGGGCGTAGCAAAGCTCGTCCACGGTGTGCCGTTCGCCGATGTCGAGGTGCGCCTGCGTGCCGCCCATGTCCTTGGCTTCCTTGTCGGCGATGACCGTGTCGGTGAGCTTGATTTTCCCGGCCTCCACGCTGTCGAGCACGACGAGCAGCGTCATGAGCTTGGTCACGCTGGCGGGCGCGTGGCGCACATCGGCGTTCTCCTCGGCGAGCACCTTGCCCGTGGCCGCGTCCACGCAGATGGCGCCGGCGCAGGAGAAGGCGGGTTTGGTCGGAGCGGCCTTTGACTTGGCGGCGGAGGCGGCCGGAGCGGCCAGTGTGAGCGCGGCGAGCGCGGTCGTGAGAAGACGGCGGAGCATGGGGGCGTGTGTCGGCCGGGGAGGCTCGCCGGCGGCCGGGTGCGGGCAAACCAAAACGGAGCGCTTCGCGCGGCGGCGCCGTATCGCGAGGCACGCCAGCGGGGCCCGTGCGGGGCGATTCGGGATTCTCGGAGGGCGCTTTGCCGCAGGTCGGTTTCGCGGCACGGAAATTCCTTTCGCCACACGCGACCCAAACCGTTTTCTCCCAACGCCATGTCCCTTCGCATCGCCGACAAGACCTTCAACTCCCGCCTGTTCACCGGCACCGGCAAGTACGCCTCGGGCGCCGCCTTCCGCGCGGCGCTGGACGCGTCCGGCTCGGAGATGGTGACCGTCGCGGTCAAGCGCGTGCAGTTCGGCCGCCGCGAGGACAGCGTGCTCGACCACATCGACCGCTCGCGCGTCACGCTCCTGCCGAACACCTCCGGCGTGCGCGACGCCAAGGAGGCGGTGCTGGTGGCCGAGCTGGCCCGCGACGCGCTGCAGACGGACTGGCTCAAGCTGGAGATTCATCCCGACCCGAAGTGGCTTCTGCCCGACCCCGTGGAGACGCTCCTGGCCTGCGAGCGCCTCGCGAAGATGGGCTTCAAGGTGCTTCCCTACATCCATGCCGACCCCGTGCTGGCCAAGCGGCTGGAGGAGGCCGGCGCCGCCGCCGTGATGCCGCTGGGCGCCCCCATCGGCACCAACCTCGGCCTGCGCACGCGCGACTTTGTTTCCATCATCATCGAGCAGGCCCGCGTGCCCGTCATCGTGGATGCCGGACTGGGCGTGCCTTCGCATGCTGCGGAGGCTCTGGAAATGGGCGCTGACGCGGTGTTGGTGAACACCGCCATCGCCGCGGCGAAGGACCCCGTGGCCATGGCCCGCGCCTTCCGCCTGGGCGTCGAGGCCGGCCGCGCCGCCTACGAGGCCGGTCCGGCGAGCGCGACGAGCTCGCACGCCGAGGCGACGAGCCCGACGGGCCCGCTGACGGCCTTCCTCGGCTAGCGGGCAAGGCGGGGCTTGCCCGGTCGGGGCGGTGTGGGCTAATGTGCGGGACCGCCGCACAACCCGTCGGACATTCCGACGGGAAAGGATTTCATCGCCATGCCCCGTCCGAGTATTCCCCTGCGCCTGCGCCTCGCCGCGGCGCGCCAGATATTGTTCTTCTTTTGCCTCGGCGTGGTGGCGCTGGTCGTCGGCATGACCTTCGTGCTCTCGCTGGAGCGGCGTCGGGCCGAGGAGGCGGCGCGCCGGGAGATGGCGGGCACCGGGGCGCTTGTGACCAATCAGGTGTACACCACGCTGCGCCAGTTTTTCCGGGTCGCCAATACCCTCGCCGCCTCGATCTCGCCTGACGACCTGGAATTGCCTCCGCCGAAGCCCGGCGAGCCGCTCTCGCCGCGATTGAAGGCGCTCTGCGACAGGCTTCGCGAGCAGGCCGGGCTCATGCCGGGCGCCACCGTGGTGTATTTCGTGAACGCCGACGGCGACTTCATGGCGGGCGCCAATTCCGGCGTGGGGGTCAACCTCGGCGACCGCTCCTATTTCCTCAAACTCAAGGGGGATCCCGAGCTCGACGAGACGGTCTCGGAAGTCCTTCTGGGCAGGGTCGGCGGTCGCTGGAACATCGTTCCGGCGGTGAAGCTGCGCAAGGCCGACGGCGAGTTCGGCGGCGTGTTCGTCACCGCCTTTACTGTCGAGGACGGTCTTGCGACGCCTGTGCTCGACCGGGTGAACCTTGGAGCCGACGGCGCGGTGTTCATCCGTCACCTTCCGTCTTGGCTCCTGGCCGGAAGCTATGTGAACGGTCGGCGTGTCGACTGCGCGGGTCGGCGGGCCTACGACGCCGACCTGGAGGCCGCGGTCAGCGCCGGCGCCGACGAGGGGTTTTTGCCTGTGGCCGAAGGGCCCGGGCGGCCCGCGGCGCTGCACCACTTCGCCAGGGTTCCCGGTACCGATTACTTCGTGAGCCTCATCCGCACCCGCGATTCCTACCTGGGCGAGTGGCGTCGCTCGGTGCTGTACGCGAGCATCTCCGGCATCCTGTTCATCGGCTTCGGCGTATACGGGCTCACGCTCTACCTGCGCAATCTGCGCCACCGCGAGGAGCTGGCGCTCGCCGCCGAATCGGCGCGCGCCAGGCGGGAGCACGAGGAGGACATCCGGCGCATGAACGCCGAGCTCGAGGTGCAGGTGGTGCGCCGCACCGCCGAGCTCTCCGAGGCCAACGCTGGACTGGACGCCGCCCGACGCGAGGCGGACCGCGCGAACCGCATGAAGTCGGAGTTTCTGGCCAACATGAGCCATGAGATACGCACGCCGATGAACGCCATTCTCGGCTACGCCGAGCTCCTGCGCAGAGATCCGTCCCTATCCGCCGCCCAGCAGGCGCAGATCGGCACCATCGACCGCGCCGGCCAGCATCTGCTCGCGCTCATCAACGACATCCTGGAGATGTCGAAGATCGAGGCGGGGCGCACCACGCTCAACCCCGCCGTGTTCGATCTGCACGACATGCTCGGCGGCCTCGTCGAACTTTACGGCGCGCGCGCCCACGCCAAGGGCCTTTCGCTCTCGCTCGACCGGGCCGCCTCGCTGCCGCGCCACATCAACGCCGACGAGGGCAAGCTGCGACAGTCCCTGCTCAACCTCCTGGGCAACGCCGTGAAGTTCACCGGCGCCGGGGGCGTGCATGTCCGCGCCGAGGCCGAGCCCGCGCCCGAAGGCGCGGTGCTGCTGCGCTTCATCGTGCGCGACACCGGCCCGGGCATCTCCGCCGACGACCGCGCCAAGCTCTTCAGCCCCTTCGTGCAGGCCGCCGCGGGCGTGAGCGCGGGCGGCACCGGTTTGGGGCTCGCTCTCAGCCGCCGATATGCGCGCCTCATGGGCGGCGACATCACCGTGGAGACCGAGTCCGGCAAGGGCGCCGCCTTCACGCTCACCGTGCGCGCGGCGCCGGCCGACGCCGCCTCGGTGGCGCCGCGCGACGCTCCGCCGCGCGTGCTTCGTCTGGCCGACGACTCGCCGCGCGCTCGCATCCTGGTGGCCGACGACAACGAGGCCAATCGCGACCTGCTCGCCGCCATCCTCGGGCCGGTGGGGTTGGAGGCGCGCTTCGCGAGCAACGGCGCCGAGGCGCTGACGCTTTTCGAGCAGTGGCATCCCCACGCCATACTCATGGACATGCGCATGCCGCTGCTCGACGGCTACCGGGCTTGCCGGCGCATCAAGACCACGCCCGAGGGCCGTTCCACCGTGATCATCGCGCTGACCGCCACCGCCTTCGAGGAGCAGAAATCCGAGGTGTTCGCCGCCGGCGCCGACGCCTTCATGCGCAAGCCCTTCAAGGTGGACGAGTTGCTCGCGCTTCTCGGCGAGCGCCTCCGCCTGCGTTTTCTTTATGCGGATACACCGACCGTCGCGCCGACGGCGGCCCCCTCCGGCGCCCCCGCGCCCGCCACGTCCTTGGGCGCGCTGCCGGCGGCCGTGCGCGTCGAGCTCGCCGCCGCCGTGCGTTCCGCCGATTACGACGCGCTCCTCGCGTACGCCGGGAAACTTGAGCCCGTCGCCGCCGCCCGCCTGCGCGAGCTCGCCAACGACTACCGCTACGACGACCTCCTTGCCGAACTCGGCGTGTGATTGCCAGCTCTTGCCGGAGGGCGGCCGTGCCCGCCCGCATTGGCATGTCTTACGCCGCGCCAGGATCGCGCTGCGCGACGCACTCGGGCATGCCCCCTCGATGAGCTTGCGACGATTGCGAGGGGCGCACGGGGGCGGGCTCCCTCCGGCTGCGGCAGACGAGCCTCTTTGCGAGTCTCCGCACTCGCCAGGCGCGGCAAACGCGTTTCATCGGTGGCGCATGAGCGAGCTCCGAGCCCAGACCCGATCGCGTCCGGCCCCCGAAGGCCTTCCCCGTTCGTGGGTCGGGTGGTGGGGCGCGGCGTGGAGCGCGCTGATGGAGAGCGGCCGCACCGGTCGCTGGACGATTCTGGTGCCGGAGTTGCCCGAGGTCTGGCTGTGCCGGGAAAACAGCGCCGAGCGCCTGGTGCGCGACGAGCGCGGTGCGGTGTCCGTCGAAAAGGTGTCCGGCACGCCCACCGAGGTTTTGGAGAGGCTGCTCGCCGAACATGGCGTGCAGCGCCGCGCGGACGCGCCGGACTTCCAGGGCGGCGTGATCGCGCTTCTGAACTACGACCTCGTTCGCTGTTTCGAAAAACTCCCGGCGACGGCCCGCGACGACTTGGGCGCGCCGCTCGCCGTGTATGCGCCGGTGAAGGGCTCCCTGGCCTACGACAACCTGCTGCGCGAGGTGCACGCCGTGGTGCCCGCCCGTCCCGGAGACGAGGCCGCCGCCCAACGCCGTTGCGCCGACCTGCTCGACCTCTGGGAGCTTCGCCGCGCCGAGGCGGCCGCCGCCGCGGTCGTCGTCGCGGACGGCGAGCCGCCGGAGCCCGTCACCACCTTTGACGAAGCGGGTTTCTGCGCGGCGGTGAACCGAATCCGGGACTACATCCGCGCGGGCGACACCTACCAGGTGAACCTGTCGACGCGGCAGACCTTTCCGCTTAAGGCGTCACCGGAAAGCGTATACGAGACGCTGCGCGGCGTGAACCCGTCGCCGTACATGGGGCTGTTCCGGATGCCCGGGTTCACGCTGGTGTGCGGGTCGCCCGAGCTGCTGGTGCGCGTGCGCGACGGCCGGATCGAGTCGCGCCCCATCGCGGGAACGCGGCCGCGCGGCGACACGCCGGAGCGCGACGCCGAGCTGCACGCCGAGCTTTCCGGGAACGCCAAGGAGAACGCCGAGCACCTGATGCTGGTGGACCTGCTGCGCAACGACCTCGGGCGCGTGTCGAAGCCCGGCACGGTGCATGTGCCGGAGTACATGACCGTGGAGCGCTACTCGCATGTCATGCACCTCGTCTCGCATGTCGTGGGCGAGCCTCTGCCCGAGGCCTCGGCGTCCGACATCGTGCGCGCGGTGTTCCCTGGCGGCACCATCACGGGTGCTCCGAAGGTGCGCACCATGGAGATCATCGAGGAGCTCGAGCCGGTGCGCCGCGCCTTCTACACCGGTTCCGCCGGATGGATTTCGGGGGCCGACGCGATGGAGCTCAACATCGTCATCCGCACGCTGCACGCGCAGGGCGGGCTCGCCCACATCCAGGCCGGCGCGGGCATCGTCGCCGACTCCGTCCCGGAGCGCGAATACCGCGAGTCGCTCAACAAGGCGCGCGCGCTGATCGTGGCGCTCGGCAGGACGCCGGCGGGGCCCGGGGCGAAGTGTGCGGCGCCGCCCACCGCGTAGGCGCGGGCGCCGACGAAGAGGTTCGCGGTGGCCATTTTTCAATTATCACTCTGCAATCGGCCCTTTCCGCCATGTCCGCCCTATCCCATGTCGACGGCGCGTTCTCCGAGGCGCCCGTGATATCCGCCGACGACCACGCCGCGCTCTTCGGCGCCGGCTTCTTCGAGACCTTCCGCACGCGCGACGGTGTGCCGCAGCGGCTGGACTCGCACCTGGCCAGGCTGCACGCGGCCTGCGGGCGCATCGGCATACGGATCCCGGATACGGCGCTCGCCGCCTCCGCCGATTCCGCGCGATGGGCGCCGGTCGTGGCCGCGCTGCTGGAGGCGAACGGGCTGCGCGACGGCGTGTTCCGCCTCACGCTCACCGCCGGAGAGAATCCGGCGCCGCTGGGCACGGGTGACTATACGGCGCCGCATGAGCGGCTCACCTGCCGTGCGTTGCCGGCGGAGGCGCCGCCCGGGGGCGTCACGCTGCACCTGCTCGCCACGCCTCGCGACACCGGCGAATGGCGCCCGCGGCCCAAGTCGCTGAACTATTTGAACTCCCTGCTGGCCGCGCGCGAGCTGGCCCCGAGGCGCGAACATCCGTCCGACGAGGGGCTGCTTTTCGACGCGAGCGGGCGCGTCTGCGAAGGCGTGTTCACCAACCTCTTCTGGGTGCGCGGCAAGGTCGTGTTCACCCCGCATGAGGACACCGGGCTGCTGCCCGGAGTCGGCCGCGCGCACCTGTTGCGCAACCTGCGCGCCGCCGGCATTGCGGTCGAGGAGGTCGCGGTCGGTTTCGAGGAGCTCGCGCACGCCGACGCGGTGGCGACGGTGGGCAGTGTGCGCGGGGTCACGCCTGTGGCGCGCATCGTGGGCGCCGGAGGTGTGCCGGTGTGGCGGGCGGACAACGCCGCGGCCGGCCTGCGCACGCTGCTGCGCGCCTGGGGCGAGTGACGCCGCCTGCGGTGCGCCTCTCAAGACAACGGCCCGCCGGAAATTCCGGCGGGCCGTTTCATCTTCTGCCGCAGCACGCGCACGGGTGGCGAGTGAACGCGTTACTCGACGATGCCGATTTCGGCGAAGGAGGCGTGGTTCTTCTCGAGGGAGTGCAGGGCGGTGATGCGCAGGTGGCGGGCCTTCACGGGCGCTTCGAAGAGCACGGTCTGTTCCACGGGGTTGGCGCGGATGTTGGAGAACTCGCCTTCGGCGGCCTTGGTCCAGGTCTTGCCGTCCTCGGAGGTCTCGGCGCGGAAGCGGTCGACCACGCCGTGCGCGGTGCCGTCCTGGCGGGGCAGTGCGGTGAAGCCCTTCAGGGTGCGCGCCTTGCCGAGGTCGAGCGTGAGCGAGACGGGGAAGCCACTTTCGCCGGAGTTGGCGTGGGTGTTCCAGAAGGTGTCGGGGTTGCCGTCGATGGCCTTGGCGGCGTTGTTGTTGCCCGGGTGGTCGGTGGAGATCTTCCAGCCGGTGCGGTCCTGCTTGCGCAGCTTGCCCGCGAATTCCGCCTCGGGCGGCTCCGGGGCGAGGAAGACGCCGAAGTCGGAGAGGGCGGGGCAGACCGGGGATTTTGTGACGCGCAGGCGCAGCTTGGAGGCGGTGACGGCGGGGAAGCTTAGCAGGCGTCGTGCGCCCACGCAGGGCGCCTTGGCGATTTCGCGCCAGTCGCCGTTCTCGAAAATGTCGACGGCCACGCCTTCGACACGCTGGCCCAGTCGGATGTCCTCGCCGATTTGGATGAGGTTGAAGGTCTCGGGCTTGGTCAGGGTGATTTCGACGGAGGGCGTGGTGACGGCGTCGTCGGTGTACCAGGCGCTCCAGCGGTCGGCGTCCACGAGGCGATCCGGGCCGCAGTCGCGGCGGCCGCCGCGCACATTGGAGGCCGAGAAAGAGGCGCCCTTGGCGAGGTTGTTGGCGAAGGCGGCGCGGAGGAAGTCGCCGAAGGCCTTGAGCGAGGCGACATCGTTCTCGTGAAGCAGGCCGCGCTTGTCGGGCGGCAGGTTCAGGATGAGGTTGGCGCCGCGGCCGACGGACTGCAGGTAGATCTGCCAGAGTTTGGCGGGCGTCTTCACCTTGCTGTTTTCGTGCTCATGCCAGAACCAGCCGGGCCGGATGGAGACATCGCCTTCGGCGCCGCACCAGACATCGCCGTCGCGCACGCCGTGGTGGCCGACGCGTTCGCCGCGCTTGGATTTGTCGGAGGAGAGCGTGCTCCAGCAGGTTTCGCCGACATGGCCTTTTTCGGAGCCGCCCCAGCGCGCGTCGGCGTAGTGCGTGCGGCCGGCTTCGTCGTATTGGCCGCCCCAGATGGCGCAGTCCGGCTGGCGGGTGCGGATGATTTCGCGAATGGTCTTCCAGCCGTAGTACTCGTTGTAGGAAATCTGACGGGAGCCCTTCTTGCCGCCGTAGTAGCCGTCGCCGCCGCAGGCGCCGTCGAACCACATTTCGAAGACGGGGCCGTAGTTGGAAACCAACTCGGTGATCTGGCGGTGGTAGGCCTGGACATAGCCCGGGCCGCCGAAGTCGGCGTGGTTGCGGTCCCACGGGGAGACATAGACGCCGTAGCGAAGGCCCTCGGCCTTGCAGGCGTCGGCGAACTCGCGGACCAGGTCGCCCTTGCCGGAGCGGAAGGGGGTCTTGGTGATGTTGTGCGGGGTGGACTTGGTGGGCCAGAGGCAGAGGCCGTCGTGGTGTTTGGCGGTGAAGATGAGCCCGTTCATGCCGCCGGCCTTGGTGGCGGCGACGATCTGGCGCGCGTCAAACGCGGTCGGGTTGAACTTTTGCGGGTCCTCGTCGCCGAAGCCCCACTCGCGGTTGGTGAAGGTGTTGGGGCCGAAATGGACGAAGGCGTAGAAGGGGTTCTCGTGCCACTTGAGCTGGCGTGCGGACGGGGTCGGTCCGTAGGGCGCGGGGGGGCTCGTGTCCGGGGCGGCGTGCAGCGCGGAGGCGGCGAGCAGGGTGAGCAGGAGGGGGGCGGAGGGGCGCATCAGTGTGGCGGATGGACCCGTCGGGCGTCCGTGAGGTTCCTCGCGAATTCCTGCGGCGCGCAAAAAAAACGCCGGCGCGGCCCCGCGTTTTCAGGGGAACCGGCCGGCGAGGGAGACGCTGCGTTTTCGAGGTTTTGCGAACTCAGGCCTTGCGGCGCCAGAAGTGCACGAGGACGCCGAGCAGGGCGACGGCGAGGGGCACGAGGGCGTAGCGGCGGGCGAGCCCGGTGAGGTCGCCGGAGGTGGCGTTGAGCTTGAACTCGGGGAGGGGGCGCGGGGGGACGTTCACGAGGTAGCTGCGGCCGATGAGCCAGTGCGCAGCGTTTACGAGGAAGTGCCGGTTGCCGCCCTTGTCGAAGCGCAGGTCGGTGCCCAGGTCGGCGGAGCCCACGACGATGAGTCGCGAGCCCGGGATGCGCACTTCGCCCTTCACGCGCACGGCTCGTTCGGCGGCCACGCCCAGGCTGATGGGCGGTACGATGTCGCCCTTGTCGGGGTCGTACCTGAAGGGTGGTCGGCGGTAGTCGAGTTCGCCCCAGGAGCCCGTCTGCGAGGAGCCGAAGAGTTCGGACACGGACAGGGTGTCGTCGATGGGCATGGCGGGGTCGGCGCGCACGGGGCGGAGCCGTCCGGCGTAGAGGGGCAGGCCGGATTCCTTGAGGATGAGGGTGGTCTCGTGCGGCTCCTCGGGCAGGCCGAGCACGACGAGGTCGCCGTCGGGCGACTTGGCCCTGGGGCTCGTCTCGACGACCAGGGCGTCCTGGGCGAGCACGCCCCAGTCGAGCATCATGTCCTCGAGCCCGGAGGGGGTGCCGGGTTCGAGCAGGGCGAGCAGGCGCCCGTTGCGCTCCTTCAGGTAGCGGCGGATCTTGTCCGCCTCGCGCGGGGAGAAGTCGGCGAGGGGGCCGGCGATGACGACAAGTTCGGCGTCTCCGGGGACCTCGCGAACCTGGTCAAGGTTGAGCGGGCGCACGTCGATGCGCTGGGCGCGAAGCTCGGCGATGAAGCGCGCGTCGGAGCGCAGGGGGTTGGTGGAATCCGGGGAAAGCTCGCCGTGGTTGGTGGTGTGGTAGATGACCGGGCGGCGGAAGTCGGTGACCTCGAGGATGGCGGAGAGCACGGCGCCCTCGCCGCGGAAGCCGTCGAGCTCGATCTGCCCTTTGCGGTCCTTGCGCACGCTGAAGATGTCGAGAACATCGACGGGCTTCACGCGCTCGCCGCAGCGAACGACCAGCGTGGTGCGTTCGGCCTGGAAGCGGTCTTTGAGCTTGTCGGCGAGTTCGGCCGCCAGGGTGGCGTTGCGGGTGAAGTCGGCTCGCTCGACGCGGATGGGCGTGCGCCACTCGCGGCCAGTCGAGTAGGCGAAGGCGTCGAGCAGGCTTTCCAGCTGGAGGTTGATGCTTTCCAGCATGCGGCGCTTGTCCCGCGCCGAGTCGGTGTCGCCCTGCACGGTCTTGGGCAGGGTGATGAAAATCTCCACCGGCGGCAGCGGGGCGCCCTTGGCCGCCGTGTCGGCGCGCGCGGCGATGGCGCGAAGCCTGGCGAGGGTGGACGGCGAGAGCGAGCGGGAGGCGGACGCGGTGAGGTCGCGGCGCAGCACGAACGCGGGCTGCGAGGCGAGATAGCTCAGTCCGGCCACGAGGGACATGGCCAGGAGCACCTGTGCGGTGCGGTTGAGCCCGCGCCAGAGGCGCACGATGCGGAAGTCGTCGAAACGGGACATGGCTTGGGGCGCGAAGCGGTTCAGGCCTTGGATTCCACGACCAGGGCGGTCACGCCCAGGGTCAGGATGGCGCCGGAGCCGAAGTGAAGGAGGGGGCGCGTGTCCACGACGCCGCGCGCGAAGTCCTCGGCGTATTTGCCGACATTGAGCAGTTCGGCGGGGGCGTAGAGCCAGCGCAGTGTCTCGTGGGTGTCGGCGAGCCAGAAGAGGCCCTTGTTGGCGGACAGGAGGGCGAGGATGATCACGAAGGAGGTGATGCCGGCGACGAGCATGCTGCGCGTGAGGGCGGAGCAAAGCAGCCCCACGCCGATGTAGAGGGGCGCGGAGGAGGCGACGAACGCCAAGCCGCCGATGAGCGAGGAGGCTCCCAGCACGCGCGGGTCTGCGGCGGCGCCGACGAGCGTGAAGTGGGTGAGGAACGGGAAAACAAGGGCGAGCGCCCACAGCCCCATGTACAGGAGGTAGGCGGCGGCGAACTTCGAGAGCGTCACGGCGTGCGGTCCCACGGGCGTGGTGAGCAGGGCGGCGAGCGTGCCCATGCGGCGTTCCTCGGCGAAGGAGCCCATGGTGAGCATGGGGATGAAGAACAGCGCCGGCACCCAGTGCAGGCGGAACAGATTCTCCGAGGGCAGCCAGTCCTGCGTGTCGGAGGCGGCGCCCCACAGCGCCATCCAGTGGATGGAGCCCATGATCGCGAGGAAGATGGTCGCGATCACATAGGTGGCGGGGGACACCAGCTGCAGGCGCAGCTCATGGAAAAAGAGGGTGAGGAAGCGGCGGGTCATTCCTGGCGGAAGTTGTCGGTTTTCTGTTTTCGGTTTGCAGCGGGCGCACTCGGCCCGTGGCCGCTAGACGCCGATCTCGGCGCTCACGATGTCGCGGCTGCGCCGCGTGGCGGCCACGAAGATGTCCTCCAGGCTGGCGCGCTCCTCGCTCACCTCGCGCAGTCGCGCGTCGGGGATCGCGATGAGCTTCTCCAGGAGCGTGTCGCCCAGCGGGGCGCCTTCCGGAAGTTGCACGCGCAGCGTGCGAACGCCCTGCGGCGAGGGCGGGGCGACCTCGGTGACGATCACGCCGATTTCGAATTCGCCAAGGCGGCGGGCCACCGCGGCGGCGTCCGCCGCGCACACGACGCTGAACACGCGACCGGGGAAGAACTCGCGGCGCAGGGATTCCTTGTCGCCCTGTCCGACGATGCGCCCGCCGTTGATGATGATGACGCGGTCGCACACCTGCTCGATTTCGGCGAGGATGTGCGAGGAGATGAGCACGGCCATCTTGCCGCGCAGCGAGCGGATGAGGTCGCGGATGCCCAGGATCTGGTGCGGGTCGAGGCCGATGGTGGGCTCGTCGAGGATGACCGCGTCGGGTTCGGCCAGGAGGGCGTCGGCGATGCCCACGCGCTGGCGGAAGCCCTTCGAAAGCGTGCCGATGAGCTTGCGGCGGGCGGTGCGGGCGAGGTCGCAGGCCTCCATCACGGCCTCGACGCGTTCGCGAACGCGGGCTGGAGGCACCTCCTTGATGCGGGCGCGCCAGGTCAGGTATTCGATGACGCGAAGCTCCTCGGGAAGCGGGTTGTTCTCGGGCATGTAGCCGAGGTGGCGCTTCGCGAGGTCGGGCCGCGCGGGCACGGAGACGCCGCAGAGTCGGGCGGTGCCGCAATCCGCCGGGGTGAGGCCCGAGAGGATGCGCATCGTGGTGGACTTGCCCGCGCCGTTGGGCCCGAGGAAGCCGACGATCTCGCCGCGCTTCACGGAGAACGACACTTCCGAGACGGCCTTGAACGCGCCGAAACTCTTGCTCAGCGACACCGCCTCGATGGCGGGCGAAGGCTCGGACGCGGCGGCCTGGGGGGCGGCGGTGTTATCGCTCATCGCGCAAACCTATCGGGCGACGGGGGCGGCGGGCGCGGGGGCCTGCCTGAGCTCGGGGAAGGCGTCGATGAGCAGCGACTTGGGGCCCGACGGCATGAGCCAGCCCGGCGAGGTGGACGCCTCGCGGTCGATGCGGTCGAGGAACGCGCGGGCGCGGTCGAACTTCTTTTCGCCGCAGGCGTGCTCGGCCTGCAGGAACAGGGCGTGCGCCTTCAGCGACGCGTCGGCGGCGGGGTCGTCGGCGATGCCGGCGAGCTGACGCAGTCCCTCGTCGGCGCGCCCGGCGCGGATTTCCGACACGGCGGCGCCGATGCGCGAGCGCGCGGCGATGGAGGCGATGCCGGGCTTGGCGGCCGCGGCGAGGAAGGTGGCGCGGCCGTAGCGGGCGGCGGCGTCGGCGAAGTCGCCCTTGGCGTACGCGGCGTCAGCGGCTTCCAGCGCGGCGAACGCGGCGAGGGGCTCGCCGATGTTGCGCTCGGCGAAGGACATGCGCGATTCCGCCGTGGTGGCGGCGGAGTACTCGGCGCCGAGGGCTTCCGCGCGGGATGCGCGAAGCGAGCGCCAGGCGATGAAGCCCATGCCGACCGCGAAAACCACGGCGGTCGCCGAGAGGATGAGGGTCTTGCGCCGCTCCCACAGCAGCCATGCGCGGTCGTCGAGGTCCGCCTCGGTGAAGTCGCTGTCCACGAGTACGAGGTTGCGGTCATCGTCGGCCGGGGCGGCCTTTTTGCTGGAGTTGTCGCTCATGGGAAGAGGGTCGTAGGGGGGCGGACTCTGATAAGGGCCGCCGGCGGGGACAAGGTGAAAGACGGGGAGGGGCGCGAGGCGCCATCCGCGCGCTTGCGCTCTGGGCGCGCAGGTTCATTAGAGGCGCGCAACAACCACCCTTTCGCCATGCCCGCCCGCATCCTCGCCCTCGCCGATCAGGCCAAAGCCGACGGCAAGCTCCTCGCCGACGCCCACGCCAACCTCAAGGAATGGCTCGACGCCGGCTTCCTGCCCGCCTGGGCCGTGGCTTCGCTGGCCGAACTTACCGGGCAGGGCGCGTGGGAGGAGCTCAACGACCGCTTCTTCAAGAAGCTCGCGTTCGGCACCGGCGGCATGCGTGGGCGCACCCAGGGTCGCGTGGTGACCTCCATCGAGAAGGGTGCGGTCGGCCCGCAGGGCACGCCCGAGCACGCCGCCGTGGGCTCGAACAATCTGAACGACATCAACCTGGTGCGCGCCACGCTCGGACTGTACCGCTACACCGCGCAGTGGCTCGCCTCCGAGCAGCGCGCGGACCTGCCCACGCTCGTCATCGCCCACGACGTGCGCCACTTCTCCCGCCACTTCGCCGAGCTCGCCGCGTCCGTGTGGACCCGCGCCGGCGGTCGCGCCCTGCTCTTCGACGGCCCGCGCTCCACGCCCCAGCTCAGCTACACCGTGCGCCTGCTCAAGGCCCACGCCGGCGTGGTGATCACCGCCTCGCACAACCCGCCCCATGACAACGGCTTCAAGTGCTACTGGAACGACGGCGGACAGGTGACGCCCCCGCACGACGCCGGCGTCATCGCCGAGGTGAACGCCGTGAAACTGGCGGAAATCCCCGCCTATCTGGAAATCAACCGCGCCGCCGCCGGCCGCGTGCCGGCCAAGGCCGAGACCGCGTACCTCGACCGCCTGATGGACGCCGTGCTGGACAAGTCCGCCTTCGCCGCGAAGCTCAAGGTGGTCTTCACCAACCTGCACGGCACCGGCGATGTGATGATCCTTCCCGCGCTCGAGCGCCTCGGCCTCGCCGCCGCCACCGTGCCCGCCCAGCTCGCGCACGACCCGCGCTTCCCGACCGTGAAGTCGCCCAACCCCGAGAACGCCGAGGCGCTCGCGCTGGGCGTGGAGCAGGCGAAGGCGACCGGCGCCGACCTCGTGCTGGCCACCGACCCGGACAACGACCGCGTGGGCATCGCCACGCGCACCCGCGACGGCGGCTTCGAGCTGCTCACCGGCAACAAGATCGGCACCGTGCTGGCCGAGTACCGCCTCACGCGCATGAAGGAGTCCGGCCTCATCCCCGCCGCCGGCTCCAAGAGCGTGGCGCTGGTGAAGACCTTCGTGACCACCCCGCTGCAGGACGCCATCGCCGCCGGCCACGGCGTGCGCTGCCTGAACACGCTCACCGGCTTCAAGTGGATCGCCGCCAAGCTCGCCAAGTACCAGGCGCAGGTGGAGAAGGCCGTGTTCGAACAGCAGGGTCTGCTCATCCGCTACGACGAACTTTCCTACGCCAAGCGCGCCGAACTCCTGCAGAAGCACGCCACCTTCTTCGCCTTCGGCGGCGAGGAGAGCTACGGCTACCTCGGTACCGACGATGTGCGCGACAAGGACGGCAACATGGCCGCCCTCATGATCGTGGAGCTCGCCGGCCACCTGAAGTCCAAGGGTCTCACCTTCGGCGAGTATCTGGATTCCATTTACGCCAAGTACGGCTTCTGCGACGAATCCCTTCTCAACCTCACCCTCGAGGGAGCCGCCGGCGCCGCGCAGATCCAGAACATCCTCAAGTCCCTGCGCTCAAACCCGCCCGCCGAGGTGGACGGCGCCAAGGTGGCCGAGTTCCTCGACTTCGGCGCCAAGGACATCCGCGACGACGACGGCGACCTCGTGCCCAAGGAGAACTTCTACTTCTTCACGCTCGCCGACGGCCGCCGCTTCGCGGTGCGCGGCTCCGGCACCGAGCCCAAGATCAAGTACTACATCTTCGCCTCCTCGCCCAAGCCCGCCGACGCCGCCGCGCTCGCGCAGGCCAAGGCCGCCGCCGCCAAGGCCATCGGCTCGCTCAAGACCTGGCTCGAGGCCGACGCGCTGCGCCGCGCAAGCGCGGCGAACGCATAAGGCACAAGGCAAAATGCAAAAGTAGGCCTTCACATGAATCCGCGTTCCGACATGTCCCGCGTCACCCCTGGGAGGTTCCTCTCCTTTTGCATTATGCCTTTTGCATTATGCCTTTTGTCCGGCTGCGCCGATGCCGACCCGGAGGAGCCCGGCATCGAGACGCCCGTGGTGACCGGCGTGGTGACCGGCGACATCAAGACGCGCCGCGAATACACCGACGCCGTGGAGGCCGCCAATAAGCGCAACGCCGAGCGCGCCGCCCAGCGCGACTGGCGCTACGCCAAGCCCGCCGTCGGTCCCGGCGAGTAGGCCGGAACGCCAACCGGAAAACGAACACCCCGCGACCGTCGAGACGGCGCGGGGTGTTTTCGTCAGGGGCGAACGCCCGGTCTACTTTTTCGCGATGAGGCGGAAGTAGAGCGGCACGACCAGCACGGACAGCACCGTGGCGGCGAGCATGCCGCCGAACACGCCGATACCCATGCTGACGCGTCCGGCCGCGCCGGCTCCGCTGCCGAGCATCAGCGGCACAACGCCGAGGATGAACGCCAGCGAGGTCATCAGGATCGGGCGGAAGCGCAGTTTGCAGGCCTCCAGCGCGGCTTCCTGGACGGACATGCCGGCGTGGAGTCGCTCGGCGGCGAACTCCACGATGAGGATGGCGTTCTTGGCGGCCAGACCCACCAGCACCAGGATGCCGATCTGGATGTAGATGTCGTTGGGCAGGCCGGTGAGCAGGCACGCAAGCATGGCGCCGAACACCCCCAGCGGCACGGCCAGCAGCACGATGAAGGGCAGTCGCAGCGATTCGTACTGCGCGCACAGCACGAGGAACACGATGAGCATGCCGAACGCCATGATGGCGCCGGCCTGACCGCCGGCCTGGCGTTCCTGAAGCGAGGCGCCGGACCATTCGATCGCATAACCCGCGGGCAGTTTCTTCATCTCTTCCTCGATGGCCTTCATGGCCTCGCCCGAGGAGAAGCCGGCGGAGCTGCCGCCCGTGAACATGACGGCGGGGTAGCCTTGGAAGCGCGTCACCATGTTCGGTCCGGATTTCCATTCGGAGCGCACCACGGCGGACAGCGGAAGGAGTTCGCCGTCGGCGTTTCTCACATACATGCGCCCGATGGCGTCGGGCGTGGAACGGAACTCGGGCTCAGCCTGGATCTGGACCTTCCACACGCGGCCGAATTTGTTGAAGTCGTTCACATAGAGCGAGCCGAGCTGGGCCTGCAGGGTGGAGAACACCTCGTTCACGTTCAGTCCCATGCTTTTGATCTGATCGCGGTCCACATCGACGAACAGGTTGGGCTGCGTGTAGGAGTAGGAGATAGTCGTGCCGGTGATTTCCGGACGCGCGGACAGCGCCGCGACGAACTCCTCGGAAACCCTGGCGAGTTCCTCGGCGCCGTGGTCGGCCTGGTCCTGCAGTTGGAACTCGAAGCCGATGCGGCTGCCCAATCCGGGCACCGGGGGCGGGTTGAACGGCAGCACCATGCCGGTGGTGTCCTTGGCGAACGCCGCGTACACGCTGCCCAGCACGGAGCGCAGGCCGGTTTCGGGCGTCTTGCGCTCCTTCCAGTCCTTGAGGATGACGAAGAGCGCGGCGGAGTTCGTGGTGTTCGTGCCGCCGGCGAGGAAGTTCATGCCGCCCATCGTGATCACATTCGCCACAGCGGGGTCTTTCAGGAAGTGCTCCTCGACCTTCTTCACAAGGGCGTCGGTGCGCTCGAGCGAGGCGCCTTCGGGCAGCATGACCTGGGTGATGACATAGCCCTGGTCCTCGGCCGGGATGAATCCGGACGGCACGCTCCTGAACACGCCGACGGTCGCGAGCATGAGGGCCGCCGCCAGGGCGACGCTCACCCGCAGGTGCCGCAGGGAAAGCCCCACCAGCGAGGTGTAGCGCGAGGTGAAGCGTTCGAAGCCCCGGTTGAAGGCGCCGAAGAAACGCGCCAGCAGGCCGTGGGACTCGCCGTGCGAGGCGTCATGCGGCTTGAGAATCAGGCGGCACAGCGCGGGCGAGAGCGTGAGGGCGACGAAGCCGGAGATGGCCACGGAAACGGCGATGGTAAGCGCGAACTGCTGGTAGAAGCGGCCTGTGAGTCCGCCGAGGAAGGCCACGGGCACGAAGACCGCGCTCATCACGAGCACGATCGCCACCAGCGCCCCGCTGACCTCCTCCATCGCCTGGATGGTGGCGTCGCGCACATTCTTGCCGGTGGTCGCCATGATGCGCTCCACATTCTCCACCACGACGATGGCGTCATCCACCACGATGCCGATGGCCAGAACGAGGCCGAAGAGCGTGAGTGTGTTGATGGAAAAGCCCAGCAGCATGAGGCCCGCGAAGGTGCCGATGACGGACACCGGCACGGCCAGCAGCGGGATGAGCGTGGTGCGCCAGCTCTGAAGGAAGAGGAACACCACCACCACCACGAGCAGCACGGCGTCGCGCAGGGTGTGCAGCACCTCGTTGATGGACACCTCGATGAACCGGGTGGAGTCGAACGGGATGTCGCACTTGAGCCCGGCGGGGAAGTTCACCGCCGCCTGGTCGAGCGCCTCGCGCGTCGCCTTGGCCACGGAGACCGCGTTGGCGCCGTCCTGCAGGTAGGTGATGATGAGCGTGGAGGGCCGGGCTTCCTTGTCGCGGCCTGCGACGCCCAGTCGGCCGAAGAGGTCGTAGCTCTGGCTGCCCAGCTCGACCCTGCCAACATCGCGCAGGCGGACCATCGAGCCGTCGGGGTCGGTGTGCAGGATGATGCGCTCGAACTGTTCGGGGGAGTCGAGTCGGCCGCGGGTGGTGACGGGTACCGTGAGCTGGATGTCGGATTCTCCGGGGCGCTGGCCGATGCGGCCGGCTGCGAAGAGGCCGTTCTGTTCGGAGACGGCGCGCTGCACATCGGCCACGGTCAGGTTGCGCGCCTCGAGCTTGTCGGGGTTGAGCCAGATGCGCATCGCGTAGTCGCCTGCGCCGTAGACGGTCACATCCCCGATGCCGGGGACGCGCTTGAGGGAATCGACCAGGTTGATGGTGGCGTAGTTGGAGAGGAAGAGCTGGTCATGAGACGGGTCTTCGGAGGTGAGGACGGCCACCTGCACCATGTTGTTGCTGCGCTTGAGCACCGTGACGCCCTGCCGGCGCACCTCCTCGGGCAGCTTGGGGGCGGCCTGGTTGACGCGGTTCTGCACATCGACCTGGGCGAGGCTGAGGTCCGTGCCCACCTCGAAGGTGACGGTGGTGCGCAGGGAGCCGTCATTGCCGCAGGTGGACTGGTAGTAGAGCAGGCCGGCGACGCCGGAGAGCTGCTGCTCGATGGGAGCGGCGACGGTGGCGGAGACGGTCTTGGCGTCGGCGCCCGGGTAGTTGGCCGACACCGATACTGTGGGCGGCACGACCTCCGGGAACTGGGCGACCGGCAGCAGCGCGTAGGCCGCTGCGCCGGCGATCATGATGAGCACCGACAGCACGCCGGCGAAGATCGGGCGGTCGATGAAGAATTTGCTGAACACGGCGGGGCGGGGTTCGCGTTGTAGGGGAGGCGGTGCGCGTTCAGCGCGCGGGCTCGTTTTCCACGGTGACCTTCATTCCCGCGCGCAGACGCTGGATGCCTTCGGTCACGACGATGTCGCCCGGCTTGAGGCCGGATTCGATGCGCCAGAGCGTGCCTACCCATTCGGCCGGGGTGATTTTGCGCGACTCCACGGTGCCGTCGGGTTTGACCACGAAGACCGAGGCGCCGTTGGCGCTTTGGATGACGGCGGCCTGCGGCACGGTGATGGCGTCCTTGCGCGTCACGCCCACGAGACTGACTCGGATGAACTGGCCGGGGTTGATTTTGCCCTCGGGGTTCGGGAATTTGGCGCGGACGAGGGCCGTGCCCGTCTGCGGGTTCACGCGCACATCGCGGAAGTCGATGCGTCCGATTTTCGGATACACGGTGCCGTCTAGAAGGGTCGCTTTCACCTCGAATTCGTCGCGCGACACGGCGGAGATTCTGCCGGCTTCGGCCTCGCGGCGGCCTCCGAGCAGTTCGGCTTCGCTCACGGAGAATTCCACCGGCATGGGGTCGAGGTCGTCCACCACGAGGATGGTGCCTGACTGGGGGGTGAGAAGGGCGCCCTTGCCGAAGGCCGCCTTGCCGGCGATGCCGGTGAAGGGGGCGCGGATCGTGGTGAAATCGAGCATGATCCGGGCGGAGTTCACCGCCGCCTCGGCGGCGGCGAGATTGGCCTTGGCGGAGAGTTGGCCTGTTCGGGCGTTCTCCAGGTCCTGTCGGGACGCTGCGCCCGCGGCGGCGAGGGGCTCGATGCGGCGCAGGTTGGACTCGGCTTGGGCGAGCATGGCCTGGGTCTGGGCGCGTCGGGCGATGGCCTCGTCGAGCTTGGCCTGGTACTCGGAGGGGTCGATGCGGAAGAGGATGTCGCCGGCCTTCACGATGCCGCCTTCGGTGAAGGGGCTTTCGAGCAGTACGCCGGTCACGCGGGGGACTACCTGCAGTTTGCTGTCGGAGGTCGAGCGGCCCACATAGGTGAAGGTGACGGGAAGGTCCGCGGGGCGGATCTCCTGCGTGCGCACGGAGGGCGGCGGCGGGGCGGGCGGGGCGGGCTTTTTGCCGCAACCGGAGAGGACGAGGCTGAGTCCGGCAAGGACGGGGAATAGCGGTCGACGGATCATGGTGAGAGTGTGTTGGGGAAGTGTTTGGGGGCGGGGCGCGTCCGGATGGGAATCATTGCGCGGACGGCGTTTCGGGGGCGGGCTCCGTCGACGCGTAGTCGCCGCCGAGAGCCAGGTGAAGGTCGACGCGGTTGGTCAGGCGTTCGACTTCCACGGCCAGCGCCGCCAGCCGGGCGTTGAGCGTGCCGGACTGCACATTGAGCAGCGCGACCTGGTCGATGAGGCCTTCGTCGAGGCGCATATTGGCCAGCTTGAGCGCTTCCGTCTGGTCGCGGTCGGCCGCCGCGACGAGGTCGCGTCGGATTTCCAGCCGGGCGCCTTCGGTAAGCGTGGTCTCCACTTCGCGGAACGCCTGAAGGGCGGCTTTGCCGAAGAGGGCGAGCGCCTCGCGCTGTTTGGCGTCGGCGATTTCGACCTGCTCGCGGAGCCTGCCGCCGTCGAAGATGGGGCCGAGGAAGTTGGCGCCGACATTCCAGAAGAGGTCGTCGAGCGCCATGTTGCGGAAACCGTCGGCGAGGGCGCCGCCGTCGGCGGTGATGGAAAGCCGGGGAAGTCGGGCGGCCTTGGCCGATTCCTTTTGGTCAAAGGCGGCGGCGATGCGGCGGGTGGCCGCCACGAGGTCGGGGCGTCGTTCCAGCAGCGAAGCGGGCAGGCCCGCGGGCGGCGCGGGCGGGAGGGTTGGCAGGTCCGGCAGGGCCGAAATTTCAGCCTTCGGGTAGCGGCCAAGCAGGATCTCAAGCGAGCGGGCGGCCTTCTCGCGGCCGGAGCGAGCCTGCTGGAGCCGGTCTTCGGACGAGGCGAGCGAGGAGCGTTGAAGGGCGAGGTCGAAGGCGTTCATGGTGCCGAACTGCTTGCGCAGTTGGACCAGGGCGACCGTGCGCTTGTTGATTTCGACGAACTCGCGGGCGATGGCCTCCTGCCTGACGGCTTGGATGAGGAGGAAGTAGGCCTTGGCGACCTGGGCCACCAGCGACTGCCTGGCATAGGCGAAGTCAGCTTCCTGCGAGGCGAAGGCTTCGCGCACGGCGTCGCGGCCGGAGGCGAGGCGTCCCCACACATCCAGTTCCCAGGAAAGGGTGAGTCCGGCGCCCATCTTGTCGGTGCGCGCGGAGGAGCCGCCTTGTCCGCCGGTCGCCGCGTTGAGCGAGTAGCCCACCTGCGGCATGAGGTCGGCGCCCGCCTGTCGCGCCTCGGCCGCCGCCCGGTCCACGCGCGCCTTGCCGGCGGCCAGGTCGCGGTTGTTGGTCAGCGCCTCGGCGACGAGCGCCTCGAGCTTGGGGTCGTTGAAAGTCTTAAGCCAGCCGCCCGGGGCTTCCGAACCCGCCGTCTGCCCCGGCGCCGCATATTGACCGGGGACCTTGGTGCCTTCGGGCAGGGCGCCTGCGGTGAGCTGTTCCGCAGGAGGAGGCTCCTGGGTGATGCAACCGCCGGCCAGCAGGGCGCATAGCACGGGGGCGGCCAGGGTGGATTTTCTCTGATAAATAGTCATGGGGTGAGACGCCTGAATAGGGTGTTTTTTGACGCGAATCCAGCGAACATTCCACCTCCACGGAGGCGCCCGTGTAAAAAAAGCCCCGCGCCGATGACCGGTCGCGGGGCGTTCTGTCGGAGCCTGATGGCGCTCGCTTACTTGGCCTGGTCGGCCGGCACGATGGTGACGGACTTCACCTCGACGCGCTTGGTGGGGCGCGAACGCTCGCCACCGAACGAGGCGGCGCAGGGGGTGGAGGCGATCTTGGTCAGCACGTCGTCGCCCTTGATGAGCTGGCCGAAGGCGGTGTACTGGCGGTCGAGGAAGCCCGCGTCGCCGTCGCAGATGAAGAACTGGGAGCCGGCGGAGTCGGGGTGCTGGGAGCGGGCCATGGAGATGACGCCGCGGGCGTGGTGAAGGTCGTTGAACTCGGCCTTGATCTGGTAGCCCGGGCCGCCGGTGCCCCAGCGCATTTCGGCGGCGAGGTCCTTGGTGAGGGGATCGCCACCCTGGATCATGAAGCCCTTGATGATGCGGTGGAAGCAGGTGCCGTTGTAGAAGCCGTCCTTGGCGAGCTTCTTGAAGTTTTCGACGGTCTTGGGGGCCTTGTCGCTGCGGAAGGCGATGGTGATGTCACCTTCGCTGGTGGAGATGACGGCGACTTCGGTGTCCTGAGTGCTCATGGTGGTGGTGTTGGAGGGGGTTGTGGAAACGGGGCGTTCGCCGCAGCCGGCGAACAGCAGCGTGGAGGCGGCGGCGAAGACGGGGAGGAGCGAACGCATGCCGGAGGGGATGCCGACGCTCCGGCGTGAGGCAAGGCTGTTCGCCGCCGCTCGGTCGCTCGTCGCGCATACGCCCTTGCCATGGCGCCGCATGCGCATACGCCCTGCCTCCTCCCATGCGAATTTTCCTAAACGACGAGCCACGCGAGGTTAACGCGGGCGAGGCGACTGTCGCGGGTCTGCTGACTTGCGTCGGACTGCCCTCGCTCGACGGCGTGGCGGTCGCCGTGAACGACGGCGTCGTGCCGCGTTCCCGTTGGGCGCAGCATGCGCTCGCCGACGGCGACCGGGTGCTCGTCATTCGCGCGACCCAAGGGGGATAAGAGACGATGCCCATCCGCAAACTGTTCAACTGGATCAAATCGAAGCGCGCAGGCGCCAAGGCCGAGGGGGGCGCATCCCCCGTCGGCGGCGAGCCGCTCATCATCGTCATCACGCCCGAGGACGAGGTGCCCGGCGAGCTGCGCACGGTGAAAAAGCTTTTCGAGGCCGGCCTGCCGCGCCTGCACTTGCGCCGGCACGACTGGAGCGCGGCCGACTTCCGCGACTGGATCGGCGAGGTGCCCAAGAAGTACCGCAGCCGCATCGTGGTCCACGGCCACCCCGAGCTGGTCGCCGAATTCGGGCTGGCGGGGCTGCACCTGCAGTCGGGCAAGGGGCGCGCGCCGCGCATGCCGGAGGGTCTTCCCCTGAGCCGTTCCTGCCACGATTACGCCGAGCTTTCCCACGGGCCGAAGGACTGCGAGTACGCCACTCTGGGGCCCGTCTTCCCGTCCATTTCCAAGCGCGGCTACGCGCCCCGTCGCACGCCCGAGGAGTTCGGAGCGATCGTGGCGTATTGGAAAACCGAGAACAAGGGGCATCCGGTCGTCGCGCTCGGCGGCATAACTCCGGAGAACGCCCCCGTGGCGCGCCGGCTCGGTTTCGACGGCATCGCCGTGGTCGGAGCCGTGTGGGAGAGCGAGCGTCCCGTCGAGGCCTTCAAGGCCCTGCGCGCCGCCTGGCTGGGCTGACGCGACGCGATCGCTCGGTGATAATCGAAGGCCGCGGGGCGTTCCCGCGGCCTTCGTCTTTGGCGAGGCGGCGATCCCGCTCACCACTTCCAGCGCGCGCCGGCACGGGCGTGCGGGGCGACATAGTCCTTGAAGTCCATGTCGACATAGACGCCTGCATGGAGGTCGTCGGGAAGCAGCCCGCACAGCAGGGAGACGCGTGCCGGAGTGCGCAGTACCAGGTCGACTCCGAAGGTGTAGTACTCCGGCACGGCCGCGTCGTTAAGGAAGTCGGTGCGCACCGCGCGGCCCTCGATGAGCCAGTCGTCGGCGACGGGCACGGACACCTGCAGGCCGTTTTTCACGATTTGCTGGAGCACACCCGTATCCACATTGTCGATTTCGACCCCCTCGAAATGGCCGAATTGGTTGGCCATCTGAACGGTGCAGAAGCCGAAGTTGTAGCCGATGCGGTTGGTCACCCCGCCGCCTACGCCAAGGCCGGCCTGGCCCATGTCGAGACTGCCCGCCAGGGCGGCGTGAGCGTGCGGGGAGATCTGCCAGAACAGGTGCGAGTCCTTCGCTTCCGAGATGATCTGAAGGGGGATACCCGCGAGCAGGCCGAGCTCCCCGCTTTCGGCGCCCTCGATGTTCAGGTAACGAATGGGCGCCGAGATCACGAAGCCCCAGCGTTCGCCCAACCGCAGCGTGGGCGCCACCGTGTACGCTTCGCCTTTGAATCCGCCCTCGGTTTCAAAACGGCCCGCGTCCGTGAACACGCCGAAGTGGCCCGTGTCGAGCTCCTTGCCTGCGTCCAGGTCGCCCCGCTCGTCGTTCGTTTTGCCGTGTCGCAGGCCGAATTCGTCGAACGCCCGGTTGGCCATCAGGGCGGTGGAGGAGTGGGGCGTGCCGTCCGTCACCGTCACCGGCGTTTGCGCGAATATGCGCTTGGCCGCCTCGACGAAGTTGCGCCTCTCGGGAGAGGCGTTTTTCACAAAGTCCTCGATGGATGTCTGCAACTCGGCCTTCGTGGTGCCGGCGAAGGTGCGGGTGAACCCCGGCATCCGCAGCGTGGCGATGAACAGCCCGCCGGGCGCTGTGGGCACAACGATGTCGAGCACGATGGCGTCGGGCACTCCGGCGTAGTTGACCGCGATGCGCACCGAGTTGTTCGCGATGGCGGAGAAGGCGCCCCGGGCCTCCACGGAGTCTTTTTGAAGGTCGAGCAGGTTGCTGCCGTTCACCCTCAATGCGGCGGCGCCGGTCGTCGTGACGGTGAACAGTTCGGCCGCAGGGGCGGCGAGCGGCAGGATAAGCAGCGCCGTTGATAGAATCTTCAGGCTCATGGGTTGTTCGCTTGGCGGGGTGTGGGTGGATAACCTGCGCCCGGCCGCGTGTCTTGCGATGCCAATATGCCCGGAGCGCCCCGAAAAACGCGGTTGCCCCTGGGCCGGCGTTTGTTCCATTGGCCGCACTTATGAAGTTCAAAATCAACCGTGACCACTTCGCGGCCGGCCTGGCCCAAGTCCTCGGCGTCGTCGGCGCTCGCGCGTCGATGCCCATTCTCTCCAATGTCCTCATCGAGGCGGAGGGCGACACGGTTTCCCTGACCACCACGAACCTCGACCTCGGCATCCGCTGCCGCATCAAGGCCTCCGTCACCTCCGGCGGCGCCATCACGCTGCCGGTGAAGAAGCTGGCGACCATCGTGCGCTCGCTGCCCGCCATCGACACCGTCGTGGAAATCTCCGGCCAGAACCGCGTGCGCGTCACCTCCGGCGCCTCGCAGTTCCAGATCATGGGCCTGCCCGCCGACCAGTTCCCCGGACTGCCTTCCTTCGCCGACCAGCACAGCTTCAACCTGCCCCAGGCGGAGCTGGCTTCCATGCTTAAGAAGGTCGCCTACGCCCAGTCCACGGACGAGAACCGCTTCATCCTCAACGGCGTCTACTTCAACTTCGCCGACGCCAAGCTCACGCTCGTCGCCACCGACGGACGCCGTCTGGCCACCGCCGCCAAGGGCCTCGAGGCCGCCGCCGGCCAGGCCGGTCAGCTCATCCTGCCCGCCCGCACCGTCAATGAGCTGCAGCGCATGCTCGGCGACACCGGCGAGGTGCGCATCGCCTTCAACGACCGCCAGGTCTCCTTCCGCGTGCAGATCGCCGACAAGGACGCCGCGCTCACCGACCAGATCAATCTCGTCTCGAAGGTCGTCGAGGGCAACTACCCGAACTACCGCCAGGTCATCCCCAAGGAGACCGTGCACCGCGTGGAGCTGGAGCGCGAGCCTCTCCTGGAGTGCGTGCAGCGCGCCGCGCTCATGACCTCGGACAAGAACACCTCCGTGAAGCTCGCCGTGGGCGAGTCCAAGCTCGTCATCACCGCGTCCAGCTCCGAGTACGGCGAGGCGCAGGAGGAGCTGGCCATCAAGTTCGACGGTCCCGCCGTGCAGATCGCCTTCAATCCCGCCTACCTGCTCGATCCGCTCAAGGCGCTCGCCGACGATGTGGTGCAGTTCGAGTTCAAGGACGACATGTCGCCGGGCGTGATTCGCAACAAGGAGGAGTTCCTCTGCGTCGTGATGCCCCAGCGCCTCGGCTGATCCTGCTCCGGGTGCCTTTGTATCCGGAAAACAAAACCCCCGTCGGCGGACCCGACGGGGGTTTTGCTTTCCTTACGCTCCGCGCCCGGCCTCCGCGTCCAGCCACTCCAGCGCCGTGCGCACGAGGGCGCTGCGCCTGCGGGCCGGCAGCATCAGGATGCGCAGCCTGCGCCGTATCGAGAACGGCGCGTTCACGCGCGCGAGGCGCCCGTCCTCGAGCTCCTCGCGCACGGCGCTGAGCGACACCCAGGCGAGCCCGAGGCCGGCGCGCACGCCGCCCTTAATCGCCTCCGTGTCGCCGAAGACGCGCGTCTGCTCCGGCTGCTCCCCGCGCCGGCCGAGTTCCTCCATCACCGTGTCGTAGGTGCCCGAGCCGCCCTCCCGCATCAGCCAGCGCCGCTTGGCCAGCGCCTTCGCGGTCACCCGCCGGCCGGCGGCGAACGGGTCGGACGGCGAGCATACCGCGACGATCTCATCGGGCAGCCATTCGCGCGTCTCCAGTCCGTGCGCGTCGACCTCGCCCTCCACGAGCCCGATGTCGACCTCGCCGCGGTGCACCAGGCGCAGCACGCCCTCGGTGTTCGCCACGCGCAGTTCGGGCTCGATGCCCGGGTGGCGCTCCAGAAGCGAGGCCAGCCGCGGCGGCAGCGTATACCCGGCGATGGTCGTGCTGCACCCCAGCGCCAGCTTGCCCGACACCTCGCCGGCCTCCTCGCGTGTCGCCGCCACGATGTCGCCGGCGGCGTCCAGCAGCGCCTCCGCCTGGGCGAGAAGCCGGCGGCCCTCGTCGTTGAGCGCCATGGAGCGCCCGGTTCGGTTGAACAGTCGCCGGCCGAGCGCGCGCTCCAGTTCGGCCAGGGCCATGCTGGCGGCGGACTGCGACACGCCCAGCCGTTTCGTGGCGTGGGTCACTCCGCCCTGTCGGGCGATGGCGCGGAAGACCTCCAGTTGTCTCAGGGTGAACGGCAGCATGGTCCGGTTAATAAATTATGCTGATGGCATGTTCAACGAGCATCGATTGGATGAAATCGACCTGCGCGTGTAAACTGCGGGCATGAAAACGCCGAGCTTCCACTTCTCCTCCCCCGGTCTCAGCCGGCCCGCCGACGCCTTCGGGTTCGCCGCCTCCGCCCTGAGGCCTGCCGGAGCCGTGGCGGCGGCGGTGCTCACCGAGTCGCCCGCCATGGGGATGCTCGCGGGCATCCTTCTGGCGCAGGTGGCCCCCGATCGCTCCGGCGGCGTGGCCACGGCGCGGCTCTCCTCAAAGGCCATGAAGCTGGCGGTCATCGCCCTGGGCTTCGGTGTGCAGCCGGCCACGGTGCTCAGCGTGGGCGCCAAGTCGCTGCCCGTCACGCTGGGCGGGATCGTGCTGGTGATGGCGGTGGGCGTGCTGCTGGCCCGCGCCTTCGGACTCAATCGCGTGCTCGGCACGCTGATCTCCGGCGGCACGGCCATCTGCGGCGGCAGCGCCATCGCGGCCCTCGCGCCGACGGTGGGGGCCGACCGGCGCGACACCGCCGTGTCGCTGGCGATCATCTTTCTGCTCAACGCTGTGGCGATATTCCTCTTCCCCGTGATCGGGCGCGCACTGGACCTCAGTCAGGCCCAGTTCGGGCTTTGGAGCGCCCTGGCCATCCATGACACGGCCGGCGTGGTGGGTGCGGGCGCCGCCTACGGGCAGGAGGCGCTGGCGCTGGGCACCGTGGTGAAGCTGACGCGCGCACTGTGGATACTTCCGGTTTGCCTGGTGGTCGCCCGGTTCTTCCACGGCGGAGGCCGCGCCTCCTTCCCCTGGTTCCTGCTCGGCTTTGTCGGCGCCGCCTTCGCGGGCGAAGTGCTACCCGCGTCCGCGCTCGTGTGGCTGGCCTGGGGTGGGCGCGCCCTCATGGTCGGCGCGCTGTTCCTGCTCGGCTGCGGGCTTCACCGCGACGAGCTTCGGGTCGCCGGTTTGCGCCCCATGCTGTGCGCGGTGGTGCTTTGGGCCATGGTCGGCTGGGTGTCCCTGTCCCTGATCGCCGGCGGGGTGATCGGGGTGGATGTGGCCGCGCGCTGAGCGCTCTGCGCGGCGGGGGCGGAGAGTGTCGCCGCATGGGCCTCGGCGAGCCGGATGAAGTCGGCCTTCACCGGGAGTTCGTTGACCCCGGTGAGGATGCCGCCCGTCACGAGCGGGGCTCCCGGCAGGGGCAGTGAGCGCAGCCCGTCCGGGGTCGGGTGGCCGGGAAGGTCGAGCCCGAGGCCGATACCGTATCCGGATTTCACATAGCTGTGGACGAGGGACTGGGTGGCCACCTCGAGCGCGGGTTCCCAGATGCGTCCGGAGGCTTCGAGCAGGGCGCGGAAGGCCACGCAGGCGGGCTCCTGGGGAGGCAGGCACACCAGGGGCGCCGAGATGTGGTCGGGTGCGAGGATCTCCTCGGCGGAGCGGGCCGGGTGGGCCGAGGGGACCAGAAGCACGGGTTTGGCCGTGATCATGGCGGTGAACCGAAGGTCCTTGGGGGGCTCCACGGCGGTCATGAACACCGCCACATCCAGCTCGCCCGCGCGCACGAGGTCGGTGAGCGCCTCCGGGGTGGCGTCGCGCAGGGAGATGCGCAGCGTCGGGTGCGTCTCGCGCAGGCGGTCCAGCAGGTCGGGCAGGTGTTCGCGCTGCACGAGCTCGGTGGCGCCGATGCGAAGCAGGGGGGCGGCTTTCCCTCGCAGCTCGGTCTCGATTCTTTCGAGCCCGCGGAAGAACGGTTCGATGTGGGCGGCCAGCTTCTCGCCCTCCTTGGTCAGCTTGAAAGGCCGGCGCTGGAAGAGCGTCACGCCGAGGGCGTCCTCAAGCCTCGTGATCTGCAGGCTGATGGCGGGCTGGCCGACGCCGTAAGGCATGCGTTTGGAGGCCTGCGCGATGCCGCCGAATCGGGCGACATAGTGGAATAATTCGAGGTGATGCGGGTTGAGGGCCATGGCGGGGCGATGTGTTTCAAGTTTTCGGTTTTCGGTTTCAAGCGGGATGTGGGCGCGCGACGCGCTTCGCCCCGCGCAAAACCCGGCCGTGAGGCCTCCCTTGGCTTGTAACCCGCAGCGGCTCCGACGACGCTGCGCCGCGTGAAAATCCTCGTCGCTCCCGACAAGTTCAAGGAATGCCTGAGCGCCCCCGAGGCGGCCCGGCTCCTCGCCGACGCGGCGTTGGCGGCGTTCCCGGGCGCCGAGGTCTCCCTGCTGCCCATGGCTGACGGCGGCGACGGCTTCGCCGAGCTTCTCGTGGGTGTCTGCGGTGGCGATTGGGAGGAGTTGCCCGTCACCGGCCCCGCCGGGGAGGCGCGCACCGGGCGAGTGGGCTGGGTGGACGCGCGCGACATTCCTCCGGCGGCCGTCGCGATGCTCGACATCCGGGCCTACGGCCGTGTCGCCATCCTGGACGCGGCGTCGGTCTGCGGGCTCGATCTGGTGCCGCGGGAATCCCGCGACCCGCGGCGCGCGACATCGCGCGGCGTGGGCGAGCTGATCGCGCGCGCCACGGAGCGCGGAGCGTCCGCCGTGGTGGTCGGCCTGGGCGGCGTGGCGACGAACGACCTCGGGTTGGGTGCGCTGGAGAAGCTGGGGTTGGAGCTGTCGCATCCCGTGCGCGGGCTGCTGAGGCGCTCGTTTCCCGAAGACTGGTCCAAGGATGTTCGCCTGGGCGGGCATCTGTGGCCGAATGTGCCGGATGTGCGCCTGGCGGGCGATGTGACCAACCCCGTGCTCGGGCCGTCCGGCGCCACCTACGCCTACGGCGAGCAGAAGGGCCTGGCGCCCGATTTCCTCATCGAGACCGAGCGGCTCGCAGGCGTGATGGCCAAGAAGCTGTGCGATTTCTGCGAGCGTCCGCGCACCCTCATGGGCGAGCCCGGGTCCGGCGCGGCCGGCGGTCTGGCGTTCGGCCTGCGTTGCGCGCTCGACGCCCGCCGCGTGCCGGGCGCCGCGCTCGCAGGAGCCTGGCTTGACCTTGAAAACCGGATACGCGAGGCCGACCTCGTGGTGACGGGCGAGGGGCGCTTCGACCTCTCCTCGTTCAGCGGCAAGGCGCCCGGGCTCGTGCTCGAACTGGCGGCGAAGCACGGCAAGCCGGCCGTCGTCGTGGCGGGCCGCGTGGACGCCGCCGCTGCGGAGGCGCTCGCGAAGCGCGCCGGGCGCGCCCGCGCGTTCGCGGCGAGCACGGACGGACGATCGCCGGAGGGGGCGCGCGAGGAGGCGGCTGCCGGCTTCGCGCTGGCGATGGAGGCGGCCCGCGACGAACTCGCGGGGCGGTGAGCGGTTGAGCCTTGGCCGGCGGGCGGGTCTCGCCCAAGTTGTCGCACCGTCATGAGCGTCCGCACCGTTTCCCGCCATCGTTCCCCGTTGCACTGGACAAGCCCGCACGGGCGCGCCCTGCCGCAACCGGGCGCACGCACGCTAATCATGGGCGTGCTGAATGTGACGCCCGATTCGTTTTCCGACGGCGGGCGCCACGATTCCGTGCGCGCAGCCGTGGAGCGGGCTCGCCGGCTGGTGGAGTCGGGTGCCGACATCGTGGACATCGGCGCGGAGTCCACGCGGCCGGGCGCCGTGCCGGTTTCGGCGCGAGAGGAGATGGTGCGCCTGCTGCCCGTGGTGCGCGCGGTGCGCGAGGCCTTGCCGGAGACGCCCATCTCGGTGGACACCTACAAGGCCGAGGTCGCGGGGCCCGCGATAGGCGAGGGCGCCGACATCATCAACGATGTGCACGGCGGCCGGCAGCGCGCCTGCCTGAAGGAGCTGGATTCGCCCATGTGCCGCATGGCGGCGGAGCTTCGCGCCCCGATCATCCTCATGCATAACCGCGAGCACGCGGAGTACACGGATTTCTGGACGCAGTTTTTGGGCGAGATGCACGAGTCGCTGGCCATGGCCAGGCAGGCCGGGCTGCCGCCGCATCAGGTGTGGGTCGACCCCGGTTTCGGCTTCGGCAAGAAGCCCGAGCACAACCTGGAGGTCACCCGCGGTCTGGACCGGCTGGTGGCGCTGGGGCACCCGGTGCTGTACGGGGCGAGCAACAAGTCGACCTTGGGCAAGGTGCTCGGGCGCGAAGACCCGAACGGACGCCACGAGGGCAATGTGGCCGCCCACCTGTGGGCGGTGCAGGCCGGCGCCGCGATGGTGCGCGTGCACGAGCCCGCCAAAATCCGGGACTACCTGAAGGTCGCCGACGCCATCCGCGCGGGGCTGGCCTGGCGCGGCTGAGCGGCGCGCGCCGGTCAGCCTTTCGCGACGGCCACCAGGAACGCCGCCAGCCACAGCAGCGCGCCGAAGGCGGCGAGCGTCTGGATCACGAGAAGCCGGGCGAGCGTGACGCGCTCGTCGGCGTCGCGCTTGCGCCACGCGACGAAGGCCGCCGCGGCGCCGGCCACGCCGAGAAGCAGCGGGGCGGAGAGGGCGACCTTGAAGTTGTTGAAGAACAGATCGGCCAGGGGGCCTGCGCAGGGGGCGCCGGCGCGCGAGAGCAGGTTCGCTATCGGCGCGTAGACGGCGACCGCGGCGGCGGCCGCGAACAGGGGGAGGGCGAGCGTGAAGAAGACGGCGAAGGCGCCGATGATGCGGGCGAGGCGGGGGTCCATGGCGGGGTGGGGTGGGGCCATTGCGTGCTTCCTCGCCGGGCTTGTCGAGCCTGCGGCGCGCCGGGAGCGATAGGGGTTGAAAGCGGCCGGTGTTCCGGTGTCTTTCGCGAATGCCGCCCCGCGCGTGTGCGGCGCCCCCATGACCGACTCACTTTTCTGGATAGCCTTCGCCGTGCTGCCGCTCATCGGCATCATTCTTTCGCTTTTGCACGGCGTCGTCACTCACTCCACGCACGCCGAGACGGAGGAGCTCAAACGCCGTCATCCCTTCGCCGGCGAGGTGCTGGAGAAGTGCCGCGAGGACCGCGACAACATGCTGGCGGCCCTGGATACGCTGTTCATCGCCACGGTCGGGTTTTCCTCGGCGCTGGCGGGGTTGGCGGTGGGCTTCCGCATCACCTGCGGCGGCACCACTCCCGGCGAATGGCCGGCCTGGGTCGCCGGTCTTTCCGCGCTGGCGCTGGGCACGGTGCTTTTCTCGCTCATCACCGACCTTATCCCGCGCAAACTCGGCGCTCACGCGCGCCTTTTCCTTCAGCCCCGGGTGGGCACGATTCTTCGGCTGGTGCGCCTGACGGGTCGCCCCGTGCGTCGTTTCGCGCGCCTTCTGGACCGGTTCGCCCCGGCGCCCGACCCGACGGTGGATGTGTCGGACGAGGAGATCCGCCAGCTGGCCAGCCGTCGTGCGCGCGAGGGCAAGCTGACCGAGGAGGAGAGCACGCTGGTTTCCAACGCCGTGAGGCTCGACGACATCCCGGTGAAGCAGATTCTCACGCCGCGCCCGGTGGTCACCTCGCTCGACGCGGCCTGGACCATCGGCGAGGTGTTCCGCCTTTTCCCCAATCTGCCGCACGGGCGTTTCCCGGTTTACGAGGGTTCGTCCGACAAGATCGTGGGCCTGGCGCGCCGGCGCGACCTGCTGAAGGCGAAGGCCGAGGACCGCGACGCGGTGCGGGTGCGCGAGCTCAAGTGCTCGGCGCACTATGTGCCGGAGAACGCCACCGTGGGCGCCGCGCTGCACGACCTGGTGCGCAACCACGAGCAGCTGGCGGTCGTGGTGGACGAGTTCGGCAACTTCTCGGGCGTCGTGACGCTGGAGGACATTTTTGAGAGCCTGCTGGGCATGGAGATTTTCGAGAAGGACGATGTGGCTGTGGACATGCGCGAGCTCGCGCATGCTCGCACGCGCCGCAACGCCGCCTCCGGGCTGCGCCGGATGGACGCGGGGCCCGACCGGGCCGCCGGTTCCACGGAGGGCCAGGCATGAGCGGGCTGCCTGCGCTGACCGACGCGCCGACGCCCGGATTCTGGGCGCACGACCTGAGCCCTTTCCTTGTGAAGTTCCCCGCCGGCTGGCCGGTGGAGGGCATCCGCTGGTACGGCCTCGCCTATGTGGCCGGCTTCATCGTCGCCGCGCTGCTGCTGCGCCTGTATTTCCGGAAGGGGCGCTCGCCGCTGGATGCGGACATGCAGGGCACGCTGATGACCGCCGGCATGCTGGGCACGGTGGTGGGCGGCCGCATCGGGTATGTGCTGGGCTACATGCTGGTGCGCGACCCGCAGGCGCTGGCGAAGGACCCGTGGGTGATTTTCAAGGTGAACCAGGGCGGCATGGCCAGCCATGGCGGCATGATCGGCATCGCGCTGGCCGTGTGGTGGTGCGCCCGCCGCTTCAAGGTGTCGTTCCTCAAGCTCGCCGACATCGTGGTGACGCTGGGGCCGCCCGGCATTCTCTTCGGTCGCATCGCCAACTTCATCAACGGCGAGCTGTGGGGGCGCGAGAGCGATGCGCCGTGGGCGGTGGTGTTCCGCTATCCCGACCTGCGCCACGCCGCGTGGCTCACGCCGCGGCATCCGTCGCAGCTGTATGCGGCGGCGCTGGAAGGGCTTTTGCTGATGGCGTGGACCCAGTGGCGTTTTTGGAAAAAGAATCCGTTGCCGGAGGGGCAGGTCGCGGGCGAATGCCTCATCGGTTACTCGCTCGTGCGCATCGTGGGCGAGTGCTGGCGCGAGCCGGACGCGGGGGTGAGCCTGGTGCTCGGCCTCAGCCGCGGGCAGTTCTATTCCCTCTTTATCGCTCTGGCCGGGGCGCTCATCGTGTGGTGGGCGCGCCGCTCCGCCTCAAGGCCGGCGCTCTGAACGCCGGATTTCATTTGCCCGAAAGGGCATTCCGCTCACGGTGCCCGGCGCATGAAAATCGCCAACAACACCGTCGCCGCCATCGATTACACGCTCACCAACGCCAAGGGCGAGGTGATCGACTCCTCCGAGGGCATGGATCCGCTCTCCTACCTTCACGGAGCCCAGAACATCATCCCCGGCCTGGAGCGCGAGCTCGAGGGCCTGGTCGCCGGCGACGAGAAGAGCGTCGTGGTGAACCCCGAGGACGGCTACGGCGTGCACGACGAGCGCCTCATCGTGACCGTGCCGCGCGAGCGCATCGAGGCCGAGGCCCAGGTGTCGGTCGGCATGCGTTTCCACGCTCAGACGCCCGAAGGCGTGCGCGTGATGCGCGTGGTGAAGGTGGAGGGCGACACCGTCACCTTCGACGGCAACCACGAGCTCGCCGGCGAGAAGCTGCACTTCAAGGTGAAGGTCGTGTCGGTGCGCGAAGCCAAGCCCAACGAGGTCGAACACGGCCACCCCCACTCCGAAGGCGGCTGCGGCTGCGGCACCGGTTGCGGCTGCCACTAAGCCCTTCCCGCCTCCGTTCCGGGGCGCGCGCCCCGGACAAAGCAAAAGCCCGCCGAAAGCGCCACAGCGCCCGGCGGGCTTTCGTTTGCCCGGATGTCGCGGCCGAGGGGGCGCGCGGATCTCAGTAGGAGCGGCCTTCGCGCTTCTCGTAGTAGTTGATGAAGGCGCGGTTGAGCGTGGCGTAGCCGCCCGGGGTGGGGTAGTCGCCGGTGAAGTACCAGTCGCCCTTGGCGGTGGGCAGCACCTTGCGCATATCCTCGACCTTCTGGAAGATCAGCACGAGTTCGCCCTTCCACTCGCCCTTGGTCGGGTAGACGAGCTCGGCGCACTTGGCGGAGATCTGCTCGTCGGTGAACAGGTCGTACAGGCGGCGGACATGGTTCTTCATCTCCGACGCGGGGCGCCCGACCTGCGCGAGGCAGTCGCGGTAGACCTCGTCGAGGACATAGCCCTTGCCGGTTTCGCGCGCGAGGGCCACGGCGGCCTGGAAGGCCAGGAACTTGCCCATCTCGCTCATGTCGATGCCGTAGCAGTCCGGGTAGCGGATCTGCGGCGCGGTGGAGGCGATGACGATCTTCTTCGGGTTGGGACGCGAAAGGATGCGCAGGATGGACTGGCGCAGGGTGGTGCCGCGCACGATGGAGTCGTCGATGCACACGAGCGTGTCCTTCTCGCTGACGACGCCGTAGGAGATGTCGTACACATGCGAGGCGAGCTGCACGCGGCTTTTCTCCTGGGAGATGAAGGTGCGCAGCTTGATGTCCTTGTGCGCGATCTTCTCGGTGCGCGGCCAGTTGTCCATGATCACGCGGTCGAGCATGGCCTCGTCCACGGTGCCGGCCTTGATGGCGTCGAGCAGCTTGCGCTTCACCTGAGAGCGGCGCACCTGGCGCAGGGCGGACATGAGGCCGTAGTAGGCGATCTCGGCCGTGTTGGGGATGAAGGAGATGACGGCGTTGGCGAAATCGTTGTCGATGGCCTTGCAGATGGCCGGTGCGAGGGCGGCGCCGAGGGCCTTGCGCTCGGCGTAGATTTCCGGGTCGTTGCCGCGGGAGAAGTAGATGCGCTCGAAGGAGCAGTGGGTCTTCTCGCGCTGCTCCAGGATCTGTTCGAGCTTCCAGGAACCGTCGGCCTTCACGATGAGCGCGCCGCCGGGGGTGAGCTCCTGCACCTGGGCCTGCGTCTCGTTGAAGATGGTCATGAGCGCCGAGCGCTCCGACGCCACGGCCACCACCTCGTCGTTGGCGATGAAGTAGCAGGGGCGGATGCCGTTGGGGTCGCGGAAGATGAAGGAGTCGCCGTTGCCGATGAGGCCGCACACGGCGTAGCCGCCGTCCCAGTGCTTGGCGGCGTTGCGCAGCACCTGGGCGACATCGAGGTCGCGCGAGATGTGGGCGGGGATGTCGCGGCCGTCCACGCCGCGGTCGCGCAGCTCATGGTAAAGGCGGTTGTGCTCCTCATCGAGCCAGAAGCCGACCTCCTCGAGGATGGACTGGGTGTCGGTGGAGAAGATGGGGTGCGCGCCGCGGTCGACGAGGCGCTCGTTGAGCTCGCGGGAGTTGGTGATGTTGAAGTTGCCGGCGAGGAGCAGGTTGCGCGTGGGCCAGATGCTGCGGCGGAAGTAGGGGTGGCAGGACGAGCTGTCGAAGTTGCCGGAGGTGCCGTAGCGCAGGTGGCCCAGGAGCACTTCGCCGCCGAAGTCGAAGTGGCGCTTCACGGTGTCGGTGTGCGCCGGGTCGATGAGGCCCTCGCGCAGCTTCTCGTTATAGTCGCGCAGCTGGCGCGAGAAGATCTGGGTGAGGCCCTGGGCGCTGATCTCGCGATCGCGGAACATGAAGGCCTCGCCGAGGGGGCGGTTGAGCTTCACGCAGCCGATGCCGGCGCCGTCCTGGCCGCGGTTGTGCTGCTTCTCCATGAGGAGGAAGAGCTGGTGGAACCCGTAGAGGGGCGTGCCGTGGCGCTGCTCGTACCAATCGAGGTTTTTGCGCAGGCGCACATACGCGATGCCGCATTCGTGTTGGAGGGAGTCGCTCATGGTCGGTGGGAGACGGCTTTTGTAAAGGCGTGCAAGTTGGGAGCCTCGGCGGTCGTGTCCAGCCGCGAAGCTAAAAAGGGCCCCGGGGCCTTTCCGCCGGGGAGAGCGCGGAATTGACGGGCGGGCGGGGGCGATTCATCCCACGCACCGCCTCTTTTTCCCGATGACCGCCGCCGTTCTGAAAACCGCCGGGCTGCTGTGCCTCTCGAATGTCTTCATGACCTTCGCCTGGTACGGGCACCTCAAAAACCAGAAGAACGGCCCGCTGCTCGTCGCCATCCTGGCCAGCTGGGGCATCGCCTTCTTCGAGTACCTCATCATGGTGCCGGCCAATCGACTGGGCCACGGCACCGGACTCGAACTCGGGCAGCTCAAAATCCTGCAGGAGGTGGTGACGCTGCTGGTGTTCGTGCCCTTCGCGCTGTTCTACATGGGCGAGAAGTGGCGCTGGGACTACCTGTGGGCCGGCCTCTGCGTGATGGGCGCCGTCTACTTCGTGTTCCGCAAGTGAGGGCGGGCGCGCTCTTCGGCGAAAACGAAACCCCGGCGTTCGGCGCCGGGGTTTTGTCGTAAGAAATCGGATACGATTGGGGTCGGGCTCAGGCCGGCTTCGACTCCTTGGCGGCCTTCTTGCGCGCCTTGATCTCCGCCTCCGTGTCGCGCTTGAGCTGCACCACCTTGTTGCGGATGCGCGCGAGGTCGCGCGGCTCCATGCGGTCGATGAAGAGCACGCCCTGGCAGTGGTCGTGCTCGTGCTGGAGGCAGCGGGCGAAAAGGCCGTCGCAGACGATCTCGTGGGTTGCGCCGGAGAGGTCCTGGTAGCGCATGCGCACCTTCTCCCGGCGCGCCACTTCGCCGCGCAGGCCGGGGAAGGAGAGGCAGCCCTCCTCGTAGAGCCACTCGTCGTCGGGGAGGATTTCCAGCTGGGCGTTGGCGGCGCACAGGGGCATGAAGGTGTCGAGCGGAGCGCCGGGCTTGCCGTCGAAGGACCAGGTGAAGTCGGGCGGCTCGGCGCCCTTCTCCGGGCGCAGGTCGGCCACGAAGAACTGCAGGGCGCGACCCACCTGCTGCGCGGCCAGGCCGATGCCGCGCGCGTCGCGCATGGTCTCGAGCATGTCGGCCGAGAACCGGGCGAGCTCGGCGTCGAAGTTTTCGACGCGTTCGCCCTTGGTGCGCAGCACGGGGTCGCCGAAGTAGGAAATGGGAAGCAGGGGCATGGGAAGCGCTCGGGGGAGGTCGGGGCCAACGGGGAAATCGTATCGCGGCGGCTGTCGAAGGTTATTTCGCCTTCGTCGCCTGCTTCTCCTGCAGCGCGGCGAAGTCGCCCTTCTCGCAGGCGCGGATGAAGGCTTCGGAGCGCGTGCGCAGGTCGTCCCAGGCTTCGCGCAGCTTCTCCGCCTCGTCGGGCGTGATGCGATGGTCCGAGGAGGCGTGCGCGATGTCGCCCAGGAGCAGGGCGAAGTGGCGCACCAGGGCGTTAACCGAGGCGTTGAGCTCCTCTCGCCGGGAGGCGATCTGCGGCTCGTGCACGAAGTAGCCGCCGCCGTGCTGGCAGAGCCAGTGCAGGATGTCCTCCTCGCCGGTGAGCCGGATGAGCTGCGCCGTGCGGTCCAGGGGGTTCGCCGCTCCCGAGCCGCCGCCCTCGGCGGGGGGTTCCGCCCACTTGTACAGCAGCGAAAGCGACACTCCCAGCTCGGCGGAAATCTCCTTGGGCGACTTCCGATCGAAGCATTTCTTGATGATCTCGTGCGAGTCCATGCCGCGCAAGCTGCGGTGAGCCGCCCCGGGATTCAAGTATTCCGTTGCGCCCGCGTGGCGCCGTTCAGTCCTCGTCGAAGGGGCGTGGGCGGCGGCGGTCCGCCAGGGCCCGGAAGGACCAGGCGGTGAAGAAGCAGGCCGAGCACACGAGCACGATCGCGGCGCCGGAGGGAACCCCGTCGAGATGGTAGGAGAGGTAGAGCCCGGCGATGCCCGAGAACACCGCTATGCCGGCGCCCCACGCCATCACCCCGATGACGCTGCGCGCCAGCATCACGCCCGCCGCGGCCGGGGTGACGAGCAGGGCGGTCGTGAGCAACGAGCCCACGAGGCGCACGCTGGCCACCGCTCCGAGCGCCACGAGCACGAGCAGCAGGTGCCTCAGCAGCGCCGGGCGCGCCCCGCACAGCGCGGCGTAATCCTCGTCATAGGAGGCCAGTTCGAGCTCCTTGTGGAAAAGGGCCAGGAAGGTGAGCGTCGTGGCCGTCACCCCGGCGATGACCGCGAGGTCCTGGGATGACAGCGCGAGGACATTGCCGAAGAGCAGCGCGGCGAAGTCGCGGAACGACTGGGCGCGGTGCATGAGCAGGATGCCCAGCGCGAACATGAAGGAGAGGATGACGCCCGTGGCGGTGTCCTCGCGGATGTGCCGGCGGCTGACGATGCCGCCGACGGCCAGCGCGGTGACGACGGCCGCGCCCATGGCGCCCCAGTAGATGGAGAAGCCGGAAAGCACGGCGAAGACGACGCCGGGGAGGATGGTGTGGGAGAGCGCGCCGGAGAGTGAGGCCATGCGGCGCAGCACGACGTAGGCGCCCAGCGCGGCGCAGTTCACCCCGGCGAGCGCCACGCCCAGGAAGGCGCGGCGCATGAAGTCGTTGTGTTCCCCGAGCAGGGGTTCGGTCAGCAGTTCGAGCACGGCGGGGCGGGGGGGCGGGAGGGTGGGGGCCTATCGGGGGCGCTTGCAGGTGCAGGCGTGGAGCGTTTCCAGTCGGCCGTCTCGCGCGGCGAGAATCAGGTCGAAACGGGCCGTGGCCTCCTGCGGCTCGTGGGTGGCCATGAGCACGGTGAGCGCGTCGGAGCCGTCGCCGAAAAGGATGCTTTCCATGATGTCGCGGCTGGCGGCGTCCAGCCCCGTGTACGGCTCGTCCAGCAGGAGCACGCGCGCGTCCTGGCAGAGCGCCCTGGCGAGCAGCACGCGCTGCTGCTGGCCTCCGGAGAGCGCGTGGACGGGGCGCTCGGCGAGGTCCTCGAGGCGCAGTCGGGCGAGGGCCTCGCGGGCCATGTCGCGGTCGGCGGAGGAGGGGCGGCGAAACCAGCCGCAGTCGGGGAATCGTCCGGCGAGCACGAGCTTCTCGACGGAGACGGGGAAGTGCCACTCGATGGCCGCGCGTTGGGCGAGGTACGCGAGCTCGGGTCGGCCGGGACGGGCGGGGCCGCCGAGCACGAGGGCCTCGCCGGAGGCGGCGGGCATCAGGCCGGCGAGCGTCTTGAGCAGGGTGGATTTGCCCGAGCCGTTGGCGCCGATGAGCGCCGCGCGGCAGCCTTGGGGGACGCTGAAGGCCAGGCCGGAGAGGGCGGGGCGGCGTGCGCCCGGGTGCGCCACGGCGAGGGCGCGCGCCTCCAGTGCCGGCGCGTCGGGGGCGTGCTCCGGAAGGCGGGCGGTGTACTTGAAAAACGGAGACACGGCGGTGGCGATTCCGGCGTTTATCGGGAGGAGAGGGCGGCGGCGATGCGGCGGGCGTTTTCTCGCATCATGCCCTCGTAGGAGGCCGCGGGTGTGCCGGGTTTGTCGAGAGCGTCGGTGTAGAGTTTCACCGGAGGCGGCAGGCCGGCCTCTCTCGCCAGCGTTTCCAGCAGGTCGGCGGACATGGTGTTGTCGGCGAAGACGGCGGGCACCTTGGAGGCCCGGATGTCGGCGGCGATGCGGGCCATGGTCTTGGCGGACGGATCGGCGGCCTCGCTGGAGGAGCTTTGCAGGAGGGTGCCGGCCACGACAAAGCGGAACCGTTTGGCGAAGTGCGACAGGTTGTTGTGCTGGGAGAACAGCTTGCGGCGCTCGTCCGGGATGCCCGCGAGTTCCTTTTCGATGTCGTCGGCCAGGGTCTTCATGCGTTGCGCATAGGCCTCGCCCGCGGCGCGATGCGCCTCGGCGTTGGCGGGGTCGATGGCGGCGAGCCGTTCCGCGAGGGCCCGGCCCATTTTGGCGACATTGGCGGGGTCGGACCAGATGTGGGCGTCCGATCCGTGGGCGCCGCAGGGGCAGCCCGCGCCATGGTTGTGCCTGTGCCGGGTGGTCGTGGTTTCGGGGATGAGGCCTTTGCCGAGGTAGAGCACGGGGCGTTTCAGCGCGCCCGCCTTTTCCAGGTCGGCCACCCAGCCTTCGAGCTGGGGGTGGATGGCCACAACCAAGTCCGCCTCCGCCAGGGCGCGCACCTGCGCCGGGGTGGTCTGCATGGCGTGGAAGTCGGCGTTGGGCGGTGTGAGCGAGCGCACCCTGACGCGCTCGCCGCCCACGCCGGAGGCGATGTCGCCGGGGATGGTGAAGGTGGCGGTCACGCCGAGGCTTCCCGCGAAGGCGGCGGCGCAGGAGAGCAGGGAGAAAAGAATGGGGGCGATGCGGGCCATGGGAGGGGGGGCGTCCATGTAAAAAACGAGGGGCGCCGGAGGGGTTGTTAATGAAACATCCTTGCATTAGGGCAAGCGTGGTTTTGGGGGTGTCCCGTCACGCAACCGGCTTTTTTATTGCAAGGGCCTCGCGTGGCGTTACCTCCCCGCAGTCACCCCAACCCCCGTCTCTCCCCATGAAAATTTACCCGATTCTTGGCGCGGTCGCCGTTTCGTGCCTCTCGCTCACTCCCCAACTTGGTCACGCCCAAAGCGCGCCCGCCGGCGAGCAGGCCCGCATGACCAAGCCGCTCGTCATTGTCAGCCGCCAGCTCGACGGAAAGTCGGTCAAGGGCGGCAACGGCAACTGGCACCGTCTGGAAGTCGAAGTGAAGGCGCTTCCTGACGGCATCAAGGCCGCCCTCCTCGCTCAGCAGGTGCCGGCCAAGTACGCCGGAGACTCCGTGAAGTGGGTGAACAATGTGAAGGTCAGCGTGGTGGCCGGCTTCAAGCCCAGCGGCTCCGACCTGAGCAAGCCGAAGGTTTATCAGGAGGTGCTCAAACTCAAGGAGCGCGCCACGGACGCCGCCGCCTTCGCCGCGGCCAAGGATGTCAACAACCCCGACAACTGGCGTTACTACAAGGCCTCCACCGTGGTCGCCACCCTCGAGGCCAACAAGCCCCGCAGCGTATTCTTCTACATCCCCGGCGACATCGTCGAGCGCGACGGCATCACCAACCCGCGCCCCGATGCGGCCTATGTGACGCTGGAGGTCGACGGCCAGGAGGTTCCCGTGCTGGACGAGAAGGGCGCGCCCTTCACCGGCAGCAACGCCGTGCTCATCGCGGGCTCCAAGCCCGACGCCGCCAAGCTGGCCAAGCTTAAGGAAGTGGCCGAGCGCGCGGTGCGCGACACCGAGGGCGTGATGCGTCCTCAGAACCTCATCACCAACTTCATCGACGCCGACTGGAAGGCCTCCCCCGACTTCGTCCGCGAGGAGGCCGCGAAGTAAAAAGCCTCCGCACGCAACCGCATGAGCAGTCCCAAATCCATCATCGTCAACTGCGGCGCCACCCAGGTGGGCGTCTCCGTCTTCACCAACAACGCCGGCCGGCTCACCCTGGAGCGCCTCGTCATCGAGGACCTCGACTACGACTACGCCGGCGAGGACGCCTGGCTCGGTGCGCTTTCCGTCGCCCTGGGCCGCATCGTGCGCGGGCTGAAGATTTCCGGCCCCGCGTCGGTCGTCGTGCCCGGCTACCAGCTGCTCACCAAGAGCATCCGCGTGCCGCAGGTCGAGCGGGCCAAGCAGGCCCAGATCATCGGTTTCGAGGCCCAGAACCAGATCCCGTTCCCGCTGAACGAGGTGGTCTGGGACAGCCAGATCATCGCCACCGACGGCGTCGAGGCCGAGGTCATGCTCTTCGCCCTCAAGCAGGACGCCGCCGCGCGCATCGCCGGTGTCGTCTCCGCCTCCGGGCTCACCCCGTCGGTCCTCGAGGCCTCCACGCTCCTTGATTACCAGGCCTGGCGCGCCGCGAACCCGGCCGACACGGACGAGGTGCTCATCGTCAACATCGGCGCGCGCACCACGAACATGACCTTCGTGAACGCCGCCGGCTTCAGTGTGCACAATGTGAACGTGGGCGGCAACCTGCTCACCCAGTCCATCTCGGACACGCTCGCCCTTCCGTTCGCCAAGGCCGAGGCCATCAAGGTGGCTCACTTCTCCGGCGCCCGCGCTCTGGCCGACAGCGACCCGCACGCGGCTGCGCTCAAGCAGACCGCGCTGGCCTTCATGCGCCGCATCAGCCAGGAGGTCACCAAGCGCATCGTCATCTACAAGCGCCAGAATCAGAACAGCCAGCCCAAGCGCATCATCCTTACCGGCCGCGGCTCGCTGCTGCCCGGCCTGTCCGAGCTGCTTTGCGAGACCCAGCGCATCAGCGTCGACTACTTCGACCCCTTCGCCGCCTTCAACGCCTCCTCCGCCGTCGATGCCGCCTACCTGGAGGGCTGCCGCGTCAGTCTTTCGGAAATCGTGGGCGAGGCGTCCCGCGCCACACTGCCCGGCGCCGTCGGCGTGAACCTGCTGCCGGCCGCGCTGGAGAGCCAGATGGCGTTCAACCGCCAGAAGCCCCTTCTGCTCGCCGCCGGCGCCTTGCTGGCGTTCGCCCCCTGGCCGCTTTGGCACCACTTCAACGCCGCCGCCGCCTCCGCCAAATCCGAGGTGCGCGCCGCCGACGCGCGTTATGTCGAACTGACCGGCCACCGCAAGGCCATCGAGGACGCCAAGTCCGAGGCCGAGCAGGTCGCCTCCCGAGTAAGCTCCCTCAACGACGCCGCCCGCGCCCGCGACAGCTGGCGCGAGTTCCTCGCCGATCTCCAATCGCGCGTGGCAGGCGTGCCGGATGTTTGGATTGAAGATCTTCGCTTCTCCCGCGTGCCCGCCGCCGTCGCCGAGGGCGCGCCCCCCGCCGACTCCTGCCGCGTCACCGTGCAGTTCTGCGCCCTTATCAAGGAGGTGTCGCCTGACGGAGCCTTCAACGGCGCCGCCGTCCAGGCGAAGCGTCGTCAGCTGCTCAGCGCCCTGGAAGGTTCCCCGTTTGTGGAGAAGATTCCCGGTGACGCCGAAAAGAGCGACCTGAAGAAGGCGAACCTCCCGCGCATCACCCTCACCCTGGTCATCAAGGACCAAAAGCCCCTCTGAGCATGGAAGCCAAGAAATCCCCCGCCCTGCTGGCGACCCTGGCGGTCTTCGGCCTCGTCGCCCTCGCCGGCGCAGGCTTCACCGTTTTCGCTTACCTCGACTACTCCGACGCCTCCGTCAAGCTGGCCGCCGCCGACAAGAAGGTCGCCTCGCTGCTCAAGTCCGAGGTCGCGCTGACCCGTGACAATGTCGACGCGGCGCAGTCCAACCTGCGCGCGCTGAAGGCGGCCGAGGCCGCCTTGCGCCTTGACCTCTCCGGTGACGGTGCCGGAAGTTTCGACGACAAGTACACCGGCGCTCCCGGCGACCTTGGCGCGGTTATCAAGGACTCCGTGGAAGGCTGGCGCACCGTTTGCCGCAAGTCCGGCGTGCGCATCGCCGTGCCCAAGCCCGACGACTTCGCCTTCGGTTACTCGCGCTACTTCCAGACCGGCGGCACGCCGCCCTCCAAGTTCACCGCGCAGATTCATCGCCAGACCCGCGTGACCGATTTCCTCGTGAAGTCGCTGCTGCTCGCCAAGGCCTCCGACGACCTGCGCCTGGTCTCCGTCGCCCGCGAGCCCGTCGAGGTTTCCGGAGGCGTCCGTGGCGGCAACTTCGCCCCCGACGAGGTGGACCCGTCCTCTCGCCGCGATTCGGTGCTGCGCCGCGAAGGCCTCCTGCGCAGCGAGTTCTTCAGCGTCAAATTCGTCGCCCGCACCGATGTGCTGCGCCGTTTCGTCAACATCGTGACCGCCTCCGGTCGCTCCCTCGCGGTGCGCGGCGTCGAGGTCTCCCAGGCGACGCCTGAGCAGTTGGCCAACCCCGGGGCCCCGGGCGCGCCCGGCTCCGCCGTCGCGCTGCCCGCCGATCTCTTCGGCGCCCCCGCTCCCGCCCCCGGGGCTGCTGCCGCCGAGGTCAAGCCCGATGCGCCGGTCGTGAACGACACGCCCTCGCTGTTCACGGTCACGCTTGAGTATATCGAGCCGGTGGCTCCCGCCCCCGCCGTCGAGTCCGCCGAAAACGCCAACAAGTAAGCCCACCATAGCCCCATGAGCCAGAACACCGCTCGACTCGCGCTTGGCGTGGCGTTCCTCGCCTGCGCCGGAACAGTCGCCTTCAACCTCCTGCGCGCCGATGCCGCGCGCGTCACCGCCGCCACCGCCGGCACCTCCCCTTCGGGTTCGGCCTACCCCGCCATCGTCGTGCCCAAGGTGCCCGGACCCGCCCCCGAGTGGGTGCGCCCCGTGGCCGCCGAAGGCGACGCCTGGCGTTACGACCTGTTCACCCCGGTTGAGGTCCGTTGGGATTCCAAGGCCTCCGCCTACATGCCCAAGGGCGAAGTCGCCCCGGTCGAGGCCCCCTTCGGCCTTCGCCTCCTCGCGCTGAAGCACCCCGTGTATCGCTACACCTCCGGCGGCTACCTCAGCATGCCCAATCCGGCCGACTCCATCGTCATGCTGCGCGACACCGTCGCCGGCACCGTGCTGCGCGGCAAAATCGGCCAGACGCTGGGCGCCGAGGGCTCCAAGGTCACCCTGCTCGCCTGGGACGACAAGGCCAAGTCCGTCAAGCTCAAGGACCTCGCGCTCAACCGCGAACTCATCGTCACCGCCAAGCCCCTGGCCTTCACCGACAAGGTCATCGCCACCTTCTCCTCCGGCGACTCCGACGCCGTCGTTTGGACCGCCTCCGCAGTGGGTGAAAAATTTGAGAACGAGGCCGGCTCTTATGTCATCAAAGGCATTGACTTCGAGGCCCAATCGGTGACGGTCGAAAAGACTTCGACCCCCGACCCCGTGAAAAACAAGCGTAAAACCACGGAGGAAACGCTCAGCCCGCTTGCCCTCGCGGCCCCCGTTTCCGGCCCCGCCCAATGAGTTTTTCGCCCTTTTCCTTTAACACCCCACATACCTCCCCATCGGTCACCCGCATGAACAAGCAGCAGCGTCTTAAACAGTGGATTGCCGCGCTGGCCCTCGCCGGCTTCCTCGCCCCCGTCTCCGCCTCCGCCCAGGATGACGCACAATCCCGCGCCAAGGCCGTCTCCCTGACCGCCGAGGCCATCACCGCCCGCGAAGGCGGCGACCTCCTCACGGAGAAGGCCAAGCTTGAGGAAATCCTCAAGCTCGACGCCGAAAACGCCGACGCCAAGACCCGTCTGGACGAGGTGAACAAGGCCCTGCTCGCCAAGTCCGAAGCGCCCGCCGGCCCCCTTTCCCCCCTCGACCGCGCCGCCCGGGAAAACCTTAACCTCTTCCGCGAGGTCGAGTCCGCCAAGCTGGACGCCCAGGACGCCGCCGCCCGCGGCGAATACGAGGCCGCCCTTTCCCTCCTCGACGAGGCCGGCGCCGCCCTGCCCGCCAACACCGCCGGCCAGGCCCTGAAGGATTCCATCACCCAGCTGCGCCAGCAGATTCTCGCCGACCGCGACTCCGGTGCCGCCGGCGTGAAGGGTGTCACCGGCGCCGCCGTCGCCGACAGCCTGCGCGTCAACAAGGAGCGCGTCAGCGAAGCCCGTCGTCTCATTTCCGAAGCCTCCTCGCTCACCTCCGACGGCCGCTTCGACGACGCCGGCGCCGCGCTTTCCAAGGCCGAGGCCACGCTGCCCAACAACAGCACCGCCGACACCGCCCGCGTGGAGCTCAAGAAGGCCAAGTCCAAGCTCTACACCGCCCGCTACTCCGCCGCCGTCGACAAGCGCGACATGAAGTCCGCCGAGAAGGCCGTGGATGAGTTCGAACAGCTCAACGGCAAGGACGACAAGCGTTCCGTTTCCCTGCGCGCCGACCTCGTTTCCAAGCTGGGCGACCCCCACTACAAGTCGATCAACGAGGTGAGCCCCGACTTCGCCGCCCGCGAAAAGAAGGCCAACGACCTGCTCGCCAAGGGCCGCGCCCAGTACCTCTACGGCGACTACCTCGGCGCTCTCGAGACCTACAAGGAAGTCCTCCAGTACCAGCCGTACAACACCGAGGCCAAGTCCTTCTCCATCAAGATCCGCGAGACCCTCCACGAGAAGTCCGGCAGCTACAACGGCACCGTCACCAAGACCAAGCTCCTGGAGAGCGTCGATGTGGGCTGGTCCATGCCGGAAGCCTTCAACAAGGATGTCCGCTCCGGCGGCGCCGAGGTCGCCGAGGATCCCGTGGTGGCGCGCATGCGCAAGATCACCATCCCCACGATCTCCCTGCCGGACATGAAGCTCTCCGTGGTCGTCGCGACCCTGGCCGAGTACTCCATGGCCTACGACAAGGATCAGAAGGGCATCAACTTCAACCTGATCGACCCGGAGAAGAAGGACCCCACCGTGTCCCTCACCCTGCGCGACATGCCCCTCTCCGGCGTGCTCGACCAGGTCCTGCGCTCCGTCAATTACTCCTACACCGTCAACAACGGTGTCGTCGAAATCCGCCCCGATACCGGCAACGCCGAAATCGAGACCGAGTTCTTCCCGCTCTCCCAGGGTGCCGTCACCCGCATGACCGGCGCCGGCGCCAAGCCCGCTGACACCGCCAACCCCTTCGGCGGCGGCGGCGACGCCGGCACGGGGGGCCGTCCCGAAGTGGAAGGCCTCAAGAAGTACTTCCGCGGCATCGGCATCGAGTTCAACGAGACCACCGGCACCGGTTTGAACTTCGACGGTCAGCAGCTGATCGTCACCCACAACCGCCGTGTCCTCGAGCGCGTTCGCAACACCCTGCGCCGCTACTCCGACACCAAGCAGATCTCCATCGAGTCCAAGTTCATCGAAGTCAATCAAGGCAACCTGAACGAAATCGCCGCCAACTGGCTGCTGACCAATCGCGATGGCGGAAAGGACCAGATCAACGGCGCCACGGGCAATCGTTCCCTGGCCAGCGCCTTCACCAAGACTTCGGGTGGCAACCCGGGTAACATTACCCGCGTCACCAACCCCGTCTTCGATGTTAACGGCAACCAGATTGGCGGTGGCGAACAGCTTCCGGATGTGAACATCCCGAACAATTCGCCCGTCATCCCCGGCACGCCCAACTACGGCACGACGACCACCCCGTTCACTGGCAACTTCTCCAGCACCATCGGCATCGGCGGTTACAATGCGCAGCTGTTCATCACAGCGCTTGAGCAGACGACGGGTTCCGACCTTATGGCAGCTCCGAGCGTGACCGTGAAGGATAGCCAGCAGGCCACCATCAAGATTGTTCAGCTCCTGCGTTACCCGACCTCCTACTCGGCCATCCAGTCGCAGGTCGCCAACAACGGTAACAATAATAACAACAACAACGGCGGCGGCGGCGGCGGCTCCGTGGCCATCACGGCCGGTACCCCGCAGGACTTCGAAGTCCAGGAAGTCGGTATCTCGCTGGCCGTCACCCCGACCGTGCAGGCCGACGGTGAGTCCATCGAACTCGACCTCGAGCCCAAGATCACCGAGTTCGAAGGCTTCGTGGAATACGGCGGCACCTCCGTGGCCGTCATCAGCAACACCACCGTCACCGTGCCTTCCGGCTTCTACCAGCCCATCTTCTCGGTGCGCGAAGTGAAGACCAAGGTCACCGTGTACGACGGCGCCACCGTGGTGCTCGGTGGTTTGATCCGCGAAGAGGTCAAGACCGTGCACGACAAGGTGCCCGTGCTCGGCGACATCCCGGTGCTCGGCAAGCTGTTCCGCTCGGACGGCAAGACCGCGAACAAGAAGAACCTGATGATCTTCGTGACCGCCAACCAGATCTCGCCCACCGGTTCCCAGCTCAAGGGCACCGTCGGCAATGTCCGCGCCGGCACGACCTTCCAGAACCCCACCCTGTCCTCGCCCTCCGGTTCGCAGTACCGCGCTCCGATCGAGGCCAAGTAAGGCTCTCGCAGGTTTCTTCGCCAAAAAGGCGGGACCGGATTCACCTCCGGCCCGCCTTTTTTTGCGGAAAGGCAAAAGGCCGAATGCGGAAGGCAAAAGTGGCCTTGCTGCGCTCGGAGCGTACCGGCCGATTTTGAGAAAGGACTTCCGGCGTGCTGGCCAAGCCCGGCCCCACTTCTGCATTGTGCCTTTTGCATTCTGCATTGGCCTTCCTCCTCATGAAGTGGCTCCTCCTCGACGGGTTCAATCTCACCTTCCGCGCCTTTTACGCGCTGCCCGAGCTCACCCGGCCCGACGGCTTCCCTACCGGCGCCCTGCACGGTTGGAGCAGGCTTCAGCGCAGTCTGGTCGAGCGTGAAAAGCCCGACCGCGTCGTGGCCTTTTTCGACCTCGAAGGGTCCACGCGCCACCTGGAGCTTCATCCCGAGTACAAGGCGAACCGGGCCGAGACGCCCGAGCCGCTCAAGCGCCAGATTCCCGAGGTGAAACGCCTCGCCGGCCTTCTCGGGGCTCGCGTGATTGAGCGCTCCGGTATCGAGGCCGACGACCTCATCGCTTCCTTCGCCGCCCGCCGCGCCGCCTCCGGCGACGAGGTTCTCATCGTGTCCGCCGACAAGGACTTCGGGCAGTGCGTGGGCGGGCGAGTCGCGCAGCTGGCGCCGACGAACAACCCGAAGGACCCTTGGGTGCGTTTGGATTCCGCCGGCATCGAGGCGAAGTTCGGCGTACCGCCCGCGCATGTGGCCGATTACCTCGCGCTCATGGGGGACAGCGTGGACAACATCCCCGGCATCAAGGGCGTCGGGCCCAAGACCGCCGCGAAATGGATTTCCGAATACGGCGACATCGAGGGCGTGCTCGCCGCCGCCCCGCGCATCGAGCCGGTGCGCTTCCGCGAGGTGCTCGCGAGCTCGGCCGACCTGCTGCGCAAGAACCGCACGCTCGTCACCTTCCGCACCGACTACCCGACCGACGAGGCCGAACGCCCCGCCGACTTCGACTTCGCCGGTCTCAGCGCCTTCTACGAGGCCATGGGCATGCAGGCCGCCCGCAAGGACCTCGAAAAGCGCCGCCAGACGGAGCTGTTCTGAAAAGGAGCGCGCGAGGCGCGGCGGCTGTGAATAACCCGTGGCCGCTTTGGCTTCCGGTCGGGGGCCGGCGGGGTTTTCTCGCGCCTCAACATGGCCAAAGTCGACATCGAACTCGTGAAGATGGTGCTCACCCGCAACGAAGTGGAAACCCGCCTCGTCGCCGGCATCATCCAGGAACTCCAACAGGAACAGGCTGCCGAGGTTGACGAGGAGAAGGAGAAGCCCGTCAAGAAGCAGTGGGTGGTCGTCGTGTACGACCCCGAGGGCGAACTCGAAGGCAAGGAGTTCACCGGCTCCGTCGTGCAGATCCCCGAGGACGAATCCGTCTACACCGCCGTGGAGCGTCTGCACCGCGCCGGCTACGAGTTCAACACGACCAAGAAGGGGCGCCGCATGCCGGTGAAGACCGTGGGCGAGGTGTGCGAGCATGTGCCCGCGCGCATCGCCAAGGAGCAGAAGATCTGGATCAAACACAAGGAGCCCTGCTTCCTCCTGCCCACCGACGGTCTCCTGCCCACCGAGCAGACCGGCCAGCGCATCGACAAGCGCAAGAAGGACGACCGCTAAGGCGGCCTATGTGGCGAAGCGCGAAGCGTGGAGCGTAAAGGGACGGCCTGCGGCCGCGTTTGGCCGGTGCCTTGAATGAGGTTCCTCCGAGCGGCGCCGGGCATCGGCCCTTCACGCTCCACGCTTTACGCTTTCCTGCCTTTCCTTCTTCGCGCTTCTCCCTTCGCTCTTCGCACTTTTCCCATGTCCTCCTCCACTCCCGACTCCGGACGCTACGCCGCTCGCGGCGTTTCCGCCTCCAAGGGCGAAGTCCACGCCGTCGTCGACAAGCTCGACCGCGGCCTCTTCCCGCTCGCCTTCTGCAAGATCACCGAGGACTTCCTCACGGGCAATCCGGAGCTGTGCAACGTCACGCACTCCGACGGCTCCGGCACCAAGTCCCTCCTGGCCTACCTGTGGTGGAAGGAGACCGGCGACGCCTCCGCCTTCCGCGGCATCGCGCAGGACAGCATCGTGATGAACATCGACGACCTGCTGTGCGTCGGCGCCACGGGCCGCATCCTCCTTTCCTCCACCGTCAACCGCAACGCGCGCAACATCCCCGGCGAGGTGCTCGCGCACCTCATCCAAGGCACCGAGGACTTCCTGCAAACCCTGCGCGACTTCGGCTTCGACATCCGCTCCGGCGGCGGCGAGACGGCCGATGTGGGCGACCTCACGAAGACCCTCACCGTCGACTCCACCGCCACCGCCGTGATGCGTCGCGACGCCGTGGTGGACGCCGCGAAGATCCGCCCGGGTCTGTCCATCGTGGGCATCGCCTCCGGCGGCTTCTGCGCCTACGAGCAGGGCGAGAACTCCGGCATCGGCTCCAACGGCCTCACCTCGGCCCGCCACGAGCTGCTCTCCAAGCACTACGCCGAAAAGTATCCGGAAACTTACGACAGCAACACGCCCTTCGACCTCGTCTACTGCGGCGGCTACAGGATGCAGGATCCGCTTCCCGGCTCCACGCTCTCCGTCGGCAGGGCGCTGATGTCGCCCACGCGCACCTACGCCCCGTTCGTGCTGCGCCTGCTGCGCGAGCTCGGCGTCTCCCGCGTGCCCGGCCTCATCCACTGCTCCGGCGGCGCGATGACCAAGTGCAAGCGCTTCGGCACCAAGGTGCACTTCATCAAGGACAACCTCTTCCCCGCGCCGCCGGTGTTCGCCGCCATCGCCAAGGCCTCCGGCACCGACGCGCACGAGATGCACAAGGTGTACAACATGGGCCAGCGCCTCGAGGTGTATGTCGAGCCCAAGGATGTGCCCGCCGTGCTCGCCATCGCCGGTTCGCTCAAGCTCGAGGCCCGCGTGATCGGCCGCACCGAGGCTTCCGCGCAGCCCGACGGCGCCAACCACGTCACCGTGGTGACCGCCGCCGGCGAGGTACTCGAATACCGTTGAGCCATTTTCCGCCAGGTTCATTTCAGATACCAGGCCGTTCGCTTTGACCAAGGCGGACGGCCTTCTAACATCCCCTCCGTATGACTCACCGCATTCCTTTCCTTCTGCTTTCCGCCTTCGCCCTCGTCTCCTCCTTCGCGCCGCTGCACGCGGCGCCGGCCAAGGCGAAGGCCGGCCCCGTGGCCGCTTCCGACGCCATTCCGGACGAGCGCCGTCGCAAGTGGTGGATGCCCCGCCACGAGGCGATCATCGCGCGCAACGCCGCCGAGAAGCCCGACATCATCCTGGTGGGCGACTCCATCACGCACTGGTGGGGCGGCCTTCCCGCCGACGGCTCCAAGAACACCGGCGCCGCCGTGTTCGACTACTACTTCGGCGACCGCAAGGTGACCAACCTCGGCTACGCCTCCGATCGCACCTACCATGTGATCTGGCGCCTCAAGAACGGCGAGCTCGACGGCATTTCGCCCAAGGTCGCCGTCGTCATGATCGGCACGAACAACCACCCGACGCCCGGCCACACGCCCGAGGACACCGCCGGCGCGGTGAAGGACATCTGCGCGCTGATCCGCAAGAGCTCGCCCAACACCAAGATCCTGCTGCTCGCCGTGTTCCCCCGCGACAACCAGAAGAAGGCCGATTACATCGCCTTCCCGGGCCTGGTGAACAAGCACCTCGCGAAGCTCGACGGCAAGGACGGCATCACCTACCTCGATCTCAGCGACAAGCTCGGCAATCCCGACGGCACCACGCGCGCCGGCCTCTTCTACGACAGGATTCACCCGACCGCCGAAGGCTACAAGGTTTGGGGCGAGGCCATGGAGCCCACGCTCGCCAAGCTGCTCGGCACCCAGCCCAAGCCGCCCATGCCCGACGCCCCCAAGAAGGGCAAGTAAGGCCGGTTCTTCCCGGGCTCTGTGTCCGGGAAATAAAAGCCCCTCCGGTCGTGCCGGAGGGGCTTTTTTTGCCGATCAACCGCGCGGCTTAGCGCACGGCGCGCCAAACGCGCAGGCACTGCTCGATGAGCCCTTCGAACTCGCCCAGCGGGATCTGGCTGGGGCCGTCCGAGATGGCCTCGGCGGGGTTCGGGTGCGTCTCCATGAACAGGCCGGAGGCGCCGGCGGCGAGGGCCGCCTTGGCCAGCATGGGCACGAACTCGCGCTTGCCGCCCGAGGAGCCGTCGGCGGCTCCGGGCAGCTGCACGGCGTGCGTGGCGTCCATGACGGTGGGCGTGCCGTTGGCGGCCATGATGGGGAAGGAGCGCATGTCCACGACCAGGTTCTGGTAGCCGAAGGTGGTGCCGCGTTCGCACTGCCAGATCTCGCCGGCGCCGGAGTCGCGCAGCTTCTGCACCACATGCTTCATTTCGAAGGGCGACAGGAACTGGCCCTTCTTCACGTTCACGCAGCGGCCGGTGCTGCCGGCGGCCACGAGCAGGTCGGTCTGGCGGCACAGGAACGCGGGGATCTGCAGCACATCGCACACCTTGGCGACCGGCGCGCACTGCTCGGGCGCGTGCACATCGGTGATGCAGGGGAAGCCGAATTCCTTCTTGATCGCCGCATGGATCTCCAGGCCAGCCTCGAGGCCGGGGCCGCGCTTGCCGCCGCCGGAGGTGCGGTTGGCTTTGTCGAAGGAGCCCTTGAAGACGATGTTGAGGTCCTTGTGCTTGTCGCGCAGGCGAGCCATTTCCACGGCGACCGTGCGGGCGACGGTCATGTTTTCGAGCGAGCAGGGGCCCGCGATGAGCAGGAGACGGGACGGGTCGTAGATCATGAGGTCGCGCATCAAGCCGGCTGTCCTCTCCCTAGGAAAGCGGAAACCGGCTCGCTCCCTCGACGACGCCCGTCGATTTTTTTGAAAACTTTGGGAAAAAGCTCTTGACGAAAACGAAGGAGCCGGCACAACAGCCGATGTTCGAAAGAACAAGGCCCTCGTCGTCTAGCCCGGTCTAGGACACGTCGCTTTCACTGATGTAACCGGGGTTCGAATCCCCGCGAGGGCGCCACTTTAAAGCCGCAGGTAACACCTGCGGCTTTTCTGTTTTCGCCTCTGACCGCCCGTGCGCCTCGGGGCAAAAAGAAACCCCCGCGCCGGAGTGGGCCGGGCGGGGGGGCTTTGGTCGCGGAAGAGGTGGGGGCGGCTCAGAAGCCGAAACCCTTGAGCGTCTGAGTGGCCTTGTTCACCGAATCCACCGCGCCGGCGAGCTTGCCGCTGTAAGAGCCCATCAGGTTTGTGAGCATCTCCTTTTGCGAGTCGGTGAACTTGGCGTTGGACGCCATGTTCTTGAGGTTGCTCACGATGGCGCCCGTGTCCTTGGCCTTGATGGCCTCGATCGTCTGCTTCACCGCGCCGCCCGAAGCGGGGTCGTTGGCGTCGAAGTTGCGGCCCAGCACGAGCACGCCGAGGTTGCTCTGCACTTCCTTCACCAGCGCCATCTGTTCCTCGCTGGGCTTGAGCGCCACGATCTTGTTGAGCGCCGAGGTCGACTCGGTGTCGTTGCCGGAGGTCACGCCGGTGATGAGCTTGTTCAGCTCGGCCTTCACCGGCTCGGTGACTCCGGGGTTGTTAAGCAGGTTCTTGGCGGATTCCACGGCCTTGGTGGACAGGGCGGCCAGTTCGGCCTGCGCCTTGGCGGCGGCGTCGGCCACGGCGGCCTTCGCCTGCTCCTCGGCCTGCTTGGCCGCGTCGGCGGCCTGTTGCTTCGCCTGTTCGGCGGCTTCCAGCGCCTGCTGCTTGGCTTGCTCGGCGGCGGCGGTGGCCTGGGCGGTCACATCGGCGACGACCTGCTTGGCCTGGTCTTTCACGCCGGGCGTCGCGGGCTGTTCGGCGGCAGGCGGCGTCGCGGGGGTGCTTGCGGGCTGTTCGTCCTTCTTTTTGCCGCATCCGGAGAGGGCGACGGCGGATACAAGGAGCAGCGGGAGGATGGCTTTGTTCATAGCGGGATTGGAATGAAAGGCGCCCACATTGGTCCGGGCGGCCGTGCAAGGCAATAGGCGAGCGCACGCTTCGCATCCGCCTCGCGGCGACCGCGTCGGCTCCCTCCCGCGACCCCGGTCCGCTCTCTCTCCCCCCGGTCCGGAAATCCCGGTCGTTTTTTTCAAATCACCGCCTACGCCGTGGCGCTCCGCCCCAGCGGCGGCACGCACTTCAAACCCGTTTTACGCGTCCATCATGCCCACCAACACCGCCATCACCGGCCTGCTTTCCTCGGTCAAAGGCAAGCCCGTCGTTCACGCCGAACTCGCCAAGCGCGCCGTCGAGCTCGCCGGCGAACTGCTGAAGGAAGCCAACGCCCGCCGCACGCCCGCCGACAAGCGTCAGGGCGAAAAAATGTCGCGCATGATGGAGGACCCGCAGGGCAAGGCCTTCACCGTCGCCCTCGCCGACCGCGCCTTCCGCTCCTCCAACCCCGCGGTGGTCACCGAGCAGCTGCGCCACCTGCTGAAGGGCTACGGCATGCCGAAGTACCTCTTCCCGTCCGAGAAGTTCCTGATGGGCCTCGGCGCCTTCGGCTCCCACTTCACCCCGGGCCTCGTCGCCGACCAGGTCACCAAGACCCTCCGCGAGGAATCCGCCTCCGTCATCCTTCCCGGCGAGACCGCCGAGCTCACCAAGCATGTGCGCAAGCGCAAGCAGGACGGCATCCGCCTGAACCTCAACAAGCTCGGCGAGGCCATCCTCGGCGAGGAGGAGGCCGCCCACCGCTTCAAGCTCAACCTCGAGCTGCTCTCCTCCGAGAACGCCGACTACATCTCGGTCAAAATCTCCTCCGTCTTCTCCCGCTGCAACGCCATCTCCTTCGAGTGGACCGTCGGCGAGATCCAGAAGCGCCTGCGCGAGTTCTACCGCGTCGCCATGAAGAACCCCGTCACCCTCGCCGACGGCTCCAAGCGCGCCAAGTTCGTGAACCTCGACATGGAGGAATACCGCGACCTGGAGATGACCATCGCCGCCTTCACGCGCACGCTCGACGAACCCGAGTTCAAGAGCCTGCGCGCCGGCATCGTGCTCCAGGCCTACCTGCCCGACGCCCGCGGCGCCCTCGTCTTCCTCACGGAATGGGCCAAGAAGCGCGTGGCCGCCGGCGGAGCCCCCATCAAGGTGCGCATCGTCAAGGGCGCCAACCTCGCCATGGAGACCGCCGAGGCCGCCATCAAGGATTGGGAAGTCGCCCCCTACGTGACCAAGGCCGATGTCGACGCCAACTACAAGGGCTGCGTCCAGTACGCGCTCACCAAGGAGAACACCGCCGCCGTGCACATCGGCGTGGCCTCCCACAACCTCTTTGACGTCGCCTACGCCCTTCTCCTTCGCTCCGCCTACGGCCTCGAAGGCCAGGTCGAAATCGAGATGCTCGAAGGCATGGCCAACCATCAGGCCGGCGCCGTGCGCGACGCCGCCGACGGCCTCCTCCTCTACGCCCCCGTGGTGACCAAGGACGACTTCCAGTCCGCCATCGCCTACCTCGTGCGCCGCCTCGACGAAAACACCGCCGAGGAAAACTTCCTGCACGACCTCTTCGGTCTCGAGGTCGGCTCCGCCGCCTGGAAGAAGCAGGAGAAGATGTTCCTGGCCGCCGTCTCCAACGCCGGCACCGTATCCACCGAACCCCGACGCAAGCAGAACCGCGCCACCGAAAAGTGGTCCGCCGACAAGTTCGCCGGCAAGTTCCACAACTCCCCCGACACCGACTGGGTGCTGCGCGCCAACCGCGAGTGGGTCGAGGCCAAGATCGCCGCCCTCAAGAACGGCCCCGCCCCGCAGTTCGGCCTGCGCATCGCCGGCGAGGAGATCACCTCCAACTTCGACGGCAAGGGCGCCGACCCCTCCCGCCCCGGCGTCGCCGCCTACACCTACACCGTCGCCGACGAAACCCTCGTCGAGCGCGCCATCGCCTCCGCCCACGAGGCTCAGAAGGCCTGGGGCGCCCGTCCCGCCTCCGAGCGCCGCGCCATTCTCCTGAATGTCGCCGCCGAACTCGAGAAGGCCCGCGGCGAGCTCATCGCCGTCGCCATCCTCGACGGCGGCAAGACCGCCTACGAGGCCGATGTCGAGATCTCCGAAGCCATCGACTTCGCCAACTACTACGCGCGCGCCTTCGACGGCAAGGACACCTACGCCGGCGCCACCGGCACGCCCCTGGGCCTCATCACCGTCACCCCGCCCTGGAACTTCCCCATCGCCATCCCGGCCGGCGGCGTGCTCGCCGCCCTCGCCGCCGGATGCTCGGTCATCCTCAAGCCCGCCCGCGACTCCGTCTACTGCGGCCGCCGCATGATGGAGGCCCTCTGGGCCGCCGGCGTGCCCTCCGAGGTCGCCCAGTTCGTCGTCACCCGCTCCTCCGCGCAGGGCAAGGCCCTGGTGGTCGACCCGCGCGTGGCCGGCGTGGTGCTCACCGGCGCCACCGACACCGCCGACATGTTCCTCGGCTGGAAGCCCGAGCTGCGCCTCTTCGCCGAAACCGGCGGCAAGAACGCCATCATCATCACCGCCAACGCCGACCGCGACCAGGCCATCAAGGACCTCGTGAAGTCCTCCTTCGGCCACGCCGGCCAGAAGTGCTCCGCCGCCTCGCTCGCCATCCTCGAGGCCGAGGTCTACGACGACCCCACCTTCCGCAAGCAGCTCAAGGACGCCGCCGCCTCGCTCATCGTGGGCTCCGGCTGGGATCTGCAGACCGAGATGCCCACCGTCATCCACGCTCCGGACGAGACCCTCAAGCGCGGCCTCACCACGCTCGACAAGGGCGAGGAGTGGCTGCTCGAGCCCCGCAACCTCGACAACAACCCCTGCCTGTGGACCCCGGGCATCAAGCTCGGCGTCACCAACGACTCCTGGTACCGCAAGACCGAGAACTTCGGACCCGTGCTCGGCCTCGTCCGCGCCGAGAACCTCGAGGACGCCATCCGCATCCAGAACGACTCCTTCTACGGCCTCACCGGCGGCATCCACACGCTCGACGAGCGCGAAATCGCCATCTGGAAGGAGCGCGTCGAAGTGGGTAACGCCTATGTGAACCGCCCCATCACCGGCGCCATCGTGAACCGCCAGCCCTTCGGCGGCTGGAAGCGTTCCTGCTACGGTCCCGGCGCCAAGGCCGGCGGCCCCAACTATGTCGCCCAGTTCCTCAGCTGGACCCCCGACGCCAAGCACCTCCCCGCCTCCCACCTGGCGCCCGTGCCCGCGGCCTCCGTCATGGAGTCCCTCCTGAGCTTCGTCGGCGCCGCCGAGGCCCAGTCGCTGCACGCCGCCGCCTCGCACTTCGCCGAGGTGCACGCCAAGGAGTTCTCCAAGGACCACGACCCGTCCGGCATCGCCTTCGAGTCCAATGTCTTCCGCTACCGCAAGGACTCCGGCGTGCTCATCCGCTTCGGCAAGGCCGACGCCAAGATGGACATCGCCCTGGCGATCCTCGCCGCCAAGACCGCCGGCGTGCCGGCCGTCGTGTCCGTCGAGCCCGGCGTGACCGTGCCCTCGGTGCCCGAGGTGCAGGTCGTGCCCGAGACCGAGGCCCAGCTCGCCGAACGCCTCGCCAAGGGCGGCGTGAACGGTGTGTTCCGCACCTTCTCGTCCGTCTCCGACGCGCTGCGCCGCGCCGCCAACTCCGCCTACCTGCGCCCCGTGCCCGGCCGCGCCGTGCCCAACGGTCGCCTGGAGCTGCGCGGCCTTTACCGCGAGCAGGCCATGTCGCACTGCGTGCACCGCTACGGCACCCTCATCCCCGCCCCGCAGCACGCCTAAGCGCCTCCGTGGTCGCGGGCTCTCCGTCCGCCTCCCCGCCAAAAAAGGCCGTCCCTCGCGGGGCGGCCTTTTTTATGCCTCCGGGGCGCGGGGCGGCCCTTGGATGCGCGGCTCAGGGCAGGATGTCCCGGTGCGCCTCGCGGTCTTGTGCGTCGCGCACGCAGACACGGCTGACGGCGTCGCCCACGGCGTGCACGCGCCGGCCCCACTCAAGCGAATCCAGCCGCACGGTCTCCCACGGCGCGTTGCGCTCGCTGGCGCGCGCCAGCCGCTGCGTTTTCTCGTCGTGCGAGCGGTGCCAGAGGCGGCGCGGGAAGCGCGCGATGAGCGCCGAGCACTCCGCCTCGCCGCGCTCCAGCAGCGCGGCGGCGTCGGGCACGCCGAGGAGCAGCCGCAGCGCCGGGTGGTCGAGCGCGCACGAGTCCGAATCGGGCTCGGCAACGCGGGCCCAGTCGGTGGCGGCGATGAGCACCCGCGCGCCGGGCGGCGCGTTGCCCGCAAGCACGCGCCGTTGCGCCTCCCGCTTGAGGTGGCGCGCCAGCCCGGCGCCCGAGGGCGTGCCTGTGTCGATGTGCCAGAGGTGTCCCGGCGCCGGCATGGCGCGCGCGTCGTGCACGACCTCGGCCTCCTCCAGGTACTCGCGTAGGTGGCTGAAAAGGCGCAGCACCTGCGGGGGCGGCGGCCGCTCCAGGAAGGTTTCCATGGCCGCGGGCATGCGGGATGATCGCGCGGCGATCCGGCTTAGCAGCGCGTCGCGCTCACCTTCGTCATGGGAAATTGAATGCAGAAGCGGGATTTCCGGCCTGTCGCCCGCCGCGAAGACGAGCGAGGCGAGCGAGCTCACATACTTGTACGCGAAAAGGCCCAGAGGCTCCATGCCCCGGATGCGCTCCGTCAGGTCCGCGGGCGATTCGGCGTCGGCCAGGAAATCGCACGCCCAGTCGGGCTCGGCCTTCACCGGACCCTCGTAGCGCAAGCGGGCCGGGGCGGCGCGCACCGCGCCGTCCGAGTGCCGGCGGAATCGTCCGCCGGGAATCCGCGCCCAGTCGGCGAAGTCGGCGCGGGCGGTGGGGCGCCACCCTTCGGGCGCCTGCAGCGCCTTGGGAGAGTCGACCGTCTCGCACTCGCCGAAGGTCATGTGCCAGGCCGTGCCGTCGTCCTCGACCAGCCGGTGCAGGTGCCTGCCTCGCTCGCTGCTGTGGAACCGGCGGGCCACATCGAACCCCGCCGTGGCCAGCGCGCGCTCCAACCCCGGCAGCGGGTGACCCAGCGCGAGCCCGCACAGGTTGCCCGGGTTCACGCGCACGACATCGGTGAGCAGCTCAAGCTGCGAGAGCAGCAGGGCCGAGTCGGCGTCGCCCAGGCACACCGCGCTGCGGTCCGCATGCGGGTCCGGCGGCCCCGCCCGTTCGGCGTCCGACAGCTCGGCCTCGGCGTGAGGTTTCCCGTGTTCCTTGGAGAAGAGATGATTGAAAAGGGAGGCGCACATCGTGGTCGGATCGGGGCGGCGTGCCGGCGCAAGGGCGGGTGATATTTCCCGCCGACCCTCGAATCAACGCGGCGTGTGCGAGCGGCTCGTGAAAGACCGCCCCGTGCGCCGATGAAAAAGCCCGCCCGGTGTGACCGGGCGGGCTTGTGCGGGACGGGATAGCTCACTTGGCGTTGAGCGTCACGGCGGCGGGTTCGAGGCCCTCGGCGGTGGCGACAACCCGGATTCTCCCGGGCTCGCCGCGCTTCGGGCGCACGATGGCCAGCGCGAGTCCGTTGAACGCCTTGCGCTCGGCGCCCTGGAACGACTCGAAGCTCGTCGGGTCGCCGTTGTCGGTGGCCACGAGCTCGGCGGGGCCTTCGACCTTGAAGGTCACCTTGTCGGAGGCGCGCGGCGCGAGGGTGCCCGTCTTGTCGAGCACGCGCAGCGTGAGGAAGGCCAGGTCCTTGCCGTCGGCCTTGAGCTCGGCGCGGTCCGCGGCGAGCGCGAGCTTCGCGGGGTCTCCGGCGGTGCGCTGCGAAGCCTCGGCCCACTTGGCGCCCTTGCGGTAGGCGACGAGCTTGAGCTCGCCCGGGGCGTACTGCACATCGTCCCAGCGCAGGCGGTGGTCGGTCGCGCCGCGCTTCTTGCGGCCCAGCGACTTGCCGTTGAGGAACAGCTCGGCCTCGTCGCCGGAGGTGTAGGCGTGGACCGGCACATTCTGGCCGACGCGCTCGGGCCAGGTCCAGTGGGGGAGCAGGTGCGCCACGGGGAGCTCGGGGCGCCAGCGGGCCTGGTAGAGGTAGTAGCGGTCCTTGGGGAACCCGGCCAGGTCGATGATGCCGAAGTACGAGCTGCGCGAGGGCGACTTGTCGCCCATCTTGGCGATGCGCTCCAGGTGCGCCTGCTTCTCCGCCTCCGTGTGGAAGTTGGTCAGCGTGGACTTGTCGCTGTTGTACGGCGTGGGCTCGCCCAGGTAGTCGAAGCCGGTCCACACGAACTCGCCCGCCACGGCGGGCCCCGTCTTGTCGAGGTGGTTGAACTCGTGGTCGGGGCGGTAGGCCCAGCCGGGCGCGTAGAGGTCGTAGGAGCTGACCTGGTAGTTGAAGAAGCCCTTCGATTTCTCGTCGGACACCGGGAAGAAGTACTCGCCGCGCGAGCTCACGCACGAGGAGGTCTCGGAGCCGATGACGGGCTTTCCGGGGTTCTTCTTCATGAACTCCGCATAGAGGTGCGGCTTGTAGTTGTATCCGAAGACATCGACGGCGTTCTGCACGCCGTTGAAGCCCGCGTTGGGCTGGTCGCAACCGATGCCCACCGGGCGCGTGGCGTCCTCGCGCCGGATGATGTCGCGCAGCGCGGCGGCGGTCTTCGGGCCCTCCTTGGCGTTGCCCGATTCCGGGATCTCGTTGCCGATGCTCCAGAGCACGACGCTCGGGTGGTTGCGGTCGCGCCGGATGAAGTCGGCGAGGTCGCGCTCGTGCCATTCGTCGAAGTGGCGCGAGTAGTCGTTGGACTTCTTGGCGTGGCGCCAGCAGTCGAAGGCCTCGTCCATGACGACGAAGCCCATGCGGTCGCACAGGTCGAGCAGTTCGGGCGTGGGCGGGTTGTGCGAGGTGCGGATGGCGTTGCAGCCCATGGCCCCGAGTATCTCCAGCTGCCGGCGCAGGGCGCGCGTGTTCACGGCCGCTCCGAGCGCGCCGAGGTCATGGTGCTGGCACACACCCTTGAGTTCGAGTCGTTTTCCGTTGAGCAGGAAGCCCTTGTCGGCGTCGAAGGCCGCGGTGCGCACGCCGAAGGTGGTGTCGAGCGTGTCGACCGGCTTTCCCGCCAGGCGCACCGTGGTGCGCGCGGCGTACAGGAAGGGCGACTCGGGGCTCCACGCCGCGGGCGTCGCGATCTGCGCGACCAGCGCGACGGGCGTCCTCTCGGCGCCGGCGGGTAGGTTGATTTTGGATACGACGGGGGCGCCGACCGGGCGCGGCGCTTCGGCGCCGCCCACCCCGAGGGCGAACAGCCGCGTCTCGACCACCGCTTCCACGGGGCGCTCTCCGGGGTTTTCCAGTTCCGCGAGGACCTTGACCTGCGCGGCGGCGGAGGAGATCTCCGGCGTGCTCACGAACACCCCTTCCGGCGCGAGGCGCACGGCGTTCGTGGCGACCAGGCGCACATGGCGGTAGATGCCGGCGCCGGGGTACCAGCGCGAGGACTCGGGCGGGTTGTCGAGCCGCACCGCGACCGTGTTCTCGGCGCCGACCTTGAGGTGCCTGGTGAGCTCGACCTGGAAGGAGGCGTAGCCGTACGGGCGCTCGCCGACCTTCACGCCGTTGATCCACACCTGCGCGTGCGACATGGCGCCGTCGAACTCCAGGAACACCCGCTTGCCGACGAGCGCGGCGGGGGCCTTGAAGCTCTTGCGGTACCAGCCGATGCCGATCCACGGCAACCGCCCGGTCTCACCGGGCACCTCGAAGGTGAACGGGCCCTCGACCGCCCAGTCGTGAGGCAGGTCGAGCTTGCGCCACGACCTGTCGTCAAAGTTCGCGGCGTCGGGCGAAGGGTCGGCGGAGGCGAGTCGCTCGCGCCGCAAGGGCTTGCCCGCCGCGTCGGTGAAGGCGACCTCGCGCACGCTGGCCCAACGGCCGCCGGGCAGCCCGGTGGTGCGCACGCGCACATGTCGGTGCGTGCCGGCGACCTTCACGGCCTTGCCGGATTCGCCGGGGGCGTCGGCGAGTTTTTTCCAGGACTTGCCGTCGGACGAGCCCTCGATCGCCGCCGTGTATCCGGATTTCTCTTCCCAGGTGACGGCGACGGAGCCGAGCGCGACGGGCTTGCCGAAATCAAACGCCAGCCATTGGTTCGCCGAGGCGTTCGACGCGCACCAGCGGGTGCCGGCGGCGCCGTCGAGCGCGTTGCCGGCGGGGTTGTGTCCCTCTTCGGAGGAGGCCGAGGAGGTGATGGTCCACGCCTCGCCGCCGGGCTCGCGCACGACGCCGGATCCGGGGATGCGGCCGAAGCGGGCGAAGCGCCAGCCCTCGTCGAAGGATTCCACGAGGCGCGCCTTATCGCCGAGTCCGAGGTCCGCGAGTTCGGGTGCTGCCGCGGGCGCCCAGCGATCGGGGGCGGGCGCGGCGATGAGCGGGGCGCAGGCCAGGGCGGCCGGAATGATCAGGAGTCGGTGCAGAGGCATGGTGGAGGGGTGCCGGTGAGCGTGGTGGTGGCGGAAATCATGGCGAGAAAAGGCCGCCCGGTGGTCTCCGGACGGCCTTGCGGGGGCGCAGCTCAGGGTTTGAGCACCGCGGCGGCTTCGTCGATGGCGTCGGTGGCGGCTTTCACATCGCCGGCGTGCACGCCGGATTTTCCGCCGCGCGGCCAGGAGAAGTCCTTCAGCGCCTCGTCGACCTTGGACATGGCGGCCTTGGCGGCAGGGGTCGGGTTCTTGAGGGCGGCTTCGCGCAACAGTCGCACTTTCTCGAAGTCCTCGAGGCCGTCGCGGAGGCGCTCGAAGCGGATGGAGCTGCGGTTGCCCGGGTACACCAGGAAGCAGTCGCCGGAGGGCCAGGAGGTGAAGTCGGTGGAGTCGAGCGGGTTCTCGACCCAGGAGTTATAGGCCCAGCGGAGGAAGCCGTCGTATCCGCGCGCGGCGGCGAAGAGGCCGAGCCACTCGGATTCGGCGGGCGGTGAGAAGGTGAAGCTGTTGGGAACCATCGGTCCGCAGCAGACATAGAAGGTCGTGCGCCTGCCTTCGCTGCGGCGCGCCTCGAGCAGGGCCTCGTTGAATTCGCCGGTGGTCATGATGACCGGCGAGACATCGTCGATCTGCGCGTTGAGGTCGCTGCGGTGGTTGATGGCGGAGGCGACCTTCAGCTCCGGCGCGTGCTTGGCGAGAAGCGCGAGCGTGGGGCGCAGGAGGTGGTCGGGGCGCTCGTCGATGCCGACGCGGGTCTTTTCAAGCCAGCCCTTGGCGCGGAGGTGCGCGGTGAAGTCCTTCAGGAAGGCGGCCCAATGCTTCTCGTATTCGGGCGTGCCGGGCTTGAGTTCAAGGGTGTCGTGAACGCCGCGGGCCTCGTCGAGGTAGGCGAATTTCAGCGACCACGGGATCATGGTGTAGCAGTGGATGCGGGCGTTTTCGAATCCGCATTCCTTCTGCATGAACTCCACCCAGCGGTCGAAGACCGAGTAGTCGTAGCGCCACGAGCCGTCGGCCCTGCGTCGCCACTCGATCATGCCGCGGAAGCGGTCGTAGGTCTGGCCGGCCCAGGCCTCGTCGATGAGCGTGCAGGTGATGGTCTTCTGCCCGGCGTCGGCGAGGCGGCTCATGAGCGGTTTCATCAGCGCGAAGTGCTCGGCGGACCACATGGGCACATCGTGGTAGCGCGCCACGGCGTCGGGGTGCTGCCAGAGGTCGAAGTGCACCTTCCAGTCGCGGGGCTCGGGGAGCGTGGCGGGCAGCACCTCGGTCATCACCGGCACCTTGGTCGTGCCGGAGGCGGAGCGCACGAGAATCTCGCCGACATAACGGCCGGGCGCGGCGTCGCGCGGCACATTCACGGCGACCCACACGGGGCGGTTCGTGCCCGGGGCAAGGTCCAGCGTGGTCTCCGTATCCAGAATGTCGGAAACGACTTTGCCTTGGGCGCGCACGAAACGCACGAAGTTGAGGCTGACGGGCAGCGTCCTGCCGCCGGAGCCGCGCAGTCCCGCGCAGGCGACGGAGGTCTCGGGTTGGGCGGCCGGGGCGGCGAGCACGAGCTGGCCGTTGGCGCGCTCGCCGCGCCAGGCGCGCAGGGCGAGGCCCTTGGCGGCGGGGGCTGCGCTCACGGCGCCGGTGGGCGGGTAGCGTTCGTCGGTCGAGCCGACCAGGGCGACCATCGCCTTGTCGGGGAGTTTTGCATACGCCTCCATCTCCACGATGTGGGCGCCGTTGGCGGCTCCCTTGGAGTTGCCGGTGACCGTTACGCGCAGGTGGCGCGCCTCGCGCGGGGCGAAAGTGAAGAGGAACCCGTCCTCGGGGGCGGTGATGGAGTTCGCCGTGTGGTCGGCGAGCGTGAACCAGGATGCGCCGTCGAGGGAGCCCTCGACCTTGAACTGGTACACGCGACCGTCGGAGCGGTAGGGCTTCACGCGCACGGCGGAGAGGTTTTTGCGCGCGCCGAGGTCGGCGGCGATCCAGGCGGGAAGTCCTTCGCAGGCCCAGTGGTCGTTCTCGTCGTCGTTGCCGTTGACGGCGCGCGCGGGCGTCTTGTCGGACCAGTGGCCGGAGGCGCTCACCTTGGCGTTTAGCAGGAGGTTCTCGGCGCCCGTGGCGCCCGCGTTCTTCGGAAACGGCGGCTCGTAGGGGGCCTTTCGGGCGGGGCCGGCGTGGGCGACGGCGGCCAGGGAGATGCCGATGGCGGACAGTATGTGCGCCCCGGCAAGGGCGCGGCGGGGTAGGTGGGGCATGGTCGGAGAGGGGGTGTTCTTCCGACCAGACCGGCTTGAGCCGGTTGCGGTTCCGTCTGCGGCGAATTTGCCCGGGAATGAGTCGTTTGGGCGCGCGAGCGTTCGCGCGCGCGGGCCTCACCTGGAGGCGGGCTTGAGGCCCGGTTCGTTCGTCTGAAGCAGGTCGAGCAGCTTGCGTCGGGTCGCGTCGAGCGCGGGCGTGGCGGAGGCGGCGATGAGCTTGCGCGCCTCGGCTGCTCGGCCCAGCAGGATGAGCCATTTGGCGCGGTGCAGCGAAATCACTTCCTTCTCGGCGTCCGATTTGGCGTCGCGGGCGATGGCGTCCCATTCGGCGAGAGCGGCCTTGGCGTCCGGTTTGGCGACCTCGTGGTGGGCTTCGGCGGCGCGCCAACGGAAGCCGGCCTCGGCGGGCTTGAGGCGTGCGGCGGCGGCGAAGTGGGCGAGCATGAGCGTGTCGCGCTCCGCGCGGGAGAGGGTGTTGTTTTGGATGAGCGATTCGCCGGCGATGGAGAGGAATTCGGCGAGGTCGTAGTGGTATCGAGGCTCCTGCGGGGCGATCTCGGCGGCGCGGCGCAGCAGCGGCAGGGCTTCGGCGAAATCGCCGTTTTCGGCGAGGTGGGCGCCCATCTGGTGCTTGGCGACGGCGAGGTTTGGCGAGTTGCGGTCGGCGCGCAGGAAGGCCTTGAAGGCGAGGTCGCGCTCGCCCACGGCGCGCAGGAACTTGCCGTAAAGGAGGAGGGCCTCGGTGTCGTCGGGGTTGTCGCGCAGGAGCCGCTCGTATCGGGTGAGCAGTTCGCGCACGCGGCGCTCCTTGTCGGCCTGGGGGATCGCGGTCTCGCGCGACTCCTCGGCCTTCGCGAAGGCGTCCAGGAGCGTTTTGCCGTCGGCGACGAGTTCGCGCAGCTCGTTGGCGCGGCCCTGCTCGGCGGGCGTGAGGGAGGCGTCGGGGGAGGGCGCGTTTCCGGTCGCGGGTTGAGGCTCCGAGGCCGCGGCCGGAATGCCGGCGGCGAGGGTCAGGAAGCAAATGAGGTGGCGCACCGACGGTCGTGCGCGGGGATATTTCGCCGTTTGCATCGCAGGGGCCTCAGTGGGAGCCGCAGCCGCCGGAGTTTTTTCCGCAGGGGCAGCAGGGGCCGGTGTGCACATGGTCGGCCTTCAGTCCTTTCGCCGCGAATGTCGAAAACTCCTTGGAGAGCCGTCGGCCGCCGCAATGCGGGCACACGGGCGTGTCCGAGGCGGACTTCACGAGAATCTCGGCGGTTTTTCCGCAGTCGGCGCAGGTGTATTCGTAGAGGGGCATGGGGCGAGACAACGTGAGAAGCGTGAATGGTGAAGTGTGAAATGGGCGGAGGCGGGTCGGTCGGGAAAAGCGCGGCCGGCCGCATTTCGCCATTCACACTTCCCCGTTCTCACTTTCGCTTCGCGCCCATGGATCCCGCGACGCTCGAAAACCTGCGCCAGGCGCTGCTGCTCTTCATCGTGCTGCTGCTGAGCATCTCCCTGCACGAATACGGGCACGCCAAGGCGGCCGACCTGCTGGGCGATCCGCTGCCGCGCGCGCAGGGGCGTGTGACGCTCAATCCCGTGGCGCACTGGGACCTGCTGGGCACGATCATCATACCGGCGGCCATGATCCTGCTGCCGGCGCTCATGGGCTCGGCGCTTCCGTTCGCCCTGATCGGCTGGGGCAAGCCCGTCATCATCTCGCTGCCCAATCGCAAGACGCGCGTGCGTGACGACATCCTGATCACGCTGGCGGGTCCGGGCATGAACCTGCTCATCGCCGTTTTCGCCGTGGTGGCCGGCGGCCTGTTCTTCCGGTTCGCCAACGCGGGCCATGTGCCGCTGCCGGACGAGACGCTGCAGCGCATCGCCAATTTCGCGCAGCTCTCGATGTCGATGAACCTCTTCCTGCTGGCGTTCAACCTGGTGCCGCTGCCGCCGCTGGACGGTTCGCACATCCTGCGTCACGCGGCGCGCATGAAGGATGAGACCTACCATTGGCTGGCGCGCAACAGCCTGTGGATCATGCTCATCCTCATCAATATCCCCGTGGGCGGACGCAGCCTCATGGGTTGGCTGGCCACGCCCTTCCTGCTCGTTTTCGGCGTCCCCCTCGGCGTGCTTTTCGACTTCATCGCCGGGGTCTGAGGGCGCTTTCGGCTCAGGCCATGTAGGGCAGGCAGGCGGCCAGGCAGCGGGCCTCCTCGTCGCTCATGGGCGACGAGGCGTTCTCGGCGTCGAACGCTTTGCGTATCTTGGCGACCAGGGCGGCTCGCGCGACGGGGTCGTTTTCGATGCGCCCGATGTCGGCCTGCTCGCGGCGCAGCACGCGCGCGGCGCATTGGGAGACGGGCTTCACGCGGGCGTATTTCACATCGTGGCTGCGCACGATCGGCACGATCGGGTGGTCGAGCAGCGGAAGGGGCAGCGTGCCGCTATTGAAGAGGAAATGAGCGAGGCCGTCGGAATCCACCGGGCCGGCATAGCCCGGCCAGGGGGCCTTGTTGGGCGTGAAAATCGCGGCGCGCCGGTCGGCGTCGGGGTGGGCGAGCCGGAGTCGAAGCACGAGGCGCAGGAAATTTTTGCAGCCCAGGTCGTGATTTTTCGGATACGCTGTGCGGGCGAACGCCACGCCCAGCCGGGCGACCTCGGGGTCGACCGAAGGGAACCGCGCGGTGCAGTCGGCGCGCGTGTCGCGCAGGTCGATGTAGGCGCGCAGCATGTCGCGCCACCCCGCCTCCGGCTCGGCCGCCTTGGGCGCCGGCTGCTCCGGCTGCGCCGCGGGAAGGTTCGCGGGAGCGCCGGCCAGAAGGGCCGCCAGGGCGAGCGGGGCGAGTCGATTCATGGGGCGGCGAATGTTTCCGGGTATCCCCGGCCGCGCAAGCCCGGGACGGTGAATCGCGAGTGAGGAATGGCCGGTTGAAAAACCTTGGCGTGCGCGCCCGCGCGAAATGATATTCGAAGGACGACCGGACGGCGGTGTTTCGCTTTGTCCGGCCCCCACTGCGCGATGACCGATCCAGCCCCGAAGACTCCTCACGCCGACGAGACCGCCGACTGGCGCAACTGGATCGCCGAACACGGGCCGCGTCTGCTGCTGTGCGCGCGCCAGTACACACGCACCCCGGCGGACGCCGAGGACGCCCTGCAGGAGGCCCTTGTGCGCTACTGGCGGCACCAGCGGCATCTGCCGGGTGACCGCAACGCCCTTATCCTGACCTCGCTGCGGCGGGCGGCGGTGGACCGTGCGCGCAGCGAGAGTCGCCGGACCAACCGCGAGCAGGCGGTGCTGGTGCTGGAGGGCGACCCGGTGGAATGGTTCGACCCCGAGCCGGCGGAACGGGAGCGGGCGGTGGAGGCGGCGCTGAAGCGGCTGCCTCCGGAGCAGCGCGAGGTCGTGGTGCTCAAAATATGGGGCGAGCTCACCTTTGATGAAATCGGCAGGCAGCTGGAGATTTCGCCCAACACGGCGGCGTCGCGTTACCGCTACGCGCTGCTGGCTCTGAAAAAACATCTCGCCGAACATGCGATTTGAGCGATCGGCGACGCTTACACCTCCGGACCTCCCCGCCTTTTTGCCATGAAACCGCACGATCACGACGCCGGCGACGACCTCTCCGGTCTCGAATCCGAACTCCGTTCGCTCCGGCCGCGTTCCGCCTCGGAAGGCTTCGCGGAGCGCGTGGCGTTGGAGGCGAGGCTGCGTTCGCTCAGTCCCCGTGCCCCCTCCGAAGGGTTCGCCGAGCGGGTCGTCGCGGCGGGCGCTGTAAGCGGGCGTTCGCGTCTGTTTCGTTTCCCCGGTGCGCTCGCCCCGTTGGCGGCGGCCGCGGCGCTGGCCGTGGCTTTCGCCCCCGCGCTGCAGCGGAATCGGCACGCCGCGCCCGCCACGGTGGCGGAGCCGGTGGCGGTCGCCTCGGCGGCGACCTATGCGGGGTTGCCCGAGGAGGCCTTGCACCTGCCTGTCATCAACCTGCCTGACGGCAGCGCCTATCGACCGGTGCTGCGCCCAAGGCTGCGCGCTTCCGGCGCGTTTCGTGCGATGCCCGTTGGCGTCGTCATGCCGGTGGGTCATCCGGTGAGCGCCGGCGTGGATTACGAGCCTGTGGTGTTCGAGTGAGGCGGCCCGGCGGGGTGTCGGGGGAACACATCCGGATAAATGGCAGACAAAGGGCGGGGTGTCCGGCGCTTGCACGGTGAAAGGCCGGCCGGAAATCGGGCGGCCGAAACAGGACTCACCGTCATGAAACGCCGCATCGCCGCACTGCTTCTCGCCATCACCGTCGCCACTCCGGCCGCGCTGCTCGCGTCCGGTCAAGACGCGGCGGACGCCCCCGTCCGGACCGCCGAGCGCCTCCGCGCGCCGCTCTTCATGGGGGTGGAACTCATTCCCGTGGACGGGCCCACGCGGTCGCTGTTCAAGCTTCCCTCGACCGGCGGCCTGCTGGTGATCGGGGTCGCCCCCGGTTCGCCGGCCGACGGCAAGCTCGGGCAGGGCGACATTCTGCTGAAGCTGGACGACCAGGTTTTGGTGAATCGTGAACAGGTGCGCGCCTTGGTGCGCTCGCGCAAGGCCTCCGACACCGTGGTGCTCGGCGTCTCGCGCGGCGGTCGCCCGCTCACCGTGGAAATCCGGCTCGCCGAGGTTCCCGCCGGGCTACGTCCGCGCGGCGAGCATGGCACGGACCCGGCGCGTCACGAAGAGCTTCTGCGGGGCCTCACGGACCGCACGCGCCGCATGCTCGGGCAGAGCGGCCTGGGAGAGTCGCTGTTGGACGAGGCCGCGCGCGATGTGTCCGTGACCGTCGAAGCCGGCGGCGCCCCCGAATTCGGGATCGTGACCACCCGCACCTATTCGCGCCCTGAGGGTCGCGTGACGCTCGTCACCCGCGGTGGCAAAACGACCGTCACGGTCAAGGGCGCCGACGGCAAGGTGCTGGCGGACGGTGAGCTGTCCGACGAGACGCGCGCCAAGATGCCGGAATGGGCGAAGTCGCTTCTCGAAAACCGCACGGAGTCGGCGCCGAAGGGCGCGGTCAAGCCGGCGGCGCCGGTGGCCAAGGCGGCTCGCGGCGTGAGCGGGGCCGCCTGAGGCTGCCGTAGTTTTTTCTTTCAGCGGGGTCGCGAACCCGGGGTGGAGTAGGGGTGCTTCGCCGTGGTTCGCGACCCCGCCTTCCATTTAAACGGACGGTCGTGCCGTCCGCTCACTTGGCGGGAGCCGGCTGCTGCGGTTGCTGCTGGGCGGCCTGCCGGATGCGCAGGTCCAGTTCGTACAGAGTGCTCTGGATGCGCGGGCGGATGGTCTCCATGCGCGCGCCGGTGATCGCGCCGATGGAGGCGCCGAGCTTCTCGCTGTTCTCGACGTAGGCCTTGCCGACTTTCGAGCCGAAGAAGGCCACGAGCTCCTTGAGCTCCGCCTCCGAGTAGGCGTCGGCGTGCGCATTCACGATGTCGCCCTGCAGCGACTTCCAGTCGAAGCCCTCGTTGACGATGGCGTGGAGCTTGACCCTGTATTCCTCGACGATCGGGCGGAACTGGGCCGCGGGTCCGTTCAGCCCCTGGTTGAGCTGCGCGTCCAGTCCCGCGTGCGAATCGGCCGCCATGGCCGCGAGGCGCTGTTCCACGCGCGTGAGTCTCACGAGCTCGGCGGCGAGAGTCCGCTTGCTTTCGGCCAGTTGCTCCAGCGTGCGGCGCGGCGCCTTCCTGGTTTCGGCGGGCGCGGCGGTCTCGGCGCCGGCGGCCGGGGCGAGCAGTGTGAGCAGGGCCATGGCGGCCATCGGGGCGAGGGGCTTTCGGTTTTTCATCGGCTCCGTGCATGCCCGGTTTTCCCGCCGGGGCACTTCGGAAAACACCCCGGCGCTTCCTTTTCACTGAGTTTGCAGCGCGCCTTCTACCCGGGGATGCGGGCGCGCGAGTTCTCCCCCGGCGCCAGGTCTGTGCTTTCGCAGGTACTTGACAGCCCCCGGGTGTCCCCTAAAGACGCGGGTGCAAAAACAGCTTTCCACCACGAAAGCGGGCCCCACCGGGTCCGCTTTTTTGTTACTCAAAAACCTACCGAAACACATCGCGCCATGAGCAACGAAATCCTTTCCGTCCTCGAATATCTCGAAAAGGAGAAGGGCATCCCGCGCAAGGAGATGATCGAGACCATCATCTCCTCCATCAAGGGTGCCAACGACAAGGGCATCAACGCCGGCCAGGAGCTCAAGATCACCATCGACCCGCGCACCGGCAAGCTCGAGGCCTGGGCCCTCCTGACCGTCGTCGACTCCGTGTCCGACCCGCTCAAGGAGATTCATATCAAGGCCGCCGGCCTGCATAAGCGCGATGTGAAGCTCGGCGAGATTCTCGAGAAGCCCATCGACGCCTCCAGCCTCGGCCGCATCGCCGCGCAGACCTTCCGTCAGGCCGTCATGCAGCGCGTGCGCCAGTTCGAGAAGGAGCGCATCTTCCAGGAGTTCAAGGACCAGGTCGGCGACATCGTCACCGGCACCGTGCGCCGCAAGGAGCGCGGCGACACCGTGGTGGAGCTCGGCAAGGCCGAGGCACTCCTGACCAAACGCGAAAGCTGCCCCGGCGAGGACTACCAGCCCGGCGACCGCGTCCGCTGCCTGCTGCTCAACATCGAGACCACCCCGCGCGGCCCCGAAATCATCCTCTCCCGCGCCCACCCGAATTTCGTGAAGCGCATGCTTGAGCTGGAGGTTTCCGAGCTCACCGACGGCACCATCTTCATCGCCGCCATGGCGCGCGAAGCCGGCTTCCGCACCAAGATCGCCGTGGACACGCGCGACCCGAAGGTCGACCCCGTGGGCGCCTGCGTGGGCTCGCGCGGCGCGCGCATCCGCAACATCGTCAAGGAACTCGCCGGCGAGAAGGTCGATGTCATCCGCTGGCACGCCGACCCGCTCGACATGCTCAAGGAGGCCATCAAGCCCGCCGTCCCGCGCAATGTGCGCATGGACGAGGCCGAGCGCCGCATCTACTTCGAAGTGGCCGAGGAGGATCTCGCCGTGGCCATCGGCCGCAAGGGCACCAACGCCAAGCTCACCTCCCGCCTGATGGGCTGGAAGCTCGACATCGGCAAGGAGTCGCGCGCCGGCGCCTTCGAGGCGCGCACCGCCAAGGCCGCCTCCGGCCTGGCCCACATCCCCGGCATCTCCGCCGAGCTCGCCGCGCGCCTCGTCGCCAAGGGCTTCACCGGGCTGGAGGTGTTCGACGATGTGACCGCCGAGGACCTCGTGGCCGAAGGCTTCGAGCCCGCCGAGGCCGCGATGGTCATCGACATCGTGATGCACGCGCGAAACAACCCCACCTCCTTCACCTCCTAAGTAGGCACGCTCCCCCGTCGCCCAACTCCGGATACAACACACTCTCAGCCGAATGAAACGCGCCAACGAACTCGCCAAGGAGCTCGGCGTGCCCAACAAGGAATTCGTCCTCTTTTTGAAGGACGCCTTCCCTGAACTGGGCATCACCGACCCCGCACGCCACCACGGCAAGTCCGTGCCCACCCTTTACCTCGACGATGTCGTGGCGAAGTTCAAGGCGGCTCACCCCGTTGACGGGGAGGCTTCCGCCGAAGCCCCCGCCGAGGCGCCCGCCGAGCCCGCTCCCGCTCCCGAGCCCGAGCCGGTCAAGCCTGTCGAGGCCCCCGCGCCTGTCGCCGAGGAGCCCGTCAAGCCCGCGCCTGCGCCCGCCCCCGCGGCGGCCAAGCCTGCGCCGACCATCGTCATGCCCGCGCCCAAGCCCGCCCCGGTCTCCGTGCCGCCGAGCGTGCCGCCCGTGGTGTCCAAGCCCGCGCCCGTGGCGCCGCCTCCGCTGCCGCGCCCCGCGCCGGCCCCGGCCCCCGTCGCCTCCGTGCCTCCCGCGGTCCCCCGCCCGGCCCCGGTCGCTCCCGCTCCGGCCCCCGCCGTTTCGGCGCCGCCTCCCGTGAGCCGTCCCGCCGCGGTCTCCGCTCCGGCTCCCGCCCCGGTTTCGCGTCCTTCGACGCCCCCGTCGGTGCCCCCTGCGGTTGCGCGTCCCGCCGGCGCCGCCCCCTCGACGCCCCCGCCCGTGGCCCGTCCCGCGCTCGCCGGCGCCGCGCCCACGCTGCCGCCCGGCGCCTCGCGTCCGGCTCCTGCCGGCGGCGTTCCCGCCGGTGTGAAGCCCGCGCTGGGTTCGACGCCCAAGCTGGCCCCGAGCGACATCAAGGGAACGCTGAATGTGCGCCCGCCCATCGTGGTGCGCGACTTCGCCATCGCCCTGCAGGTGAAGCCCTTCAAGCTGCTTTCCGACCTCATGGAGGCCGGCATCTTCGCGTCGCTGAACACCGCGATCGACGAGGCCGTCGCCGTGCGTGTCGCCCAGAAGTACGGTTTCGTTCTCGAGGTGAAGCACCGCGGCGAAGCCGGTCAGCAGCAGCCGAAGAAGGTGGAGGCGCCCGCGCCCGCCGAGGACGACCCGTCCCTGCTCGCTCCGCGTCCTCCGGTCGTCTGCGTGCTCGGTCACGTCGACCACGGCAAGACCACCCTGCTCGACTTCTACCGCAAGGCCAATGTCGTCGCCGGCGAAGCGGGCGGCATCACGCAGCGCGTCGGCGCCTACACCGTCAAGTACGACGGCGCCAACGCCGAGCATAAGGGCAAGCTCATCACCTTCATCGACACCCCCGGTCACGCCGCCTTCGCCAAGATGCGCGAGCGCGGCGCCGCCGTCACCGACATCGCCGTGCTGGTGGTGGCCGCCGACGACGGATTCATGCCGCAGACCGAGGAGGCCCTCCGCTTCGCTCAGCAGAACGAGGTCGCGCTGGTCGTCGCCATCAACAAGGCGGACGCCAAGGGCGCGAACATCGACCGCGTGAAGCAGCAGATGCAGAAGCTCAACATCGCTCCGGAAGACTGGGGCGGCACCGTGCTGACCAACCCCGTGTCCGCCCTCAAAGGCACCGGCATGGACGACCTGCTCGAGTCCATCCTGCTCCAGGCCGAGATGATGGAGCTGAAGGCCAATCCCAAGTGCCCCGCGCAGGGCGTCGTCGTCGAGTCCCAGATGGAGACCGGCCGCGGCCCCACCGCCACCGTCATCGTCAAGAAGGGCACGCTCAAGCCCGGAGACGCCTTCGTGTGCGGCGCCGTGAGCTGCCGCGTGCGCGCGCTCATGGACGACCGCGGCAACAAGCTCGACAAGATCGGCCCCGGCATGACCGCGCTGATCATGGGCTGGTCCGGAACGCCGTCGCCCGGCGCCGTGTTCACGGTGGTGAAGACCCCCCGCGAAGCCGAACGCCAGGCCGAGGAAAACGCACTCGAACTGCGCCGCGCTCTGGATGAGGAGAACGATCAGGCCAAGGCCGCGAAGGTCGCCGAGCAGCAGAAGATGTCCGACCTGGACCGCCTCATGTCGCTCGTCAACGCGCAGACCAAGGAGAAGGTGCTCAAGGTCGTGCTCAAGGCCGACGTCAACGGCACGCTCGAGGCGCTCCAGGCCTGCCTGGAAGCCATCAAGTCCACCAAGGTCCGCCTCGAGGTGGTCACCGGCTCGGTCGGCCCCATCACGCCCTCCGATGTGAATTCGGCAGCCGCCGCCGGCGCGGTGATCGTCGCCTTCTCCACGAAGGCCGACCCCTCCGCCACTCCGCTGCTGAAGCGCCACAACATCAAGGTCGTCACCCACGACATCATCTACTTCCTCATCGACCTGGTGAAGGACGAGATGGCCGGGCTGCTCGACCCCGAGCTCAAGGAGAACAAGATCGGCGCCGCCGAGGTGCGCGCCATCTTCCCGCTGGGCAAGAACGGCGCCATCGCGGGCTGCATGGTCACCGAAGGCTCCGTCAAGCGCTCCGCGCGAGCCCGCCTGCTGCGCAAGGGCAAGGTGATGCACGACTCGGAAATCGATACGCTCAAGCGCCTGAAGGAGGATGTGACCGAGGTGAAGGCCGGCTACGAGTGCGGCGCCACGCTCGACGGCTTCGCCGGCTACCAGCTCGGCGACATCATCGAGGTGTACGAAATCCTCAAGGTGCGCCCCTCGCTCTAAGCGAAGCCCCGAGGTTTCTCGCAAGGCCGCCCGGTTCTCCGGGCGGCTTTTTGCTTTGTCGTCTTGTGGTGTTTGAAAATTTGCTCCGGCGTCGGGCGAAACGATGCTCGCTGCGGGAACTTTCCCTTAACCCCGCTGTAAGCTTTTCCCCATGAGACTGCCCCTCCTCGCCCTCGCCGCGCTCGCCCCCTTCGGCGCGCTCTTCGCCGCCGACCTCCCCGCGCTCATTCCGCTTCCCGCCAAGGCCGAAGCGATTGAAGGTCGCTTCAAGCTCACCGCCGACACCGCCATCGTCGCGCCCGGCGAGCTGGCCAACGAGGCCGGCTACCTCGCGCAGCGCCTGCGCACCGCCGCCGGCATCCCCGCGCCCGTGAACGCGACCGGCGCGGGCATCGTGCTGGCCCTGGACAAGTCCATCCCCGCCGAGGGTTACGCGCTGGAGGTCACGCCCGCGGGCGTGAGCATCAGGGGCGGCTCGCCCGCCGGCGTCTTCTACGGCGTGCAGACCTTCCTGCAGGCCCTGCCCGCCGCCGTGTACGGAAGCGACCTCGCGCCGAAGGCCGACTGGTCCGCCCAGGCCATGAAGGTGCAGGACGCGCCGCTCACGCCGTGGCGCGGCCTCATGCTCGACAGCGCCCGCCATTTCCAGCCCAAGCCGTTCATCCTGAAGTTCATCGACGCCATGGCGGCGCAGAAGCTGAACAAGCTGCACTGGCACCTGGTGGACAGCGAGGGCTGGCGCCTGGAGATCAAGAAGTACCCGAAGCTCACCGAGGTCACCAAGGACGCTCCGGCTTACTACCCTGAGGAGATTCCGACCAACCCGACCTTCCGCGCCAAGTACAGGTACGGATACAACCACGGCGGCGGCCATTACACGCAGGACGACATCCGCGAGATCGTCGCCTACGCGAAGGCCCGCCATGTCGACATCATCCCCGAGATCGAGTTCCCGGGCCACGCCAAGATCGCGCTCACCGCGTATCCGGAATTCTCCACCACGCGCAAGGTGCCCGAGGTGCGCACGAACATTTCTCCGGATCTCATCGGCGTGCATCCCGAGGCGCTCCGGTTCATCCGCGACCTGCTCGACGAGACGATGGACCTGTTCCCCGGCGACCACATCCACTTCGGCGGCGACGAGGCCCCCAAGGGCCAGTGGAAGCAGAGCAAGGAGGTGCAGGCCAAGATCGACGAGCTCGGGCTGCGCTCCTCCTCGCACCCCGAGGACGCCCTGCAGGCCTGGCTGTTCAACGAGATGGCCGCCTATGTGGCCAAGCGCGGCAAGCGCGCCGTGGGCTGGGAGGAGATCATGCACGGCGACAACCTCGGCCGCCTCGCCAAGGGCTCCGTCATCATGCCCTGGCTGAGCGTGAAGAACGGCGCCGTGTCGGCGAATTCCGGATACGGCGTGGTGCACACCGCCGTGAGCCCCTTCTACCTCGACTCCTACCAGGTGCGCGACGACCGCGAGCCCTCCGCCCTCTACGGAGGCCCGTTCACCGCCGAGTCCATCCACCGCTTCAACCTCTTCCCCGGCGAGCTCACCCCCGAGGGCCGCAAGAACATCCTCGGCGCCCAGTGCCAGCTGTGGACCGAGCTGATGCCCCGCACTGACGATGTGGAGTACCAGGCCTTCCCCCGCGCCTGCGCGCTGGCCGAGCTCACCTGGACCGCTCCCGATCGCCGCAAGGACACGGGCGAGTTCATGGCGCGCCTCGCCAAGCATGGCGACCGTCTCACGGCGTTGGGGCTCAACCACCGCCGCGTCGCGCCGCCCCCCGGCGCCGGCTGGTCGCCCGTGCTGCTCGCCGCGGGCCGACCGATGGAGATTCCCGTGCCTGCGGCCGTCGCCGCCAAGCTCGCCAAGAACCCCACGCTCACCGCCACCTTCAACTACAAGGAGGGCGGCGCGGGCCTCGACATCGCCTCGGTCGAACTGCTCGCCGACGGCAAGGTGGTCGCGACCGACAAGCACGCCGGTTTCGCCGGCACGCATCCGCGTGACAATGTCTACCGCCTCGCGCTGCCCAAGGGGCAGAAGCCCGAGAAGCTCGTGCTGCGCGCGACGGTGAAGGGCTCCGGCGGCGGCGACAGCACCGGCGAAGTCGCGCTCGACGCGTCCAAGTAAGCGCGCGGGTTCGTTCCCGCAGGAAGCGCCGGTCCCCGCGCGGGGCCGGCGCTTTTCTTTTGGTGAAGCGGCCCGCGGGCGCAGGGAAAAGTTTTTTGGGGAACAGGGTCGCGGTGCGGGCGTTGAACGACACAACATCGAACGCCGCCATGTCTCGTCTTCTCATTCTCCAGGATCACCTTCGCCACGGGGGCACCGAGAGCCACGCCGTATGGCTCGCCGCCGCGCTGCGGGGCGCCGGCGTGGACGCCGGCATCCTCACCTTCCGCCCGAGAGGGCCGCTCGCGGCGAGGGCGAAGGCGGCGGGAGTGCCGCTGGATTCCCTGCAAAAGCGCGACACGCGCCTGGACTGGTACGCCCCCGGGCTCGCCCGCGCGGTCAGGGAGCGCGAGCCCGACACCGTGCTGCTCATGGGCAGGATGGCCAATGCGCGCGCCGGCACCCTGCGCAAGGCGCTGCCCGAACTGCGCATCGTCGGCTCCGTGCGCACCGGGCGTCGGCTGCCGTGGATCGTTCGCCGCTCGCTCCTCGCGTGTGATGCGCTGGTGTGCAACGCGCGCGTCATCGCCGACTCTCTCGCCGCCTTCGGTGTCGCCGCCGAGAAGGTCACGGTCATTCCCAACCCGCCGGTGTCCGCGCCGCTGGCGCCGGACGAGGCGGTGCGCAATCGCGTGCGCGAGGGGCTGCGCGCGTCGCAGTCGGACCGTGTGATGCTGTGCGTGGCCGGTTTTCGGGAGGGCAAGGGGCAGGCGTCGCTCATTCGCACGATCGCCCGCGCTCCGGAGTTTTCCCGGCTTGTGCTGTGGCTGGCGGGCGACGGGCCGGAGCGGCGCGCCTGCGAACGCCTTGTGGCGGAGCTGCGCATCGCCCACCGGGTGCGCTTTCTCGGGCACACCGACGACCCTCGCGAACTTTACCTGGCCGCCGATTTCGCCGTCATGGCCTCGGAGGCGGAGGCGCTGCCGAACTTCCTGGTGGAGGCGCAGTTGCACGGGTTGCCGGTGGTGGCGATGGACGCCGGTGGCGTGAAGGAGACATTTCTGGACGGGGAATCGGGCGTGTTGGTGCCGGCCGGGGATGAGGCGGCGCTGGCGGCCGCGTGGCTGACGCTGGCCGACGACGCGCCGCGTCTGGCCGCCTATGCGGCGAAGGCTCGCGCGTATGCGCCGGGCGTGTTTTCGGAGAGTTCGGCCATCGCGGCCTATCGGCGGGTGCTGAAACTGTGAGGCCGGTTTGTTTTTTCGGCCCCTGCCCGACATCTTGCTAAGGTTGATACTAATGACTGCTGTCGCTCAGCCGTTAGACAGCTGAACCCAACCCATTTACTTCAAGATGAGCCAGTTACCCCCACCGCCTCCCGGCGCAGACGACTCCATCCCGCCTCCTCCCTCCGACGAGGTGGCCGCTCCTTCCGCCCCCGAAGCGCCTGCTCAGGCGCCCGCTCCTGTCGACATCCCGCCCCCGGCGCCGACGGGCGAGCAGTACGAGGCCGACCTGCTGAAGCGTAAGAAGACCTTCTCCTGGAAGACTTTCGGCGGCGACGGCTTCCTGGTGTCGGTGGCCGTGCATGTGCTGCTGCTCATCCTGGGCCTCTTCTGGATCATCTCCAAGTATGTGCCGGAAGAGAAGAAGCCGGACCCCGAAGTGTTCGCCACCGGCGCCGGCGGCGGCCAGAAGGGCGAGAAGGCCAAGTCTTTCGAGCACAAGCTCAAGTCGCGCCAGGTGAACCTGGTGAAGTCGCCCTCGCGCATCGTGTCCAAGAGCGCGAACGCCTCGGTCACGCTGCCGTCCACGCCGGCCACGAACACCGCCTCCTTCGCCTCCGGCCTGTCCGCCGGCGGCATGTCGAAGGGCTCCGGCGGGGGCTCCGGCGGCGGCGAGGGCACGGGCATCGGCATCGGCAAGGGCGGCGGTCGCAACTTTGTCTCGCTGTTCGGCGCCAAGGGTTTGGGCTCCACCGGATTGCCCGGCACCTTCTACGACCTGAAGCAGTTCGCGGACGGCAAGCCCACGCCCATGGCGAGCGGCGAGGGCGCGTATTTCGAGTTTCTGCGCACCTTTGTTAAGAGCTGGGATACGCGGATGCTCTCCAGGTACTTCAAGTCCGAGCAGTCGTTGAATGCGGCGCATATCTTCATTCGCATGATTTCCAGCAGTGAAGCGCCCGCGGCCTTCGAGGTCGCCGATCGCGTGAAGCCGACCAACTGGCTGGTCGTGTACGAGGGCAAGGTGATCGCGCCCTTCACCGGCACCCTGCGCCTGTGGGGGATTGGCGACCAGTTCCTCTTTGTGAACTGGGACCGCGCCAATGTGCTCGACTCCGGGTACTTCCTTGCGACCGTTCCGCCGCCCGGCAACGGACGCGGCTACACGAAGCCCGTTCTCGGCACCGAGGATGTGCTCAACCAGGGCGTGCACTTCACCGACAATCCCGCCAAGGTGCCCTACCGCGCGAGCCGCTGGTTCGAGGTCGTCAAGGGCCGCGAGTACGAGATCAAGATCGCCATCGGCGACACCGGGGGCGTGACCAGCGCGCACCTGCTTTGGGAAAAGCAGGTGCCCACCACTCGCGGCAAGGGCGACGGCGTGATGCGCGTGTTCCGCATGTCGCCTGACTCCCTTCCCGAGGCCATTCGCACCCCTGTCACGCACCGTGGCAAGAGCTACAAGAACGGCGGTGCGGACATCGATGTGGAGTTCGACAGCCCGATCTGGTATGTAAAGCAGACCCGCAGGGTCATCCGCTGAGAGCGTCGAACCAAGAGGCCCCTCCACCCGGCAAGGTGGAGGGGCTTTTTTGCGGGGTAGCGCGGAGCGGGGGGGCGCATCGGCCTGTTCCGGCCCTGTTGTTTTTTTTTGCCTGAAGCGCCTAAGAGAGGCTTCCGTTCACGCGTTTAACGGCTAACTCCCTCCCACCCCAAATGAGCCAGCTACCCCCACCCCCTCCCGGCGCCGACAATCCGATACCGCCTCCGCCCTCGGAAACCTCGATTCCTCCCCCCGCACCCGAGTCGCACATCGACATCCCGCCGCCGGTTGCGACGGGCGAGCAGTACGAGGCCGACCTGCTGAAGCGTAAGAAGACCTTTTCCTGGAAGACTTTCGGCGGCGACGGCTTCCTGGTGTCGGTGGCCGTGCATGTGCTGCTGCTCATCCTGGGCCTCTTCTGGATCATCTCCAAGTATGTGCCGGAAGAGAAGAAGCCGGACCCCGAAGTGTTCGCCACCGGCGCCGGCGGCGGCCAGAAGGGCGAGAAGGCCAAGTCTTTCGAGCACAAGCTCAAGTCGCGCCAGGTGAACCTGGTGAAGTCGCCCTCGCGCATCGTGTCCAAGAGCGCGAACGCCTCGGTCACGCTGCCGTCCACGCCGGCCACGAACACCGCCTCCTTCGCCTCCGGCCTGTCCGCCGGCGGCATGTCGAAGGGCTCCGGCGGGGGCTCCGGCGGCGGCGAGGGCACGGGCATCGGCATCGGCAAGGGCGGCGGTCGCAACTTCGTCTCGCTGTTCGGCTCGCGCGGCAAAAACGCGTCCGGGCTGCCCGGCATCTTCTACGACTGCAAGCAGACCAAGAGCGGCGCCCCGTCCAAATACGCGCCGGAAAACGCCAATGACGAGTACCTCGACCAGGTGCTGCGCCCGTTCCTGAAAAACTGGGACACCACCAAGCTCGACAACAACTTCTTCAAGTCCCCCGAAAGCCTGACGGCCTCGCAGTTGTTCATTCCCATCCAGTCCTCCGGCGCGGCGCCCAAGGCCTACCAGGTCGAGGACAAGTGCAAACCCAACCGCTGGGTCTGCCACTACAACGGCGTCGTCACCGCGCCCAAGACCGGTCGCTTCCGCTTCTGGGTGTACGCCGACGATGTGTGCGTGGTGCGATGGGAGCGACGGATCGTCGCGGACAACGGCTACGCCACGCTGGGGCTTCCCGGCATGAACAGCACGGGTTTGCACAAGAGCCCGTTCAAGGGCGTCGACGGCGAGCTGCGCAAGCGCGGCAAGTCGGATGTGGTGATCTTCCGCCCCGGCGTCTGGTTCGATGTGGCCAAGGGCCGCGATTACCCCGTTGAAATCCTCCTGGGCGATGTCGGCGGCCTTTTCGGCAGCTATGTGCTGATGGAGGAGTTTGATCCGAAGACCAAGGACGAGGGTGACGGGAAAATCTTCCTGTTCCGCATGAGCCCCGACGAGGTTGGCGGCAACCCGCAGGACGACACCGGGCTGAATGTGGACTTCTCCGGCAAGGGCCTGATCTGGTTCTCCAAGAACCAGCGCCGCGTCGTTCGCTAAGCGCGCCTTTCTCCGAACGAGCCCGTCTCGCCCCTGCGGCGCGACGGGCTTTTTCTTTGTCGGGTCGGGTGCGCTTGCGCCGCCGCCGGCGCGCGGCGGGAGTTTTCGGCAAAACGAAAAGCCTCCGACCGGCGGACCGGGCGGAGGCTTTGTTCAGGCTTTCGGGGCGATCACTGCGCGGCGGCGAGCTTCTTGCCGAAGTCCTGGATGGAGGTGACGGTGAGCGGCTTTTCGCGCAGCGCGCGGATGCCCTGCACGGCGGCCTTGGCGCTGGTCATGGTCGAGAGCATGCAGATGCGGCGCAGCACGGCCTCGGAGCGCATGACATTCTCATCCTTCACCGGGAGCATGCCCGACGCGGTGTTGATGATGAGGTTGACCGAGCCGTTCTTCATCAGGTCGATGACGTTCGGGCGGCCGCCGTCGGAGAGCTTGTGCAGACGGTGCGTGGGCACGCCGGCGGCCTCCAGGGCCTTGGCGGTGCCGGAGGTCGTGTACACGCCGAAGCCGAGCATGGCGAGTTCGCGGGCCACATCGATGGCGGCGGCCTTGTCGCGGTCCTTCACCGAGATGAACACATTGCCCTTGGTGGGCAGCGCGGGGGCGGCGGCCATCTGCGACTTGGCGTAGGCGATGCCCAGGTCGACATCGATGCCCATGACTTCGCCGGTGGAGCGCATCTCGGGGGAGAGCACGACCGGGGCGCCGGGGAAGCGGTTGAACGGGAACACCGATTCCTTCACGGCGTAGAAGGGCGGGATGATCTCCTTGGTGAAGCCCATGTCCTTGAGCTTTTCGCCGGTCATGCAGCGCGCGGCGAGCTTGGCCAGGGGCACGCCGATGGCCTTCGAGACGAAGGGCACGGTGCGCGAGGCGCGCGGGTTGACCTCGAGCATGTACACCACGCCGTCCTTGATGGCGAACTGGATGTTCATGAGGCCGATGACGCGCAGCTCCTTGGCGAGGTCGCGGGTGATGCGTCCGAGCTCGGCGATGAGCTCCTTGGAGAGGGTGTGCGGGGGCAGCACCATGGCGGCGTCGCCCGAGTGCACGCCGGCGAACTCGATGTGCTCGAGCATGCCGCCGATCACGGTGGTCTCGCCGTCGGAGATGGCGTCCACGTCGACCTCGATGGCGTCCTCCAGGAACTTGTCGAGGAGCACGGGCTTGCCGGGGGCGACATCGAAGGCCTCGCGGACGACCTTCTTCATCTCCTCCATGTCATAGACGATGAACATGCCGCGGCCGCCGAGCACGAAGGAGGGGCGCAGCAGGATGGGGAAGCCGATCTCGACGGCGGCCGTGTAGGCCTCTTCCGGCGACAGCACGGTCTTGTTCACCGGCTGCTTGATGTTGAGCTTGATGAGGATGTCCTTGAACAGCTGGCGGTCCTCGGCGAGCTCGATGGAGGCGGGCGAGGTGCCGATGACGTTCACGCCGTGCTCCTCGAGGTCGGCGGCGAGGTTCAGCGGGGTCTGTCCGCCGAACTGCACGATGGCGCCGGCGCAGCCTTCCTGATGGTAGATCTCGAGGACGTCCTCGAGGGTGAGGGGCTCGAAGTAGAGGCGGTCCGAGGTGTCGTAGTCGGTGGACACGGTCTCGGGGTTGGAGTTCACCATCACGGTCTCGTAGCCGGCTTCGCGCAGGGCGTAGGAGGCGTGCACGCAGCAGTAGTCGAACTCGATGCCCTGGCCGATGCGGTTGGGACCGCCGCCGAGGATCATGATCTTCTTCTTGGCCGACTTGGTGATCTCGTTCTCGTCGCCGTAGGTGGAGTAGTAGTACGGCGTGAAGGCTTCGAACTCGGCGGCGCAGGTGTCGACCAGGCGGTACACCGTGTTGATGCCGGCGGCCACGCGCTTCTCGCGCACGGCCTTGCCCTTGGACCCGGTGAGGTGGGCGATCTGGCGGTCGGTGAAGCCGTATTCCTTGGCGGTGCGCAGGAGCTCGGGCGAGAGGCCGTTGAAGCCGGCGGCGCGCATGGCCTTCTCCAGGTCGACGAGCTGGTTGAGCTGACGCAGGAACCAGGGGTCGATGAAGGTGATGTCGAACAGCTCCTTCTCGGTCATGCCGGCGAGGAGCGCGTAGCGCACGTAGAAGGGACGCTCGGGCGTGGGCTTCGCGAGCGCCGCGCGAATGTCGTCGAGGTTGGTCATCTCGGCTCCGCCGAACTTGCCGCCGGCGCCGAAGCCCCACGCGCCGATTTCCAGCGAACGGAGGGCCTTCTGGAAGGATTCCTTGAAGGTGCGGCCGATGGCCATGGCCTCGCCCACCGACTTCATGGAGGTGGTGAGCGTCTTGTCGGCGCCCACGAACTTCTCGAAGGTGAAGCGGGGGATCTTCGTCACCACATAGTCGATGGTGGGTTCGAAGGAGGCGGGCGTGGAGCGCGTGATGTCGTTGCGCAGCTCGTCGAGCGTGTAGCCGACGGCGAGCTTGGCGGCGATCTTGGCGATGGGGAAGCCGGTGGCCTTCGACGCGAGCGCCGACGAGCGGGACACGCGCGGGTTCATCTCGATGACGATCATGCGGCCGTTCTTCGGGTTCACCGAGAACTGGATGTTGGAGCCGCCCGTCTCCACGCCGATGGCGCGGATGACGGCGAAGGAGGCGTCGCGCATGAGCTGGTACTCCTTGTCGGTCAGCGTCTGCGCGGGGGCGACGGTGATGGAGTCGCCGGTGTGCACGCCCATCGGGTCGAAGTTCTCGATGGAGCAGATGATGACGCACTGGTCCTTATGGTCGCGCATCACCTCCATCTCGTATTCCTTCCAGCCGATCAGGCACTCCTCGACCAGCACTTCGTGCACGGGCGAGCAGTCCAGGCCGAAGGCGAGCATCTCGTCGTACTCCTCCTTGTTGTAAGCGATACCGCCGCCGGTGCCGCCCAGGGTGAACGAGGGTCGGATGATGACGGGGAATTCGCCGCCGATCTCGGGGATGGCCGCGCGGCCTTCCTCGACGGTCTTGACGACCTTCGACTTCGGGATGTCCAGGCCGATCTCCATCATGATCTGGCGGAACTTCTCGCGGTCTTCGCCGCGCTCGATGGCCTCCTCCTTGGCGCCGATGAGCTCCACGCCGTGCTTGGCGAGGATGCCCTGCTTGGCGAGGGTGAGGGAGAGGTTCAGCGCGGTCTGGCCGCCCAGGGTGGGCAGGAGCGCGTCGGGCTTCTCCTTGGCGATGATCTTCTCGAGGACCTCGATGGTGAGGGGCTCGATGTAGGTCACGTCGGCCAGGTTCGGGTCCGTCATGATCGTGGCCGGATTCGAGTTCACCAGCACGATGCGGTAGCCCTCTTCGCGCAGGGCCTTGCAGGCCTGGGAACCGGAGTAGTCGAACTCGCAGGCCTGGCCGATGATGATCGGGCCGGCCCCGATGATCATGATGGTCTTGATGTCGGTACGCTTGGGCATGTCGTAAAAGGTTAAAAAAAGCTGCTAAGGTTCCGAGCCGCCGGCGGTGCCGGCAAGTAAAAACCCACCCGTGCTCCGCCGCGCGGTCCGCCTCCCGTGCGCGAGGGCCCATGAAAAGACGGGATGCGGACGGGCGAAAAATCTTCGCGCGGCTTGCCGGACTGCCGATGCGGCGGAGCCCGCGCTTTGTCCTGTTGCACTATGCGGGCGGCGGGTTACCCAACGGCGCCATGTCCGACATCATCAAAATCACCGGCATCCGCTCGTGGGGGCACCACGGCGCCCTGCCCGAGGAGACCCGCCTGGGTCAGCGCTTCCGCGTGAATCTGGCGCTGGAGCTCGACGCGCGCCCCGCCGCGCTCGCCGACGACCTCACGAAGACCGTGCATTACGGCGAGGTCGTGAAGCTGGTGGAGACGGAACTGAAGGGCCGCCCGGTCTACCTCATCGAAACGCTGGCCGAGAACATCGCCGCGCGCCTGCTGAACACCTTCCCCGTGCTCAACGCGCTGACCATCGAGATCGAGAAACCCTTCGCCCCGGTCGGCACCGACCTGGACGGCATCGCCGTCGTCATCCGGCGCACGCGCAGCTGACGCGCTCTGGTTTCATCGCCGTTTCCCGCATCTTTTTCACCGTGCCGCCGATTCCCACCGGACATCGTGACTTGCGCCGGGCTCTGGTGGCCTTCGGTTCCAACCTTGGCGACCGTGCCGGCACCGTGCGCGGCGCGCTGGCCGCGCTGGATGCGACGGCGGGCGTGCGGCTCGTCGCCGTCTCGCCTTTCTACGCGAGCGACCCGGTGGGCTACGCCGAGCAGCCGGAATTTTTGAACGGCGTGGCGGCGTTCGACACGCAGCTCGACCCGGACGCGTTGCTGAAGCTGCTGCTGCGGGTGGAGCTCGAGTTCGGGCGCGTGCGCACCTTCGCCAACGGGCCGCGCACCATCGACCTGGACCTGCTTTTCGTCGACGGCTTCACCCGGCACGCCTCGCCGGAGCTCACTTTGCCTCACCCGCGCTGGCGCGAGCGCCCGTTCGTCACGGCGCCGCTCGCCGATCTGCTCGCCTTGCCGGAGCTCGCCGCGGACGCGCGTTGGTCCGGTTTACGTGAGGAATTGCGCGGGCTGTGCGACCGCACGGGGGTGCGCCGCCCGGGCTGAGCCGGACGGAGGCTGACTTTTCAAGATGTCGAACGATTGCGGGAGATTGGGACGGGACGGCGAGGCGGTCCCTCCGGCGCGGCTGCTGCCGGGTCGGTTCCCGTTGCTGTGGGCGCTGCTTCCGGTCGTCGCCGGATATCTGGCGGCCGATTCGGGTATCCGGATTCCGAATGCCCTGTTGTGGGCGGGCGCCGTCGCGGGCGCCTTGGTCGCCGCCTTAGCGGCCTTGCGCCCGAGAGGGCCGGCCTCGCGCGACACGCCCTGGGCGCTCGCCTTCTGCGTCGCCGTGTTTTGCGCCGGGGCGCTGTGGCATACCCTGGCGTGCCCGCCGCCGCCCGATCGGGCCGGGCTGCCCCCGCGCGAGGCGATTCTGTCGGTGCGAGTGGACGAGCTTTTCTCCGCCCGTTTCGGCGCCCTTTCCGGCATCGGCACCGTGGTGGGCGCGCCGAACCACCTGGGCGAACTGGAGGGGGCGCGCATCCAGTTTCGCGCCACCAGGCCGGGCGAGGACCCGGGGTTCGACCTGGGCGCCACCGTGCGGCTGCGAGGCGTTTTGGAAAACACGCCGGAGGACGGCGGCGGCTTTTTCCGTCACCTGAGGCAGAAGGGCGTCCCGTTCATGCTGTCGCGCGCCAGGGCCGAGGCGGTGGAGGTGCCGGCATCGGCGTTCCGCATGGCGTGCACCCGGGCGCGTTCGCGCGTGGCGGCCGCGCTGGGCGTCGGCGTGGACGAGGCGGGCGCGGCCCGGCTTTCCGCGCTCATGCTGGGCCGCACAGGGCTTTTGCCCGAGTCCGAGCGGACGGATTTCAGGCGGGCCGGGGCGACGCACCTGTTTGCCATAAGCGGGTTGCACATCACCGGTATCGCCGCCGGCCTGCTGTGGGCGACGCGCCGGGTGCGTGTCCGGGATGCGTTCGCCACGCCGGCCGTGCTGGGCGCGCTCTGGCTGTATGTGCAGATGGCCGGCGCTCCGCCTTCGGCCATGCGGGCCTGGCTCATGGCCGCCTCGATGTTCGGCGCCGTTCTTCTTTCGCGCGGTGCGCGCCCCGCATCCGGGCTGGTGTTCGCCGCGCTGGTCACGCTGCTCGCCGATCCTGCGGCGCTGCGCGACCCGGGGTTCCTGCTCTCCTACCTCGTGGTCGCCGCCATCCTGTTCTACGCCGTGCCCGCCGCGCGCGCGCTGGAGGCGGCGTGGCGTCCGTGGCGCTTCGTCGCTCCGGATGCGCTGGGGCCGTTGCGGCGCGGCGTAATCGCCCTGCGCGTCCCCGTGTTCGGGGCGCTCGCCACCAGCCTGGCGTCCACGCTCGCCGGCGGGCCGCTGGTGGCCGCGCTCTTCGCCAACGCGGCGCCCGTCGGGTTGGTGGCGAATCTGCTGCTGGTGCCGCTCTCGGCGCCGCCGGTGATACTCGGCTTCGTGTCGTCCGCGCTGGGGGTGTTCGGCGTGCCTGCGGCGGCCGCCCCGTTCAACGCCGTCGGGGCGTTTTTCATGAAGATGCTCGCCGCCGGAGCGCACGCCGCCGCGAGTGTGCCGGGGGGCTCCTGGAAGACGGGCGACCCCGCCGCATGGGCGCCCGTGCCGGCGGGTATGGCCGTGCTGGTCGCTCTTCTGGCGCTGCCGCCCCGTCCCGACCGGTCCCCCTGGCGTTACGCGCTGCTGCCGGCCGCTTCTCTCGCGGCCTTTCTCCTTTGCGCCTGAGCGTGTCGGAGGAGATTTTTGGGCGAAGAAAAAGACGCTGAAACCGGCCGCCGTTCCCGGCGTTCGACAGGGGTGAAGCGCTCTAACGCGCCGAATCAAACACCCCCCAAAACACCTACATCCATGTCCATCAAGAAACTTCTCCCCCTGCTGGCCCTCGCCGCCGCTCCGTTCGCCCTCGCCGAAGGTCCGGGTAAGGGCCCCGGCCCCCAGGGCGACAAGGCTCGCGGCCCCAAGGAAGACTGCGCCGAGTGCGACGCCCCCAAGGGACCCCGCGTGAGCGACGCCGACAAGGCCAAGCTCAAGGCCGCCCACGAGGCCGCCTCCAAGGACGAATCCGTGATCAAGGCCAAGGAGGCCGCCAAGGAGGCTCATGAGAAGGCCAAGGCCGCTCGCGAGAAGGCCAAGGAGTCCAAGTCCGAAGCCGACCGCGCCGCCGCCAAGGAGGCCACCAAGGCCGCCATGGAAGCCGGCAAGGCGGCCCGCGAGGCTCACAAGGCCGCCATGCTCAAGGCCGACCCGAGCATCGCCGACCTGATCGCCAAGGCCGACCAGATGCGCGGCGAACGCGGCCTCAAGGGCGAGAAGGGCCCCCGCGGTGAACGCGGTCCCAAGGGACCCAAGGGCGAGAAGTCCGACAAGGGCCCCGAAGGCGACAACTGAGCGCTTCAAAGCCCGGCCGTCCTCACCGGACGCAAAAGACCCCGCAAGGTTCGCACCTGCGGGGTCTTTCCGTCGTCGCGAGTGTCGCCTTAGGCGATCACGCACTGCGGCTCGTTCAGCGCGGCGATGGCGCCCATGATGCGGCGCGAGGCCTCCAGGTAGCGCTCCGGGTGCGTTTTGCCCGGGTCGAACTCGGCCGTTTCCATCGGTTTGCCGAAGACGACGGTTATTTTGCCGCCGGCGACCGGGATGTTGCGCCCGCGCGGCAGCACATCGAAGGCGCCGAACACGCGCACGGGCACCACGCGGGCGCCCATGCTGCAGGCGAGCATGCCCGCTCCGGCTTTCGGCTCCTTCATTTTGCCGTCGGGGCTGCGCGTGCCTTCCGGGAAGATGAGCACGGAGTCGCCTCCGGCCACTGCGGAGCGCATGGCCTTCACGGCGCTCAGGTCGTTGCCTTTCGCCAGGTCCACGAAGATGATCTTGCCGCTGGACTTGAGCACATGGCCGGCGCCGGGGATGTCCCCCAGCGTCTTTCTCGCGAGAAAATAGATTTCGCGCTCGATGCACGAACCCACCAGGGGCGGGTCGATGTGGCTCATGTGGTTCGCCGCCAGAACGCAGGCGCCCGGCGGGATGTTCTCCAGCCCGACGACCTCGACGGTCGCGTAGGTCAGCGAGAACACGCGAGCGCCGTGGTAGGCGAGCAGGTAGTAGGGGTTGAACGAGGTCAGGTGCATGGCACTCGGCTTGCTTTGAAAACTTCAGACTCGGGCGGCGGCGCGTTTCGTGTCCACCATGCCGCAGATGAGGTCGACCACCTGCTCCAGCGACAGGTGCGTGTTGTCGATGCGCGTGGCGCCCGTCGGGCACACCATCGGCGCCGCGGCCCGCGTGGCGTCGCGCCGGTCGCGTTCAGCCACGGCGTCCGCCTGGCCTTCCGCCGCCCGGCGCGCCGCGCGCGCCACGAGGTCGGCCTCCAGGAAGAGTCGCAGGTCGGCGTCCGGCAGGATGACCGAGCCGATGTCGCGCCCTTCCATGATGAGGCCGTCGAAGCCGCGTTCGCGCGCCTCGCGCACCTGGTCGCGCTGGTAGTCGAAGAGGAATTTGCGCACCTCGGGGATGGCTGCGAACTGCGACACCGCGGCGTTCACCTCGGGCGTGCGGATCTGCGCGTCCGCCGGCAGTTCGCCGCCCATGGCCAGCCGCGCGGCGCGGCCCTCCACGACGGTGGAGGGGGCGATGCCGGCGAGCGCGGCGGGCACCTTCGCCGCGTCGGCGGGCGTGAGGCCGGCGCGAAGCAGGGCGAGCGAGACGGTGCGGTAGTGCGCGCCGGTGTCGACATGCAGCAGGTTTTGCCGCGAGGCGACCGCGCGCGAGGTGGACGACTTGCCGGAGGCGGCTCCGCCGTCCACGGCGATGACGATGAAAGATTTCATGGGTTCAGTGTGCTGTTTGAAGTTTCCGGCCCTTCGATTTCCGGCGCTTGAAACCCGGGTGAGGTTCCTTGGCCGAAAATGAAAAACCGGAAGCCGAAAGCCCGCGCGGATGGTGGCGTCAGTGGGTGACGAGCGTCCTGAGCGCGGCGAGGCGGCGCGAGATCTCGGATGCGCCGGCGGCCTCCAGCCTGTCGCAGGAGAAGGACTCCACGGTGAGGCTGGCCGTCACCGTGGCGTAGGCGAGGGCGGTGCGCATGGCCGCGAAGTCGGTGCGGTCGAGCGCGGCGAGGCAGCCCACGAAGGCTCCGGCGAAACTGTCGCCGGCTCCGGTGGGGTCGTGCAGTTCGTCCACCGGGTAGGCGGGCAGGGCGCACAGGCCGTCCTTGTGGAAGAGGATGCTGCCGTGTTCGCCCTTCTTCACGATCACCGTGGCCGGCCCCATTTCGCGAAGGCGGCGGCCGGCGCGCACGGCGTTGCTTTCGCCCGTGAGCAGTTCGGCCTCGGAGTCGTTCACGATGAACACGTCCACGCGGCGCATCAGCGCGAGCAGGTCGTCGCGGGCGATGTTGATCCAAAGGTCCATCGAGTCGGCGACCACCAGCCTGGGCTTGCGCACGGCGTCGAGCACATGCGCCTGAAGCGACGGGGCGATGTTGCCCAGCAGCACGAACGGCGTGTCGCGGTACTCTTCGGGGAGTTCGGGGCGGAACTTCTCGAACACGCCCAGTCGGATGTCCAGCGTGTCGCGCCGGTTGAAGTTCTCGTGGTAGCGCCCGCGCCAGTAGAAGGTGGGGCCGGCCTCGTCGCGCTGCAGGCCGCGCAGGCAGATGCCGCGCGCCTCGTAGCGGGCGGTGTCGCGGCCTTCGAAGTCGGCGCCGACGACGCCCACGAGGCGCACCGGGGCGTAATAGGCGGCCGCCAGCGCGCAGAACGAGGCGCTGCCGCCGAGGACGCGGCCGCTCACGGCGCGGGGGGTCTCGATGTCGTCGTAGGCCACGGAGCCCACCACGAGCACGGGCGCCGGCGTTGTATTTTGAAAGTGGATGCGTGACATGGGTGATGCTCTGGGGGCGGTTAGGCCCGTCGAAAAGGGGGGGGCGAATGCGCGGGGTGTCAGATTCCGGCGCGGAAGAGGTCGGGCCTGCGGGCGCGCAGGAGGAGTATGGCGTTCACGGCGATGGCGTGATGGATGCGACCGTCCAGCACCATGGCGACCGCCTCGTCCGGCGAGAATACGCCCGTCTCCACCTCCTCGTTGGCGTCCAGGTCCAGGGCGGCGCCGGGCTCGCAGTCCTCGAGCAGCACGAAGTGCGCACGGTTTCCGAGGATGGCCGGGTTGGGGGAGCATACGCCCAGCGGGCTCACCTTCGCCGGCGTGTATCCGGTTTCTTCACGCGTCTCGCGCACGGCTGCGGAAACGGGGTCCTCGCCGGCGTCGAGCACGCCTCCGGGCGGTTCCCAGGAGAGGTTGCGCGTCCCGAACCGGAACTGGCGCACCAGGACCAGACGGCCGTCGCGGGTGACGGGCAGCGCGAGCACCCAGTCGGCGCAGCGGATGACAAAAAAATCACCCTCACGCGCGTCGTGAGGGTGTTTGCAGCGCTGCCGGTGGACTTTGAACACCTTGCAATCCGCATGCAGCGAATCGCCCAGGATGTCCCAAGCGGCGGGCTCTGACATGGCTTACTTCTTGGCGGGAAGCTTGATGACCTGACCGACCTTGAGCTTGGCGGGGTTCACGCCGGGGTTGGCGGCGGTGAGGGCGCTGAGCGAGACTCCGTTGGCCTTGGCGATCTTGGCGAAGGTGTCTCCGGACTTCACGGCGTATTCGCCGGCGCCGGCGGCGGGGGCCGCGGCGGTGGCGGTCTTCTCTCCGTTGGCGGCGGCTGCGGGGGCGACGGACTTCTTCGACACGAGGCCTTCGATGACGCGGTTCTGAGCGGTCACAGCGGCGGCCACCTTGTCGTAGTTGGCGGCAACGGCGGCCTTGAAGGCGCCGAGGTCTTCGCTGATGGCGGTGACATCGGAGGTCTTGGCGGCGCCGGCGCCGGCCTTGGCGACTTCGGCGCGCAGCTCGGTGGTGGCGGCTTCCAGCTGGGCCTGGAAGGACTTGGCTTCGCCGCGCGCCTTGAAGGCGAAGAGCAGGGCGAGCAGCGCGGCGCCCACGGCGACGACGGCGATGATGAGGGGGAGCTTGTTGTCGCTACCGGTGCTGATGGAGTCTTCCATGGTGGTCTGTTTTAAAGGGTTTGGGGGAGGATTCCCTTGTTGACAGGCCGGGCAACACAAAATCAGGGTGCGTGCATAACTTTTGGAGCGGGCGGTGGCGCAGTCTGGCTAGCGCATCTGGTTTGGGACCAGAGGGTCGCAGGTTCGAATCCTGTCCGCCCGACCATCAAAAGTGCCGGCAACCGGTATCCTGCGGTTTTCCGGCGGCGGGCGACACGCTCGGCCGGGGGTTAATCACCATCCGCCATCGTCGGCGGGAGGGGGCGGGGGAAGCCCGAGGGAATCGACCTGCTGGGCCTTGAACAGAGCGCCCGGGGTGGGGGCCACGGCCCATTCGGGCGAGTCGAGCGTGCCGCGGATGTCGACCGGGAAAAGTCGGGTGCCGCGGTTGACGAAGGCGCGAACGGAGTCGAGGAAGGGGATTTTGTCGGGCGACTTCGGGTTGAGCACCGCGCGGAAATTCAGTGCGCCGGAGGTGATGGCGCAGTCGCCACGCAGGTCCACCTGCGCCTCGGGGCCGCGCACGGTGAGTTCGGGGAACCATACCGAGCCGTTGCGGATCACGAATTCGCCGTCGGCCTTGTCGAAGGTGTAGTTGCCGACATTCACGCCGATGTTGGCGAGGCCGTCGGTGAAGACGCCGAACAGCGGCAGCTTGAAGAGCGCGGCGTCGTTCATCACGAAGCTTCCGGCGCCGTCGAGGGTGGCGATCTCCGGCAGCGCGATGCGCGCGCGGATATGCCCGGAGAGGTCGGCCGCGGACGGTTCGGCGGCCTTTGTCTTCGCCGACTCCGGGGCTTCGCCCGCGGCAGGCTTTTTCAATCCGGAAAGGCCGGCGAAGAACGCGGAGCGTTCGCAGCCCGCGACCGTCGCGTCGAAGGTGAGCCGGTATCCCTCGGGGCGCCGCAGCAACCAGGCGTCGCCCGTGGCGTCGCCTCCGGCGTAGCGCAGCTTCGCGCCCTTGATTTGGATGCGCCTGTTGTCGAGGACCACGGTGCCCGAGAAGTCCTCGCCGGGGATGCCCCAGGCGTTGAACGCCCCGCGGGAGCGCACGCGCACCTCCAGCTGGTCGCGGGCCGGCGTGGGGCTGGCGGGGCCGTGGTAGCGCCCGAGGACGGTGGCGTCGGCCGGCTCGTTCAGGGTCACTTCGGCGAGGGCCTCCACCACATCGTCGCCGCCGAGCTCGGCCGCGACGCGCAGGGGCAGCCGTCCGTTGAAGAGAAAGCGCACGCTGTCGAGTCTGTGCTCGGGGATCTTGTACACCCAGTCGAGGCGACCGCCGGCGCGCGTGCCGTCGGGGTTGGTCAGGACGATGTCGTGGACGAGCAGCCGGTTCGGCAGTTCAAGCAGGCTGAGGGCCGCGCGGTCGAAGACCTGTTTGCGGTAGGCGAGTTTGCGCGCGTGGATGGCGGCGAAAATGAATTCGTGGGGAAGCCCGTCCCACTGGCCGGCCACTTCGATGTCGGCGTGAACGGGGTGTCCCGGGGTCACGGCGAGGTCTCTCCAGACCTTCTTCCACCATTGGCCCACGAAGGGTTCCACCTGTTCGGGATACGCCTGGCCGCGCAGCAGCAGGCGGTAGGGGGAGTTGGCGTGGAAACCTGTTTCAAACGCGCCTTGCACGCGCTGCTCGGGCGAAAGCGCGTCGATATCGTAGGCAATCAGCTTGTCCGGGGTCACCTCGACGGCCGCGCGGAAGGAGGGCACATCGATGGCGAAATACTTCGTCTGGCCGGCCTCGAGGCGCACCTTCGCCTTCTCAAAGGCGTAGTCACGGCCGAGCCGCACGGAGCCCGCCAGGTCGGCGAAGCCGGTCACGCGAAAGGCGGCGGCCTCCTCGGGGAGGTTTGTCGGGTAGGCCGGGTGGCGTCGCAGCTCGGACGGGCGCAAATGCGCATCGAAGGCTATGTCGCTTTCGCCCGTCTCGATGTTCAGGTTGATTTTGGCCGCCACGCGTTCGCGATGCCAGATCGCGTCGGCGGCGATCCTGAGCGTCGGATTGGAGGCCCAATCGAAGCTCAGCGCGAGCCTGTCCAGCGGCAGCCCGTTCACCACCGGGTGCAGGGCGGAGACCTGCGCCGAGGTTGGCGCCGTCCAGTCGGCCCCGAGTCGCGTGGCGATGTCGACGCGGTCGCATCGCGCGGAGATCGCCGGCATGGCCTCCTTCGACGGACGCTCCACGCTGAGCGACGCCACGGAAAAGCGGGCGGGACCCTCCGGGCGAAGCCCCGCTGCGTCCCAGCTCGCCTCGGCATGCAATCGCACTTGCTCCACATCGGAGCCGGGGAACCGGATGGCGTCGGCCAGTCCGTCGAGGGAGAGTTTCACGCCGTCGGAAACGCCCTCGCCGTGAAGTTCCAGCGATGCGCCTTCGAGTCTCTCGAGCCAGGGGCGCAGCGCCACGAGGCGCGCCGCGGCCTGGGCGGGCGCCAGCAGCGGCGCGCCGTGTCCGGGGGCGCCGGCGAGACCGCCGGAGCGCCGCGACTTGCCCGGGTCGAAGCGCGGAGGAAGCAGCGCGCCGTGGGCCGCCAGCGGCACGCCCGCGCAACGGGCCTGCAGGGTTTCGACGACAAGCCTTTCCCCCTCCCGGGAAAAGGCGGCGCGTATGGAGTCGAGCGCGACTTCCGTTTTTCCGGTCGGTGAAAGCACGGCCGGGCAAAGCAGCCGGCCGCGGTCGAGCCAGAGGCGCCGGGGCGTCACGCGCCCCTGTGAAATCAGGTCGAACATGTCCAGTACGGCCACCAGCCGGCCGGCCTCGAACACCGGGTCGCCTCCTCCGGCCGCTCCCACCCTGGCGTCGGTGAGCTCGATGCGCCCGCTCAGGCTGACGCTCGCACGCGACCAGGTGCAAGCGATGCCCGCCTGCGTGAGCTTCTCTCGCACGAGGTTTTGCGCGGAATCCGGCAGGACGATCTCCGCGCCGTCATGCAGCAGCCACAGCAGGCCGAGTTGTGTCGCCAGCAGGGGGGCCAGCGCCAGCGAGGCGAAGGTGCCCCCCACTCTCGCCGCCTTGTGCAGGGGGCCAGGCGGCTTGGTAGGCGCGGACATCGGAGCTGAAAGACTGGGTTCTCTTGGACGCCCTCGGGCGTGCGATGGAGCCTGCGGCGCAACGCCCTCGGCTTACTTCTCCGGCGTCGGCCGGGCCGGGGCGGGCGTCGGCGGCGTGCCCGCCGGTTCCGGGGCGGGCGTCGCGGGCGGTTCGCCCGCGGCGTCGCGTCCGAAGGTGACCGGGAAGAGCGCGTCCACCCACTCCTGGGGCAGGGCGAACACCGCGGAGTCGACGGCGCTGCCGGCGATCTGCTCCGTGCCTCCGAGTCGGCGGGTGACGAGCAGTTCGCGCGACTCGACCTTGGCGGGGTCGGCGCCCGCAGGCACCTTCACGGTCCATTCGATGCGGTAGCGCCAGGGCTCGGCCTCGCGACCGTCGCCCGCCTCGTGGCGGTAATCGGACGAGAACGGGGATTCCAGGAAACGGTCGGCGCGCAGTTCGCGGCAGCGATCGGCCAGCGTGGCGACCTCGTCGCGTTCGCGCTTGGGGCGAGACTCCAGCCAGGAGCCCCAGTCGGGCACATCGTCGGGCTTGCGCTCGTCCAGAAGGGTTTTTCCGGTCCCCAGCTCGGTTATCTTGATCGACGCGAGGCGGGCGCCGGCCGGCATGGAGAAGAGCGTGCGGCTGCGGTAGGCGTCGGGGCGCACGGACAGCGTCTCAAGCACGGCGGGGGCGATGGAATAGATGGAGGGCGAGCCGGCCAGTTTGGCGTGGAAGGGCGTTCCCGGTATGGCCGGCGCGGCGATGACGAGCGTGCGCTTGGTGCCGTCGAGGAAGGCGAGGTCCACCTTGCGCACCGGCGACGAGAAGCCCCAGTCGGACAACTGCGCCGGAGTGGGTTCGTCCGTCACGAACGCCGAGCACAGGGACCTTTTCTCCTCGGGGACCGAGACGGGCACGGCGAAGTCGCGCGCGGTGAGATTGAGCAGCGCGCCCTGGAGGGCCGCCAGCCGGTCGGCGTCCACCGGCAGCGCGACGGTGGCGGTGGATCCGGGGACCACGGGCATGCGCCATTCCGCGCGCAGGGGGGCGCCGGCGGTCGCGGGCTTGGCGGCGGGCGCGTCCAGCCTGTGCAGGACGAGGCTGCGGCCGCCGGAGTGGATGGTCACTCCGGAGAGCAGGGCGGGGTCGAAGCGCATGAAGCGATGTTCGCGCATCTCGCGCAGCACGGATTCCCAAGGCCTGAGGGCTTCGGCGGGGATGGTGAAGATCGCGGGGTTGTCCTCGAATTTCGCATACCGATGGGGCGTCTTGGACTCGGTGTCGCGCGAGCCCACGAGCAGCGTCTGCCGGCGCCCGTTGCCCTCCAGGGCGAGGCGCATGGCCGGTGTCGCCAGGCCCGACTTCTCCTGCAGGTCGCCGGTGCCGGCAAGGAATCGGACGAACTTCAGTTCGGCGAGGGCGGCGAGCTCCTTGTCCACCACCGGCGTGTCGGCGTCGCTCGCCACGGGCGTCTCGAATCGCCACACGAACTCGGGTTCGCGACCGGGCGTCTCGCGGCGGGTGCGCGCCAGGCCGATCCGGGTTTCCTGGCCGCGGTCGGCGAGGGTGATGGCGATGGAGTTGACCTCGAAGGGCTGCACCGAGAACACCTCGGGCTGGCGAAGGTCGGCCGCCGGGCGGGCCAGCGCGGCGAGCACGGAGCGCGGCGTGGGCAGCACGGTCTTGCCGTCCGGCGAGAGCAGGAAGACCGCGTTGCCGTCGGGCGTGAGGGAGCCGATTTTCACGGCCGTGTCCACGCCGTCGGCCGAGACGGTGAGGGTGTAGCGGGGTTTGTCCAAGCCGTAGGAGGCCGCGGTGGTGGCGTAGGCGGCGGAGGCTTCCTCGAGGGTGAAGCCGCCCTCGCGGGAGACGAAGCGCAGCTCGTCCAGCATCTTCTGCACGGCCCAGGCGTTGGCGGGCCAATCGAAGGGCTTCGACAAGCTCCAGCGACCCGCCTTGCGCACAAGCGTGTAGGAGGCGTCCGGGTCGTCGGCCGCGCTCAGGGTGATGCGGTCGGCGTTCACCGGGAAGACCAGCTCCGCCGGGGGCAGCTCGCGGTTGCGCTCGCGAGCGTTGTTCCAAATCAGTCCGAAGACCGCGAGGTTGGCGACGAGCAGGAAAAGGGTAAACCGGATACGCATGGACCGCGCGACTCAGGCCTATTCGCCCTGCCTTGGCAAGGGCAGGCGTGCCCCGTGCCTCAAAACGCCCCCGCGCCCCTCCGGCGCGGCGAGTTTGTCGCCAAATCCCCGCTTGCCCGGCGGCGCCGGGGCCGTAGCAAGGGCCGCGCAACTTTCCCGTTCTTTTCCGAAATTCCCGAGCCCGAACCGGTCCCGAGGCATCCCGTATGCCGCCGGGCGCGTGCGAGCCGGAGAGATCCCCCCCGCCCCCCCGCAACCCTTTCATTTCCAAATCCGGATGGATATCGTCATCCTCCTCGGCGCCGGCGCCGAGCCCGCCCAAAGCATCGCCCGGCGCCTCGTCGGCCTGGGCGCACGCGTCTACGGCTTCGCCCACAAGTTCCCCGATCAGGGGTTCTCTCACCGCGACTTCGTGCATGTCGGCGTGAATCCGGCCGACCCCGCCGCCGTCCGCGGCGAGGTCGAGCGCATCGTGGCCCGCGAGGGCTCCGTGAACGCCGTCATCCTCGCCGGGTATTCGCCGGTGGAGGACGCTTTCGAGTCCGCGCATCCCAACGATGTGGCGCTCGCCGTGTTCGCCGGCCTGGCCGCCCCGCTCGCCGCCGTGCGCGCGGCAATGCCCGGGCTCATCCGCCGCCGCGGCCTCGTCGCCGCCGTCACTCGCCCCGTGTTCGGCCCCGGCGCCGCGCTGGGCGGCGTGGTCGAAGCGGGCCTTGCGGCCTTCTGCGACGGCCTTTTCGGCGAACTGCGCGACACGGGTGTGCGCGTGTGCCACCTGCGCCTTCAGGAAAACGCCGGCCCCGCCGACCCCGCCGCGCGCTATACCAGCGCTCCGCAGAGCCGTGTGCAGCCGGACATCGTGGCCGACACGCTGGAGGCGGTGATGCGCCTTCGCGAGAACAACGCCCTCACCCGTCTCGTGCTGCGTCCGCAGGCCACGCGCGAGGAGCCCCGCATCCCGGTCACCGCCGAGCCCAAGCTGGCCTCCCTTCAGGTCGTGCAGCTGCCGACCTCGCGCAATTACCCGCCCGCCGAGGACAAGATTTTCACCCCCGAGTACCGCCGCCCCGACTACGCGCCGCCCCCCGGCGAGCGCGACGAGGATTCCGAGGACGAGGGCGACGACGCCGTCGACCCCGAGCTCGCCTACCTCATCAAGCCGCGCCATCGCGACCGCTTTGTGCGCGACACGCACGCCGAGGCGGAGGCCGCACCGACCGAGGGGGGCGAGCCCGCCGAGGGCGCCGAGGCCCCGGCCGCCGGCGAGCCCGAGGAGCGCCCGCGCGAGCAGCCGCGCCGGCAGGAGCCCCCGCAGCATCGCCAGGAGCCGCGTCAGGAGCAGAACCGTTACCACAACCCGTACGCGCCGCAGCCGCCCCGCGAGAACAGGCATCAGCAGCAGCGCCCGCCGCGTCACGGCGCCCTTCGTATCCAGCCGCCGAATACCGGCGAGGGGGCCCCGCAGCAGCGGGGCGACCTGCACCCGGCGTATAACCGTCAGCAGGGTCAGTCGCAACAGCAGGCGCAGCAGCAGCGTCCGTACGAGCAGACGCCCCGCCCGAAGGGTTGGCAGGGCCCCCGCCTGCCGCAGGGGTTCCTTTCCCACGGCCATCAGGGCGCTCACAACGGCCACCCCCGCCACGATGAGCGTCGCGGCCCGCGTTCGGATTCCCGTGCGCCGCACGGCGAGCGCCCTGAACGCGTCGAGCAGCCCGCGACCGAGGGTGTGAGCGCGCCGCGTGAGGTGTCGCCCGCGTCCGCGCCGCTGCCGGCCATCGTCCCCGTGGAAAGCGCCCGCGCGACCGAGGGGTCGTCCGAGGAGACCGGCGTCCGCGCCGGCTCCGGACGCTCCGAGGCCGTCGCCCTTTCCTTCCCCGCCAAGCCCCTCGCTCCGGCGGCGCCCGCTTCCGAGCCGGTCGCGGAGAAGCCCGAGGCTCCCGCCAAGCCCGAGCGCGACGAGGAAGCCGACGAGTCGCCCGTGCGTGTGAAGAAGCGCCCCGCCGCCAAGCGGCCCGCCAAGGCCAAGTCGGCCAAGGATGACGCCGAGGTCGACGCCGAATCCGCCGAGAAACCGGCTAAGCCGAAGCGCAAGCCGGCCAAGAAGGCCGACGAGGCCGAGTAGGCCCCGCGAAGCCCGCCGTCTAGGCGGGCTTCGTCGTTTCCGGGCCCGGCGGCCGCGCAATTTCGCCGGTTCAACCTTGTTGCCGGGGACGCGCGTCCTCATGCATCGGGCATGACACGACAGGAACTTACGGACGCCCTTCTCGAAAAGGGCAAGGAGAGCGGCTTCGAGGCCGTCGCCATCGGCGCCAAGCGCAACCCGATCTTCTGGCGGCGTCCCGACGGCGAGATCGAGTGCGTGTTCAGCATACAGGGGCGCGACATGGCGTTCGCCGAGGACGACAGCCACATCAAGGCCGTGGTGAAGCGCTTCTCCGGTTTCCCCGACGCGCATCGGCGCGCCATCGCCCTCTTCTCCAACAACCCGGACGGCACCATCAAGGAGGACGGCCTTCAGGAGGTCGCCGGTTGGATCAAGGCCAACATCAAGGGCGGCTCCGGCCGCATCGAGGTCTGGGCCGAAGTCCACAAGCGCTACGCCTGAGCGCCTCGCCGGGATACGAAAAACGCCGTGGCTGCGAAGCGACGGCGTTTTCCTTTTTGAAAATGGTGGAGCCGAGGAGGCTCGAACTCCCGACCTCTACAATGCGAATGTAGCGCTCTACCAACTGAGCTACGGCCCCATTTTGTGTTGGATGCCGCGGCAAACTGCGGCGGGGCGCGCCGGGGTCAAGCGGAGAAACTTGAAAGATTCGCCGCGGCGTCAGGCGTCGCGCTCACTTAGAAGCGCAGCGTGACGGCGGCGCGCAGGCGCCATGACGAGACCAGCGCGACTTCGCCCGCGTGGGCGTAGACGGGCAGGTCCAGTTGGAGGTTGGCCTGCAACCAGGAGTCGTGCTCCACGCGAAGGCGCGGCCCCGCATAGACGGCATGATTGGAGGTGTGTTCATAGACGCGTCCGTCGATGCGGTCGTCGCCGGCGTGTTCGCCCGTCACGCCCGCGAGCAGCGTGACGCCCGTGCGGTCGTGTCCGCCCTCCATGAGTCGTGCACCGGCCGCGATGTCCCAGCCGTAGGCGTCGGCGAAGTCGTAGCCGAAGTCGCCTTCCGGGCGCAGCGTGTAATTGGCGGAAATTCTGGAGACGAAGGGGCCGTGCAGGTAGTCGAACGCGGCGCTGAACACGCCGCCGAACGAGCCCGTGCCCATGGCGAGGTCGTGGTCGTGCACGGCGCCGTGCGCATGGCCGCCGGCTTTGAGCTCCGCGACCTCCTCGCCGATGCGGTCGGTGTCGCCCAGCGGCAGGGTGACGCCCGCGAAGAGCGAGAATCCTGCGTAGCGGTGCTCGTCGGAGAACACGGCGGGCGACCACTGCACGCCGAGCACGGGGTCGGTGATGCCGGATTCGGTGGCGCTCACCACGGTGTCCACGCCGTTGATCTCCTCCGTTCGCCGGTAGCTTTTCGCCGAGTGGCGGATGCCTGCAAAGAGACTCCAGCTCTCGGAAAGGTCGTAGGAGAGGCTGACCGAGGTGTTGTTCTGGCGGAGGTGCTCGCCCTCCGGGTTGGCGCCGCGCGAGGAGCCGGCGTAGAGCGTGTCGCCCGCAAAGTAGTCGTGCCGCAGGCCGAGTCCGAGTTTCTCCCCGTGCGAGTGCGCCCCCGGGGCGTCGGGGGTCATCGGGCCGCCGGTGACGCACATGGTGCAGGCGTCGGCGAGGCCGTAGGCGAGCAGGGCGGCGGCGGGCAGGAGCTGTTTCTTCATGAGAACGGGATATCGGGCGGGGCTGTTTCGGCAGTGGAGTGGGCCTTGGAACCCGGGGGTGTCTTATTTGCAAGTGTTTTGCAACAAAAGCCGGGCGCGGGCCCTCGGGGTGGCGGCTTAAGAACCCTTTTGCCAAAGGGCCGAGGCGGCATAACGAGGCGGCATGAACTACGAGGAAACCGTCGCGAAGCTGCAGTCGTTGCGCAACCACGGGTCGCGTTTCGGCATCGACCGTATGCGGGAACTGGATGCGGCCTTGGGGGCGCCCTCCCGCGCTTTTCCGGCCATCCATGTGGCGGGGACGAACGGCAAGGGCTCGACCTGTGCGATGATCGAGGCCGTTCAACGCGCGCACGGCCGCACCACGGGCCTGTACACTTCGCCTCACCTGGTGCGGCTCGGAGAACGCGTGCAGATCAACCGGCGCGCTCTCTCGGAGCGTGCCATCCTGGCGTATTGCGAGGAGCTTTTCCCGGTCGCGGAGTCGCAGGGCCGGCGCGACCCGGAGCTGGCGCCTTCGTTTTTCGAATTCATGACGGCGATGGCGTTTCTGTCGTTCGCCCGCGAGCCGGTCGAGGTCGCCGTGGTGGAGGTCGGATTGGGCGGGCGGCTGGACGCCACGAACATTTTGGAAAAGCCGCTCGTCACGGTGATCACGAGCATCGGCTTCGACCACATGGACCTGTTGGGGGACACGCTGGGCAAAATCGCCGCTGAGAAGGCGGGCATCCTGAAACCCGGCGTGCCGCTGGCTCTCGGATTGGTTCCCCCGGAGGCGGAGGCGGTGATTCGGGCGCGCGCGGCGCAATTGGGCGTGGTTGTGCACTCCGTGCGCGAACGGTACCGGTTTTCGCCCGAGGCGGGAATCGACCTGCCCGAGCCGCCCGAGACGAATCTCTCCGGCGACCATCAGCGCGCGAACGCGGCGCTGGCCCTGCTGGCCTGCGAACTGGCCTCCGGCGCGTTGCCCTTCGACGAGGCCACGGCCCGTCGTGCGCTGACGCGCGTGGACTGGTCCGCCCGCTGGCAGACATTCGAGTTGTCCGACCGGCGCCGGCTCATCCTGGATGTCGCGCACAACGAGGAGGGCGCTCGGGCCTTGGAGTCCAATCTGGCGAGGCTGGCCCGGGAAGGGGCGCCCATCCATGCGGTCGTCGGGGTGCTGGGCCTCGATCGCGCCGCGCCGCTGCTCGCCGGGGTGGCGCGCCACGCGGCCTCGATCACGCTGGTGCGACCCGACAACGAGCGTGCCTGCACGCTCGAGGAATTAAGCGCCTGCGTGCCTTCCGGTTTTCCCGGCACGGTGCGACAGGGGCGGCTGGAGGAGATTTTCCCGTCCAAGGGCGTGTGCGCCCATGGGGAGCCCGGTTCGGTCGTGGTGGTCGCCGGTTCGGTGTACCTGGCCGGAGAGGTGCTGGCGCGATTCGCCGAGGAAAAGGTGTGCGACGAGTACGCCAGGCTGCAGGACAGGCTTCCGGGGCGCCCCTGACTCGCCGCGCCGGGTTCCCGAGGTTCCGCGGGGTAATCGCTGCTTCCCAAGGGGGTGGTCGGGGCTTAGTCTCGGTGCATCTCGAATCGGAGGAATGACGCTATGAATATGATGCTCGACGACTGGATTCACGGGGCGGCCAAGGCGGTGGAAATCACCGGGGTGTGCGTGCTTATCGCGGGCGCCCTCATCGCCGCCTTTATCTTCGCCCGACGCCATTTCGGGAAGGAGGGTTTTCACGCGGCCTACCACGGGCTGCGCGCCGACCTGGGCCGGGCGATATTGCTCGGGCTGGAGCTGCTGGTCATCGCCGACATCATCGACACCGTGGCGATCGAGCCGACCCTGCATAATCTCGGGGTGCTCGGGCTCATCGTCATCATCCGTACGCTGCTGAGCTTCACCCTCGAGCTCGAGGTGAGCGGCCGCTGGCCCTGGCAGCGCGGCCTTGTCGCCCCCGGGCGGCATGAGCCGGTCGCCGGTCATCCCGAGTCGCGCGAGGTTTGAGCGGGAAAGGGCGGGGCGTCTCGCCGGAAAGCTTGCCCGCCGTGTGAAGAGAACGGATACAACAAACGCCGCCGTCCCGGGGGTCCGGAGCGGCGGCGTTGTTTCGCCTGAAGCGGGGGCGCTTACGCGTCGAGCTGGGGGCGCTGCGGGTGCAGCCAGTCGATGTGGAAGAACTTGCCGCGGGGGGCGTCGACGCGCTCGTAGGTGTGCGCGCCGAAGTAGTCGCGCTGGCCCTGCAGGAGGTTCTGCGGGAGCACGGCGGTGCGGTAGGAGTCGTAGTAGGCGAGGGCGGAGCCGAGGGTGGGCACGGGCACGCCTTCGGTGACGGCGAGGGCGATGACCTTGCGCCAGTTCGCCTGGGCCTTCTGCACGGTCTCCGTGAAGTAGGGGTCGAGCAGGAGGTTGGCCAGCCGGGGGTCGCGCGCGTAGGCCTCGGTGATCTTCTGCAGGAAGCCGGCGCGGATGATGCAGCCGCCGCGGAAGATCTGGGCGATTTCGCCGAAGTTGAGCTTCCAGCCGTACTTCTTCTGCGCGGCGTCCATGAGCTGGAAGCCCTGCGCGTAGGAGCAGATTTTGGAGCAGTAGAGGGCGTCGCGCACGGCGTCGATGAGCGCCTTCTTGTCGCCGGTGTAGGCGGTCTTGGCGGGGCCTTGGAGGATCTTCGAGGCGGCCACGCGCTCCTCCTTGATGGCGGAGATGTAGCGGGCGAACACCGCCTCGGCGATGGTCGGGGCGGCCACGCCGGAATCGAGGGCGGACACGGAGGTCCACAGGCCGGTGCCCTTGTTGCCGGCGGTGTCCAGGACGATGTCCACGAAGGCCTTGCCGGTGACGGGGTCGTTCTGGCGCAGCACCTCGGCGGAGATCTCGACGAGGAAGCTGTTGAGAATGCCGGTGTTCCACTCGGCGAAGATGTCGCCGATTTCGCGGGCGGAGAGGCCGAGGGTGCCCTTGAGGATGTCGTAGGCTTCGCAGATCATCTGCATGTCGCCGTACTCGATGCCGTTGTGCACCATCTTCACGTAGTGGCCGGCGCCGTTTTCGCCGATGTATGCGGCGCAGGGCACGCCGCCGGTGACGGGCTTGCCGGGCTTGGCGCCCTTGAGCTCCGCGCCGGTCTTCGCGTCGACCTTGGCGGCCACGGCCTTCCAGATGGGTTCGATTTCCTGCCAGGAGGAGAAGTCGCCGCCGGGCATGAGGGACGGGCCGAAGCGCGCGCCTTCCTCGCCGCCGGAGACGCCGGAACCGACGAAGCGGAAGCCCTTGGCCTTCAGCTCCTTCTCGCGGCGGATGGTGTCGTTCCAGTTGGCGTTGCCGCCGTCGATGATGATGTCGCCGGGCTCGAACACCTTGGTGAGCTCGTCGATCACGGCGTCGGTGGGCGCGCCGGCTTTCACCAGGATGATGGCCTTGCGCGGCTTCTTCAGCGACGCGGCGAACTCGGCCATGGTCTTGCAGCCGGTGAGCTTGCCGGGCGTGGCCGGGTTGGCGGCCACGAACTCCTCGGTCTTCGACGCGGTGCGGTTGTACACCGAGATGGGGAAGCCGTGGTCGGCGATGTTGAGGGCCAGGTTCTGGCCCATGACGGCGAGGCCGATGAGGCCGATGTCGGAGTGCGCCATGGAGGGAGGTGGTGAGGTTGGGTTCGGAGGGCTGCCGTCAGGTCCTTCCGGGCGTCGGGCCGCGGGAGGGGCTACGGTTTGGCGCCGGTTCATGCGCGGCGCCGCGGGCAGCGTCAAGGGTGTGTTCCTGCCGGGCTTCGCAGCAACGGCGAGGAGGCGTCGGGGGACGGGATTGGCAATGCGCGCGGAGGGAAAGGTTGTTGTGGCAGAATAAATTACCGGGCTTGACGCACCGGGGATGTCGGTAAAGTGCCCTTCATTAGGTGAGGCCTTTACCTTGTCCTTTCCGAAAACACCCATGACCCCCGATCAATTCGCACGCCAGGCCGGCGAATACATTCCGGTAGCGCTACGCACGCCGACCGGGCTTTACACGCCTGTCGCCGTAAGGGCTCTGGAGCTGGGCGTCATCATCCGCGATGAAGGCGACCGGGGGGACGAGGTGCTGGCCATATCGGGGGCCCTGTTGCGCTACCTGCTCGCGCCCGGCTCGCTGTTGGGCCTTGCGGCGCCCCCGGTCTGCTTTGATCGCATCGAGCGCCTGTGGGAGAAGACGAGTTTGAAGTGCCGGCATGTCGCCGCGTTGCGTGAGTTTCAGCTGTTGGCCGCCTCGTATGTGTCGAACGGCGCCGCCTTGTCGGTCGACCCGTCGACGCGGGCGAGACGGCTGGCGCGCATGGCGCAGGAGGCCGTCGGAATGGTGGAGCATCTGTCGGTGGTGCTCGGTCATCACGGGTACTCGCTCAGCCAGGCCGCGCACCGCGACCTGGACGCGCTGCGCGTGCTGGCGGAACCGGTGGCTCGGGTGCGCGGGGAGACGAGCGGCCGGGCCGGGTGCGCGAGAGTTTTGCTGGAAAAGCCGGGCTACGCGCATACTCGGGCCAGCGCATGAAATCCTTCCGTCATCTCCTTTTCTCCGGCGCCGCCCTGATCGCCGGCGCGCAGTCCGCCCTTTGCGCCGGCAAGGCGCCGAGCATTTTCGACGAAAACCACGCGTGCCGGTCCGTGCATCTGGCGTATCGCGCGGATTCCGGAAGGGCTTTCTACAATGAGGCGCGCGTCATGGAAACCGCCCCGGGGTCCTACTTCATGGTGGCCGGCTTCAACGGCGGCTACTTCGGCATCCAGGAGTTGGCCAACGGCAAGAAGGTCGTGATTTTCTCGCTGTGGGATTCGCATGCGTCGGATGATCCGAAGTCGGTGCCGGAGTCGCAGCGCACGAAGGCGGTGTACAACGACCCGCAGGTGCGCGTCGGGCGCTTCGGCGGCGAAGGCACCGGGGGCCAGTCGTTCTTCGACTATGAATGGAAGAAGGGCGAAGTCTGCCGCTTCCTGGTGCATGTGCGCCCCGCCGCCGAAGGCCGCGCCGAGTACACCGGGTTCTTCTATGTCCCCGAGACGAAGACCTGGAAGCGTCTCGCCACCTTCTCCTCCCCCTCCGCGCCCAAGAAGCTCGGCGGGCTTTACTCGTTCGTGGAAGACTTCCGCCGCAACGGCGAATCCACCAAGCACACGCGTCGCGCCCAGTTCGGGCCCGCCTTCGTGCTCGCCGAGGGCGGCGCGTGGACGCCCGCTTCCGAGGCGCGCTTCTCCGCCACCACCGACAACACCTCGCCCGCCATCGACGCCGGCATCGCCGACGGGCGCATGTTCCTGGCCACCGGCGGCGCCATCGAGAACCGCACGGTCAAGCTGTGGGGGACCATTCCCGCCCCGGGCGCCAAGGCCGTCGTTCCCGCGGACGCGGCTGCGGCGATAGCGGCCTATGAGGCCGGACTCCCCAAGGAGGCGCCCGCCTCGACGGGCGCTCCGAAGGCCAAGTAGGGTGAGACACGCAGGCCTTGCCGGCTGAGTCCGGCGGGCCCGGCCATGTCGGGTCAGAAGCCGAATTCGCTCTGGTCGTCCTCCCCGACCGCTTCGGCGCCGAGGGCGGCTTTGCCGCCGTCGAGGATGCCGCGCAGGAAGAGTGGGCGGTGCTCCGGGCACGGGCCGTGCCGGTGGATCGCCAGCACATGCTCGGGCGTGCCGTAGCCCTTGTGCTCGGCGAATCCGTATTGCGGATACACTTTGTCCAGGGCGGTCAGCGCGCGGTCGCGCGTGACCTTGGCGACGATGGAGGCCATGGCGATGACGAGCGATTTGCCGTCGCCGCCCACGATGGCGTGGTGCTCCCACGCGAAGGGCTTGAGCGGTTTGCCGTCGACCAGCACGGGCACGGCGGCCGGGCTTCCGGCGGCGAAGAGGGGGTCGCCCGCCTGTCCGACCGGGGCGAAGGGCGGGTGTGAGCCCGGGGCGGCGTCGGCGAGGGTTTTGAGGGCGCGGCTCATGGCCAGCCGGGTGGCGCCGAGGATGTTGTAGACGCCGATCTCCATCACCGAGGCCTCGCCTGCGGCGAAACGCAGGACGCCCTTGTCGCGCCACAGCGTGATGAGGTCGAGCAGCTCGGCGCGGTCGTCGGCGGAGAGCTGCTTGGAGTCGTTCACCGCCGATGCCAGGCGGGCGCGCATGCGGCTGTCGTAGAATTTCGCGTCCGCCCACACGGCGGCGGCGACGACGGGGCCCGCCAGGCAACCGCGTCCGGCCTCGTCGACGCCGCAGAGGCCCGGCGACGCGCCGAGGCGCTTTTTGTCGAACTGGATGAGCGAGGGGGTCATGTCGAAGGGATTGCAAAAGGCATAGTGCGGATTGCAAAAGTGGCTCCGCTTCGCTGCGCGCGAGCGAGACCGTTGTTGAGGTGGGTGGAGCTGTCGGGGTCGGGTGTCACGGCTGATTTCCCACGGTTTTTTTGGCCGTGTTTATCGATGCCGTGAGGATGGCCACGAGTTGGCTGCATTCGGAACGAAGGCCCTCAAGTTTGTCGGCGGAAATCGTTTCGGAGCGAACCAGGAGGTTGAGCCAATAGAGGGTTTCTTCGGCCTCCTTCAGGCAATCGCCAATCTTTGCGATAAATTCTTGGCGAGAGCGCGCTCTGGCGGCTTCGCGGTAGTTGGCGCCGATGGAGGTGCCGGAGCGGAGCACCTGCCTGCCCATGATTTTCGACGCCTCGTCATTGGGCAATGAGCGCACCAGGCGGATGATTCGCAGCGCGAACTCTTCGGTTCGATCGAACAGGCTCTGTGCTTCCGGCGTCATCGGCGCTTACTTTTGCGATTTGCAATGTGCCTTGTGCAATCAGGGCGCTCAGCCCTGTGACTTCGGTCTGCGGAAAATCCCCGGGTCCTTTTTCGCGGGGACGGGCAGGCCGCGCGCCTCGTAGGCGGTGCGGAAGTGCAGTTTGGCGTAGTCGGCGAGGGCGTCGTCGCCGTACTTCTCGACGAGCTTGCGGGCGATGTCGCGGGCGTTGCCGCCGGAGCCTTTGGGCAGTTCGACGCCGCACTTTTCGGAGAGGGCGCGCAGCTCGCGCACATACCTGGCGCGGGCGATGATGGAGGCGGCGGCCACGACCGGGTCGCTTTCCGCCTTGGTGCGCATCTGCAGGTCGAAGTCCTGGCCGCGCTTCTTCAACTCGCGCTGCACAAGCGGGGCGGTGGAGAACTGGTCGAGCAGGCCCCAGGTCGGGCGCGGCTGGCCGGCGGCCTCCCAGGCCTTGAGGGCCTCGTCGAGTCCGGCGGCGTGCATCCAGGCGAGCAGCTTGTTCAGGTTGCTGCCGAACTTCACATACAGCTCGTTGTAGCGGCGCATGCCGCCGCAGACGGTCTTGATGGTCACTCCGGGCGTGCCGCGGATTTTCTTTTCCAGGGAGAGGATGGCGGAGTCGGAGCCGACGGCCTTGGAGTCGCGCACGCCGGAGTCGATCCAGCCGCGCACCATGTCCTCGGAGGCGATGACCGTGGCGGACACGACCGGGCCGAACAGGTCGCCCTTGCCCGATTCGTCGAGGCCGGCGTGGTCGGTGAACCATTCGGGGTGGTGCACCTCGTCGTAGCCGAGCTTGGCCACGCCCGTGATTTCCGGCTCGAGGATGTTTATCACGAAATCCTCGGTCTTCTTGCCGGAGACGACGAGTTTGCCGGAGGTGTAGCCCACGACATTCACGCCGTCGTCCTTGTACGCGAAGGCGGCGTGCTCCACGGCGAAAGGCACCCAGAGCTTGCGGGAAAGCAGGTCGCGCAGCTTCGCCATCTTCGCCGCATCGAGTTTCTCGGTGTGCAGCGCTTTCTTGGGCGGGCCCGAGGCGGCGTCCCCCGCCGGCTTTTTGCCAAATGTCATGGGGCGGGAGAAAAAGGCTAAAGTCGGCGGGCTAAAGGCAAAAGGCGGGCGATGTTCGTGGGAGGGCGGGCAGGTTTAGCCTTTCTCCGCCGGCGTTCATCCTTTGCCTGAGGGCATGTTGTCCGCCGAAGCCGAGACGCTTATCGCCAATGCCGACGAATTCCGGCGCGACCTGCATGTGTGGTTCGACGCGCACCACCGCCTGCTGCCCTGGCGCGAGCGTCCCTCGGTCTACAAGACGGTCGTGTCGGAGTTCATGTGCCAGCAGACGCAGGTGGGCACGGTGATCCCGTACTTCGAGCGTTGGGTGGCCCGGTGGCCCGACTTCGAGTCGCTCGCCGCGGCCGACGAGGCGGCGGTGCTGCGCGCCTGGGAGGGTCTGGGCTACTACAGCCGCGCCCGCCGCCTGCACGCCCTGGCGCGGGAGGTCGCTCGCATGCCGGAGCCTCCCCGCACGGCCGACGGCTGGATCGAGCTTCCCGGCGTGGGCGCCTACACGGCGGCCGCCATCGCGAGCATCGCGTTTTCCGACCCGGTCGCCGTGGTGGACGGCAATGTGGTGCGCGTGATCTCCCGCCTGGTGTGCGACGAGCGTGTGTTCAAGGACAACGGGGCGGCGGTGAAGGCCGTGGAGCCGCTCGCCCGGGCGATGGTGGACCCGGTGTTTCCCGGCGACTTCAACCAGGCCATGATGGAGCTGGGGGCCACCGTGTGCTACCGGCGCCGCCCTCTGTGCGCGCTGTGCCCGGTGCGCGAACACTGCGCGGCCGAGCAGCGCGGGCTGGCCGAGGAGTTGCCGAAGTTCCTGCCGCGAGAGACGCAACGGCACGAGGTCGACAGGGCGCTGGTAATCGACGCCCGGGGCGCCGTGCTGCTTCGCAGGTACGGTCCGGATTCGCCCACGCTTTCCGGCCTTTGCGAAATTCCCGCCGCGGGCGGCGCGCTCAGGCTGCCGGCGCGGGCCGTTCCCGAGCTCGTGAGGAAGCGCAGCATCGCCAACCGTTCGTATACGGAAAACATATACCGGGTGAAGGCGACGGACGCCTTGCGTCGGCGTGTCGCGGGGGATTCCGGACTGTTCTGGGCGGCGCCCGCCGAGCTCGCCGCGGTCACGCTCTCGGGCCCCCACCGCAAGTGGCTGGGGGAATTGCTCTGATTTAATGCCGCAGGTCCGGGGGTTTGGGCTTGATGGCATCCGGGGTTTTTCCGAGTCCATCCGGCGCTATGTCCAACGACGCATCCAAAAAAGTCACCGCCGGAGTGCTCGGCATCCTGCTCGGCGCCTGGGGGATCCATAAGTTCTTCCTCGGCTACACCAAGGAGGGTGTGATTCAGCTCGTCGCCACGCTGCTGACCTGCGGCTTCGCCGGCATCATCGGATTCATCGAGGGCATCATCTACCTCACGAAGAGCGACGAGGAGTTCGTGAAGACCTACATCGAAGGCCGCAAGGGCTGGTTCTAAGGCCGTCGACGGGGTGGCGCGGGGCAAAGACCTGTTGCCATGGCGGGCCGGTGTCGTTGCGTGTGGGCCGATATGGCCGACACCGACACCATCGCCGCCCTCGCCACGCCCCGGGGCGAATCCGCCGTGGCGCTCGTGCGCCTGAGCGGCCCGCGCTGCGAGCGTCTGGCCGCCGAGCTTTTCGGGCGTACGGCCGCGCCGGCGGCTCGACGCGCGACACTGGGCGTCTACCGCGATGTGGCGGGGCGCGCCGTGGACCAGTGCCTCTTCACCTGGTTCGCCGAGGGCGCCTCGTACACCGGGGAGCCTTCCCTAGAGATCGTTTCGCACGGCAACCCGCTGGTCGTGCGGCTCATGCTGGCCGATCTCGCGGCGCGCGGCGTGCGGCAGGCCGAGCCCGGCGAGTTCACCCGTCGGGCCTTCCTTAACGACAAGCTCGACCTCACGGAGGCCGAGGCCGTGGCCGATTTGATCCACGCGCGCTCCGAGCGCGCGCTGGAGGTTGCCCGCCGTCAGCTGGCCGGCGAGCTCGGCAGGCGCGTAGGCGAGTGGACGGACCGTCTGCTGCAGGTCGTGGCGGAGCTGGAGGCGTACATCGATTTTCCCGAGGAGGACCTGCCCTGCGAGGACGCCTCGTCGCCGCCGGCGCGGGCGCTGGCGCTGGCGGGCGAGTGGGTGCGGGCGGCGGAGACCGCCGACAGGCACGCGTCGATGTCGGGCGGCGTGCGCACGGTCATCCTGGGCGCGCCCAACGCCGGCAAGTCCTCCCTGCTCAACGCCCTGCTGGGCGAGGAGCGCGCGCTGGTGAGCCCGGAGGCGGGCACCACGCGCGACTTCATCACGGAGACCGTGACCGTGGGGCCGCATTGTCTTCGCCTTGTGGATACGGCCGGCCTGCGCCACGACGCCGCCTCGGAGCTGGAGCGGCGTGGCATCGGCAAGACTTTGGAGAAGGCGGCGCAGGCGGATTTCGCGCTGGTGGTGCTGGACGCGTCCGAGCCGCCGCCGGCGCTGCCCGCGGAGGCCACGGCGTTCCTGCGCCCGGGCAACGCCTTGGTGGTGCTGAACAAGGCGGATCTGCCGGCGCATCCGGACACGGATCCCGCGAAGCTGTTCCCCAGCATCCCTCGCGTGTCGCTGTCGCTGCTCACCGGCGAGGGCTTCGAGTCCTTCCGTCAAACGCTCGTGGAGCTGCTGGAGGCCGACGGTCTCGCGCCGGGCGAGGACGACCTGGTGGTGAACGCGCGGCACGCCGAGGCGCTGCGCGAGGGCGCGCTGGCGCTGCGACGGGCCGACGCGCTGCTGAGGCGGGCGGACCGCCCGGTGGAGCTGGCGGTGGGCGAGATGCGGCTGGCGTTGGACCGGCTGGGCGACATCGTGGGGCGCATCGACAACGAGCGCATGCTCGACCGCCTTTTCGCCACCTTCTGCATCGGCAAATAAGCCGTTTCCGGGGACGCCGGGCCTGTCGGCCTTCGCCTCCTTTTCTCTTCAACCTTTCCTCTTTCACCTCCCATGCGACCCCGCCAAGCCCTCGTCACCGGCGTATCCGCCGGATTGGGACAAGCCATGGCGCAAAAGCTTGTCACGGAGGGCGTGGAGGTGTGGGGCACCGCGCGGGATGTGTCGCGCGTGCCGGAAGGGCTGCGCCCGGTGGCGTTGGATCTGGGCGACCCCGCATCGGTCGCCGCGTGCGTCGAGCGTGTGCGCCGCGAGGCGCCTGGTCTTGACCTGCTGGTGAACAATGCGGGCGCCGGCGCCTTTTACCCGTTGGAGGAGTTCCCGGTCGAGGCGCTTGATGCGCAGTGGCGCGTGCTGCTGCACGGGCCCGCGGAGCTGACGCGCGCCTTCTATGGAGATTTTCGCAGCAAGGGCCGCGGGTGCGTCGTGAACGTGACCTCGCTGGCGGGCGACTACCCGATACCCTTCATGAGCGCCTACTCCGGCGCGAAGGCCGGTTTGTCGGCGTTCACGCGCACGCTGATGTTGGAGGCCGAGGGCTCGGGTGTGACGGTGATCGACCTGCGTCCCGGCGATTACGCCACGGGCTTCAACGACGCGATGCGCGGATTCGACGCCGTGCGCCGGCCGGACGCGGCGCGTGCGCGGGATGCGTGCGAGGCGCATGTGCGGGCGGGTCCGGGGCCGGGGCGTGCGGCCGAAGACCTGTGGCGCGCGGTGAGCCAGGGGCGCTCCGGCGTGGTGTGCACGGGCGATTTCTGGCAGGCCGGATTGGGGCCGCTGCTGGCGCACATGGCGCCGGAGCGGCTCATCCGCCGCTACCTGAGCGGCTACTACGGACTGAAAGGGCGCTGAGCGCGCCTCGGGGCGTCAGAGCCCGGCGTGCAGCTTGCCGAAGGCGCGGATCTTGCCCACCAGGTTGGTGAGGCCGTTGCGGCGGTTGGGCGAGAGGTGCTGGGTCACTCCGACCTCGGCGAGGAAGTCGGCGTCGCCGGCGGCGACCTCGGCGGGCGAGGCGCCGTCGTAGAATTCGCAGACGAGGGAGGCGATGCCCTTGGTGATCATCGAATCGGCGTCGGAACTGAAGCGGCAGACGCCGTCGTGAAACTCCGGGAGCATCCACAGGTTCGAGGTGCAGCCCTCGATGAGGAGGGTGTCGACGCGGAAGCGCGCGTCGAGCGACGGTGCGTTCTTGGCGCGGTCGATGATGTACTGGAAGCGTTCGTGCGGGTCGTCGAACATGGCGAGTTCGTCGATGAGGGCGCGGCGCTTGTCGGAGAGGGACATGGGGAGGTTTTTCGGTTTTCGGTTTCCGGTTTCAAGCCGGTTGAGAACCGGAGGGGGCCGAAAACCTGAAACAGGGGATGCGAAAATCGGCGCCGGGGAAATCACTCGCGCACGGAGTCGCGGGCGAGGTCGGGTCGGGCCATGGCGGAGGAGAGCTCGCGCAGCGGGCGCAGCTTCTCGAGCGGCAGCTTGGCCTCGGTCTGAAGCCAGGTGGCCACGGTGTCCCAGAGGCGAGGGTGAACGCGGCGGCCCTTGGCGATGGAGATGAGTTCGTCCTCGATGGCGGGGCGTGTGCCGTAGGCCTCGGTCTGGCCGGCGAGGATGCGCACGGCGGCGAGGTCGGCGCGCACCTGGTTGTTCCACGGGTGCAGGCGGCGGCCGGTTTCGAGAATCTTGAGGGCGGACTGCGTGTCGCCGGCGCGGCGAAGGAGTTTCGCGCAGGAGACATAGGTGGCCGGCGGGAGGGGCTTCCTGGCGTCCAGGAGGGCGCGCACATGGCGCTCCGCCTCGTTCTTGGAGACGGGGTCGCCGATGCCGGTCTTGGCGGCGGCGAGCAGGGCGTGAACGGTGTGCTCGGAGCCCTTGAACAGGCCCTTGTCGTAGCTGAGGAGGCGCGCGTGGGTGTTCACGGCCTCGCGGTACTCGCGGGCGTTCACATGCGCCTCGATGATGAGCAGCGCGAAGAGCGGCTTGTTGAAGTTGTGCGACTGGGCGCGGCGGAAGCACTCGCCGGCGAGGGCGGACATGCCGCGTTCGGCGGCGAGGTTGGCGAGGCCGAGCATGGCGCCCTGGTCCTCGGAGAAGCGTTCGAAGAGCAACCGGGTCTCGTTGCCGAACTGCACGCGGTCGCCCATGCGGTCGAAAATCCAGAGGCGGTGCACGCGCGGGGAGGACTTGTCGGGGAACTCGCGGATGCGCTGGTCGGCGACCGAGAGCGCGAGGCTGTCGCGGCCCAATTCGGTCCAGAAGCGCTGGAGCTGGCTGAGAAGGGCGTCGCGTTCGGCGCCCTGGAAGTTTCCGGCGGAGCTCTCCAGGGCGCGCGTGGCGGCGTCGGTGCGTCGGCCGTCGAAGAGGCAGCGGGCCTCGAGGAGCTTGCCCTGGGCGCGTTTGCCGAGGGAGTGTTTTTCGATGACGCGCAGGGCGTCGTCGAAGCGGTTCACATACTGGAGGCAGGTGGCCAGGTGCATCGCGAGCATCTCGCGGGCGCGTTCGTCGAAGCCGTCCTTGCCCAGGAGCGTAGCGGTCTGCGTGATCACCTCGTCGTCGTGCTCGTGCATCTCGAGCAACTGGAAATAGCGGTCGAGGTAGCCGGGGGTGTCGGGCGAGGAGGGCTCCAGGTGGGCGAGGCCCACGCGCATGGTCTGGATGGCCTTGTCGGTGTCGCCCATCGCGGAACTGAGCAGGTGGGCGAACAGGAAGCGCGCCTTCACATTCTCGGGTGAGCAGCGCACGGCGATCTGGATGGCGCTGAGCGCCGCCGGGGCGTCGTTGGCGGCGAAGGAGGCCATGGCGGCGCCGTAGAAACGGTCGCCGACGGCCTTGAGGTGTTCCTTCAGGATTTCGGCGGATTCGCCGGGGCGGTCCTCGAGCTTGGCGAGGGTGAAGCGCACGGTGCGGCGCAGGGAGGGGTCGCCGAGCTTGTCGGCGTTGGCGTAGGTCTCGCGGGCGAAGCGAACGACCTCCTGGGGCGTCTTGCAGCGGGTGAGACCGGTGAGGAAGAGCGTTTCGGGGACCTTGGCGCGGATCTCCGCGAGGCGGGCCGTGTGGGCCGAGAGGATGGGGGCGAGTTCGGCCGGGGTGGCCTCGGCGGAATCCAGCGTGCTTTGGGCCAGCGCGCGCTCCTCGGGGTCCTCGACCGAGGCGAGGCGCTCGCGGGCGGCGCGGATGGCGGCGCGCAGCGTCCGGGCGTCCTGGATTTTGTCCAATCCCGTCAGCTCGGGCACGGCGAGTTCGGGCGCGACGGAGGCCGGGCTGGCGGCCGGGGCCGGGGGGACCTGCTGCGCGAGGGCGAGAGGCGAGGCGAGCGCGGCGACGGCGGCGAGGGCCGGGAGGAGGCGGGACGGGCTGGACGACATGGGTGGCGCGTGGGCGTGGCGTGGGAGGTGGGCGCCGGAGGGGAGGCTGCGGCTCAAAGGGAAGCGGAGCGGAGGGCGCGATTCGTTCGTGGGGCGGTCAGTGCGCCGCGAGGGCGGCGCCGAGGATGCCGGCGTCGTTGCCCAGGTGGGCGATGCGCACGGGGCAGGGCGCCTTGAGCAGGTGCATGAAGTGGTCGGCCTTGTGGGCGCCGCCGCCGCCGAGCAGGATCTGGTCGGGCCAGAGGGTGTTGTGCACCTCGGTGAGGTAGTCGCTGAACCAGGCCGCCCACTGTTCCCAGGTGAGGTTGAGCTTCTGGCGGTTGATTTCCGACAGCAGGCACTCCGCGTCGATCTCCTCGCCCGGGGCGCCGAGCGGGTTTTTGATGCGGTAGCGGGCGGGCTCGAAGTTGGGCACGAGTTTGCCGGCGTACACGAGGGCGCCGCCGATGCCGGTGCCGAGCGTGAGCACGACGGTCAGCCCGGGGGAAACTTCGCCCTCCGAGTAGGCGGCCGTGGCCAGGCCGGCGGCGTCGGCGTCGTTGACCAGGGTGACTTTGGTCAGGCCGCAGCGTTGGCGAAGCTCTTCGGCGAGGCGCCAGCCGACGAGGGAGGCGCCGAGGTTGGCCGCCGTGGCGACGACGCCGTTGCGGATGACTCCGGGGAAGCCGAGGCCGACCGGTCCGGTGTGGCCGGATTGGCGCACGAGGCCGACCAGCGCCTCCATAAGGTTCTCGCGCGTGCAGGGCGACGGCGTGGCGATCTTGGTGGTCGCGCCGACGATTTCGCCGGTGGCGATGTTAACGAGGGCGGCCTTGATGGAGGTGCCGCCGATGTCGATGCCGAGAATGTTCATGAGCCGGAGAGATGGGGTGCGGGCGGCGGGATGTTCCGCCGCCCAAGGGGTGGGGGCCGGTGTCAGGCCTGCTTGAGCCACTCGGCGATCGCGGCGACCACGGTCTCGAGCTGGGCGGGCTCGAGTTCGGGGAACACCGGGATGCTGAGCACCTCGGAGGAGAGCGTGTGCGCGACGGGCAGCTTGTCCGCGCCGCGGCCGACGCCCAGGAAGCACTCCTGGCGGTCGAGGGTGAGCGGGTAGTAGATGTCGCAGCCGATATTGCGCTCGGTCAGGTACGCCTTGAGCGCGTCGCGGCGGCCGCCGGTCACGCGCAGGGTGAACTGGTTCCAGATGCCTTCGCCGGTGAAGTCCACGGGCAGCAGCAGCTTGGCGTCGGCGGGGGCGCCGGCCTTGTTGAGGGCGACTCCGGGCAGAGCCGAGAGCAGTTCGGTGTAGCGCTTGGCGTTGGCGGCGCGGCCGGCGTTGTACCCGGCGAGATGGGGCAGCTTCACGGCCAGCAGGGCGGCCTGGAGCGGGTCCATGCGGAAATTGGCGCCCACATACTTGTGGTAGTACTTGGGCTGCATGCCGTGCACGCGCAGGATGCGCGCCTTCTCCGCCAGCTTGGCGTCCTGCGTGGTGACGAGGCCGGAGTCGCCCATGCCGCCGAGGTTCTTGGAGGGGAAGAAGCTGGTGGTGCCGAAGTGGCCGATGCCGCCGACCGGGCGGCCCTTCCACTTGGCTCCCATGGACTGCGCGCAGTCCTCGATGACAAACAGGTTGTGCTTGGCGGCCAGCGCCATGAGCGCGTCCATGTCGCAGGACTGGCCGAAGAGGTGCACCGGGATGACGGCCTTGGTCTTCGTGGAGATCTTGGCGGCCGCGTCGGCCACATCGATGTTGAAGGTGTGCGGGTCGCTGTCCACCCACACCGGAGTGGCGCCGGTGCGCGCGATGGAGCCGGCGGTGGCGAAGAAGGTGAAGGCGGGCGAGAGCACCTCGTCGCCCGGGCCGATGCCCAGCGCCATGAGCGCGAGCAGCAGGGCGTCGGTGCCGGAGGAGACACCCAGGCCGTGCGAGGCGCCGCACACCTTGGCCGCGTCGGACTCGAACTTCTCGAGTTCCGGGCCCATGATGTAGCAGGTGGACTTGAGCACGCGCGTGAACGCGGCGGTCAATTCGGCCTCCAGCGGGCCGTTTTGCTTCGAGAGGTCGAGCAGCGGTACTTTCATGTTGGCGCGCAACTTGGGCGCCCTTCCCGCCTCCGGCGAATTTTTTCACTGGGCCGGCCCAAGGAAAATTCGCCGGCGACGGCGGTCTTCGGCGGCATGTTCGGCGCACCCGGCGGAATGGGGCGACCACTTCTCCTCGGCGCGTCCGACCGGGCCGTTCGTGAAATTGCCGGTCTCGGCGGCTGCAGGCGAACCACATGCCGCTTGCAAAAGCCGGCGGGGCGGGCACTGAGAAGAAATCTCAATATCGGCATGCTTTCGCTCAGCCAACTTCCCGTGGGGCGCACCGCCCGTGTCATCGAACTGAACGCCTCGCGTCCGGTGGACCAGCGGCTGCTCGCGTTGGGGCTGCTGCCCGGCATGCGGGTGAAGGTGGTGCGGGTGGCGCCGCTGGGCGACCCCATCGCCATCGAGTTTCACAACCAGTGTGTGAGCCTGCGGCGCGCCGAGGCCGCGGAGGTCATCGTCGAGGAGGAGCGCGGGGCCGATGGGGAACGATTGAAGACGAACGATTGAAGGGCGAAAGCCCGACGCTTCCGGTTTCTTCCCCGCATCTCCTCTTAATCTTCAATCTTTCCTCTCCTTTCGTTCATGCGCGTCGCCCTCATCGGCAATCCCAACACGGGCAAGACCACCCTGTTCAACGCCCTCACCGGGCTGCGACAGCGCGTGGGCAACTACCCGGGCGTCACCGTCGCGAAGAAATCCGGCCTGTTCTCGCTGGCCGACGGCACGAAGGTCGAACTGATCGACCTGCCCGGCATCTACAGTCTCGCCGCTCAGTCGCTGGACGAGCGCGTGGCGCTCGACGTGCTGTGCAACCATATCGCGGACACGCCGCCGCCCGACGCGCTGCTGGTGGTGTGCGACGCGGCGAACCTGCTGCGCAACCTCTTCCTGCCCTCGCAGCTCGCCGAGCTGGGCATCCCCATGGTGCTGGTGCTCAACCACATGGACGAGGCGCGCCGCCGCGGCATGACTCTCGACACCGAACTGCTTTCCCGCCGGTTGGGCGGCGTGCCGGTCGTGCCGTGCTCGGCCGTGCGCGCCGAGGGCGTGCCGGAGATCCGCGCCGCCCTGGCCGCCTTGCGCGAGAGTCCGGTGAAGGCCTCGCGCGTGGCGTGGGACGCTCCGGTGCAGGCCGCCGTGGAGCGCGTGCGCGCGGCCATCGAGCGCGACACCGGCAAATCGCTTCAGCCGGCCGAGGCGCAGCGCGTGCTGTTCGACGCCAATTCGCCCGTGCTGGAGCGTCTGGCCTGGCCCGCCGCGAAGCGCGAGCCGGTGCTGGCCGAGGCGCGCGAACTCATCCGCAAATCCGGGGCCAATCCGTTCGCGGTGGAGGCGCTGCGCCACTACGCCAGGCTGCGCCAGGCGCTCGCCGGCGTGGTGAGCGAAGGAGGCGCCGCCACCGGCGTGACGCAGAGGCTGGACGCGGTGCTGCTGCACCGGGTGTGGGGCACCGTCATCTTCGTGGCCGCCAGCCTGCTCGTGTTCCTGTCCATCTTCTGGCTCGCGAAGTTCCCCATGGACTGGATCTCCGCCGGCGTGGACCGCGTGAAGGACGCGGTCGGCGCGATGGCGTGGCTGGGCGACAAGCCGATGCTGCACAGCCTGCTGTCCGACGGCGTGGTGGGCGGCGTGGGGGCGTTCCTGGTGTTCCTGCCGCAGATCCTGATCCTGTTCTTCTTCATCAGTCTGCTGGAGGACTCCGGGTACATGGCGCGCGCGGCGTTCCTCATGGACAAGCTGTTCTCCTGGTGCGGCCTGAACGGCAAGAGCTTCGTGCCGTTGCTTTCCGGATACGCGTGCGCGGTGCCCAGCATCATGGGCACGCGCACCATCGAGGACCCCAAGGCGCGCGCCGCCACGGCGTTCGTCGTGCCGTTCATGAGCTGCTCCGCGCGCTTCCCGGTGTACGCGCTGATGATCGGCGCGTTCATCACGCCCAAATACGGCGCGTGGATCGGGTCGCTCGCCATGGTCGGCATGCACCTGCTCGGCCTGCTTGTCGCCGTGCCCACGGCGTTCGTCGCCACCCGCTTCTTCCTCAAGGTGCGCCCGCAGCCGTTCGTGCTGGAGATGCCGCGCTACCAGCTTCCGCGCCTCAGGGACACGCTCTGGCGCATGTGGATGAACGCGCGCGAGTTCATCGAGAAGGCCGGCACGCTCATTTTCGCCATCACCGTCGTGGTGTGGGCGCTCTCCTGGTTCCCTCGCGACGCCGCCGTGGCGGAGCGGGTGAAAACCGGATACGTCGCCGAGGTCGCGGCGAGGGAGAACATCCCGGTCGCCGAGGCGGCGAAACGCGTCGAGGCGCCCGCTCCCGAGCCCGCGTCGCCGACGGAGGGGGCGCCGGTCAATCCGCTGGCCGCGGAGCTCGATCACCGCACGGCGTCCGCGTACATCGAGGACAGCTACCTGGGTCGTTTCGGCAAGGCCGTGCAGCCGGTGTTCGCGCCGGCCGGTTTCGACTGGAAGATCACCGTGGGCGTGCTGGCCAGTTTCCCCGCGCGCGAGGTGATCGTGTCCACGCTCGGCATCACCTACTCGCTGGGCGAGGGGGCCGAGGCGGAGAGCGACGACCTGCGCGGCGCCATGGCCCGGGCGGTGTGGCCGGACGGGCCGAAGGCGGGCACGCCCATCTTCACGGTGTCCGTGGCCGTCGCCATCATGGCGTTCTTCGCGCTGTGTTCGCAGTGCGGCGCCACGCTCGCCACGCTGTCGCGCGAACTGGGAGCGCGCTGGGCCGCCGCCTCGTTCCTGTACATGACCACGCTCGCCTGGCTCGCCGCCGTGGCCATCCACCAGGTCGGGCTTCTGCTTTAAAAGAAGTCGGAACTCGGAGCGCGGAATGCGGAACAGGTTTCCGGCTTCGCGATTCGAATCGGCCAAGCCGGTGCGTTGTTTCGCATTCCGAGTTCCTTGTTCCGAGTTTCCTCCATGACCGTCGACACCCTCATCGTTTCCGCCGCCGTGCTCGCCGCCCTGGGGTGGCTGGTGGCGCGCGCCCTGCGCCGGATGCGGGCGCGCAACGCCAAGGGCGGCGGGTGCCCGGGCGGCTGCGGCTGCTCCGGCTCGACCGGGGAACTTTTGAAAAGAAAAACGCCGCCCGGGAAGGGCGGCGAAGGCGGGCGGTAGGCGTGGCGCCCCCCCCGGGGCTCAGTAGTGAGGCGGGCGCTCGTCGGGCGAGGAACCCGCGCCCGCGGGGCCGGAGTCGCCGCCCTGTTTCACACTCTCCGCAAGGCGGCCGAGTCGGCGCTCCAGGAGGTCCATGCGGCGGGTCATCTCCATCATGGCGCGGTCCTGCTCGCCCACATGTCGCTCCAGGAAGGCGATTTTGATTTCCAGCTCGTGCAGTCGGTCGTCGGACATGGCTGACGGAGTAGGGGCGGTTGACCGGGTGGAAACGGAAAAAGGCGGCGGGTGCGCCTCACCCGTTTTTACGCGGGAAGGCGCATGCCGTCGGGTGGGGCTCAGAGGTGCTTGGCCGAAAGGGCCGCGCCGATCACGCCGGCGTCGTTGCCCAGTTGCGCGATATGGATGGGGCAGGGGGCCTTGAGCAGGTGCAGGAAGTGCTCGGCCTTGTGCGCGCCGCCGCCGCCCAGGATGATGAGCTCGGGCTGCAGCAGCATGTGCAGCTCCTCCAGGTACTCGTTGAAGAGCTCGGCCCAGCGTTCCCAGGAGAGGCCCAGCTTCTCGCGGTTGATGTCGGAGAGCAGCTTCTCGGCGCGGATGCGTTCGCCGGGGGCGCCCAAGGGGTTGGGGATGTGGATCTGTCCGGGCTCGAGGTTGGGCACCAGGTTGCCCCCGTGCACGAGCGCGCCGCCGATGCCGGTGCCTAGTGTGAGCACGAGCGTCACGCCGGGCGCGATCTCCGATTTGTCGTAGGCGGCGATGGCCAGGCCCGCCGCGTCGGCGTCGTTCACCAGCGTGATGTGGTGCAGCCCGGTGCGCGCCTTCAGCTTGTCCACCAGGCGCACGCCGATCAGGTCGGGGTCGAGGTTAGAGGCGGCGCCGATGACGCCGGAGCGCACGATGCCGGGGAAACCGATGCCCACATGGCCCGAGTGCCCGGTGGCCACGATGATGCTGCTGAGCGCCACGAGCAGCGACTCCTGCGTGCAGGGCTTGGGCGTGGGCGTGCGCATGACATCGCCAATCAGCATGCCGGTCGAGGTGCGCACGAGGGCGTACTTGATGTTGGTTCCGCCGATATCGATGCCGAGGATGATCATGGTTGGGTTTCCGGGTTCAGGTTGTCGGTTTCAAGCGAGGGGCTTGCTCCGATTCTGTACGCATAATTTACATTCCGGCGCCTTGGCCGGTGGAAAAATCGTTTTCCCGGAAAATTTTTCAGAACAGCTCACGCTGGCCGGCGCGCGGTTTGGCCGCCGGGCCCGCGATTTCCCAGCCGCGCTCGGTGAGGACGCGACCCTGCGGGGTGCGCTTCAGGTAGCCCTCCTGGATGAGGTACGGCTCGTGCACCTCCTCCAGCGTGTGCTCGTCCTCGCCCGCCGCCACGGCGATGGTGCCCAGCCCGACCGGGCCGCCGGCGTACAGGTGCGCCATGACCGACAGGATGCGTTTATCCATCTCGTCGAGCCCGTTGGCGTCGATCTCCAGCAGCGAAAGCGCCTCGGCCGCCACAGTGCGCGTGACGCGGCCGTCGGCGCGCTCCAGCGCGAAGTCGCGGGTGAAGCGCAGGAGGTTGTTCACGATGCGAGGGGTGCCGCGCGAGCGGCGGGCGATCTCCATGGCGCCGGCGTCGTCGATGGGCAGGTCGAGCAGGGCGCAGTTGCGCCGGACGATTTTGAAAAGCTGGTCGTGATCGTAGTAATCGAGGCGCGTCTGGAGGGTGAATCGGCTGCGCATGGGGGCGGTGAGCAGGCCGGTGCGCGTGGTGGCGCCCACCAGGGTGAAGCGGGGGAGGTTGAGCCGCACGCTTCGGGCGTTGGGGCCCTGGTCGATCATGATGTCGATGCGGAAGTCCTCCATGGCGGAGTAGAGGAACTCCTCGACGGTCTTGGAGATGCGGTGGATCTCGTCGATGAAGAGGATCTCGCCCTCCTCCAGCCCGGTGAGAAGCCCCGCGAGGTCCGACGCCTTCTCGATCACGGGGCCGGAGGTGATTTTCACCTTCACGCCCATCTCGGCGGCCAGGATGAGCGCGAGCGTGGTCTTGCCCAGTCCGGGCGGCCCGTGAAGCAGGATGTGGTCGAGCGCTCGCCCTTCGCGGCGAGCGGCACCGGTCATGACGCGCAGTCGGTCCACCGTGCGCGGTTGTCCGGTGAAGTCGTCGAAGCTCGGCGGGCGCAGGGCGGCCTCCTGCCGGGCCGGTTCCTTGGCGGAGGCGGCCTCGGTGAAAAAGCTGCCGATGCGCGCCGCCTGGTCGGCCGCGGCCTGCGCGGCGGCGGTTTCGCGGGCGGATTCGGTTTTCTTGGGGCGGGCCATGCGAGACGAAGAAAGGGGAAAGGGGAAAGAGGAAAGGGGAAAGAGGCGGCGGCCGACGCGAGGTACGAGACGCGAGGTACGAGATGCGAGGTACGAGAGACGAGGGATGAGAGGCCCCCGGACTAAGAACTTGGGGCGAGTGGGAAATTTCGCCGGATTACTCGCCGACCGGGGCCTTGCGCACGCGCACGACGAGGTCGTCCACCCACAGAGCGTCCTCGGGCCCTTGGTACATCACGCGCAACTGCACCTCGGCGGCGACCGCTCCGGGCGGCGCGGAGGCGAAGGTGGCGAGGTCACGCCAGCCCGTGTCGGGACCGGGCAGGGCGACCGACTCGGAACCGCCTGCGAGCACGCGGCCTTCGGCGCTCAGGAAACGCAGACCGAGCGCGACATGCACGCCGGCGGTGATTTCGCCGGCGTGCCGGAGCCTGGCGGCGAGCAGGTCGCCGGGCCGCACGGGCACGATGCGCGAGAGCCGGGCGAGGTCGCCTCCGGCGATCAAAAGGGAGGATTCGCCGGAGGCGGCGCGACGGTCGCTGCGGCCGAAGCGGGTGTGTTCGGCCTCGAAGAGATTCGTGCGCCAGGGCGCCTTGGGCAGCGTCAGGCCGCGGCGGGCCGCCCAGGTGCCGGGGGTCCCCTCACGGAAGCCCGCGAGTTCAAAGCCTTCGTTCACTACCGTTTCCACGGCCGCCCCGGGGTGTTCGGCCAGCGCGTCAGCGGCTTCGGCCGGCACGGGCGAGCCGGCGGGCAGCGAGGCGGCGAAGGCGCCGCACTTCAGCGCGGCCAGAGCCCCGGCGTCGGCCCTTCGGAATGCATCGGGTGTGAACGGGCCGCCGGGGTTGAGTGCGCAGGCGTTCCAGCGGCGTGCCGCCTCAAAGTAGCGCGCCTCGGCGGCCAGACATTCGGCGAGCGCCCCGGTGATGCGGCGGGCGCCGGCCGCATCGGTGGCAACGGGCAGCGCGTCCAGCCGGCGTTTGGCGGCGTAGGCCGCGGCGAGAGCCTCGGTCTTGGCGAACGACACCGACACGGCTCGCACGCGCAGCCGGCGTCGTTCCGTCCGTTCCGCCTGATCCTCCGGCGCGTCGGGCTCGGCGCGCGGGAAGGCTCGCTCGGCCTCGTCGAGCGCGGAGCGCATGTCGGCGCATACGGAGGCGGGGAAGAGCTCGGCGACGGATTCCTCGCGGAAGAAGCGTATCCATCGGGGCGGTTGGGGGCGGTCGGCCCAGCGGGACTCGGCGATTTCGTAGAATCGGCGCATGGGGCGCGCCGCGGGGCCGTAGGCGCGCTTGTAATAAAAATCCAAGGACGCCTCGGCGTTGGCGAAGGGGTCTTGGGCGAGTCGGGCGGCGAGCCAGGCCTTGGGGCCGTCGAAGCCCCAGTCGGGGTAGAGTTCGGCGTAAAAGAGCTTCGCGCCGCAGGCGGCGGCGTGACGCATGGAGGCGGCCTGGGCGCGGTGGAAAATGCGCGGGGCGGCGACATCGCGGCCGTAGTAATAATCGTAGATGCCGAAGGCCGCTGCGCCGGAGGCGGCCCAGCGCCGCATGAGCGCGGCGTCCTCGGCGGCGAAGGCCGGGTCCCGCCATTCCGAGCGGTCGGCCGTGAGGATGGGGAACACCTCCGGCTCCACTCGGAATGACGGCGTGTTCTCGCAGTGGTAGTAGGCGTAGGCGGTCAGAAAACGCCGGTGGGCGTTTTCTGACGAAGGGGGGAGGTGGATGGTGGAAGGTGGAAGGGCGGAGGAGGGCGCGTCGGCGTCGTTTTTTGCGGGCGACTGTGGCGGTTTTGCAATTTGCCTTTTGCAATCTGCATTTTCCCGAAGGGCGACTGCGCTCCGGTTCATGAACCCGAAGACATAGTCGGAGTAATCGGGGCGGTTGCGGAAGAATTTCCCGGTGCCGAGCGCGGCGCGCGACTCGGGCGATTCGTCCCAGGTCATGTTGTCGTTGATGCTCAGCGAGAACGCCGGTGCGTCCTGGTTTTGCTCAAAGAACTCGCGGGCCCGGCGCGCCGCGTGGGTGGCGGAGTCGGGGTTGGCGAGGTTGGGCTGCGGCTCATAGCCGCCGCGCCCGGTGGGGCCGACTCGCCTGCCGCCCAGCAGCGGGAACATCGCCGGGTTTTGCTCGAACGCCGCGGCGTCGAACACCGACCACAGCGCGTGGTTCATCGCGGGCAATTCGCCCAGTCCGTTGTCCTTGGCCCATGCTCGCTCGACAGGGGTGTCCAGTCCGGACAGTTGCCGCCAGGCGAACGCGGGGACGAACTCGCGCCGCGTGTCCGGGGCGGCGATGTCTTGTCGCGGCTCCCAGTCCGCGCCGAAATCTCCCGGTAGCAGGAATTCCACGCCGAGGTGTTCGCGCGCGAAACGCGAGACGGCCAGGCGCGTGGCGAGCGGGCTCTCGCCCACCAGGAAGACGGTGCGCCGGTCGCGGCGCGCCTCCCACGCGAAGGCCTCGCGGGAAAGTGACTTAGGGGGCAAGACACCGGCGGCCTTGGCGCGCCGCGTGTCGCCCACATACACCCCGGTTTCGGTGCGCCCCGGGTTCTCGACGGCCACGACGGGCGACGCGCCTGTCACCGTGCGGGTGTATCGCGCCAGCAGCCGCGCCGCCTCGCGCTCCTCGTCGGACGCCTCCGCGGCGACGAAGATTTTCCCTGAAAAGACGCCGTCGCGCACGAGCCACGACGGGCTTTCCGTGAACGGCATGCCGGGTTCCGCCCCGAGCTTCGCCGCCGCACACGCGAGGGCGAGTGCTGTCAGCGGCAGGCGGTGCTTTGGCGGGCGGGGCATCGGGGCTCAGGATGGGCTTCCGGATTCGAGATACGAGAGAGGAGATGGGAGATACTAGATTAGAGATACGAGGAGGGAGAACCTCCGAGGGGGGCCGTTTCCCCGTGGGGCGCTACCCTCGCCGTCCCGGGAGCGAAAGACGTCCGATTGATGGGGCGCGATGCCGTTCGTTTCAGGTTTTTAACGCCCCCGGGGTGCTTTTTGTCTGAAAATTATGGGTATAAGGGCCCGAGCGGCGTCAGGAAAGTGTGAATGCCGGGTTTGTGAAGAGTGGCGGCTTGTCGGTTTTGGGGAAGGGTGGAATGTTCTCCGTCGCACCACCCGCTAGGGGGTGAAACATACCATCATACAAAACCCAAAAGAAAGACTCATACTATGAAGACTCAGCTCAAGAAGGGCTTCACGCTCGTCGAAATCATGATCGTCGTGGTCATCATCGGCCTGCTCGCCGCCCTCGCCATCCCGGCCTTCAAGAAGGTGCGCAACAACGCCATCGAGAAGACCCTCATCAACGACGGCCGCCAGATTTCCTCCGCCGCTTCCCAGATTATGTCTGAGAACGCCGTCAATGTGATTCCCGCCAACCAGCTCGTGAAGTATGTTGCCGGCGGCAAGCTCTCCTCGGGCGTGCGTATTGTTTCCTCCACCACGACTCTGCCTGCTCAGGGTGGCGTTTACTTTACTGGTGTGGCTGCTGCAGCTTCTGCGACTTCGGTTGTCAACGCGCAGCTCGGCGTGCTTGATGCTTCCGGTGCCGTGACGGGTGGTGCTACTGGCACCTTTGTGCAGGGTGGCGGTTTCGTGCTCGCTCACGCCAACTTTGACAAGAGCCTGGCCTCGAGCGACCGCGTTCGTCTCTCCGGCACTACGGCTACTTGGTCCAATGCTGCCACTGACACCCCTCCCGGCCCCTCCGGCACTGCTCTGACTGCTACGGATCTCACCCAGGTTGCCTTCTCGGTCGACACCGGCGAAGTTCTCTAAGGGTAGACTTCCTGAAAAAGGAGCGGCGGAAACGCCGCTCTTTTTTTGTTTTAAGCGGAAGGGTGGAGAGCAGTTTTTAATCCAAAAGACGATGAAGGAAGTCGCACCAAAGAAGTGGTATGCCGTGGCCGAAGGCGTCGCCTTGGCCGTGGCCCTTGGGCTGCTGGCCTGGCTCGTGTGGGAAGGGTCGCTTGGGGCGGTGCTGGCGCGTGAGCGGCTGTCGCAGATGTTTTGGCTAGAGCCTTGGGCCGGAGGCGGCCTTCGTCCGGGGTCAAGCGTCCCCGGCGTCGGCGTGAGCCTCTTGATGGTGGCGCTGTCCGCCTATGCCTTGGTGCGGGGCGCGGGCAGACCTAAAGGCGAGTTTCGCCTACCCTGGTTGCTGGCCGTCGTACTGGGGGCGCTGGCTTTTGTCGGTGCGGGTGACCCCGTTGGCGTGTGGGCAGTGGGGTGCGTTGTCGTCGCCTTCGTGATCCGCGGCGGTGCTCGATGGAAGCTGATGGGCATGAGCTTGTTATTTGCCTCAGGGGTGCTCGTGGGGGTGAATCAGTTATGGACCTGGACATCCCCTTCGCCCGATATGGCGCCGGGTCTGTTTTGGCGTGTGGCAGCGGGAGTTTCGTTGGCTGCTTTGGCGGGTTTTGGGATGCGCCGTGCCGCCGAGCTCAGCCCGCTAAAGACAATGGGTGTCGTGGCACTGCTATCTTGTGTCGCGTATGCCCCCATGCTTCCCGACGGGCGGCGTATCGGGTTGTCGGACCTTGGTCCGCGAATCGTCGAGGACTGCGCAAGTGCCGGGATGCGGAGAAATCGCAGCGCGTTGGCGGGGTATCGTCTGTCATCCGCGGACGCCTCGGAGCGCAGGCATGCCCGGCAGGAGGATGCCACGGATTGGAATCGGCTCGGGGGCCTCTTGTCTGACCTTTCGCCCGAATCGCAGGTGAAGCAGTGGCTTTTGGCCGATGCGGCGCTCTTTGCTTCCGGTGAGACCGGCCCCCGACAGGACCGGATAGTAGCGGCTCTGGCCGAGATTCCTGAGAGCGGCCCTTGGGCGCAGGAGTTGCGCGGGGCGTTGCTGCTGTCAATCGGTCGAGCCGGCGATGCGGCGCTTTGCTTTCAGGAAGTGGTCGGGGCCGCCCCCGGCAATGCCGGCGGTTGGCAGGCCTTGGCGCAGGCGCAAGGTCGGTGCGGCGACCGTTCAGGATGCGCCAAGTCGTTGGCGATGTGGCTTTTGTTGGAGCCCAAGGCCGCGTTTTCCCCTGTGTTGAACAAGCCGCCTTTGCTTGATTCCTGCGCCGAGGCGTTTCGGCACATTCGCGGCTATCTTTCCCTTCGGCCCGATTTTGACCGGCAAGGCTTTTACCTGGCTGCGGAAAAATGGGTTGCTTCAAAAGAAGCGCCCTTGGCCAAGGCGAGCGATTTGGGGGCCTTCAAACCTGCGCCGGCCTGCCTTGAGTTGCGGGAGCGTCTGATGAATTTGGCCAAGGCGGGCGGTGTTGGAGCGGACGCGCTCGTGAGTTCCGCAGTGACCGCCTTGACCGACAGGTATGTGAATTCCGGTCAGGCGACTCAGCTTTGGGCGGCAACAGGGGCGCCCGGTGCGGGTCCTGAGGTGGCCGGTATTCAGCCTCTGCGTACCAGGCCCGCCATGTCCGGCAGGGATTTTTCCTGGTTGGGCGCGGGCGATTCAGTCGGCACCCGGCTGGTGGCCTTGGAGGAGGATGTGTGGGCTCGCCTCTTGGTGTATGGTGGTTCGCCATTACCCTGCCTTGACGATGTCGCGCCTGCTCTAAGCCACGTGCGCAGCTCTCATCCCTAGCCGCCGTGCGCCTCTCTTACGGTGTCAGTTGGGGTCGCGTTCGGGAAGACCTGTGGCGACGGAGAATTGCAGTGCTGCGCTATTGGTGGTAACGAACCCTTGGGCGGCGCTTCCCGAGGTGCTCCAGGCTCTGTCATAGGTGTTGTGCGCCAGAACAAAGTAGCCGTCTCTGCCGAAGTCTCCTGTCGCCGTGTTGACCGGCTCGTTGGGCGCAAGTCTTGCCGGTGTGATTGGCTCGCCTCGGCCCGGGGACGAAGTGAGGATTTCCACGCCCGAACTAAGGCGCGGAATGGCATTGGCGAGCCTGGCTACGGGTACCGTCGAGGTCGGGTTTTCCGTCATGAAAATGCAGGCGGCGGAGGCCAGCTGCTTGCCGTCGTAAATCAGAGTGTTCTCGATACTTTTATTGCGGACCTTTTTGAAAGAGGGCACCGCGATTGCGGATAGGAGGCCGATAATCACCACGACAATCATGATTTCAACCAGGGTGAAACCTTTGTTTTTAAGGCTGATTTTCATGGGGTTAAACTCCGTTTTCGGAAGTGATGCCGTCCTCAGGCGAGCTTGGCAATGCGGATTTGGCAACCTTCCGCCGACCCTCGGTTCCGAGAAAAAACGAAACACGCCGCCCGGGTTTCCCCGTGGCGGCGTGGTTTGCGATTCTCGGCTCTCTTTTCAGCGCTCAGCGGTCGCACTCGCCGAGCACGAAGTCGAGGGATCCGAGGATGGTCGGGATGTCCTGCACCATGGTGCCGCGGCAGATGTCGGGGATGATGGAGAGGGAGACGAAGGAGGGGCCCTTGATGCGCAGGCGGTAGGGGACGCCGCCGCCGGTGGAGTGGATGAAGAAGCCGAGGGCGCCCTTGGGGTTTTCGGCTTCGAAGTACACCTCGCCGGCGGGAAGGCGGGGGCCTTCGGTCACGAGCATGAAGTTCTGGATGAGCTCTTCCATGCGCGTGAGGACCTTGTCCTTCGGGGGCAGGAAGATCTTCTTGGCGTCCTCGGCGTAATAGGCGCCGGAGGGCATGCGGGCGATGACCTGGCGCACGATGCGCACGGACTGGCGCATCTCTTCCATGCGGATGAGGTAGCGGTCGTAGCAGTCGCCGACGGTGCCCACGGGGATGTCGAAGTCGTACTGTTCGTAGCCGGAGTACGGGTTGTCCTTGCGCAGGTCGTTGGGCACGCCGGAGGCGCGCAGGTTGGCGCCGGTGATGCCGTAGGCGAGGGCCTTCTCCTTGGAGATGGGCGCGAGTCCCTGGGTGCGGTCGATGAAGATGCGGTTGCGCGTGAGGAGCGAGTCGACCTCGTCGAGCACCTTGAGGAAGCCGTCGCAGAACTTTTCGACCTTGGGAAGCCAGCCGTCGGGGATGTCGCGGGTGACGCCGCCGATGCGGGTGTAGGAGGTGGTGAAGCGCGCGCCGGTGAGCTCTTCGAAGAGGGAGTAGAGCTTCTCGCGCTCGGTGAAGGTGTACATGAACACCGTGAGGGCGCCGGTATCCATGCCGTACACGCCGAGGCCGAGCAGGTGCGAGGAGATGCGGGAGAGCTCGCAGACGAGCACGCGGATGGCCTGGCAGCGGGCGGGAATCTCGAGCTTGGCGAGTTTCTCCACGGCGATGGCGTAGGCGACATTGTTGGCCAGGGGGGCCAGGTAATCCAGTCGGTCGGTGTAGGGGACGAACTGGTTGTAGGTCATGTTCTCGGCGATCTTTTCGTCGCCGCGGTGCAGGTAGCCGATGACCGGGTCGCACTTCGTCACCACATCGCCGTCGACCTCGAGCTTGAGGCGCAGCACGCCGTGCGTGGCGGGGTGGGAGGGGCCCATGTTGAGGATCATCTTTTCGCCCTGGACGGCGTCCTCGTGGGAGGCGCCGCGGGCGGCGATGTCGCCGAGGGAGATTTCCTTGGTGGTGGTCATGGAAAGTTGGAACTGAGATCTAAGAAGTAAGAACCTGATTGCGGAGCCGCCCGGCTCACGCCTTGGGCTTGGATTCGTTCCAGGACTGGTCGAGCGCGCGCGGTTCGCCGGAGGCGAGGGTGGTGCCGCAGGAGGAGACGAAGGGGCCGCCGGCCATGGGGGCCGGTGCGGCGTGGATGCCGGTGGCTTCGATGAGGTCGGCGGAGGGCACCGGGGTGTCGATGCCGGCGAGAGGGAACTCCTTGCGCAGGGGGTGGAACGGGTAGCTGTCCCACATGAGGATGCGGCGCAGGTCGGGGTGGCCTTCGAAGCGGATGCCCATCAGGTCGTAGGCTTCGCGCTCATGCCAGTCGGCGGACGGGTAAAGTCCGGTCAGCGAGGGCACGGACGGGGCGGTGTCGTCGGGGGCGGCGCAGTTCACGCGCAGGAACTGCTTGGAGGTGCTGCCGTAGAAGTGGTAGACGACGGAGAAGCGCGGCGCGGCCTTGTCCCAGTCCATGCCGGCGAGGTCGGTGAGCACATCAAAACCAAGCTCGTCGCGCAGGGTGCGCGCGAGTTCGACCAGCTTGTCGGCCGGGGTGTTCACGGCGACATAGTCGAGGCTGGCGCGCGCGGTGAGGAAGGGGAATTTCGCGAGGAGGTCGGCTTGCGTGAGCTGGGACATGGCAGCGGGAAAACTAAGAAGTTAGAACTGGGAAGATCCGGAAGGTGGCGCGGTTCTTCGCTCATCCTTCTTCGGTTCTTCTTTGGCGTTAGCCGACGACCTTGGTGTCGATGATGCGGTGGCGTCCCTTGAAGGTGTCGCGCACCGAGTTGCGTTCGCTGTGAATCTTCTCCTGAAGCAGCAGCATGCCGTCGAGGAGGGCCTCGGGGCGCGGGGGGCAGCCGGAGATGTAGACATCGACGGGGACGATGCGGTCGACGCCCTGGAGGGTGGCGTAGGAGCGGTACATGCCGCCGGAGGAGGCGCAGGCGCCCATGGCCACGACCCACTTGGGCTCGGCCATCTGATCGTAGATGCGGCGCACCACTTCGGCCATCTTGTAGGTGACGGTGCCGGCGACGATCATGCAGTCGGACTGGCGGGGCGAGAAGCGCATCACTTCCATGCCGAAGCGGGCGATGTCGAAGCGGGAGCCGCCGGCCGCCATGAGCTCGATGGCGCAGCAGGCCAGGCCCATGGGCATGGGCCAGACGGAGTTGGCGCGAAGCCAGTTCACCACGGCGTCGGCGCGCGTGACGATGATCTCGCCCTCGATTTTGCTGTCGTAGGCGATTTCTGAGGCGGCGGCGGCGTTGTTGCTCATGCGGGAAGTGCGTTTTGGCGGGCAAGCTACGCCCGAGTGTTCCCTCGGCAAGGCCGGAGTGGGGATTGCCGGCGGGGAAGGTGGGAGGTGGTAGGTGCGCAAAGCGCAAAGGAAGGCCGAAGCGGCGTGGTCGTGGGGGCGGGCGGGGCGAAGGATGACGGGCTTGGGCGTGGTCGGCGTGGGCGGAAACAAAACGGCCCCGCGGTGAGGCGGGGCCGTTTGGGGGTAAATCGGTGTGCAGGGCGAGGGCGTGAAACCGGGAGGGACGGCGGGTGTAGTTTCCGGTGCAGGGTTTTTTCCGGCCACAAAGCGGCCTGCGCGCAACCTCCGCTCGCCCGCTTTTTCACCCTCTCACTTTCTATCTCTCTTGCCGGTGTTCTCAGTGCTTGCCGAAGACGGCGCGGAAGGCGGCGATCACGCGGTCGCGTTCGGCGTCGCTCATGCCGGAGCCGGAGGGCAGGCAGAGGCCGTTTTCGAAGAGTTTTTCCGAGACGGCGCCGCCGAGCATCTCGCAGTCCGCAAAGACCGGCTGAAGGTGCAGCGGCTTCCACACGGGGCGCGATTCGATGTTGGAGGCGTCGAGCGCGACACGGAGCTTTTCGCGGTCGGTGCCGGCGAGCTTCGGATCCACCGTCAGGCAGGTGAGCCAGCGCGTGCAGCGGCCGTAGGTGGCCTCGGGCATGAAGTCGATTCCGGGCAGGTCGGCGAAGGCGGACTTGTACGCGTCGAAGTGCGCCCGACGGCGCGCCACCTTGGACTCAAGCTGCTCGAGCTGGCCGCGGCCGATGCCGGCGAGCACGTTGCTCATGCGGTAGTTGTAGCCCCAGGTGGAGTGCTGGTAGTGCGGGGCGGCGTCGCGCGCCTGCGTCGCGAGGTGGCGCGTCTGCGCGGCGAAATCGGCGTCGTCGGTCACCAGCATGCCGCCGGAGGAGGTCGTGATGATCTTGTTGCCGTTGAACGAGAAGATGCCGGCCTTGCCGAACACGCCGGGCGCCCGGCCTTTGTAGGTCGCGCCGAGCGCTTCCGCAGCGTCCTCGATGAGCGTCACGCCGTGCTTCGCGCAGGCGGCTCGAATCGGGTCCATGTCGGCGCACTGGCCGTAAAGGTGCACCGGGATGACGGCCTTGGGCAACCGGCCCACCCCGGCGCGCTTCTCCAGGAACTCGGCGAGCAGGCCCGCGTCCATGTTCCAGGTCGCCGCGTCGGAGTCGACGAACACCGGCTTGGCGCCCTGCATCAGGATGGGCGTGGCGCTGGCGATGAAGGTGAGCGAGGAGCACACCACCTCGTCGCCCGGTCCGACGCCCGCAATGCGCAGCGCCAGATGCAGCGCGGCCGTGCCGGAGGCGACGGCCACGGCGTGCCTGGCACCCACACAGGCGGCGAATTCGCGCTCGAAGGCGTCGATGTTCGGGCCGATCGGGGCCACCCAGTTCGTGGCGAACGCCTCGTCGGAGTACTTCTTCTCGTTGCCGCGCAGGTCGGGTGCGGAGAGCCAGATGCGCGACGGCGTCGCGGAGGGCGGAACGAGGTCCGAGGGGCGAGGAGCGATGGAGGACATGGGGGGCGCGAGTAGCGAGATGCGAGATACGAGTAGCGAGCAGGACGAAAGGCGAAAGACGAAGGGGAGGGGGGCTAACGAGTAGCGAGATGCGGGTAGGACGAAGGACGAAAGGCGAGATGTTGACAGCTAGCAAACTAACTGCCCGCCACGAGCCTCGCTACTCCTTGTACGATCGAATAAGGCCACGGAGCATCCGGGCGATTTCTTCGCAGTTGTCGCGCAGGTGCTTCGCCGTCGTTGGTGCGAGGTGTCCGAAGTCTTCGGCGATATAAAGCTGGGTCGAGAGTTCCGCAGTCGAGGCTTTGGCTATAAACAGGAACCGAATGGTGTCCTGCTGGGATTCTCGCGCATGCCCTTCGGCTATATTGGACGCGATGGAGACGGCCGCTCGTCGCATCTGGTCCTTCAATGAGAAGTCTTTGACGAACGCGCCGTCGGCGGTGTGCCGATAAATCTCGGCCGCCAGTAAGCGCGCTTTCTGCCATACGAGTAGATCTTCAAAGCCACGGTTCATCTTCATCTCCTTACATTTTCCCTAACACCTCGCGCCTCTAAACTCGAGACTCCCCGCTCACTTCCACGGCTTGTCCTTGAAGATGCCCAGCCCGTCGAGCGTGGTGAGGAGCTCGGCGAAGGCCGGTTCGTTCACGAGCGTGTCGACAGGCTTGTTGGCGGAGAGGCGAACGAAGAGCTGCTCGCGCTTCATGTTGAGGCCGTATTTGCGGATGTCCTCCATGACCAGCGGCAGGCGCTCGAAGCGCCCTACGAAGCCTGTTCGCCACCCGGTCTGCTGGTCCTCATAGCGGTTGGCCTCGCCGTTCACGAGGTGCCAGAACAGCACATGCGAGGTGTGTCCGCGAATTGAATACACCCCTTGTTCGGCGGGCAGCAGTTCCCGACCCGAGGCGGAAACCGGCATGGAGAACCGGCGCTCCTGCCGCGACCAGCCCGCCGCGACCCAGCAGGAGTCCGGGTTGTGCGTGCCGGCGTCGGAGGTGGTGACCTTGCCGGGCTTCCAGTAGGCGGCGTACACGAGGACCTCGAGGTCGCCCTTGCGGTACATCCGCTGCACCACGTCGTCGAAGAGCAGGATGTTGTTCACATATTCGACGGAGCCCTGGGTCTCGGCCAGGGGCACATCGCGCACCTCCCATCCCGCGAGCGTGGGCGGTGCCACGACTTTCAGGTCCGCTGTGAACCTGCGTACGGGAACGGAGACGAATTCGATGTAGGCGATGAGACCGAGGAGGGTCGCTACCGCGGCGAGAGAAGACCAGAGGAAGAAGCGTTTCATGGGGGAGGGGATACGAGAAACGAGATACGAGATACGAGAAATGAGATGCGAGGAGCGAGTCTGACGAAGGACCAAGGCTGTTGTCTGAGGGCGGGCGGCCTCGCCGCTCCGCTGCGCGGGCGGTGGACGGCGGAAAGGGACGAATGACTAAGGACGAATGGTGGGGTTCCGTCGGGGGCGGCGCCCGCGCCGCTATTGGGCGCTCGCGCCTCGCGTCTCTAAACTCGCTGCTCCTTCGCTACTCTTTGCCCGGTTTTGTCAGATGTTGCGAGACGGGGGATGTGACGAGGGTGCGGGGCGGGATGTCGGCGGCCGCGAAAGTCGCGGCGGAAAGGGTGCTCCACTCGCCGACTTCCACGCCCGGGGCGACCACCGAGTTGGACCCGATGAAGGTGCCGCGCCCGATTTTCGAGCCGCCGGAGAGCTTCACGCCGGGGCAAATCTGCGTGTGCTCCTCCAGGGTCACATCGTGCCCCACCGAGGCGATGACATTGACCAGCGCGTGCGGCGCGAGGCGCGCGCCGGGGCCGACATAGCATCCGGCGGCGATGTAGGTGCCCGGGCCGATTTGCACATCCTCGGCGATGACCGCGGAGGGGTGGATGACCGATGTCGGCGTCCATCCCGCCTTTTCGGCGCGGGCGACGAGCGCCGGGCGCACCTTGTTTTTGGCGACGCCGCAGATGTAGAGAAGATTCGAGCCATAGGTGTGTGCGACCTGCTCGAGCGTTCCTAGCACAGGGGCGCCCAGCACGATTTCCCCGGCGGTTTTTTCGTCATCGCAGTAGCCCAGAATCTCGTAAGAGGGAGAGACGGCGTTCATTTGCCGGATGTTCCAGGCGATTTCCTTGCCGTGCCCGCCGGCGCCGATGATCACGACTTTGGGCGGTTCCGTGGCGCCGGTCGTTCGGTCCGCCGTTTCGGCGGCTCCCGAAATGCCGCGTCTTGACGATGGCGCGGAGAGGTAGGGTTTTCCCGGCTTGCGCTCCTCACGGGGTTGGGCGGGCACTCCGAACGCGACGGTCCGGTCGGGAATGTCGTGATAAACCAATGACATGGCTCCCACGACGGCGTCGGTGCCGATGGTTCTGCCCTGCAGGATGCCCGCGCCCAGCCCGATGGCCGTTCCGGCCCCGATGATGACGCGGCCTCCGGTCGTGGCCGCAGGGGCCAGGCTGGCGAAATCTCCGAGCATGGCGTGGTGATCGAGGGAAGCCCGGGTGTTGATGAGCGAGAATGCGCCCACGACCGAGCCCGCTCCCACCAGGGCGCCGGCCAGGATGACTGCACCTTCGTCGAGGGTGGCCGAGGGGGACACCAGTGCCGACGGGTGAACCACGGGAGGGAAGGCGACGCCTGGGCACAGGGCGCGAATTTTCTCCGCGCATCGCCGGCGCGCGGGGTTGTCGCCGATGGCGATGACAAGGCCGGCGCCGGGATGTTTTAGAATCAGTTCGGGCAGGGCGTCGGTGCAGCCAAGAACCTGCCCCTGCGCCAGCTTTGTGCCGGGCGCAAGGCCGTCGTCGACGAAGCCGAGCAGCTTGCCTGCCGCTGCGGCTTCGACGGCCTCGGCGACAACCTGGCCGTGGTCGGCGGCGCCGACGATGATGATGGGCGGGAGCTTCATTGCGCGGCGTTTGAGACGTTGCCCGCGCGTTCCAGCGCTTCGCAGAAGGCGTTGGCGAGGCGTTCGCGGGAGAATTCGGATTCGGCGAGGGTGCGACCGCGCGCGCCCATGGCGGCGCGTTCGGCGGCGGGCGTGTCGGCGAGGCGCGACAGGGCGTCGGCGAACGCCTCGGGGGAGTCGGGCGGCACGGCGATGCCGCAGCGGTTGGCGCCGATGAGGTCGGCGAGCCAGCCCGGGTAGTTGTTCACCACGGGAATGCCCGACGAGATGTAGTCGAAGAACTTGTTGGGCGAGGTGCCGTAGTAGAAGGCGGGCACGTTTTTGAGGATCATCAGTCCGCAGTCGAAGGAGGCGGTCACGCGGGCGATGTCGCGCTTGGGCACGGGCGGCAGGAAAACGCAGTTGTCGAGCCCCTCGGCGCGGGCGCGGGCGACAAGGCGGTCCTTCTCCTTGCCGTCGCCGATAAGCACGAGCCTCACATCGGCGCGTCCTCGCTTTTTCAATACGACCGCGGCGTCGAGCACGGCGTCGAGCCCGTTGGCCGGGCCGTGCGCGCCGGTGAATCCGGCCACGAAGTCGCCGGGGTTCACGCCGGGGAGGGCGAGCGGGGCGCGCTCGCGGGGGTGGAAGAGGTCGAGGTCGCAGCCGTTGGGAACCATGGCGATGGGCAGGCCCTTGGGGGCGCGGCGCCGGATGCCTTCGACGATGCCTGGCGAAAGGCCGATGGCGGCGTCGCACGCGCGGTAGGAGGCCCACTCCAGGAAGCTCATCGCCCCCAGCAGAATCGGGTTCCTGAGGCCGAGCGCCTTGGGGAGCTCGGGCCAAAGGTCGCGCACTTCGAACACGAAGGGCGTCCTTCTCCCGAGGCATTTCATCACGATTCCGGGAACGCCCGCCGTGAGCGGCGTGGAGGTGGCGAACACGAGGTCGCACTTTTCGCGCATCACGACGGACAGGCTGCGCAGTCCGAACCGGGTGAAGGTCATGGCGCGCTTCGCGAGACCGTCGCGGTTCGAGTATTCCAGAGGGAGGGCGATGACATCGATGCCGTCGACCATGCCGCGGCGCCAGCCGCGCTTGGGGTCGAGGGGGAGGTCGAGCTTCGCCACGCCGGGCGAGCCGCACACCATCGTCACGGAGTGGCCGCGCGCGAGGAGGGCGCGCGCGAGCTCGTAGGAACGCGTGCCGCCGGAGCCGGTGGGCGTGGTGAAGTGCTGATGGAAATAGAGGATGCGCATGGGGAAGGGCGCTTCGCGCCGGGGAGAGGGGAGGTTTCAGGATTCAGTGTTCAGGCCGGGTCGTTCCACCTGCGCCCCCTGTCCTTCCTGAACCCTGAAATCTGAACACTAAAAACTTATTTCCGTGACGAGGGTGAGCTCGCCGTGAACGGGGACTTCGACGGCGAGGGACAGCGCCGGAGAGGTCCTGCGGTAGTGCGTGGAAATCCAACCCCGGTCGGAGCCGGCGTCGGCGCGTACGAGTGTCGCGGCGGAGGATTCGGGGGCGGTCCAGCGGAGTGTGGCGGTTCCTTCCGGGGTGCTGAGGCGGAGGGTTCGCCCGGCGGGATCGAACTCGTGCGGGAGGTCCGCGAGCAGCCAGTGCAGCCGCGCGGTCCGAGGGGACTGTGTACGCAGCCTGTCCTCGAACACCCAGGTGTCGTTTTGACGGAAGACTCGGCGCCCATGCGAGGCGCCGAGGCGGCGCCATCCGTCATGTGTGGCGACAAGCGCCGGGCCGGGTTCTTCGCGCACGGATCCGCTCGGCCAGGGCAGGTACAGGAATCGGCCGGCCTTGAGCAGCGGCTCGGCGCCGTCGAAGGTGACGGTGTTGTGAACGCGAGCATCCTTGAGCGCCGAGGCGAATGCGCCCCGGGCGTTGTAGGAGAAGGTGCCCGGGTCGCACAGGAGGTTCATGCCGCGCCACCACAGGTCGACATGCAGCAGGTCGGCCTGGGCGGGCCGGTGGCGGAACTTTTCCGGGGCGCGCAACAGGAGCCGGGCGTCGTCGCTGCGCAGGATGTGCCAGCCGCCCTCGGGCGCGTGCCAGGCGGCCGCCGGTTTTTCGGCCGGGGTGGCGCGACGGGACACGCCGGGAGCGAGCCAGGCGGCGGCTTCGTCCCAAGGACCGGGGCGGGCGGGAAGGGTTTTGCGGAACAGGGCGCCGGCGAGGGCGCAGGCGGGGCGGAAATCGGTGTATCCGCCGGGGGCCAACGGCAGGATGTGCGCGCCGTCGTTGGAGCCGGCGCAGGGGGCGAGACCCGTGTCGGGGTCGGTCATCGCCTCCAGCCAGGTCAGGGCGCGGCCGGCGGCTTCGTCGAGCCAGTCGGGGGTGGCATGGCCGTTGGCGCGAAGAAGGGCCGCGATCCAGCAAAGGTCGTGGAGCATCACGCGGTGATAGTTCACCGAGTGCTGGGCGAACGAACCGTCCGCGTAGACCAGTTCTTCCAACTGTGCGCGCAGGGCGTTCATCCCGCGACGGAGCCGTTGCGGCGAGTCCGTGTCGCCCGGGAGCAGGAGGGCGCAGGAGGCGAGTCCCACGCATTCGCTGACGCCGTGGTTGTTGGACTGGCTCAGCGCATAGTCCAGGTTGGCCCCGATGCGGCGGGCTGTCGCGAGCACGAAGGCGCGCCACGCGGCGAGCCGCGAAGGCGTGGTGGCGGCGCATCCGGCGAAGGCGTGGCGAGCGAACGCGGCGGCCATGAGGCGGAAGGTCGCCTCCTGCCCGCACTTCCATTGCGGCCCGCGGTTGGGCGGGTTCGCCGCCTGCCAGCTTTCAAAGAGACGCCAGAAGGTTTCGGCGTGTTCGGGGCGCCCGTCGCGGGCGAAGGCGCGCACGAGCGGGAAGGCCCACGGGAAGCGCGAGAGCTCCCAGACGTCCTTGATGTCGCCGCCGCCGAAATCGGGGATGCGGGACCAGTGGGAGTCCGTCGTCGGCGTTTCGCCGGTGAAAGGGTTGCGGTTCCACGCCGGAGGGAAGCCGCAGTCGATGTCGTGCGCGGAGTAGAGCCTGAAAACGCCCGTCGCCAACGCGGCGGCTTCGGCCATCAGGTCATTGTCCTGCGGATACGCGAAGGTGGTCTCCGCGGACGGGAGTCGGCCTTCCGCAAAGTCGTTCGCGAACGCCGACCACGGTGCGAGGGGGGCGCGGCGTGCGAGGAGCCCGAGGCGCACGAGCAGCGCGTACCGCACGCGGAAGACGCACCAGCCCGGGCCAAGGTGGGTCAGAAGGCGGACGGCTTGCAGGGGGTGCATCGCAAAAAGTTTCAGGTGAGGCGGTTTCAGGATTCAGGAGAGACGCAGGAGATCGAGGGCGACGGTAAATCCCCTGAAACCTGAAATCTTTAATCTGAACCCTTGATTCAGCGCCGAAGGCGCGGCCTCAGCGCCAGAAGCCGCGGGTGTCGATGATGACCTTGTCGCGCAGCAGGGTCCGGTCGATGGCGGAGAAGGCGCGGTGGTTCACGAGCAGCACCACGATGTCGGCGCGCGACACGGCGTCCTGCGCGGAGCACAGTTCGACCTTGCCTTGGAGCGACTTGGGCAGGGCGCGCACATGCGGCTCTACGGCGAGGATCCGGCCGACCTTGTCGTGCGCGAGGTGCTCGACGATCTCGACGGCCGGGCTTTCGCGCATGTCGTCGATGTCGGGTTTGAAGGCCAGGCCGAGGCAGGCGATGACCGGGGCCTTGAAGCGGTCGGCGCGGGCCTTCACCTTGGCGATGACATGGTGCGGCTTGCCGTCGTTCACCTCGCGGGCGGTGCGGATGAGGCGCGTCTCTTGGGGCGCGGCGGCGACGATGAACCAGGGGTCGACCGCGATGCAGTGGCCGCCGACACCGGGGCCGGGCTGGAGGATCTTCACGCGCGGGTGGCGGTTGGCCAGGGAGATGAGCTCCCACACGTCGATGTTGAGTTTCTCGCAGATGATGGAGAGCTCGTTGGCGAAGGCGATGTTCACATCGCGGAACGAGTTCTCGGTGAGCTTGGCCATCTCCGCCGTGCGTGCGTCGGTGAGCACGATCTCGCCGGTGCAGAAGCAGCGGTAAAGGTCGCGCGCCCGCTGCGAGGCCTCGGGGGTGAGGCCGCCGGCGATGCGGTCGTTGGAGACGAGCTCCTTGAGCATCTGGCCGGGCAGGATGCGCTCGGGGCAGTGCGCGAACAGAAGTGTATCCACGGCGACATCACGCCCGATTTTTTTGAGTTCGTCGGCGAGCCATTCGCGCATGAGCTCGGTGGTGCCCACCGGGCTGGTGGATTCGAGGATGACGAGGTTGCCGGGCTCCACGACGGAGGCGACGGAGCGCGTGGCGGACTCGACATAGGCGAGGTCCGGGGCGCGAGGGTTGTCGGCGACCGCCTTGAAGGGCGTGGGCACGGCGATGATGAAGGTGTCGGCGGAGGACGGGGCGGTGGCGGCGCGCAGGTTGCCGCTCTGCACGGCGGCGCGCACCAGCACATCCAGGTCGGGTTCCTCGATGTGGATGCGGCCGGCGTTGATGGTCTCGACGACCGACGGAACGACGTCCACGCCGAGGACCTTTTTGCCGCGGGTGGCGAAGATGGAGGAGGTGGGCAGTCCGATGTAGCCGAGGCCAAGGACGCAGATGTCGTAGGAGGGCATGGGGTGAAAAAGGGTTCAGGGTTCGGATTTCAGGGCGGGAAAGGTCTCGGGGCGGGAGAGGTTTCAGAGTTCAGGTTTCAGGAGGTTTGCCGTCGCACGCGACATCTCCTGTCTTTCCTTAAACCTGAACTCTGAAACCTGAAACCTCACCCGCGCGAGGTCAGGCGCGGGCGGCGAGTTCGATGGCGATGCGGGAGACTTCGAGAATCTCGTCGAGCGGGATGGGGGCGGGCGAGCCGGCGGCCACGGCGTCCACGAAGGCGCGGATGCCGGCGGCATGGCCCTTGTCCTGGGAGAACAGGCCGGAGGACTGCTTGGAGAAGTTTTTCCAGCCCCAGCCGCGCAGCACGCGGAAGTTATCCAGTTGCAGGATACGGCCGCCGCCGAAGATTTCGAAGCGTTCCTTGGGGAAGGCCTTGTCGCCCGTGGCGAGGTAGTGGATGGTCCCGGTGGAGCCGTCGGCGAAGGCGAGCGTGATGGTGGCGGTGTCGCGCGTGCGGCCTTCGGCGCCGCCCAGCCAGGTGATGTCGGCCTTGACGATGGGCGAGCCGACCCAGTGGCGCAGGAGGTCGATGAAGTGGCAGGCTTCGCCCACGATGCGGCCGCCGCCCACGGCGGGGTCCTGCGTCCAGTGGTCGGCGGGGATGGCGCCGGCGTTGATCGTGGCGACGACCGTCTTGGGGCCCGGCAGTCCGGCGAGCAGCTGCTTGGCCTTCACGGCCAGAGGCGCGAAGCGGCGGTTGAACCCGACCATGAGCAACCGCCCGGAGGCCTGCGCGGCGTCGCCGAGAGCGGCCACATCCTCCACGGTGAGAGCGAGGGGTTTCTCGACGAAGACGTGTTTGCCGGCCTTGAGCGCGGCGAGCGCCTGGCGCGCGTGCGCGTCGTGGCGGGTGGTGATGAGCACCGCGTCCGTGTCAGCGTTCGCGATGGCGGCGTCCGTGTCGGTGGAGGCGGCGGCGAAGCCGAACTTCTTCGCGGCGTGCGCGGCGGTCACGCCGCCGGCGGACACGATGGTGCGCAGCCGCACGGGGGTGCCCTTGAGGGCGGGCAGGAGCGTGCGCGTGGTGAAGTTGCCTGCGCCCACGACGGTGAGTCGGGGGTCGGGCCGGGCGCCCGCGGTGTTGGGGGCGGGCAGGGCGACATGGCGGGCGGCGCGAGCGCGGGCGGCGTCGGCGTCGCCCTCGGGGTAGCGCAGCACGATGCCCATGGCGCCGGGCGCGGAAAGGTTCGCGTAGGCCGACAGGGCGTCGCCGATGTCGTGCCGGTGGGTGATGAGGGCGGCGACATCGATGCGGCCGCCGGCCATCAGGTCGAGGACCGCCTCGAAGTTGCGCTGTTCGGTCCAGCGGACGAAGCCGACGGGGTAGTCGAGTCCCTGGTCCTCGTAGGCGGCGTCGTATCGGCCCGGGCCATACGAGCAGGAGACCTGGAAGGAGAGCTCCTTCTGGTAGAAGTCGGCGCGGTTGAGCTGCAGTCCGGTGACGCCCACGAGCACGATGCGGCCGCGCTTGCGGCACATGGCGGCGGCCTGCGAGACGGGCTCGCTGGAGGCGGTGGAGGCGGTGATGAGCACGCCGTCCACGCCGCGGCCGCCGGTCCAGCCGTTGGCGTAGGCCACGGGGTCGGCTCCGGTGGAGAGGTCGAGCGCGTCGGCGCCGAAGCGGCGGGCGAGCTCGCACTTGCGCGCGTCGAAGTCCAGGCCGAGGACGCGGCAGCCGTTGGCGCGCAGCATCTGCACGGTGAGCAGGCCGATGAGGCCCAGGCCTGTGACGACGACGGATTCGCCGAGGGTGGGGGCGAGCAGGCGCAGGCCCTGAAGGCCGATGGAGCCGACGACCGCGAAGGCGGCGGCCTCGTCGGAGACGCCGTCGGGGATTTTGGCGCAGAGGTTGTGCGGGACGCTCACGGTCTCGGCGTGGGGGCCGTTGGAGACCACGCGGTCGCCGGGCGAGAAGCCGGCGGCGGAGCCGGCGTCGAGCACGACGCCGGCGTTGCAGTAGCCGAGGGCGAGCGGCTGATCGAGCTTGGAGCGGACGGCGTCGAGCGTGGGGAAGAGCCCGTCGGTCTTCACCTTCTGAAGGACCTGGCGCACCTTGTCCGGCTGCTTGCGCGCCTTGGCGATCCAGCCGGCCTTGCCGAAGTCCACCAGCATCTTCTCGGTGCCCAGCGACACGAGGGAGGCGCGGGTGGCGATGAGCAGGTGGCCGCGGCGCGGGCCGGGCGCGGGGACGTCGGCGAGGAGGGTTTCGCCGGTGCCGAGGTTTTGCAGGATTTGGCGCATCGATAAAACTGGAAGGTTTCAGGATTCAGGTTTCAGGAAAGGTGGGCGGGGCAAAGGAGGGAGCCGTGAAAGGGTTCAGATTTCAGGGCTCAGGTTTCAGGAAAGACAGGGAGTGGAGCGGGCGACGGTAATCCCCTGAACCCTGAATCCTGAAATCTGAAAACCTCCTCGCATTCGCAAAGCGTGGGAGAGGTCAGAAGTTGCCCGGGGATTCGTGGGTGAGCTTCTGCGCGGCGAGGCGAAGCAGGATGCCAGGAAGAGCAGGGCGAGCGTGGCGGCGCTCGCCAGGGTGATCGCGATGGTGAGGCGGGCGGCTTCGTGGCTCTCGCTCACCCACATTTCCGCGCGACCCGACCTGAATTCGTACAAGGCCTGGGCGGCCTCGTCGAAGCGGCGGAACTCGGCATGAAGGGAGGGGATGGTCTCGCCCGCGGGGCGCTCGTTGTTCGCGTTGAAGTCCTCGGCGGAGGCGGTGAAGGCGGCGAACGCCTGTTCGACGCGGGCGAGCAGCCGTTCGTCGTCCGGGCTCACCATGGTGCCCTTGTATTTTTCAACCAAGGGCGGGAGCTTGTCGGCGGTGGCCTTGAAGTCCTGCAGGAGCCGCTGTCGCTCGGGGCCCGGCGACAGGTGCGAGGCGTAAAGGGCGGTGGAGTAGAGGAGGTCCGGCACGCGTTTGATGTCGGAGGCGAGTTCGATGCCCGGGAGCGTGCGGGTCTCCAGCGTGTTAAGGGCGGAGTGCGCGCGGGAGAGGAACAGCACCGCGAGCAGCGAGAGTATCATCCCGAGTGTGAGCAGAAGTCGGGTGAAGAAGTACTGGCGAGGGATTTGAATCATGGGAACCGGCAAGGTTTCGGATGCGGGGATGTTTCAGGTTTCAGGATCAGGTTTCAGGTTTCAGGCGAGTTGCCGCCGCGCGCGTGTGCGCCGCTGTCATCCCTGAATCTGAACCCTGAAATCTCAGTTCACTGCGTTTCCGGTGAACTGGCGCAGCCAGGAGTCGATGCACAGGACGGCGAAGAGCGGGTAGGCGGCGTCCACCCGGCCCTGCTTGTCGTCCTCCAGCAGGCGGCGGACCGCCTCGGGGTCGAAGACGCCCTGTTCACGGATGCGCTCGGAGTGCAGGTATTCCTCGAAGAAGGGGGTGAAGTCGGCGTGCAGCCATTGGCGCAGCGGGGCGCCGAAGCCGGACTTGGGGCGATAGACGATGTCGCGGGGCAGGTGGCGCAGCATGGCCTCCTTGAATATCCATTTGCCGTGTACGCCGTGCTGCTTGAGCCGGTCCGGGATGCGCGCGGCGAAGGCCATCAGGTCGGGGTCGAGGAAGGGGACGCGGACCTCGACGCCGGTGGCCATGGCCATCTTGTCGGTGTAGTTGAGGTTGTGGTCGGTGAGGAAGTAGCGCTGGTCCAGATGCAGCATGCGCGAGAGCGGCGTGGTGCCGGGGGGCAGGGCTCGGGCGGTCTCGGCGAGGCATCCCATGTTGGAGTAGCCGCCGAGGGAGGCGGCGAAATCACGGGAGAGCAGGGAGCGCACGGAGTCGTCCTCGAGCCAGAGGAAATACCCGGCGAGGCGCTCGTCGGCGGTGCGGTCGGCGTAGCGGAAGGTCTTGGTGACGCGGCGCAGGAACGGGTGCCCCTGGGGGAGGACGGCGCTGCCCAGGCGCAGGGCGGCGCGCAGGGGGCGGGGCAGGAAGCCCCAGTGGCGCTCGGTATGAAGTGCGTAGTGGCGGCGGTAGCCGGTGAAGATGTCGTCGCCGCCGGCGCCGGAGAGCAGCACCTTGATGCCGCGTTCGCGGGCGAGGCGGGAGATGTGGAAGGCGTTGAGCGCGGCGGGGTCGGCCTGAGGTTCGTCCAGACTCCACACCATCTTGTCGAACTCCATCAGGCTGCTCGGGTCGATGGTCACGACATTCAGCCGCACGCCGAGGTGCCGCGCCACGCGTCGCGCATACGGGAGGTCGTCCGCGTAGGCGTCGCGGCCGCTCTGGCCGCGAACATCGATGGAGAAGCATTCCGGTGGCGAGTTTTCGGGAAGTGCGCGGCGGGCGAAGTGGGTGATGGAGGAGGAGTCGAGTCCGCCCGAGAGGAAGGCGCCCACGGGCACATCCGCGATGAGCTGGCGGCGCACGGCCTGGTCCAGGTGATGCAGGAGCCCTTCCTGCGCCTCGGCGGCGCCCATGCGTTCGTCCTGAGGGCCGGAGGGGTTGGAATAGAAGCACCATTCGCGCTCGCAGCGGCCCCGCGAGTCGAAGAGGGCGGCGTGGCCGGGCGTCCACTTGCGAACGCCCTTCATCATGGTGCGGGGGCCCGGGGCGTACATCAGGCCGAGGTGGGCGGCCACCGCCTCAGGGTCGATTGATTTGTCCAGGCCGGGTAGGGCGAGGAGCGACTTGAGCTCGCTGGCGAAGCCCAATCCCGCCTCGGTTTTCGTGACATAGAGCGGCTTCACTCCGGCGCCGTCGCGGGCGAGCATGAGGCGTTTGCTCGCTGGGTCCCACAGCGCGAAGGCGAAGATGCCGTTGAGCTTGGAGACGAAGTCTGGCCCGTCGCGCAGGTAGAGGTTCACGAGCGACTCCGTGTCGGAGTGCCCGGTGAACGCGAAGCCGTCGCGCTCCAGCCCGGCCTGCAGTTCGCGATGGTTGTAGATTTCGCCGTTGAAGACGATGACGACGCGGCGCCGTGCGTCCCAGAGCGGCTGGTGGCCGGCCGGGGAGAGGTCGATGATGGACAGGCGGCGGTGGGCCAGGCCCACGCGGTTGGCCGCGTCTATCCAGAGACCGGAGTCGTCGGGGCCGCGATGCGACGCGGCGTCCGACATCCGGCGGAGGAGCTCTTGATCGGGGTCAAATCCAAGGAATCCGGCGATGCCACACATGGGGTAAGGGGGGCGGGGTAAGGGGTGGTGGTGATAAGCTTATAGGCGAGAGGCTATAGGCGAGAGGCGATGGGGCGGGCTATAAGGCTTAGGCAATGGGCTATAGGCGATGGGGCGGGCTATAAGGCTATAGGCAATGGGCTATAGGCGATGGGCGGGGGGAGGGGGGATGGCCTGTCGCCCATCGCCTTTCGCCTATCGTCTATGTCCCGGTTGCCTTTCGTCCATGGCTGCCTGCTTGGCTTTGATCAAAGCGCCGAGCATGCGAGCGATTTCAGCGCACTCGACTTCGAGTCGTGCGTAGCTCTCCTGCTTGAGGCTTCCGATGTCGCGCGCGATTTCGAGTTGTGTGCGAAGTTCGGCGAGGGAGCCCTTGGCGATGAACAGGAATCGAACCGCCTCCCTGTCCGTGTCGCGTTCGTCGCCTTCGGCGATGTTCGAGGGGACGGAAACCGCGGCGCGACGCATTTGGTCGCGCAAGCCGAAGTCGTGCGCCATCGGCCCTGTCTGCGTGGTCTCATAAACAGCTACGGCCAAGGCTTTCGCCTTTTGCCATACGAGGAGGTTTCGAAATCCGGTTCCCATATCGCCTATCGCCCGACGCCCATTGCCTATGCCCTTTAGCGCAGCGTTTCCTCAAGAATCTCCCGGATGCGGCGGGCGGTGTGGCCGTCGCCATAGGGGTTCTTGAGCGCCGAGCGGCGCGCGTACTCGGCGCGGTCGCCCAGCAGTCGATGCGCTTCGGCCAGGATCTTGTCGGGGTCGGTGCCCACGAGCGTGCAGGTGCCGGCGGTGACGCCCTCGGGGCGCTCGGTGGTCTCGCGCAGGACGAGCACGGGCTTGCCCAGACTGGGGGCCTCCTCCTGGACGCCGCCGGAGTCGCTGAGCAGGAAGGCGCAGCGGTCCATGAGCCAGACGAACTCCTCGTAGGCGGCGGGGGGCACGAGGGCCACGCGGGGGTTGTCGCCCAGCAGGCGTTTGACCGGCTCCTGCACCTGCGGGTTGAGGTGCACCGGGTAGAGCACGCCGACTTCGGGGTGCTCCTGCGTCAGGCGGTTGATGGCCTCGCAGATGCGCTCGAAGCCGCCGCCGAAGGATTCGCGACGGTGGCCGGTCACCAGCACCCACGGCGCTCCGGGCTTTTTGAGGAAACGCTCGGTGAACTTTTCGGGGATGCCGACCTTGGCCGCGACGGCCGCGGCGTCGAGTCCCTGCTCCTTTTGCCGGTCACGCACGCGCAGCAGCGCGTCGATGACGGAGTTGCCGGTGACGGAGCACGAGGCGGGGTCGATGCCTTCGCGCATCAGGTTGGCCTTGGAGACTTCGGTGGGGCAGAAATTCCAGCGCGCGAGGGGCGAGGTGAGGCGGCGGTTCATCTCCTCGGGGAAAGGCGAGGCCATGTCGCCGGTGCGCAGACCGGCCTCCACATGGCCGACCGGGATGCGCGCGTAGAAGGCGGCGAGCGAGGCGGCGAGCACGGTGGTGGTGTCGCCCTGCACCAGCACGGCGTCCGGCTTGTGCTCGGCCAGCCAGGCGGTCATGGCGCTGAGCACGCGTCCGGTGAGGTCCGGCAGGGTCTGCCCCGGCTGCATCAGGTTCAGGTCGTACTCGGGCTTGAGCCCGAACACCGCCAGGGTCTGGTCCAGCATCTGCCGGTGCTGACCGGTGGATACGAACACGGGCCGCAGCGTTTCGGACTTGAGCAGCTCGAAGTACACGGGGGCCATCTTCACGCACTCGGGGCGCGTTCCGGCGATGATCGCGACGGTCTTTTTCATGGGAGGAAAGCGGTTTCAGGGGGCAGACAAGGCTGATGGGCGAGGGGCGATGGGCGATGGGGCGAGGGGGGGGGGG
>CAMFKE010000004.1 GCA_945957395.1 uncultured Opitutia bacterium
CGCCGGGTTTATGCCCCTGATCGGCCCAAAGCCGATCAGGGGCTTTTTGTTTGCCGCTCCCCTGGGGGCCCACCTCTCGGCCGACTCCGCACCGGATGACGACAAAGCCGACCTCGGCCTCAGGCGGCCTTGGCGACGGTGCCCGATGCAGGGCTGCGACGCCAAATTTCTCTTTATTTGAGGGGAAATCGGCCATTCCCTCCCGATGCCTTTCGCATGAGCCACTTCACCCTGCAATTTTCCGATTCTTACAGGCCTGTGGCCGACGGGGTTGCCGATATAATCGTCGCTCGCGCAAAATGTCTTGGGCGCGCCGCAGATTTGACCGACTTGCTGGTGATTGTACCGACAAAAACAGCGGGGCGAAGTTTGGGCGAGTCGTTGGTTCGATCCTGCAGCGCCGCAGGATTCACCGGCGTTTTGACGCCGGAAATCGCCACTCCGGAGTCTGCGATTCGCCGTTTTTGTCCGCCGGGCATGCCGGTCGCTCCCCCCGAGGCCGCTCGGCTGATTATGGCTCGAGCGCTCGAGGCCATTCCCTGCGATGCGCTCTCCACGCTCTGCCCCTATGGCGATGTTCTTCGCAACGCCGCTTCTCGGGAAAAGGTCGCCGAAGGCCTTCTGGGGACACGCGCTGCCCTTGTTGATTCCTCCGATACGCCGGATTTCGCCCATGTCTCGATGCTGCCGACCAACGAGGAGCCCGACCGATGGCGTGAAATGGCCGAGGTTGAGCGGGTCTATCGTCAGTTGCTGAAGGATGTGGGGTACGCCGATGCCGACGATAGGCGCGCTGAGGCTGTCCGCGCTCCCGCAGTTCCCGCCCGTATACAACGGATTGTCGTGGCGGCCCTGCCGAACCTTTCGGGCGCCTTTATTGCCTGGCTGCGAAACACCGGGTTGCCTGTTCAAATCATCGTTGCGGCGAATGCCGAGGATGCCGCCGGCTTCGACGAGTACGGCGTTCCGCTTGAGGCCGTCTGGACGGCCCGTTCGCCCGCATGGGATGACTTCGACGCCCAAGTATGCGTGCCGACTTCTCCGATGGAATTGCAACATCGCTTGGCCGGATTGTTCCAAGGTGCGCCGGATGGCGCGGCGGTGACCGTGATTCTTGCGGACAACGACCTGGCTCGGGTGGCGACACAGGGTGTAGCCGACGCCGGCGGGAGGGCCAGCGAGGCTGAAGGGATTCCGTTGGACGAACACCCGCATGCACGCCTGCTGAAGGACTGGGCCGAGTACTTGCGCGAGCCGACTTGGGAGGCGTTGAACCGTCTGTTGCGTCGTCCCGCCTTTGCCAAGTGGATCGCGCCCGGCCACGTCCAGTCGCAGGTGCTGCGCATATGGGATGAAATCGAAGCGGCGCATCTGCCGTATGAGCCCGGCCAACTGCTTCACATCGCCGACGCCTCGGCGAATGCCGCCTTCGCTCGCGAATTGGTCATGAGCATAGAGGCCAAAGCCCGGGCGTTCAAAGCCGCGACGAACTTTTCCGACGCGGTGACAGGACTGGTGAGGGAGCTTGGTTTGGAGGGTTCGGATGCTCGGGATACCGACTTCTTGGAGCAGCTTCGCGAGGCTTCCGACGAGTTGGGGCAGCTTGTGCAGAATCTAGGCGGCATCACCTCCGTGGACGCACTGGCGATGCTGGTGCGACGCCTGAGCGGGCTGGCGTATCATCCCAGGTCACCGGCTAGCGATGTCGCGGTACGCGGGTGGCTGGAACTACTGTGGGAGGATTCTCCGCATATCCTGATTCTCGGACTGAATGAGGGCCGTGTTCCGGAAAGTCTTTCGGCGGACGCATTTCTTCCCGGTTCCTTGCGGGAGAAACTCGGCCTTCCCGGGGATGGGCGGCGATTCGCCTGCGATGCGTATGCGCTCGACCGAGCCCTGCGGCTTCGCGCGTCGGGTCGCGGCCGCGCCGATGTGTTTGCGCCACGCCACGACAATCAGGGCGATCCGCTTCGTCCTTCGCGCCTGCTGTTCTCAGGGGCCGGCGATGCGCTACCCGCACGCGTGCGGCGTCTTTATGCGGCCGAGTCGGAAGCTCCGCCGGAACCCGCGCGCACCTCGCCATGGAAACTGCTTCCCCGTGTGCGGCGCGACCGGTTGGAACAGTTGGGGCGGACGCTCCCCGCGACCGCGTTTCGCGACTACCTTTCGTGCCCGCTTCGATTCTACCTGTCACGCGTGCTGCAGGCCGAAGCCGTCGACTGCGACCGCGCCGAGCCGGACGCGCCTGTATTCGGCAACCTGGTGCACGAAGTGCTTCGCCTTTACGGGAGCGGCCCGGACTTTTCCGACCTCACGGACGAGGCGAAGGTGGCCCGGGCCTTCGATGCGCTGCTCGGCGAGGTGGCCTCGGTCATGTTCGGGCCGCAGCCTTCGGTCGCCGCGACGGCCATGACCCGCGCGGCCGGCGCTCGTCTCGCCGTCTTCGCCCCGATCCAGGCGCGGCGGCGCCGCGAAGGCTGGCGTATCCTTGAAGTGGAGACCGAACGGACAGTGTCCGTCGCGTTGCCCGACGGTGATCCCGTGACCGTGCGTTTGAAAATCGACCGCATCGACCGACACGAGACGGACGGGCGTCTGTGCATCATGGATTACAAGACCTCCAACCGGGGGGACGATGCCCCCAAGGCGCACCTCGCGCCCTTGGGCGAATACGGCGTGTATCCGGAATGGCATGTCACTCGCCACGCATTGAATCGGCGCGGAGAGCCGGAGGCGCGGCGATGGACGGACCTGCAGTTGCCCATTTATGTGGAGTCGGTTCTCGCCTCGGGGTCCGCGCCGATAGGGGCCGTCGTTCCCGCCTATGTCCTGCTCCCTGAGGCGTCCACCGACACGCGCATCGCCGAATGGAACGACTACTCGCCCGCTCTCCATGCCGACGCGATGGGTACGCTGCGCGCCATCGTTAATGGCATCCGGGCGAACGCGTTTAGACCGCATGGCAAAGCGCCGGCATACGACGACTTCCGCAAGCTTCTCGGTCACGCCGAGGTGGATTTCGAGGCCTTTGAGCGCAACCTTTTCACCCGCTGAAGGACCCTGGCCGGAACATGATTTCACATAGCATCATCCTCGCCTCCGCCGGATCGGGAAAGACCTACCGTCTGGCCAATCGCATCCTCGGCCTGCTTCTCGACGGCGCCGCGCCCGAGTCCATCGTCGCGTTGACCTTCACGCGAAAGGCCGCTTCGGAATTCATCTCCAGGGTGCTGACATCCCTGGCCGCCGCCGCCGCCGATGACGCAGCGGCGCGTGAGTTGGGCGCGGCTCTCGGACGGCGTGATGTGACTCGCGAGCTGTGTGTGCGGCGGCTGCGCGAGACGGTGGAGTCCTCGCATCGTCTGCGATTCGGCACGATGGACGGCTTCTTCCAAAGTCTGTTGCGCACGCACCCGCTCGAGTTCGGATTGCCCTCCTCGTTCACGCTGCTCGACGCGCGCGGGGCGGCCATGACGCGCGGGCGCATCCTGCGTAAGCTTCTGCGTTCACGCGCTGACGACGACACGGAGGCCTTTCTTGCCGCCTTCAGACTCGCCTCGCATGGGCGGGAATCCCGCGGGTTGGCGCGCGACCTCGAATCGTTCGCCACGGATTCCTATGAGCTTTTTCGCGCTTCGCCGGGCGAGGCAGCCTGGGGCGGCGAGGAGGCGGTTTGGGGCGGCGCGAAATGCCGATGGCTTCCCGCCGGAACTGTCGACGAGTTGGAGAAATCGGTGTTGCGCGCCCGCGAGGAGCTGGAGGGTTTCACCTGCGCGCATGCGGGCTTTGCGAAACTCATTCCGGCGTTTCTCGACAGCGCGGGGAACTGGATGCCCGGGCAGCCCGTTTCGCGGTTAAAGGGTCTTTGGAAGCAAATGATGACGCCCGCCTTCATCGGGGCGGCCGAGCGAGGCGAAGAGTTTCGCTGCCGGTACTCGCGCAAGGAAATCGTGGTGGGCGCTTCTCAGGTACGGGCCTTGTTCGCCGTGCAGCGAGCCATTCTCGGGCTCGAGCTGGATTCGTGCCTGCGGCTGGCGCAAGGGGCGGGCGGACTTCTCGCGCGCTATGACCGTTTGTACAAGGAGGCCGCCATCGACGCCGGAAGGCTGACATTTTCCGACATCGTGCACCTGCTCGGACGCGAGAACTGCGCGGAAGCGCTCGCCCAACTGGCCTACCGGCTCGATTCGCGCGCCAAGCACTGGCTCTTCGACGAGTTTCAGGACACCTCGCGCAGAACCTGGCGGATCCTCGAGGTGTGCACGGAGAATGTCCTCGCGGAGGCGGCCGGAGAAAGAAGCACCTTTTTCGTGGGCGATGTGAAACAGGCGATCTACGGGTGGAACGGTGGCGACCACCGGCTCCTTCCGGAAATCGCCGCCCGATACGGCATCGAGCCGGAGGGGCTTAACCAGACGCGTCGTTGCTGCCCCTCCGTCCTGCAGGCGGTGAACGCCGTGTTCTCGGATGTTTCGAAATCCGGGCTCATCGAATCCGCCGCGGGCGCATGGGAGGAACACTGGCGCGAGCATACGGCGGGCGGCGCGGCGGCGCTGCAGAGCGGACTCGTGCTGCACCGTCGCGTGCCTTCCGAGGAGGATGCGAGCGCCGCGGGCCCGGCGGATTCGGAGCCTCGAAGCGCCGTCGACCGCCGGCTCGACTTCGTGTGCGAGCGCATCCGCGAGGCCGCTTTCCTGCAGCGCGGACTCAGCGTCGGGCTGCTTGTGCGCTCGAACGCGCAGGCGACGCTCGCGGCGGAACACTTGAGGGCGAACGGCATCGAGTGCCTTTGCGAGACGGACCTGAATCCCGCCGAGGACAACCTGGTGTGCCATGTCCTGCTGAGCGCCCTGCGCGCGGCCGTTCATCCCGGCGACAGGCTCGCCCGGGAAACCGTGGCCATGACGCCCGCCGCCGATTCGCTGGGGGCGCCGTCGATGTCGGCGCGCCTGCTCGGCGTCTTCACCGCCTCGGGTGCGGAGGCTACGGTTCGTCTGCTCGTCGCCCAAGCTCATGCGGTGTTGCCGCGGGACGCCTTCAGCGCCGGCCGCGTGGAGAAACTTCTGGAAATCGCGCGCGAGTACGACGCGACGGGGGAGCGCGACGCCGACGGATTCCTGCGCTTCGCCGCGGCCACGACGAGGCGCGACAAGGCGTCGCGAGGGCTGGTGCAGGTGATGACCATTCACAAGTCGAAGGGGCTCGAGTTCGACTGCGTGTTCCTTCCCTTCATCGAGACGAAGACCATGGAGGCGGTGATGGCCGAGGATTTCATGGCCATTCCGGACGATGATTCGGAGTCCATTCGCGGCGTGATAGCCCCGCCGGTGGACGCCGTGTTGCGCACCGACCCCGTGCTGGCCGCCCGCCGGGCGTTCGAACGGGGCCGCGCCGCCTACGAGAGCCTGTGTCTGCTTTATGTGGCCATGACTCGCGCCCGTCGCGAGCTCGTCATCCTCACCGACGCTCCGGGGAAATCGGCGCGCCAGCGCGCCGAGGGGCGCGAGCTCGGCGATGACGCGGAGGATGCCGCGTCGCCGTCGTGGGCCGCGCTGATCGACGCCGCCTTTGGCAACGGCTTCGAGCCCGGCGAGTTCGTGATAGCCGGCGAACGCGACTGGTACGGCGCCGTCGAGCGTCCTGTTTCCGAAGAGGCCGTTTCCGCAGTGAGCGTGAAGGCGGCCGGGTTTTCGCCGAGGTCACGGTATGAACGGACGACGCCGTCCGAGGCCAAGGACGCTGATTTCAGCCCCGAGCCCGGATACGAGTCGACGGGCAAGGAGTTCGGGACGGAGGTGCACCGGCTTTTCGAGCAGCTCGGGCGCATCGCTCCCGGCGTATCCGAGGATACGATACGCGAGAGGCTGATGCGGCATGCGCCCTCGTCGCCTTCGCCGGAGGTTTTCGCCCGCGCGTCGGAAGCGGTGCTGCGCGCGCTTCGTTCCCCCGAGGTGATGGCGGCGTTCGATGCGCCCGCCTCGTGCGTCGTGCGCACGGAGCTCGCCTTCTCGTTCCTTCAGGACGACGGGCGCTTGCTCTCGGGCACCATGGACCGGCTGGTGCTGACGCCGGGGGAGGGCGCCGTGGTCTATGATTTCAAAACCGACGCGTGCGCTCCCGAGTCGCTGGTCGCCCGGTATGCCGGCGCCATGCGCTGTTATCGCGAGGCGGCGGCGGGGCTCTTCGGCCTCGAAACTTCGGCGGTGCGTCTGGTTCTGCTTCACACCCCGAGCGGGCGGGCCGTCGAGATCGACTAAGGCGCCCAGACAAAGCGCCAGGTCGGCGGCGCTTGGTCGGCGACGGTGCGCCCACGGGCGTCGCGCGGCCTTGAAAAAGCCTTTCCTGAGCGCGGCGCGCGGTCAACCTGTCGCCCCCGAACCTCTCCCCGCCCATGAAACGATCCCTCCTTCTTCTGCCCGCCTCCCTCGCGCTCGTCGCGACCGCCTCGACGGTGGAGCCGGCCACGCCTCTCACGCGCGCGGCGCCCTCCGTGATGCCCGCGCTGCCGGCGCCCAAGGTGTCGCTCGCTCAGATGCTCGAGAAACTGCCCGGCGAGTGGAAGGGCGAGCAGCGCATGCAGAATCCGAAGAAGCAGATCATGACGATGCGCGTGGGTGCCAGCTACCGGTGGGAAACCGGACCCGACGGCGTGCGCGCGCTGATTGGCGAGACCTCCTATGCCGTGGGGTCCGGGGACAAGGCGAAGTCCTTCCGCGGCGTTTCTCGCACCTGGATCGACGCCGCCGGCAAGGGGCACGCCGAGGTGACGGAGTCGGGCAAGACGCTGCGCTATGACGCCCTGGTGAGCGAGGACTCTCTGGTCTTCATCCCGGCGGGCAAGGGGGAGAAGGCGGACAGCGGCACGGGCGTGCGCATCGTGCGCGAGGGCGACACCGAATGCCTGCTCGTCCGAGGCTTCCAGCGCGCCGCCGACGGCGTTTATGTGGTCGAGGGCAAACTGATCAAGGCTGCCACCGCCACGGCCGAAGCGGCCGCGTCGAAGTGATTTGAAAATCGGCGGAGGGGTTGCGGTCGACGACTCTCCGGATGATATTGCAAGGAGGCGGCGCGAATGCCGCCGAACGAATTTCCTCCCGGATGCCCCCGCCGTGAAAACGGGCGGGGTGACGGACCAAAAAGATTAACACACAGACCAGTCAGCATCCAAGAGGAGGAACAGGCGTCCCGATAGACTTCACCGGGGCGCCTGTTTCTTTTGAAGCCCCGGAGGGGGCGCTCGCGGCGTATGTCAGGCGTGGACGAGCGTTCCGGCCAGCGGGGGCTGCCCGGCGGCGAAGCGGGCCAGGTTTTCGGTGGTGACACCGGCGATGGCCGTGAGCGCCTCGTGAGTCAGGAAGGCCTGGTGGGCGGTGATGAGCACATTGGGGAAGGTGGTGAGTCTCGCCAGTGTGTCGTCGGCGAGCACATCGCCGGAATGGTCCTCGAAGAACACGCCTTCCTCCTCCTCGTACACATCGAGCGCTGCGCCGCCGAGCCGGCCGTTCTTGAGGGCGTGGATAAGGGCCTTGGCGTCGATGAGCGCGCCGCGGCTGGTGTTCACCACATACGCTCCGGGCTTCATTTTGGAGAAGGCCGAGGCGTTGAGCAGGTGGCGCGACTCGGGCGTCAGCGGCAGGTGCAGGGACACGATGTCGGATTCGGCGAGAAGCCGTTCGAACGGCACATACTCGGCGCCGGCGGAGGCGGCCCAGGCCGCGTCCGGGAACCGGTCGCTGACCAGCAGGCGCACGCCGAAACCGGAGAAAAGGCCGGCCGTGATGCGGCCGATTTTCCCCGTTCCCACAAGACCCACGGTCTTGCCGTGCAGGTCGAAGCCCACCAGCCCGCCGAGCGAGAAATTCTGCTCGCGCACGCGGTTGTAGGCGCGGGGAATGCGGCGGTTGAGCGCCAGCAGCAGGGCCAGCGTGTGCTCGGCCACGGCGTGGGGCGAATAGGCCGGCACGCGCACCACGGTGAGCCCCAGGCGCTCGGCCGCATGCAGGTCGACATTGTTGAAGCCCGCGCAGCGCAGCGCGAGCAGCCTCACGCCCGAGGCGTGCAGCCGCTCCAGGCACTCGCGGTCGGCACGGTCGTTGACGAACAGGCACACGGCCGTCGCACTCGCCGCGGTGGCCGCGGTTTCCGCATTCAGGCGGTGCTCGAGGAAGTGATAGGCGACGGCGCCGTCGGCCGAGGCGCGTTTAAGGTAGTCGCGGTCGTAGGATTTGGTGTCGAATACGGCGACGGTAAGAGGCTTTCGGTGGCTCATGGCGTTTCATAGGAGTCGCGGGATGTTCCGACGGGCAAGGGGGCCTGCAGGTTAGTCGCCACCTTTACACCCAGGGGTGAATTTGCGGCGCGGGGCGCCGTCGATTTCAGGCCATGGTCGCGTGGATTTTCTCTGCCATCATGCGGTAGAGGGGCAGGCCCAGCGTGATGTTGAAGGGGAAGGTGAGGACGAGCGCGCCCGTGAGCGAGTAGACCGGATTGGCCTCGGGGATGGTGGTGCGCATGGCCGCCGGCACCGCGATGTAGGAGGCCGAGGCCGCCAGCACCGCCAGCATCGTGGCGCCGCCGACGCTCATGCCGGTGAGCACGCCGAGGAAGGCGCCGATCGCTCCGTGCACGGGGGGGGCGAGCAGGGCGAAGGCTATCAGGAAGACGCCGGCCTTGCGCAGGTCGGGCAGCCTTTTCCCGGTGATCAGCCCCATCTCCAGCAGGAAGAGGGCGAGCACGCCTTGGAAGGGGGCCACGAAGAAGGCCTGTGTGGCGACCACGCCCTTTTGTCCGGCGATGGCGCCCGCCACCATGCCGCCCATGAGCAGGATCACGCTTTTGTCGGTGAAGGCCTCGTGCAGGATGACTCCCAGCTTCGAGGTCGCGTCCCTTCCGGCCTTCTCTCCGTCGCGCCTCCTGGCGAGACTCAGCAAGATCACAGCGCTGATGATGGCGGGTGTCTCCATGACCGCCAGCAACGCGCTGGCGTAGGACTCGTAAGGGACGCCTTGCGAATCCAGGTATTGCCCGGCGGTGATGAAGGTCACGGCGCTCACCGAGCCGTAGTGCGCGGCGATGGAGGCGGCGTCATGCGCGTCGAATCGCCTGCGCAGCACCGCATAGGCGCTGATCGGGATGAGCGCGCTGAGCGCGAGCGCCGCCAGTGCGGGCTGCCACACCGCGCCCGGGTCCGACTTGGCGAGCGCCGCGCCGCCCTTGAAGCCGATGGCCAGGAGCAGGTAGAGGATGAGCGACTGGTAGAGCGCCTCGGGCACCTTCAGGTTGCTTTTCACGACCGCCGCCAGCAGGCCGAGCGCGAAAAGCAGAATCGGCGCCGAGAGCAGGTTGCCCTGTATGGTTTCGAGAAGGGTACTCATGCTCAGGCTCCGACTCGGGTTGCCCGGTTCTTTTCGGCACCGCTTGCGGCGGTGGTTTCGGATGCGGGGGGACGGCTTTCTTTTAGGCGCATGGTGAGCGCAGAATATCTTTTCACGGCGTTAGAGTCCATGTCTTGATATTTAAGACACCGTTCTGTTTTATTTAACGAAATGGTCTTTCTCAACTATCACCACCTGAGGTACTTCCGGTACATCGCGAGGGAGGGCAATCTCACGCGCGCCGCCGAGATGCTGCGCCTTTCGCCGTCGGCGCTGAGCATCCAGCTGCGTCAGTTGGAGGAGAGTCTGGGGCAGACGCTCTTCGAGCGCGACAAGGGTCGGCTGACGCTCACACCCGCCGGCCGGGTGGCGCTGGAGTACGCGGAGACCATCCATCGCGCGGGCGAGGAGCTGGTGGGCACGATGCGCGAATCGCGTCCGGGCGCGCTGAAGGTGCTGCGCGTGGGCGCCGTGGCCACGCTCTCGCGCAACTTCCTTTTGGAGTTCCTTCGGCCGGCGATGCACAGCGCCGAGACCGAGGTGGTGGTGCGCTCCGGCGGCCTTCGCGAATCTCTGGCGCGTCTGGCCACCGGGGAGGTCGATGTGGTGCTGTCAAACCGGCCGGCGACCGGCGAGGGCGGCGCTCCCTGGCACACGCATGCGCTGGCGTTGGAGCCGGTGAGCCTTGTCGCCACACCCGCGCTCGCCGCGCGCCCGAGGCGTTTTCCGGAGGACTTTTCGGGCGCCCCGGTGATTTTGCCCAGCGAGGAAAGCGACACGCGGCTGCTGTTTGAGCGGCTGTGCGAATCGGCCGGGGTGCGTCCCCGCATCATCGCCGAAGTGGACGACATGGCGATGCTGCGTCTGTTCGCGCGCGAGGGCGAAGGGTACGCGCTCGTGCCGCCCGTCGTCGTGCGCGACGAGATCGAGGCCGGCGCGCTGGTGGAGACGCACCGGCTCGAAGGGCTGCGCGAAACCTTCTATGCGATCACGCTGAGCCGTAAGTTTCAAAACCCCATCGTGGCCTCGCTGGTCGCCCGCATCAAGGCGGCCAAGGCGGATGCGCCGGCCGCCGGCTCCGGCGCGGCGTCCGAGGCGTCGAAACCGACTAGGCGCGAAGCGCGGCGTCGATAGCGCGGGCGCGGGCCAGCGCGTCCTCCACGGTGTCGGCGACCACGGTGATGTGGCCCATCTTGCGGCCTGGTGCCGGGCGGCCCTTGTCGTAGAGGTGCAGCTTGGCGGCGGGGTCGCGCAGCACGCGGGTCCAGTCGGGGATGCCGCCGGCCGGCCACAGGTCGCCGAGCAGGTTGAGCATGACGGCCGGCTTCATGAAACGGGTGTCGCCCAGCGGCAGACCGCACACGGCGCGCACATGCTGTTCGAACTGCGAGGTCACCGCGGCGTTGATCGTGTGGTGGCCAGAGTTGTGCGGACGCGGCGCCATCTCGTTCACGAGCACGGAGCCGTCGGCGAGCACGAAGAGTTCGACCGCCAGGAGCCCGACCACGTCGAGGGCCTCCGCCACGCGCACCGCCAGGGCGCGCGCGCGCGCCTCCACTTCCGCGGACACGCGGGCTGGGGTGATCGTCAGGTGCAGGATGTGGTTGGCGTGGATGTTTTCGCACGCCGGGTACACGGCGGTCTCGCCGGTGGCCGAGCGCGCCACGATGACCGAAATTTCCAAGGTGAACGGAATCCACGCCTCCAGCACGCCCACCGGCGCGGCGAGTCGCTCCCACACCGCGTCCAGGTCCGTGTCGCGCGAGGGGATTTTCACCTGGCCCTTGCCGTCGTAGCCGAAGTCGGCGGTCTTGAGCACCGCAGGCGCTCCCAGCTCGGCCACGGCCGCCTTCAGCGCGGCGGGCGAATCCACCACGCGGAAGGGCGCGCACGGGATGCCCTGGCTTCCCAGAAACTCCTTCTCGCGGCGGCGATTCTGGCAGACCGACAGCACGCGCGGCGAGGGGTTCACGGTCACGCCGGCGGCGAGGATGGTCTCCAGCGCGGCGGGCGGGATGTTTTCAAATTCGAGGGTCACCCGGTCGCAGGCGGAGGCGAATCGGCGCAGGGCTTCGGCGTCGTCGTAGCCGGCGGCGGTGTGGTGGTCGGCGATGCCCGCGGCGCAGGCGGTTTCGGAAGGGTCGAACGTGCGCACGCGGAAACCGAGGGCGCGCGCCGCCATGGCGGACATGCGGCCAAGCTGGCCGGCGCCGAGGATGCCGAGCGTGGCCGGGGGAAGAACGGGGGCCTGGTGCGTGTTCATCGTGCGGCGGATGGCGTGTTTTGGGTGCGGATTGGCAATGCGAAACATCTCGGCTCGGGCCCGCGCCCGGGCCCCTTTTTCAAACTGGCGGCTTGATGGCGGGGCCGGCTTTTCGCACATGCAGGCCATGTCCAACACCGCCGCCGCCCCCCGTCATCCGTCGCCCGTCGTGGGCATCATCATGGGTTCCCAGTCCGACTGGGAGACCATGTCCGCCGCCTCCGACACGCTCACCAAGCTGGGCGTGCCGCACGAGTGCGAGGTGGTGAGCGCCCACCGCACGCCGCAGAAGATGTTCACCTACGCCGGCGAGGCGCGCTCGCGCGGCCTTCGCGTCATCATCGCCGGTGCCGGCGGCGCCGCGCACCTGCCCGGCATGGTCGCGGCCCTCACGCCTTTGCCCGTGATGGGCGTGCCCGTGCAGTCCAAGGCGCTCTCGGGCGTCGATTCCCTGCACTCGATCGTGCAGATGCCCGGCGGCGTGCCCGTGCACACCTTTGCCATCGGCAAACCCGGCGCGATCAACGCCGCCCTCGGCGCCGCGGCCATCCTCGCGCTCAACGACCCCGCTCTGGCCGGTCGCTACGACGCTTTCCGCGCCGCGCAGACGCAGTCGGTGTTGGACAATCCCGTGCCCGGCACGGTGGCCGCCCACTGAGCCGCAGTGGCGGAATCGGCGCGTCAGTCGCGCCTCGCCGGCATGGTCCAGACGACATCGCCCGGGGTCGCCTTTTCGTTGCCGGAGTCGTCGCATACATCCTCGCCCCGGTAGGTGAGTGTGTATCCGCCGTCCGGTGACGAGGCGTAGGTGGGGGGCTTGGCCTTGGTCGTGCCGAGCGGGATGCTTTTCAAAATCCCGGAAGGTATTTCGGCGAGGGTTTCCGGAAGCTTGCCTGCGGCCAGTCGGTGCCGCTCGATGGCGCATCCCAGCAGGGCGCAGTGGCGGAAGGTCTGAGCGCGCGCGGCGTTCATGATGAATCTCGGGCTGGTTTGGCCGAACTGTGCGGCGAAGTGCCAGGGCATATCCCCGGAAGGCGTTGCCGCCGAATGGGCCTTGAAGACCGCGAGGTCCACGGTGCCGTCCGGGCGAATTCCGTCACGCAGCAGGTTGAGCCGACTGCGTACGGCCTGCGCATGGTGCAGGTCGAAAAGGCCCCGGGGGGTCGCGTAAAAGCAGGCAGCCTGAATCCGCTCATCGGTTGTGCTGAGCCTTTGGATATCGATGGTTTCCGGTATGTTTTCGAGCATGTCGATCATCATGACCAAGCCGTTGGCCGAGTTGCGGCAGGCCATGCCCGGGAAGTCGAGTCGGCCGAGGGCGCCCTGAAGTTCGCTTAGCTCGGCTTCGCTCCACGCACGGCGTATCAGTCCGGCGTAAAGGGGCTGCAGAGCCGTTTGCCTGAGGTGTCGGATGGCCAGCGCTGAGCATCTGTCGGTGTAGGCGCTCAACAGGGCGTTTTCGTAGCGCAAAGCCGTGAGCACGACCTGGGCGGCGACGCGCGGGTCGCCGGCGCGGGCCTGGGCCACGGCATAGGGAGAGATGACCATGGAGCTGTTTCTAAGCGGTCTGAAGAACGGTGACCATGCGTTCCAGAGCGCGCGGGCGGTGGTGTAGTGGAATCCCAGTGAGAGCTCGGGGCGTGAGGCGAATTCGGCCGGTATGGTTTTAAGTTCGGGCAGGTCGTGTTCGAGGGCCGTGATAAGCGCTGCCTCGCGCGACTGCCCGGGGATGTCGGCGAGCACCGCGGGCTTGTCCGGCGCGCCGGCTTTGCCGGGAACGGGACGGAAGAGCCGATCGAGGTCGCAGGTGAAGGGGTCGGTTTCCTTGTCTGAGGCTTCGATGTGCCTGGCCCATTTCTCCCAAGCCGGATTGGCGGATACTCCCGGCGCGCTTTGGTTCCAGTCGCGAAAAACCTGAGCTCGCAGGATGTTTTTGTCGTCAGGCACGACGGGGGAATCCTGCGGCTTCTCGCCGAACTTCAGAGAGGGCTCGGATGCGTTCCACTCGGCCTTGGCCGCGCTGATTTCACGCGAGGCGTTCCAGTTGAAAAGGAGCCAGCAGGCGCCGAGGAAGGCGACGAGTGCGACGACGATGCCGATTTTTCGGTCGCGAGAAAGGCGCGTGGCGCCGGCATTGTTTTCGGGAGATTCGGAGGACATATTCGAAAGTGAGAACGACGGTGGGAGCGAGCGGAGTCGCTCCGGTCTCGGCGCGGGGCGCGCCGTGGGAATCATGTGGCGTGCGCTTCCCAGCGGCCCAGTCCGGCCAGGGCGATGGCGCCGGCCGCCACGCAGGCGGTCTCCACGCGCAGTACGCGGTCGCCCAGGTGCGCTAGCGTGAATCCGGCGGCCTTCAGCGCGACGCGTTCGCGCTCGCTCCAGCCGCGTTCGGGGCCGATGGCGAGCAGCGCGCCGGGCTTGCCGGCGAACTGGGGGCCGAGCGGGCCGGACGCCTCGTACACATCGGGCGCCACGCGCGCGCTTCCTTCCGGCAGCGAGGCGGCGGCGGCGTTCAGGGCGTCGTTGAGCGTGGCGTGCACGACGACCTCCGGCAGCAGCGTGGAAAAGGCCTGCTCGGCGCCGCGCGCGACCTCGTCGCGCCATTCGCCGTCGCGCCAGAGCGTGGCGGTCGCGTAGGCGGGGTCGCCTTTCTCGCTTTTGAAAAAGTGCAGGGCCGAAACGCCCATCGAGGTGAGCTCGAACAGCGCCTTTTTCGCCGTTTGCGGTCTCGGCAGGCCGATGACGAACGCCAGCGGCAACCTCTCCTGTATCCGGGGTTCCCAAACTACGGTGAATCGCAATCCGTCCGCGGTGTCGGACACCTCGGCCTTGCCGCGGGGGCCGCCGGGGACGCCGACATAGAACGAGCCGCCCGCCTTGACCCCGACGATTTTGAGCAGGTGCTTCGTCCGCTCGTCGCCGGCGGGGAGGACGCCGGCGTCGGCTTCGGCTTGGGTGAGGAGGACGAGGTTCATACGGGCCATGAAAATGCAAAAGGCATAATGCAGAATGCAAAAGTAGGCCGACATTGTCGGCCGACACCGATGAGTGTTTTCGAAATCGGATGCGGTTTCGCGGCGCGCAGCGACGCCACTTTTGCATTTAGCCTTATGCCTTTTGACTTCGGCGCGGCAGCGCCGCGCCGGGTCACTCCCAGTCCAGGCCGATGTCTATCCAGACGGTCTTGTGGGTGACGGCGCCGGTGGAGACGAAGTCGGGGCCGATGCGGCCGATTTCCGGCAGCGTGGTCTCGGTGACGCCGCCGGACACCTCGGTCCAGGCGCGCTCGCCGATGAGGGAAATCGCGGCGCGCATGTCGTCGTAGGTGAAGTTGTCCAGGAGGATGATGTCCACGCCGGCGTCGAGCACGGGCTGAATCTGGGCGAGGCGGTCCACTTCGCACTCCACAAGCAGGTCGGGGCGCGCGGCGCGGGCGCGGCGCACGAGCTCGGCGAGGCGCTCGCCGGCGTCGGCGTTGCCGGCGGCGAGGTGGTTGTCCTTGAGCATGATGCGGTCGAACAGGCCGATGCGGTGGTTCGTGCCGCCGCCGCAGGCCACGGCGTACTTTTCAAGGGTACGCCAGCCCGGGGTGGTCTTGCGCGTATCCAGAAGCTTCGTGCGCGAGTCGCCCAGGGCGCGCACGAGGCGTGCGGTGTCGGTGGCGATGCCGGAGAGCTTCTGAAGGAAATTGAGCGCCACGCGCTCGGCCTGCAGCAGCGTGCCGGCGGGGCCTTCGATCACGCCGATGGGCGCGCCTGCCGCCACCTTGTCCCCGTCCTGCACGGCGGGCGCAAAGGAGCAACCGGGGCCGTAGGCGTCGAGAATGAGCGGCAGCAGGGGCAGCCCGGCGACCACGCAGTCCTTGCGCGCCATGAGCGCGGCGCGGCCTCGGGCGCCTGCCGGGACGAGCGCGCTGGTGGCGTCGCCGGCGACGGCCGGCCGGGCGGCGAGGCCCAGGCCCGCGAGGTCCTCGTCGCGAGCGAGCGCGATGAGGTGGCGCACATGCGCCGTGTCGATCTCCGCCCAGGACAGGCGGCGGTGGAGTTGGGCGGCTTGTGCGGCGGTCTTGGGCATGGCGTTTTTCTTTCAACGCAAAGGGCGCGAAAGGCGCAAGGGGCGCAAGAGTTGAGTCAGAGCCCGTTGACGACTCGGTGTATGCCGTCCTTCACTCGCGTTTCTCCGAAATTGATGACGAGTCCGAGTTTGAGGCCGGTGAGTCGCAGGTAGGTGAGTGTCTGCGATTCGAAGACGGCGTTGTACTGGGTGGTCGCCTTGCACTCGACGATGACTTTGTCGCTCACGAGCAAGTCGATGCGGAGCGGCGTGGCGAGTGTCGCTCCCTTGTAGTCGATGGGCACCGGCTTTTGTCGCTCCACGGCGAGCCCTCGGTTCGAAAGTTCCCAAGCCAGGGCCTCTTCATAAACAGCCTCCAGTAGTCCTGGGCCTCCGAGTGTGCGATGAGCCTCGATGGCGCATTCATAAATCACGCGGCTGATTTCATTTTCTGTCATGAGCGGCAAGGGAATCGGGCATCAGAAATGCGAGAGGCGCAATGGTCGCAACCGCTTTTCAGCCGTATGCGTCCGTTGCGCCCCTTGCGTCGTTTGCGTTGAACTGCGCCCTTACTTGAAGAAGCGGGAGAACCAGGATTCGGAGACCGGGTTTTCGGTGTCGCCGCAGGCCTTGGAGAAGGCTTCGAGCTTCTCGCGCTGGTCGGCGTTGAGCTTCTTGGGCACATCGATGGCGACATGCACGAAGAGGTCGCCGCGCACCTTGGGGTCGCGCAGGTGCGGCATGCCGTTGGCGCGCAGCTTGAATACGGTGCCGCCCTGGGTGCCGGCGGGGATTTTGAGGGAGACTTTTCCACCGTCGATGGTGGGCACCTCGATGGCGCCGCCGAGGGTGGCGATGGTGAACTTCACGGGCACCTCGCAGTGCAGGTCGGTGTCCTCGCGACGGAAGAGGTCGTGCTCCTCGACATTGATGAAGACATGCAGGTCGCCGGATTCGCCGCCGCGCACGCCGGCGGAGCCGTTGCCGCGGGAGCGCAGGCGCGTGCCGTGGTCGACGCCGGCGGGAATCTTCACGGAGATCTCGTGCTCGGCGACCACACGGCCTTCGCCGCCGCACTTCTTGCAGGGTTTCTCGATGACTTCGCCGGCGCCGCCGCAGGTGGGGCAGGGTTGGCGGACGGAGAAGAAGCCGTTGGAGCGCACGACCTGGCCGGAGCCTTTGCAGGTGTGGCAGGTCTTTTTCTTGGAGCCCTTTTCGGCGCCTGAGCCGTCGCACGCGTCGCAGTGGGCGTGACGGCGGTACTTGATCTTCTTTTCGACGCCCTTGGCGGCTTCCTCGAGGGTGATGCGGATTTCGGCGCGGAGGTCCTCGCCGGAGTTGTCCTGCTCCTGCGAGCCGCCGCCGCCGAACATGCTTTCGAAGATGCTGCCGCCCTGTCCGCCGAACATCTGGCGGAAGAGGTCGGATGGGTCGTGGAAGCCGCCGAAGCCGCCGGGGCCGCCGCCGGGGCCGCCGGCGCGGGGGCCGGCGCCGCCCTCGAAGGCGGCGGAGCCGAACTGGTCGTAGGTCTGGCGCTTCTGGTCGTCGGAGAGGACCTCGTAGGCGTGGGAGACCTTTTTGAACATCTCCTCGGCCGCCTTGTCGCCCGGGTTCTTGTCCGGGTGGTACTTCATGGCCTGCTTGCGGTAGGCCTTTTTGAGTTCCTCGGAGGTGGCGGTCTTGGAGACGCCGAGAAGGTCGTAGTAGTCGTCAGCCATGGATGGCGAAAAGTGTTCGGTGTTCAGTTTTCAGTGTTCAGCCGGGGCGCGGCCGGTGTTTTGGGGCGCCGGTTTTGTATTCGGAAAAGGCATACGCTCGCTTTGCCGAAAACCGAAAACTGAAAACCCGGTTTTGGTCAGGCGGCGGGGCCGGAGGAGACGGTGACGGTGGCCGGGCGGATGACGCGGTCGTGCAGCTTGTAGCCCGGGCGGAGCACGGCGGCCACATGGTCCTCGGGGACGGACGGGTGGGGGACATGCGCGACGGATTCGTGGGAGTGCGGGTCGAAGGCGGCGCCGACGGGGTTGAGCTCGACGAGTCCGTTTTTGGCGAGGGCGGCCTTGAAGCGGTCGGCCATCATGCGGAAGCCGTCGGAGACGGTCTTCACATCGGTGGCCTTGTCGGCGGCGGCGAGGCCGGCGGCGAGGTCGTCGAGCACCGGGATGAGGTCCTCGGAGAAGCGCTGGAGGGCGAACTTGCGCGAGTCCTCGATGTCACGCTGGGTGCGGCGGCGGATGTTCTCGATGTCGGCGAGCGCGCGCAGGTGCATGTCCTTCATCTTGGCGGCCTCGGCTTGGGCGGCGGCGATGAGGGCGGCGGCGTCGTTCATGGAGGATTCGGCGGACGCCCCGGTGTCGGCGGCGGTGTTGGCGGCCTCGGCGGGGTTCGGAGTGGTGGCGTCGGACTGGTCCTGGCTCATGGTTTTCTTGCGGCTAAAAAAGTTCAAGTGGGACAAAAGGGCGGCTCTCGCCCCTTGGGGCAAAGGCAAAATGCAGGAAGGATGCCGGGCCGGCGGGCGGTGGCGCCGCCACGGACGCCGCCAAGGCGGAATGCAAAATGAAGAATGCGGAGGTGCGTGCGGGCTTCGCGTTTTCGAGGGGAGCGTGGGCCGGTGGCCATTTTGCACTCCACATTCCACAATTTGCATTTTCCCCCTGTGCCGGTGTGACGCGCCCCGGCACACCGTGCCTCGCAAAAAAAACGCGACCGGCGTGGTGACCGGTCGCGTCTTAAAGGATGAGGGGAGGCTCAGGGCTTCTTGGGCTCTTCCTTCTTCCCGCCGAAGAGTCCGCCGATGCCCGAGGTGACCGAGCCGATGCCTTCGGATACGGCCTTCGAGGTGCTGTCGACGGCTTTGCCCGTGAACTGGCTGACGGCCTTGGCTGCCTGGTCGGTGTATTTTCCGAGTTCGGCCACGGCGAGGGCGGCGGCGAACTTGGCGAACTTTCCACCGAGTTTGGCGATGTCGTGCTTCACCACATCGTAGACCTTTTCCTTGATGTTCTCGTCGGTGATGTCGGTGAACTCCCAGTTGAGCCCGACCGTGTCGTCGATGAGCACCTTGGGGGGCTCTCCGGGGGTGGTGGCGTGGGAGAGCGCGCGGAGGTGGTCGATGCGCAGGGTGAGCTTGGCGATGCGGAAGTGCTTCTTCGGGCCTGCTTCCTCTTTCTTGGGCTCCTCAGGCTTGGGCTCTTCCTTCTTGGGCTCAGTCGATTCGGGTTGTTCGGGCACGAAGGCCTTTTTGAAGTCGAGCGCGTTGTTGTCCTTCATCCATTCGTCGCTGCCGACGATGGAGATGGCGCCGAGGTCGAAGATGACTTCCGGCACGACGATGGTGTCGGTCATGGCGGAGTGCAGGTCGACGACGGCCTTGAGCTCGTTGATCTTCACGAAGCCCTTGTCGGTGAAGCGGGAGGGGTTGGTGAGCTCGATGCCCTTCAGGTGGACGCGGCCGGCGAACAGGTTCGTGTCGTTGCCGGCGAAGCTGAGGGTGCCGCCGGACTTGTCGTTGACGAACTTGGAGGCGAGGTTGAGCGCGTGGTTGCTGCCGGCGAACCACAGGCCGAGAACCAGAAGCAGGATGAGGAACAGAAGGCCGCCGACAAAGAGGGTGAGCAGGCAGCCGAGCGGCTTGCGGAAGAAGGATTTCTTCTTGGGGGCCTCGGGGGCGGTCGCGTCGGGCGCGGGGTCGGTGTTCATGGGGGGATGATTCGGAGTTATCGCGTAAGTGGATGGCGCGTGCCTATCACGCTGCCGATTGCCGCGTTCCGGTCAATCGCGCGTCTGAGCGACGCCTCGGTAAAACGAAAAAACCGTCTCGCACGGGGCGAAACGGTTTTTCCGGGACAATCGGGCTCCGCGGGGAGCGGTCGGTGTCACTTGGCGGCTTCGGGAGCGGCGGTGCAGGCGACTTCCTCGCCGATCTTGATGTCGGGGGTCTTGATCTGGCGGGGGGAGATGTTGGCGATCACGGCGTCGCCTTCCACGGAGGCGACGACAATCTGTAGGCTCTTGTTGTCCTTGGTCAGGACGAGCTTGTCGCCGGGGGCGGAGGCGTCGGTGCGCTTGATCTGGATGAGACCGGCGTCGCCGCGCATGGCGGTGATGATGGCGCGGCCGGAGGCGAGCTCGACGGGCTGGCCGGCCTTGGCGGCCTTCTCGGCGGCGGCCTTCTTCTGCCAGGAGTACTTGAGCGGGTCGGCTTCACCGGAGGTCTCGCCGGCGGCCTTGGCGGCGGCGAGCTCCTTGGAACCGGTGGCCTCGGCCTTGGCGGCCTTGCTGTCGGCGCGCTCCTGTTCGGTGCTCCAAGGGTTCTCGGAGGCGTTGTCGGCGCAGCCGGCGAGGATCAGGGCGGAAGCGATGAGGGGCAGGAACTTGTTCATTGCAGGTGGGGCGGGGTATGGGGGAATGAGGAAAGTTGCGCGGTGCGGGGCGCTTTAAGGTGGGTGGCCAAAACGCCGAGACGGCACGGCGAGTCAACATCGAATCGGCGGGCGGCGCAGACCCGATTGACCTTGGCAAAACACGCGTGCCGGTTACTGTGTAACCTAACCTCTGCGGTGTACGACACCCGATCCAGCGCCCTTTTCCTATGATTCGAAAAACTCCGGGAGCCCGGTTTCGCCAGCGGCTGTCACGCCGTCCTTCGGGATGGAAGGCAAAGGCGGCGAACAGGACACCCACCTGAACCCTCGCGGTAAAGGGACTCCATTCGGAACGGCACAGGCGGAGGCCAATTTCCGAAAAGCGAAAAAAAGACCCGACGGCGGCAAGCCGGCGGGTCTTTTCGTGTCGTGGTGGTTTCAGGTTGTCGGTCTCAAGCGCGGAGCAGGCAAACCTCCGGACAGTTGAGGGCGCCTGCTGAAAACCTGAAGCGGGAAACCTGAAACACGGCTTTGCCGCTTATTCGCCGGAGGCGGATTCGGACTCGGCGAGGGTGGTGCCGCCGACGACCTGCACCTTGTCCATGATCTCCCTGGAGACCTCCTCCATGACCTTGGGGTTCTTGGCGAGGTAGTCCTTGGCGGCCTCGCGGCCCTGGCCGATGAGCTGGCCCTTGTAGGCGATCCAGGCGCCCTTCTTTTCGAGAATCTTCTGTTCGACGCCCAGGTCGATGATGGAGCCGGTGCGCGAGATGCCCTCGGCGTACATGATGTCGAACTCGCACTCGGTGAAGGGCGGGGCCACCTTGTTCTTCACCACCTTCACCTTGGTGCGGTTGCCCACGATCTTGCCCGAGGGCTCCTTGATCTGGCCCACGCGGCGGATTTCCAGGCGCACGGACGCGAAGAACTTCAGCGCGCGGCCGCCGGGGGTGGTCTCGGGGTTGCCGAACATCACGCCGATCTTCTCGCGGATCTGGTTGGTGAAGATGCAAAGGCAGTTGGACTTGCTGATGGCGGCGGTGAGTCGACGCATGGCCTGGCTCATCATGCGCGCCTGCACGCCCACCGTGCTGTCGCCCATCTGCCCGTCGAGTTCCTGCTTGGACACGAGGGCGGCGACGGAGTCGAGCACCACGACATCGATGGCGTTCGTGCGGATGAGCGTCTCCACGATGTTCAGCGCGTCTTCGCCGGATTCGGGCTGGGAGACGAGGAGGTTGTCGAGGTCCACGCCCACGACCTTGGCGTACTTGGGGTCGAGCGCGTGCTCGACGTCGATGATGGCGGCGGTGCCGCCCTGGCGCTGCACTTCGGCGATGACGGAAAGGCACAGCGTGGTCTTACCGGAGGACTCGGGGCCGTAGATTTCGACGATGCGTCCCTTGGGCAGACCGCCCACGCCCAGGCACAGGTCGATGGCCACGGAGCCGGTGGAGACGGCCTCGACCTTCATCTTGGCGGCGTCGCCCATGCGCATGAGCGTGCCTTCGCCGTAGGTCTTGTTGATGGAGGAAAGGGCGAGGTCGAGCGCCTTGCGGTCGGCCACCTTTGCGGCGGCGGCGTCTTTGGCGGAGGGGGCGGTTTCTTTGGCCATGGTCGTGGGAGAGGTTAAGGTGTGGGTGGTTTCCTTGGGAAATCGGAGTGTGTCTCGATATGCCCGCCGGAGGTGGGCGGCGTCAAGGCAATGTTCAAGTGTTCACTATGCCGGGGGCGGGCAAGCCGAGGCTTCGTCTGGGTATGGGAATTACAAACACCATACGGCTTGGGAATCGCGGGTGATTTTCATCCCCGCCAGAGGTGACGGGCCCCGGCGGCTTATCCGGCGGCGCGGGACAGGTGGCCGGATTCCGCTTGTCGGGGCAGGGGGCGGGCGTACCTTCGGCTCTCGCTCAAACAGCACGCTCTCACGAGTAAACACCATGCGCCAGATTCAATCCTACGCCCGCGCCGATGTGGCCCGGGGCATCGCCCGCCCGGCGCTTTTCGCCGCGCTTTTCGCCGCCGCGCTCGCCCCCCTGTCGGGCGCCGCCGAAACCACGCCGCAGGTTGAGCGGGCCGAGTCCGGCGTTGCGCCTTCCGCGAAGGCCGCACCGGCCGGCGTGTTCGTGGCGGTTCGCAATCTCGCCGGCGAGTCCCTCAAGGACCGCGAACAGGCTTTCGAGGACCTCGTCGCCTCCCGCGTGGCCGCCGAGTCCGGCGTGAGCGTCCTGAGCCGCGCCGAGGCCGTGAAGCGCCTTTCGGCCGCCGAGGGCAAGCAGGCCGACCTGGACGGCGACAAGGTGGACCGGGCGTTCGATGACCGCACCTCGGCCCTGCGTCTCGCCCAGAATCTCGACGCCGAAGGCATTCTCAGCCTCTCGCTCATCTCGTTGGGCAAGGAAACCGTCTCCTTCACCGGCAACGGCATCTCCACCATCAACGACAAGCACATCCTGCGCGTCTCCTGGAAGCTCCTTGAGGCCGGTCGCGGCGCCGGCGTCGTCGGCGACACCGTCGTCGCCACGCGCACCGTGCGCCGGACCTCCGGCATCACCGAGTTGCCCGGCGACCTGGTGAACGGTCTGCTCGACGACGCCGCGCAAAAGGTGGCCGAGGGCGTTCGCTCGCGCCTCGCCGCCGACACCGCCGCGGCCTCGTCGCTCAAGGCGGCCGCCGCCAAGCGCGTGAAATTCTCCGTGGGCGTGACCGCCCGCAATGTCTTCTTCCCCGAGCTGGCCGTGGACAAGGAGGGCGTGCTGCGCATCTCTCAGGAAAAGTCCCCCGTCGCGCTCGACGGCGTGACCGTGGAGCTCGACGGCGCCGCCGTGGGCACCGCGCCCTTCGCCGCGCCCGTCGAGGCCCGCCCCGGCATCCACAAGATGCGCCTTTCCCGCGACGGCTTCAAAGCGTGGGAGGGCGTCGTGAACCTTCACGAGGGCTTCGTGTTCAACGCTTCTCTCGAACTCGACGAGGCCGGCCTGAAGCGCTGGCGCGAGCAGTCCGCGTTCATCGAGACCGTGAAGGCCGGCGCCAAGCTCACCGACGCCGAGGTGGCCCTCATCCGCGCCAAGGCCGAGAACCTGAAAAACTACGGCTTCAAGGTGGACTTCAAGGTGGACGCCAAGGAGCTGCCCGAAGACAGGAGCAACATCATCAATGTCGTCCCCGGCGGGAGCGCGGTCCGATAGGCCCCGCAGGCCTCCGGCGTTTTTTTGGACACAGCATCGAATGACGAAATGAAACCGCGCGAAAGCGCCCTTCGCATCCTTAACGCAGACTTCCCAGTCATGAAAATTTCCCTCCGCCACACCGCCCTTCTCACCGCCCTCGCGGCGGCCCCCTTCCTCCACGCCGCCGGCGATGCGGCCGCCGCCCCCGCCAAGGCCGTGGCGCCCGCCGTCGCCATGGAGGCGGTAGGCGTGGTGCCCGCCAAGGTCACGCCCGCCGTGCTCGAGAAGGTCAAGCGGCAGGGCAAGACCCTCGAGCTCAACGCCTTCACCGAGGCGCTTGAGAACCGGCTCACCACCGCGCTTTCCTCAACGCGCAAGTTCAAGGTCGTCACCCGCGGCGATCTCGACGCCGTGCTGCGCGAGCAGAACCTCGCCGCCTCCGGCAACCTCGACGCGGATGATCCGCAGCTGGCGAAGGCCTTCAAGCTCGCGGGCGTGAAGAGCATCCTGCTCGTCACGGTCGACGACTTCCAGGACCGCAACGAGGAGTTCAAGTCCGAGTCCATGGGGCAGACCTTCCGTCGGCGCACCATCCGCGTCGGCGCTTCCGCCAAGCTGCTCGACACCACCACCGGTCAGGTGAAGGAGGCGGTGGCGGTGCCGCCCGTCACGCAGGACGACCTGCGCGCCACGCTCGCCAAGCTCAGCAGCAGCGCCGACCGGGCCGACGCCGTCGCGCCGGAGCTCGCGCGCCTGGTGTCCGAGCGCGTTGTGCAGCGCCTGGTGGATGTGCGATTCCCCGCCAAGGTCATGGCGAAGTCTCCCGACGGCATCATCACCTTCAACCGCGGTGACGGCTCCGGCGTGCAGCCCGGCCAGGAATGGGGCGTGTATGCGGTGGGCGAGGCGATGGTCGATCCCGACACCGGCGAAGTCCTGGGCGCCGAGGAGGTGCTCATCGGACGGGTCGTCGTCACCGAGGTCGAAGCCAAGTTCGCCAAGGCCCGTCTTCTGAAGGACCAGGGCGTGGTGCGCGGCGCCGTGCTGCGTCCCGTGGCCCCCGCCGCCGAGAAGCCCGACTCCGAGTCCGCCGCCGAGGCGCCTCCCGCGCCTCCGGCCAAGCCAGCGAATGCGCCCGAGTCCGCGCCCGCGGCTACTTCGCCCGCTGCGCCCGCCAAGGGGGCGGAGGTCAAGGGGGCGCCCGTCGCCGAGGGGGCTGAGCCGGCTCCCCGCTCCGGTTTTGAGAATCCCAAGCCGGCCAAGGCTCCCGCCGCTGCGGCGCGCTAAGGCGCTTTCGTCGAGTCTCGCCCGCCTCGCTTGTCGGGGCGGCGGGCCGGCGTCCTCTGAGCGCGGCTCAATTCGCAACATCGGGCCGTCCGCCCACACACCTCGCCTCCAGCCCGTGTCCCGCACATCGTATTTTCGTCATCGCCTCCCTCTTTTCGCGGCGGCCGCCCTGCTCGCGGGTTGCGCCACCTACGAGGAGCAGTCCAAGGCCGTCGCCAATCACTTCCACTCCGGGGAGTACGCCCTCGCCGCCGGCGCGGCGAAGGAGGGGCTCGAGGACGCCCCGGAGCGCGACAAGCTGGTATGGAAGCTCGAGTACGCCGCGGCCGAGCGCGCCGCGGGAAACTGGAGCGGCAGCAATTCGGCCTTCGAGGACGCCGAGGCCGATCTCGTGAAGTGGGATGAGTCTGCCGATATCCTCATCTCGGGGGAGACCGCCGCCACGCTGGTGAACCTCACCTACCTCCCGTATCGCGGCACCGGATACGACAGGGTCATGGCGCCGACCTACCGCGCCCTCAACGAACTCGCGCTCGGCGACATCGACAGGGCGCGCGTGGCGCTCAATCGCACGCTGGCCCGGCAGGAGGAGGTCGCCAAGCTCGCCGAGCGGCGCGTGGAGGCCGCCCGCGCCGAAGCGTCCTCGGCGTCGTCCGGCGACAACGGCTTCGATGTCTCCCGCACGGAGGGCGACCCCGCCACGCAGGCCAGGCTCGACTCACTTTACGGCGACCTGAAGACCTATCACCTGTACGGCAACTATGTGAACCCCTTCGCGCTCTGGCTTCACGGCGTGTTCTTCCTGGCCACAGCGGAGTCCGTCTCGGATGTCGAGCGCGGCCACAAGTCGCTGGAGCGCCTTTCGCGCATCGTGCCGGGCTGCGCCGCCGCCAAGGCCGATTTCGAGCTGGCCCGCCGCATGCGCGACGGCGCCGCGATGCCTCCCTATGTGTGGGTGGTCTTTGAGACCGGGATGGCTCCGCACAAGGTCGAGGAGCGTCTGGACATCCCCGTCTTCATCGTTTCGGACACGGTGCCCTACGCCGGCATCGCTCTGCCCAAGCTTTGGTTCTCATCCGGGCACTGCCCTTCGCTGGCCGTCGAGGCCGGCGGCCGCGTCGCCGCCTCCACCGAGACCGTGGCGTCCATGGACGCCATCGTGGCGACCGACTTCGACAACGAGAAGTCGGTCATCATCACGCGCTCGATCATCACCGCCGGGCTCAAGGTGGCCGCGCAGTATGCGGCGAATCGGGCTGCCTTGGAGTATGCGCAACAGGAGGGGGGCTGGGCCGGCGCGCTTGTCTACCTGGCCACCTACATCACCACCGGGGCGACCTCCTATGCCACGACCCAGGCGGACCTGCGCACCTGGCGCACCCTGCCCAAGGCGTTCCAAGTCGCCCGTTTGCCTTTGCCCGCCGACGGCAAGATCCGGCTGGTCGGCTCCTCTCCCGCCCAGTCCCGCGAAATCACCCTGCCCCCCGGCGCAGCGCACCTGGTGGTGGCGAAATCCACGGACGCCGGCACGCCGCTGGTGGTCTCCGTCACCGTTTTGCGGGGAGCCCCGAAGGCGCCGCATCTGGGCGCGACGCCGCCCGCGGTGGGGCCCCTGCCGGTGGAGGTGCGGACCATCCCCGCCGGCGGCGCCCGATGAGCGGCGTGTCTCCTTGCGTTTGCGAAAACCGAAAGCAGAACTCACACAGTCTCCGATTACCCTTATGAAAACCCAGCTCCGTTTCGCCGCTCTCGCGGCGCTCGTCGCCGCCGGCGCGCTCGCCGGCTGCCGCACCTCGGTGAACACCGTGGATCCCGCGAACCCCGTGGGTCAGCCCAATCCGGAAGCCATGCGCCACATGGTCACCGACCCCTCGCTGTCGGATTCGGTGGTTCCCGTGTTCTACAACAAGGGTCAGACCGAGGCCGGCTTCGCCATCGTGCAGCTGCAGGTGCAGAACCAGTCGCGCTCGGTGGCCCGCGTGAATTACCGCGTGGAGTGGTTCGACACCAACGGCATCGCCATCACCTCGCCCGCCCCGATGACCCGCTCGCTCGTGATCGAGTCCGGCGCCACCGAGACCGTCAAGGCCGTCGCTCCCACCCCCAAGGCGGTGGACGCGCGCATCCGTTTCCAGGAATCCAAGAACGACTGAACCGGCGAAGCCGGCAGGTGATGGGCGGCATGGGTGCGGAGGATTTTCCATCGGTACCCTCGCTTTCACCTACCACCTCTCACCTTCCACCTGACACGATATTCCCATGAAAAAACTTCTTATCGCCGCCGGTGTCGCCGCGCTGGCCTTCACCGGATGCCAGCAGGGCGCGCAGTATGAGGACGCGCAGGGCAACCGCACCATCACCAATCTCGACAAGGTGAACATTCAGGACTTCGCGAAGGCCGCCGATTTCCTCGTGCAGTCCTTCCTCTCCTCCGAGGAGTTCGCCAACATCGCCAAGGCCGGCAAGAAGCCCGTCATCGCCATCAGCGGCGTGCGCAACGACACGACGGGCAACTTCGACACCGACATGCTCATGACCAAGATCAAGTCGGCCATGATCAACTCCCGCAAGGTGCTCATCTCGACCACCGTCGGCCCCGGCGGCCGCGCCGATGACGCCCTGGCACGCGAGCTGCGCCAGCAGGACGACTTCGTGGCCGGGCGCGACACGCTGCCCAAGACGCCCGAGTACACCCTCTCCGGCAAGATTCTCGAGGACCGCGCCCGCGCGGGCGACATGAAGCAGACCTCGTATGTCTTCCAGCTCACCCTCACGAGCGTGAAGGAGGGCGTCGCCGTCTGGATGGAGGAGAAGATCATCACCAAGCAGGGAGAGAAGGACAGCGTCGGCTGGTAGCCCTTCGCCGCGGCGGGCCGCCTTCGGGCGGCCGGTCAAAACAAAGCCCGCATCCGGATTCCGGATGCGGGCTTTGTCCTTCGGAGGGGAAGGGTCAGTCCTTCTTGGACGCCTTGATCTCGATCACGTCGTGCGGGGCCGATTCCTTCTGGCCGGCGGGCGAGACCCGGATGTAGCGGGCCTTCGTGCGCAGCTCGGCGAGGGTGGACGCGCCGAGGTAGCCGAGTCCGGACTGCACGCCGCCGGCGAGGTTGGCGAGCACCTGGTTCGCCTCGCCCGAGACCTCCTTGAGCGCCTCGACGCCTTCGGCGGCCACCTTGGAGAGCTTGGTGCCGGCGGCCTTGGTGTCATGGCCGTAGCGGGAGGCGGAGCCGCGCTTCATCGCGGCCAGCGAGCCCATGCCGCGGTACTCCTTGTACAGCTTGCCGTTGATTTCGAGAATGTTGCCGGGGGCTTCCTTGCAGCCCGCGAGCAGGCCGCCGAGCATCACGGCGTCGGCGATGGTCAGCGCCTTGACGATGTCGCCGGACTTGGTGATGCCGCCGTCGGCGAGGATGCGCACGCCGCGCTTGCGGGCGGCGATGGAGGCCACATGCAGGGCGGTCAGCTGCGGGATGCCCACGCCGGCGACGATGCGGGTGGTGCAGATGGAGCCGGGGCCCTGGCCGATCTTGATCGTGTCCGCGCCGCAGTCGGCGAGGTACTCGACGCCGGCGCCGGAGGTGACGTTGCCGGCGATGATGGTGAGCTCCTTGAACTGCTTGCGAAGCAGCTTCACGGCGTCGCCCATGCCCTTGGAGAAACCGTGGGCGGAGGAGACGGCCACCGCGTCGAGCCCTTCGGCGACGAGGGCGCTGACATGGTTGACGAGGCGCTCGCGGTCGATTTCGCCGTCGGCCAGGCGCGGCACGGCCACGGCGGCGCCGCAGCGAAGGCGGAACTGCTCGTCGCGCGCGGAGCGCACGCCGGACTTGGATTCGTCGGCGAGGCGTTCGATGTCGGAAAGGGTGAAGAGGCCGCGGAGGCGGTCCTTGGCGTCGACGACGAGCAGCTTGCTGATGCCGATGTTTTCGGCGAAGGCCTTGTCGGCGGCGGCCACCGGGTTTTTGCCCAGCGACTTTTCGGCGATGGTGAGGACGCCCTGGCGCGGGGTCATGGCGTCGGCCACCTTGAGCGCGCGGTGGCGCTCCTTGACCACGCCGCCGCGAAGCAGGCCGAGCAGCTTGCCGTCGGCGCCGACCACGGGGAAGGTGCTGAAGCCGAGGTTTTCCTCCTCGATGCGCTCCAGCACGTCGCCGACGGTCATCTCGGGGGAGACGGTGGCCGGGGCGTCGATCATTCCGTGGATGTGGTTCTTCACCTTGCGCACCTCGGTCACCTGGTCGGCTTCCGACATGTTGTAGTGAATGAGGCCGAGGCCGCCGTTGAGCGCCATGGCGACCGCCATGGTGGACTCCGTCACCGTGTCCATGTCGGCGGAGATGATGGGCAGGGACAGCGGGAGGCGGTCGGAAATGGTCGTGTCCAGCTTGGTCATGCGCGGGAGCACCTCGGAGTAGAGGGTGGCCAGCGACACGTCGTCATAGGTGAGGCCGACACCGACATTGGCGGTGAAGAAGGCTTCGGCGTCCTTGTAGAAGAAATCGTCGTTGTGGAGGGGACCTTTGCGGGAGGACATAGCGGATACGGTTTCCCCGAGGGGGGGTAAGGCTGGGCGAGGGGGGCTGCAAGAGTGAAACTGGCCCGGAGTTTGAAGTTTTCACCCCCGGCATTTATGTCCGGAGTTCTTCGTGTGACCAAGGAACACCCCGTCAGGTTGGAATGGAAGCGCCTCGCCCGCCGTTTTCGCACCCCCGTGCGCAGCGCCGCCGGCGAGTTTTCCCGGCGTGAGTCGCTGGTGCTTCGCGTGACATCGGCCGGCGGCGCGGGCTATGCCGAGGTGGCGCCGTGGCCGGGCTTTCCCGGACCGTCTCTGGATGAGACGGAACGGGAGCTGGTTCGCCTGAGCGAGTCGATGCGGGCCGGCACGGTCGAAGTCGATGCGGCGTTCCCCGCCGCCCTGCCGCCGGTTCGCGCCGCGCTCGAGTGGGCCCGGCTGGGCTGGGGGAGCGCCGGCATCTCGCGACCTTGCGCGGCCCTGCTGCGCGACGATGCCGAGGCGGCGTCGCTCGTCGCCGCCGGCTACGCCACGCTGAAGCGCAAAATCGGGCTGCGTCCGGTGCGCGACGAGCAGCGGGAGGTGTCCGGGCTGGTGCGCGCGTGCGGCGAGGGCGTGAAGCTGCGGCTCGACGCCAACGGCGCGCTGTGCGCCCGCGACTGCGCGCTGTGGTGCGACTTTCTCAGCGAGTTTCCTGAAATCGAGTGGTTGGAGCAGCCGATGCGCGTGGGCGCGGAGGCCGAGATGCTGGCGGCCGGGGAAAAGGCGGGCGTGGCGGAGCGTGTCGCGCTCGACGAATCGGTGTGCGCCGTCGGCTCCATGCCCGGCGAATGGCCCGGCGTGATCGCGGCGAAGCCGCTGCTGGTCGGCGACCTGGACGCCTGGCGCGCCCGGCGCATGGCGTATCCGCAGGTCGCTTACGCGTCGGTGTTTGAGTCGCCCTTCGGCCGGCAGGCCGCCCTTTGCGTGGCCGGTGAGGACGGTCGCGCCGGATTCGCCCTGGGGTTCGGCACGCTCGGCGCCTTTGACGACGATCTGGACGCGCATGCGGCGGGCCCCGCGGCCTCGACCCTGGTGCGCGAGCCGGAGTTTTGGGACGCTCTCTGGAACCGGCTTTGATCCGACCATGCCGCACACGGCCCCGAGTCCGGAAACCGCCCGCCGTTGGATCGCCACGCGCGTTTCGCCCGACGACGCCCGGGCGCGCGCCCTGGCCGCGTTTGACGTAGTCGCCGCTTTGCCCGCATCCGCTGTGGCGCCGGCTTATGCGGACAACGCCGCCTACGCGGGAGCGTGCCTGGCGGCCGTCACGAAAGGCGCCGCGGTCTGGTTCGCCAATCCCAAGTGGGGCGAGGTCGAGCGTGCCGAGGCGCGGCTCGCCATGCCGTCGGAGGCCGTGTGGGTGGACGAGGGAACGCGGCACGTGCGAGCGGATCATGCCTCGGAACGGGCTCCGGAAGATTGTTCCGCATTCCGTAATCCGCATTCCGCCAATCTCTTCATTCCCACGGGCGGCACCGGCGGGCGCGTGCGTTTTGTGCGGCACACCCCGGCGACTTTGGCCGCGGCCGCCGAGGGTTTCTCCCTTTATGCCGGCAAGCGGCTTTCCACTGCGGGCCGCCCGGTGCGCCTTCACGCCGTGCAGGCGCTGCCGTGCTGCCATGTGAGCGGCCTTATGCCGGTGGTGCGCGCCTGGCTCACCGACGCCGAAATCGTTTTCTCACCGCCTTCATTTCGTGCGGACCTGCCCTTGCCGCGCATGCCGGCGACCCCCGACGGGCTGACGGTGGTCTCGCTCGTGGCGGCGCAACTCTTCCGGCTTTTGGAGAGGCCCGACGGCCCGGCCTGGTTGCGTTCCGCGGGGCTTGTGCTGGTGGGCGGCTCCGCCATCGCGCCCGAGCTTCTCGCCCGGGCTCGCGTCGAGCGCGTTCCGGTGGGTGTCAGCTACGGGCTCACCGAGGCGGCGGCGCTGGTCGCGATTTACCCGCCCGAAGCGTTTCTTCGGGGCGATCTCCCGGTGGCCGGCGAGGTGCTGCCGCATGTGCGAATTTCCATCACGCCCGAGGGCCGCGTGGCGATCTCCGGCGCCAGTCTTGGCGAGGATGTCCCGCTCGACGAAACGGGGCGTTTCGTCACGGGTGACGAAGGCTTTCTGGACGGTGCCGGGCGGCTGGTGGTCACCGGTCGAGCCGACCGCATCCTGGTTTCCGGAGGAGAAAAGGTCGACCCGGTCGAGGTCGAGGCCGAGCTGCGGCGGACCGGGCTGGTGCGCGAGGCGCTCGTGGTGGGCGAGCCCGACCCCGAGTGGGGTCGTCGTGTCGTCGCCCTTTATACGGGGACGGCCACACCGGAGTCTCTGGCCGCCGCCCTGGCCGGGAAGCTGGCCGGGTTTCGTCTTCCCCGCCGCTACCTTCGGGTGGATTCGCTCCCCTTGGATGCCCGCGGGAAGCTCGATCACGCCGCCCTGTCGGCCCTCTTGCGGCGCTGAAGGCGCCTGCTCGCGGATATCGCCAGGGTCGCGAAGGCTGCGAATTTCGCGTAGTCGGATGGCTCAGGGACGGCGGTGATGGAGGCGATTTGGGCCGAGTAGGAGCTCATGCGGACAAACAGGTTCTCATCGCCGTTGGAGCCGTTGTTGGCCTCGGCTGCAAAGGTCGTCGTATAGTCGCCGCCACGATTTGAGACCAAGGCTGTCAGTCCGACCATGTACCAGGTCCCGGAAATCTGTTGGAACAGGCCCGAGCCGGAATCGTAGTAGGTGGCGCCTGCCTCGGTGCTTGAGTCCGTGCCCGTATGCGTGGTGATGAAATCGTAGGCTGGGCGGCTTTCGGCGGCGACCAGACTGTAGTTGTTCAGCGTGTTGGAGCCCCACCGCTTGGCCGAAGTGGAGAAATCCCAGCCGACCAGCCCGGCGCCCGTGGCGGTGGCGTTTCGGCCCACGCCCCATCCCACGAGTGTGACCGCAGCGGCGCTTCTGTTCGCGCCCGAGGGCGATGTCCAAAACTTTTCGGAGGCGGACGACAGGAGTCTTGCGCCAGAGATGCCGATGGGAGCCGAGGCCAGTCTGAAGACCTTGGCGTCGGCGGACACGCCTCCCGATGCGAGCTGGACTGAGGCGAAGCTTGTGTCGATGGCGTAGGTCGCGGCGCCGTCGAAGGAAACGTAGCCGGAGGAAAGGTCCACATGGTTGGCGGTCACCATGTAGCCGTTGCCAAGATAGACGGCCGAACCGCTGAGCCCGACGGCGTCGGATTTTGTCACTTTCGCCACCGATTCCCAGGGGGCTCCCGTGCCCGGATCGGTGCGGTTCGCGGTGTTGTCCAATCCGTAAAGGACAACGGCGTTCGCCGCTGGCGCGGCTGCGCTGATCAGAAGGGCCGAAAGGACTGCATTTCTCATCGAAGAGGCCTAGGATGGACTTCGCAGGGCTGCCATCAGTCCATTCATTGTCAATGCGTCGAGCAGGGCCTGCTGTTCGAATCCTCCGCTGCGCCGCCGTCGGACCCGGTATGCCGAACGCGCACGAAATGGCGGCTGCGTTTTGCAGTCTGTTGACGATCGCCTATTGGTGAAGGCGAGGATGCGGAAGATTCCGCCTAATGTCATGAGAGCGATTTCGTCCCTTTTGCTGGCGATGGAGACCCTTTTGCCCGCCCAGGTCTTGTTCGCGTTGTCGGGTACGGGGGTTTTGACGGTTGCCCCGCCCGCCGAGGAGGATCCCGGCTGGGCCAATGTGGGCACGGTCAACGGAGGCCCGTCCTGCGTTTACCTCGGCTCCTATGCCAGCGGTTTCTGGGTCATATCGGCCGCCCATGTCATCGCCTCCGACTCCTCGGGGACGGCGCAGATCAACGGGGCTTCCTACTCGATCGTGGCGGGCAGCGGCGTGCGCCTGGCCAACATCGGCAACGCCACCTATCCGTTCGCCGACCTGTACATGTTCCGCGTCGCCGGGGACGCCGCGCTGGCGTCGTTGGGGAATGTCACGGTCGCCACGCAGTCGCCATCGACGACGGGGTCCACCGCCTCGATGACCGTGATCGGGTGGGGCGGGGGCGTGAAGGGCTACGGGAGTTTGACGGTCACGAGAACGGGGCTGGCCCCGGGCTCCATCAGCATATCGGGGGCCAACGGCGCCTCGGCGCTCTTCCTCGCCGAGAGCCCCGGCGTCCGGCTCATCGCGGGCGATTCCGGCGGCGGCCTGTTCGCCAAAGACAACGGCACTTGGAAACTTTATGGGCTCAGCGAGGCCAGCGGCATGAGCGGCTCAAACTACCTTGCCGTGGCTTCCGATCTTTCCGCTTACGCCGGGCAGATCGAAGCGTACACGGTCAACGCCGTGCCGGAACCGGCGGCCTATGGCGCCGCGGCCGGAGGCATCCTCTTCGCGGCCGCCCTTTTCAGGCGACACCGGCGCGCTGCCTGAGCTGGTCGGCGGCCACGAGCGCGTAGAGCGCGGCGGTTTCCGCGCGCAGCACATGGGCGCCGAGCCGTATGGGGCGGAATCCTGCGGCGCGTGAGGCGGCGTATTCGGCGGGCGAGAGGTCGCCCTCCGGGCCGACCAACAGAACGATTTCGCGCGTCTCCGCCGGCAGGGCGAAGGTGGCGACGGGTACGGAGCCTTCCTCCAGGCTGGCGGTGAGGCCGAGCGAGCCCGGGCCCAGCGACTTGGGCAACCACTTGGCAAGCGCCTGCACGGGCGCGAGCTCGGGCAGCCACGGGTTGCCCGATTGCTTCATGCCTTCGACCAGCAGGGCGCTCCAGCGCTCGGCCTTGGACTCGGCGCGGTCGCCGGTGAGCTTCACTTCGCAGCGCTCCGAGGTGAGCGGCACGATCCTGTCGGCGCCCAGTTCGACGGCGGTGCGCAGCAGGTCGTCGAAGGTGCCGCCCTTGGGCAGGCACTGTGCGAGCGTGAGCCTGACGGCCGGGCGCGGGCGCTCCTCGGTGCGGCCGATGGCGATGCGCAGGCCGAACTTGTCGGCGGCGACGGCGTTGCCGTGCCAGATGCGACCCTTGCCGTCGAACACCTCCACCGGCTCGCCCTCGCGTGCGCGCAGGGATTTCACGAGGTGCCGGCTCTCGTCTCCGTTGAGCGTGAGCGCGCCGGCATTGGGGGAAATCGGATACGGGTGGTGGGCGCGCAGCATGAGGGAGATTCAAGCTTCAGGTTTTAGGTTTCAAGGCGGTTCATGGCTTCCGACATGAAACCGGGTACTTGACTCCTCAAACTCAGCCGATGAGCGCGGCGCGTTCGTAAGCGTGATCCCAGTCCTTCCAAACGGGCTCGTATCCGGCGGCGCGCAGCATGGCGACGACCTCGGCGGCGGAGCGCTTGTCGCTCATGTCGAACTGTTCCAGCGAGGCCTTGGGGCTCTCGGCGTAGCCGCCGGGGTTGGTGCGGGCGCCGGCGGACATGGCGGTGAAGCCGAGCTTGAACGCCTGATCGCGGAAGGCCGCGCGTTCGCGGGTGGAGAGGGTCAGTTCGATCTCGCCGTTGAAGAGGCGGAAGGCGCACAGGGTCTGCACCAGGTCGCGCTCCGTCATCTCCACCTTGGGGTCGAGGCCGCCCACATGCGGGCGCAGGCGCGGGAAGGAAACCGAGTAGCGTGTGCGCCAGTAGGTTTTCTCAAGATACGAGAGGTGCAGCCCGACGAACAGCGCGTCGGTGCGCCAGTCCTCCAGGCCGAACAGCGCGCCCAGGCCGATCTTGTGCACGCCGGCCTGCCCCAGGCGGTCGGGCGTCTGCACGCGCCAGTCGAAGTCGGATTTGCGACCGCGCGGGTGGTGCAGGCGGTAGTCGGTGCGGTTGTAGGTCTCCTGGTATACGATGACGGCGTTGAGGCCGTGGTCGCGCAGGCGGGCGTACTCGTCGGTCTCGAGCGGCTGCACCTCCATGGAGAGGTTGGCGAAATGCGGGCGCAGCAGGTCGAGCGCGTCGGCGAAGTATTTTTCGCCGACGGTGCGCTGGGATTCGCCGGTGACGATGAGCACATGGTCGAAGCCCAGTTTGCGGATGGCGCCGGCCTCGCGCAGGATCTCGGCCGGGTTGAGCGTGCGCCGCGCAATCTTGTTGGTTACCGAGAAGCCGCAGTAGGTGCAGACATTCTGGCACTCGTTGGAAAGGTACAGCGGCGCGAACAGCTGCATGGTGCGACCGAACCGGCGCACCGTCTTGGCGTGCGAGATGCGCGCCATGCTCTCCAGGTACGGCGTCGCCTGCGGCGAGAGCAGCGCGGCCAGGTCGTCGAGGTCGCAGGCGTCGCGCTCCGAGCGGGCGAGGGCGCGTTCGACATCGGCGCGCGTGGCGGCGGCGATGCGTGCGGACATCGCCTCCCACGGGTGCTTTTCCAGGACCTCGGAGAAACTCATGGCGCGGCAGGGTGCACGCGAACGCAGGGAAAACAAGCGCCCGGTTTCGGGCGCGGCTTCGCGACCCGGCTCACGGGGCTTCGGGGGCGGCGCGGTCGCAGGGCTCGACCGTCACGGGGTCCTGAAGCGGAACCTGGAACGGCTGCGCCTGGCGCGCGAGCAGGCGCTCGCCGAGCGTGGCGTCGGCCGAAACCTCGGGCTTCTCCATGCCCATCGCCGCGTACACGGCCTTCTTGCCGGCCTCGTCGCGCAGGTCGGCCAGGGCGTCGCCGTGGTGGAACTTGAGCGTCTTGACGGCCTTGGTCAGGCGGTCGTTGGCGATTTCCGAGAGGGCCCCGCCCGGGGCGAGCGTGTGGCCGGCGGCCGGCTCCACGAAAAGTCCGCCTTCGGGCGGCGCGTCGAACTGGAAGTGCGCGACCAGGCCGGGTTCGGCCTTGGTGACCTTGCCGGCCATGAGCGCGGCGACCCCGGGCTCGCCCAGCGCCTGAGCCCAGACCGAGAGTTCGTCGAGCCGTCCCAGGTAGCGTTCGCCGCCGTCGCGACGGCAGCCGACCGTGAGCATGTCGCCGCGGTTGAAGGTGTAGGGTCCCTTGAAGCCGAACTTGGTGGTGGCCGCCTTCTTGCCGTTCACGAAGAGGTCGGCCTCGCCGGCGCGGCAGGAGATGGCCACATGCGTCCACTCGCCGTTGGGCACGCGCGCGCCCGTGCCGGCGGCCCAGCCCGTGCCGTTGACGCTCACGCGCAGCTCGCCCTCCTTGGTCAGGATGAGCGAGACGGCGTTTTTCTCATCCGATAGCGCCGCCACGGTGGCGAAGCCGCGGCGCGGGTCGTCCTCGGTTTTCAGCCAGGCGGAGAGCGTGACGCCGGCCGAGCGGATGGGGGTGACCAGTTCGGTGCGCACGCTGGACGGGTCGCGGAAATTCAGCGCGCCGCCGGGGCCCTTGGTGAACGCCGCGCGCTTCATGCCGAGCGAGACTTCGGCGGCGGGCATGGGCTTCGATTTCAGCGCGCCCTCGGCGACCTGCACGACCGCCTTGTACACGCCGGGTTTGGCGTAAGTGACGACCGGGGACATCTCGGTGCTTTCGGAGGGCGTGCCGCCGGGGAAGCTCCAGCGCACCTTGCCGGCGGCGGAGACGGAGGAGACGTCGAAGTAGCGGACCGTGTAAGGGCCGTTGTGCGGGTACTGCACCGGGTTGTCCACGCGCGTGGAGACGAAGGGCTTGGAGGGCTCGGCGAGGGGGCGCTCGAAGACTCCCTTGTTCGAGCAGAGGCGCACGCGGCCGAGGGCCGGGCTCACCTTCACATAGGCGTTGTGGTTGGAGGCGGGGAGGCCTTCGCCCAGGTCGCGCCAGGCGGCGTCGGAGAGGTTGCGGTAGGCGATGCGGCTGGCGGTGATGGCGTACACGCCGCCGTCGGTGCCGGCCTGGCACTCGAGGTCGCGCACGGGGCCGTCGCCCTTCAGTTCGGAGTAGAGGCCTCCGGTCACATCGCTCCAGGTCTTGCCGCCGTCGAGCGAGCGGATGATGAATCCGGCCTGGCCCGGGGTGCTCGAGGATCCGGCGGCATAGAGCGTGGTGGGCTTCATGGGGTCGCAGGACACGCGGGTGATGCCGTATCCGGACTTGCCCCACGGCAGGGGCGTCGCGCCGCCGGTGATCTCGGACGGGGTGATCTGCGTCCAGTTGGCTCCGGAGTCGCGGGAGACCCAGAGGCGGCGGCCTTCGCAGAGGAGGACGAATCCCGGGGCGCCGTGGGCGGTCGTGAGGTCGTCGATGTAGGCGTCGAAGGTGCGCACGAGCGCCTCGGTGGAGCGGTCGTTGAACAGCATCAGGTCGGACTTGCCGCCGGACTTGTGCTTGCGCTGGCCGTAGAGGGCGTAGGCGCGGCGCGCGTCAAAGGGCGTGGCGTGGCTGTGGAAGAGGTCGCCGCCGAAGCCGAAGGTCTTCACCGCCTTGGCGGGTTCGGGGGTGCCGGCGGGCGGCATGATTTTCACCACGCTCCAGGGGCCGTAGACATAGGCGGGGTCGGCGGGGTTGACGAAGCACTGGGAGGAGTCGCCGCCGCCGACATTGATCCAGTGTTCGCCCCAGTGCACGGGGTGCTTCACATGCACCGGGCCGTGGTTGCAGGCCATGATCATGACATTCGGGTCGCGCCAGGCCATGTCGAAGCCCCAGGGCTCCACGGCGGTGGTGCCGGAGTCGAGGGTGTGGCAGGTCTTCAGGTGATCGTCGGTGAAATTCAGACCGCCGTCGTTGCCCATCCAGAGCTTTTGACCGAGGAAGGCCGCGGATTGGAAGTCGCCGTGGCACCAGTGGGTCTTGAAGGAGGACAGGCCGCCGCCCTCGCTGATGGAGCGGTTGTCGTTCTTGTAGGAGATTTCGCGGATGTGGTTCCAGGTCTTGCCGCCGTCGCGGGTGAGCCAGGGCGAGTGGCCGCCGGCCACCCACAGGTCCGGGTCGGTGTCGGAGATTTCGAAGACGAGGTCCCACATGCCCTGGTGCAGCGCGCTCTTGGTCCAGTTGCCGACCATGGGGTTGTCCCCGCGGTCGACGCTTTCGCACAGGTTGGGCCGCTCGCGCGTGGGCGGCAGCACATCGTTGGCGTCGTTCCAGACATTGCGGAAGGTCTTGCCGCAGTCGTCGGAGATCCAGACGCCCTTGACGCCGTAGAGGATGGGCTCGACCTTGCCCGACCACATGTCGACCACGTTGTGTTTGCCGGCGAGCGTGGTGTTGCCGCCGAAGCCCATCATGACGATGCGGTCGGGTCTGGCGGTGCAGGTGCGCACATAGTAGCCGAGGAGTTGCTCGCGCTTGCGCCCGTTCTGCTCGACGGGGAGGCCAGCCGTGACGCGGGTCCAGGTCTTGCCGGCGTCCTCGGAGCGGTGGAATTCCGTCCAGTCGCAGGCGTTGTAGTAACGGCCGTACTTGCTCGCGGCCAGGTACATGATGGCGGGATTTTCCGGGTGCAGCTTGAAGCTGTTCGCCGCCAGATCCGAGACCTTGCGCCAGGTGGCGCCCGCGTCGTCGCTGCGGAAGGTGCCCGTCTGGGTGGCGTAGACGACGACACGGCCGTCGGCCGAGGTGTCCATGAACACCTGCTGCGGCTCGGTGCCCTCGGAGTTCGGGTAGAGGGCGGTGCGGTCGATGAGCGGGTCGGCGAGCTTGGTCCAGGAGCGGCCGCCGTCGACGGACTTGAGCACGCCGAAGTAGCAGCCGGCGTAGACGAGGCCGGGCGTCTTGCGCGCGAAGACGAGGGCGCGGAAGTAGTTCATGCCCCGGACCTCGTGGTCGGTGTTGCGCCAGGTCTTGCCGGCGTCCTCGGTGAGCCAGATGCCGCCGCGCTCGGTGGAGGTCAGCACGCGGGAGTGGTTCTGCGGGTCCGGGGCCACGGCCACGAACACGCCGTGCGCGCCGGAATGGCCGTCCACCCAGGAGGCGTAGCCGACATTCGTCCAGGGGCTTTCCTTGGATTGGGGCAGGAATCCGATGGCGGGGGTGCCGGCGGCGAAAACGGGGGAGAGGGGCAGGAGTGCCAGACCAAGCCAAAGGGGGCGGAGCGTGCGCATGCTCGCGTGCATACACGCGCGAGCGTCGTGTGTTCCGGCAACTTCTTCAGCCGGGAAGGCCCGCTTCCCGGCCCCGCCGGGGCCATCTGACGCATTCCGGGCTCGTTCGCCTCCATTTGCGAACCTAGGCTGGCGAAATCTGTGAAGCGCGGTTCGTCCCTGTCCGCCCCTCTTCCCCCCCCCTCCTTTCCCCTCCGCCATGAAAAGATTCCTTCCGCTCCCGGTCATGCTCGCGTCGTTGCTCGTCCCCCTTGCCGCCTCCGCCGAACCGGCTTCGCCCGCTCTGGCCGAGCGCAAGGAGACCGCCGCCCAGCGCGACGCGCGCATGGCGTGGTTCCGCGACGCGCGCTTCGGCATGTTCATCCACTGGGGCCTCTACGCGCAGGCCGGCGGCTTCTGGAACGGCAAGCCGACCAAGACCAACCGGTGCGCCGAGTGGCTGCAGATCGCGGGCAAGGTGCCCGTGGCCGATTACGCCGCGATGGCCAAGGACTTCAACCCCGTGAAGTACGACCCGGACGCCTGGGTGCGCGCCGCCAAGGCCGCGGGCATGAAGTACATCGTCATCACCACGAAGCACCACGAGGGCTTCGCCATGTTCAAGACCGCCGCGTCGCCCTTCAACATCGTGGACGCCACGCCGTACAAGAAGGACGCCATCAAGCCTCTCGCCGAAGCCTGCCGCAGGCACGGCATCAAGCTCGGCTTCTACTACTCGCAAAACCTCGACTGGCACCACCCCGGAGGCGGCGGCGGCACCTGGGACCCCGCCCAGAAGGGCGACCCCGCCAAGTATGTCGACGGCGTGGTCATACCCCAGTTGCGCGAAATCCTTTCCAACTACGGCGACATCTCGGTTCTCTGGTTCGACATCCCCGGCGGCGCCATCAACCAGGAGCGCGCCGACCGTATCTGGAAGTTGGTTACGGAGAAGCAGCCCAAGATCATCATCAACAACCGTCTCGGCGGCGGCTACCACGGCGACATCGAGACGCCCGAGAACTTCATCCCGCCCGCCGGCTTCCCCGGCAAGGACTGGGAGTCCTGCATGACGATGAACCACACCTGGGGCTTCGCCAAGGACGACCACGACTGGAAGTCCACCCGGACCCTCATCCGCCACCTGGCCGACATCGCGTCCAAGGGCGGCAATCTCCTGCTCAATGTCGGCCCGAACGAGAAGGGCGAAATCCCCGCTCCGTCCCTGGAGCGACTGGCCGAGGTCGGCGCCTGGATGAAGGTGAACGCCGAGGCCGTCCACGCCACGCGTTCCGCCGGCTTCGCCGCGCTGCCCGAGTGGGGGCGCTACACGCAGCGCCGCAACGCCGACGGCTCCACCACGCTCTACGCCATCGTCTTCGACGCGCCGAAATCCGGCGAAATCATCGTTCACGGACTGGCCAACCCCGTCGTCTCGGCGCGCGCCCTGGGGTCGTCCGGCGCCGTCGCGGCGGCCAACGACGGCGCCTCGGTGCGCGTGAAACTGCCCGAGTCGCTCAAGGACAAACAGGATTTCGTCGTCGCGATCACCGTGAAGGGCGATCTGCGGCTCGACAACGCCGCGTATCCGGATTCCTCCGGCGCCATCCGGCTCACCCCGCGCCAGGCCCGATGCACCAAGGGCCTGAAGGAGGAGATCGCCGGGGCCTCCGGCGTCGATCACTCGCCGCCCGAGCAGCACCTCGGGTTCTGGACCGACGCCGCAGCGACCGCCACCTGGACGATCAAGACCAAGTCCGCCGGCGAGTACACGCTGACCGCCCGGCTTGGCTTGCCTGACAAGTCCTCCGGCAGCGCGCTCGAGTTCGTGGTCGGCGGCGCAGTGCTGCCTCTGGAGCTGGAGTCCACCGGGGGTTGGAACAACTATAAGGACATGCCGGTCGGCACGGTCAAACTGCCCGCCGGTGAGTCGGAACTGGTCGTGCGCGTGAAGACCAAGAAGGGCGACGCCCCCTGCAATATGGCCGGCCTCAAGCTCACGCCCGCCAAGTGACGGCGAGGGCATGACGAAAACGGGTGCGTCGTCGCGGCGCTCCCGTTTTTTTGCGCCCCGCTCCGGAGCCGGGCGCCGCCTGACCCGGAAAACAAGAAGCCCCGTCGCTCGACGCGACGGGGCTTCGCCTTGGCGGTGCGGCTTACTTGCGCTTGATCAGCACGACGCCCTCGGTGTTGGAGCCTTCGTCGCCGTAGACCTGCGCGACGATCTTGAAGGAGGCGCCGGTCTGGTAGTCCTTGATCTTCACCTTGTAGACATTGTCCTTGTGCTGCGACCCGGTGAAGCCGTGGTGCTCGTCGGCGGCCACGACCTCGCTGTCGTTGCGCAGGATCTTGATGCCGTCGATCTCCAGGCGTTGGGCGCCGCCGGTGTATCGGAAGGTGATCTCATAGTCGCCGTTGGCGTTGATGAGGCCGGTGGCGTCGAAGGTCATGGGCTTGGGCGTGCCCGCGCCGGGCTGGCCGGGCTTCCAGCGGCCGGCCACGGCGCCGAGCTCGGGGAACGGGTTCTGCGTCTGCTTCGACGCGTACACGAGGCTGGTGCGCTTGCCGTCGGGCAGCACGGTGATGGCGCGCAGGTTGTCCTTTTCGCCCACCTTGATCGAGCCTTCGAGCTTCGGGGAATCGGCGGTCGGTTCGGAGCCGTCGAGCGTGTAGCGCACGGAGCCTCCCTCGACCGGGCAGCGCGCGGAGACGAAGGTCTCGCCGCCGCGTTTCTCTTCGGTGATCTCGGGCGTCGGCACGCGGAAGAGGTAGCCCTTGTCCGCATATCGCGGATACAGAGTCGCCATGCGCTCGCGGAACCCTGCGAAATTGCGGGAGGGCTTCGGGGTCCAGCCCACTTCCGCCAGAGCGGCGATGCGGGGCAGCGTCAGGTAATCCGCATACGCCTCGGATCGCGCGGTGCCCTCGCCCGGGCGGTCGGCGAGCTTGTCGGGCGTGTGGAGGAACTGGTCGGACCACAGGCAGGCGTTGGGCCCGAGGATGTTTTTGCGGGCCGCCTCGGGGAGGTTGGCCGGCATCGGGTCCCACTCGTACGCGCGTTGCAGCGTGACCGGCGGGATCCAGGTCGCGGCGGGCGGCTCGCCCGGCAGCTTGCTTTCCGGGGCGTCGAAGTAGGTGTTGCCCGTGTAGGAGAGGACGATGGGGTGGCCCGCGATGGCGCCCTTTTTCGCGTCGTTGGGCTGATGCCAGACCATCAGGCCGGTGTCGGGTCCGGCGCCGCAGCCGAGCACCTCGCTCCATCCGACGATGCGCTTGCCCTTGGGCTTGAGCATGGCCGAAAGGCGGCGGGTGGCCCAGCCCTGCAGCTCGTGTTCGCCCTTGAGCTTCTGTTCCTTGATCACGCTCTGGCAGTCGGGGCATTTCTTCCAGCGGGAATAACGGGCCTCGTCGCCGCCGATGTGGATCCAGGGGGAGGGGAAGAGCGCGGCCACCTCCGTGAAGACGCCGTCGAGGAACTCCCAGGTCTTCGGCTTGCCCACGCAGTAGATCTCCGGGGAGATCGAGTGCTTCACCGGCATCTCGAACTGCTTCTTGGTGCATCCGAGCTCCGGGTAGGCGCAAAGGGCTGAAAGCGTGTGCGCGGGCACCTCGATCTCGGGGATCACCTCGATGTTGCGCGCCGCCGCGTAGGCGACGATTTCGCGGATGTCGCTCTGCGTGTAGAAGCCGCCGTGGCGCGCGTCGCCCTGTCCGCGGAAGGCGCCGATTTCGGTGAGCTTCGGGTAGCGCTTGATCTCGATGCGCCAGCCGCAGTCGTCCACGAGGTGCCAGTGGAAGACGTTCAGCTTGTGCATGGCCATCATGTCGAGGTAGCGCAGCACATACTTCTTCGAGAAGAAGTAGCGGGAGACATCGAGCATCACGCCGCGCCAGGGGTAGGCCGGGGCGTCGGAAATGTTCACCGCGGGAATCGTTTTCGCGCCGGCGCGGGGCGTGAGCTGAAGCAGGGTCTGCGCGCCGTAGAACCAGCCGCCGTTCGCCGAGGCAGCGATGCGCGCGCCTTTGGCGTCCACGGTGAGCCGGTAACCTTCGCGCGGAAGGTCGGCGGCGCGTTCGAACACGATGGCTCCGGGGCGCGCCGCACCCGCGGTCGCGACGAACTTGCCCTGCGTGGCCTCGCGCATCGAGGCGGCGAAAAGCTCGGCCGCCGATTTCGCGGCGGGGTCTGTGTAGACGATGGGCACGGCGCCTCCCAACGGGAACCCGGGCGCGCCTTCGGGCGCGGCGATCTGGGCGGGCAACGGCACGACCGTAAGCTCGGCCGCGTTCGCGTGGAAGCCGAAGCCGGCGGCGAGCGCAGCGAGGGCGCCAAGCCGGGCGAGGCGCGAGGGGAGGGAGGGCAGGGCGAGGGAATCGGGGTGGTGTCTCATGGGGTGCCCGCTGCATGTAAATTTTTTCATCCACAGGCGAGGCTTTCCTGCGAAGCAACGCGAACTTTCGGCCCGCTCCCGCCCGCGGTCCCCTCAGCGTGCGGTGCGCAAAATCCAGGCCTGCGCGAGGTCGGCCCAGGCGGACGCGGCGCCTCCCCCGGAGCTCGCGCCAAGGCCGAAACCGTGCCCTCCGGAGTCGAACACATGCAGCTCCGCAGGCACGCCCGCGCCGCGCAGGCGGCGCCAGAGCTGCACGCTGCCCTCGGCGGGGAAGGGGTCGTCGGCGGCGTGAACGAAGCAGGCGGGCGGTGAATCCTTGGCCGGCGCGTACGCGCGCTTGAGTTCGCCGTTTCGTTCCAGGAGGTAGGCCGGATACACGGCGACCACGAAATCGGGCCGGGCCGAGCCTTCGGGCATGGGCCCGTAGGCGGCGTTCAGCGCCAGGTGCGCTCCCGCTGAAAACCCCATCGCGCCTACCGCGCGCACGGGCAGCCCGCGCGCCTTCATCCTGACTCGCGCCGCGCGCACGGCCTCGGCCAGATCGAGCCTTGGCGCGCAGTCGGCGGCTTCGGGGTTCCCGCACGGCACGCGGTAGCGCAGCACCGCCACGGACAGACCCCGGCTCGCCATGCGCCTGCCGACCGCATCGCCCTCCTTGTCGGCGGCCAGCACGCCGTATCCGCCGCCCGGACACACGATGAGCACGCGTCCGTCGGCGTCCCCGGGGATGAACCATGTGAGCGTGGGCCTCGCGACATCCGTGACGCGCCCGGCGTCCAAGGCGCGTCCGGCGGGGTCGGCGCCGGGGCGTGCCTCGGGCGCGGCGCCGCGCATGCCGGTCGTCCAAAGCGGCTCGCGCTCGGCTCCTCGGGCCGGGCGGGCGAGGAGCAACAGGGCTCCGAGGAGGAGAAGGCTGGGTGTGGTTCTCATGAAACAGTGTCGGCTCAGGCCCGATGCCGCGTCGGCCGCGCCGGGTATTCTCCGGGGGCGCATCCCGCCGTTTTGCGGAACGCCGCCCTGAATGCCCGCGGTGACGCGAACCCTACGCCCGCCGCCACCGACTCGACCTTCTCTCCGGCTGCGAGTAGTCCGCGTGCGACCTCCATGCGCAGGGCCAGACCCTTGGCGGCGACGCCCCTGCCGAAGGCGTCGGTGAACGCGCGGTTGAGCGTCGAGCGCGACACGCCGACGAGTCGCGCAAGCTCATCCACCGAGGGCGGGTTTCTCACGCGCAGACGCAGGATGGCCAGCGCCCGTTCGCACAGCGGGTGGGGCGCCGTTTCGCCCGCCGTGCTCGCGCGAACCACGAGCTCGACCGGAGGAAAGGCCAGGCAGGCGCCTTCCGGTATCTTTCCCGCCATGCGCTCGTCCAAAAGCTTCGCCGCGGCGTAGCCCCAGGCGCGGTAATCGATGGCGATGCTGCTGAGCGGAACCGGAGCCAGCGCGGCGACCAGGTCGCGGTTGCCGAAACCCAGGATGCAGGCGTCGCCGGGCACCTTTAGTCCCGCCCTGTTCGCCGCGTCCAACGCGAGCCGGGCGGAGGCGTCCACCGAGCCGAAAATCCCCACGGGCCTCGGCAGCCGTCGCAACGATTCGGCAAGCCGCGCCACGGCGGAGGACTCGTCGTCATCCCCGCATAGGAAGGTTTCCCGAGGTCTTGCGTCGCCCGCCAGCCCTGCGGAAAAGCCCGCCGCTCGGGCGGCGTGCGTGGGGGTGAGGTCGCGCGCGACAAAAAGAAAGGAGGCGACCGGGCGGAGTCGCAGGTGGTCTGCCGCGAGTCGCCCCACGGCGTCGCCGTCGGAAGGGCACCGGCACCAGCGTCCGTTTTCCGGATAGGAAAGGGAAAGCTCGACCACGGGCGCGCGAGTCGCCTGCGCGAAACGGTGCACGGGGTGCTCCGGCGGAGGCAGCATGCCCAGGATGCCGTCGCACGCCGACGGCTCCAGCTCCGCCACGCTGTCGGCGTTGAGCACGCGCGTGAGCCATCCCCTTTCGAGGGCGTAGCGCAAGGCGCCTTCATGCAGGGCTTCCGAGTACCAGTGGAAGGCGAGCAGGATGCGTGGAGGAGGGGCGCTCATACGGGATCGCCATGAACACACGCGCCTGCCCCGGCGGCGCAACCCCGCGTTGAGCCCGCCGGCGCAAAACAGCCCGGATTGCTTCGGAAAAGCCGCCGAACGCGTTTCCCCCTCCCGCCCTTGTCCGATACGGGTTCGGACATGACCCGACCGCTCCCGAAGTCCCTCGCCGCCTTCGCCCTTGCCCCGCTCTTCGCGTATTCCGCCACCCGGGTTGATGTGTGGCGATACTCCGAGGTCTCCGCCGAGGCCGCCGTCGCCGGCGAGACCGTCGCGATCCCCCACACCTGGAACGCGACCGACATCCAGGCGGGCCGGGGGAGGGACGACATGGGCAGGGACGGATACCGGCGCGCGCCCTCCTGGTATGCGACGCAGCTCCCGACGCCTACTCCGGGCAAGCGGGTGTTCGTGCGATTCGGCGCCGTGTCGTCGGTGGCCGAGGTGTCGCTCAACGGGCATAAGCTCGGCACGCACCGAGGCCCGGCCACCGCCTTCGCCTTCGAACTCACGCCTCACCTTTCCCCGGGTGGCGCGAACACGCTTCTGGTGAAGGCGGACAACACCTGGCGCTCCGATGTCGCGCCGCTCTCCGGCGACTTCGGCATACCCGGCGGCATCTACCGCGCGGTGGAACTTTTGGAAAAGCCGCCGGTGTGCATCTCGCCCCTCGTGCTCGGCTCGCGCGGCGTATCCGTCACGACCTTGCGCGCCGACAAGACGCGCGCCGAGCTCAAGGTCGTCGCACACCTCGACCGCGCGGCGAACGCCGCCGCGGAGGTCGCCTTCCGCCTGCTCGACGCCAAGGGCGCGCCTGTCGCCACCGCCGCGGCCTCAGCGCCCGCCGGCGTCGGCGCGACGAGCGTCGAGGTGAAGCTTTCCCTGGATTCGCCGCATTTGTGGAACGGGCTGAAGGACCCGTACCTCTACACGCTCGAGACCTCGCTCGCCGCCACCGACGGTTCCAAGGACACGCAAAAGCTCAAGGTCGGCCTGCGCACGCTCACCTTCGACAAGGACAAGGGCGCCTTCCTCAACGGGGAAGCTTACCCTCTGCGCGGGGTGAACCGGCACCAGGACCGGGAAGGGCGCGCGTGGGCCGTGACCGAGGAGCAGGAGCGGGAGGATGCGGCGCTCATCCGCGAAATCGGGGCGAACGCGGTGCGCGCCGCGCACTACCCGCACAGCGAAGTGTTTCTCGACGAATGCGACCGGCTCGGGCTGCTCGTGTGGGCGGAGGCGCCGCTCATCGACACGGTGGGCCAAAACCCCGCCGAACTCGGCGCGAATGCGGAGCTTCAGTTGCGCGAGATGATGGCGCAGCAGCGTCACCACGCCTGCGTGTTTTGCTGGAGCCTGTTCAACGAGATAGGCCAGCGCGAAGGCGGCGGGAAGAACCCCCTGTCGGTCGTGCGCCGGCTCAACGATGTCGCGCATGCCGTGGACCCTTCGCGCCCCACCGCGGGCGCCACCAATCGCGCATGGAAGGAGCTTAACAGCATCGCCGACCTGATGGCGTACAACGGCTATCCCGGCTGGTACGGCGGCGGCAAGGGCGGCCACGACGCCGTGTTCAAAAGCTTCCGCGCCTCGGCGCCCGACCGTCCGTGGGGCATTTCAGAATACGGCGCCGGCGCCTCCCTCTCGCATCAGGACGACTCCGTGATGAAGGGGCCCAAGCCCGCCGGAAAATGGCACCCCGAAGCCTGGCAAAGCCGCGTGCACGAGCACGCCCTGGCCTCCATCGAAAGGATGCCGCAGGCCTGGGGCACCTTCGTCTGGAACATGGCCGACTTCGCCAGCCCCTGGCGCACCGAGGGCGAGCGCGACGGCATCAACGCCAAGGGGCTCGTCACGTATGACCGCCGGACACGCAAGGACGCGTTCTTCCTCTACAAGGCCAACTGGTCCGACGCCCCCGTGCTGCACCTGCTCGCCCGCCGTGACTCCGCGCGCAAGTCGGCCGACACCGTGGTGCGCTACTACAGCAACCTCGCTGATGTGCGCGTGACGCTCAACGGCGCCGCGCTGCCCGCGGGCGTCGCGTATGCGCCGTCCGCTTACATCATCGGAAATGTGCGGCTGCGTCCCGGAAAAAACACCGTCGAGGCCGCCGCGAGAACGAAGGATGGCAAGAGCGTGACGGATGCCGTGGAGTGGGTGCTGGAGGGTCCGGCGAAGCAGCCCGCCCCACGCCCTTCCGCCCGTTGAATCTCGCCCCGCCCGCCATGCGCCTGCCCCCCAAGCTCCTTCCCCTGGTCGCCCTCCTGTCGGTCGCCCCGTCGGCCGTCGCTTCGTCGCCCCCGGCGCGCCCCGACATCCTCATCCTTCTGGCCGACGACATGGGCTTCGCCGATCTCGGCTGCTACGGCTCCGAGGTGCCCACGCCCAACATCGACAGGCTCGCCGCGCGCGGCGTGCGCTTCACGGATTTTCACACCTGCGCCCGGTGCAGCCCGAGTCGCGCCGCACTGCTCACCGGGCGCTATCCGCAGGCGGTGGGCATGGGCCATCTCGACACGGATATGGGCAAACCCGGATACCGCGGACGCCTCGACCCCGACGCGCCCACGCTCGCGGAGCGTCTGCGCGACGCCGGCTACGACACCGCTCTGGCGGGCAAGTGGCACCTCGGCCTGGGCGAAGGCCACCGGCCATGGGATCGCGGCTTTCGCCGCAGCCGGGGCCTGCTCGGCGGCGCCGCCGATTATTTCAAACCCATGCCGGCGCGCCCCTTCGGCGAGGACGGCAAACTGCTCGCGCCGGAGGATCTGCCCGCCGATTTCTACATGACCGACGACATCGCGGCGACCGCTTCGCGCTACATCGCGACGGCCCCCGCGGACAAGCCGCTCTTCCTTTATGTCGCTTTCACCGCCCCGCATTACCCGCTTCAGGCTCACGAGGCCGACATCGCGCCCCGTCTTGCGGATTATGCCAAGGGGCCGGCGGCTGTGCGCGACGCGCGTTTCGCGAGGATGAAGGCCTCGGGCCTTCTCGCGGCCGACGCCACCCTCGCGCCGTACAGGTTTCCCGAGTGGGCGAAACTGCCGCCCGCCGCGCGAGCATCCTCGGTGCGCGACATGGCCACCTACGCCGCGCAGATCGTGGCCATGGACCGCGGCGTGGGGAAGATCCTTGATGCGCTGGAGAAATCCGGGCGCGCCGGGAACACGCTCGTGATGTTCCTCTCCGACAACGGGGCGACGCGCGAGCAGCACGACCGCGGTTACGGCCCGCATTGGGCGACCGTGTCGAACACGCCTTTCCGCAGTTTCAAGGCGCACACCTACCGCGGCGGCACGGCCGATCCGCTCCTCGTCGTGATTCCGGGCGGCGCGCCCGGAGGCGCCCGCATCGAACGCAGCCCGACCCATATCATCGACCTCGCCCCCACCTGCCTTGAATTCGCGGGCCTCGCCCCGTCGCCGAGCACCGACGGCGTCTCTCTCTCGGCGCGCCTTTCCGACGCCAAGGCGCCCGCAGCCGCGCGCACGCTTTTTTGGGAACACGAGGGCCGTCGCGGCGCTCTGGACTCCGGTCGGAAGCTTGTGTCGGAGCCCGGGCGCGCGTGGGAGCTCTATGACGCGCGCGACACCGGCGAGACGCGCGATCTCGCCGCCGCCGAACCCGACGCCGTGAAACGCCTCGCCGGCGAGTGGCGCGAGTGGGCGGCCGGGCATCGGGTGGACCCGCGGGCGGCCGTGCGGCGATAGTCGCTCGCCACGCCTGCGTTTATACGCCATTTCCGGAAAACCCCGTGCGCGACGCCCCGTATCCATGTCTACCCTGAAGCCCCTCTTCCTGCTCGGATTGTGCGGTCTGCCGTGCTCCCTCGTCCTGCTCGCCGACGATGTCGTGCCGGCCTATTACGACGCCGCCAACGCGCCCGGCGCCGGCAACTTCAACACCACCTGGCCCGGCTTTCGCGCGCACTGGCTCTCGCGCCGAAAAACCTTCGCCGCCGAGCGCCCGGTCTCTCCCGGGGCGACGGTTTTCCTGGGTGACTCGATCACCGAGGGCTGCCCGACGACCAAGCTTTTTCCCGGCGTTCGAAGCGTCAACCGGGGCATCGCCGGCGAGACGACGCGCGGCATGCTGTGGCGATTGGAGGCCGACGTCATCGCCTTGCGGCCGGCGGCGGTGGTCATCCTCGGCGGCACCAACGACCTGTTCCAGCCCGGCGGTTCGCCCGAGGCCACGGCGACGAACCTGCGCGTCATGGTCGAGCGCCTGCGGGCGGCCCTGCCCGGCTGTCGCGTGATCGTGCCCAAGGTCATGCCCAACGCCAAGGTCGAGCCGGAGCGCGTGCGCGCCTTCAACGACGCCGTGGACAAGGCGCTGGAGCCGCACGGCGACTGCGTGCGCGTGGATACCTTCACGCCCTATCTGACGCCCGCCGGCGGCTTCGACGCCTCGGCTTTCCGCGACGGCGTGCATCCGAACGCCGAGGGTTATGCGCGTTATCAAAAGGCGATGTCGCGCGCTCTCTCAACGCCTTCCGCGCCGACCGCAGTGCCGCCTCTTTCGGACGGTGTGATCAGTTTCGAGGCCGCCGCGGTCCCCGAGGGCGTGAGCGCGTCCGGCGGAGGGCTGTCGGTGTCGACACGCCGGCGCATCCATGGCGAACGCTCCCTGCGCTGGGCGTGGAAGGGCGGCGATGTGCTCGTCATCCGTCACCCGGTGGAGGTCCTCGGGCCGAAGGCGGCCCGGGAGGCGTTCGGCACCGCGGCGCTTTCGAGCTTCCATCTCTTTGTTCACAACGAGCGCGCGGTGGCCGACGGCAAGCTGCGCGTGGAGTTTGCGACGGGAGGCGCCGACGCGCCGACGCAGTGTCATTTTGAAATGGGCCTGGACTTCACGGGGTGGCGCAAGGCGACGCCGGCGTTTCTGCGCGACATGAAGGGGACGCCGGGCGAGGGCATGGACACGATCCGGCTGGTCGCGCCTGCCGGTGCGGGCGTGATGCACCTCGACCAGATCATTCCGGGCATCGTCAACGACCCGCGCTTCCAGTGGCCCGACCGGCAGCTTCCCGAAATCGGTCCTGATAACGCGCCGCCCGCGCGACTGCCCGTCCCGGCTCGGCGCCCGATTGAGGCCGACGCTCGCGAACTCGCCGACCTGCTGGTCGTCGCCGCCCGGCTCGCCGGCGAAGCCCCGCGGCGAAGCGCCGGGGAGGTGGACGCCGCCTGCGCGCGCGCGGAGGCTTTGGGGGTGGTGGAGGATGGCGACGGCGTGCGAGGTCCGCATGTGATCACCACCTACGAGCATGACATGTTCCCCCCCGAGCTGCGGCGCAAGGTGGTTGCCGGTCAGGCCGGATACATGCCTATCAATCGATACGGGCAGGTCATGCTGGATGTCGCCGAGGCCTGGCGCGCCGCGCCGGACGAGCAGTCCCGGGGGCGGGCGCAGGCTCTTTTCATGCGGTTGACCCGGCACCTGCTCGACCAGGGGTGGGCGGACGGCAGCGCGCTGGGCACCACGCACCACTTCGGCTACCAGTCGCGCGAATGGGTGCGCGCCGTGTTCCTGATGCGCGAGCCGCTTGCGAAGGCCGGGCTGCTGGCCCCGATGAGCGGGGCGCTGGAGTGGTATGCGCGTGAATTCATCCTGCTTGATTCTCCCGGAGAGAGCCTGCGCCGCGGCGTCGACATGGACTACCTGAATACGGTGGCGGCCTCTCACCTCATGCTGTGCCTGATGCACCCGGATCCCGCCGTACGCGCCTCGCGCGCTCGCGCCGCCGCCGACTACTGGCGCGTTTCCTTGGGCGAGACCGGCCGCGACCTCGGATCGGGTTTCAAGCCGGACGGCACCGCCTTCCATCACTGGGGGCACTATCCGGGATACGCGTATCCCGGCGTCATCGGCGGCGCATACCTCGCATGGGTGCTGCGCGGCACGCGGTTCGCGCTGCCCGAGTCCGCGCTGGCGCCCATGAAGGGCCTGGTGCGCACGGCGGCCTTTTCGGGGAACCCGCAGACGGGCATGGCGCTCGCCGGGCGCCACCCCTTCGGGGAAAGCTCGGTGGAGTCGCTCGCCGAGGCGGCGGTGCGCCTGGTCGAGGCCTCCCCAGCGCCGGACCGCGATTTCGCGGCGCTCGCCGTGTCGCTCAGTCCCGGCGATGCCGGGCGCGTGGCCGCGGCCTGCGGCGGGCCTGTCGGGCCGGCGGCGCCGGCTCAGGGGCATCGGGTTTTCAACTACGGCTGCTTCGCCATACACCGGCACGGCGACCGGATGGTCACGCTGAAGGGCTTCAACCGCTATGTGTGGTCGAGCGAGATTTACGCGAAGGACAACCGCTACGGGCGCTACCCGAGCAACGGTTCCGTGCAGATCGTGAAGCGCGGCGCGAATGCGGATTCCGGATACCTTCAGGAGGGCTGGGATTGGAGTCGCTTCCCGGGCGCGACGGCCCGGCGGCTGCCTCCGGATCTGCTGGAAAGCCCCTCGCGGCACACGCTCATGCTTCGCTCCGACAAGACCTTCTGCGGCGGCTCCTCGCTGGAGTCGCGCTACGGTGTCTTCGTCATGCAGCTTTGGGAGCCCGACATGAAGCGCTTCGACCCGGCTTTCGCCGGACTTAAAACCGTCTTCTGCTTCGACGACCGGATTGTCTGCCTGGGGTCGGGAATCCGTTCCGGCGACTCCGAGCATCCTGTGGAGACGACCCTGTTCCAGCATGCCGACACGCCCGGAGCGAGCGGCGTGCAGATCGGTCCCGACGGCCCTGTCGGCGAATTTCCCTTCGCGCGCCGCCTGCCGCCGCCGGTCTGGCTGACGGACGGCCGGGGCAACGGCTATGTCGTGCGCTCCGGTCCGGACATCGTGTGCGAACGGCGCCGGCAGGTGTCGCGTCACAACAAGACCAAGGCGCGCACCGAGGGGGATTTCGCTTCAGCCGTGCTCGATCACGGCGTCGCGCCCTCCGACGGCGGCTACGAGTACGCGGTGCTGCCGGGGGCGACGCCCGAGCGCACCGCCGCCTTCGCCCGGAATCCTCCCTACGCGGTGCTGAGCCGGGACGGCGCGCTTCACGCGGTTCACGACCAAGCCTCCGGGGTGCGCGCCTATGTCGCGTTCCGACAGGGTGGTTTCGCCGCCGGAGATCTGCTGGCCGTGTCTTCGCCGTGCCTTGTCATGACTCGCGAGACGCCCGAAGGGCTGCGCGTGAGCGTGGGCGATCCGGACTTGAACATCCCCAAGGACGGCGTGTCCGCGCCGAAGACCCTCGCGGTCACGCTGCGCGGCGAGCGCCGGCTGGCGGCGCCGGCGGAAGGAGTGAGCGCGTCGGCCGTGGCGGGCGCCACTCAGGTGGTCGTGCGGGTGCGCGACGGCATCCCCGTGGAGTTCACGCTTCGCTGAAGACCGTTCCGCCCGGCGGCCGCACTATTTGCTTTGACCACCCCGGGCCGCGCTCTTTCCTCCCGCGTTCCCGTGCGCAGGTCGCGCGCGGCACACTCGTTTTCCCTTTCAACGAACCACCACCATGCAGTTCACCGTCGAAGACATCAACCCGACCCGCAAGGCCGTCACCGTCACCGTTCCCGCCGCCAAGATCGCCGAGCAGGAAGCCGCCCTCATCAAGGAGTTCGCCTCCCAGGTGCGCGTCCAGGGCTTCCGCCCCGGCAAGGCCCCCGCCTCCCTCGTGAAGGCCCAGTTCGCCAAGGGCATCGCCGAAGAGCTCAACAACAAGGTCGTGCAGGAGGGCTACAAGTTCGCCTCCACCGACGCCAAGCTCAAGGTCTTCAACCTCGTCGATGTGAAGGCTGACGCCGTCGTCGCCGGCAAGGACGCCGTGATCCGCTACGAAGTGGACATCCAGCCCGAGTTCGAACTGCCCGAGTACAAGGGCCTCGAAGTCGCCGAGGAAGCCGTCGTCGTGACCGACGCCGATGTGGACGCCGGCGTGGACCGCATCCGCAGCCAGTCCGCCAAGTTCGACGTCGTCGAGCGCGCCGCCGCCAAGGGCGACTACGTGAAGGTTTCCTACGTCGGCACCATCGACGGCAAGCCCGTGGCCGAACTGGCCCCCGAGGCCTACCTGTGGACCGAGCAGAAGAGCACCTGGGAGGAAGCCGGCGCCGAACAGGGCCTGGGCGTCCCCGCCATCGTCTCCGGCATCGTCGGCATGAAGGCCGGCGACAAGGCCACCTTCTCCCACTCCTTCGCCGCCGACTTCGAGACCGAAGCCCTCCGCGGCAAGACCGCCTCCTACGCCGTCGAGGTGTTCGAAGTGCGCGCCAAGACCCTTCCCGAACTCACCGAAGAGTTCTTCAAGCAGCTCAACGTCAAGGACCTCGAGGAGCTCAAGAGCCAGGTCCGCACGAGCATCGAAGGCCAGAAGAAGAACGAAGGCCTCGCCAAGAAGCGTCAGGACGTGATCGAGGCCCTCAACGCCAAGGTCGACTTCCCGCTGCCGGAATCCGCCGTGGACCGCGAAGCCTACAACATCTTCGTCGAGTTCGCCAACATGCAGATGCGCTCCGGCGTGCCCGTCGAGGAAATCGAAAAGCAGCGCGACGAGCTGCTCACCGGCTCCAAGGACGCCGCCAAGACCCGCGTGAAGACCCAGTTCGTCCTCGCCAAGATCGCCGAAAAGGAAGGCCTCAAGGTCGAGCAGGAAGAACTCAACCGCCGCATCGTGCAGGAAGCCTACGCCGCCCGCACCCCCGTGGACAAGTTCGTCAAGGAACTCTCCAAGGACCGCGGCCGCGTCGCCGACATGCAGCGCTGGGTGCTCTTCAACAAGGCCCTCGACCTCGTGGTCGGCGCCACCAAGGCCAAGGCCTAAGCGACTCCCGGTCCCTTCGGGGCCGTTATGAAAACGGGCCGGACGCCTCGCGCGTCCGGCCCGTTTTTTGTCTTTGGCGCGAATTGCGCGCTCCGCCCGGATTGGCTTTCAGAGATGGTCCTTTCGTTTGCGGCGCCGGGCCGTTGCACAGGGGCGTTCCGCCTTCCGGAGCCGCCCACATGAGCCCCTCCGTCAGGAGGAAGTTGTGTCCGGGCTGACTACGGCGGCATCTCGGAGCTTGAAAGGCGTCCCGGGCCCATGCTTCCTTCGCGGGCATGAAAATCCTCGTATCGGGAGGAGCCGGTTTTATCGGTTCGAATCTTGTCCGGCTGCTGATTGCTCGCGGGCATCAGGTTCTCAACGTCGACAAGCTGACCTATGCGGGAAACGCCGAATCGCTGGGCGACATTCGCGGCAATCCCGCCCACCGGCTGCTGGTGGCGGACATCTGCGACGCCGAGGCGATGCGCGCGGCCTTCTCTGAATTCCGGCCGGAGTGGGTGATGCACCTGGCCGCGGAATCGCATGTCGATCGTTCCATCGACGGGCCGGGCGAATTCATCCGCACCAACATCACGGGCACCTTTACGCTGCTTCAGGCCGCTCGCGCCTACTACGAATCGCTGGCGGGGGACGCGCGCGCGCGGTTCCGGTTTCTGCATGTCTCCACCGACGAGGTTTACGGGTCGCTCGGCGAGACCGGACTGTTCACCGAGCGGACGCCGTACGACCCGCATTCGCCCTACTCGGCGAGCAAGGCTGCCTCCGACCATCTGGCGCGCGCCTGGGCCGACACCTACGGGTTGCCCGTCGTCGTGACCAACTGCTCGAACAACTACGGGCCCTTCCAGTTTCCTGAGAAACTCATCCCCGTGGTCATCCTCAAGGCGCTGCGCGGCGAAGCCATCCCCGTGTACGGCAAGGGCGAGAACATTCGCGACTGGCTCTATGTCGAGGACCACGCCGAGGCGCTGCTGGCCGCCGTCTCCACAGGCAAGCCCGGGGAGACATACAACATCGGTGGATACAATGAGCGCAAGAACATCGACCTGGTGCGTCTGCTGTGCGGCATCCTCGCCGAGCTTCGCCCTCGCGGCGACGGCCGCAGGTACGCCGAGCAGATCACCTTCGTTGCGGACCGCCCCGGGCACGACCTGCGGTACGCCATCGACGCCTCCAAGATCCGTCGCGAGCTCGGCTGGGCGCCCAGGCAGGACCACGAGTCGGGCTTCCGCAAGACGGTCGCCTGGTATCTTCAGAACGAGGCCTGGTGGAAGCGCATCCTGGACGGCTCCTACCGGCTGGAGCGTCTCGGCAGCGCAAAAGCAGACAGCTGAAAGCCGAAACGGACTTTTTCACCCCGTCAGCTTTCCCGATTTCAACTTTTGTATCCATGAAAGGCATCATCCTCGCCGGCGGCTCCGGCACGCGGCTACACCCCCTGACGCAGGTCATGAGCAAGCAGCTCCTACCGGTCTACGACAAGCCGATGATCTACTACCCGCTCTCCGTACTCATGCTGGCGGGCATCCGGGAGGTTCTCATCATCTCCACTCCGCAGGATCTTCCGAAATTCCGAAGCCTGCTGGGGGACGGTGCGAAACTGGGGTGCCGTTTCGAATACGCGGAACAGGCGGTGCCCAACGGCCTCGCTCAAGCCTTCGTCATTGGCGAGAAGTTCATCGGCAGCGACAGCGTGGCGCTCGTGCTGGGCGACAATATCTTTTACGCCGCCGGTTTCGGCAACCTGGTCCGCAGTTGCGCGGAGCCGGACGGGGCCATCGTCTTCGCCTACCCGGTGAAGGATCCCGAGCGCTTCGGCGTGGTCGAGTTCGACAAGGACGGCAAGGCGCTCTCGTTGGAGGAAAAGCCCGCGCAGCCGAGGTCGCACTACGCCGTGCCCGGCCTCTATTTCTATGACAACTCGGTGGTTGGCATCGCCAAGGCGTTGCAGCCGTCAGCGCGCGGCGAATACGAGATCACGGATGTGAACAAGGAGTACCTGCGGCGCGGTCGGCTCTCCGTGAAGGCGATGGGCCGGGGCACCGCATGGTTGGATACGGGCACGTTCGAGTCGCTCCTGCAGGCGGGTCAGTTTGTGCAAATCATCGAGGAGCGGCAGGGCTTCAAAATCGGGTGCATCGAGGAGATCGCCTGGCGCATGGGCTTCATCGGTGACGACCAGCTCCGTGCCGTGGCCGCGCCCACCGTGAAGTCCGGCTACGGTCAGTACCTGCTCGACCTGATCAAGGGCGCACGATGAGCAGCGGCCGATTTGAAATCCGCATGCTGGCGAAACGCGGCGACGCGCGCGGCTCGCTGGTCGTGGCCGAGGCCGGCCGCGAGTGCCCGTTCCCGGTGGCGCGTGTGTACTGGGTCTTCGGCACGCAGGCCGGAGTTCGGCGAGGGTTCCACGCCCACCATCGGACGCGCCAGATGGCCGTGTGCGTTTCCGGTGCGTGCACTTTCCTCATGGACGACGGCGCGCATCGCGAGGAGCTCCGCATGGACAGTCCCGACTCGGCGCTCATGATCGAGCCCGGCGTTTGGCATGAGATGTCCGATTTCACGCCCGATTGCGTGCTGCTCGTGCTGGCCGACGCACCGTATGCGGAGTCCGACTACATCCGCGACTACGCGGAGTTTAAGAAACTGGTTTCACAATGAGTGTCGCCCCTCGCATCCATCCGCTGGCCGATGTGCAGTCGAACCATATCGGGGAAGGCACCTCGGTGTGGCAGTTTGTCGTCATTCTTCAGGGCGCCCGCATCGGCAAAAACTGCAATGTCTGCGCCCAAGTTTTTATCGAGAACGACGTCGTCGTCGGAGACAATGTGACCGTTAAATGCGGCGTTCAGCTTTGGGATGGAGTGACCTTGGAGGATAATGTTTTTGTAGGCCCCAATGTCACCTTCACCAACGATCCATTCCCCAGGTCAAAGGTTTATCCCGCAAGTTTCCCTCGCACTCTGGTGAAGCGCGGCGCCTCAATCGGGGCGAACGCCACGATTCTCCCCGGCGTGACTCTCGGCGAGGGCTGTCTCGTGGGGGCGGGCGCGGTGGTGACCAAAAGCGTGCCTTCGCACGCCTTGGTTGTTGGCAATCCTGCTCGCGTCATACGCTCACTGCCCTCCGGTAATCCTGCGCCGTTCCCGACCTGAGTCCCCTTTGCCATGACCGTCCCTTTCCTTGATCTGCGCGCCGTGAACGCGCAATACGCCGACGAACTCGCCGCGGCCGCGCGCCGCGTGATCGACTCCGGCTGGTACATCCATGGCGAGGAGCACGCCGCCTTTGAGCGCGAATTCGGCGCATGGAACGGCTCGAAGCACGCGCTGGGCGTGGCCAACGGCCTCGATGCGCTCACGCTCGTGCTGCGTGCCTGGAAGGAAATGGGTGTGCTGCGCGACGGCGACGAGGTGATCGTGCCGGCCAACACCTACATCGCCTCGATCCTGGCCATCACCGAGAACCGGCTCACGCCGGTGCTCGTCGAACCGGACCCGGCGACATTCAACCTCGACCCGAATCTTCTGGAAGCCGCGCTTTCGCGCAGGACCAAAGCCATCCTCGTCGTGCACCTCTACGGGCGCGTCGCGCCCATGCGCGAGATCATGGATTTCGCGCGTCGCCACGGTCTGAAGGTGTTGGAGGACTGTGCCCAGTCCCACGGCGCCTCGCAGGACGGGCGCAAGTGCGGCGCTTGGGGCGACGCCGCCGGATTCAGCTTCTATCCCGGAAAGAACCTGGGCGCCCTCGGCGACGCCGGCGCGGTTACAACCGATGACGGCGCGCTCGCCGACACCCTGAAGGCGCTGCGCAACTACGGCTCGCACAAGAAGTACAACAACCTTTACCAGGGACCCAACAGCCGGCTGGACGAGATGCAGGCGGCGTTGTTGCGCGTGAAATTGCGCCATCTCGACCGAGAGAACGAACGCCGCCGCGACATCGCTGCCGCCTACCGCGCGGGAATCAAGAACCCCGCTGTGCGTCTCCCCGGCGCTCCTGCGGGGGCGGAGCATGTGTGGCACCTCTTCGTGGTCCGCCATGCGCATCGCGATGCTTTGCAAAAGCGACTCGGCGAGGCGGGTGTGCAGACGGTCATTCATTATCCCATCCCGCCGCACCGGCAGGAGGCTTACCCGGAGTTGCGGCACTATCATCTCCCGGTCACCGAGGCCATTCACCGAGAGGTGCTCTCTCTGCCCATCAGCCCCGTCATGACCGACGCGCAGGTCGACGCCGTCGTCGCGGCGGTGAACGGCGCCGTCTGACAGGTCAGCCCTGCGTATCCACCCGGCGGATGACTTTTGCCGGGACGCCTGCGACCAGGGTGCCTGCGGGCACATCCTTGGTCACCAGGGAGCCGGCGGCCACCACGGCGTGGTCGCCGATGGTCACGCCCTTGAGCACCATCGCCCGTGAACCCAGCCATACGTTGCGCCCGATGTGAACCGGTGCGGATTCGCCGGGGGTGCGGCGCAGATGAGGGGCGATTCCATGAAAGTCGCTGTCGACAATCATCACTTGGTCCCCCACGAGGCAGTCCTCGCCCACGGTCACTTGCATTATCGCCACGATGGTGACGTTGTTGGAGAAAGCGCAGTTCGGGCCGATGTCGATGCGGCTTCCCTTTTCTCGCGCCTGCAAAAGATTGGCGCCGTTGCCAATTCTCGGGGCGAGCGAATAGCCCAAGGCGGTGCGTTCGCCGATGGTCACGCAGCCGCGACCGTTCAGCGTCAACGGGCTTTCCAGTCGCGTTTTCCGACCCAGGTTCAAGGTGCCTCGCGAGCCCAGTCGAGCCGAGATCAGCCGCCAGGCGGGCAGCAGTTTTCGAAAAAGTCCCATGGGGCGTCCTCAGAGAAGCTGCAGTCGGTGCCGCAACAACCGTGCGCTGCGCAGCAGCCGGGAAATCGGGATGGTTTTCATGAAGGCCCGCGCCTCCTGCGGTCGCTTTTCCGCAAGAAGGAGTCTCACGACATCGGTGTCGTGCCGGGCGTTGATGAGGGAGGCTAGGCGGCGCGTCGAGGGCTCGGCGGCGCAGAAGAAAAGGGCGACGTCGCGGCAGGCGTGGAGGAACGCGAGTTTGCGTTCGAGCGCATCGGGCCGGCTCACGCTGCCGTGGATGACGCGGTAGCGCACGCAGGCCTCGGCGATGAAATGAACGCGGCCCTTTCTGGCGAGGGAAAGCCAGAGCGGGTAATCCTCCATGGGGAAGCTAAGCATCCGGGTCCAGTCCTCCTGCCGAAGCGCCTGCGTGTCGAAGACGGCGGTGCTGGCCGTGATGAAATTGCCGCCCGTGAGCATCCGGCGGAAGGCGTCGCCCCAGCGCACCTTCGCCTTTTTCGTCGAAACGAGGCCTGTCGCATGGTCCAACTGGTCGTTGTGGGTGTGCGAAAGGACATATCCGGGATTGTCGCGCAGGAAGGTCACCTGTCGCTCAAGCTTGGTGGAATCGGTCCAGATGTCGTCGCCGCCGAGCAGGGCGACATAGCGGCCTCGGCACTGCTCCAGCGTCGCGCGGAAGTTGCCTATGAGGCCGAGGTTGACCGGTCGGCGAAGCACGCGCAGCCGGGGGAATCCGGCGCCGATCGTCTCGCAAACCGAGGCCGTGTCGTCCTTGGAGGCGTCGTCGCCGATGACGATTTCAAAGGGGAAGGTGGTGCGCTGGGCGAGCACGCTGCGCAGGGTCTCCTCGACGAGGTGGGCCTGATTGTAGGTGAGGATGAGCACGCTGGCCAGCGGACTGTCGGTTGTGTTCATGCGGAATGGGTCAGGTGACGGGCAAGCATGTCGGCCACGGTGGACACGTTGATTTCGGCGGTGGCGGAACCCGGCCCGGTCGGGGCGATCATCCTGGCTGCGGGATGCAGCGGAGCCCACTGGACCGGATCGCTTTCGGGCGGATGCGCGAACAGGGCTACTATCGGCACATCGCAGGCCGCTGCCAGGTGCATGGCTGCGGTGTCCACGCCAAGGTAAAAGCGTGAGCGGTAGAGCGCCCCGGCGATCGCGCTCCATCCGAACGCTCCGTCCGAATTGTGCACATCGGGCGAGTTCAGCGCCTCGGCGATGTCGTTCATATAGGCGCGTTCACCGGCAGACGGTCCGGCGCCGAGAATGACGGGGTGACCTTCCGCCACGAGGGACTTAAGAAGCTCCACCCACTTGTCCCGCGTCCACATCTTGCCTGCGCGGCTGGCGACGGGATGGACAAAGACCGGTGGGCGGCGCAGCCCGAGCGAATCCACCCAGGTGAAGTCTGCCAGGGATTTCTCGAAAACGGGCGCGCATGGGCCGGGCGGCAAGCGGAGCGCGGTGCAGGTCACGCGCATGTCCCATTCCGCCCGATGCAGACCGGCGATGTCGATGGCCGGGGTGCGGGGGAACAAACGCCGCCAGAGGAAGGAGCGGAAGAATGTCGCGTTCGCATGCCGGCGGCGCGCGCCCGAGAGCACCGCGAGGATGCGTCCGCGGTCGGAGTCACCCAGTTCGATGGCGTGATCGAAGCGTTCGCGACGGAGTCTGCGGATGAGGCTTAATTCGTCGCGCAGACTGCGCTTGCCGCGGTTCTCGCTGTTGCCCGGAACCCGGTGCACCGCGTCGATTTCAGGGCACCCCTTCAGGATGTCCTCGGTTCCCTCTCGCACCACCACATGGATGATCGCATCCGGATGGTGACGCTTCACCCAGCGGAGCGTGCCCGTGAGCAGCAGCGCATCCCCGATGCGCTTGGGCTTGATGAAGAGCAGTTTCATGCGGGGCGGCTTCCGGGGGGGGCGGAAAGTTGCTTTAGGCCGCTTTCGCAGCGGCGTCGTCCCGAGGCGACTCCCTGCTCGAAGCGCGCCCTGTTGGATTTCGCCCGGTCGCGCGCAGCGGGCGGATGATCCAGGTGGTATACGACCGCGCGTCCGTGCACGACCCGGCGCACGCGGCCGTTGGCGTACAGCCGCGCCGCCAGGTCGGCGTCCTCATGTCCCCAGCCTTCGAAGGCCTCGTCGAAGCCGTTCACCAGTTGCAGGTCGGCGCGCCAGACGCCGAGGTTGCATCCGAGCACTCCATGGAAGTCCCGGTCGGTGCGAATGAGGGGGAGCGGGAGCCGCAGGCCCTTGGCCATGCCGTGCATGCCGCCGGTGAGTGCAAGCTTCGCCAAACCGGCGCGGCGCGCGAGGAATTCGGGCACGCGCGCTTCGCGGATGAAGGCGCGCCGCCCCTGCACGAACGCACCGTCGCGCGCAAGCGCCGCGTGGTCGGCGACGAAGTCCGGGTGCGGCACGCAGTCGCCGTCGAGGAAAACGACATATTCGGAGGTGGCCGCGGCGATGGCGCGGTTAAGCACGACGCACTTTCGGAAGCCGGTGTGCGGCTGACGCAAATGCATCGGAGCGGGCGCGAAGTGCCGGGCGGCCTCGCGGACGACGCACTCCGTTTCGGAGTCTTCGCCGTCTTCGGCGACGATGATCTGAGCCGGGCGCACGGGAGATCCGGCCAGGCGCTCCAGGATGAGTCGCAGCGACGCCGCCTGGCGGTGCGCGCTGATGACGAGTGTGATCGAGGGCGGGTGGCTCATCGTGGGCGAAGGGCCAGTTTGGCGTATTTGTGGAAGGTGCCCTCGGCGTTGAGAACGGCCAGCACGAAGCCCTCGCGTCCGTCGAGGATGCCCAGTTTGAGGAAATAGGTGCGCAGGAATGTCCACAGCGCCCGCAGGGCCCCCAGGGCGACGGAGCCGGTTTTGCCTTTGGCGGCGAGCGAGCGGGCGCCGGCGCCGGAGTAGGAGTTCATCTTGGCGAGAGACTCGGAGAGTTCGCGCACCGCCAGGTGGATGATGGGGTTGGCGAGCATGCCGGCTTTGCCTTCGTGCAACAGTCGCTCGTGGACCAGGTCGTCGGAAAAGCGGCCGCTCCCTCGGCGCCACAGGCGAACCACAGGGTCCGGCCACCATCCGGAATGTTTCATGAAGCGCCCGCAGAACGAGGAGCGGCGCGGCATGCGATAGACCTCAAAGGGGGGCGCGCCGCGCAGAAGCGTCTCGATTTCCGTTCGCAACCCGGGCCCGAGCCGTTCGTCGGCGTCGAGGCTGAGCACCCACTCCTGCGTGGCCAGCGCCAGCGCGCGGTTCTTTTGCGGGCCGAATCCGGGCCAGTCCGTCCCGACGACGGTCGCGCCCATCTCCCGGCACAACGCCTGGGTGCCGTCGGTGCTGCCCGAGTCGACGACGACCACCTGCGAGGCGAGGCCGCTGACGGAGCGCAGACAATCTCCGATCATCGCCGCCTCGTTTTTGGCGATGATGATGACGGAAAGCGACAGGGGGGCGTTCATGGGCGTGGATTATCGGGTGAAAAGACGGCCGCAAGTGCCTCGCGCGTAGCCGCCGCAACGGGCCAGCCTCACGCGGCTTCGCGACCGATGGTCGGCGTTTCGAAGGAGTGTCGCCAGCGCGACATTGAGGGCGAAAAACGGCGCCTTCAGGGCCGCTACGAGCAGTCGGCCGAGGAGGAATCGCGTGCTGCGCCAGCCGTGAGGGATTTTCATCAGCTTGGCCTCGATGCTTGATTCCGCCGAGTCGCTGGCGAGGCGCATGGTGTTTTCCTCGGTCAGTCGCGTTGCCGGAATCTGGTGACGCCCGAGGGCGCCGGGATGGAACCACACTTCGCGGCCGGCCCGAAGGATCCGCTCGGCCATCTCGGGCTCCTCTCCCGCAAGCAAGCGCGTGCCGATGCGCCCAAGGTTCGGGTCGAACATGCCGTGCGCATGGAACATCTCGGCGGGTGCCGCCATGTTGCCGCCGCCGATTCCCGGCTCGAAGGGGAACTTGCGTCGAACCGGCTCGGTGAGCGTCGTGGGCCGGTTGTCCCAAAAGGCTTTCGCCCATTCGGGGCATCCGTCGGGAAAGTCGGTGACGAGCGCTCCGTAGACAAGTCCCGGGCGGGCCCCCCTCTCGGTGCGGAAGAGTTCCGTGATGCGTTCAATCCAGTCCGGACCTACGAAAACATCGTCTTCCCCGAAGGCCAGGATTTCGCCACGCGCCTCGCGTATGCCTCGGTTGCGCGCATGGGAAACCCCCTGGCGCGGTTCGCTCACGAAACGGAAACGCCGGTGGCTCGCGCAGAAATCCCTCGTGATTTTAGGCCCGCCGTCCGACGAGTTGTTATCAATGATCAGCAACTCCCATTCGCCCGGGTAGGTTTGCAGGTCGAAGCGTCGGAGGGTCTCCCCGATGAAGCGCTCCCGGTTGTAGGTCGGGATGATGACGCTTACGAATGGAAATCGGTCAGGCATGTCGGGGGCCGGCTAGTCGTTCAGGCCGAACTTCTGACGCTCGTAGAGCGAGTGGTAGATGGGCGAGCTTGCCAGCAACGCCTCGTGCGTGCCGTCGGCGGCCACGCCGAGCGAGGATTTCTCGAAGACCAGGATGCGGGTGGCGAAGCGGATGGTGGAGAAACGGTGCGCGATGATCAGCACGGTCTTGCCGCGGGCGAGAAGCTCGAGCGCCTCCTGCACCTGCGCCTCCGTTTCGGAATCCAGCGCCGAGGTGGCTTCGTCGAGAACCAGGATTGGCGCATCCTTGAGGAACGCCCGGGCGATGGCGAGGCGCTGGCGCTGGCCTCCGGAGAGCAGCCCGCCGCGTTCGCCCACGGGGGTGGCGAAGCCCAGCGGCAGGGACTCGATGAAGTCGAGGGCGCCGGCCTTTCTCGCCGCCTCGCGAATCTCCTCGTCCGTGGCGTCGGGTTTGCCCAGTCGCAGGTTCGCCGCGATGGTGTCGCTGAAGAGAATGGGCTCCTGCGAAACCAGCGCGATGCGCTCGCGCAGAGCGTCCTGAGCCACCTCGCGAACATCCAGGCCGTCGACGAGCACGCGACCGGAGGTGGCGTCGTAGAAGCGCGGGACAAGGTTGGCGAAGGTGGTCTTGCCCGAGCCGGAGGGGCCCACAAGCGCGACGATTTCGCCGGGGGCGATGCGAAGGGAGAGGTTTTTGAACAGGGGTTCCGGGTCGGACGGGTAGTTGAAGTCGACGGCGTCGAACACGATTTCGCCTCTGGCGGGGGCGGGCAGGGGCTTCGGCGACGCCGGGTCGGCCACCTCGATGGGGGCGTTGATGATTTCCTCCAAGCGGGCGAGCGCGGCGCCGGCCTGTTTGAGTCGGTTGTTCACGCTGCCGAGTTTCTTGACCGGGTCGTAGCAGAAATAGAGGGCGCCCACCAGTCCGACGATGTCGCCTGTCTTCATCGCCACGCCAGCCGACGCGACTTGCCAGATGGCGAAGGAGATGGAGGCCGCGGCGAGGAACTCGATGGTGGGAGAGAGCGACTTCTCGTACTTCACCAGCTTCATCTGAAGGCGCAGGAAGGCTCCGGTGCGTTCGCGGTATCGCGCGATTTCCCGCTCCTGCAGGTTATAGGCGCGGATCTCCCTGGGCGCCTGCACGCTTTCGACGAGCATGGCGTTCATCGCCCCGCCTTCGGCGAGCATCTGGTTGGCTCGGCGCAGAAGCTTTTTGCTGACGAAGCTGATGGGCAGCACGGTGGCCGGGACGACGAGCAGACTGAGCATGAAGCGGTCCATGCCCGGCGTTTCCACGGCCTTGAAGGTGACGAATCCGAGGGCGAAAATCAGGGTGAACGGCTGGGTCACGAGTTCCCCGATCACATCGATAAGCGCGTATCGCACGATGGCTGCATCCCCCGCCATGCGTTGGGAAATGTCCCCGGCGGGGATTTTGCGGAAGAAGTCCAGGTGCAGCCGTTGGAGCTTTTCGAAGACGGAAAGGCGAAGCGCCTCCAGCGTGCGCATGCCCGCCAGGTTCATCAGGTAATCCTTCCCGAATTGCGTGACGGCGCGGACGAAGAAGGTGCAAGGCAGCAGGAGGATGGCGAAGGTGAGCACATGTTCGCTGGCGATGCTCCACTCGCCCAGCCGGGTCCACTCCGGGAATTTGGCAAGCACGAGGTTCGTGCGCTCCCCCTCCGGGAAAAGCACGGGAAGGACCTTCTGGAGCATGAAGGGCAGTCCGAAGCCGGTGGCGGCCGAGTAGAGAACTCCCAGCAGCACCGCGCCTATGAGGTGAGGGACTACGGGGCGTACGAGTGGCCGGTAGGGACGAAAGGCTTTAAGCATGTCGGGCAGGGCGCGAAGGTGGACCTCGCCCCGGCCCCGGCAAGCCCGGGTCTGCCGCCTCGTCCGAAAAGTGCCGTCGCGGCGTGCGTTCGGGCGCTTCTGCGGCAAGGGAAGTGGCGTGCCTGATTCGGGGGCATTCCTGCGCCCGGTCGTTTTTTTTCAGGCCCGACGCGCCCGCTTTTTACGGCTCGCCCGCAGGGGCGCGGGTTGACCGAGGGCGCTCCCGCGGTTCGATGCGCCCTTCATTTCGAAAAATTTCAGTGCCCATGAGAACTATGGACAAAGGCGCCGCGGCGTCCCGGGAGGCTTTCGCCCTGACGGCCTCCCTGATGCTGACGGCGATGTTGCTGGCTGTCGGCCTGCTGAGCGCCGCGTGCGTGACGCTGGAGCAGGGGCGCTCCCGTCGCGACCTGGCCCGGGTGCAGGCTCGTCTGCACGCCCGCGCGGCGCTGGCCATCGCGCTGGGCGAACTGCAGTCGGCGGTCGGTCCCGACCGGCGGGCGACGGCGGAGGCGGCGTTGCTGGCGGAGGAGGAACCCGGGCGCACGCATCCGCATTGGGTGGGCGTCTGGCGTTCGGACAGGCTGGCGGGCGAAGCTCCGGGAGCGGCCCCCTTTGTCCACCGGTCGGAATCCGGCGCACTGCGCGACCGGAGGTTTTCGGGCGGGTCGAATTACGACGCGCGACGCGAGGTGCAGCGCTGGCTCGTCTCCGGCGGGGAATTCGAGTCGGCGTCGCGCGCCGACATGCTGGAGGTGGTCGGGGCGGGGGAGGCGGATTCGCCGGTTTTTGCGCCCGCCGTGCCTTCGGGATCGGGCGTGCGGGTGGCGTGGTGGGCGTCCGACGAGGGAGTTAAGGCGCGGTACAACCTTCCAAAGCCGCCACCGCCCGCGGATACGCTTGAGGCGCCCTGTCGCTTGGCGCCGCCTCCGACTGTCGGCGTCGCGGCGCTGCCGGGTTTTTCCGCCGCCGAGGAAGGCGTGTCGCCCACGATGACCGATGGGGACGCGGAGCTGGTGTGCGCCGCGGACGCGGCGGCCCGTCGTCGTCATTTTCACGACCTGACCCCGTTTTCGGCGGGCGTTTTGGCGAATCAGCGCGAAGGCGGGTTGCGGCGGGACCTCACCGCCTTCCTGACCTCGGACGGCGAGGCGTCCGCCGGCGAGGGGCTTCCTCCGGTGCGCGCGGAGACGCCGCTGCTGGACGGAGCGGGAAGTCCCTTCGCCTTGTTCGGTCCGCGACTAGGCATGTTGCGCGGGTGGGCCTTGCTCGGCGCCCGGGCCGATGCCGGCTCCGTGTCGCCCGCGATCGGCGAGCGGCAGGTGCGGGCGAGTCGCCCGATTCCGGCGGACGCGTTCCATGACGGCACGCATGCGAACCTTCCGGATACGACGGCGTGGAGGTCGCCGATGGTCGCGCCCGTGCTCACCGACGCGGCGGTCCATCACCGACTGGGATTCGATTCGGCCCGGACGCGCCCGGACGGGGCGCCTTGGCTGCGGTTGCACCTGTATCCGCGGGTGACCTTGTGGAATCCCTACGAGGTGAAGCTCGCCGCCGCCCGATACCTGGTGCATCTGCGCGTGGGCGGCAGCCCCGAGTTCCGCCTTGTGAAGTGCAACCGGCGCGTGACGGGCCGGATTACCGGCTGGCGCGTCTATCGGGACGATGAAGTGAACTACGCCACGACGCAGGGCTCGCTGCTGTTCGTGCTGGATTGCCCGTCCATGGCGCCCGGCGCCTCCCTCCTGTTTTTGCCGGCGCGCACGCGCGTCTTCGATCTGCGCAATCCGGGGCTCAATACGCTCGTTCCCGCCTCCACCCAAGGCAACGCGCACTTCTTCCTCGAGGACGCCGACGCCTTCGAGGCGGGCGGGCTTCGTGGGCTCGCCGGTGTGGACCCGCGGGGGGAGTCCTGGCGGCTGGAGAACTCGGCGGCGGAGGATCATGCGGCTGCGCTCAAGCTCGTGACCGGCGCCGGGGCTCCGGACTGGTTCTCGGCCCGGCTGTATCCGACGCTTCGTTACATCTCGTGCTCCCACCGGTGCGGCGTGGGCACGACGGCCGACCCGGCCTGGCCCGCCTCGTTTTCCCAGCCGCTGCTGGACACCTTCGACGCCCCGCCGGCGCCGATGACGCGCGACGGCGTGAGGCTTCGTCGGGTCGAGGAAACGGAGGGCAATCTCGCCGCGTTCGCGCCGCGCGCGCACATGAACTCGGCCGTTCTCGGCGACCACAACCCGCTGGCCCCTTTCGCCTGCCGTCACCCGATGGACAACGCGACGCCTCAGGAACCGGGCGGGCGCGGTGTGCGCCGTCCCGAATATTTCGGGATCTTCACCCGCGACGCCTTTGACGCCGCCGCGGAGTGGTCGTCCGGTCGCGTAGTCTGCTCGCCGTTGGTGCGAGACGGGGCCGCGCCCGCGCTCGACTCGGTGGTCGCTTGTCCGTTGCCGCCGGCGCCGGCGAGGCTCACGGCGCTGGCCGATTTCGGGTGTGCGCCGATGTCGCCCTGGGCCTGGCAGCCGATGCGCGTGGCGGGGGAGTCGAGGTGCGCGCCCTACGCGCCGGCGGATGCCAGCGCCTACGGGGCGCGCGAGGAGGCTTGGTCCGGCATGGGCGTCGGCGCGAAGCACTATGCCGATTGGACCCGCTTCGGGGAGTCGTCGGGGGAGCCTCTGGTGTATGACTCGCGCTTCGAGGTGAATCACGCGCTGTTTGACGGCTGGTGCCTCCTGAGCGGGGACGCCGAACGGCGGCGCGCCTTTTGCGCCGGCTTCGGGCGCGAGGTTCTGCCGAACGCCCGCCTGGTGCCGGCCCCCGGCGTGTCGGACGCGGCGGAGCGCCTGACGGGGAAGTCGGCGCTGGCGCGTGGCGCGTCGGCGGTGCTCACGGCCGGAGCGTTCAACATCAACAGCGTGTCGGTGGACGCATGGCGGGCCGTGTTGTCCTCCTCGCTCGACGCGCGTGAGGGGGCGCCGGCCGGCGCTGTCGTGTATCCGCGCGGGCCTCGCGTTCCGGCTGAAGGGGTCGGCGCGGACGCGCCTTGGCGCACTTCGGATTACTGGACGCGCTCGCGCCGGTTGAGCGCGACGGAGGTCGAGCGGCTGGCGACGGAGATGGTGGCGGAGGTGCGGCGGCGCGGGCCGTTCCTGAGCCTGTCGGACTTTGTGAACCGACGGCTGGTCGGCGGCCGCGTGAGCGCCGACCCGCATGCGCCCTCCGTGAACGCGTGCGGCGCGCTGCAGGCGGCCATCGACCGCGCCGCGGTAAACGTCGTGGAGCCCGGCACCGTCATATCGCGTTACTCGGCGCTGCCGGGCACGCGGCATCTGCCGGAGCAGGCGGCCTGGGTGAGCACGGAGGGCGCCGCGGCGCGCCTTTCCCAGGGCGATGTGCTGCGCGCGCTCGGGCCGGTGATGGCCGCCCGGTCCGACTCTTTCAGGGTTCGTGTGGTCGCCGAGGCGGCCTGCGGCGACGGGGGTTCGACGCGCGTGGCGCTGGAGGCGTTTGTTCAGCGCACGCCCGCTCCGGTGTGCGCGGACCCGCGCCGGGCGGACGAGCCCGCGCCGGGCGCGGCGGGGCGGTTTGGCCGCAGGCTGGCGGTTCTCGGCGTGCGCGAGGTTCGGTGAGCTCCGGCGCGCGGCCGGCTTTTCGAGGGCCAAAAAAACGCCGCCCGTTGTCGGGCGGCGTCGAGGAAGCCGTATTCCGGTTTAGAATTCGCCTTCGTGCGGGACGGGGACGGGCTTGAGGTTCCACACCTCGCGGGCGTATTCGTGGATGGTGCGGTCCGAGGAGAACTTGCCCACGCGCGCCGTGTTGAGGATGGCCATGCGCGCCCAGCGCTTCTTGTCGCGGAAGGCTTCGTCCACGCGGGCGTGGGCGTCGCAGTAGGCGCGGTAGTCGGCCAGGACGAGGTAGGGGTCGCCATGGTCGAGCAGGCTGCGCACGAGCGGGTCGAGCGCGCCGGGGTGGCCCGGGGTGAAGTAGTCGGAGCGCAGCCAGTCGAGGACGGACTTCAGTTCCTCGTCGTTCTCGTAGTACTCCCACGGGTTGTATCCGCGCGACTGCAGGTCGTGCACCTCCTCGACGGTGAGGCCGAAGATGAAGATGTTGTCGTCGCCGACCTCCTCCTTGATTTCGACATTGGCGCCGTCGAGCGTGCCGATGGTGAGGGCGCCGTTGAGGGCCAGCTTCATGTTGCCGGTGCCGGAGGCCTCCTTGCCGGCCGTGGAGATCTGCTCCGAGAGGTCGGAGGCGGGGATGATCTTCTCGGCGAGCGAGACGCGGTAGTCGGGCAGGAAGGCGACCTTGAGCTTACCCTTGATGCGCTCGTCGGAGTTGATGCGCGCGCCCACGGCGTTGATGGCGTGGATGATCTCCTTGGCGAGTTCGTAGCCGGGCGCAGCCTTGGCGCCGAAGACGAACACGCGCGGGACGATGTCCAGCCCGGGGTTGGCGAGCAGCCGGCGGTAGAGCGTGACGATGTGCAGCAGGTTGAGGTGCTGGCGCTTGTATTCGTGCAGGCGCTTGATCTGCACGTCGAAGAGGGCGTCGGGGCTGACCTCGATGCCGCACAGCTCCTTGATAACGGCGGCGAGTCGCACCTTGTTGGCGCGCTTCACGGCCATGAAGTCGGCCTGGAATTTGGCGTCGTCGGCCAGCGGCTCGAGGTGGCGAAGCTGGTCGAGGTTCTTGGTCCAGCAGTCGCCGATCTTCGAGTCGATGAGCGCGGAGAGGGCGGGGTTGCAAAGGCGCAGCCAGCGGCGGGGCGTGATGCCGTTGGTCTTGTTGTTGAACTTCTGCGGCCACATCTCGTGGAAGTCTCGCAGGAGGTGCTCCTTGAGCAGGCGCGTGTGCAGCTCGGCGACGCCGTTGACGCTGTGGGAGCCGACGACGGCGAGGTGGGCCATGCGCACCTGCTTGACCGGGCCCTCCTCGATGAGGGAGAGGGATGCGAGCTTGGAGCGGTCTCCGGGGAAGCGTGCGGAGACCTCGTCGAGGTGGCGCCGGTTGATTTCGTAGATGATCTGAAGGTGGCGGGGCAGGACCTTCTCGAAGAGCGGAACGCTCCACTTCTCAAGGGCCTCGGCCAGGAGCGTGTGGTTGGTGTAGCCGAACACGCGCACGACGATGTCCCAGGCCTTTTCCCAGGGCAGCATCTCGATGTCGACGAGGATGCGCATGAGCTCGGCCACGGCGACGGCCGGGTGGGTGTCGTTGAGCTGCATGGCGACCTTCTCGGGGAAGGCCTCCCAGCCCTGGTTGTGGCGCTTGTAGCGGCGGATGATGTCCTGCACGGAGCAGGAGACGAAGAAGATCTGCTGCACGAGGCGCAGCTCCTTGCCGTGGGCGGTCTTGTCGTTGGGGTAGAGGACCTTGGAGATGGTCTCGCCGCCGGCCTTTTCGCGGACGGCCTCGATGTAGCCGCCTTCGTTGAAGGTCTTGAAGTCGAACTCCTGCGAGGCGCGGGATTCCCAGAGGCGCAGGAAGTTCACGGCGCAGGCGCCGTAGCCGACGATGGGCATGTCCCAGGGGATGCCCACGAGCGAGCTGCCGGGCACCCAGGTGGGGCGGAAGAGTCCGCAGTCGTCGTAGCGCATCTCGACATGGCCGTAGAGCGGGACGGTGAGCTTGTTCTCGGGGCGGCAGATCTGCCAGGGGGTGCCGTGCTGCATCCAGACGTCGGCGGATTCGACCTGGCGGCCGTTGACGAACGACTGGCGGAAGAGGCCGAACTCGTAGTGGATGCCGTAGCCGATGGCCGGGTACTCGAGGGTGGCGAGGGAGTCGAGGAAGCAGGCGGCGAGACGGCCGAGGCCGCCGTTGCCCAGACCCATGTCGACGAACTCCTCGAAAATCTTTTCGGGGTTCTGGCCCAGCTCGGTCAGCGCGCGGCGGGCGGATTCGAGCAGGCCGGTGTTCACGAGGTTGTTGTGAAGCAGGCGGCCCATGAGGTACTCCAGGGAGAGGTAGTACATGCGGCGCGCGTTGTTCTTCGCGTGGGTGCCCTGCGTGTGCATGTAGCGCTCCAGCACATGGTCGCGCACGGTCAGGCAGGTGGCGAGCCACCAGTCCTGCGGGTGGGCGGTGCCGGCGTCGCGCGCCAGCGAGCAATGCAGGTGGCGCAGGATGTCGTCCTTGATCTGCGTGTCATCGAAACGCAGTTCGAAACAGGTGGAGACGGCTCCCGGGGTGACGGGGGTGAGCACGGGGGCTTGGGTGCGTTTTAGGGCCATGGAGGGGCGTGGGTTGTGCCGGCTTTGCCGGGGGGGGCAATGCGGTACCCCGAGGGGGGGCGCGTGTTAAGTCAAAAGCGGCCGGGGGTGGTGACAGGACCGTGAAAACCGGTCTCCGGCCAAATTTAGCGTTCCTGCGAAAGGGGCGCTTGAAAGATGCCCCCCGGGGGCGAGCATGTCGGGCATGAGAAAACGCACCCTCGCCCTGTCCCTTCTCGTCTCGCTGCTGTCCCCCTGTCTGGCGAACGCCCAGGCCTCCGGCGGTTTCGACGGCGACGAGTTTCGCCGCCTGTCCAAGGAGGAGAGCGCCAAGGTGATGTCGGACTTCCGGCGCAGCCGGGTGGCGGGTGTGCGCCGGATGCGCTTTGTCATCACGCACAGCGAGCGCAATGCGGACGAGGATACGCGGTATGTCGGCGAGATGTGCGTGGCTCCGCTGGCTCAGGGGATGGCGACGCGCGTGGAGCTGCGTGCGCAGGGGCGCCCCGAGTCCGAGCGGCGCGTCTTCCTCATCCTCAACGGGGCTCAGCCCGCCGTCTACGGGGTGGGGCCGGACGGCGGCGTGCGCCGCGAGGACGCGCAGGCGTTGAGCCCGCTGATGTCCGGCCTGGTCTTCACGCCGTACGACCTGCAGATGCCGTTCATCCACTGGCGCGAGTACAAGTATCGCGAGACGGAGCGTTTCCGCACCCGCCCCACCGACTACTTCCGCATGACTCCCGACCCCGAATTCCGCCGGGTGCATCCGGAGATTTCCGGCGTGAACCTGGGCTTTGACCGCGCCTACAACGCCCTCATGCGCGCCGAGACCCTCGGCGACAACGGGCGCGCGATTCGCGAACTGCGCGCGGAATCGTTCGGGAAGGTGCGCGGAGAGTGGACCATCCGCTCCATGCGCCTGCGCGACGAGCGCACCCGCGCCGCCGACACGCTGGAGGTGACCGGCGTCGCGTCGGGCTCGCTGCCCGCGTCGGTCTTCGCGCCCGAGGGGCTGGCCGCTCCGCTGCCCCCCGTGGCCGACTCGGCGTTCGAAGCGGTGGATTGAGTCGGCGCAGGCTCCGTTTGCCGCATGAAAAAGGCCCCCGTTCCGAAGAACGGGGGCCTTTTCGCGGGGTCGGTCCGGGTTGGCGGACGATCAACCCTGCTTGTGGGCGGCGTGGTGGGCCTGGCGCACCTTCTCGTTGGCGACGGCCAGTTCCGCCTTCATGCGGTCCATGAGGTCGGCCACCAGGGCGTTGCGTCCGATGCGGATGGCGCTGGCGATGGCCGGGGCGCTGGCGGAGCCGTGCGCCTTGATGACCAGTCCAGAAAGGCCCAGCAGGGGCGCGCCTCCGTAGGCTTCCGGCTTCATGTGCGACTTCACGCCGCGCAGAAGCGGCACAAGCAGCATGCCCGGGATGAGGTACAGCGGGTTGCGCTTCAGGCGCACCTTCACCAAGTCCATGATCATGGCGAAGAGGCCTTCGCTGGTCTTGAGCACGATGTTGCCGGTGAAGCCGTCGGTCACCACCACATCCACGGCGTCCTCGAACATGTCGTAGCCTTCGACCGGCCCGACATAGTTGATGCTATCGCCGACCGACTTGAGGTGCGAGTGCGTGCGGTTGATGCGCTCCCCGCCCTTGCCCTCCTCGGTGCCCACGGTGAGCAGGCCCACGCGCGGCTTGTCGATGCCCAGCGTGGCGCGCGCGTACAGGGAACCCAGGATGGCGCTGTGCACGAGGTGCTCGGGCGTGGCGTCCGGGTTGGCGCCCATGTCGAGCATGATAAAATGTCCCTGGCGGCGCGGCCAGATGGCCACGAGCGTCGGGCGGTCCGCGCCTTCGATGGTGCGCAGCTTGAGCGTTCCCGCTCCAACGAGAACCTTCGTGTTGCCCGTGGAGACCACGGCGTCGACCTCGCCCGCCTTCAGCATGTCGAAGGCGCGCAGCATGGAGGCGTCCTTCTTGGACTTGATCGCCTGCATGGGCTTGTCGTCCATCGAGATCACCTCGCCTGCGTGGCGCAGTTCGACCTGCGGGTGGGCGGCGAGTCTGGCTTTGTCGAGGAGCGGCTGAAGTTCCGTTTCGCGGCCGACCAGCACGAGCTTGTCGTTGGCGCCGAGGTCGCCGAGCGCGAGGCGCACGGCCGAAACGACTTCAGCCGGCCCCTTGTCGCCCCCCATGCAGTCTACTGCGATGCGGTACGAACGGTTGCCGGCTGACATTGCTTAACGGGTTTATTCGCTAGCTGAAAAGTCGCGGGGCCGTGGCCCCGCAAAGGAAACCGGGCCTTACAGGCCGGTGTCGATGACCTTGCGGCCGCGGTATTCGCCCGTGACGGGGTTCACGCGGTGGCGGCGGTAGAGGGAGCCGTCGGCGGCCTTGCTGAGCTCGGGGGCGTGGAACTGGTTGGCACCGCGGCGGAGGCGGCTGCGGCGCTTGGACTGCTTGCGTTTCGGATTGGCCATGACGGAAAGGTTTTAGGCGTTAAAGAGGCGGACGGATGTAGGCTCGGCACTCACCCCGTCAAGCGCGGTTTTTCATTTTATTTGACGGGGCGGCGCGGGTCTCTGCGCGCTTCCTTACTTAATAAAGCGTTCGGCGAGGATGAGCGCCCAGAGCACCCCGGCGTTGGCGAACGCCAGGAAGACCGCGGCGCTGCCGATGTCCTTGGCCTTCTTCGCCAGCTCGTGGTGCTCGACGGTCACCAGGTCGACGACCGCCTCGACGGCCGAGTTCAGCAGTTCGACGATCAGGACGAGCAGGCCGGAGCCGATGAGCAGGGCTCGCTGGGTGAGGGAGAGTCCGGGGATCGCGACGGCGGCGATGACCATGGGGGTCACGACCATGAGCTCCTGCCGGAAGGCGTGCTCGTCGCGCCAGGCCGCCGCCAGCCCCTGCAGCGAGTAGCGCGTGGCGTTGAAAACCCGGGCGAGGCCTCCCTTCGACTTCATGAGGGTCGCGTGGTTCGGGCTTTTGTCGGCGTCGAGGTCGGGCATGGTGGCGGCGTGCCCGGCGGGTGTGCCTGCGCGCGCCCCCTCGCGCAACCCCGTTTTGAGCCGGAGGCGCCCGCCCGGCCGCCTTTCGAAAAACCTCTTGCCAAGGGCGACCAGCGGCCCACGCTGCCGCGTTTCCAAAAAACCACCCGAAGCCAGCACACCACTTACCATGCGCGACGAATACCTCCGGGCCGCCAACAAGGTCATCACCGACCCGAACATCCTCATCAATGTCGTCTCCCGCCGCGTGAAGCAGCTCAAGGGCGGCATGCCCGCGCTCGTCGAATCGCTTGAGAAGCTGGAGACCGAGGACATCGCCCTGCGCGAGATCATCGAGGGCAAGATTTCCTACGAGCTGTACGAGCCGCAGGCCTGAGCCTTCCGGCGTCGCAACCGCTGAAGCGGGCGGGGTGAACGACCCCGCCCTTTTTATTTTCCCTCACCGGAGCCTCCCCCTTTCATGAGCGCCAAGCAGAAGAGCAAGCCGTTGCCCGAGATCCGCAACTCGAAGGCGGCGCGCGACTATGTCATCGAGGACCGCTACGAGGCGGGCGTCGTGCTGCGCGGCACCGAGATCAAGTCGATACGCGCCGGCCGCGCGAACATCTCCGACGCCTTCGTGCGTTTCGACCGGGGCGTGCCCATCCTGTACCACGCGCACATCGCCGAGTACGACTTCGGCACCTGCAACAATCACTCGCCGTACAGCGCGCGCAAGCTGCTGCTGCACACGCGCGAAATCCATCGCATCCAGGGCGAAACCCGCTCGGGCGGACGCGCCGTGATACCGCTGCGCCTGTATTTCAAGGGCTCGCTGCTCAAGTGCGAGATCGCCGTGTGCATCGGCAAGGACAAGGGCGACAAGCGCGAGGACCTCAAGAAGCGCGAGGCCGACCGCGAGATCCGCCGCACGCTGCACGGTCGCCGCTAGTCGCGAGCGTACGCCCGTCATGCTGCACATCGTCCTGCACCGGCCGGAGATTCCGCAGAACTCCGGCAACATCGGCCGCATGGTCGCCATCACCCGGTCGCGACTGCACCTCATCCACCCGCTCGGCTACACCATCACCGACGCCAAGTTGCGTCGCGCCGGCATGGATTACTGGCACTCGCTCGACCTGCGCCATCACGACGATTTCGCGGCTTTCCAAAAATCCCCCGACGGCCCGACCCCGGGGCGCCTGTGGCTGCTCACCACCAAGGCGAAGAAGTGCCTGTGGGACGCCGAATTCGCCGACGGCGACGGGCTCATGTTCGGCAGCGAATCGTGCGGTGTGCCCGACGCCGTGGCGGCCGCCGTGCCGGAGGCGTTTCACATCAAGATCCCGCAGTTCGACGAGGCGCTGCGGTCGCTGAACCTGTCCACCGCCGCCGGCATCGCCGCCTACGAGGCGCTGCGTCAGATCAGGCGCGCCGGTTCTCGGTAGGCCAAGGGCCTTTCGGCCCCGCCCGGTCCGGCCGGTTGTCAGAACCCCGGGGCGCTCGAGTATGGTTCACGCTCCTCTTCCGGCGTCAGCGGCAGTTTGCCCGAGGTCGCGACTTTCTTGCCGAGTTCGGTGCGCGGGCAGCGGATGAGCAGCGCGCGACGGCAGCGCTCGGCGAGTTCGGAGTCGTTGTGACGCGCCTGGTATCGACCGAGCTTCCAGTAGATTTCCGCAGCCTGAGTGTCGTCGTTGGGCAGCAGGCTCGCCGCCGCGTACGCGAGGTCAAAGGCGCGCAGCCGCGTCACGCGGTCTCCGAGCGTGGCAAGCCGCACGCCTTCCTTCGAAGACGCGATTTCCAGTCCGATGCGCACGCCGCGCCGGGCGGAGTTTTCCTCGGTTTCGGAGTGCCGGCTTCCTCGTCCGTCGGGGTCTTCGACCTCGCCGCCGCGCAGTCGGGGGCCGGTGACCGACAGGAAAATCAGCTCGCCCCTGTCGGCCATCAGTCTGGCGGCGGCCAGCATGTCGGTCGCCCGCTCGCGGTCGGGGCGCGAGAGGTCGAACGCCGCCTTCATCGTCTTCTCATACTCGCGCAGCGTGGGCCTGACATTTTCAGGGAACAGCGCCTCGGCCTCCGCGAACCGCGCCTCGCGACACAGCCGGCGGCCGGCGATGTAGCGCAGGTAGCCTTCGGGCGTGATGCCGTTGTCGCCCGGCGCCGAGTCCTTCGCCGGCAGCTTCGCGACAAACTCCAGCAGCTCCGCGGTGGTCATGTGGCGTTCCGCCACGCGAGCCGCATCGCGCCAGTGCGCGCAACGCAGGAACAGGCCGAGGGCCTCGGCGGACCTGCCCTGTTTGAGCCGCAAGGCGGCCAGCTCGCCGGCGGCCATGGCCCGCATCGCGAGCGGGTCGGGCATGGCGCTTTGCACGGGCCGGCCCCTTTCCATGGGGCCGTCTCCGCAAAACGGGGCCGAAATGTCGGGGCAATCGACGGCCTCCAGTGCGGCGGACCTGTTCCAAATCCCCTGGTATGGGAGCACCCGCGTGACGGAAAAGAGGCGCTGCGCCCCCGACCTTTGCGCGTTAAAATCCGCCCGGTAAAGAGCGCCGTGGTCCGGCACGGCGGCGGCGAGACGGTCGGCGGCCTTGTCCACGAGCCCCTGTCGCAGCAGGAGGCGCGATGCGATGAGCGCGCCGAGCGGCTCGTCGGGCTTCGCCTTGTCCGCCCAGCGCTGTGCGGCGGCGTAGTCGCCGCATCGATACGCGACGGCGGCGAGCAGAGGCGCCTCGGGAAACTCCGATTGCGTGGCCTCGATGAACGCGAGCCAGCCGGACACCTTTTTGCCGAAGGCGCCGTTTTCATCGTAGTTGGGCCAGCCGTTCACGGGTTCGGAGGTGATGCGCGCGGCCACGGCTTCGCGCACCCGCGGATGACGCTTCACCAACTCCGCCAGCCGTTCCGGTTTGCCGGCGTGCAGCGCCGTTTCGTTGAGGATCCCGTTGAGCGCCAGGCGCAGTTCGCGCCGCTGCCACTCCGGGCCGCCGGCGCCGACGATGCGGATGAGCGCATCCGCCGCTTCAAAGTCGTTTCGCGCGAGGTGGCGCTCCAGCTGGTAGGAGGCGGCGGCGAAGCCGGCGGGGTCGGGCGCGCCCGCCCGCACGGCGGCTCGCACCGCCTCGATCGCCTCGCGCGCCCCGCGCTTTTGCGAGTCCGCGAGCGCGGCTTTCGCGAGCATGAAGCGGGTCGGCACGGTGAGTTCGAGCCGATCGTCCTGCGGCAGCGCGAGCAGCGCCGACCAGGCCTCGACGCACGGGCGCAGCGCGGCGTCCCCGGCGGCCTTGTCGGACTCGAACGCCTTCGCGCGCTCCTTCGACAGTCGCTCGCGCCAGGCTTGCGCGCCCTGCTCGTAGAGCGCGTAGGCGCGCGGAAGGTTCGCGACGCGATGCACAGCCCAAGTCCGGGGCTGCTTTTCCCCGTATTCGTTTTCGCCCCTGTAGCGCAGTTCCGGCGTTTTCCCGGGGCGCGCGAACACGCCGGCGCTTTTCGATTGGGGCGCGGCGAGGGCGAGCCGGTATTCGGCGTACGCGAAAACCATCTTCTCGCGCTCCGCGTCCGCCGCTCGTTGGCGGCGCAGCAGCGCGTCGAGCCCGTCCACCAGCGCCTGATTCTCGTCGGCTCCGACGAATTTGAACTCCGTGTCGCCGGCGATGCGCGCGATCTCGATGGCGAAGGCGGTCTCGGGGGCGGCGGCGAGCGCCGCGGCGGGGTCGGCCAGGAGGCCTTCGTAGACGCCGCCGGCGCACGCCAGGAGCGGCGCGTGCGCGAGCAGCGGCAGAGACAGGAGCGGGAGAAGCTTTTTCACGGGGAAACGGTTTGGAGGGAAAGGTCGGTGGCGGGGCGTTCGAAACGCATCCAGCCGAGTGCGCGCGACTCGCCCGGGCGCAGTCGCGCCTCGGGCGGCGCTACGACGAGTGCGGCGTCGCTTTCGCTCACGCGGCGCGAGCCGGGCAGGTCGTAGGCGAGAGGGCGGCCGACTGCGCCGAAGTCCGCGCGAACCCGGGCGGGCGTGTCGGCGTCGAGCTCGCCCTCGTTGCTCAGGCTGAGGTCGATCGTGCGTCCGTCGTCGCAGCGTTTCACGCGCAGCGCGATTTTCCCGGGAGACGGGGCTTCGCCGCGGCGCAATTTGGCAAATGCGGCGGCGTTGAGGTTGAACCGGTCGTCGTCGCAGGGAATGCGGAACCAGTCGAGCCCGGTCAGGTGCTTCGGCGCCGCGGCGCGCAGCTCGCGCACGAGACCGGCCACAGCTGCCGTATCCGGATCCCAAGCACGCGCCATGACGGAGCCGGGAAATCGTTTGGGCTGCTCGTTTTCGACGCCCAGGAATTTCCCAGCGGCGTCGAAGTGCACGCGGTAGGAGTATGAGGGGAGGGCGATGCGGAAGGGGCGGCCCAGCGCGTCCGCGCGCGCTATCCACCGGTGCGCCTTGGCGGTGTCGCACAGGGGCGGCAAGGAAACGCGGAAGTCGGAACTCGGAACGCGGAGATCCCCGCCTTGTTTCTCGTGCGCAGCGGACCCTTCCTGCTCCGAGTTTCGCGTTCCGAGCTCCGCGTTGCCGGGCAGCTCGGTCAGGTGCACCTGCAGCGTCCACGCGTCGACGGCGGCGAGCAGTTCCGTCAAGTCTTTGGCGTCTAGCCAGCTCGGCATGCCCGTGACACTCAGCCGGATTTCCCGTCCGAGCCTTTCACGGGCCTCGCGCAGCAGCCCGGCGTAGTCGCGCAGGCGCGCCGAAGGGCAGTCGAAGTCGAGTTGGGCTTCGGCGACCCGCGTTCCGGCGCTGCGCAGGGCGTCGCGCGCGCACACCAGCTCGTCGATGACGGCGCTCCGCCAGGCGGTGTCGGCGGCGAAGTCGCCGCCGTGGCGGTTCACGCGCACGACGCAGGTCACGGGGTGCCGGAGGCCGCGCAGCGAGGGGGAGTCGGCGACATCGGTGCGGCGCACCACGGGGCGCCCGCCCTCGCGCGACACCTCCGCGACCAGCAGCCTTGCCTCCGTCTCGTCGGCGCCGGGGAGGGCGAGTGATGCGAGTGCGCGCTCGCCGGCATCGCCGCGTTGCATCCGCCAGTAGTATACGCCGTCGCCCGCCGGCGCGTGTGGCGCGGCGAGAAGGGTGAGGGCGAGTAGGGCGCGGCGCATGGGCCGGCCAGTCTGTCCGGGGGCGCCGGCCGGTCACGCGCGACTTGTTCCCATTCGGCGGTTCAGGTTCCTCCGCCGGAGGGCGGATGCGTGAGCACGAAAAGACCCCGCCGGTAAGGGCGGGGTCTTCGCAGGACCGGCGCGGCTTTGGGGCCGCCTCTGGAAACCGATTACTCGGCGTCCTTGGTCTTGCGGGGCTTGGTGATGCGGCGGCCCTTCTTGTCGAAGCGGGCTTCCTCTTCCTCAACCTTCTCGGCGGCTTCGACGATGGGGTTGGCGGAGACGATTTCGAACTCGAGCTCGTGGGAGATGTCGGCGTGCAGCTTGATGTGCGCGATGCTCTTGCCGAGGACCTTGACGGGACCCTGACCGAGGTGGATGCGCTTCTGCTCGATCTCGATGCCCTGCTCGGCGAGCTTGGCATGGATGTCCTTGACGGTGATGGCGCCGAACATCTTGCCTCCCTCGCCGGTCTTCACGGCGAAGGCGACCTTGGCGGTCTTGAGCTTCTCGACGGCCGTATTGGCTTCGGCGAGTTCCTTGGCTTCGCGCTTGGTGCGGGCGGCCTGGAGGGCGTCGATGTACTTGCGGTTGGCGTTGTTGACCGGCAGGGCGATGCCCTGGGGCAGGAGGTAGTTGCGGGCGTAGCCGGCGCGAACCTTGACGCGGTCGCCTTCGGCGCCGAGACCGTCCACGGGCTTCACGAGGAGAACTTCGGAGTTGGCCATGATGTGTGTCGTTTTGTTGTTTTGAGGGGTTGCTGCGTATTCGCGGTCGGAGCCTTAGAAGGGCACGTCGTCGTCGCCGATGTCGGCGGGCGGCGGGGCTTCGCGGCGCGGGGCGGACTCGCGGCGGGGAGCCGGAGCGGGCGCGGCGCGGCGCGGAGCGGGGGCCTCGTCCGAATAGGACGAGCCGCCCTGGTCGCCGCCTTCATTGCGGCCGCCGACGAAGGAGAATCCTTCGAGGACGACGCCGAGACGGGACTTCTTCTCGCCGGTGGTCTTGTCTTCCCACTGGTCGAGCTTTAGGCGGCCTTCGATGAGGATGGGCTTACCCTTGGTGAAGAACTTGCCGATGACTTCGGCCTGCTTCCCGAAGGCGTCCACATCCACATAGGTGACCTCCTCCTTCTTGTTGCCGTCCTTGTCATTGTAGGTGCGGTTCACGGCCACGGCCAGGCGGGCGACACTGTTGCCGGAAGGCAGGGTGCGCACCTCGGGGTCGCGGGTGAGGTTGCCCATGATGATGACTTTATTGAACGACATGGTCGGAGGGGGCTTGTGGTGTTTGTAAGGCTCCGTCGATTACGCGGCGTGCGCGCTTAGACGGACTGGATGAGGATGCGCTTGATGGTCTTGTCCAGGCGCAGCTTGTTGCGGAAGGCGACGGGAGCGGAGGCCGGGGCGGAGAACTCGATCTGCACGAAGACGCCGTTGGGGTTCTTGCGGTCGGTGACGCGGACGAAGTCCTTCTGGCCGAGGTTCTTCACTTCGGAGACCTTGCCTTCGACGGCCTTGATGGTGTCGGTGAGCTTGGCGATGATGGTCTCGGTGGGCTCGGTGTAGCCGCGCACATCGAGGATGATGGAAGCGCGGTAGTTGTTGAGGGTGGCGGTCATGGAGACGGCTTTCTGTTTATAAGGTTCTGGGCTTCGGGGACCCCCTTGGTGAGGATCGTTTCGAGGCCGGTGAGGTGGAAGGGGAGTCTGTCCTTGTGAAGCGTCAGTTCTTCAGGGGTCATGCGGCCGAGCACATGGTCGGCGAGGGGCCTGTCGGGGAACCGTTTTGGGCCGATGCCGACCCGGTAGCGGGCGAAGGCGTTCGGCAGGTGCTCGAGCAGGCTTTTGATGCCGTTGTGTCCGCCGGCGGAGCCTCCCACGGTGAGTTTCACCGATCCGGGTTCGAGGGTGATCTCGTCGTAGACGACGATGATGCGCTCGGGCCGGATTTTATGGAAGGCCGCGAAGGGGCCGCAGCATTTCCCGCTTTCGTTCATGTAGGTGAGCGGCTTGAGCAACCTGACCGTGACGCCGCCGAGGGAAACCTTGGCGTGCGCGCCCCTGTGACGGGCGTCGATCTCGAACGACGCGCCGTGTTTTGCGGCGAAGGCGTCCAGTACGGCGAATCCGATGTTGTGCCGGGTGAGGGCGTATTCGGGGCCGGGGTTGCCCAGTCCGACGACGAGCGCGGGTTCGGGCATGACTTCTCAAAGAACGCGGTGTCCGGAAGCGATATCCGGAAACCGATGACGCGGAATGGTTTACTTCTTGGCGGCCGGCTTGGCGGCCGGGGCGGCGGCCTTGGCGGCGGGCGCGGCGGCGGCGGTGGCGTCGGCGGCGGGGGCCTCTTCCTCTTCCGGAGCGGTGCAGACGACCACGGTGCGCTTCTGGTCGCCCGGGAAGGACACGCCTTCGATCTTCTTGAGGTCGGCGATGTGGATGGATTCGCCGTTCTTGAGTTCGGTCACGTCGACGGTGACGAACTCGGGGAGGTTCTTGGGCAGGCAGCGGACCTTGACGGTGTAAGCGACCACGTCGAGCGTACCGCCTTCGAGGCGGACGCCGTGGGCTTCGCCGGTGATGTGAACGGGCACATCGGCGGTCATTTCCTGGTCGGCCAGGACCTGGAGAAGGTCGATGTGGACGATCTTCTGGGAGATGGCGTCGCGCTGGAAGTCCTTGATGAGGGACAGGGCCTTGGTGCCGTTGTCGAGGGTCAGCTCGACGATGGCGGCGGAGGAACCCTTGGCGCGCATGAGGGTGCGGAATTCGACGGAGTCGACGGACACGGGGTTCGTGCCGGCGGAGCCGTAGATGATGGCCGGGATCTGGCCGGCGTTGCGGATACGACGAGCGGGGCCGCGGCCGGTGCCGGGGCGCTGCTTCACGTTGAGCTTGAGCTGCTTCATTCTGGTATGTTGGTGTCCCTGTGAGTCACGGGCCCGCCGGGTCTTCCGGACGGCCGCGCCCCGACCGGGGCCGGTCGAGAAGAGGCGGGAGGCAACCCCCCGCCCGGTAAAAGGCAACCTTCATTTTGACAGGCGTATGAGGGCCGCCCGGCGGTCGCCGGAGGCTCATGGGGCGCGGCCCCGGGGGAGTTCCCGGTTTTCTTCGCGGGGCGTTCCGGCGATTTCGCGCTTGCGGCGAGCCGTCGCGACGCCAGCGTGCGCGAGCCGTCGTAAAACGGCTCCGGGGCCTGTTGGCGGAATGGCAGACGCAGTTGACTCAAAATCAATCGCCGCGAGGCATGGGGGTTCGAGTCCCTCACAGGCTACCCAATGCAAAGCCGCCCTGAAAAGGGCGGCTTTGTTGTGTTTATGAGCCTTGCGTGGCGGTTTTGTGGTTTTTTTGATGGGCTTCCTTCTGTGCTCATTTGGTCATTGAATGGGCGGTTTTGCGCCTTATTTTTGGTCACTGATGGTCACCGAAGGCACAGCAAAAAGCACAAAGGCGCAGCCCATTGAGGCGCCCGTTTTCTACGAGTCGGGGCGGGTTAGTCCGTACCGCCTAGACTACCGCACCACCGACCCGAAGACCGGGAAGGTGAAGCGGGTGAAGCGTTTCTTCGCCAGCCGTGAGGAAGCCGTCGAGGAGTGGCGCAAGACATCGAGAACTCGGCGCGACTACGGGTTGCACGCCTTGTCCTATGACGCCGAGGCTCATCGCGAATGGATGGAGGCGAAGCGCGTCGTCGGCGCCGGGGTTTCACTCGTGGAGTGCGCTGTGTTTTGGCTTCGCCATGCCGGCGAGGTATCGGAATCGCCCGAGGTGGGCGAGGGGGTCGCGATCTTCGTTGAGGACAAGCAGGGGCAGGGGCTTTCCAAGCACCATGTCGCCGATCTCAAGTTCACTTGCGGGAGGTTCGCTGAGTTCTGCGGAAAGATCACCGTGCGCGAAGTCGATGAGGCGACGGTTCGGCGCTTCCTGTTGTCGCGGCCGGTGTCTGCGCGCTCGATACGCAACGACAAGCTTTCGCTGGCAAACTTCCTCAACTACGCGAAGCGGCGCCGGTGGCTCAAGGAGGTGCCTGAGATTCACGCGAGCGACTTGCCCAAGGAGAAGAAGAGCCCCAAGGGCGTGCTCGCCCCTGGTGAGACGGAGCGTATGTTCGCATGGCTCGCGGAGCACAGGCCCGAGTTCATCCCGTGGGCGGCCATTCAGGCATTCGCCGGTGTACGGCATGCGGAGGCCGACCGCTTCCTGTGGGAATGGGTGGACTGCGATCACGAGCGCCTCGTGGTTCCTGCGGACATCTGCAAGACCGATGACGATTGGGTGATTCAGGGGCTTCCGCCGGCGCTGTGGAATTGGTTGCGCGAGTATCGCTCCGAGGGGGCGTTTCGCAAGCCCGACAGCAAACTGGTTTCCAAGCTGCGCCGCCGTTGGGTGGAGGGGGAGGTTATCAAGGCGTGGCCGTCCAACGCGCTGCGCCACACCTTCTGCACGATGCACATGAGCCTGACGCAGTCGCCCGACGCCACGGCGGCGAAGATGCGCCACCAGAACACGAAACAACTCTGGCGCTCCTACTGCGCGAAGATTGTGCCGGCGAAGGTGGCGGAGGCGTATTTTGCGAGCGCCCCGGCGAAGATTTCCAAAGCGGCTTGCCGTCCTGTGCGCCCCGCGAAAAACTTAATCGGATAACCCCATGAAAAAGATACTCCCGATACTCTCCCTGTTAATCGCCTCCGTGCTGACCGCCGCGACACCCGAGGAGATCATCGCCAAGGCCGAAGCCGGCAATCTCGATGCCATGGTGTATGCCGCCGACAAAATGCGTCACGGAGGGAAGGGATGGCCAAAAGACTCGCTTCGTGCGGATCAATGGGCGCAGAAGGCCATTGAGAAAAGGCACATTCCCGCTGTCGCCATTTTCTATTACCGTATCCCTGAGGACAGAAGGGAAGGTGAGCTCAGGAGGGCCGCCGAGGCCGGACAACAGGTCGCCTTTGCGGCACTGGCAGAGACCATCATGGAGGATGCCACATCGCTCAGCGCGCGCTCCATGAAGCGCTCCGAGGATGAGCGCAGCAAGCGCGCCATCGAGTCTTACGCATGGGCAAAGCTCGCCATCAAGTCGGACAATTTTCAAGCTCGGGCTAGAGCTGAGCAAACCGCGGATGCGTTCACCAAGTACATTGGAGAGTTGCGCTACCGTCAGTCGCAGAAAAAATCCGGCTCGGCGTCACTCGGGGATTCCCCGGACAGGGTGGCCGCAAAGGGTCAGGATGCCGCTAAGCAGCTTGCCGAGCGTATGGCGAAGAAGTTCCCGAATGGGTTCCCGGCGTGGCCGCCGAACTTCGATGACGCTCCATCAGCTAAACCCGCCAAGTAGGCGGGTTTTCTTTTGCGAATAACTAGGGCCGGACTTTGCGTGTAAATTTGCTCACTTGTTTTACTTCCGTTCCCCGCCCCGGGCTTTCCGGTGAACCACGGATTCTCCTCCGATGTCCGCCTCCTCATGCCGCCCTCAATCCTACTACTGGCGCCGCGCCATTCGCGCCGCCGAACTGTCCGGCGACAGGCTCACGCTCTGGCGTCTTGCTGAGGTGATCGCTGGTGAGGTGGAGGCCCACGATGAGTTCATTCAGGCGACGTTTGGCCCCATTGTGTTCCTTGACCCGCAGGGCGAGAAGACGCCGGCGGAACTCTGTGAGTTGCTGGTGCGCGCCCTGGTCGCACGCAAGGCGTTCATTCGCGCCCGCGGATGGTGGCCACCCAAGGGCGTTTGGGCACCGGGCGAGCTGGGCGAAAAAATGAAGGCCGCCGTGTGACGGGCGGCCTTTGTTATCTTCAGGGTTTCGACTTTTCCGACCCTTGGCTTCTCCAAACATACCAGATTCCAGCGAGCGCCGTAATAACCATGGCGAATCCTCCAATCTGCTTGTCGCGCATGATCAGGATGCCGCCCACAATGAAGAGCGTGAGTAGGCAAAGGAATGCGAGAATCATGCCGGCCATTCGCTCGACATGCCTGCGTGAGTCGGCCTTATCCGCTGCCGACTGCTGCCCTGCTGCAAGATCCTGATTTCGATCATTGAATCGGATGTTTGCTCTCACGGCCTCGTTGTTTGCGGCCTGAGCGTCAATCTGGACTCGCTGAGCCGCCTCATCCGTCTCGTGCTGGCGCTCCAGCATGCGCATGAAGCGCTCCGGGGCGCCCTTGACCCCGAAATCCTCAAACCTCTTTAGTACTTCGGGAGGAGGAAGTCCGAAAGGCTGCACTGCAGCCTGAACCTGATTGACTACCTGAACTCCAAATTGGAAGGCTCCGCCTTGGGCGGGAGGTCCGAACGGCGCCGCGTGCACGGGCTGGGGCGGGCGTTCAGGCTTTGGCGGTGAGGGCGGCTGCTCGCTCATGCTCAGGAAGCTCTTCGGCCAGTTTGGAAAGCACCACGGATGAGCGTTGACGAATCTTCGTCATGCTTGAGGCAATAGTTACCGACTCGAACACAACGGGAGTGATCATCGGCGCCGAGGGTGGGACATAGGCTGGTATGATGGCGCATGATGCGCCTTCGCTTCTGGCGACACCTGCCGTGAGGAGCATGCCGGCGCCGACAAGGAAATCGTGGGCGTTGGGAGTCATTGGCGTTTCGGTTGGGCGGTCTTGGGTGAATCTATTGCGGAATAGGGCAAGGATAATCGTGCTGCCTCTCCGGTCAAGCCGACCGTGATTGAGCCGAGTCTGTCACTCGGATTCGACAGGGGCTTTCTTTGGTTCTTGGAGGCCGTGAAGCAGGTCCCTGTGCAGCACTATCTTGCAGAAGCGCACCATGAGATGGATGGTAAATCCAAGAATGGCGGAGCTCAGGGTGAATACTCCGAGTGAAAGGGCAAGGAACTGAAGACGCAGCTCGGGGGAGTCCCAGTGTTTTCCAGCGAGCGAAGCGGAGTGTGGAAACCCCACGGCCAGTCCGGAAATCGAGACCAGAAGCATGATTCCGATGCCTGCCATCACGACCCGCAGGCGGCGGGGGGAGGTGTGCAGGTATTCAGCCGGGTCAAGGTCGGTCGCCTTGATCTGAGCGTTCAGGTTGTTGTCTCCTTCCTGAAGGTTGGTGCTCATGCTTGAAAGTTTCGGTTTCGGTTTCCCCTTATGGTCGATTGAGAGCCTTTGGTTCGCTGGGTGTTCAGGTTGTCGTTCCCCTCTATTTCCGAGCGTGCTTCCAGCTTGTCCTTGCGGGCCTCGAATCCGGCGCGCGTGACGCCTTCCGGGAGCGTGCCTTCGAGTTCGGCGAGCCGCTTGCGCAACTCGGCCTCCTCGATCTGGAGCTTGAGTATTTCCACCCGCTCGCGGGCGCTGCGCAGGGCGGGGGACTCGGCGGATGTGTCTCCGCCTAGGTTCGGCCTACGCGAGAAGCTGACTTCCGGAATTGCGTCGCGCGGCCCTTCCCCAGTGAGGAGCCAGTGGGGGTTGATTTCCATGCGTTCGCATATTTTTCGGATGACTTTGTCGTGTGGTTTTGAGTCACCGGAAAGCCATCTCGACACGGTTGATTGGGCTACGTCGGCATGGGTGGCTAAAATTTCCTGCGTCACGGAGCGCGAGCGCATGAAGCTGTCGAGTCGTTCGGCAAATGTTTCCCCAGTGTTCATGCGGCCCAGTGAACGATTTTAAGAAGTTGGGGCAATTTCTTAAAATTCGCATTGACGCATATGCGAATGCATATTGATGTGCATCTCGTAACGCCAAGACCCATGAGCACCGAGAAGAACAAGACCGCCGCCCAGGGTTGGAGAACCCTTCCGGCCAAGCTTCGCGAGAGGGCGTTTTTCACCGACTCCGCCGACAACTCAAACCTCTTGGCGCGCCTGAGCCGCAAGCTCGCCGACGCCCTGCGCAGAGACATGGAATATACGGTAGCCATCTGGGCCGATGTTTTCCGCATAGTCGGGCGCGACATCGTCAAGATTCTCGCCGTCGGCCTGCTGTCCGGTCTGGCGCTCGGTCTGGCGCTCGGATGCGCCACCCGGTCAAGGCCTCGCCAGGCACCAGCCAATCAGGACTCCAAGCAGGGAGCCGGCGACGCCGCACACGCCGCCTATCCATCCGGCGCGAATCGTGGCGCGGGTCTGAATCTCGGTGAGTCTGGCGGCGAGGGTCTGCTCGATCAGGAATCTCCCGGGATTGCCATCGGGGAAGTCGTTATGCCGTTCGGAAAGCTCCTTCAAGGTGAGCTTGGCGAGGCCAAGTTCGCTGAGTTCCTCGAAGTCTCGCCGGGCTTGCTGATGACGAATGGCGCGGAGAATATCCTTCATGACTCCGATGTGAGCACCGGCATGGAGGGCCGTCAATGACCATGACCGAAGCCCAGCGCATCAAGTCCGCCGCCGCCGCCCGAGGCCTGAAGATGAAGGACATCGCGCGCCGCGTCGGCGCCCACCCTGCCGCATTTTCGAAACTCATCTCCGGCAAGGCCCAGTATCCGAAGGCGGCCGAGTACCTCGCCGCGGCGAAGGCGCTCCTCTGCATCACCGACCCGGAACCCATCCCGTATGACCGCGCGAGCTATGCGGCCGACTCCACCGGCATCACCCTGCCGCATGAGTTGCTGGAGTTCCTCCGCAACAAGGCGCGTGCCGATCGGGCGAGCAACCCGCAGGCGTCGATGAGCCGCCTTTTCGTTGAGGCGGTCGAGGACCGATACCGCCCCGAGTTGCTCGACCACCTGGCGGCTCGGCGCCGAGAGCGTACCGGCAAGAGCGCTCCGTCCGCCGCCTAAACCGCCACCCAAAGGCCTATCTGCAAAATCCCGGATACACCGGGACGCCGCCGCCGCCTTGCCCATTCCCAACCACCCACCAGTCATGAACGAGACCGAAATCCCGGCCACCAAGGCCGACATCTTTGAGTTGCGCCGGCTCATCGAGAGCAAGTTCCCCGGCGTGCCCGTGGCGACCGCCGCCACGCTGCCCCCCAGCTACGGGGGCGACACCACCCGCCTTCGCGGCGACGCCGCCGCCGCCAAGTACTGCGGCTACGCCACCCGCCGGGCGTTTCTCGCATTCGCCGCGCGCCATCGCGTCTTCCCGATCGTCGAGGCGCGCATCAAGTTCTGGCGGCTGCTCGACCTGGACCGCGCGAAGCGCCCGAAGTCCGAAAACCCCGCTGTCTGGCGTCCCGGCCGGATCGGAGGTGGTCGATGATCGTCCTTATCCTGGCGGCCGTCGTGCTTGGCGCGTGTGTTTTCGCGGCCTGCTGCACGGCCCCGTACTGCGAGCCGGCCGAACTGCACGCGGCCAACGAGGCCGAGCGTGCCACGCTGCGCCGCGAGGCGGAAGCGGCCTCGCGTGAGTACCATGTGTGCTCCGAGTGCAACGCCGAGCGAGACCGCGAGGAGTGCCGGCGCTGCGGCGACATGCTCGTCTCCAAGTTCAGCCGGAGGGCCGCCCGATGAGCAGGCCCGCCCCGTGCACGGGCTGCACGCTGCTCAACATGTGCGTCCGCGACAACATGCCGGCGTGCGAAGAGCTCTTCGGCTGGCGATCTGACCATGCCGAGCTCCGCCGCGACGACCGCGAAAGCGCCGAGCACCACCGCCACGAAATGCAGGACAAGGCCGACCGAAGCGGCCCGACCCGCTGAACCACAAGACTTTACGCCAAAACGCCGGGGCCAACCTACCAAAGCCGCCCCGGCGCCGGCGATGAACCCAAGAGAAACACCCAAGAGAACAGCACAATGATCGAAGACCCTGAAATCATCGCCCCGCGCAAGGGCGAACTGGAAATCACCAACGCCGAGGCCGTGACGCGCGCCGAAATCGACATCGCCATCGCGACGGCCAACCGCTTCCCGCGCAACCTGGCCAAGGTGAAGGCCAACCTCGTCGCCTTCGCGACGCTCGACGAAGAGACTGCGGCCTCGTGCTTCTACCGCCTTCCCCGCGGCGGCAAGGCGATCGAAGGCCCGTCGGTCCGCATGGCGGAGATCGCCGTGTCGGAATACCGCAATATCAACGCGGCGACTCGCATCGTCGCCATCGTGGCTACCGGCGACAACCCGCATGTCGTCGTGCAGGGCGTCTGCCAGGACCTCGAAAAGAACACCCGCATCGTCGTCGAGAAGCGCCGGCGCATCATCGCCAAGACCAAGAACAAGGGGAAGCCCGACGAGGACGACATCAACTTGGCGGCCAACAACGCGAGTGCCATCGCGTTCCGTGACGCCGTCTTCAAGGTCGTGCCCGGCGCGCTGATCAAGCCGGCGGTGGACGCCGCGATGCGCGTCGCTCGTGGCGAAGCGAAACCGATGGCCGACCGTGTCGCCGGCGCGCTCAAGGCTTACGCCGCGATGGGTGTGAGCAAGGAACAGGTGCTCGCGAAGTTCTCGTACACCTCCGAAGCCCAGATCACGCCCGACGACCTCGACACGCTGTCCGGCCTTCGCACCGCGCTCAAGGAAGGCGAAGTCACCTTGGCTGACGAGTTCCCGCCCGTCTCCAAGGTCGGCACGGCGAATGCGTCGAAGGAAGAAAAGAAGCCCGGCGACGACCCGTTCGCGCCCGGCGGAAAGGAGGGCGCGTAACATGTCGCCCGCCGAAACCTTCGCCGCGGCGAAATCCGCACTGTTCCGCTGGCGCGACGAGAACGCCCCGGGCACGCACGCCTGTGTCCGGCTGGAATGCTGGCAACATCCCGGGTACAATGGCGAGACCGAGACCACGCTGACGCTTACCGTCGCCACCCCCACGGGCATCATCGCGACGGCGGAGACGTCGAACGATGACATTCACGCCGCTCTTGGCTGCCTCGACGCCGACAAGGCCGATCGCAAGGCCGCGCTCGACAAGGTGCGCGTCGACAACGCCGAAACCGCCATGGCGGAGAAGGGCGTCGCATGAGCGCCATCCTCAGCGTCTGGCCCGAGGGCAATTACGCCCTCTGGGTGCCGCCCATCGAATCGCACTGGGGCTCGCTCAGGGCCTCCGTGCGCTTCGTCCGCGGTGAGCATGGCGTCGGCCTTATCGTCCGCTGGTCGTGCGAATCGGCCAACACCGGCCGCACCGAGATGGCGTTCGGAAACTGCGATCCGTTTTGGTCGACGGCCGACCTGGCCCACCACCTGGCCGATGTTGCGGCGCGTAATCTCAGCATGATCATGGACGTGCCGGCCTATGAGGCCAGGATGCTCGCCACGCTCGCCGGTTACACGAATGCCAACGTCGAGTGGGTGGCGGACTACATCAAGGCGACCGGCGTCGAGATCCCGCATAAGGCGGACATGGACGCCTCCACCGAAGCGTCTCCCGCTGAAACCGCGCAAGCCGAGGCGAAGGCCAAGGTGGCTAAGAAGCGCGCGGCCAAGCTCGCAGAATCCGCCAAGGCGCCCGAAGAGACCTCCCCTTCTCCGGTCGAATGTGCGGCGCCGGCAGTTGTTAAGGAACCCTTGATGACTGGCCCGACTCACTTCCGCGGCGTCCTGCTGCGCGATGCGGCCGACTGGGCCGACCCGAGCGCCGAGGGCGTTTTCGTCGGCGTGAGCAGCGCCGACTATCACGCTGACAAGGGCTCGCTTTCCTCGACGCGAGTGAGGTCCCTCGTGCAGTCCGAGGCGCACGCCCTGGTGCCGGTGGAGATTTCCAAGGCGGCGCGCGATATCGGGACCCTCGTTCACGGATTCTCGCTCGAAGGCTTTACCTCCGCCGAGCAGATGGGCTTCAAGGTGGTCGAGGGCAAGACGACCACGAAGGAAGGCTGCGTCACGACGGACATGATCGCCACGGCTCAGGCCTGCGTGAAAGCACTGCGCGACGACGACAACACCCGTGCGCTCATCGCTCGCGAAGGCCTTTCCGAACTCTCGGTGCGTGTGCGTTGCCCGGACACTGGCCTCATGCTCCGTGCCCGCTTCGACCGCGCGCCGTCGGAGGGCTTCGGATGCTTCGACATCAAGACCACCGGCGGCACCATCGAGCAGTTCGTCTCCTCGTTCTTCGAGTTCGGCTACGACATCGGCGCATTCCACTACCTGCGCGTGTCGGATTTAGCCGGTCTCGGCTATCGCGGCATGTCCTTCCCTGTCGTCTGCAAGGAGGCGCCGCACGAGGTTGGACTGTTCCACTTCGCTAACGCCGAACAGGTCGCCGACGAATGGGACCTCGCTGCGAAGTCTCACCGCACGGCCTGCATCCGCGAGCTGCACATTCGTCAGACCGGCGAGGCGCGCAAGCGCACGCACGAGCCCGTCTGGCCGAACGCGAAGCCGTGGCAGGTAGAGTCCCGCCGCAAGCGTCTCGGTGACTCGGAAATCCCCTACTGACACTCGCCATGAGCATGCACCACAACAGCCGTGCCGCTCACGACGCCACCGTGCGGGAGCGCGCCGAGCGCGAACGCCTTGTCCTCGCCGCCTTCGATTCCCTCGGGGCGGCGAGTGACCGGGAGGTCGCCCGCCATCTCGGCTTCACCGATCTCAACGCCGTCCGCCCCCGCATCACCGAGATGGTGGAGAGTGGCACCCTGCTCGAGGTTTCCGGGCGCAAATGCGCCATCACCGGGCGCACCGTCCGCACCTGCCGGATGGCCCTGGCATGAGCGACCGCAAGATGTCGTGGCTCAAGTTCTGGCCCGACGACTATCTGAACAGCGAGCGCGTGAAGCTCATGACCATCCCACAGGAGTGGGCGTACTTCACGCTCATCATCAGGAGCGCCAGGGATGGAAGCGTCCCTGCGTCGCCCGAGGAATGCGTCCGGTTGCTCGGCAAGGGCGTGAAGTCGAAGGATGTAGCGGTTGCGCTCGAAGTGTTCGTCCCTGTCGAAGGAAAGGCCGGACGTGTCGCGCATCCTCGTGTGCTTCGTGATCGCGCCGAGGTGCACGCTAAGTCGGAGAAAAACGCGGAGGCTGCGAACGCACGATGGGGAAAGCGGAGGCGCAATGCGAACGCATCAAAAACGCACAGCGAAGGAGGTGCGTCCGCATCTGAAACGCATAGCGAATCCGATGCGGACGGAGTGCCACGCGCGCTCGCGCAAGAGTACAAGAGTACAAGAGTACAAGAGGCAGATAGTAATACTAACCTCGCTCTTGAAAGGGACGCGCGGAGCGAGCGCGCGGATCATTCGGCCTGGATTGCTCGGGAGGTGGCGGCGCTGCCGCAGGCCTGGTCTCCTGCGCTCAAGGCCAAGTGGTCGGAGTGGATCACGCACTTGATCGAGCGCGAGCAGCGCCGCCACCCGGCCAAGGACCCGCTGCTTTGCAGGCCCACCACCAGCGCGCTGGACGCCCACCGCCGCACGCTGTCGCCACTGCCGGACGACGCCACACGCGCCGCCTGGCTGGAAACCGCCATCGGCTCCGGGCTCGCCCGCCCGGCCGAACCCACGCGCCAGGCTTGCTCCGGCGCAAGAAACCAACCCGGCGCATTCCGCGCCGCCACCGTCAATGAGCGTGAAACCTTCTGATTTTCTCTCGCCCACCGAGGCCGACCTACGCGGCGAGGGCCGCGTCCGTGTGATGCGCGACGAGCCTGTCGCGCCAAAACCCATCGCCGACCCGTTCGGCGGGCGCTTTGAGCTCAAGTTGCAGTCCGTCATCTGCCATGTCTGTGGGTGCAAAACCGAGGGATTCGTCGCCCCCGGCACCGCCCCCGAGTCCATCGTCTGCGCAGCGTGCTCCGCGGCGCGCGACAAGGTGATTCGCTCCGGCAAGGCGAAGAACTGGCGCGATTGGATCCCCAAGGCGTACCGCGATACGGATGCCGATAGGCTGCCCGACATCGCCGGCTACAACCGCGCGATGGAATGGGCCACAGCCCTGGCGTCCGCCGGCGAGGATGCGCCGGCGTCACTCCGCCGGTCTCTGCTGCTCTACGGGCTGCCCGACGGCGGCAAGTCCCGCACGCTCTACTCTGCGCTCAACGTGCTCGACAGGGAGCCTCTGGTCTTCCGCCCGGGGCGTCTGACCGCCGAGGTGATGGACGCCTACGGGGCCGGCAAGGCAAAGGCCTTCCTGGATCGTCTGACCAACGCCCCGCTCCTCGTCATCGAGGACTTCGGCAAGGACAAGATCAGCGAGCGCGCCCAAGAGGCCATCTTCGCCGTCATCGACGACCGCCTGCACGACTTCCGCCCGGTCCTCATCACCACGAACTACACCGGCATCCCCGACAAGGGCCGCGTGGAGGGCGTGAAGTACTTCGAGGACTGTTTCCCCGATCCCGAGACGGCCGCCGCCGTGCTGCGCCGCCTGCGTCAATTCGCCACCTGCGTGTGCATGCGCCCGAGCGCCCGACACGCCTAATCAAAAACAAACTCAACGACTTACAAAAATGGCCAAAGTAGACATCGAACTCGTGAAAATGGTGCTCACGCGCAACGAGGTGGAAACCCGACTCGTCGCCGGCATCCTCCAGGAACTCCAACAGGAACAAGCCGCCGAAGCGGACGAGGAGAAGGAACCGGCGATCAAGAAACAGTACATCGTCGTCGTGTACGACCCCGAGGGCGAACTCGAAGGCAAGGAGTTCACCGGCACCATCGTGCAGATCCCGGAGGACGAATCCGTTTACACCGCGGTCGAGCGCCTGCACCGCGCCGGCTACGAGTTCAACACGACCAAGAAGGGCCGGCGCATGCCGGTGAAGACCGTCGGCGAAGTATGCGAGCACGTCCCCGCCCGCATCGCCAAGGAGCAGAAGATCTGGATCAAGCACAAGGAGCCCTGCTTCTTGCTGCCCACGGACGGGCTGTTGCCGATGGATCGCTCCGCCGCCACGCAAACGCGCCGCGTAGAACAGACGCCCCTCTTTGCCAGCGAACCCGAGGAGCCCGGTTTTGAGAAGGTCATCGAGGCCGCGATGGACAGCTTCGAAGCCCAGGAGAAGAAGACGAGCGACGCCGCGCTGAAGGAGGCGCGCAACTTCCTGCACCTCTTCAAGACCGACCGCGACGCGGCCGTCGCCAAGTTCCGGAATGGCGAGGTTTCTCCCGAGGCCGCCGACATGCTGCGCGCCACGCTCGGGCTCAGCGCCGCCATCAAGTCGCCGGCGATGAAGCGCCTCATGGACTCCATCGGCGGATTCAAGGGTGCGCTCAAGGACGCCGGCGTCGCGAGCTGCACCATCAGCACGCTCAATCCGTACGGAAGCGCCCGGAAGTCCGTCACCATCGAAGCCGGAAAGGAGGGCGTGTAACATGCACTCCGACACCCTGAAACTGGCGCTCAACCCCGAACACGAGAAGGAAGCCGCGCACCGCGTGCACGTCGTGTTTCTGAACGGAAAGCGCATAGCGTTCGCAACGGATTTTTACCGTCTCCACGCCGAGCCATCGGAATCCTCGGTTGTCACCACGGGGACGGAAAAAATCCTGCGCCATATCCTTGTCCCCGAGGCCGATCGCCGCGCCGTCCAGCCGCCCGAGCTCGCCGCCGTGCTCTATGCCGAGCAGCTGGCCCAGAAGTGCCGCGAAACCGCCTTCGTGGCGATTGGAGGTCAGGCGCTCAACGCGCACTATGTGGCCGATGCGCTCCGCCATGTCGGCACCGTCGGAGCCTGTTACGTCAAGGCCGGGCCGGAGCACTCGCCTGTTACGCTCGAGAGCGCCGATCACCCCGGCCGCTGGGCCTGCATCATGCCTTGCCACTGCCACGCGGCCGACGTCGCGCTCCACTGCATCGAAGGCATCAAGACCCTCGAATGCGTGGCCGCGCGCATGGACTCCGGCGAGTATTGCGACGATGACGAGGACGACGAAGAAAGCCTCTTGGACATTGTGCGCGAACGCGACGCCCTGCGCGCCGAGCTCGAAAAGTCCCGCGCCGCCATCACCCATGTCCTCACTCGCATCCGTGACGTGCCGGAACTCTACTGGCACATGGGCGCCATGACGGAGGCCGAACGCCTTCTGTTCGCCGCCTACTCCGCGCAGCACGGAATCCCTGTGGCCGAGGTGAAGAAGCGCTTCGCACCCGAGCAGGTGGCTTACAATCGCTGGTGCGACGAGCGCGAGGACGCAGAACGCCTGGTTGAAATCGGGCGCCAGCACGAGAAGGAGGGCGACCGATGAGCGACTTCATAGCCGACTTTTTTGCCGGAGGCGGAGGCGCCAGCACCGGCATCGAGTGCGCCCTTGGTCGCTCGCCCGACATCGCCGTGAACCACTCCGAGGAGGCCCTCGCGATGCACGCCGCCAACCACCCGACCACGATGCACCTGCGCGAGGACGTGTTCGCGGTGCGCCCGCGCAAGCACACGCGCGGCCGCAACGTGTCGCTGGCGTGGTTCTCCCCTGACTGCCGCCATTTCTCCAAGGCCAAGGGCGGAAAGCCCAAGGACCGTAAGGTGCGCGGGCTCGCCTGGAGCGCCGTGAAGTTCGCCGAGCAGGAGCGCCCGGCGGTCATCATCCTCGAAAACGTCGAGGAGTTCGTCACCTGGGGCCCGCTCATGAAGTGCGGAACGCCGTGCCCGGAGCGCGTCGGCCGGACCTTCCGCAAGTTCACCGGCCGCCTGCGCCGCCTCGGATACGCCGTTGAGCACCGCGTGCTGTGCGCGGCCGACTACGGCGCTCCGACCACCCGCAAGCGATTCTTCCTAGTGGCACGCTGCGACGGCAACCCGGTCGTGTGGCCGGAGCCGACGCACCGCGACCCGAAGAAGCCTGTCGACCTGTGGAACGCGCACCTGCCAGCCTGGCGCACCGCCGCCGAGTGCATCGACTGGAGCATCCCGTGCCCGTCCATTTTCGAGCGTTCGCGGCCGCTCGCGGAGAGCACCTGTCGCCGCATCGCCGAGGGCATCCGCAGGTATGTCACCGAGTCCGCCGATCCGTTCGTGGTCGGCATCGACAACCAGTCGTCGGGCGCCGGTGCGTGCTGGCCGTCGTCGCGACCGCTGACGACCATCGTGACGGAGAACCGTCATGCGCTCGTGGTTCCGACGCTCGTGCAAACAGGGTACGGTGAGCGCGAAGGACAGGCGCCACGCGTTCCCGGTCTCGACAAGCCACTCGGAACGGTCGTCGCCGGCGGCGTGAAGCATGCGCTGGTGTCCGCCTTCCTCGCGAAGCACTACACCGGCGTCATTGGCACCGCCCTGCGCGTGCCGCTCGGCACCGTGACCACGCAGGACCATCACAGCCTGGTGATGGCGAAGCTCGCCCCAGGAGGCGACCACGCCGAAGAGGTTTCAGCGTTCCTCGTGAAATACTACGGCACGGGCGGCGGGCAGGGCATGAAGGAGCCGCTCGGCACCGTGACGACGCGCGACCGCTTCGGCCTCGTGACCGTGCGCGGTGAGCAATTCCGCATCGTCGACATCGGGCTGCGCATGCTCACCCCGCGCGAACTGGCCCGCGCACAGGGATTCCCAGAGGGCTACAAGCTCACGGGGACGACCTCCTCACAGGTCGCCCGCATCGGCAACAGCGTTTGCCCGCCGGTAGCCGCCGCGCTGGTTAGCGCGAACGTGAAAGGAGCCGCCCGATGAGCCTAGTCTTGATGGTTCTCTTCGGCCCAGCGAAGCGTGGCCTTGATTTGCACCTGCGAGTAATACCCCGGTTTCGTATTTGGCTCGAAGACATCATCGGCAATAGCCGCATCAAAATGCTTTCTGGCCATCTCGTACCCAGGGACAAAAAGCCGCTTCATCATTTCGATAGGCTCTTCCCTGTCCTCGAAGGTGTTGTCGGAAAGCTGCTGAAGGAACCACGTAAGCCCGTCTGCGCCAAGGAAGTGCGAGAGGGGCATGTGCATATCGACGTCTTTGGATTTCGGCGGATAGCACCCGCGCTCGCGTGGGGACTTGGGCTTGTGATGAACAAGCACAAGTCGGTGGTAGCGAGGGTGAGCATTGTCAGTGCGGCTCAACCACTCGATATACCCGTCTTCAGGCTTTTCGATGATTTCACCGCAGGTGTCGCAAATCCATTTGCTCGGGGGGTTATTCATAGTGCAACGAAGCCAACCGAAGTCCGAAGGGGATAGAAGGAAAATCAGAAACCACCTGATGAACCACCGTTTCGTGCCTCAGCTGATCTCCAAGGGCGACGCCCTCATGCTCACACTGCCCGGCTACCTGCCCGCCACGCCGAACACCCTGCGAGGCAAGCACTGGTCAGTCGTCCGCAAGGAGAAGACCCGTGCCGCCCGCGCGCTCGCAATCGCCCTCATCGTCGCCGGTCGTGCCAACCGCACCCCGTCGCCGAAGGGGAGCCGTTGGCAACTCCACATCGTTCGCAGGGGCCCTGGCATGCTCGACCGCGACAACCTCCCCGGGGCGTACAAGCAGCTCCAGGACGCTATCGTCGACGCCGGACTCATTCCCGGTGACACGGCGCGCATCCTGTGGCCGACACACTCCGACATGCCCACCAAGTGCCGTGACGAGCAAGGCACGCTCGTGATGCTCCGGCGCGTCCCCGAGGGGGAGGAGCTTGCCCCGTGGTTCCCTCGCTGCGCTGCGCAAGGGGGGTTCTTAGGGGGCGTCTGGCTGGACGGTCAAGAGCGCACCCATGACGGCGCCGCAGAGCCCCGGACGACCGGACAAACCAAGCGCGCGCACGCGCGAGTCGTTACCCGCCGTAAGCTCTGCGGCCTTCGCCCATTGAAGGCTGTGCTCTAAACCTACCCCCCATGCCTGACGACGCGCCACTTATTCGCCCAGCCGCCTTCAAAGACGCCGTGCGTAAGCTCAACGACAAGCTTCCGGTGACATCGGTGTTGAAGTCGCGCGAGTGGTCGATGGTGCCCGTGGCGATACGCGAGCGGGCGTTTTTTTCGGCCAGGGTGGAGAACGCCCGATTCCTTCAGGCCGCCCGCGACGGTATCGACGACTTCCTCAAGTCCGAGGTCGAGGAGACGGACGGTGGCAAGGCGTTGAAGGCCGGTGGGCGCGAACGGTTCGTGCGCATCATGCGCGAGAAGATGGCGGAGCAGGGGATGCCCATCGTCGGTCCGCATGTCGGTGGCGTCATCGAGCCCACGAGTACCGGGCGCCTGCGCCTCATCTTCGAGACGCAGACCACGATGGCGAACGACTACGCGTACTTCAAACACGGCAACGAAGACCCGGCCATCCGCCGCGCCTTCCCCGCGCAACGCTTCATCCGCGAGATGCCGACGCCCTCGCCGAGGCGCTCCCACGATGCGAACGACGGCGTGGTGAAGCTCAAGTCCGACCTGGCGTTTTGGCTCTCGATGAACGCGCGGGAGATCGGCGGCTTCGGCGTTCCATACGGCCCGTGGGGCTTCAACTCCGGCATGGGAGTCGAGGATGTCGGGCGTTCCGAGGCCATCGCGCGCGGACTCATGAAGGCCGACGACCCGACCCCGCCGCCGGTCCCGGAGGAGGGCTTTAACGCCGATGTCATCGCGTCCACGAACGGCATCGACCCCGACATCATGCGCCAGTTGGAGAAGGCGCTCGGCCCGAAGGCTAAACGGAAGAAGGACACGATCAAACTCGTGCCGGCGACGGAGGCTATGGCGGCTCCGCTCATTCCGCCCATGTCCGTCAATTTCTCCCTCCTGGGGCGCCCCGACAAGGAGATGGCCGAAGAGTTCCACAGGACGCTCGACGCCATCGATTCCGTCCACGGCGACGGCGACATGCCCAAGATTGGGGCTCGTCTGACCGCAGGGAAGTTTACTGGAAAATTCGGCATCGCCGAACTGAATGACTGCGCAATCAGGGTGTGGAAAAACCCGTACTGCGGAACAGGGAACACCGTCGCCCACGAGATCGGGCATCAAATCCACTGGCATGCCTTCGGCAAGGTGCTCTCGGATTCCCAGTTTGCGAATCACCCCGTGCTGAGCGAGTTCTACAAGGCCGTCACTTCGACCCGGTATTACGCCGGCCTCGTCGCCAAGTACGGAAGGGGCAGCTATGTGCCCTCAATGCGTGAAATATGGGCCCGCTCCTATGCCCAGTACATCACCGAGAAGTCCGGGGATGCAGCTTTGATGAAAGACTTGGAGGAAAAGTTCACCCGATGGGATTACTACAAAATCCCAGGCGAAGAATGGGGTGGCATTTCCGCCGGAATCGAACACGCTTTGAGGATGAAAGGTTGGATGAAATGAGCAAGACCCTCACGCAAGAGCAGGTTGCCGAACGCATGGCGCTCATGGATTCGTCGCGCCGCGAGGTGGAGCGACGCACGGCCCCGATCCATGTCGCCGTGATGGCCTTTGCCGATGGATCAGGCACACGCCAGGCTGTCGAGCAGGCGGTGGTTTCCGCCGGCTTTGATGTTGGCGAGACGGACATGTTCATCGCCGAACTGACGCAGGAAGACGCCGTGGCATAACCGCATCCCCCCTCCTTGTCACCCGCCGTCACACCCGGCGGGTTTTGTTTTGCCCGTATCTGTCGCACGATGCCCGCATGAAGAAGGTCAAACCCGTCAGCCTGAAGCGCATCGGCACTCCGCACGGCAAGCCCGTCGTCGCCGATGATGTCGTTGCGGAAGCCCTCTCCGCCGCCGGTGGGCGTGTCTCTGAGGCCGCTCGCAAGTTAGGATATTCCAGGTCGTCGCTCTACGAGCGTATCGCCGCATCGGAGTCCCTGAAGCGCGCTGTGGAACTGGCTCGTGAGGAACTCGTGGACGAGGCCGAAGCCGGGTTGCGGGCACTCATCAGGGCCGGCGATCCGCAAGCCGTCATCTTTGCCCTGCGCACCATCGGCAAGAAGCGCGGTTATGTCATCAACGAAGCCCCCGCCGTGACGGTGAACACGAACACCGTCGTCAACACCGGCTTCGGCGAAGACCCCGAGCGCCAGGCTAAGCTTCTCGCCGCGCGTGATCGCCTGCGAGCTTCCGCCGCCGCCGAGACGGTCGGAAAGAACTGACCCGCCATGGCCGCGCCCGTCCGTGACCCGGACTACGACTGGGGCGACATCGTGCCCCCGTGGATTTACGCGCGAGAAGTGCTCGGGCTCGACCCCTACGAGTGGCAGGACTCCGTGTGGGATGCCGTAGGGCAGCGCCTCCCATGCGCCATCGCGGCGGCAAATGAGTCCGGCAAGACCACCTTTTGCGCGGCACCGCTCATCCTATGGTTCCTCGACCAGTTCGGCGCGCGCGGCGGTAAGGTGGTCATCACCTCCGGCTCGTGGCTTCAGCTCACCACGCAGTTTGCTCCGGCGATTCGTCGTTACGCGCATCTGTACCCACGGTGGGAGTGGAACGACACCACAATCCGGATACCGGGTAGCCCCGCCGACTACGGCCTCGTGATGTTCTCGACGGACTCGCCAGGGCGCGCGGAAGGTCACCACGCCGTCGATCCCATCACGGCGCCGCTCTTCATCATCGCCGACGAATCGAAAACCATACCCGACGGCATCTTCACCGCCTTCGACAGGTGCGGCCCGCAATTCCTGCTTCTCATGTCCTCGCCCGGTCACTCGTCGGGCAAGTTCTACCGGTGCTTCAACAAGGAACGCGGGCTATACTGGACGCGCCGTGTCACCTCGCACGACTGCGCGCACATCCCCGAGTCCAAGCGCGAGCGTGACCGGCTCATCTACGGCGAGGACTCCTCCATCTACCGATCGATGCACCTCGCGGAGTTCACCGACCTCGACGGCGGCGTCGTCTTCCCCCCGTCCAAGCTTCGCGCCCTGCTCGAAAAGCCCCCGCAGTTCACGCCGAGCGGACGCGTGGCGTTCTGCGACTTCGCCGCCGGTGGAGACGAGAACGTCCTCGCGCTGCGCGAAGGCAACCGCGTGCGCATACTCGACGCCTGGCACGAGGAGGACACCACGCAGGCCGTGCGCCGATTCATCCGACATTTCCGCGAGCACGACCTGAACGCCGGGCAGATCTACGGAGACGCCGACGGGCTCGGCATCGCCATGATCAACACCATGGCCGACGAGGGCTGGCACATCCACAAAGTGCACGCCAACGCCTCCCCGCTCGACGCGCACTACTCGAATCTGTCCGCCGAGATGTGGCACAAGACCGCCCGCGCCGTGGACAAGGGCGAGCTCATCCTGCCCGATGACACCCTCCTCTTCGAGCAGCTCACGAGCCGGCGCACCGACGAACGCGCGCGCGGCAAGCTCGGCGTCGAGCCCAAGGACAAGATGGCCGCCCGCGGGCTCGGCTCCCCTGACCGGGCTGACGCCGTCATCGGGGCGTGCTACTGCGGCCCGCACATGGGCGGCGCCATAGCCACCACCTCCGGCATCCGCTTCGCAAAGCCGGCCTTCTCGCGTCCGTCGTTCCGTTAAGGCCCGTCACCGCCGCACCGTTCCGTTGATTCTCGCGCCGGGCACGCTTGCGAGCATGCGATTTCCTTGGTCCAAGCCCGCCCCACAAGTCGTCAAGGCCGCCGAGGCTGCGGCGCCCATTTCTGCGCCCACGGTGTCGGCCGCGCCGGCGCCGGTGTACTCGCCTACGGTGCGCGACCGGCAGACCCGCACCCTGTCCCGCGCCATCCGCCCGCGCGAGGTCGAGGCCGTACTTGAACGCGCCCTGCTCGACGGAGACTGGCGCGCACAGGCCGAACTCTTCGACATGATGGAGGACACATGGCCGCGCCTCACGAAGAACCTTAACGAGGTGAAGCGCGCAGTATCCCGGTTGGACTACACCGTCACCCCGTTCACCATCAAGGGCGCCGAGCCCACGCCGTCCGCCGCCGAGCGTGCCGAGTTCGTGGACTCGGTGCTGTGGAGCATGAAGCCCGACGCGACGGCCTTCGAGAAGAACACCGAGGGCATGTTCTACGATCTCCTCGACGCGCACGGAAAGGGAATCTCCGTCGTCGAGGTGTACTGGTCTGCGTCTTCCGCCGGCATCGTTCCGCGTGCCGCGCGCCAGCTCCCCGGCCAGTTCGTCGCCTTCCCGTCATTCGGATCCGCCACGCAGGATCGCATCCTGTTCGACCCCACCGGACGATATGGCTCCAACGCGCAGCTCGTCCCGTTTCAGCCGGACAACTTCATCGTGGCCGTATGCCAGTCGCGCAGCGGTCACCCGGCCAGCACGGCCCTGCTTCGCTCGCTAGCCAAGTACTGGATCGCCTCTCAGTTCGGTTTCCAGTGGCTCGTGAACTATGCGCAGCTTTTCGGAACTCCTCTGCGCTGGGCCACCTACGACCCGAACAACAAGGCCCTGCTCGACGACATCTGCGCGATGCTCGAAAACATCGGATCGAGCGGGTGGGGCGCTTTCCCCGTAGGAACCACGCTCGACATGAAGGAGCCCGCGGGCAAGGCCGCAGACAACCCGCAGAAGTTGGTGATGGATATCGCGGACAAGGCGTGCGACCTCCTCATTCTCGGCCAGACGCTTACAACGGATGTCGGCGAGTCCGGCGGCTCCCGCGCCCTCGGCGATGTCCATATGTCGGTGCGCGACGATATCATGGCCGCCGCCGCCGACTGGCTAGCCGGCGTGCTCAACACGCAGCTCGTGCCCTCCATCCTGCGGCTTAATTACGGCGACGACTCAGAGGCTCCCTTGCTCGTGCCGGACATCAAGGTCGCTGAGGACGCCAAGGCCAACGCTGAGCGCGACAAAATCTTGATCGGCGACCTCGGCTTGCCCGTGGAAAAGGCGTGGCTCTACGAGCGCCACAAAATCCCGCAGCCCGCGCACGACGCCGACCCGGAAACCATCTTCTCGCCGACTATGCCTGCCGCGCCTGCGTTGCCAGGCGTTCCCCCCGTGTCGCAGGTCCCCCGTGTCGCCCCCGTTGGCGCTCGTGAGGTGGAGTCCAAAATCCTCATACAGGCCCGTAGGGCCGTAGAGCGAGACCGCCTCGCCGACGCCGTGCTCGAGCGCCTGTCCGGCGTCGCCGCCGATTGGCTGCGTCCCGTGCGTCCGGTCTTCGCCGACCTCATCGCGAAGGCCACCGACGCCACGATCACCGACGCCGATTTCATCAAGGCGCTGGAAACCGCACAGAAATCCATGCCCGAGCTTTTCGACCGGCTCGACAGCGACACCCTCGCCCGCGCCATGGAAGAGGCGATGGGCGCCGCCGCAGTGAACGGTGCGGTGAAATCTTCAACGCGCGCCTGATCATGGCCGACGGCGTATCCATCAAGGTATCCGGTCCCGCCCTCACCGATGTGCGCAAGCTCCTCGGCAAGGTCGAAGACCGGGCCGCCGCGATGCGCGTCGTCGGTCGTGTCGCCGCGAACGGATACCGCCGGCACTTCCTCGACCTGAACGCGAAGCACCCAAACAAGCTCGGCGGCAAGCGCACAGGCTTCTGGCGCGCCGTTTCGAAGTCGGTGTCCGTCGTTTCCACGAGCAAGGACAGGGCCGTCATCGGCATCGGTGATCCGCGCATAGCTCACAAGGTTTACGGCGGAACCATTACGCCGAAGCGCACGAAGTATCTCGCGATTCCCGTGGATGCCACCGCCCACGGCATCGGCGCGAAGGAATACCCGCAGGCGACCGCGCTGCGCATCTACGGCGGCAAGCTCCTCATCGTGCGCAAGGCCGACGGCAAGCCGCTGTACTCGCTGAAGAAGTCCGTGACGCACGCCGCGCAGCCCGACGCCCTGCCCGACATCCGCACGCTCGCCCCCGAGATAGCCGAGGCCCTTCGCGCGTCCTTCGGCGCGTCGTGACCGCCCGTCAGTCCGACCGACTCGCGCAACACCTTCCCGATTTCGATATTCATCCCCATGACCTTCAAAGGCTGCACCCCGACCTTCCTCGTCAACGCCCTCGGCATCGCCCCCGGCGCCGACGGTGCGGTGCCTTCTGAAATCCAGTGGATGCCCCCGGGCCGTCACGAGATTTGCGCCACCAAGGCCGGCAAGCCCGCGAAACTCTCCGTGATGGTGGATGCCACTTCCGCCGCCGCCGTCGCCAAGTCTTTTGACGACCTCGTGAAGGCGGGCAAGCGCCCGTTCCTGGATTTCAATCACGCCGGCGGCGCGTCGTCCGCTCGCGTGACCGCGGTGCGATGGGCCGGCAACGACCCCAAGGATGGCGGCATCCGCGTCGCCGTCGAGTGGTCGGACGAGGGCGCCAAGGCCATCACCGGACGCACCTACTTCTCATTCTCTCCGACCTTCCTGGTGGACGCCGCCGGAAAGGTCACCGGCACCACCGCCAACATGGGCGGCCTCGTGAACGAACCGGCATTCACCGCCATCGCCCCGGTGGCCGCCTCCGAATCCAGCACCGAACAAACCACCACCGCCATGAAGAAGCTGCTCCAAGCCCTGGCTACCGCCAAACTGATACCCAACGCCGACATGGAGGAGGAGGCAGCCTGCGCGGCCTTCGCCGACGCCATGAAGAAGAAGTCCGACGCCGAGGTGAAATGCTCCGAACGCATCACCGCCCTTGAAGCCGAGGTCAAGGCCGCCGCCAAGACTCGCGCCGAGGGCCTCGTCGAGGCCGCAGTCCGCGAAGGACGAATCCCCTCCAAGGACTCCAAGACGCGCGAGTTCTGGGTGAACTCCATCGTCACCGCCGGCGCTCCGGCCGAAGAGGCCCTGAGGGCCTCCCCTGTGAACCCCGCGCTCGTCGTTCAGGCCCGCGAAGTGAAGGCCGCCTCCTCGCAGACCGGCGACAAGTCCGCCGAACAGAACCGCGTCGTCGGCGAATACCGCGCCAAGAACGCCGGCACCTCCTACGCCGATGCGTGGGCCGCCTGCGCCGGCGAGAACCCCGAACTCTTCTCCGAGAAAGTCCGCTGAACATCTCCGTAGGTAAGGGCCCGGTGGCCCACCCGGCCTCATAAGCCGGTCTCGGCGGGTTCAACTCCCGCACCTGCACCCACTCTCACCAACCCAACCCCTCCTCACCATGTACAAAGTTCGTGATGGCTTCATCCAGCCCGCCACTTCTGCCGCCGACCTCTCCACGAAGGCCGGCTACTTCGTCGAGGCGTCTTCGGGCGCCGTCTCCGTCGTCAACGCCGCCACCGACAACCCGCTCGGCGTCGTCGTCGATGGTGTTCCCTCCGGCGGTGCCAACGCCATCGGACTGCCCGGCATCATCGCCAAGGTGAAGCTCGACGGCGCGCCGGGCACGGTCGCCCTCGGCACCTACCTCACCGTCACCGCCACCGGCACCGCCAAGGCCGACGCCGCCACCGGCGCTCGCGTCGTGGTGGCCCGCGCCCTTGAGGCCGGCGCCGCCGACGAACTCATCACCGCCCAGATCATCGTGCCCGTCGTCTACGCCGCATAAGCGCACGGAGAGCACAACCCGCACCCCATCACCTTCGAATCACTCTTATCATGAGCCTCGCAGTCAACACCACCCTCACCAACTTCGCCCGCGGCCTCTCTCAGGACCTCACGCGCGGTTCTCTCGCCGAGTTCCTGTCTCCGACGGTTCTCGTAGCCGCAGGCACCGGCCAGTACAAGAAGTTCGACGATGCCGCCGCCTTTGAAATCGAGGACACCACCCGCGCCCTCGGTGGCGACCCGAACATCATCAACCTCGAAGCCTCCGACGCCACCTACAACTGCAAGCCGCAGGCCCTTGAGGCCCGCATTGACCAGAAGGAGCGCGAGGACTACGGCGAAGGCGACCCCCTCGGCATCGAGCGCATCAAGACCAATATCCTCGTGACGCGCGCCGCGCTCGCCTACGAGGCGCGCGTCATCGCAGGAGCAAAGACCCTCGCCGCCGTCGGAGGGGGTGTCGGAGTCTGGATTTCCGCGCAGACGAACGACCCCGTTGACGAAGTCGACACGCAGATCGCCGACATCGCCACCAAGACCGGCCAGATGCCCAACCGCATCGCCATCTCCATCGGCGTGTGGAAAGCGCTTCGCAATCACCCCAAGGTGCTCGCGCGATTCCCCGGCGCCGCCGTAGTGGGCGTCACCACCGCGCAGTTCGCCTCGCTGCTCATCAACCCGAGCATCGAGATTCGCGTCGGTACACTCGGGCGAAACACCGCCAAGCAGGGCGCCTCGAAGAACATCGCCAACATGCTCGGCAACGAGCTCTTCGTGTTCACTTCGAGCCCCGGCGCGACGCAGTTCGACCCGTCCTTCATGAAGACCTTCCGCACCCGCACCGGCGCGATCGACTCCGTGATCACCTACACCGCTCAGAACGGACTCTACGACGGCGTCATCACCAAGTGGTCGGAGGACATTCAGGTCACCGGCGCCGCTTGCGCCCGCCGTATCACCGTCACCTGATCCTTGTGATTCATTGGGCCGCAGCGTGCTCGGTTCCGTCGCTGCGGCCCTTCTTTTTCACCATAGTCGCACCTCGCCATGTCCTGGATCGCCCTCGACGCCGCCGCCATTCGCACACGCCTCACCGACCTTGAGCGCGGCGCCTTCGCCGGCAGCGAGGCCCTCGGCGAGGCCGCATACGACCCGCTCCCGGAGATCATCACCGCCGTTACCAGTTTGGTGCGCGGCTATGTCGCCGGGTGCGCGTCGAATCCCATGGGGCCGGATGGCACGATTCCGTCCCGTCTTGAATCCGCCGCCGTCTCCATCGTCCGTTATCAACTACTCGCGCGCCTACCCGTGAACGCCGCCGCCTTCATGGAGCAACGCCGCAAGGAGTACGAGGACGCCATCGCGCTCCTCAAGGATGTGTCCGCCTGCAAGTTCGCCGTGGATACCCTCGGTGACGGGCAGACCTCGACGCCCACCGGAAACGCCCTTGGGCGCGGCCGGTCGGGTTCCATTTTGCCGCGCGTGTTCTTCCCTCGCTTCTGATCATGCTGCGCCACCTCCAAGACCGCATCGCTGAAATCCTCGGAGACGACCCCTTCTTCAAGGCTTCTGCCGGCGCCCCGTCGCTCGATGTCGTCAGCGAGTCGCGCCACGACCTCCTCGCTTTAGTCGAGCTCTCCTGCGCTAAGAACGGAGCGGTTGTCGTCGTGCGTTCAGCCGGCGGCGCCGCCCGCCCCGAGCAGACCCCGGAGTTCATCGCCATCACCGAGACACTCGAAGTGCGCGTATCGCTGAACCTCGTCACCAATCGCTCCAAGCGCACCATCCCGGCAGCCAGAGAGGCCGTCATCCGGGCCGTGCACGGCCGCCGGGTTTTCACCGACGACCCTTCGTCCGGCCCATCCACTTTCCGCTTCATCTCCCATGACCTCGAAGAGGTGGACGACCAGGGCAACGCCATCGCCGTCATCCGCTTTGAGGCCGAAACCGACTTCCTCCCCTCGAACTCCTAACCCCCTCGCACCACCATGGCCAACGAACCCATCATCAAAGGCGACAACACCATCGTCTGGGGCTGTCCCACCTCCGGCGTTTCCCCCTCCATCGGCTACTTGCAGTCCGCCAAGCGCAAGGACTCCTGCGACAAGGACTATGTTGAGGACGCCATCGGCAATCGCGTCACCGCCGTTCTGCGCAACTTCAACGGCGAACTCACCCTTGAGTTCATCATCAAGGGCACCTTCACCGAGCCCAAGATCGGCGACGCCGTCACCTGCCTCGGCAAGACGGGCTACTGCACCGGCGTTGACCACGAGGCGAACAACAAGAGCCCTCACAAGCGCATCATCAGCGCCGAGTTCTCCGACACCATCAACGTGGGCGCCTAAGCATGTCCGAGCCTACCGCCGTCATCGCCGCGCTCATCCCGGTCACCGAAAGGGTTGCCGGCATCGAGCTTCCCCCGTTCACCCTCGCGCACTGGCTAGCCCTCGAAGCCATTAACCATCCCCTCACCAAGGGCGAGGTGCCCGAGAAGTTCGTGGATATCGTGCGCGCCGTCGCCCTCTGCTCCATCCCCGGCAAGGACGCCCGCCGCCTCGCAGCAGACCCGCGTGCGCTGGAGTCCGCGGTCGACGAACTCGCCGAACGCATCCCGCCCCACGCCGTGCGCGATCTCGCTGAGGCCATGGCCCGTCAAGTCGCCCGTGCCTTCGACTCCGCTATTCGAACCAAGGCCCCCGAGGGGGAGTCTCCTTCGGCGTAGGGCTCGGCTTCGCGCTGTCCCTCATCGGATGCGTCTCCGAAGCCGGGATACCTTACGCCGACGCACTCGACACCGTCCCGCTCGCCCAGCTCTTTGCCGTCGCCGCCGTCGTTCACCGCAACAACGGCGGCAAGTTCGATGACCTCGACTACGGTGAGCGCGACACCTTCGCCGCTCTTCCGGAAAACCCAAGCATTCCTCCCACATGGCCGACACCAAGCTGAACATCGTCATAGCTGCCAAGGACGGTGCCTCCTCCGCGCTCTCCGGCGTCGCCGCCAGGCTCGGTTCAGTCGTCGCCGCGGCGCGCAGGGCCGGTGATGGACTTGGCTCCGGTCTGCTTCGCGGTGTCACCTCCATGCCCGCGCAGCTCGCCGCGCTCTCCGGCGGCGCGCTCACCCTCGGCGCGGCGTTCGCCACCGCCAAGGCGTCCGTCGAAAAGGCCTCGGAGTTCGAAGACATCCGTACCAGCTTCATCACGCTCCTCGGTTCCACCGACGCTGCGCAAAAGCGCATGGACGAGCTCTCGAAGTTCGCCGCATCCACCCCCTTCGACATCCCGGGCGTGGCGCGTGCTTCGAAGACCCTCGAAACCCTCACGCGCGGTGCGCTTTCCACCGGCCCCGGCCTCACGCTCGTGGGCGATGTGGCTGCCTCCACCGGCGTGCAGTTCGACGAGATGGCCGTCACCATCGGCCGCGCTTATGACGGCATCGCCTCGGGCCGTGCCGTCGGGGAATCGCTCATGCGCCTCCAGGAACTCGGGGCGCTCTCCGGCGACGCCCGTGGTAAAATCGAGTCCATGCAGGCCGCCGGCCAGAAGGGCGCCGCCGTGTGGTCCGTCATGTCCGGCGAGCTCGCACGCTTCGGTGGCGAAATGGACCGCCGCTCCGGCACCTTCTCGGGCAAAATGTCCAACATGAAGGACAACTGGGATTCCCTCCTGCGCGCCTTCGGCGAGCCCGTGATGGACTCCCTCAAGCCCTTCCTCGATGATCTCGGCGCTTGGTTCGAGAAGCTCAAGCCCGCCGCCGTCGAGTTCGGCAACACCGTCTCCGGCGCCATAGACCTTGTGCGCGCCGCCTTCGCCGACTCTTCCCTCTGGAGCAAGGCCCTGGCCACGCTGTCCGCCGTGGGCTCCACCGCCGCGCTCGTCATCGGAAACCATATCGGCAACTCTCTCAAGGCCGCCGCCGCCATGTTCGCCGGCGCCCTCATCGCCGCCGCCAAGTCCGCGGGCAATGTGCTCTCGGGCGGCGACGCCAACTACGCCGACGAGTTCGCCGCCGCCACCGACTCCATGGGCAAGGCGCTGGAAATCGATACCTCCGGAGCCGCCACCGACTTTGCCCTCATCCTCAAGAGCGAGCTGCACGACATTTGGGGCGACCTGCCGGAGCGCGTCGCCAAGCCATCCGAGACCGTCAACAAGGCCACTCCGTCCAGTTCCGACACAGCCAAGCAGTTCTCCCCCAAGGCGTTAGGCTCCTCCGGGGACGACCTGGCCAAGGTCGGCATCTTCGCCGGTGGCGCGGCCGGCGCGATGAACTATGCCAGGCGCACGGCGGATGCCTCCGAGCGCATGGCCAAATCCCTGGGTGTGCTCGAGCGCAACATCAGCGCAGGGCCACGCACCTATTCCCCCTCCTGGGGATAACCGTACGCCTCGCGCCGTCACTCCTTGTCATGCCGTCGGCCTTCAGCGCCGACGGCTTTTCTTTTCATTCGGGCTCATGACGAGCAACCCCATCTGGATCGGCGATACCCGCCTCCAACTCCAGCCCGAGCTCCGTGTCGTCGAGTCGGCCGACTCCATAACCACGACCTTCTCGTACGCCGGCCCCTATGAGCTCTGCAAGTCGTCCAAGCCATACCGCGGACAGACCGTAGCGGGTTACGCCGGACGCGTTATTTCCACCGACCTGTTGCGCAAGCCCGGGGGAATCGGTCTGCTCACCGTCACTGTCGTGGCCCCGGCCGACGAATCCTCACTCTCCTCCACACCGGTTGAGACGAAGTGGGCACTGCGCTGGATGGAGGCGCGCAAGCCTCTCGCGTCTCACCCGCGTTACACCGCCAAAAACGTCGGGTACGGAGACCCGGCTTTCAGTCAGGCCAAATCCTCCGACCTATGGCAGGACGCCAACAATGAATCCGCCTGCAAGGACATCACCGTCGCCATGGTCATGGAAGATTGCGCCAAGGGCACCTTGGACGAAGCCAAGGCGAAGCTCTCCACGGGCACCGATGACGACCAGGTTTCACTCGTGAAAGACTACCTCTCCAAGCTCGCCCGCTCCACCGAGGGATACAAGTCGTTCACGCCCGTCTTTACCAAGGTCACCACCTACCCGACTAGCCCCTCGGGCACAGGCGCCGGCTTCATCTCCGGCCCGCCGGCAGGTTGTCCGCTCCTCGGCTCCGTGCCTAACTCCTCCAAGTTCAAATGGTTCAAGGACGCCGACGACGTCACCCCCACCGGCCGCTCCGGGTCATACGAGCGCACCGAGGTATGGATCGGCGCCGACGACATCGACAGCGACCTCTACCGCAAGTCGGCCAACCCCTGACGCTCGACCGTATGAACTCCATCCCTCCGCCCCCCAACACCGGCGAGCCGCTGGCGGCTTCGTGGGGCCGCCGCGTCGTCGAAGCCCTGCGCGCGCTCGTGCCTATCGCCGGCCCCGGCATCCGCGTCTCCTACACCCCGCGCGGCGTTGTCATCGAGTCCACGGCCTCCTCCGCCCCGTCCCGCGCGTCGTCGGCGCAGGACCACCCGTTCAAGTGCATCAAGGCCGACGCCACGCACCTTCGGTATGTCTTTGGGATCGTCGGCAATGTCGTGCCGACCGTGGCCGGAACGCCTATGGACGAGCTATTGGGGACGGCCCCTGGGACTCCGCCTGTCTTGGCCGTTTCGTCCGGCGGCGTGTCGTACCTGGAGACCGTTTGGGGCGGTGCGTCGGAGCCTTACGCCTTGCAGAGCGCCGCCGTGAAGGTCGGTGCCGGTGTGCCTGACGATGACCTGACGCACGGATACCAGCTCCTCTCCACGCACACGATGATCAATGGCGCGCTGGACTCGATCGCGCAGGGCGTCACGCATTCGCTGGCGGTGGAGCGAGTGGCGTGCGGAGGTGGTGCATCCTATTACTGGGGGGCGATGTGAACTCGCTTCTGATCACCAATGGTCGTTCCTGCGCGCACACCGTCGACGAGGTGGACCTAACCCCAGGGGGTGTCGGCGCGGGGCATTCGTATAGCATTCTGCGAGGCATGGCGCCGAGTGTGTTTCGTCGCCATAACTCCGTGCAGGTGCACTGGTCCGCCATCTATGGGCAGGCCTGTGCGTTTTCTCGTCCGAACCCGTTAGGATACCCTGGCTGCACGGCTCAGGATGCTGCTCAATACTACTCCGATGCGCCGTCTAGTATCTATAACGATTTCGAGCAAACAGGGTTCATGACGCAATGCACTGGCGTGAACGCATGCGGGTCTTCATCTCTTGGCCTATCCTACTGCGAGACGCAGTCGGCGCCGTTTGGTGCTGTTACGCCATGCGCTGAGCGAAACCTTGTCGCGTGGGAAACATTTGCCAGGGATTACTGGTGGAGCCCTTGCACAAAAGGAACAGGCAGCGTACTTAGGGATCCCTGCATGTGGTTCAGAGCGGACGCGAGAATCGGTGTCATGCTGGATGTTTTGCAGCCTGTCTGTCCTGGTTGCGGCCCTCTTGAGCTGGATGTGGTGGTCAGCCTTAGCGAGGGGGATTTGAAAATAGACCCCTATCAGGAGCCGTCGTTTTCCCCGGATCCCTCTTATGACAGGGATGTGGTGCTCGGCATGATTGTTGATGCCGGGGTCGCTGGAAGGTATTTCTCGGAAACCCTGTCTGTGCCTATGGATGGCAAGACAAACTGGGCGGTTAAGGTCACCGGCATAAGGGTGGTGCCTCGAAATGCCTAAGGTGCTGAAGGTTGGTGTTCGCGCCGGCGATGCCGTGGCCGCGCTGGCCAAGCCTGTCGCGCGAGTCGCCGACAAGCTGCTCGGCACGCACCTTGGCACATGCGGCGGGTGCGCCGGGCGCCGCCGTGCTCTGAATGCGGCCGGGGGCTCGGATGCGCGCGCATGGCCGCCTGCTGAAGAGGCGATATGGATATGATGGCGTGGGCTTCGTGGAGCCTCCATGTGGCGCATCGGGTTCGCGCGTGAGCGCGTCCCGCTTCGCCATCTCTCGTCAGCGCACAACATCGGCGCGTGGTTGTTCGGCGTGAGCGCAGGCTTTGTTGATCCGGTGTGATTCCCGCCGTCATCTTCACTTCCTCCGCTCACTCCTCCTGCGCCGATCTGGCCGCCGAAAGGCTCGCCGCCCTCGGCGTGTCTCCCATTCTCGTCTTCGACCGAGACGACCCTCCTCCTGTTCCGCCGCAGCACCCTTTCGAGTTCTCCGATTTCCACCGCGGCGGAAACCTGCGCGGCGGCCTGTGTCTCGCCGGCATGCTCGACGCTCTCGCTCGCGCACAGGGTGCTTCCCAGGTCGTGCTCAAGGTGGATGCCGATGTTTTCTTGCTTTCCTCCTCCACTCTCGCCGGGCCCGTTGTCGCCGGAGCTGCCTCCCTCGTCGGGTTCTCCGACCACTCCGGACGCATGCGCGGAGCCGCATACGCGCTCGACGCCGCATCCCTGTCCTCGTCCGTTCGCCACGAGTGCCTCTCTCGCACCTCCGAAGCCTACCTTGAAGCCCGGCTGCTGCATGCCCTGGCGCGTTCCTCCGGGTTTCATGCTTCGCTGCTCCCGCGTGCTCTCTGCGAGTACGGTGCCGAGCGCACTGAGAGCACTGTCGCCATCCACTGCGGCCTCGCCGAGTGCCCTCAATCCGCGATGCGCTCACTCTTCTTGCGTTTCGTCACCCCTCGTTAATGCGCAACGCTTCCGCTCCCACCGGCTCGCGTTAGGCATCGGCTCATGCCGACCCCGCTCGCCTTAGACCTGTTCCTGGATACCACCGGGCCTTTATCCCCGGCCCGTTATCTCGTTTCTCGGTCCTCGCAGCAGTCCGCTCAAACGCTGGCGCTCGTCACCGGAGATGCTCCTGTCGTACGCCTGTTCCTGCTCAAGCCGTCGGTCACAGTAGGCCAGCCCGCCGAATGCCTCACGCACTCGGGCGCCATCACCTTCTCCCTCAAGGCTGCGCACTCCGACACCGATGCCCTCGCGCAGACAGGCGCATTCACCCTCGTCACTTCCGAGGCAGAAGGCGACCACTACGAGGCCATACTCGACCTCAACACCGCCAATATGCTGGCCAAGGTCGCCACACTCGACTCAGGCCTGGCCTCCTTCCGCGCCTTTTTCGACGTCGAACTTCAGGCCCCTTCCAACATCAAGCGCGTCACCTATCAGGCCACGGCAAACGTCTTCCTTCAGATTTACAACTCCGGACCCGACCCCGCCGCGCTGCCCTCTTACCCTGCGCCGAAACTCATCGCCCTAAAGTCCGACCTGGCCGCCGCACAAGGCGGAATCGTCGTCGCCAACGACTGGCGAAACGGCACCTGGTCTATCGGAGGCCCAGAGGCTCCGTTTTACCCCTTCACGCTCACCGACGGACTCCCGACCTCCATCGGGTACCCCTCCCTAAGCGACCCCATTCATGGCGCATGGATGCCCATACCCACATGGGCCGACTCCGTCACAATCGCCGGCAACCTCTCCGACATCACCACCTCCGGCATCGACGCCTACATCGGCTTCGCCGACTCCTCCACGGGTCAGGCCGTCGAGCTGTCGCCCGGCGATGGCGGCTACAACCCGGCACTCAAAGTCACCTTCGGCGCGCCCTTCAACTTCACCGTGGACCGCCCGGGATCAGCCGACGCCCTCGTCCTGCGCGTCTCCGGAGCCTCCGCTTTCGCCTCAGGGTTCGCCTCCTTCTCGCTGCGCGCCCAGTCTTCCCGCGCCACCACCAACGGGCGCGGGGTGGTCGAGCTGGCCACTGACTCCGAAGCCATCGCCGGAACGGACGCCGAGCGCGCGGTGACGCCCGCCGCGCTGAAGGCCGCTCTGCTCGCCGGAGGAGCGACCGTGCCTGACGCCACCACCGCGACCAAGGGGAAGGTGCGACTGGCCACGGAGGCCGAGGCCTCCGACGGCGCTTCCGATTCCATTGCCGTAACGCCTCGCGCTCTGCAGTTCAGGGTGGACCAGTGGGCCGACCCGTTCAGCTCGCAATACGGCCTCATACGCCGGGCGAGCGACATGGAAGTGCTCGGCATGGATTTCTCCGCCGACACCCAGGCTGCGGCGCTCACCCTCGGCAACCTGCAATATGGCGGCATTGACCTGATTTCGGACAGCGCACTCCTTACCCTCGGGCGCGCTGTAGTGCTCCAATCTGGCCAGCTTGTCCTCGAAGGCGGAGGGGGCGCGCCCGCCGGACTTGGGTGGATTCCTGGCTCAGGCTGGGACGCAATCGGCCTGTACTCGAACGACTCGAACGAGGTGCGCGTGCGCGCCAACCCGTCGAGCCGCGTCTACATCAACGCCTCCGAGTACATGCATGCCGGCTGCGGCATCGATGTGCGCACCAATAGCGTGTCCATCGGAGGTGGGGACCCCTACGCCACCCCTGCGTTTCGGTATACGGAGGTCATGGGCGATGGTTACATGCTCATCGACAGCGCTACGGAGACCACCGTGCGCTCCGCCGGTTCCCTCAAAGTCCTTAGCGGCATAGAGTCGCCGCTCATCTCCATTCTGCCGCTCCCGGCCGCCGTCGGCGATTGGGAGTCTTCGCTCTATCTCTTCGGCACGGTGCCTCACCTCAAGTTCGGACGCGGCGGAAGCATCTACGATGTCGAGCTTGGCGTGAACGCCGACTGGTCCGCCGTGAGCGGCCAGGCGAAGATACTGAACAAGCCGACGCTCGCCGCGGTGGCGACGAGCGGCAGCTACGCCGACCTGACGAACAAGCCCGTGTTGAACGACATCTCGGGTGCCGGAACCAAGGTGACCGGCAGCGACGGAAGCGTGCGGTTCGGCGTGGCGGCGGCCATCGGCGGCGCCGGGTTGGATTCTGACGGGCTGAGCGCGTTCACCGTGGGGGCGGACAATCTTCCGCGGTACAATTTCCGCATGGGAGGCGTGACCTACGGCGTCCCCATTGGAGGGGGCGTCGGCCGCATCATCACGGTATCCGGAACCGCCTACACCATCACTCAGGCCGATGCCGGTGCGACGCTGGTCCTGACGAACGCGGGGGTGTGCGCGCTGACCGTGCAGGACTTCGGTCTGGGAAATTGGGTCAACATCCGGCGGGCGGGCGGTGCGCCGAGCTTTGCGGTGTCAGGTGTCACCCTGAACTGGAGCGGCTGGAGCGGGCTCACGACCGTGAGCGCCGGCGGCAGTGTGACGCTATCGCGTGTCACGGGCACGACCTGCGACATCACGGGGAACATGGCATGATCGAGTTTCAGACGCCCTTCCCGGCACCCGCCACGCAGGCCATATCGGCCGCGCTGGGCGGCGGCAACTCGCTCGTCTGGGCCGCGCCAGGAAAGACGCTCACGCTGGCCGGCACCAACACCTTCTCCGGCACCTTGCGCGTGATTGACGGCACCGTCGCCGGCACGACCAAGGCCAACTTCGGGGCCGGCCCGATTGCCATCGCTGCGTCCGGAACTGTGGCGATAAACAACAGCGCGACGCAGACGTTTTCGACGGGCATCTCCGGGAGCGGGACTTTTTCGAAGAGCGGGGCCGGGGTGACGATCATCGCCGGCACCAACAGTTTTTCGGGTAAGTACGCGTTCACCGGGGGCGACTGCGTGTTCCAGGGGAGCGTCAACGCGGCGCAGGGTAAGCCAAGGCTGGAGTTGACGACCGGAAAGCTGCTCATCGCGCAGGCGTATGTCGGTCAGGATCTGACTTTCTCCGAAATCGCCAGCACCGGGACCTCGACGGTCAACACCGCATACGAGGCAGCGACCGGCGTGCGCACGCTGCATGCCGAGCAGGCGACAAACACGACATTCAATGCCGTCATGTCCGACGCGTCGGGCTCGCGCCTGCTGGCGCTCAAGAAGTCCGGCGCCGGCACGCTTACGCTCACCGGCGCGAACACGCACACCGGAGGCGTCACCGTCAACGGCGGCACGCTCGTCTCCGGAAGCGCCACCGCGCTGGGCACCGGTGCTGTTACGGTCAACTCCGGCGGCACGCTCACCTTCTCGGTCAACGCCACCGGCACGCGCACCGTCACAGTCAATGCCGGCGGCGTGGTAAACCGAGGCGGATTTGCCCACACCGGTACAAGCTTCGTGAACAACGGCGGCACCATCAACGCGTAGAATTTTCCCCCAACCACCAACCAACACCCCCACCCATGGCCATCACCCTCTTCCCCGCTGTCACTCCCGCCGCCAGCCCGGCGCGCACCTCCGCCGAGGCCCTTGGACACGGCGCGCGCAACCTCGCCGCGCAGGTCGAAGCCACGCGCTCGCGCTCCGCCAACGCGCTGTGGCGGCCGCACGACAGCACGCCCGCCGAGGTTCTCGCCGAGCTCTCGCCGGAGTCGCGCGCCAAGCTTATGTCCGGAGACATCGCCGCGCGCATCCTGCTGGCCCTGCGCCAGAGCGACCCGCTCGCCGCCTTCGTCGCCTCATCGCCGGTGCCGTCCACGCACACCGTCGCCCTCCTCGACGCCGCCGGCTCGCCGGTGGATGTGTCGGGCGAGGTGGCCGCGCTGCTCTCCAAGCTCGCCACCGTGGCCGACGCCGCCGCGCTGCCTGTGCAGTAACCACCGGTCAACTACACCTCGCCCATGTCGCACCAGTGCCCAATCGAGACGCAGACCGACGACATGCTCCATCGCATGGCGTCAGACTCCCCTCCGAAACGCGAGGAGGTGGAGCGCCTGCTCGTCATCGCAGCGCGCCACACCGCGCTGCGCCTGAAGGATGGCAATCGCATCATGGGCGAGCAGACCACCTGCCTATCCGAACTGCGCGGCTCGCACATTCGCATGCAGGGGGAGCTCAAGGCTCTCAGCGAGACCGTCATGCAACAGCACGACCGCGAACTGAAAACCCTGCGCGCCGACCTCGACGGCGTGCGCACCGAGTTGCGCGCCGCTCAGGTCCGCCTCAAATACTGGGCCGCGGGAGCCGCGGCCGTAATCATGGTGCTGCCCAACCTTAATCTCGGCAAGGTTGCCGAGCTTGTTAAATGAAGCCCTTCCCGTTCCAACTCACTGCGGCGCTCGCGGCGCTCACGCTCATCACCTGGGCGATGTCCGGATGCAGCCTGTTTGCCACGCCGCCCGAGAAGGTGGCGGAGCAAGAGGCCAAGGTGGAGACCTCGAACAAGGCCGTCATCGCCGAGGGTCAGGCCGAGCTCGCCGGGGCCGCTGTCGCCGCAAACGCGCTGCCGCCCGGTCGCGCCCGTGATGTCACGATCGACTTCCTCAGCCGCGGCGCCGACCTCGTGGCGCAGGGCAACGGCCCTCTCGACGCCGCCCGCGCTCTCAAGATGCGCGATATCGCCCTGGCGCGCCTCTCCGAGGAAGCCGCCTCGCGAGAAAAGGCAGAGAAGGCGCTGTCCGGATTGCGCGGCAAGGCCGACGAGGTCTCCTCAGAAAATGGCCGTCTCAAGGACGAGATGAAAAACTTGCAAGGCGCTCTCGCGGTCTCGTGGGCCGAGCGCGACGCCACCGCGAAGAAGTGGGAAGGCCTCGTGCTCTGGCTGTGGATCATCGGCGGAGTGTGGGTCGCCTCCATCGTCCTGCCCATCGTCGCCAACATCTTCTCCGGCGGAGCCGCCGGCCCTGTGCTCGGGATCGTGTCGAAGGCGTTCGGGTACATCGCCAGTCCGGCTATCCAGTTCGCCAAGGACCGAGCCGTCGGCGGGCTCGTGAAAGTCGGCCACGCCCTCGAGGACTTTCGCCAGGACGCCCCTCAACTCGCCGCGCGCATCACCCGCAAGTTTGACTCCTACACCGACTCCGACCACCAGGCCATCGTCGGCGAAGCCGCGAGGTATTACCGCGAAAACATCCGGCCTCTCGAGGTCCGCACCCCGCAGCAGGTCACCGTGACGCCATCGTGACGCCTGGTCACCGCACGGTCACTTTTGGAGTTGTTCGCCTTTCGGTTGAGCATTCATCAAAGATGCTTCGTTGGTTCGAGTCCCTCACAGGCTACCCAATGCAAAGCCGCCCTGAAAGGGGCGGCTTTGGCGTTTCAGGGCCTCACAGGCGAAGGCCGAGCATCAGGCCGTAGGCCGGGGCCACGCCGGTCTGGAAGCCGCCGACTTTGAGGTCGTCGGTGTAGAAGCCCTCGCGGTGAAAGAGCGTGACCTCGGCGCGGGCGGCGACGAAGACGGTCTCGGTGAGGAACTGGGTGAGGATGAGGCGAAGCGGGACCTCGCCGGTGAAGACGCCCTCGGCGCCGGCGCCCGGGCGCAGCGCGTAGGTGGCGGTCTCGTAGAAACAGGAGAGGCGCACGGAGGTGGCCTTGTTGTCCGTGACATACCAGGTGGCGGCCAGTCCGTTTTGCAGGCCGGTGGCGCGGGCTTCGAGCTCGAGGTTGGCGTGCGCCGCCCACTTCCATTTCACATAGGGGCTGAGCATGGGGTCGCGCCCGAACTGCGTCTGAATCAATCCGCCCGTCTCCAGCGTCAGGCCGTCGGCGGGGTGCCACAGGAGCGTGGCGCCTGCGCCGCCGCGAAGGCCGTCGCGGAAGAGGTCGGCGGAGGTTTCCGAGGCGAGCTCGACGGCGGCCACGAGTCCGGCGCCCCAGCGCTCGTTGAACATGCGCGTGGCGTGGGCGCCGAAGAAGTGCGTCTCGGTGTCGCCGTAGGGCGCGATGTCGCGGAAGTCGTTGTGCGTCCACTTCGCCTCGTAATCGAGGTCGAGTCGCGTGCGTTCGGCGATTTCGCCGCTGTAGATGATCTCGCCGTCCCAGACCGTGCGGCGCACCGAGCCGGAGGCCCCGTCGCGGATTTCGGCGCCCGGGCGGTATTCTCCGTAGGTGAGGGCGTAGATTCCGATCTTCTCCGCCGGCTTCGTCTCCGGCGCCGAACGGGCGTCGGAATCGGTGGGCGCGGCCAGCGCGGCAAGGGGAGTGAGCATCAGGGCGTGCGTCAGGGCGGCGAAGGTCTTGGGCATGTCGTTTCCTATAAATTCAGTCGCAGGCATTACCCGGCGGTCGCCTCGAAGGCACGGTTGTTTTTTTGAGGCGGACCGGCGGCTTACGCGAACAGGTGTCCGGCGAGCGCCGCGACGGCCACAATCGTCCAGGACGGGATGCGTCCGTACATCAGCGTCGCGAACAGGGCAGCCGCGGCGAGCGCGTCGCCGAAGCCAAAGATGGCCTCGCTTGCCACGGGTGTGCAAAGGGCGGCGAAAAGCACGCCGACCACGGCGGCGTTGGCCCCGAGCAAGCCTGAGCGCACGCGCGAGTTGTGTTTAAGGGAATGCCAGAAGGGCAGGGCGCCGCCGATGAGCAGCCAGGCCGGAAGAAATATGGCGAACAGCGCCAGCGCGCCGCCGGTCCAGGCGTGGGCGCCGCCTCGGATGACGGTGCCCAGGTAGCCCGCCAGCGTGAACAGCGGGCCCGGCACGGCTTGAGCGGCGCCATATCCGGCGAGGAACGCGTCGTCGCTCATCCACCCGTTGGGGACGACTTCGGCGCGCAGCAGGGGCAAAATCACATGGCCGCCACCGAAGACCAGTGAGCCGGCGCGGTAGAAGGAGGACGCCATGCCGGCCTCGCGGATTCCCGTGGCCGCCGCGAGCGCCGGCAGCGCGAGGAGCAGCGCGGCGAACAGCGCGAGGCAGCCCGCGGCCACGAGGTGGCGTCGGCCGAGCCCCGTGTCGCTTCCGTTGGGTTCGTCGCGTGCGCGTCCGTAGATGAGAGCTCCGGCGATCGCGCCCGCCGCTATGGCGGAGACCTGCGCGAAGGCGCCCGGGGCGAGAAGCACGAACGCCGCGGCGCCCGCGGCGAGTGCGCGACGCGCGGTGTCGGGGCAGAGGTTTTTAGCCATCCCCCACACGGCATGCGCGACCACGGCGACGGCGGCGAGCTTCAGCCCGTGAAGCCATCCGGCGGTGGAGATGTCGCCGAGCGACATCATCATGTATCCGAAAGCCACCATCAGGATGGCGGACGGCAGCGTGAACGCCAGCGACGCTAGCATCGCGCCCGCGAGCCCGCCCCGGCGCATGCCGAGCGCGAACACGAGCTGGCTGCTCGCCGGCCCCGGCAGGAACTGGCACAGCGCCACCAGGTCGGCGAACTCCGCGTCGTCGAGCCAGCGGCGACGCTCCACGAACTCGGCGCGAAGGTAACCGATGTGCGCTACCGGGCCGCCGAAGGCCGTGCAGCCGAGCTTCAGGAAGGCCGTCGCGATGTCGGCGTTTCCGGTGCGGTCATTGGAGTGTGCGCTCATGTTCCTGCAGGGCGGCGCCCAGCGTCCGTCAACCGTCGCGCATGTCGAGCGCGCGGCGATTTCTCCGCCCGGGATTTTCCGCAGGGAGGGAATCGTGTCCTTTGTCACACACACAACGAGACGACCATGGACCTCAACGACCCGCACACGCCCCTGTACCTCCGCATCGGCGGACGAGAGAAAATCAAGGAGCTGCTCGGCAAGTTCTATGAGGCCGCCGGCAAGGACCCCGTGCTCGGGCCCGTGTTTAACAACGCCGTCGAGGACTGGTCGCACCACATGGACAAGGTGACCGATTTCTGGGTCACGCAGTGCGGCGGCCCGGTCGTCTATCCCGGCGGTATGGGGCGCCATGTACGACTCGGCCTTGAGCACGCCCACTTCGTCGCCTGGCTGACCCTTTGGGAAAAGACCTGCCGCGCCGAACTGCCCGAGCGCGAGGCGACCGAACTGGTGGACCGCGCGAAGTTCTTCGCCGGGCGCATCAAGGAGATGGCCTCCGGCGGCGTGCGCCTTCGTCCGCCCGGCGCCTGAGGCGCCGCGCGAGCTAGGGGACTAGGCTATGCCTCACGCCGCGCGACGCGCGCGCAGGGCGTGGGCGCGGATGAGGCGCGCCGTGCCGAAGCGGCCGAACATCAGCGCGTAGGCGGCGGGGGTGAGCCCGAAGCCCTGGTCGGCCCGAGTGTCGGCTCCGGCGTCGAGCAGCAGCTTCACCACCGCCTCGTGCCCCTTGAACGCCGCTCCGCCCAGCGGCGTCTGCCCGCGGTCGTTGCGGGAGTCCGGCTCCGCGCCGTGAGCGAGGAGCGCGGCGACGGTGTCGGCGTGCCCGTGGTAGGCGGCGAGCATGAGGAGCGTGTGGCCCTTGGCGTTGCGCAGGTTCGCGGGCAGTCCGGCGTCGAGCATGCGCGCCAGATGGGCCGTGTCTCCCTCGCGGGCGTAGTCCAGGGCGAGGAGTTGGAGCTCGGCGTAGCGGCGCTCCTCTTCGGGCGTCGCGCCCGCTTCCTCGGCGGCGGTGTGGATTCGGATGCTCATGGCGGAGTCTTCGCGGTGTTGGTGCGGTTCAGGGCAGCGTGACGCCGTGCACTTCGCGCAGCGCGGCGCGCACGCCTTCGGCGTAGGCGGAATCGGCCTTCGCGAAGTGCCCGAGTTGCCGGCCGAGAATCTCCGCGGGCACGCCGCCCATGGCCTCGGCCAGGTTGCGGAAGAGGCGGCGCTTCTCGTCCGCCGACAGCAGGCGGAACAGGTTGCCCGCCTGCGTGTAGTCGTCGTTGCCGAGACGGTGGTCGTAGCGGTCGCCGTCACCGTCGACCGGGAACGGCGGCTCGGCGAACGAGGGGTCCTGGGCGGGGCCGCCGAATGAGTTGGGCTCGTAGTAGGCCTCGCCGTATTCGGGGATGTCGGGGCGTCCGGCGCCGTCGCGGTGGTAAGTGTTGGCCGGAGACACGGGGCGGTTCACCGGCAGCAGCGCGTGGTTGACGCCGAGGCGGTGGCGCTGCGCGTCGGGGTAGCTGAACACGCGGGCCTGCAGCATCTTGTCGGGTGAGAAACCGATGCCCGGCACGATGTTCGCCGGGCTCAGCGCCGCCTGCTCGACCTCGGCGAAGTAGTTGCGCGGGAGACGGTTGAGCTCGAGCGTGCCGACCTCGATGAGCGGGTAGTCGGCGTGCGGCCAGACTTTGGTGAGGTCGAACGGGTTGAACGGGGCCGCCTTTGCCTGCGCCTCGCTCATCACCTGGATCTTCAGCGTCCAGCGCGGGAAGTCGCCGCGTTCGATGGCCTCGACCAGGTCGCGCTGCGAGCTTTCGCGGTCGCTCCCGATGACCTCGGCCGCCTGCGCGTTCGTCCAGGTCTTGAATCCCTGGTGCGACTTGAAGTGGAACTTCACCCAGTGGCGTTCGCCCCGGGCGTTGACGAGCGAGTAGGTGTGGCTGCCGTAGCCGTGCATCGTGCGGTAGTTCTGCGGGATGCCGCGGTCGGAGAAGAGGATGGTCACCTGGTGCAGGCTCTCCGGGCTTTGCGACCAGAAGTCCCACATGGCGGTGGCGCTGCGCAGGTGCGTGCGCGGGTGGCGCTTCTGCGTGTGGATGAAGTCGGGGAACTTCAGCGGGTCGCGCACGAAGAACACCGGCGTGTTGTTGCCCACCAGGTCCCAGTTGCCCTCCTGCGTGTAGAAGCGCAGCGCGAACCCGCGCACATCGCGCTCCGCGTCCGCCGCGCCGGCCTCGCCGGCCACGGTGGAGAATCGCAGGAAGACGGGCGTCGCGCGGCCGATCTCGCCGAAGAGGTGGGCGCGCGTGTGGCGCGAGATGTCGTGCGTGACGGTGAAGGTGCCGAAGGCGCCCGAGCCCTTGGCGTGCACCGTGCGCTCCGGGAGTCGCTCACGGTTCTGGTGCGCCAGCTTCTCCAGCAGCAGATAGTCGGCGAGCAGCAGCGGGCCGCGCGCGCCGGCGGAAAGGGAGTTCTGGTTATCGGCGACGGGGGCGCCGTTCGAGGTGGTCATGCGGGTGTGGCTCATCGGTTTTGTTTCGGTGTGCAGCATAGCCGTTCCGCTTTCATAGTTGAAATAGATGCTTTGGATTCATGCCATAGGTGAAAACTATGGATGTCCGACGCCTCGAATACCTGGTGGCGCTGGTGCGCGAGGGTGGTTTCACCCGCGCCGCGGCCGCCTGCGGCGTGAGCCAGCCCACGCTCAGCCAGCAGATCCTCAAACTGGAGGAGGCGGCGGGCGTGCCGCTCATCCGCCGGCTGCGCTCCGGCATCGCGCTCACCGAGGCCGGCAAGGACTTCCACCGGCGCGCGGTCAACGTGCTGGCCGAGCTCGCCTACGCCAAGCAGGAGGCCGACGCGCACGCGGGCAAGCTGCGCGGCACGCTGCGGCTGGGCGCCATCCCCACCATAGCCCCGTTCGTGCTGCCGGAGCTGCTCGCCGGATTCAGCGCGCAGTGCCGCGACATCACGGTCGAGGCCGTCGAGGCGGTGACCGATTCGCTGGTCGACCGGCTTCTCTCCGGCGAGCTGGACGCCGCGCTGGTCGCGTTGCCCATCCGGGCCGAGCACCTGCGCTCGGTGCCCGTCGCGGAAGATGCCCTGCTGGTGGCCGTGCCGTCGAATCATCCGGCCGCGAAAGCCGGCAAGGTGACCTGGGATTCGTTGGCCGACGAGCACTGGCTCCTGCTGGAGGAGGCGCACTGCCTGGGCGCGCAGACGCGCGACCTGTGCCGGCGCGCCGGGCTGGCGCCGCGCGTGGTGCTGCGCGGTGCGCAGCTGGCCACCGTGCTCGGACTCGTCGCGTGCGGGCAGGGCGTGGCCGTGGTGCCCGCGATGGCGGCGAAACAACTTCCCGCCGGCGTGGCGCTGGTGCCGTTCGCCGGGCGCGCGCCCGTGCGGCGCATTGCGCTCGTGATGCGCGAATCCTCCGGCAAGGCGCCGCCGCCCCTGAAGGCGTTCGTGGATTTCCTCAAGGCCCGCTCGCGCGCCAAGGGGTGATGGAAACCGCGAAGAAAAAACGGCCCGCGGATTGCTCCGCGGGCCGTGGTTTGAAGGAGGTTCGCCGGGGTGTCCGGCGAGACGGGTCACTTCACCTCTTCGACAAGGAGATTGTCGATGATGATGACGCCTTCGTTGGCCTTGTCCTTCTTGTTCTTGATGGTCGTGTCGGCGGCTTCGCCGGAGGCCTTTTCGTCCTGCACGATGTTCTTCACGCCGATCCACCAGTCGGGGCGGGAGTCGGTGATGAAGGTCGTCTCGACGGAGAAGGTCTTCTTGGAGGCGTCCTCGATGAGCTTGGAGTGCGCGGGCTCGGCGCCGTCGGGGCCGGCGACGAAGGCGAAGATGCCGGCGGTGTCGCACATGGCGTCAAACTTCACGCGGTAGGTGGTGCCGGGCTTGAGCTTGAGCGTGGCGGGCACGGTGCGGTAGAGCATGTTGCCTGCGGGTTCCTTGCGGCTCTTGAGGGAGTACTTGCCGCCGATGGTGTCGTCGGTGTAGGGCGGGTTGGCCTCGGAGAGGTGGGTGCGCATGTCACCGCCGAAACCGTACATGAAGGGACCCCAGCCTTCGTCGACATTCTCGAAGTCCTCGAAGAGCACGACGTTGGTCGCGCCGGCGGGAGCGGCGGAGACGCCGGTCTTCACGAGGCGAACATCGTCGAACTTGACCGTGGCGGCGGAGGGGTCGCCGGCGGTGCGAAGGGCGAGGGCGACGCGACCGGATTCGGGGGCGGTGAAGACGACCTTCAGGCGGTGCCAGTTGCGCTTATGCTTGGAGGAGGTGTCGGTGTTGTTGGCCAGCAGCGTGGTGGAGACCGCGTTGGAGACGGCCGTGAACGGCGCGTTCGGGTCGGCGGGCGGGGGCTGCGGGAGCTTGGAGCCGTTGGGGTCGACGAAGGGCTTGGCGATGCGCGAAGCCTGCTCGACGGCGAGGGAGGCGGGGCGCTTGCCGTCGATGTTGACCCAGACGGAGGCCGAGTAGGTCTGGCCGGCGACGAGGCCGGAGACATCCTGACGGACTTCGCCGGCGGTGGAGCCGCGCATGACGAGCTCGGTCTGCCAGGTTTCGGCGTCGTTCTCGATGCTCACGCCGGAGGCGGAGGGGCCCTTCTTCCAGGAGCGGAAGGTGTGGCTGTCGAAGCCGGTGTCGGCCACGAGGGAGCCTTCGCTCCACTTGAGCTCGGGCATGGCGGGCGCCTCGCTGCGGTAGAGGACGAACGGCGTCTTGGCGGGGATGCCGGCGAGGGTGACTTCGCCGCCCTTCACGGAGATGTCGCGCTCGAAGACGCGGCCGGTGTCGGTGAGGCGGTAGAGCTTGGCGGTGGTCACGCCTGCCCAGCTCTTGGGCAGGGTCCAGGAGGAGTCGCCGCCCTTGTCGGTCCAGTGGTAGATCTTGTCTTCGGCGATGGGATCCCAGGGCACGAAGGTGAGGGACTCCTCGGGACGGCAGGCGAACTTGATGTCGGCGACGCTTTCGCCGTCCTTGCGCTCGGCGAGCTTGGGGTAGCGGCAGACGTTCACGAGCTGGCCGTCGGGGCCGTAGATGCGGGCGATGTCGCCGGTGACCTCGGTGCGCACGCCGCGGGAGAAGGTGGCGGCGGTGGCGGACTGCTTGAGCAGGTCGAAGTGCTGGAGGTAGGCGGTGGGGATGTTGACCGTGAAGGCGGACTCGACGGTGCGGGAGAGCTTGGTCTCGCCGTGCCAGCCCATGAAGCCGTCGCAGTTGGTGCCGCGCAGGAGGGGGTCGTGGCGGAAGGTGTTCTTGGCGGAGAAGTGGATGAAGCGGGCGATTTCGCTGCGGTCACCCTTGCCCCAGATCTGCTGGGTCCAGTCGTTGGCGACGTGGGTCCAGATGGCGGCGCGCTCCATGACGCCGGGGAACTCGGTGTGCTGGAGGAGGCCGAGGGAGTTGGTCTTGGAGTGCATGCGCCAGCCGGGCCAGCCGCGGCCGTAGTAGACATCCAGATACACGAAGTCGAGCCAGGGGAGGTCGGCGCGCATGGCGTCGAGGCGCTCGTAGAGGGTGCCGTAGGCGGAGTCGTAGCGGTAGTCGGTGGCGTAGGACTCGTCGAGCCAGCACCAGGCGACCTTCTTCTCGTCCACGAGGTCGGGGCGGAAGTACTTGGATTCCTTGTGGTACTCGTGGGCGTTGATGTGGATGCCGGAGAGCACGTTGAAGTCGTGACCGCGCAGCATGGCGAAGCAGAGTTCGTCGCGGCCGCCCTGGCGCACGCCGACGTTGCCGGCGTAGTCGGGGTGGGAGCTGTCGTGGCCTTCGCTTTCGAAGCCCTTGTACTGGATGCGCTGGCCGATGCCGTCGGTGTAGGCCCAGACCTTCTTGGCGTTGTCGAGGGCGCGCAGGAAGGGGTTGGTCGCCTGGCTGGCGAAGTTCATCGAGATGTGCGCGATGGGGAAGTTTTTGGTCTTCTCGGAACCATACGCGGCGGGGGTGGCCTTGCGGTAGGCGATGGCGGCGTCCTGCCAGTCGACGAGGCCGTCGGCGTTTTCATCGGCGGCGACGACGAGCTTGAGCTGGGGGGCGGGGAGGATCTCGGTGGGGATCTCGCGCACGGTCCACTTGCCCGGGGCGACGGAGAGGGGGGCGCCGTCCTTGGAGGGGGCGACGATCATGCGGAGGTTTTCCTCAAGCACGTTGGTCCAGAGGCCGGCGGCGACCTTGCCGTCGGAGACGAAGGCGTAGGAGGCGCCGGGGCGGCCGGATTCGTCGTGGTTGGCGTACTTGCGGGGCTTGCCCTTGGCGTCGAGCTTGAGCTCGGTGAAGGAGAGTTCGGCGGCCTTGCCGATGCGGTCCATGTCCTCGGGCTTTTCGGTGGCGTAGTAGGCGCCGGGGAAGTTGCCGAGGGCCACGCCGTCCTGCGGCTTGGCGGAGAGGAGGGTGAGCTCGGGGATCTCGACGGTCTTGACGACGAAGTCGCCGGTCTCGCGCAGGTCGTCGAGGGTGAGGGTGAGCGACTGTCCGGAGATCTCGGCGCGGGCGGTGAAGGCGACCTTGATGTCGGGGAAGCTCAGGCGGTACTCGGCGTGCGAGGTGGAGACGGGGCGGAAGGTGACCTCGGCCTTGTATCGGGTGCCGTTGATGACGACCTCGCGGGCGGCGTTGGCGTCGAGGGAGACGGTGTCGCCGGCGAAGGAATAGGAGAGCAGTCCGGGGAAATTGGGATCGAGACGGGCGGTGAAGGAGCCGGAAGAGATGGCGTAGCCCGGCAGGATGGTCTCGGTGCGGTCGAGGGGGGCGGTGGAACACGCGGAGAGCGCGACGCAGGCGAGAAGGAAGGCGGTGTTGGTGGACAGCGATGATTTCATGGCGAGTTGGAGGTTCAATCGGGTCGAGGATGTGGGTTTGTTAAAAGCCGCGTTCCGGCGCGACACACGGACGGCCGGAACGCGGTGACGGCAAAAGGCCCGAGGGGGCCCTTAAATCCAGCGGCTTTCGTAGGGCTTGAGCGAGACCGAGGTGGCCTTGCCCTGACCGTCGAAGACCTTGGTGGTCTGAGGTTTGTCGGAATTGTTCACGACGACAAGCTTCTTGGTCTTCGGGTAGTAGGCGCACTCGGTGGCCGGGTTTTCCGAGTACCACTTGGTGAGTTCGGCTTCCTTGCCGGCGGCCCAGAAGATGGCGCGGTGCAGGAGGCGCGAGTTGGTGAGGTCGTAGGGGAGGGCGCCGAGGAACACGGAGCGGCCCTTGCCGAAGGACTTGGCGGCGGCCATGACATGCAGGCCGTTGGCGGCCAGCAGCTTGGTCTCGCGATCGCACACGTACACGAAGGTCTCGTTGGTGCCGAAGTCCGGCTTGGCGCCGAGGCCCTCGGTGATGAAGTGCTTCTCCTCGACCTGCGCGAGCACGGTGGCGGACTGCAGGGTGCTGCCGACCTCCTTGTCCACGCCCATGACGTCGGCCAGCTGGAAGTAGCGGCCCTGGTGCATGTGGGCGGAGGGGCCGCGGCAACCGATGAAGCCGCCGCCGTTGCTGATGAACTTGCGCACCGCCTCGACGATCTTGGGGTTGGCCCACCAGCTGCCGCCGGACCAGGCGGTCTCGGCGTCGCCGTCGTTGATGACGACCTGGACGTCCTTGGGGATGCCGCCCTTTTCAACTTCCTCGAAGCTGATGAACTGCACTTCGACGGGCAGGCCGGCGAGGCACTCGAGCAGGTTGGTGCCGGCGACCTGGATGACGTCGGGGCGCTTGACCAGGAACTTCTGGGGGGCGCCGAAGGAGTTGATCCAGGCCTTCCAGTTGCCCCAGCAGTTGAGCACGGCGACCTTGATGGGGGCCTTGAGCGACTCGCCGCCGTCGGCGTTGAGCTTGAAGGCGCGGAACTCGTTGCACAGCTCGGTCACGTGCTCGATGAAGTCCGGGTACTTGAGGGCCAGGCGCAGGTAGCCGCCGTAGCCGAGGCGGTCGACCGGCTTGCGCATGAGGGCGCGGCGGATCTTGATCCAGTTGGAGAGGGATTCGGCGGTGGGTTCGCCGGTGCCGTCCTCCTTGAACACATCGGGGAAGAAGTACGGGTAGAGGCGCAGCTCCTTGACGAGGCCGCCCGGGGTGTCGCTGATGCGGCGCAGGGCGACGCCGTCCTCGGCGGCGCCGACATGGATGTCGATGCCCATCTTGAGGAAGTCGGGCTTGTAGGGCTCGACGCCGATCCAGTGGTCGCCCCAGAAGATGGCGGTGCGCTTGCCGGCCTTGTTGGCGCGCTTCACGAGTTCCTTGCCGTACTTGACGACGAACTTGTGGATGAACTTCATCCAGTCGAGGTAGCCCTTGGAGGGCACGCGGCAGGCGGCGTTGTAGTAGCCCTGGTCGACGAAGTCCTCGCCGCGCAGGCGGTAGCCGTACTGCTTGGCGAAGTCTTCCAGCGCGAGCACGCTGATGGTGTCCTGGTAGCCGGTCCAGTCGCGGAACTTGTCCACGGCGTCCTGGTCGGAGTCCACGGCGAAGTGGTAGGCGAGGGTGGTGAGGCGGACGACGTCGGTCTTGGGGTGGTCCTCAAGGTACTTGTCGTAGAACTTCATCAGGTGGTCCCAGCACTGCTTGTGGTAGGGGTCCACGCTGATGACATGGGGCTTGTTCCAATTGTTCGTCAGATGGTTGTACATCGAGGTCGTGTCCCAGATCTGGAACACGAGGAAGTTCACGGTGTACACGTGGAAGGGGGTGATGCCCTTGACGGTCACCTTGCCGGTCTTGGTATCGAGCTTCCACTTGGAGGTGGGCACGACCTTGCCGGTGGTGCGGTCGATGACTTCCCAGTACTTCTTGGCGGAGTGCTTGGTGTCGATGACGTACTTTTCGCGGTAGAAACCGGCCATCGGGTCGATGACGACGGTGGCCGACTGGGCGGTCACGGGGTCGGACATCAGGTACTTCTGCGGGAGCTGGTCCATGTGCTCGCGCGGGTACTTCTGCTCGGCGCGAACGAGGCAGGTGGTGGAGTAGATCTCCATGCCCATATCGAGGATCTCCTTGGAGAGCTCGGTGCCGTCGGAGTCGCGGATGGCGTCGGCGCCCCACTTCTTGGTGAGCTCGATGACCATCTTCTCCTCGCCCTTTTCGGCGGGCAGGGTGATGAATCCGCCCGTCGACTTGGCGGCGGACTTGGCGGAGGCCGGCTTCTGGGAGGCCGGGGACTTGGTGGGTTTCATGCGGGTGGGTTTGGGTGGAAGCGGGAAAGGGCTTGCGTCGCGAGAGAGAGGAAATGCGACGGCGAGAGGCCACCGAAAAAGCGCTTCTTCGGGCGAAAACAAGAGGATGTGAAATGAGTTCCCGTTTCCCTAATCGGCCCGGGCGCGCCGGGCGGGGCGTCAGTCGTCCTTTTCGCCGGGGAAACGCACCACGACCTCGCGTATGCCGGAGTGTCCGCCCCAGTCGCCGCCCTTGTCGATCCAGCGCTCCACGAAACCGGCGAGGCGCAGGCGGGCCTTGTCGCGGGCCAGCTCGGCTTTGCGCGGGGCGCGCAGCACGAGTTCGGCGCTCAGGTTGCGCTCCAGCGCGGCCAGGTTCTCTCCGGCGTTGAAGCGCGCCCAGCCGTTTTCGGCGCGCTTTTGCATGCCTTCGGTGCGGATGGCCGGGGGCAGCGTGGCTTTCAGCGCCGGCGCGTTCACCACGCAGCGCAGCAGGTCGCCGTGCCGGGTGACGCGCACCTTGAGGCCCTCGGCCAGCGCGACATGGAAGCGGTAAACGACGGGCACGCGGATCTCGGTGGTGGTGGTGCCCAGGTGCAGCCAGCCCAGGTCCAGCGAGTCGCTCTCGGAAAAGGTCTCGACGGTCTCGACGGAGGCCAGTTCCAGCCTGTCGCCCTGCACCTCGGCGATGCGCACGATCTCCTCGCTCACCGTGCGGCTGACGCGTTTCTCCAGCTCCAGCCAGGAGGAGGGCGAGAGCGTGCGCACGAGGAAGGCCAGCGCCGCGAGGAAGAGCGCGGCGGCGATGAGCAGCAACGAGACGGTCGTGAGAGGGCGGCGCATGGGCGGCACTATGCGCGCCGGCGGGCGCGACCAAAGGCAAAAGCGCCGGCGATGTTTTCGCGCTTCCCACGCGGGGCGTCCCGCATTGCCTCGCCGCCGATGAATCATAAGACCTCGGCGCTGGCGGCTTCGCTGCTGCTCGTATTCCTCTTCCTGGCGGTGTTTTTCCATTTCCGCGACTCCGCGCCGCCCGACCTGTCCCGCTTTGCCCCCGTCGCGCACGACCCGGTCGTCTACGCCGAGGTGCGCAGGCATGTCGACGCCTTCGCCGTCGCCCGGCGCGAATACGCACCGGTCGAGCCCGGCGACCCCGACGACGAGGCCGCGGAAGACGACGCCCATACGCTCAACGCTCTGGCGCGTGCGGGTGACGCCGCCGCGTTGCGCGCGCTGCGCCGGTATGTGAAGGAGAACGAGGCGGCGCTGGCCGCCGCGCATGCGCTGGTGCGGCTCAAGGCGTTTTCCTGGGATCCGATTTCCCCCGGAGTCGGCTTCGCCTCTCCGATGCCGACGCTGGGCATTAGTGCGGCGCACCGGATGCTGGAGCGCGAGGCGCTGCTCGCCGCTATAGACGGAAACACCGACGCCGCGTGGGCGACGCTCGCCGATTGCCTCGAATCGGCGCGGGTGCGGGAGCGGAGCTCCGGCGCCTTTGTCACTTGCCTCACGAGCCTTGCGTGCGAGGGGCTGGCGCTGAACGCGGTGAATGAGCTCGCCGACAGGGAAAAGGACCCGGCGAAGCTGCGCGCCTTTCTGGGCCGCATGAATCTCCAGTCTCCCGACCCGCTGGCTTATCGGCGCACCGTCGCCGCAGAGCTCTTGTTTATGGCGGATCTTCTTATGCCCTCGCGCGGCGGAACTCTTTTGAAGCGGAAACCGGTTGTGGGGGCCTTGGGCTTTGGCGGAGGGAGCGCGTCCACGACTTTCTGGGCTGAGGTGCGCGTGTGGCCCGACAGGGCCAAGGAGTACTGGCTTTGGTGCAACACCCTGCCCAACGCCACCGTCGCCGAGTACGCCGCTTTCGCCGACCGGGAGCTGGCGGACAGTTCCCCCGCCGGGCCGCCCCGGTTGCCGCCGCGCTCCGGCGGCTGGCGCATCCTGCTGCGCAATTCGGGCGGCGCGGAGTTCCTTGATGTTGTAGAGCCCTGCTATCCCGTGGTTCGCGGGAAACACTTCCGCCTGCGCGCGCATCACGACCTCACCCGGGTCGCGCTCGCTTTGCACATTTATCGTCTCGAGCATGACGGGCGCCTCCCGGCTTCCTTGGCTGAGCTCTCGCCCGACCTGCTTTCGGCTCTTCCTGTCGACCCCTTCGACGGCGCCCCGCTTCGCTATGACTCCGCCGACGGCCGCATCTGGTCGGTCGGTGAGGATTTTAAGGACGACTCGGGCTTCGTGGACGCCGAGGGTGAGTCCAAGGATGTCGTGGTGCGGCTCGGCTGGGCCACATAAGTCGGCTGCCGCCCCGCTTGAAGACAGCGGCTTGGCGCGGAATTGCTTTTGTGGTTGTAAAATGAGAACGCGTCCCAATAGCCGTGTGTCGTGAAACTGAGACTTTGTTTCAAGTTCATGCCGGGTGGCGACGACAGGCGCGCCAGCCGGTAGCCCCAAGGCGGGCGCGCCTGAGCCACACTTTCGTTTCCCAAACCGTTTTTCATGACCCTCCGACGCTCGATCTTCTGGCTGCACCTCGTCTTGGGCGTGGTGTGCGGCGCCGTCATCGCGCTGATGGCGACGACCGGGATGCTCATGGCGTTCCAGGCCGAGATTTTGGATTTCGCGCGGGGCGACACCGACCGCGTGGAGGTGCCGGCCGCCCCGGCCGCCCGCATCCCGGTGGACACGCTGGTGGAGTCGGCGCGGGCGCGCAGACCCGGCGAGCAGGTCTCGACGGTCACCGTGGACGCCGACCCGCGCGCGGCGGTCATCGTGGCGTTCGGTCGCGGCAAACCCGCCGAATGCGCGAACCCGTACACGGGCGAGGTGCGCGAGCAGGGCGGCGCCCGGCTGGCGGCGGCCTTTAAGTTTATCGAAGGCGTGCACCGCTGGCTGGCGCTCGGGGGCGACGGTCGCGAGGTGGGCAAGGCGATCACCGGGGCCTGCGCGCTGGCCTTCCTGGCGCTCTCCGTGAGCGGACTTTTCCTGTGGTGGCCCCGCGCCTGGAATGCGCGCACCCTGCGCCCCTCGCTGATGCTGCGTCGCGGCGCGCGAGGCCGGGCGCGCGACTGGAACCTGCACCTGGTTTTGGGCTTCTGGGCCTTGCCGCTGCTGGTACTCACCAGCTCCACCGGCGTCATCATTTCCTACCGTTGGGCCACCAACCTCCTGTACCACGCCGTGGGTGAGACGCCTCCGCCGCCGCGTCGGGGCCCCGGCGCCGAGCGCGAGAAGCCCTCGCGCGAGGCCCGCCCGGAGGCCGACGACGCCGATAGGCTCACGCTCGACGAGCTGGTCGCTTGCGCCGAACTGGAGGTGCCCGACTGGTCCCGCATATCCGTGCTCATCGGCGAGCGCTCCGGCCCCGCCGCTTCCGCCCTCGTGACCCGTGCTCGCACCCTGCCGCTGCTGGCGTCCGTCACGCTGTCGCTGGACGCCTCCACGGGGGCGGTGCTGCGCCGCGAGGGGTTTTTTGACAAAAGCCTCGGGGCGCGGTTGCGCGCGTCGGCGCGATACATGCACACGGGCGAGGCGTTCGGCTGGCCGGGCAAGCTGCTCGCCTTGGGCGGCGCCGCCGTGGCGCTCGTGCTCGTCTGGACCGGCTTCGCCCTGGCCGTGCGCCGCTTCCTGCCGGGGCGCTTCCGGGACAAATCAGAAAACGAATCCGTCCGATGAGCACCCTGCCGTTTATGCCGCTGATCACCGCGGTCTCCTGGGCCACCATCGCCGGCGTGGGAGCGAGCGGACTCGCGCTCGCCCCTCAGGAGCCCCTTCGCCGCGTTGCGCCTCCCGCGGCGCCGGCATCGGCCACGCGCATCGAGGTTCCCCTTTCGGACAACCCCGAATCCGCCGCCCCGCAGGCGCCCGCGCCCGAGCTATCCTCCGAGGCCGCCGCCGCCGCGGTGATGGAGGATGCGCCTCCCGCCGCGCCCGGGCTCGCCGCGCTCGCGGACGCCGCGGGTGTGGCGTTCGCCGTGCCGGTGGCCGCCCCCGCGCGCACGGTGGCTTCGAAAGCCGACGCCGGCTCGCTCACCACGCCGGTCACGCTCGCCGGCGCGCTTGGCGCAGCCCGCGGGGTGCCCGTCACCCAAGTCAATCCGGGTTCGGGCTTCGGCACGGGGCTGGCGCGTCCGCGATACCCGGAGTCGGCGCGGCTCGACGGACGCCAGGGCTCGGTGACGGTGCGCTTCGCGCTCGACAGGTCCGGGCGCGTGATGGTCGCCAAGGTGGTGACGGGCTCGGGGCATGCGGACCTGGACCGCGAGGCGCTGGAAACGGTGCGGCGCCGGTGGGCGTTTCCGGCGGGAACGCCGCCCGGGCCGTTCGAGTGGACCGCGCACTTCGTGCTGCAATAACCCGCTCGGCATCCCCCCTCGTTTCCTTTTAAAGCCTCTTCCGGCAGACTTCCCGTTCGACACCGTTTTCCTTCGCGCCCGGTCGCCAATCGCCACGCAATCCCTTTCCTCTTTTTCGCCCATGCTCCTCGCCAACGTCATTCTGGACTACTTTGAAAAGGGCGGCCCCATCATGTGGCCGCTGCTCGTCGTCATGCTTGCCGGCATCTTCGCCATCCTCGAGCGCGCCCTGTGGTGGCTGCGCATCGAGCGTTCCTGGGATTCGCCCAAGCTGGAGCAGGCCATCGACGCCTTGCGCGCCGGCGACAACGCCGGAGCCGCTTCGCTCGCGCAAGGCGAGGCCTGCCCCGGGCTCGCCCTGGTGGCGGAGGCGGCCTCGCACCCGCGCGAGGTCGTGGTCAACGCGCTTCAGCTGGCCGCCGCGCGCCAGCTCGCGCAGGCCGACCGGCTGGTGTGGCTGCTGGGCACCGTCATCACCATCGCTCCGCTCTTCGGCCTGCTCGGCACGGTGACCGGCATCATGACCTCCTTCAACTTCGTCGGCGACGCCGAGCTGGCCGCCGCGAAGGTTTCCGGAGGCATCGCCGAGGCGCTCATCGCCACCGCCTACGGCCTGGGCATCGCCATCGTGGCGGTGATTCCCTTCAACCTGTTCCGCCGCCGGCTCAGCGCGATGCGCCACCGGCTCGAGTTCACCGCCAACCGCATCGAGCTGGCCGTCGCGCTGGCCGGGAAAAATCCGAAGGAAGACGGGAATAAATAAAGTGCACCCGGTTCCTCGGAGCGCCTTTCGGTTCCTTCCCTTTAATTTTTAATTTCCCCGACCATGCCGATCAAACTCAACGCCCACACCGGCGGCGATGACGACGAGGCGCGCATCGAGATCGTGCCTCTCATCGACATCATGTTCTTCCTGCTGGCCGCCATGATGCTTGTCTCGCTCGGCGCCGTGCGGCTCAAGCTGCTCAAGGCCGACCTGCCCGTCGCCGTGGCCGGCAATCCCGCCAAGTCCTCGCCCCCGCTGGCGTTGTCCGTGGACAGGGAGGGCTTTCTTCGCCTCGACGGGCGACCGCTCTCCCTGGACGAGGCTCCCGGCGCTCTTCGGCGCGCGGTCGAGGTGAATCCCGAGGTGCGTCTCGTGGTGGCCGCCGACCGCGCCACGCGACACGAGCATGTGTTGCGCGCCGTGGACCTCGCGCGCGCCGCCGGCATCGACCGCGTGGCGTTCGCCGCCAAGGCCGCCGAGTGACCCCGGGGCTTCCGAAAGAATCCATCCCGCGCGGCGCCACCCTCCGCTTCATCAGAGTCACCCCCGAAATTTCATCCCGTGAAGTCCGCCCTCACCGTCGTCAACGCCGTCGGCGTATCCGTGCTCGCCATTGTATCCGTTTTTCAATGGCGCGAGGCGTCCTCGCTGCGCCATCGGCGGGACGAGCTCGTCGTGCGCACCGAGGCGCTTTCGAAGAGGCTGGCCGAGACGGAGACCTCCCTCGCCGCCGTCTCCTCGACGGCCGAGGAGTTCCGCCGGCGCATCGAGGCGCTCGACGCCGACAACGCGCGTCTCACCAAGGCGCTTCGCGAGTGCGAGTCGCGCGCGACCCGACTCGCCGCCGAGGTGGCCCGGCTGGAGAAAGCCGTGGGCGCGTGGAAGGCCGCCGTGGCCGAGCGAGACAAGTCCATAGGTGAGCTCAACGCCCAGGCCGAGCGCCTCATCGGCGATCGCAACGAGGCGGTGCAGCGTCACAACGACCTCGTGAAGCGGCACAACGAGCTGGCCGCCCGGGTGGTGGCCGCCGAGAAGGCGGAATCCGACGCCCGCGCCCGCCTTGCCGAGTCGGAGGCAGCACTTCGCGCCGCACTCGCCGTGACCGGCGCCGACTGAGGGCCGCTCTTTGTTCAGTCGAGCCGGGCGTGCGGTGGCGTCCGCTTCAAGCCTTGCATTCCGAGAGGGGATCGGGTGGTGCGAATTCATGCCGATTCCACTTTGACCGCCGCGGTTCCGTGTCTCAGAATCGGGACATGAATTTCCGCCGATACATTCCCGTCCTGATTGCCGCCCTGACGCTGTCTTTTTTCGCCGGGTGCAACTCCGAGCCCGAGTCCGGGGCGAACCCGCCGGCGCCGCCACCCGAACCGCCCGTGGTCATCCGGGATTCGCTGGCGCGGATGTCCGCCACCCTGGATGTCGGCGGGCGCAAGGTGGAGGTGCAGAAAATCTATGTGCAGCACCGCCTGATTTTCGCCGCGTGCCCGCCCGGGGGACGCCCTTACGAGTTGCTCGACAACAATGTGTTGCTCGTAGGTCGACTGGAGGTGCATGTGGCCCGTCTGGCGCCCGGCGTGTATCGTCTCGATGGTGACGGGATCATTGTGAGAATCGCCGACGGCGCTCCCGCCGCGCTGGTGGCGTGGAATGACGACACCGCCTGGGTGGCTCCGCGACCGGCCAAGTTCATTCCGGCCTCGCGCGAGTGACCCGGGAGGCGGATCGCTCCTCTCGCATGCGCTTCGGGCTTTCTTCCCGACGCAAGCCCTGCATGGTGACCGCGCATGGATTACTTCGACCTGTCCGGCTGCGACACCGACCGCGTCTACGCCCTGCTTGCCGGGCTTGTGACTCCGCGTCCCATCGCCTGGGTGACGAGCGTCGATGCCGAGGGGCGCGTGAACGCTGCGCCCTTCAGCTTCTTCAATCTGCTGGGCGTTTCGCCACCGGTGGTGGCGCTGGGAGTGGGCGATCGCGAGGACGGCACGCCCAAGGACACGGCGCTCAATATCGCCGAAACGGGCGAGTTTGTCGTCAATTTGGTGGATGAGGCGCTGTGCGCCGCCATGGTGTCGACCGCACGCGAGGTGCCGCGTGGCGTCTCCGAACTGGAGCAGGCCGGCCTTTCGGCCGCGCCTTCCCGCCAGGTTCGCGCCCCGCGCGTGGAACAGGCGCCGGCGTCGCTGGAGTGCCGTCTGTTGCAAACCCTCAGCGTGGGCGAAAACCGGATTTTCCTGGCCCGCGTGCTAGCTGCGCATGTGCGCGACGGGGTTGTGGATGTCGCTCGAATGCGGGTTCGGGCCGGCGCCCACGCGCCTGTCGGGCGACTGCACTCGCCCGACGGCTACTGCAGGACTGTCGACCGGTTCAGCGTGGCCTGGCCCGAGTAAACCGCCCCTTCCCCTGCTTTTCAAAGATGCCTTCCACAGACTTGCCTTGGCGTCGAACGGCGAGTCATTGCCCCTTTCAAACTCACCATGCCCATCGTCCGCTTTCAGGAGTGCCGGTCTTGTCATAAACTCTCCGAAATGAACGCGTTTCATGGCGTAGAAGTCGCGTCGTTCCTGCCCATCCGCAGGGGGCTTTTGAGTTATCGTTTCAGCCTTTTCATCCGCTCCATGCTCGGTGCCGCCGGTCTGTTAGGCGGCTCGCTCCACGCCATCGGATTGTCCACCGTCGATGAGGCTTCCCCGTTTCAGCCGCATGTCCCAACTCCTGCGCATCAGCAGCTGTGGCGTCTAGCCACCGGCATCGTGCTGGGCTCCAATTATGTGTCCTACTCGGGCGCCCAGCAGACGAAGGAGGACGACGGCCGTGTGGCTTTCACCAATTGGGTGAACAACGGCGAGTTTGCATATGCCGACATGGGGGGCGACTGGTCCTACAAGGGCGCGCTGGTCCAGCGTAATTCCTGGGTTTCCGTGCATGGGGATAACCGCTTCCCGTCGTATGTCGGTCTGACCTCCATCTGGATTGACAACACCTTCCGATACCATCGGAAGGATTCTCCATGGACTCATGCGATTGTCCTTTCGCCAGGACTTTCATCCGACTTCAAAGTTTTCCATGGAGAGTCCCTTCGGCTGCCCGTCTACGCCGGAAGCCGTTATCGCCTTTCCTCCTCACTGGAGTTGGAATTGGGAATCACATATGCCGAGGACTTTGTGCAGGCCCCGGTTTTGCCGGTTTTGGGATTCACCTTCACGCCGTCCGAAAATTGGGAGCTGCGCTACCGCTTCACCACGGTCGAGATTTCTCGGCTTCTTGCGCCTCGCACCCGATTTGGCGCGTTCGTCTCGTACGATTCGGCATCCTGGGTTGTCGGCAAGGAGGACGAGCATGGGTTGCTGGCCTATTCCGCCGCGACGGCGGGCCTTGAGCTCACCCATGGGTTTGATTTGTCTGAAACCTTGCCCGCTTGGGTTTCCTTTGCGGCGGGGTCTTCCTGGGGCGGCTCCGTGCGGCGCTACGACATCGATGGCTCCAAGCTCCTCGACAGCCTTCAGCTTGATCCCGGGTATTTTTTGCGTTTCGGCCTGGTCATCCGATTCTGATTCGCTCCGAGCTTGGGCGTATGAAACAAAGAAGAGGGCCTTTGCGGGCCCTCTTCGTAAAGGTACGGTCGACAAAGTTCAGGAGTTTTAGGCTTCGGTCTTTTTGTCCTTTTCCGGAATCAGCAGAGACGCCGCCACGGCCACGCCCACGCAGGTGCCGATGATGACGAGCGACCAAAGGATGGGGAATTTTCCATCGAAGGCCTCGTTTAGCCAGGCCATCTTCAGGCCGACGAATACGAGCACGGCGCCCAGTCCGTATTTGAGGAATCGGAATTTATGCACCACCCCGGACAGCATGAAGTACATCGCGCGCAGACCCAGTATCGCGAAGACATTGGAGGTGAAAACAATCAGCGGCTCCTTGGTCAGGGCGAAGATGGCGGGCACCGAGTCCACGGCGAATACGATGTCGCACAGTTCAATGAACACCAAGGCGACGAACAGGGGCGTCACATAAAGCAGCCCGTTGTGTTTCACGAAAAGTGCCTGACCTTCGATCGTTTTGGTAACTCGTAGGTGCGAGTTCAAAAAACGGATCACTGGATTGGTTGAGGGGTCGAGCGGCTTGTCCTTGGACAGGAAAATTTTCAGGCCGGTAAGGATGAGGAAGATACCGAAGCCGATGACCACCCATTCGTATTGCATGAGCACGGCGCCGAGCGCTATGAAGATGATGCGAAATACCAAGGCGCCGATGATTCCATAAAAAAGAACTCGGTGTTGATAGTGCTGCGGGATTCCAAAGAAGTTGAAGATGACAACGAAGACGAACAGGTTGTCGACCGCCAGGGATTTCTCGACCACAAAACCTGTCAGGTATTCTAATGCCGCATTCTTTGCCATGACGGGGTGGTCAAGCCCGGCTAGTCGCGGGTCGAGCGGCAGCGCATACTGGGCGTACTGATAAAAGCCCCAGCCAAAGGCCAACGCCAGCCCCACCCAGAAGATGCTCCAACCAAGGGCCTCCTTGAACTTCACCACATGCGCGTGTCGATGAAACACGCCAAGGTCGAGGGCCAGTACGCTTAAGATGAATGCCGTGAAGCTGGCGTAGAACCACCAGTAATCCGCGAATGGAAAGAGTAGGGGGGTGTTCATGGTCGGTTTACGTGTCTTTTAGGGTGTTTGAATTGTGTGTTTTTGCCGTCCCATATGCCAAAAGGTAACTCGCTTGAAGACGAATTACCTTTTGGCGTTTGTGTTGTTTTGAATTTTGTTTATTTAGCTTTAGGGGATGCTGCTTAAGGAGATTTTTTTGTCGCCTCTTAGCTCTGCCATGTATCCCATTTTGAAATCAGGTGTATATGCTTCTGTGAGGTTTATGTCATAATGGAAATTTGCGTTTCCAGTTGCACTTACATTCCATGCCACGATGGATCCCGTCAGCGTTCCAGAGCTGCCGCCGCCTCTTAGTTCAAGCGCGGCAGCCGGGGCGTAAATGACGCCGCTAAACTGACCGTTGCCGGCTACTTTTATGCTCTGAGTTGGGGTTGCTCCTTTGGCCAGCGGAGCTCCAAGCCCAGATAGGTATATCATCTCAGGGGTGGGTTGAGTAGGGGTTGTGCTTGTTCCGCTCATGATTCCATTGCCGGTAATGTCCACATTTCCCGAGGTGTATAGGTTAAGGGAGCTCTTGGTCGGGCTTGTGGATTCTACAATGAATCCACCCTGACCTGATATTTTTAATTCAGGTCCCCCTGCCAAGAGCGGCTTTCCTGTTGCATCGGATCCCATTATTAGGCTGACGCTTCCGTTGATTTTCAGGGTACTTCCCGATTTTCCTGTCAGTGTGAGGGGGGTGTCCATGTAGTAAATTCCTGAGGTCAGCCCCGTTATGGTCTTGCCCCCCATGGTTATCGCTCCGCTCTTGCTGATGGTGATGGTGTTGGCGGTGGTTTTCGCCGGCAGAGAGGTCACTCCGGCGCGTTTAAGGATTTCTTGAATGCCGTCTGGCGGATAGTCTGAAATCGACTTGTCGAAGGTTTGGGAAAGGTTGGTAGGGTCTACTCCCGCTGTGATATACATCGGGTCTGTTAGGGCGCTTAGGGCGTCCCAGACATGGGCTCCTTTTTTGAAACTAATCCCAGCCCCCCCTGGCGCCACGGAGACGAAGCCATATATGCTGACGGAGGCTATGTCCAAGGTCGTAAGGGGCGATCCTACAGTTACTTGGTCGGATATGTTGGTGCTGGCTGGGGCGCCCTTCAGCGAGTCGTATCCATTTATGATTACATTTCCCCCGGAGAAACTTAACGAGTTCAAGGCAATTAATCCGCTTCCAGTTGAGTTCTCTGGCCTCATGATGGCCAAAAATTGCCTAGAGTACTTGCTTGGAGAACCGGTTGTGCTGTTTAGCGCGACATCTGAGATTACATAGGGTAATGCGGTTGGGTTTGCTGCCGTTGGTACATTGGCAACAATTACCTTAAGGATAGCCCTTCGTCCGTCACCCAAGTCTTTTTCTCCGAAGTTCTTGGCGAACGCCAGGGTTCCTGGATGGATCACAAGTCCTGTAATTGAAGCTATTTGGGACCATCCGTCACCGGGGTTTCCCGTGAATGAACCCTCGTGGTTTGCTCCCGAAATCGGCCCTGTTCCTGCTCCTGTATTCAGGTGCACATATCTATCAATTACCTTCATCGCGCTGTCGACTCCGCCTTCGGCAATCGGTTGCATGGCGTGAAAGGTGAAGCTGGCGTCGGTCACCTTGCGGTTTGTACTGGTAATATTGAGGCATACGCCTGCTATGGCCGCCAATAGAAATGCCATGAGGAGGGATATCGCCAGCGCCCATCCTCCGCGGCGTTTTGTTGATTTATTTTTCATGGCTGAATTTTTTTATTGATGTGTTTTTGTGCCTGAAGGCATCTACTTGTTGTTCCTGCATCGCATTGTGACAACAGAGGATACCAGATAGTCTGTGTTTGCGATGTTGGCGAATGCCCGTCGCATGGTTGCCGCCAAGAGAACCTTCTTGATGTCTGCTGTTCCTGCCGGGTCGGGAGTGTCGTTTTTGTCAAAGTATATGAATTTGCATGCAATCAGGTTTTCCATTGCGAATTCTGTTGAGAGCACTTTTCCAGAGCTGTCATACTCGGTTCTTTTGAGCTTTCCGCCAGAAGGGGATGGTTCGTAAGTGTAGGTTATTTTAGTTACGATCATGGGCCCGTTGACCATGTTTTCTACGCTTGCCTGGGATGCTTTGTTGATTGAGACTTGGGTGCTCGAAAAATCGGTTTCTACACTGATTGCGTGACGCATGTCATTTTCGAATTTATATACGGCCTTTCGGCTGTATTCATTCATGTCTGCGTAATTTCCGAGGGATACTCCGAATCGTGATTGCATGATCACCATTCCAAGTACAAGAGTCATCATGATGGTGAAGATGCCTGATGATATTGCGAGGTCCACCAACGTGAATGCTTTCCTTTTTTGGGGGGGGCATGTCGGTTTTTTCTACCCTATATATTTGCTGGATCATAAAGGCGTTTGTTCAGACCGTTTTCGGCCATGGTTGAATGCATGCTTCGAGAGTGGGTTAGGCCTCTTTTATCCACCCAGGTGACCTTGAGGGTGACTTCGGCGTATTTTTCACCGCATCCGTCGGCTTTCAGGGTAATGATTCGTTTGCATACAAAGCCTGCCGCATTTCCTCCAGCATTACGGTATTGAGCCTGTAGCAGATTGTTCCCGAACGATACATCGTTGGGGTCGGAACCTCCGAGCACCGCCGGTGATATGCCATCGGTTCGCAGTGGGGCTCCGTAGACCGCATACGGCGTAAATTCGCTTTCCGCAGTGAAGGGGAATGATGCGGGTGCCCCGCCCAGCGTGAAGAGCCCTTTGATTGCTGGGCTTGTTCCGAAGGGCGGTCGGTCGTTCCATTCCCTCATCCGCATGGCTTCCATCTCATGGTTGAGAATCTGCGTCACTTGGGTGAATGAGCGGGAGTCTTCGACGGTTCTGAGCGCGAAGAGGAATACGCCCACGGTTCCTAGGATGGCCACGGAGAACACGACCAAGGAAATCATTACTTCGACGAGGGTCATTGCGCGTCGTCGTGGGGTGTTGGATGCAGGCTTAAATCTCATGGCGAATCGTATGGATGGTTTTTGTGGGCTAGTGCCCCTGCGGGGCGGCTTTTCCTGCCGCTAATCGTCGCAGATTAACCGATGTGCGGATATCCCCGCGCGGCAAATCGGGCGCGGTACGATATGCATATGTGGCAAAATTTTACCTGATTGAGCGGCTGTCGGTTGGCGCGATCTCATTCAGGGTCGCCCTTCCCGCGGGGCGTCGGTGGTATTTGACGGGACTAGAACGGCCAGAACACGGGGATCAGGAGGATGGCGAGCAGCCAGAAGAGCAGGTTGAGCGGGATGCCTGCGCGCAGGAAGTCTGCGAATTTGTATCCGCCCGGAGCGTAGACCATGGCGTTGGTCTGGTAGCCCACCGGGGTCGCGAAGCTCGTCGAGGCTGCGAAGGCCACGGCGACGATGAAGGGGCGCGGGTCGGCGCCCAGTTTTGTGGCGGCCGTTATGGCGACGGGTGTGAGAAGCACCGCCGTGGCGTTGTTGCTCATGAATTCCGTGAGCACGGCGGTGAGCAGGTAGACCGCGGCCAGCAGTGCGAGGGGGCCAAGGGGCTCCATGAGCGAGGCCACGTTGTCGGCGAGCAGTGCGGCCGCTCCGGATTTTTCCAGGCAAAGGCCCAGCGGCAGAAGGCCCGCGAGCATGAGCAGGACCTGCCAGTCGACGGCCCTGATGGCCTGATCCATGCGCAGGCAGCCGACGGCCACCATCGCGACCGCTCCCGCGAGCGCGCATAGGGCGATGGGGGTGCCGGTGATGAGGGTGGCCGCCACGACGGCGACGAAGATGCCCACGGCCACGGCCGTGCGCAGGCCGGCTTTGGTTCGTGCCTCCTTCTCCTCCAGTACGATCAGGTCGGCGTGTTCACGGATGGCGCCCAGGCGGCTTTTGCGGGTGAGCAGCAGAAGCTCATCGCCGAACATGAGGGGGGATTCTGTGAGGATGATTTCTCCGGGGTGCGGTGCGTGCCGACGGATGCCCAGCAGTGCGGACTCCAGCGAGTCATGCAGTCCCGATTCGACGGGTGAGCGGCCGGCGTGGCGGGAGCCCGGCGAGACGATCGCCTGCACGAGGGTCAGGGGGTCTTCATCGGGCTTCCCTGCCGGGGCGGGCGGGGCTCCGTGCGGGAAGGTGAGCGATTTCATGCGCCGCAGGTATTCCACCGCGTCGAGGTCGGCGCGCAGCCGCAGCAGGTCGCCGTGGCTTACGGTTTGTCCTTCGGATGTGAGTGCAGTTTCCCGGCGGACGATGGCGGCGACGCGGGCTTTGCCGCAGGCTTCGGGGAGCAGGTTGGCGGCGTCGGCCTTCTGTCCTGAGAGGGGGCAGTCCTGGCCGGGAATCACTTCGATAAGGAAATCGCCTCGCGCTCGCGTGGTGCCTGAGGTGTCTGATTCACGCAGGGGCAGCAGGGTTCGCCCAAGGGTGAGGATGAACACCATGCCGACGCCCACCATGCACATGCCCAGCGGCGAGAATTCAAAGAAGCCGAAGGCCGGTTGCCCTGCGTTCACCGCGACACTGTTCACCAGCAGGTTCGTGGAGGTGCCGATGAGCGTGCAAACCCCGCCGAACTGGGAGGCGTAGGAGAGCGGAATGAGGAATCTCGACGGCGCGTAGCCGTTTCGGGCGCAGAGCGTGACGATGGCGGGCATCAGCGCCGCCACGGCGGCCGTGTTGTTCACGAACGCCGATAGTCCGGCGGTGAGCGCCATGACGGCGCCCAGCAGCAGGGTGGGGCGCTTGGCGGTGAGTCCCAGCAGCCTCACGGCGGCGTCCAGAACGCCGGATTTCTCAAGTCCGGCGCTGAGCACGAACATGCCGGCCACCGCGATGACCGCAGGGTTGCGAAAGCTGGCGAGGGCTTCGTCCACGCTCACCCATTTCGAGGGGGAAATAATCCCGGCGCCCACGCCGATGAGACCGGCGATGGCCACCGTGCACAGTACCAGGAGGGACACCAGGGCCGGAGGCAGCTTCTCGGTGACGAAAAGCCACAGGGCGCCGGTGAGTATGAGCAGGATGAGGAGAATTTCCATGCGGACAGCGCAGTATCGAACGCTTTGCGGGTCTCTCCCGCAAGAGTAGGCTGCGAAATCGGTGTCCGTGTCATCGGTCCTTCGTCGCGTTGCATCAGGCCTGCGGTGCGGCTGAGGTCCTTCCGAGGAAAACAAAAACCCCGCCGGAGGTCGTCCGGCGGGGTTTTTTAGAGTGGTGGTAAGAGAGGGATTCGAACCCCCGAAACGCGAACGTAACAGATTTACAGTCTGCCTCCTTTAGCCACTTGGATATCTTACCGTTTTCGTCCTTACGAGTGCCGTTGGGCCCTCGAAAATCGGAGCGCCGTATGTGGCGGCGCCCGGTGTTTTTGCCAAGCCTTTTTTTGAAAAATTTTCAAAGCTTAGGCGCCGGGCTTGCGCGGAGGCGGGGCGACCGGGGGGCGGGGCGGCTGCGGCCGGGGCGGCTGCGGCGCCTGAGGAGCCTGCGGCGCGCCGGGCGGGGGCGGAGGGGGAAGCCCGCCGGGCGGGGGCGGGGGCACCGCGGTGGTCGGGACCGGGGCGGGCTCGACTTTCTTGGGCTTCACCGGCTTGGGGAAGTCGGAGGGCTTTCCGGCGACGGCGAGCACACCCATGAGCATGAAGAGCGAGAAGCTGGCCACGCCGATCACGAGGGCCAGGGTGCCCTTGTCGACGCCTGCGTTCGTGCGCGTGAGCGCCGCGCCGACGGCAGTCAGCACGCCCAGCGCCAGGAAGGCGATGGAGGAGGAGGCGCCGAGGCGTTCCTGCGGGTTGTTGCCCGTGCCGGACTTGTCCACCAGGAGCAGGGCTCCGGCGCTCGCGGTGAGGAGGCCGCCGGTCGCGCCCAGCGCGATGCCCGCATTGGCGCCGACGGACGGGAGGTTGCCGATGCCGGCGAGCGCGAAGCCCATCGCGGGGAGCGCGGGCAGGGCGAACTTGAGCCAGCCGAAGCGCTTGGGCTTGAAGCCCGGCACCATCGTCACGCCGGCGGCGATCAGGCCGGTGGCGCCGGCCAGCAGGAACAGCCCGGTCGAAGTCGCGGGGTGGGCCGATTCCTGATAGATGAAGTTGTTGTAGAGATTTTCTCCGGCGAACACCGCGCCGGCCGTGAGGCCCAGCCCCGCGCCCAAGGTGGCGTGAGAGGCGACGCCTTTCAGCTTGCTGCGGGCCAGTGTGGTGCCGGCGGCCGCGGCGGCGAGCACAAGGGCCGCCCAGTGGGAAAAGATGGCCACCGTCTGAATCGGGGGCGCGCCGTCGGGCGGGAGGCAGAACAGGGTGGGTTCGGGGATGTACGCCATGGGGGAAATTGCAGGCGCGGAGTGTCCTGCGGCGCGAACCTCCCGCAAGCCGTTTTTTTCTCCGTTGACAGAGGCCGGCGACGCCCCATCCACGGGGGCCTCATAACAAAGACCAGCTTTCCATGGCCAACACCAAGTCCGCCCAGAAGAACATCCGTAAGTCGGCTGTCCGCACCGAAGCCAATCGCAAGGTGAAGAGCCGTCTCAAGACCGTCGCCAAGGCCGCCCGCGCCTCCGTCGAGTCCAAGGACGCCGCCAAGATTACCGCCGCCTCCGAGAAGGCCGTTTCCGCCTTCGACAAGGCCGCCAAGACCGGCGTGATCCACAAGAACAAGGCCAACCGCCTGAAGTCTCGTCTCGCCAAGGCCGCCAAGGCCGCGGTCGCCAAGTAATCCTTCGGGATTTCCGAAAACACCCCCGCCGCCCGACAACGGGTCGGGGGTGTTTTCATTTCCGCCCATGACGACGCCCGAAGCCATCGGATTCCCTTCGCCTCTCCTTGGCGACAAGCCCCTGCGTATGCCCGTTCTGCGCGTCGCCCCGGGGTTCGCCGCGCTGCTCAAGCCGCCGGGCGTGGCCTGGGACGACCATCCGTGGAACGCCGGGCGCCCGCATGTCATGGGCGCCATGCGCGAGCAGCTCGCCGCCGGCAAGCCCGAGCTCGTCGCCCTGGGCATCGCGAAGCCCGCCTCCGTCCATTATATCGAGCCGGAGGTCGGCGGCGTCGCGCTGCTCGCCGATCGCGAGGGGGGCGCGCTCGACAAGTGGCGCAATGCGTTCGGCTCCGAGTTCATCACTTTCACCTTCCATCTGCTCGCCCTCACCGCCGACGCGCCGGAGGAGGGCGGCGAGTGCCCGCTGCCGGTTTCCATGCACCGCGACGAGCCCCGCGCCCTTGTCTCGCACAGCACGGGAAAAAAATCCCTGACGCGCTTCAAGGTCATCGAACGCATCGACCGCTGGACGCTGTGGGAGGCGACCACCTCGCTGCCCAGGCCGCACCAGGTGCGTCTGCACGCAGCCGAGGCCGGCATCCGCATCGTCGGCGAAACCCTGTATTCGCAGGGTGGAGACATCCGCCTTTCGCAGACCCGCCGCAAGGGCCGACTGAACAAGGGGGAGGACAAGGTGATCAACGACGGTCTCGCCCTGCGCCTGGTCTCGGTCGACTGCTCCCGCGTGGACGCCGATATCGGCGTCATCGCCGCCGAGGACGAGGCTTGGACCGGTCTGCTTACACGCCTGCGCAAGTCGGTTAAGTGATCGCCGGCTCGGACGCGCTTCCGGTTCCAGCCCTAGTGTGGAATCACGCGAGGGCGGCTCGCGTCACTTCAGCATCATCAGGAATCCCTGAATCACGCCGGCGTTGGCGTAGTCGATGAAGAAGGACACCGCCAGCGTCACCATGAGCATGGCCAGCGGCGCCTGGCCGAAGCGTTGCTCCAAGCGTTTGAGCGTGCCCATGGCCACGGGCGTGGCGCCCAACCCGAATCCGATGGTGGCTCCGGCCAGAGCGGCGCCTTCGCGGCTGCGTCCGCCCAAGGGGAACACCACCAGGCAGGCGATGCTCACGATGACGAAAATCTGAAGGACCACGGCGCTCAGGATGAATCCGGCCTGTCCCGCCAGTTCCCAGAGCCGCAGCCCCATCAGGCTCATGGCCAGGAAGATGCGCAGGCAGATGGTGCCGCAGGTGTCGATGGTCCCGCGGTCCAGCGGGTTTCCGGTGGCGTCTGCCGCGGAGGTCAGCAGCACGCCGGAGAGCATGGCGCAAAGGAAGGACGGCAGCGTCAGGTCCCACTGTTTTTGAAGGAAGTGGCTGACCACCGAGCCCAGCACCACGCATGCCGTCAGCGCCAGGATGGCCACCAGGTAGCGGTCCGTCGGCTGCTCCTCGATATGCGGCTCGCCATCCTTCGCCGCGACTTCAGGGGGCAGGACCGAGGCGGCGTCGGGCTTCGCCAGTTTCATCAGGAGCGTGGCGACGGGGCCGCCCACCAGTCCACCCATGATGAGGCCAAAGGTGGCGCAGGTCATGCCGACGCCGAGGGCGCCTTCCAGGGCCCGCCCGGACTCGGTTTGCGCCCAGGCGCCCACGGTGCCGTGCCCCCCGATGAAAGAGATGCTGCCCGTGAACAGCCCCATGGCGGCCGGTTGCCCGAAGAGTTTCGCCAGGCTCATGCCGGCCAGGTTTTGGCAAATCATCAGCAGCAGGATGGCCGCGCAAAAGGCCGCCAGCCGCCAGCCGCCGCGCACCAGGTGGTTGAGCCGGGCCGACAGGCCGATGGCGCTGAAGAAGGCCAGAAGCAGGACGCCCTTGGCTTCGGTGCCCAGGGTGACCTGCCACCCCAGCGCCCACCACAGCAGCGCCATCACGATGCACACGAGAAAGCCGCCGGTGATGGCCGGCGGGATGTTCGCCTTTCGCAGGAAGCTCACCCAGCCGTTCACCGCACGGCCCAGGAAAATCGTGGATATGGCGGCGATAAGGGTCTGAGCTTCATCGAGGGCGTAGGGCATGGGGGCCTGTTTTGCCGACTCCGCCGGGGGACACAAGGTCAGCGATGTGTCATATTGGCCACGGAGTCGGCAGGCCCGCTCCGGCCAAGTCCGCGCCTTGCCTTCGCTTTGAGCCGGTTTTTCCTCGCGGCATGAGCGATGAGAATCGGGGCGGGGAAAAATGGGAATCGGGCGGCGGCCATGTCGTCCTCGTCCTTCCCCTGGTGTTCCTCGGCGCCAACGCCGTGCTGATTTCGCTGATGCAGCGGCCCGGCGCCATGGCCTTGTGGCTCGCGCCTGTCGCGCTCTTCGCGTTGGGCGCGCTGGTGGCGAGGCGCCGGCGCCACCGGCCGCTTTATCTCGCCTGCGTGTTTCTCTCCGCCATGGCGGCCCTGTTCGCCGTCTGCGCGGCATTGATACCGTCGGCGTGAGCGGGCGATGTGAACAACTCGGAGGGCGCGGGCGCACCCCGGGCTTGCCCATGCGGGGTGGGGGCTAAGCTGCCCGGGCATGGCCGACAGCAAACTCGCCCCCCGTGAGCCCGAGCACGACTCTCCCGACTTCGTGCACCTGCATGTGCACACGGACTACAGCCTGCTCGACGGTTGCAGCCGCATCGACCGCATCTTCGACCGCGTGTCGTCGATGAAGATGCGCGCGGTGGCCATCACGGATCACGGCAACCTCTACGGGCTTTTCGACTTCTGGAACGATTCGAAGAAGGCGAAAATCAAGCCTCTGCTGGGCTGCGAGGTCTACCTCGTCTACGATTGCAAACTGACCGACCGCCCGGAGCGCGCGAAGAACAAGCGCTACCACATGGGCCTGCTCGCGAAGAACTTCAAGGGGTACCAGAACCTCACGAAGCTCGTGTCCGACGCGCACACCAAGGGCTTCTATACGCGCCCGCGCACCGACATGGAGCAGCTCGCGCTGCACGCCGAGGGGCTCATCGGTTTCACCGGGTGCATGCAGGGTGTCGTGCCCCAGTTCATCCTGGCCGGCGAGATGGACAAGGCGCGCGAGGCGTTGGGCCGCTTCGTGGACATCTTCGGCAAGGAGAACTATTTCGTGGAGATCATGGACCACGGACTGCCGGAGCAGCAGCAGCTCATCCCTCCGCTGCTCAAGCTCGCCGAGGAATTCGGGCTCAAGGTGGTCGCCACGAACGACGTGCACTATGTGGACCAGTGCCACAACACCGCGCACGACGCCATGGTGTGCATCCAGACCGGCGCGAAGCTGGCGGACGAGAAGCGCATGCGCTACACCTCGCGCCAGTTCTACCTCAAGAGCCAGGCCGAGATGATGCGCATCTTCGGCGAGCGCCCCGACACGCTGCTCAACACCGTCGCCGTCGCCGAGATGTGCGATGTGAAGCTGCCCGTGGGTGCCAACAATTACCCCGTCTACCGCCTCGACGCCGCCATCGAGGTCTCCCTTCGCCCGAAGTTCGACGCCATCCTCGACGCGTACGCCGACCTGAAGAACAAGCTCAATGTGGTCGCCGGAAAGCCCGCCGACTTCTCGTTCTCCGAGGAGAAGCGCGCCGGGATGCGCAAGAACGGCTCGTACCTGCTCGACCTGTGCAAGCAAGGCCTGCTGGAGCGTTACGGCGTCGACTACGATTCGCCCGAGGCCTGGGCGGACGACGCCCCGCGCGGCGAGGGCAAGGCTTCTCCGGCCGAACTGTGCCGACGCGTCGACTACGAGCTTTCCGTCATCGCGGGCACCGGCTTCGTCGACTACTTCCTCATCGTCTGGGACTTCATCAACTGGGCGCGCGTGAACGGCGTTCCGGTCGGCCCGGGCCGCGGTTCGGGCGCAGGTTCGCTCGTCGCGTACATCCTGAAGATCACGGACATCGACCCCATCCGTTTCGGCCTCCTCTTCGAGCGCTTCCTCAACCCCGAGCGCGTGTCGGCGCCCGACTTCGACATCGACTTCTGCATGCGCCGCCGCGACCAGGTCGTGGACTATGTGCGCCGCAAGTACGGCGAGGACCGCGTGTCGAACATCATCACCTTCGGCACGCTCGGCGCGAAGATGGTCGTGCGCGACCTGGCCCGCGTGCACGACGTGCCGTTCGCCGAGTCCAACAAGCTCGCCAAGCTCATCCCCGAGGAGCTCGACATCACGCTGGAGAAGGCGCTCAAGGATTCCCCGGACCTGCGCGCCGAGGTGAACCGCAACCCCATCGCCGCGAAGATCATGGAGGAGGGCGAGGTGTTGGAAGGCATGGTGCGCAACACCGGCAAGCACGCCTGCGGCATGATCATCGCCGACCGCCCGCTCACCGACATCGTGCCCGTGACGCTCCAGGAAGGCGCGCTCACCACGCAGTACCCGAAGGACCCGGTCGACAAGCTCGGCCTGCTCAAGATGGACTTCCTCGGGCTCAAGACGCTCACCGTCATCGACGACGCCGTGCAATTCGTGCGCCGCAAGAAGGGCCTGGAGAACTTCGACATCGAGAAGGTGCCCCTGGACGACAAGCCCACGCTGGACCTGCTCAACGCCGGCAAGACCGTGGCGGTGTTCCAGCTCGAATCCGAAGGCATGCAGGCTCTTTGCCGCCAGTTCTCCATCTCCAGCATCGACGAGATCATCGCGCTCATCGCGCTGTACCGACCCGGCCCGATGCAGTTCATCCCGCAGTATGTGGCGGGCAAGAAGGACCCGCGCACCATCAAGTACGCGCACGAGCTGATGATCCCCATCGCCAAGGAGACCTACGGCATCCTGGTGTATCAGGAGCAGGTCATGGAGGTCGCCAAGGTGGTCGGCGGATATACGCTGGGCGGCGCCGACATGCTGCGCCGCGCGATGGGCAAGAAGATCGCCGAAGAGATGGCCAAGCAGAAGAGCGTGTTCGTCGAGGGCGCCGCCAAGGCCAACGGGCTCAAGCCCGAGAAGGCCGGCGAAATCTTCGATGTGCTCGCGAAGTTCGCCGAGTACGGCTTCAACAAGTCGCACTCCGCCGCGTATGGATTCCTTTCTTACAGAACGGCCTACCTGAAGGCCAACCATCCGGTCGAGTTCATGGCCGGCGTGCTCACCAACGAAATCGGAAACTCCGAGAAGGTCGCCTTCTTCGTGGGCGAGTGCGAGAACATGGATGTGCGCGTCATGGGTCCGCATGTGAACATCTCCGAGAATGTCTTCACCCCCGTGCCCGGCGGCGAGCGCGGCATCCGCTTCGGCCTCGGCGCCGTGAAGGGCGTGGGCGAACAGGCCGCCGCCGCCATCGTGGCCGAACGCACCTCCGGCGGCCCCTTCAGGAACTTCGTGGACTTCATGGAGCGCATGCCGGACAACACCGTGAACTCGCGCGTGCTCGAGTGCCTCATCAAGTCCGGCGCCTTCGACTTCGCCGGCGACGACCGCCGCCACCTGCTCGATTCCGTCGAGGCCGTGAAGAGCCATGTGAGCTCCATGCGCAAGGACAAGGCCGGAGGCCAGGGCAACCTCTTCGACCTGCTCGGCGACGACGCCGGCGCCGGCGGCACCGGCTCCGACCTGCTCAACCGCAAGGCGCCCCCCATGGGCGACGCCGAAAAGCTCCAATACGAGAAGGAGCTGCTCGGCTTCTACCTCTCCGGGCACCCGCTCGACGCCTACGCCGGCCTCGACACCGCCGCCGCCACCATCTCGGGCCCGGTCGCCGCTGTTACCTTCTCCAAGCACGACCGCTGGCCCCTGCGCTTCTGCGGCATCGTCACCGGGCTCAAGAAGATGTTCACCAAGGAGAAGACCGTGGAGCGCAAGGACGGCACGAAGGTCGTGGAGCCCCCGCGCGCCTGGGCCGCGTTCACCCTCTCCACGCGCGACCAGTCCTACGAAATCAATGTCTTCCCGGACGCCTTCGAGACCATCAAGGACGCCGCCGGACTCGACGGCAAACCGCTTCTCGCCGAGGGCGCCCATGTCATCGTGGACACCGAGATCTCGTGGCGGCCCGACCGCGAAAGCTGGAGCGTGCAGGCTTTTCGCATGCATTCTCTGCCCACCGGTCTGCCCGGCCTCATCCGCTCCGTGCTGTTCATCCTTCACCCCGTGGCCGAGTCCGAGGATTTCCTCGAGCGTCTCGCCGACTACCTGCACAGCGAGAAGGGCACCGGACGCACCAAGGTGCGCCTCGGCTTCCGCCAGCCCGACGGGCGCGTGTTGAAGGCCGATGTGAACGGCGCCCTCGCCGGGCACATCTCGCCCGACATTGTGCGCGAGCTCTCCCGCCATCCCGCCTGCGCCGGTCTCCTGTTCGAGTCCGCCCCCCCGGCCGAGAAGCCCCCGCGCGAGTGGGGCGGCAAGCGCCGCTGAGTCCGGCCCGGCTCGCTCGCGCCCCGTCCGGCGCGCCCGGATAAGCGCGCGTCACGAGCCACCCCCGTCGCGCTTCTGCCTTGGCTCCCGGGCCCGGCGCGCGGGTTCGGCGGCAAAATGAGGATTGCGGGCGTCCGGCCCGAATTCCTTATTCCGCGCGCACCTTTCACACCCACCACCATGAGCACGACCAAGCCCAAGAAAGTCGCCATCCTCACCGCCGGCGGCCTCGCCCCCTGCCTCAGCTCCGCCGTCGGCGGCCTGATCGAGCGCTACACCGAAATCGATCCCACCATCGAGATCATCGCCTACCGCGGCGGCTACAAGGGCCTCCTCCTCGGCGACAGCTTCAAGGTCACCCCCGAAATCCGCGAGAAGGCCCACCTCCTCCACGGCTTCGGCGGCTCGCCCATCGGCAACTCCCGCGTGAAGCTCACCAATGTGAAGGACTGCGTGAAGCGCGGCCTCGTCAAGGAAGGCCAGGACCCCCAGAAGGTCGCCGCCGACCAGCTCGTGAAGGACGGCGTGGATGTTCTCCACACCATCGGTGGAGACGACACCAACACCGCCGCCGCCGACCTCGCCGCCTTCCTCGGCAAGAACAACTACCCGCTGCGCGTGATCGGCCTGCCGAAGACCATCGACAACGATGTCTTCCCCATCCGCCAGTCCCTCGGCGCCTACACCGCCGCCGAGCACGGCGCCAACTACTTCGCCAACATCGTGAACGAGTGCGGCGCCAACCCGCGCATGCTCATCGTCCACGAAGTGATGGGCCGCTCCTGCGGCTGGCTCACCGCCGCCACCGCCGTCGAATACCGCAAGGGCCTCAACGCCCGCGAGTTCGTCCCCGGCATCGGCGCCGCCAAGAGCCGCTACGACGTGCACGCGCTCTACATCCCCGAGATGGTCATCGACATCGCCGCCGAGGCCAAGCGCCTCAAGGCCGTCATGGACACCAATGACTGCGTGAACATCTTCATCTCCGAAGGCGCCGGCGTGGAAGCCATCGTCGCCGAGATGGAAGCCAAGGGCGAGGTCGTCCCCCGCGACGCCTTCGGCCATGTGAAGCTCGACGCCGTGAACCCCGGCAAGTGGTTCGGCTCGCAGTTCGCCGCCCTCCTGGGCGCCGAAAAGGTGATGGTGCAGAAGTCCGGTTACTACGCGCGCGCCGCCGCCGCCAACCAGGCCGACCTCTCCCTCATCAAGTCCTGCACCACCCTCGCCGTCGAGTGCGCCCTGCGCGGCGAATCCGGCGTGATCGGCCACGACGAGGACAACGGTAACCGCCTGCGCGCCATCGAGTTCCCCCGCATCAAGGGCGGCAAGCCCTTCAACATCGACGAGTGCTGGTTCAAGCAGCTCATCAAGGACATCGGCCAGCCCGCTCCCGTGAAGGCCGCCGCCGCCGCCCACCACTAAGCCCGTGGGTTGTTTCCGGAGCGCGGGCTCACCCGTTCGCATCCGGATTCTAACGACAAACGAACAAGGCCCGCCCGGCTGAACGCCGGCGGGCCTTGCTGCGTCACGGCATCCTCGGGCATGGTTCATTCCCGACGCGGCAAGGTGAATCGGGGCGCGTGGTTGTCGGGGCGGAGCCGATGTGTTCGCCGGCGTCGAAGGGCGTGCGCGGGCGAATGCCGGGGTCCTCGGTGACACCGGCACGCGCAAGCGAGCGCCCTACGGGACGGTTTGCTCAAACACCGGGCGATGCCGCGGCCGACGAAGATAGGCTCGGGATGGAAAAAGACCCCGTCTCGGCCGAGACGGGGGCTTTGTCGAATCCTAATCCCAATGGAATCTCTTAGGCGGCCTTCTTTGCGGCGCCCGCGGCCTTGCGGCGGCGGCGCACATAGGAGGCGGCGGCGAGGGCGCCGGCGCCCATCAGGCCGTAGGTGGACGGCTCGGGCACGGCGGACGCGTTCACGCCGATGTTGCCGGCGCTGTCCAAGAAGTAGGAGACCGAGTTCACATTGTTCACCCAGGCGGTCTGGCCCTGCGTGTAGGTCGAGATGCTGAACGACTTCTTGGTCACCACGCTGAAGTCGGTGTCCGTTTCGAACTCGCTGAGCGGCATCGTGGTGTTGTTGAACGCAGAGGGGCCGGTTGTGAGCTTGGAGGACCAACCTGAGGCATTGGTGTCATCTTGGATGGACACCAGGGTGTTCACGCCCGACACGCCTTTGTTGGACTGAATTCCGTTGGTCGAGTTCCAGAGAACCTGGTCGATGACGCTGATGGCCCCGGTTGTGCTGTTAAGTACAGAGAGTGTATTGCTTCCCGTGTACCCGTCTACGAAGTTCGAGGCGTATACCGTGCGGAAGCCTGAAATCGTGTTGGAACCTGCGGCGCCGAAGAAGAGATCGGTGCGGGTGTTCCAGTTGGCGCCGAAGGTGGCCACCAGGTCGGCGTTGATATTGGTGATGATGGTGCCCGGGGTGCGCGTGGTCAGCGACGAGAACAGGCCGAGGTTCACCACCAGGTCTTTGTCCGGGGTGACGTCGGCGGAGCGGAAGCCCAGGTAGATTTCGTTGTTGGCGGCGGAGGCTCGGGGCGCGAGGGCGGCGAGGGCCAGTGCGGCGAGGGCGCCGAGGGCGAGAGTTTTACGCATGATTCTGTCCGTAGTAAGGTTAGGAGGGTGGTCCGAAGATTACTGGGGCAGGATAATCTTACCCATGCCGGCGCGCGTCACATTCATGGTGTTGAGCTTGATGCCGCCCACCGCCGCGTCGGCGTTGATGATCTGGTTCTTGATGGAGTTCACCGCGTTCAGCTTGTCGCCGGAGAGGGTGTTGCGGTGCATGAGCACCTGGTAGTTCCAGAACGGGTAGGCGCCGTTGCGCACGGCGTCGTGCGAGTAGGGCACGCCGTTGTAGCTGAGCACCTGGCCGGCGGCGGTGCCGCCGAAGGTGCCGGTCACATTGTCGAAGGTCATGCCGGAGACTGCGGAGGCGTCGGAGATGCCCATGTAGGAGAAGACGACATCGAGGTCGGCTGCGGTGGGCGTGCCCACGGCGGTGCGCAGGTTGCTCCCGCTGGAATAGCCGCCCAAGGGGTCGGCGTTCTCGGTGAGGGCGGTGATTACACCCGAGGTTACGGTGTAGGTGTACTGCAGGGGCGGGTTGTCGCGGCCGAAACCGGATTCGAGGAAGGTATCGAGGCGGGTGCCGGAGCCGTAGTCGCGGCCGCACACGGCCACATAGGTGAAGGCGTCGGCCTGGCTCTTGGTGAACAGCGAGAGGGGAGCGAAGCCGGAGAGAATGGCCTGGGCCTGCAGGGCGGAGATGTTGGTCACGCTGTTGAGGGCGGCCTGCTTGACGGCGTCGTTGGACTTGCCCTTCACCCACACGAAGGGAATCACGCCCACCGGGGTTTCCACCAGCTTGGCGTAGGCGGGGGCGCGGTTGTAGCCGGTCTCGACTTGGAAGCTGTCACCCATGGCCACATCCGCCACGGCGGATTCCACATTGCCGGAGGTGGCGATGTTGGCGTGGCCGGCGTCGCCGGCGGTGGTGTCGGCGGCGAGCGAGGCTTCGGTGAGGAAGTTGCTCACGAGGGGGTTGGTGGTGTCGGCCACCACGCGCACGCCTTCCATGGCGCCGGACCAGGAGCACTGCACCATGACGGACTTGCCGCCGACGGTGCCGCGGAAGGTGGCCTGGTTGGCGCTGTTGAGGCTGGCGTTGGTGGCGACGATCTTGAGGTCGGTGGCGCCGGCGTAGTAGTTCCGGATGCCGGTCATGGTCGAGGCGCGGAAGGCGGTCGAACCGGTGAAGCGGATGGTGACGTCCGCGGCGAAGGCGGAGACGGAGGAGACGCCGAGGGCGCCGACGAGGAGGAGCTTGCTGAGTTTTATGGCTGGTTGTCTTGCTGGAGGTGGATCGGTTTTCGGTGCGTGCCGCCAAGGAGCCTGCGGCGTGAGTGAAAATCCGTCCGGGGTGCGTGTGTACAAGCCGCCAAGAGTTACTTTTCGGATACGCGTTCGGAGTCGCCCGTGTTACGCCACGGGGTTCTGTGGCGATGCGGTGACGCTGCCGGAGCGCGTTCGTTCCGGCGGCGATTCGGACCGGAAGTCGGGGCGTGCGTGCGGGGGCGATTCACGCGGTCGCTCGTCGATGGCATGAAAAAAGCCCCGCGGCGAAGCGGGGCTTTTTGTAGGAGCGGATGCGGCGCTTAGTCGCCGAGGCGTTTTCCGGTCACGAGGTGGTTGCGCACATAGTCGGCGACGGCGTCCTCGAGGGACCACTGCGGGCGGTCGTAGCCGACCTCGCGAATCTTGGAGATGTCGGCCTCGGTGAAGTACTGGTACTTGGCTTTCAGTTCGGCGGGCATCTCGATGAACTCGATGTTCTCCCGCATCTCCAGCGCCTTGAAGATGGCACGCATGAGGTCCAGCCAGGTGCGCGCCTTGCCGGAGCCGACATTGTAGAGGCCGCCGGCCTTCGGGTTCTCGGCGAGGAACACGGCCATGGCCACGGCGTCCTTCACATAGACGAAGTCGCGCATCTGCTCGCCGTCGCGGTACTCGGGCCGGTCGCTCTTGAACAGCTTCACCTTGCCCTCGGAGCGGATCTGGTGGAAGGCGCGGTAGACCATGCTGACCATGCCGCCCTTGTGGTCTTCGTTGGGCCCGTAGACATTGAAGAACTTCAGGCCCACGATCTTGTCGAGGTATCCGTGGCGCTGCGCGTGCAGGTCGAACAGGTGCTTGGAGTAGCCGTACATGTTGAGCGGGCGCAGCCGGTGCAGCTCGTTGAGCTTGTCGTCCATGCCGTTGGCGCCGTCGCCGTAGGTGGCGGCGGAGGATGCGTAAACGAAGCGGGCGCCGCGCTGGATCGACCACTCGGCGAGGCGCTTGGTGTACTCGTAATTGTTGTGCACCAGGTAGCGCGCGTTCTTCTCGGTGGTCGCGGAGCAGGCGCCCAGGTGGAACACCGTCCGGATGTCCTCGAAGTCCGCGGGCTTGGCCTCCAGACGGGCGAGGAAGTCGTCTCCCTCCATGTAGTCGGCGTAGCGCAGCGGCACCAGGTTGCGGAACTTGTCGTCGGTGCCGAGGAAGTCGGTCACGAGGATGTTCTCGTGCCCCAGCCGGTTCAGGTGGTTGATCAGCGCGCTGCCGATGAAGCCGGCGCCGCCGGTGACGAGGATTTTGCCTTTGCCGAGGTCGTGGTGCATGCGCGCATGCAAAGTGAGAAGGGCGAATGGTGAAGTGTGAAATGGCGCGCCCTCGAACAGGAACCGGAGCCGCTTGAAAACGCGAAGGCGCGAAACCGGACGGGCCGGCTTCGCGCCTTTCTTCCCACAAAACAGCTTGGCAACGGAAGACACGGATCCCCGGTCGCCGTCCCGCCGTCACAGTCGCTCGAGCACGGCGGCGGTGACGCGGTCGGGGGAGACGCCGGCGATGTCGGCGCCGCCGGTGTCGGGGCAGCCCGGGGGGCGCAGGACGACGGCGCGGGCCTCGAATATGGGGCCGGTGCGCACGGGGTTGGTCGGGCCGAACACGGCGACGACGGGGACGCCGAGCATGTTCGCCAGGTGCATGCCGCCGGTGTCGTTGCAGGCGAGCACGGAGCAGCGGGTGAGTTCGCGGCAGTAGTCGGGCAGGCCGGTCTTGCCGGCGAGGTTGAGCACGCGGGCGGGGTCGAAACCTGCGGCGATCTCGTTGGTGATGGGCAGGTCGTTGGCGGTGCCGAAGAGGCGGATCTCCGCGCCCGGGCGGGCGGCGAGAAGCTTGGTGATGAGCTCGCGCCAGCGTTCCACGGGCCAGCGTTTGGCGGGGAAGTTCTCGGTGCCGCACACCAGGCCCACGCGGTTCGCCACCGGGCCTTCGCCGATGAGTGAGGCGGGCCGGAAGGGGGCGAGGTCGAGCGGGGCCTTCAGTCCGTGCGCCTCGCGCAGCCACTTTTCCCAGACGCGCGTCTGGTGTTCGCGTGTCTCATCGAGCGAGGCGGGCAGTTTCCAGCCGGAGGTGAGCAGGGGGCGGAATTTGCCCGGGCGCACCATGCCGAAGCGCTGGGGCGCGCCCATCCACCACGCCTCCAGGTCGCCCCGGAGCGAGTTGGTGAACAGCACATGCGTATCCGGATACTCGGTACGCAGGTTGCGGAAGAACGCCCGGTAGGGTTCTCCCTTGCCGGGCAGCGCGATCACGCGCTCGGCCACGCCGAGAGACTCCAGCAGGGGGACGAACGCCTTCTTGGCCAGCAGCGTGACATGCGCGTCGGGTCGGCCGGCGCGGAGGGCGCGCACGAGGGGCAGCGCCATGACGACATCGCCGAGCCAGTTCGGCATGCGGATGACGAAGCGGTCGCCGGTGCGCGGCAGTCCGTCGAGGCCCAGCGTGGCGAAGTCGGCCGGGGTTATGTCGCGCTTGAAGTCGAGGTGAAGGCGCTGCTTGGGCCGGGTGTGCGTCTTCCAGCGGTTGTGCAGCCACAGCCACTGGGCGCAGAGCGCGTCTCCGGAGGAGAGTTCCTTTTCGAGCCAGCGGTTGGAGAGGGCCGTCACGGCGGCGGCGTCCTCGGCGCGTTCGGCGAGCTTGGTGGCGCGCAGGGTGGCGCGCCAGAAGCCGGTGCGCTCGGAGGCGAAGGCGACCACGCGGGCGTTGAACTTTTCTGCGAGCATGCCTGCGAGTTCGCTGGTGGAGGCGATGCGGCCGAAGTGCAGGGACATGGAGCCGGGGGCGCCGGCGTTCTGGTCGAAGAGCACGGCCACGCGGCCGCCGCGGCGCAGGATGGCCATGGCGTCCTTGAAGCCCTCCTTGCGCGAGAGCAGTTTCATGCCGAAGCGTTCGCGCGCGGCTTTCACGGCGGCGTCCACCTTGGGGTTGTCGAGCGGGCGGAAGAAGGCGCCGATCTCCAGGTCGCGTGTTTCGGGCACCACGACGGAGGAGAGGGTGATGGCCTCCATGAGCGAGAAGTGCGGGGCGACGAAGATGAGGGGGCCGGGGCGGAAGATGCCGGTGTCGTCGTCGCGCACGGAGGGGTGCGCGGTGACCATGCCGCGGATGCGGGCTTCGTCGAAGTAGGGGATGGCGATGGCGAAGAGGCCCATCTCCACGGTGCGCCGGCAGCTGGTGCGGCCGATGGCGCGGCGCCAAGCCTCGTCCTTGAGGGGGAAGGCGTGGTGGAGGTTGGCGAGCATCATGCGGCGGCGCCTGGCCATGCCGAACCAGATGATGTCGCCGAAGATTGCGCAAAGAGCCCGGGGGAGGAATTCCGGGGAGTGGGCGAGGAGACGGCCGAGCGCAGCCAGGACGAAAAGCATGCGCGGGATGAGAATCGGGATGCGGGTCGAGGAAAGTGAAAACGCAAAAGTCGGAAACGAAGAAGCGGGGCCGCCGGTGGGCGGCCCCGCTTCAGGGGCGGGCGTGTTGCGCGAATCAGGGGCGGAAGACGCCTTCGGGGTCGTCGATGGCCCAGAAGTCGCCGGGCTCGGTGAGCGGGGGCAGCTGGTAGTAGACGCGGCCGGAGGCGTCGCGCTTCATCTCGCAGCCTTCGGCGAAGGCGGGAGTGAGGCCTTCGCCCGGGCGTTCCACGGGAAGTTCGTCGGCGCCGGTCTCGACCATGCGTTCGACGGTGAAGTCGACCCACTTGCGCTTGGCGGCTTCGTCGCCGAAGCAGACCCAGTCGCCGGTGGAGGCGTTCTTGTACATGTCCTTCTCGAAGGCGGCGGCGTCGGGGTAGCCGAGCTTGCTGATGACCGGGGCGAAGGTGCGGTTGTAGAGCTCCTCGCCGAAGCGGAGGGATTCGCGCAGCTGGGTCATGTTGCCGCGCGAGCCGGTGCTCATCTGGTGGTGAAGGATGCGCGTGTGCGGGTAGCAGTAGGAGCGCGGGGCGAGCGTGGCGGTGATGGCCGCGCAGCTGGCGGCGGCCTGCTTCACGACCACGATGATGGGCGCCTTGCTGCTTTCGAAGGCGCGCAGGATGCGCAGTTCGGCGAAGACGGAGCCGCCGGGGGAGTTGTCGATGACGACGAAGATGGGCTTGGTCGCGTCCTTGTTGTTGAAGAAGGCGATGCGGCTGACCACGAGGTCGGCGAGGGCGTTGGTGACGACGCCGTTGAAGGGGATGCGACGGTCGCTGATGTGCAGTGTGCCGTCGATGAGCGGGACGAGCGGGTAGGCGTCGGGGGCGTCGGCGATGCGGTCGACTTCCTGGCGGGCCTTGCGCAAGGCGGAGTCGGCGACGGGCTTGGCGATGGCGAGCTCGGAGGCGGCCTTGATGGCGCGCGAGTCGGTCTCCAGGTCGCGCAGGGTGTTGTTGCGTTCGGCGAGCTTGAGCGAGGCGTCGGCGGAGAGGGCGGCGAGGCGGCGCTCAAGGCGGGCCTTTTCGGCGTCGATCTCGGCGGAGCGGGCGGCGGCGCGGGCGAGGCGAAGGCCGCGCTCGTACTCGAGCTTGGCGCGCTCCTCATTGAGCGGGGCGAGTTCGACGCGGCGCTTGGATTCGGCGAGGGCGAGCTCGGCTTCCAGCAGGGCTTTTTCCTGCCTGAGGGCCTCGATCGCCTTGCGGTCTTCGGCGAGCTCGGGGTCGCGGTTTTCCGCGGCGCGAGCGTCGAGCCAGGGGGCGCTGATGGGGGCCGGTCGGGCGGCGGGGGCCGAGGGGCCGGAGCCCGGCTGGGGCGAGGCGGGGGCGCCGGGCTGGGAGCCCTGTTGGGCGGCCTGGGCTGCGGCGGCCTGAGCCTGGGCTTGGGCGAGGAGTGCGGCGCGGGAGGGCGGCGTGGGTTTGGCGTGGGCGAGCGGCGTGAGCGCGAGGGCCAGAAGAAGGGCGGAACGGGAAAGGGTCATGGGAAAGGTGCGAGGTGCGTGGAGGGAGGGGCGAGGCCGTGTTTTCGTTTTCCGTGTTTCGGTGGCTTCACCGAAAACCGAATGCCGAAGAGCGAATCAGCGTGTCGGTTTTATCGCGTGCCGTAGACGCCCTGCGGGTCGTGCAGCAGCCAGGAGTCGCCGGGGGAGAGCGGGGGCAGCTCGATGCGGGTTTTGCCGGAGGCGTCCTTGAAGGTGCGGAACTCCACGGCGTCGTCGGACGGGGTGCGCGGGGCGAGGTCGTCGATGGAGGTCTCGTGAGCGCGGGTGATGAGGTGGTCGACCCACTTGAGCTTCACGCTGTTCTCGCCGAACTCGTTCCACTGCGCGTCGGAGTTGTTCTCGTAGAGTTTTTTGAGGAAGGCGTCGGCGTCGGTCAGGCCCATCTTGATGGCGACCGGGGTGTAGAGTCGGCGGAAGAAGACGAGGGTCTGCTCCTGTCGTTCGCGCACCGAGGTCGTGTTGCCGCGGGCGGTGAGCTCGGGCTGCTCGTGGGAGAGCAGCGAGCTGGCGAAGGCGTAGGAGTGCGGGGCCTGGGCGACGATGGCGGCGGCGACACCGCCGGCGTTGCCCTTCACCACGACATGAACGGGGGCCTTGCTGGAGCGGATGGCCTGGATCACCTGGTAGGCCGCCATGAGCGAGCCGCCGGGGGAGTTGTCGATGACGATGAAGACGGGGGCCTTGGGATCGCGCAGGTTGAAGAAGGCGAGGCGGTCGATGATGCGGCGCGCGAGCGGGTCGGTGATCGGGCCGTTGAGGGGGATGCGGCGGTCGCTGAGGGTGAGCACGCCGTCGGCGAGCGGGTTGGCCGGGTAGTCGAGCTTTTCGCGGGCGACGATGGTGGCGGCCTCCTTTTCGCGGCGGTGACGCGCGGCTTGGGCGGTCAGGCGGCCGAGGGCGTTGTCGAGTTCGAGCTTGGCGATCTTGAGGTCGGTCTCGAGTTCGCGGGCGCGCACCGAGGATTCGAACGAGGCGAGCGTGGACTTGAGCGAGGCGATGGCGGCGGTGCGCTCGGCGTCGGCCTTGGCCTCGTCGGCGTCGGCGAACTCGAGGGCGAGCTTGGCGGAGCGCAGGGCGGCTTCGGTTTCAAGCCTGGAGCGTTCGGCGTCGTCGGCGGAGCGCTCGCGGCGGGCCTTGAGCGCGGCGATTTCCAGGGAGAGGTCGAGGCGGGCCTTTTCCATGGCGATGCGGTCGATCTTGAGGCGAGCGGCGCGCTTCTCCTCAGGCTCGGCGGGGGGCGCGGGGCGCTCGGCGGTCTTGGGCTGCTCCGGCTGGGCGGGAGCGGTCTTCGCGGGCTCTTCGGCGGGCTTGGGGGAGTCGGCGGCCGGGGTGGGGGCGGACTGTGCGAGAAGCGGGGAGGCGAACGCGGCGAGCGCGAGGGCGCAAAGGGTGGAGTGGAGGGGCAGGTTCATGGAGGGTTGTCGGGTATGGCCTTGATGCGCGGGACGGGTTGCGTCAACAAAGCGAAGTTTTTCCCATCGTGAGCGCCACTCCCCCCGTCATCTATCTTAACCGTCACACCGGACGCGAAGAAACCGAAGAGATTTTCGGCGAGGGCGCGTTGCGCTGGGTGTACGAAACCAAACTCGGGCGACTTTCGCTGGCGGCGCTGGTGCGCCGGGCGTGGTTTTCGCACCTGTACGGGCGCTCGTCGGACCGGACGGCCTCGGCGGCGCGGATCCGTCCGTTCATCGAGCGTTACCGGCTCGATGTTTCGGAGTTCGCCGACCCGGTGGAATCGTACCGCACCTTCAACGACTTCTTTTATCGCAAGCTGAAGCCCGGGGCGCGCCCGGTCTCCGGCGGGGAGTCCACGGCGGTGCTGCCGGCGGACGGCCGCCACATCGGTTTCCAAGACGCGTCGGAGACGCCCTTCGTTTACGCGAAGGGGCAGCGCTTCGACCTGGCCGCGCTGCTGGGCGACGCCGCGCTGGCGGAAAAGTACAAGCATGGGGCGCTGGTGTGCTCGCGCCTGTGCCCGGTGGATTACCATCGCTTCCACTTCCCCGTCGCCGGCACGCCGTCGGCGCCGAGCCTGATCAACGGTTTCCTGTATTCGGTGAACCCCATCGCGCTGCGTCGCAACCTGGCGTACCTGTGGGAGAACAAGCGCAAGATCGTGCGCCTGAAGACGGAGCGCTTCGGCGAGGTGATTCTCATCCCGGTGGGCGCCACGAATGTCGGCGGCATCGTCGAGACCTATGCGCCCGGCGTACCGGTCGGGAAGGCCGGCGAGATGGGCTATTTCCGCTTCGGCGGCTCCTTCATCGTCACGCTCTTCGAGCCCGGGAAAATCCGGCTGGCGCAGGACCTGGTGGAAGCCACGAAGTCGGGCAAGGAGCTCTACGCGCGCGTCGGCACGCCGCTGGGCGAGTCGGTCGGCTGAAGTTTTTTTTCACCCCGGTGCCCGCGCTGAAAACTGAAAAACAGAACACAGAAAACTTTCCTTCCGATGATACCCGAGTCTTTCCGCAGTGAGTTGTGGGCGTTCGCCAACCACCTGGCCGATGTGGCCGGCGACATCGTGCGCGCCTACCACGACAAGCCCTACACCGAGATCGAGGTGAAGGAGGACGGCTCGCCCGTCACCGTGGCCGACAAGGAGTGCGAGCGGCGCCTGCGCGAACTGATTCGCGAAAAGTATCCGCAGCACGGCATCATCGGCGAGGAGTTCGGCAGCGAACGCGCCGACGCCGAGTTCGTCTGGATACTCGACCCCATCGACGGCACCAAGTCGTTCATCCCGCGCGTGCCGCTCTACGGCATCCTCTTCGGCGTGCTGCACCGCGGGATGCCCCTCATCGGCGTGATCGACCAGCCCGTGTTGCGCGAACGCGTCGTGGGCGACGGAGAGAAGACCCTGTTCAACGGCCGCCCGGTGCGCGTGAAGGAGGGCGTGGCGCTCAAGGACGCGCTGCTGCTGACCACCGACATCCGCAACATCTGGAAGCACCACGACGAGGGCGCGTTCCGCCGGCTCATCGACGCCACGGGCGCCTTCCGCACCTGGGGCGACTGCTACGGGCACCTCATGGTCGCCGCCGGCCGCGGGGACATCATGGCCGACCCGATTCTCAACCCGTGGGACCTGCTGCCGCTACTGCCCATCCTCTCCGGCGCCGGCGCCAAGGTGACGGACTGGCAGGGGCGCGACCCGCTCGCGGGCACCCCCATGAACGGTTCGCGCGGCGTCATCGCCGCCGCGCCGGCGCTGCATGCCGAGGTGATGAAGTCGCTCGGCGCGGGCGCGTGAGGTCGCGCTTGGTTCTTCCCTTGGAAGGCGGTCTCGCTGCGGCGGGCCGCCTTTTTTGTGAAGTGCGGGTAATTGGCCGCAGCGTCCGGTGCGCGGCTTGACCGGTGGACGGCCGGAGTCATCAACGGCCGCCTTTTATGAAGTATTATATTCTCCTTCCTCTTCTTTGCTCTTTTGCGTCCGTATCCCACGCCTCCGTCGTGTTTTCCGACGACTTCAACCGCACGCTGCTCGGCCCCACTTACCTGACCACGGTGTCGGCCGGCGATGGCGGCTCGCTCATCAAGGGTTCATCGTTCCTGGAATTGACGAACGACTCGACCGGCGCGGCGAACGCGAACGGACGCGTGAGCGTGGCGACGCCGTTTTCCAATTTCGACGCGCCGTTCACCGGGATTCTCTCGGCGAATGCCGGCACGGTGACCTGGGAGACGAATTTTCGCTATAACCGCACGCCACTCGCGGAGCCCTCGGGTTTCGGCGGCGGCAAGTATGCGGCGGCCGTCGTGCTTGCCGGTTCCCAGTTCGATTTCACGGGAGGCAAGGGGTACGCCGTGGTTTACGGCAGCGCCGGTGCGCCCGACCCGATCCGGTTGGTGAGCTACTCCGGCGGGCTTGTCGCGGACGCCAACCTCACCGATCTCATCGCTTCTCCGTCCAACAACCTGTCGGGCTATTCGAACTATGCGTCCCTGCGTGTCACTTATACGGCGTCCACCGGCCGATGGGAGCTGTTCGTGCGTGACGACGGCGCCACGGCCTGGGCGGATCCGGCGACACTGGACGCCGCAAGCCTTGTCGGTGTGTCATCGAATTCCGCTTACACTTCGGACTCCCTCACGCATGCCGGCTTCCTGTGGAACTCCGCCACCGCCGCCGGACAGACGGCGCAGTTCGACAACTTCCGAGTGAGCCTGGGTTCCGCGAGCGCGGTGCCGGAGCCCGCTTGGGGCGCTTCGCTCTTAGGCGCCTTGTGCCTGGCCGTCTCGGCAAGGCGTCGGCGCCTGCGGCGATAAGCCCTTTTTTACGGCGCAGGGCAGCCTCAGGCCATTCGTGGTCACTCTAAACAACAAGGGGCGCCCCGGTTGAGGGCGCCCCTTGTTGTCTTTGGGCTTACTCGGCCACTATGCCTGACGGCGCCTTACGCGTCGCGGACGGGAAGGTCGTGTCCGACTTGAAGTCGCTGTCGGCGATGACGGCGCAGTTGACGAGCACGCTGGTCATCGAGATTGGCACGCCTGGTGGGATGTATCCCATGGCGTAGGAACGGGCGTATCCGATGTCCATGGCGCGTGATTGCTGCGAGCCGTTACCGCCCGTCCACTTCTTGGAGTATTGGCTCTCGAAGAGGGTGACGAGCGAGCCGCGGTAGCGGATGTCGTTGGCATCCCAGCGCGCCGGCATGTAAACCTGCAGCGGGCGGCGCGACTGGTAGTTGGCGCTGGGGTTGGCGCCGCCGGCGATGGCGCCGAAGTTCAGCTCCGTGAACGATTCACGATAGTAGAGGTTGGAGGAGGCGTTCGTCTTGTTGGCGACATTGTCGCCTTCGGTGAGGTTGTCGCCGAAGGTGGCGGAACCGGTGGGGTTCTTGTGCTTTTGAGACATCACCGTGATGGCGTCGGCGGCGATGGCGAAGGGGAATTGGTGTTTGTCCGCCTGCGTTCCCGAGGTGGGGTTGAGCGCGCTGTTGTTCTCGAAGTGCGAGGAGTTTTTGTCGTAGGTGCCGAAGTCCTGACCGGAGCTGGTGCCGTAGCTGGAGTCGGTGTCGGGGTTGCCGTCGGCGTTGATATTGCCGACGGTGTACACGGCGGTGTTGGTGGCGAAGGTGAAGCCTTCCTTTTCCTGCTTGTACCCGGGGGTGCCGGCGAGGTCGGGCAGCTTTTCGGCGTTGTGAATGCGCACGCCGGTCAGGTTCGCCGTGTCATAACCTTTGTTGTCCTTGAGCGGGGCGGCGGCGATGGCCGTTTCGGCGGCGACCATCTTGGGGGTCCCGTCAGAGTTGAAAATCAGTTTCCCATTCGAGTCGGTGTCTTGCTTTTGCGCGGCGGCGGGCGGGGTGTCGGCCGACCAGCCGGCGCCCTGAGGCTTGTCGACCTCCATGTACATGACGCCGTTCCATCCGGCGGTGGCGTTCCAGGCGCCGTTGTCAACAAGTGCGATGTTGCCGGCCGCGTCCTTGCCCACGGTCTGCGTACGGATGCTTTTGGACGTATCGGTGGGCGCGGGGGCGTCCTTGGAGCCGAGGGCTTCGCGGAGCTTGCCCATATCGATGTCCACCGCGCTCACGCGGGGAGTGGGGGTGTCGGATGCGTTTTGCTTCTGCTGAGTGTAGTCGACGAAGCGGCGCGAGGTCTCGACGATGCCGGCGGGCAGTTCGATGAGGGTGTCGGCCAGGTTCATTTTGGCGGCCGTAATGGCTGCGGGGCCGGCGATGGGCGTCGCCTTGTATTGGGCGACGGCCTGCGCGGCGGTGAGGGATTTTCCGGCAGCGTTCACGCCTGGTTTGAAAGCGAGTACGCGCGGCACGGTGTCGCCAGGGAATCGCTTCTCGGTCTCCACATACAGGTACACGCCCGCCTTGTTGGAGAACTTTTCCGCTTCGGCTGCAACCTGCTGGTCCGAGGCGCCGGCGGCGCTGAAGCTCGGGTTGGGAGGCTCGATGATGCTGCGCGGCGTGGTGGTGGCCAGCGAGGAGACTTCCACCTTCTGGAACCCCGTCTTGCTGTCCTTGTAGTTGTCTTTGAAGAGCGTGGCGAGGTTGCCGATGTTCGGGTTGTCCGAGTCGATGCGCGAGTTGGGCTTTGCTCGGGTGACTTTTCCTGTTTTCGGATCCGTGTCGCCGACATCCAGTGTCCAGTAGTTGTTGTATATGTCGGTTCTGCCTTGGTCCCAGTATGTCGGGTAGGCCGGTCGGTACTCGTCGGTCCAGGGGTTGAACGAGTTTTGGGAGACAGTCTGGGAGCTTTTGCTTCCGACCGGGTTGTATGCGGAGATGATTTTATCGCCGTTGAGGTCGCCTCGGGAGATATACACCGCTTGTGAGTAGGTGCCGGCGGTGCCCCAGGCCGAGGGGGAGTTGGGAAGGGGGTTGCCGGAGGTGTCCAGGTCGCTCGGGCCGAAGTTGCGGAAGTAGATGGAAGGAGCGCTGATGCTCTCGATCTGGATGCGCGCTCCTACGCCTTGGCTGGCGTTGGTGGTCTTCGCCCAGATGTACATGGGGCTGTTGGAGTGGATGCCGCCTCGGTAGGTGTTGGCGCCGCCCGGCAGCCACGCGATGGTGTCGTTGAAGAACATCGCGACTTGGAAGAGCGACTTCACGCGGAACTGTAAAGCGGCCTCCATGGTGCAAGTGACCGGCCGGGTCATGACACCTTTGGGGGTGAGTGAAACCTGCACGCGGATGGGCTGGGCCCACAGTTGGTCCACAGAACTGCCCTTGCCGTCAGGGTCGCCGATGAATTCCGGACGCTCATAGGAGGACATTTTGAACTGCGAGCGGTTGAGCCTGACCGGGTCGCCCACGCGCACGGCACGCGCGAAAGAGGCCGCGAGGTCGTAGGTGTCGGCATCGACGCCGAGGCTGGCCAGAGGGATGTCCATCTGGGTCGCCAATGCGCTGATGGCGGACGGGGTGGGGGATTCGGCCTTGGTCTTCAGCTGCGAGGCGGTGTAATGGATGGCCGATGTGGCGGTGCGCGCGGCATCACTTTGGACGCGCGCACGCAGGGTCATCTGCCGGTTGTGCGTACCGAGAGCGAGGGTGGTGACGGCGAGCACGCTGGCCAGCGCGCACAGAATCATGGTGATGCCCAGGGCGGAGCCGCGGCGGGCACGGCGGGAAAGGTGGTGGGTCATGGCGGTGTGTGCTCGGGTGGAGGTTGTTCCGTGTGGTCCGGCGCGCCAAGTGGTGCGTCCGACGGTCTTTTAAAGGAGTCAGCGCACCACGGGTACGGTGAAGCGTACCGGGGCGATGAAGGATTCGTAGTCGTTGCCGTAGCGCAGCAGCGCGTTGAGTGTCACGCCCCCGGTGCGCGCGTAGAAGAGCTGGTATTTGTCGCTTGTCGCGTCGTTGCTTTGGCCGATGTGGATTTGGCCGATGGGCGCTCCGCTCGACATGGATGCTTGGGCGGGAAGAAGTGCCGCCAGTGAGCTGCCGGGCGGCAGTTGCAGCGGATTTTGGGCTAAATTTATCGGCCAAATCACGCCCGCTCGCGACTCGGCGGAATCGATGCGGCGCAGCGCTCGCACCGGGCTGCCGGCGGCACCGGAGGTGTCCCAATAGTAGCACACGACGCGGGTGATTTTGACATTGTTGATGTCGTTCGGGCCGGAGGGGAAGGTGATGTTGTTGAGATTATTAGTGTAGGCTAGGACCAAGCAGGAACCGGAGCTTTGGGCGCTGTTGCTGCGGTTGGTGAAGTTGTCCAAAATCTGCCAGTAGGTTGGGCCGGTGCAGTCGCGCATCAGCGCGATGTTGAGCTGGCGAGCCTGGTTGGCGAAATCGAAGCGGCGCAGTCCGGACTGGAACGAATCGGCCGTGATTTTGGTCAGGCTGAGGATGACCGCCATCGTGGCGGTGAGCAGCGTTAGAACGATAAGAACTTCGACGAGCGTGAAGGCTTTTTTGAGACGCATGGTGTGACGCAGGTCAGAAGTTGATGTAGCTGGATGAGGCGTTGATGCCGTCGGCGAGCACGGCGCTCACTCGCACCGGCTTGCGCGAGTCGCCGGCGAGCCAACCCGGGAGGCCGGAATCGGTTTGGTTGGGCAGGGCGACTTCCACGGAAATGCGCACATAGCGCACGGTCACTCCGGATGGTGCGGTTTCGCTAATCAGCTCGTAGCTCGGCGTGACGGCGAATTCGTAGGTGCTGGTGCTCTTCGTGTAACTGGAGTTGTCGAGATCTCCGCGGGCTGTTCCTTTAATCGCATCGGTCTCGATGCGCACGAAATTGAGCTTATTGAGGATGAATACGCTCCGTGAGGGGGTGTCGGTGTAGGTGTCGCTTGACTGGATGGGGACGGTGGCATCGCCCTTGGCGGGGTCGAATCCCTGGAAGGTCCGGGTCGCCGGCTTGGCGGCGAAGGTGGCGTATCCGTCCATCTGCATTTGCCCGCAGAGGTCGGCGGCGAGGTTGTAGGCGGCCAAGTCCAGGTGCGCCGTTTTGGAGGTGCGGAAGCTCAGCACGAGCGTGGCGCAGATGGCCGCCGCCATGAAGATGAACAAGCTTATGGAGATAATCATTTCGACCAAGGTCATCCCTCGGCGGGACGGGCGGGCGATGGGTCGAGCGTGGTTTTTCATGACGGCTTGGTGTGCGAGGGCGCCAAGATGCCGGCGCCGCAGGGTTTTCCGAGCGCGGAAGCTGTTTTTATTAAAAAAACTGCAATTTTTTACTCAAGCCGGGGTGTTGGCCCTCCCGTTCATTTCGGGTCCGTTCCGGCCCCGGGTTCTTTTGCTGTAGGTGGTTGTTGGAAAGCGGCTTGCGGATTGTGCTTGTTGGTAACTTTGTGTTCCCGGTTTGGGTGGGGTTTTTACTTGTTTGCGACCATCGACGTGTGGTTTTTGCGGCCAGGTACAGGCGACGGGTGGGGCGTCGGGGGAGTCGGAGCGCCGAGGGGATTTGTCGATGAAACTTGTCGGCGGGCGCGGGCGTGCATGCTCGGGGGCGTCATGACCGACGCGCGACGCTACCCGATCCACGAAACCTTCTACAGCTGGCAGGGCGAAGGCTGCCACCTGGGCCGGGCCGCGTTTTTCATCCGCCTGTACGGTTGCCCGCTGAAGTGCCCCTGGTGCGACTCCGCCGGCACCTGGCACCCGCAGCACCGGCCCAAGAATGTGCCGCGTCGCACCCCTGAGGCTCTGGCGGAGGAGGCGGCGCAGGACCGGCCGGAGTTCGTGGTGATCACCGGTGGCGAGCCGTGCATCCACGACCTGGCTCCGCTGACGAGCGCCCTGCGCGACGGTCGCGGGCTTCGCACGCACCTGGAAACGAGCGGGGCGTTCCCGATAAGCGGCGTGTTCGACTGGGTGACGCTCAGCCCGAAGCGCGCGATGCTGCCGCACCCCTCGTGTGTGGCGGCCGCTTCCGAGTTCAAAATCGTCGTGGATTCGCCCGACGCCGTGGAATTCTGGGTGGGCGAACTGGAGAAACTGGGGCGTGCGCGCGACGACGCCAGGCCGGTCTGGCTGCACCCCGAGTGGTCGCGCCATGCCGACACGGCCATACTCGGGCTCATCACCGAAGCCGTGAAAACCCGCCGCGGCCCGTTCCGGGCGGGTTGGCAGATGCACAAGCTCTACCGCGCCGATTCGCTCGACGCGCGCGCCCGCCCCGACAGCTCACCGGTGCCGCTGTGAACCGTAGGCCGGGCCGGTGCCGCTGACGGTTGCCTGCCTGTCGGGATTTTTCCACAGATGGGCACGGATGAGCGCAGCAGCCGGCGTTGACTGCCCGGATGGCGGGTTCTGTGCCAATCTGTGGATAAGACCTCCTTGTGAAGCTGCACCGCACAATCTCGTTTGTTCGAGCGTATCCCCGGCTGCTCACGCCTGTGAGGGGCAAGCCAAAGGGCGTCGCCGGTGAGACCGGGGACGCCCTTTCGGTTTTTCGACGGATCGAGTGGCGGACTCAGACGGAGAAGGCTTCGGCGAGGAGCTTGGCCTGCTCGATCTTGTGAACGGCGGTGTAGCCGGTGGCGGGCGAGGCGGAGGCGGGGCGTCCGGCGTACACGGGGCGCACGCCGAGAACGCGCTCGATTTCGGGGGCGATGTGGCTCCAGGCGCCGCCGTTGGCGGGCTCTTCCTGGCACCACACGACCTTCTTGGGCGAACCGTGGCGCTTCCAGACTTCCAGCAATTGGGCGTCGTTGAGCGGGTAGATCTGCTCGACGCGGGCGATGGCGGTGCCGGCGTGTCCCTTGGCGGCGCGTTCGGCGTCGAGGTCGTAGAAGACCTTGCCGGAGCACAGGATGAGGCGGTCGCAGGAGGCGGGCGCGGCCTTGTCCTCGAGGATTTCGCGGAAGCCGCCTTGGGTGAAGTCGGCGGCGTCGGAAATGCAGCCCTTGTGGCGCAGGAGGCTCTTGGGGGTGAAGATGACGAGCGGCTTGCGGTCCTTGGCCTTGGCCTGGCGGCGCAGGGCGTGGAAGAGCTGGGCGGGCGTGGAGAGGTTGCACACCTGCAGGTTGTTTTCCGCGCACAGTTGCAGGAAGCGCTCGGGGCGGGCCGAGGAGTGCTCGGGGCCCTGGCCTTCGTAGCCGTGCGGGAGCAGCAGCACGAGGCCGGAGGTGTGGCCCCACTTGGATTCGCCGGCGGCGAGGAACTGGTCGATCACCATCTGGGCGCCGTTGGCGAAGTCGCCGAACTGGGCCTCCCAGAGCACGAGCGCGTCCTGCTCCTCGAGGGTGTAGCCGTATTCGAAGGCCAGCACGGCGGCTTCGGACAGGGGAGAGTTGACGATGGCCAGTCGGCCCTGGGCGGGGTCGAGGTGCGCGAGCTGGCAGGACTCGGCGTTGGTGGAGTCGTCGTGCTGGACGGCGTGGCGGTGCGAGAAGGTGCCGCGTTCGCAGTCCTGACCGCACAGGCGCAGGGTGCGACCTTCGATGAGGAGGGAGCCGAAGGCGAGCCCTTCGCCCATGGCCCAGTCGAAGCCGACGCCGTCCTGTACGGACTTGGCGCGCGCGTCGAACTGGCGGCGGATCTTGGGGTTGATGGCGAAGCCGGGCGGCACGGCCACGAGGGCGTCGCCCAGTCGGCGCAGCATCTCGGGGGAGATGGCGGTGTCGGCGGCGAACTCGTAGGGGGAGGCGAAGGGCGCGAGGGGGGCGCCGGGCACGCGCGCGGCGGTCTCGGCGGCCTGGGCGGCCTTGGCGAGGGAGAGGGCGTCGTCGAGGCGGGTCTCGAACTGCTTGCGCAGGGAGGCGAGGTGGTCGGGGGCGATGGCGCCGTCGGCGACGAGGCGGCGGGAGTAGACTTCGGCGAGGCCGGGGTGGGCGCCGATTTCCTTGTAAAGGATGGGCTGGGTGAAGAGGGGCTCGTCGGTCTCGTTGTGGCCGTGGCGGCGGAAGCACACGAGGTCGACCACGGCGTCCTCGCCGAAGTGGTTGCGGTAGGCGAGGGCGTGTTCCATGGCGCGCACGACGGCGTCGGGATTGTCGCCGTTGACATGGAAGACGGGCACTTCGACGAACTTGGCCAGGTCGGTGCAGTAGGTGGAGGAGCGGGAGTCCTCGGGGTCGGTGGTGAAGCCGACCTGGTTGTTGGTGGCGATGTGCAGGGTGCCTCCGACGGTGAAGCCCTTGAGGCGCATCATGTTGAAGGTCTCGTGCACCACGCCCTGGCCGATGAAGGCGGCGTCGCCGTGCATGAGGATGGGCAGGACGCTGCGGCGCTCGCCCTTGCGTTCCTGCAGGGCGCGGGTCTTGCCGAGCACCACCGGGTCGACGATCTCGAGGTGCGAAGGGTTGTAGGCGAGGCTGACGCGGACCTGGCGGCCGTCGGCGGTGTCGCGCAGGGAGGAGTAGCCGAGGTGGTATTTCACATCGCCGGCACCGTGGGAGGTGTCGGGGATGTAGCCTTCGCCGACCTGGGCGAGGAGCGCCTGGTGGGGCTTTCCGGCGGTGTGCAGGAGGACATTGAGGCGGCCGCGGTGGGCCATGCCCAGCTGGATGTCGGTGACGCCGGCGTCGGGGGCGTTTTCGATGGTCTCCCAGAGGGCGGAAAGGAGGGCTTCGCCGCCTTCGATGGAGAAGCGCTTGAGGCCGACGAAGCGGGTGTGCATGAAGCGCTCCCAGGCTTCGGCTTCGACGATTTTCTCCAGCATGCGGCGGCGCTTCTCGGGCGCGTAGGGGGCGACGGGGGCCTCCAGCCGGGCGGTGATCCAGGCGCGCTTGGAGGCGTCCTGGATGTGGATGAATTCGGTGGCGATGTCGCCGACATAGATGCGGCGCAGTTCGGACAGGATGTTGCGCAGCGGCATCGAGCGCCCGCCGAGGAAGTCGCCGGTGTGGAAGACGGCGTCGGGAGACACGCCGGCGAGCCCGAGGGCGGCGAGGGAGAGCTCGGGGTGCGGGGCGGGCGCCGCATGCACCGGGGAGAGCTTGGCTTCGGTGTGGCCGAGGCGGCGGTAGGCCTCGATGGCCAGGATCACTCGGGCCTGGGCTTGCGCGTCCGCGCAGGTCGCTCCGCACACCAGCGCCTTGGCCGCGGCGATGTCCACGGGCGTGGCGGTGGCCTTGGTCGCGGGTGCGGCCTTGGCGGCGGGGCTCGTGGAGGCGAGTTCGAAGCCTTCGAAGAAGGCGCGCCAGTGCGCGTCGAGGGATTCGGGGTTGCTGCGCCACTGGGCGTAGTTGGCGTCGATGAGGTCGGCGTTGGAGCGGTTGGCGAAAACGAGGCGGGACATGGAGGGGCCCTTGGGGTGATTTTGGGGAGAGAGGGCGAGGTAACTCAGAATCCTCGCGGTGCAAAGCGAGCAACGAAACGCGCTCGGCTTGACAACCCGGGGTCTCGTCCCGCCGCCGCGTTTGTCAGGATATCAGCCACCTTGCCAAGCGCACGGGGGCGCGCATCAGTAAACCTTATGCAAGGCCAGGACCCCGGGGAACTCTTCGATGTGGTGGACGAACACGACCGGGTGGTCGGTCGCGCCACGAGGCGGGAGGTGCATGCGAAGCGCCTGTTGCACCGCGCCGTGCATGTGATGGTGTACGACGGCGCCGGTCGGATTTTCCTGCAGAAGCGCTCGCGGTATAAGGACACGCACCCCGGGGCGTGGAGCGCTGCGTGCGCGGGGCATGTGGACGCGGGCGAGGACTACGCGGACACCGTGCCGCGCGAGTTGAGCGAGGAGCTGGGTCTGCGGCCCGGGTCGTTCCCCGCGCCCGAGGAACTGTTCAGGCTGAGCCCGTGCCGGGAGACCGGATGGGAGTTCATCCGCGTGTATCGTCTGCTCCACGAGGGGCCTTTCACGCTGCCGCCAGCGGAAGTCGAGCGTGGCGACTGGTTCACGCCCGCCGAGATCGACGCGGCGGTGGCCGGGCGGCCGGCCGATTTCACGCCCTCCTTTTTGCTCATCTGGAACCGGATGGGGCAGGACGGGCGTTGACGCGCGGCGGGCGCCCCGCGAGATAGCCGCCGACATGTCCGCCGACTCCCCCTGCCAAGAGCCGACCTGCGCCGAACCGGGCGCCGCCGCCCGTGCGTCGAAGACGCGCGAGGTGAATCATGTGCCGTGGTGGACCTATGCGGCGCTCCTGCCCGTTTCCCTGCTCATGCGCCTTTGGCTGATGAGCCTTCGCATGAGGCTGGATTCCGCCACGCTCGCGGCGGTGAACGCCGAGCGCGGGCCGGTCATCGTGTGCTTCTGGCACAACCGGCTCTTCATCGCCGCCGAACTGCGCCGGCGCTTTCGCAGCTTCAAGCCCATGAACGGCCTCGTTTCCGCGTCCAAGGACGGCGCCTGGCTCGTGGCCTTCTTCAACCTGCTGGGTATCGGCGCGGTGCGCGGCTCGTCCAGCTGGCGCGGAGGACGCGCGCTCGTGGAGCTTGGTGACAGGCTGAGCGCCGGCGAGGACATCGCCATCACGCCCGACGGTCCGCGCGGCCCGTGCTATGACTTCAAGAAGGGGCCGGCCGCCCTGGCGCGTTCCGCCGCCTGTCCCGTGTTTCTGGTCGGCTCCAAGTTCTCGAAGGCCAAGCGCCTGAAGAGCTGGGACCGGTTCATCCTCCCGTTCCCGTTTTCCAAGGTCGAGCTGACGGTCGACATCGTGCGCCCCGAGGAAGGGGCCGCCGAACCCGACGACATCGCGCTCGCCGCGCGCCTGCGCGACCGCCTGCTCGCCATCACCGACGACGAACCGCTGTGATGCCGTTTTCGGTGATTCGGCTTTCGGGCGAGACGGGGGACGCCCGCTATCCGGAGGCCGCTCGCCGTGCACGGAATCACTGAAAAAAGAACCCTCGAACACGCTTTATCATGACTTCCCGCACCCGTTTCCTCGCCGCCGTCGCGCGCCAACCCGTGGACCGCACGCCGATTTGGGTGATGCGCCAGGCCGGGCGCTACCTGCCGGAGTACCGGGAGCTTAAGGCCAAGCACGACTTCCTCACGATGGTGCGCACGCCCGAGCTGGCCACCGAGGTCACCCTGCAGCCGCTGCGCCGGTTCGACCTCGACGCAGCCATCCTGTTCTCGGACATCCTCGTCATCCCCGAGGCGCTCGGGCAGGGCTACCGTTTCCGCGAACAGGGCGGCATCGGCATGGAGTGGGCCATCACTTCGGCGTCCGACATCGACAGGCTGGACGCCACCCGGGTGCGCGAGAAGCTCGCGTATGTGCCGGCGGCGCTGCGCCTCATCCGCAAGGAGCTCGCCGACACGAAGGCGCTGCTGGGCTTCGCCGGTTCACCCTGGACGCTCGCCGCGTACATGGTGGACGGCGGCAGCTCCGACGATTTCCCGAAGCTCAAGGCGCTCGCGCGCACCGAGCCGGCCGCGTTCGAGAAGCTCATGGAAAAGCTTTCCGACGCGGTGGCCGAGTACCTCAACATGCAGATCGAGGCCGGCGCCGACGCCGTGCAGCTCTTCGACAGCTGGGCCGCGCTGTGCCAGGGCGTGGAGTATGAGCGCAACTCGCTGCGCTGGATGCGCCGCATCATCGCCAAGCTGCCGAAGAATTTCCCGGTCATCGTGTACGCGAAGGGCATGGCGCACCACGCGCCCGCCATCGCCGACGCCGGCGCCGCCGTGATCGGCGTGGACTGGACCTACTCGCTCGCCCAAGTGCGCTCGCTCACCGGCGGTCGCGTGGCGTTGCAGGGCAATCTCGACCCGCAGGTCATGACCACGACGCCCGACCTCGTGCGCGCCGCCGCGCGCGCGGTGCTCGCGGACAATGCCGGCGCGTCGGGACACATCTTCAACCTCGGCCACGGCATCACGCCCGACGCGAAAATCGAGTGCATGGCCGCGCTCGTGGACACGGTTCACGGCTTCGTTCCCTGATTCCTGCCGGAAATCGTTCCGGTCGAAGGTTTTGCATGAAAAAAAACCCGCCGCCGGGAGGCTGCGGGTTTTTTGCGGAATCGCGCCGCCCGGATCAGTCGAGGTCGCCGGGGCGGATGGTGTCCGGCGCGGCGCCGTCGGTGCCGGCGGTCTTGTGATAGACGCCGGTGAGCTTGTCGCGCTCGTAGCGGGTGAAGCCTTGCTTCTCCAGGTAGGCCTTGTCGGTCACCTTGCGCTTGATCTCCCCTGCCGAGTACTTCGTGCCGAGGTTGGGCGCATGGAATTCGCGGCGCACGGGCAGCCCGCTCAGCGGGTGCCGGGTGAGCGCCGCATCGCTCGCCGGCTGCTCGATTTCAAAAACATCCCCGTCCGAGCCGTCGGGATTGATCGTCCGGTAGGTGTAGGTCGGCATGCGACACGCCCTCCCTGGGAGGTTATTCGTCGATGGGCTCGCCGCGGGCGGCGGCCTCGCGCCGGCGGGCCGCCTCCACGCGCTGGCGCAGCTCGGCGGTGGAGGACTTGGGCGCGATTTCGGCGGTGCGTCCGTCGCCCATCTTGTCGCGCAGGGCGTCGTATTCGCCGGGGCGCAGCGAGCCGCTTTCACGGATGCGCGCCATGCGTTCCTCGTGGTCCTTGGCGCTCGTGCGCTCGACCGAGCCGTCGTTGATGTCGCCGGAGACGGCCAGCAGGGAGCATCCGGAGGTGGTCAGGGCCAGGGCGAAGAGTGCGGCGCAAGCCGCGAAAAGGCGGTGGTTTTTCATGCTGAAGGCCGCGCAGGGTTGTCGCCCTGTCTTTTCACGCAAAACAAAAAACACCTCCGGGGCCTTGTGTTCATCGGGCCTTGCCGGCGGGAGATGTTTTTTTTGAGCAATTTTTGAAAACGATGTTGACGAAATCGAAACATCCGGTTCGTTCGGCGACCTCGAAGGTTGAGACGCACAACACAGGGCGCTTCAAACAAAGACTTTCGGGGCCATAGCTCAGCTGGTAGAGCGCTTGCATGGCATGCAAGAGGTCGTCGGTTCGATCCCGATTGGCTCCACCATTTAGGTCCGCAGGTAACCCCTGCGGACCTTCTTGTTTTTCGATGATTCGTTCGGGCCGCCGGGCGGCTACGGCCTTTTGCCCGCCGTCCCCGGCGCTCAGATCAGGCCTTTGGCGCGGGCCACGACGAGCGCCGCCCAGAAGGCCAGGCCCATCAGGGAGAGCAGGGCGGCGAGCGTCGCCTGCGTGCGGGCGACGGCGTGTTCGCCGCGGCTGTCCATGCGCCGGGCCACGAGCAGCGCGCCGACTGTGGCGAGCCCGGGCAGCACGAAACACAGGCCGCACAGGAAGAATCCGGCCTTGGCCAGGCTGTCGACGGGCCTCTCGCCGCCGGGCTTCCCTTTCGGGGTGAATTGCGCGGGCTTGCCGGGGCGGGCTGCGCGGGCGCTCTCGGCGGCGCCGCTGAGGAAGTCACCGAGGCTCACCCATTTGCCGTCGACCTCGATGCGGTGAAGCAGGCTCAGTTCGCCGTCGGCGAGGCGGGTGCGGATCTCTTCTCGGGAGAAAGGGCCGTCGGTGCGTCCTTTCCAGCGTATGCGATGCAGGCTCGGGGGCATTCGGGAGTGTGCGTTGTCAGGGCTTGGGCAGGAACCGGGTCAGCCAATCGTCATCCGGCGGCGTCGAGGCTTCGGGAGCCTTCGCGCCTTCCGGCGTCGGGAGAGCCACGCGAAGGAGGGGAGAGTAGGCGGCCGGGCGACGCGTCAGCGAGGCTGAACCGTCCCGGGCGATGGCGCCGAGCACGGCGGCCTTGCCCTCGGCGGTCAGGCCGATCAGCCGCTCTCCGGGCGTGCCGGCGACGGGGCCGGGCTTGGCGTCGGCGTCGGTGCGTCCCGCATAGGCGATGCGGGCGCTCGCCAGGGCTTTCGCCTGGGCGCCGCGTTGCGCGGCCGCCGGCAGGTATGGCGCCCGCTTCTCGGCGTAGAATTCGGACAGGCGTTTGCGCGGCTCCGCGAGGCCCTCCGCCTTCATCCAGGTCGACGCTTCCGGCGGGGCGATGGGCAGGGCGCGCAGCCGGGCCGCATCCGCCGCGGCTTCGGGAGAGAACGCCAGGCCCCACTCGCCGGGACGCTCGGCCATGACGGCCAGCAGCTCGCGGTGCAGCCACGCTTTCAGCAACGGGTCGGCCTTGGAGGCCACGACGCGGTCCAGCGCCGCCAGCGGGGCCTCGCCGAACGCCGACCTGTCGGTGTCGTAAAAGCTTTTCAGTGAGGCGAGCAATTCGCCCTCCCGCGAGGCCTGGGCGCTTTCCAGCGTTTCCCCGGTGGGTTGGCGCCCGTTGAACTGCCGCATGATGAACAGCGCCTTCGACGAGGTGCCGTCCGTCGCGACCGTCTCGGCTTTCACTCTCGTCTCCGTGCCTCCGGCCAAGTCGAGCGATTCAAACTGCGGCTGCGCTTTGATCAGAATCGGGGTCAGGCTTTTGCCCGTCGTCGTGTAGGTGACTTTGACCGCGCGCCAGACGCCGGCGAACCGGGTGAGGGCCGCTATGCGTCCCGCCGCGGCGGTCTCTCCGGCGGTCGGCTCGGCCGCGACGAACGAGGGCGTTTCCGCGCTCGTTTTGGCCGCCGAGAGCATGGCTCTGCCTGCCGGCGTCGCCACTTTCGACAGGAGGTCGGACTGGAGTTCGGAGGCGGCGGCGCAAACCCGACGGGCCGCCGTCGTTTCGCGGGTGCCGTCCTCCAGCGCCGACAGCGCTTCCATGGCGGCCAGATGGGTCGCGAGTGAATCCGCCAGCTCCAGCTTGCGGAACGCCTCCGTGCGGGCGCGTTGCAGGCCTGCTGCGGATTCCACCAAGGCGAGTGTCGCGCGCGCCCGGTTGAGGCAGACCTGGCGGGCGCTGCCGGGCGCCTCCAGCGCGGCGCTCAGCGAGGCCTTCAGTTCGATGAATTCGGGTGATTCGAAAAGGTCGGCCGGGGCCGTCCTCATGAGGCTTTCAAGACGGTCTGCGGGCGCGTTCAGCGAGAGCTCGTCGACGGCGAGTCGCGCCGCGTCGCACTCGGGCCGCACCTCCGCGGCGAGGTCCGTGGGAAGCTGCTCCAGTGCCGCCGGCAGCGCCGCCACGCGCTCCCGCAGCGCATTGACCGCCGGCGATTTGCCGCTCGCCGCCTTGATGACGGCGGCGGCCTCTTCAGCCAGGCTTCGACGCAGGGCGTCGGCCCGGTCGGAGCGCGTTTTCAGCGCCGACACTCGGGCCGCGTTTTCCGCGGAGCGAGCCAGGTCGGGGTGACGGCGCGCGGGGCCCGCCAGGAACTCGAGCACGGGGCGCTGCGTCGGGGCCGCTTCGGCACGCTCCAGCCCGGTGCGGAACTCGCGTTCGGCCGCGGCGTTCTGCGACATGACCGCGCCGGTGATGACGATGCCCGCGGCGGACGCCGCGCAGAGCGTGGCGATGGCGAGGGTGCGGTTGCGTCGGCGGTGCAGCTCGGCCTTGAGCTTGGAGCGCACATGGCGCGCCCGCACCAGCGGCGCGTGGAAATTCGCGGACTCCGGCAGGGCTTCCGCCTCCCCGATCCAGCTTTCGGCGGTGGCCAGGTCGGCGACGATGAACTCGCGCGAGCGGGCCTTCCCGGTCAGTCGCTTTTCCATCTCATCCAGACGACGGTAAAGGTCCTCGGTCTTCTCCTCTTCGCGGCGCAGCTTTTCCACGACCGTCGAATGGCTTTCCACCCAGGCTTCGGTGTGCGCCAGGAGCTTGCCCTCCTCGGCCGGCCAGCGGAAACCGTAGCGCTTCTCCATCGCCCTGGCCTTGCCGAGCAGGGGGATCGCGCCCTCCCATTCGCCGGCGTCGCGCAGCACGATGATTTGCGGGATGAGCAGGATGGCTTCGCCCAGGGCGCGTTTGGCCTCCCATGCGTCGCGCATCCGGGACGCCTCGTTCCATTCCGAGCTGTCGGGGCAGGGGGCTAGTCCCGCATGCTCCATCTCGCTCATGATGCCGAACACCTCGTTGTCCTGTCCGTGTTCCCGGGCCGAGCGCAGGCGCGCCAGCATCTCGCGGCGCAGTTTGCCCGAGAGCCGCTCGAACTCCTCCCGGGCGTTTTTGTCGGCGGAGTTCACGCGAGCGATGGAGCGCAGCACGCCGAGCGCCTTCAGGTCGTCGCGCTCGCGCATGGCCGCCCGGTAGTCGCGGTAAAGCGGATGGGATTCCCCGATCTCTTTGGAGTAAAGGGAGTTCACCTGCTCGATGAGCGTCTCCTCCAGCTTGTGCGCCAAGGGCAGCCTGTGCTCCTTGCAATACTCGCGCCACGCCGGAGAGCGTTCGAACGCCAGCGCGGCGGCGAGGTCCAGCACCGGCGGCGGAGCCTCCGCGACCTGCAGCGCCGCGTTGTCGTTGCCCGCCTTGATGAGCGAGGCGCACTGGCGCATGCGGTCGCGCACGCTCTCGGCCAGCGCGGCGTATTCGGAAGCCAGCGCGCGGGCCTCGAAGCCCTCCGCCGCGCCATCCAGCACGGCGTTGATGCGCAAAAGGAGTCGGTCGATGTTCATCATGGTTTGTCGAATCGTACGAGTGTTAGGGTGACTCCTGCTCCCGGCGGAGCGAGGCAAATGGTCCAGGGCGCTCCGGCTTCGCGCAGGTTGCCCGGCAGGTTCGCCAGCGCCCTTTCAAGGGCGGGGATGTCTCCTGCGCCCGCGGCGGAGCGCCGGGCCTCTGCGAGACGGGCGCGCAGGGCCTGCTCCACGACCGCCCTTCCGGCCTCCAAACCCGGGTGGTCGCGCGGGACGCCGTTGAAACCGTGCGGAAGCAGGGCGGCTTGCGCCCCCTGGGCGCGCAGACGCATCACGAGGGTGTTCAGCCAGGCCGGCGGCGAGACTCCGCCCGGGCCTTCCCGGAGCAGGTCGGCGGAGAGGATGAGCGGAGTCGGCGCCACGCCGGACTCGGACAAGAGCAGCGAGGCGCGCTCGCCCGTGTCGTCGTCGCTCAGCGTGACCAGGCTCGCGCGTCCGACGGGAAGAGGGAGCGAGGCGGGGTCGGCGGCCTTGGGCCGGCGGCGCGTGAGGGTGATGCGTTTGCGCGAGTCGATTTCGAGCCCGAGCAGGCGATGGTGCTCGGGGTGCTCGACGACCAGCGCCTTGCCCGGCGAAAAGTCCTTGGGAGGAATCGTCGTGCTGAAGGCGGCCCGCGCCGGGGCGGAGAAACCGGTGAACGGCGCGACGGACAGGCTGACCCGGGCGCGCTTCGCGCCGAGGAATTCGGCCGGCTCGGGCGCTTCGCCCAAGTCGGCGCACTCGCTCGTCGCCAGTCCGGTGTCGCCGAGGGGCGTCCATCGGGGAATCACGATGCGGCAGGCGGGCAGGGCGGCTTCGGCCCGCTCCATGGCGTCGAGCTCCCTTTCGAGGGAAGCCAATCGGGCGGCCTCGCCGGCGGGCACGGGCGTGCCCGTCCGGGAGCAGAGGTCCCGCAGTTTTGTAATGGAATCACGGATGCGCTTTCGCCCCGAGGCTTCCGGTGAAGCCGAGACGGCTTCCATGTCGCTTGTGATTTTGAAAAGGCCGTCGCTCACAAGTCCCGCCCGGATCTCCGGAAGAATGTCGGCCCTCCGCTCCAATGCCTCCGCGGGCGCCGCATCGCCGAGCGCGAGCCAGGCGGCCGCGGCCGCGGTGAGGTCGCCCGCCTTGATCGCCGCGAGCGCTTCGGTGGTCAGCGGGTGCGGCGTCTTCAGTGGCGTCGCGGGAGCCGGCGCTTCCGTCACGGTCGAACTTGATGCGGCGTCGCCGGTCTCGGTTTCTCCGTTGTGCAGCATGACGAACACCGACGCCGTCGCCAGGGCGGCCGTCGCCGTCAGCGCGACCAGGGCGATGTTTCGCGAGGAGGCGGGGGCGGTTTGCGTCGCGGTTGGAGCCGGCTCGGCGCCGAAGGAGCGGGGGACAGCCCGGTTGGCGTTCGGGGCCGGTCGGGCGCCGGGCATGACGCCGGCTCTGGCGAGCGTGGCGCGACGCGCGAGGCCGGGGTCGGGCAAGGTGCGCGGGTCGGCCAGGGGGGAGGTGCGCCAGAGGCATTCCTTGTCGGGAGCGTCGCGGCGCGTGGTGAACGGCGTGGTCCATCCCTTGTCTTCCAGCAGGAGCGAGGCTTCGGCGATCAGCGCCAGAGCGTCGGCACCTGCGGGCGCGGGCATCACGCCGGGTTTGGCTCTGCCCGAATCATCGCAGAAGAGCGCCGCTTTTCCGGCGTCGCCCGTGGCGCGCTTCCACTCCGATGCGGGAAGCGATGCGGGTTTGCCCGCAAGCGCGAGGGTGGCGTCCCCGATAAACCGGGGTGGGCCTTCCCACCGGTCGAACCATCCGGCGAACCTCCGCGCGATGTCGGCGGGCGGAGGCAGCTCGCCTATCTCGGACAGCGAAAAGACGAGGTGATGGGCGAGGGTGGAGTCGCGTCCCGTATAATCGGGGCCGGCGTCGGCGTAGCGGGTGAGCACCGCGCAGGTCTCGCCCGCCGAGCGCACGACCCTGAAGGCGTGGCAGGCGCCCTCGCCGGGCTCGTGCGCCCCCAGCGTTTCCAGTTCCCTCACGAGGCGCTCGCCCAAGTCGGCGGAGCGGGCGACCGTGCAGTATCCGGAGCGTCCTGGCGCCAGCCCCGAGGGCGCGGAGGCGAACAGCAGCTGTCGCATCGGTCTAGACGGTCGGGATGACTCCGGGGACGGCCTGCGAGATGAGCCAGTAGGCGGCCGTATTGACGCCGGCAGGCTTGAGTTTGGACGGGTTGGGCGCGAGCATGCCGGCCTTCGGTCCCTCGGTGATCTGCGTGGGCGAGTGACCCAGCGCGCTCACGGGGAAGTAGCGCACATTGTCGGAAATCGACTCGGCGCCCGACACGAGCGTGGGGCAAAGGTCCAGCAGCAGCGACCGCAGGTAGTCCGAGTTCTCCTTCACCCGGGCCAGGTTCAGGCGCCCCTGCGCCACCGGGGAGCGCAGCCCGACGGCGTTGAACACCGGCTCCCACACGTCGCATTTGCCGATGAGCACCGCCAGAGGGACCTTTATCCTGTCGGCGCGAGAGAGTCCGGCGATGCGTTTGATGCGCACCTCCATCTCGGCCAGGATGGTGTCCTGCTGGTCGATGACGCCGTTTCGTGTGAGTTGCGGGTCGTGGGAGAACCCTTCCAGCTCGGCGCGGAAGGCTGCGTTCGAGGTGGGGTCGAAGAGGAAGAAGATGCCTTCGGAGCGCGCCACATGCATGGCGCCGGGCGAGTTTTCAGGGTCCAGTCCGGGTTCGAAGTGTTCGCCCGCGTTGTCGTAGAAGATGAAGGAGTTGTCGGGCGCGCCTTCCTTGCGGATGGAGTAAACGAAGGGGCGCGGCAGGGCCACCGTGCGCCCGTGGCGGCGCAGCCTCTCGTAGAATGCCCCCTCCAGCGCCGTCTTCGACAGGATGGCCTCCTCCGGCGTGACCGCCGAGAACAGGCGGTTTCGCATCTGGTTGAGCATCAGGTTTCCGGTCGGGTCGTCGTCGCGCAGCGTCAGCCCGAAGTCGCGGAAGAGGCCCTCGTGCAGCACCTTGGTCAGCACGGCCAGAAGGTAGGATTTGCCGGAGCCCGGTGCGCCCACGATCGACAGGATGTGATGGGTGCTGTCCAGGTAACCGTTGGGTAGCCTGCGCCGGCAGTGCGGGCAGGCCAGGTCCGGGGCGGGCAGCCCCATCGGGTCGAGCGCTATGCCGGCATCGTTGAAACGGGTCGGGTGGAATCTCAGCCGGTGGTCCGGTCCGAGCACGGGGTCGCCCGAAAGCTCCTCGTGCGTCGCGATGCTCAAGGCGTCTCCGGCGTCGAAGCGCTGCCAGCAGGCCGGGCAGAAGCGGCTTCCTTCGTCGCCCGCGAGCACGGCCGACGGCGGCGCCGTTTCCCCTGCGCCGCGCAGGGCCTTTGCGACACCTTCGGCGAGAAATCCCGTATCCAGACCGTGGGGACACACGGCGCATTCCGCCGGGCTCGCACCGAGGCGGGCGAGCAGGTCGGGGATTTCGTTGGGCGGGCATTGGCCAAGCACCCGGCCGGTGGTCGTCTCGAAGACATTCCAGACCTTGGTGTCCAATCCCGGGGGCCAGTCCGCCTCGGCGCCCACGCGCAGGAAGCACAGCCGGTGTTCAAGCTGGAGCGTCACCGTCTCCCCGTTCGGGAGCGCCGCGCTCGCCAGCAGGGGCGCGCCGTTCACGATGGCGTCGCGCTCGCCGGAGGACGGCAGGATGTGCGGCGCGCCGTCTACCAGATCGAGCGTCACGCGCGCCGCCAACTGGCCGGATCCCTCTCCGCGTATCACGACGGGGAAGTCGACAATGGTTTCGACGTCGCCACCCAGCGCGTCCACGAGGGTCACCGCGACGCCGGGAGTCGCCGGGTTTTCGGCCGTTTTGCGCAGCGGGATGAATTTTCGCCAGCCGGTGGATGGGGTGTCGACGGACATGGGAATGCGGATAACCGGAGCCTCGTTTTCGAACAACGCCAAAAGCGCCTTGTACCAAGGTTTTATGCGTCTTCGGTGCGGGTTTTCGGGTGACTCTTTTTTTACGCGCGAGGGCGCTTTGATGGAAAAAGGAGCATGCGTTCTTGTCGATGCGGCCGTGGAATCCTATCGGGTGGGGCGCGCATGCCGCATTTCATGCGGCGGCGAATTTCCTTCCTAAGGGATTTCGGCCCTGCGCGTCCTATCTGTCATCCAACCTTTCGCCGCCCGGTCCCATGAATCCCTCCCGCACCGCACTTCGCCTGCTCGCCCTCGCGCCGTTTTCCCCGCTCGCCCTTGTCGCCCAGGATTCGGACGCACCCGTCGGCGCGTTCCCGGAGTCCGAGGCTGCGGCGCACGCCGCGGCGTATGACGAGGCTTTGGCCCGCTCCGCCTGGGACAAGGCGGTCGCCTCTCTGGTGTTGAAGATTCGCGCCGAAAACACCAAGCGCGACGAGGGCGAGGGGGACGCCTTGCGTGCCCTGGAGAAGGCCGCCGACTCGGCGCCCGAGCCCATGCGCGCCCCGCTTCGCGCGCTGCTGGCGCACCATTTCCGCGCCTACTACGACAACCACTCGCATGAGTTGTCCTCCCGTACTGCCGGCGGCTCGGGCGATAAAATCGAAGGGTGGGACGGCCCCCGTCTGTTGCGCGAGGTGGACGCGCGCTTCCGCTCGGCGCTCGCCGACGAGGCCGCCTTGCGCGCCGCCCCCATCGACTCGTATTCGGCGATCACCGACGGGAAATCCGGCGCCGACGCCGCGCGCCCGACGCTGTTCGACTTCCTCGCCTACGACGCCTTCGCCTACTACACCGGCCGCTCCCGTTTCCGTTTCGCGCCCGATGAATCCCCGCTGTTCCCCGACGACTCGCCGCTTGTCGGCGACACCGACGAGTTTCTCGCGTGGCGACCCGCCGGGGACACCGCGCCGGTCCGCGCGGTCGCGCTGCTTCAGCGCCTGCTGCGCGCGCACCGCACGCATCCGGAAGCTTTTGCCGAAGCCGAGCTCACCCGCCTGCGTTGGGCCCGCGAGGCCTGCGCGGGCGAATCCGCCGCGCGCCGGGTTCGAGCGCAGTTGAAAAGGTTGATCGAGACGCACGGTGCGACCCGCGCCGCCGCCATGGCGCATGCCGAGATCGCCGAGAGCCTGCTGGCCTCCGGCGACCCCAAGGGCGCCCGTGCCGTGGCCGACAAGGGGCGCGGGCTTCTCGCCGGTTCTCCCGGCGCCGCGCGTTGCGAAAACATCCTTCGCGACATCGAGGCCCCCGAGGTCACGCTGAAGACGGAGCGCGTGTGGAACGCCCCCTGGCCCCGGCTCACGGTGGTGCACAAGAACCTGGGCAAGCTGCACTTCCGCGCCGTGCGCTGGGATTGGAAGGAGTTTCTTGGCGCCAATCGCGGCCGGCCCGAGTGGCTCACCGACAAGGAAAAGGCGGCTGTGCTCGCCGCCGCGCCCGCAAAGACCTGGAGCGTCGAACTGCCCGCCTCGGGCGATTTCAAGTCGCGCACCGATCGGTTCGAGGTTCCCGAAGACCTCGCCCCCGGCTTCTACTTCCTCATCGCCGCCGGCGACGAGAACTTCTCCGACAAGGACAACCGAGTCTTCTACACCGACTTTTGGGTGAGCAAACTCGCCGTATTCGCCGAAGGCGAGTCCGGCGACAAGGTGACCGGGCGCGTGTGCGACGCCTCCACCGGCGAGCCCCTTTCGGGCGTCGCCGTCACAGGCTGGCAACTCTCGGGCCGTCGTGAGCGCGTGAGCGTGGGCGATTCCGTGACCGACGCCTCCGGCCGGTTCTCACTAAGCTCGCCCAATCGGCGAGGCCTGCTGCTGCTGGCCCGCAGCGCGGACGGTCAGGAGCTCGGCTCCATGCAGGAGTTCGCCGGAGTCCCGGAAATCAAGCCGGTCAATCCGCACAACCGCGTCGCGTTCTTCGCCGACCGCGGCGTGTACCGCCCGGGGCAGACCGTGCGCTTCAAGGGCGTCGTGCTGCGCGCCGAGCCCGAGTCGCTCAAGCACCGCCCGATTTCCGGCCGCAATGTGACCGTCGCGCTCGACGACCCCAACGGCAAGGAGGTCTCGCGTCTGCGCGTCACCTCCAACGACTACGGCGCCTTCGAGGGCGCGTTCACCGTGCCCGCAGACCGCCTGCCCGGCAGGTACGCCCTGCACACCGTCGGCAACGAGAACGGACGCGACCATGTTCAGGTCGAGGAGTACAAACGCCCCACTTTCGAGGTGAAGCTGGACGCGCCCGCCGCGGCGTCGGGCCCGACGCCCGAGACCCGTCTTGTGACGGTGCGCGGTTCCGCCCTCAACTATACCGAAGCCCCGGCCGAAGGCGCCAAGGTCGTCTGGCGCGTGACGCGCGAGGTGCGCTGGCCCCTTTGGTGCTGGTGGCGCCCCGCCGAGCCTCCCGTCGAGATCGCTCACGGCGAGGCCGTCACGGACTCCTCGGGCCGGTTCGCCGTGAATTTCGAAAGCGAAATCCCGTCCCAAGGTCGGCGCGGCGAGTCTCCGGTTTATCATTACGCCGTCACGGCCGATGTCACCGACATCGCCGGCGAGACGCGTTCGGCCACGCGTTCCGTGCCCGTTTCGCGCGTGGACCGGGTGGTCGAACTGGCCGATGTCGGCTCTCGCGGCGAGTTCGCCGTGGGCGTGACGAACCTCGACGGCGACCCGGTCGCCTCGACCTCGGGCAAGCTCGTGGTGCGCCGGCTCAGGGAGCCCTCTTATGTGCATCGCAAGCCGCTGGAGAGCGACACCGGCTACCGTTACCAATCTCACATCGCCCGCCTCGGAAAATACGCCCGGGGCGGCGAACTCGAGGCCGTGGGTGACGAGGACGCCGAGGACGAATCCGGCGTGAAGCGCGAGCGGCTCGACCTTTCCAATCCCGCCAACTGGGAGGCCGGCGAGGTCGTCGCCACGCTGCCGTTCGAGACGGACGCCAAGGGCTGTTGCCGTGTCACGGCGTCGGGTCTCAAGCCGGGTCATTACCGGGTTTCGGTGGACATGAAGGACGGCTCCGGTCGCCCGGTCGCCGCCCGCGCCGAGGCGCGCGTGCTGCCGGAGTCCGGCGACGCGCTCGGGCTCAAGGTGCCCTTCGTCTATGCGGCGGACACCTCGCATGATTACGCCCCCGGCGACACCTTTGTGGCGCGTTGGGGTACCGGCTATGACACGGGGCGCGCGCTGGTCCAAATCGAGCGGCGCAACAAGCCGGCCGAGGTGTTCTGGACGCAGGCCGGAAAGACGCTCGCCGACATCCGCGTGCCTGTCACCGAGGCCGACCGCGGCGGGCTCGTTGTCTCCGTTTCGCAGATACGCGAAAACCGCCTCTACCACGAGACGAGCAGCGTGCGCGTGCCGTGGTCGGACAAGAAGCTTTCGCTCAGCTGGGAGCGCTTCACCGACAAGCTCAAGCCCGGCTCCCCGGAAACCTGGACGGCGATCGTGCGCGACGCCTCCGGCAAGCCCGCCCCGTCTGAGCTGGTCGCCACGCTTTACGACGCCTCGCTCGACGCCTACGCGCCGCTCGAGTGGCGCGAGGATTTCGGGCTTTGGCCCGAGTTCACGCGCCCCGGCCGCTACGGCGCTCACCAGCCCGGATTCTTCAATCTGGAAAAGGGCTTCCGTTGGATGCGCGGCGAGTGGCCGCGCGAGCGACTGGCGGTGGACGATGCACGCCGGGCGTGGGCCAACGGCATCACCGACGGCTTTGCTCGTCGCGTCATGCTCTTCAGGGGCATGGCCGCATCCGCCGTCGGCGGCATGCCCGCCGCCGCGCCGCTGATGGCCGAGTCGGCCTTCGGCGCCGCCGACAAGTTCGAGGCCAACTCCGCCGCACTGCCGAAGTCCGCCGCACCCTCGCCGGACTCGGTGAGCCCTCGCCGCAATCTGCAGGAGACCGCCTTCTTCCTGCCGTCCGTAAAGGTCGGCGACGACGGCCTCGCCCGCCTTTCCTTCACCGTTCCCGAGTCGCTCACTCGCTGGCGTTTCCGCGCTTTCGCTCACGACAAGGGGCTGCGCACCGGCTCACTGGAAGCTTCCGCCGTGACGGCGCTGGACCTGATGGTGAAGCCCAACGCCCCGCGCTTCCTGCGCGAGGGCGACACGGTCGAGCTGCCCGTGAAGCTGCTCAACCGCACCGACAAGCCCCTCTCGGGTTCCGCTCGCCTTTCCTTCGACGAGCTCGCCACGAGCCGCCCGATGGACGCCGCGCTGGGCAATGTCGAAGCCGACCGGAAGTTCACCATCCCTCCCAAAGGCTCTCTCGCGCTCACCTGGCGCGTGAAGATTCCCGACGGTTGCGGCCCTCTCGCCTACACCGTGAAGGCCGCCGCCTCCTCCGGCGACGCCGACGGCGAGGCCGGTGTGCTGCCGGTGCTGGCCCGTCGCGTGCCCGTCACCGAGTCGAAGGCCGCCGCGCTCGTCGGGCCCGGCGAAGTTACCGTGCGGCTCGACAACCTCGCCGCCTCCGGCGCGGGCGGCACGATCCGGCACACCGGACTGCGCGTGGACACCGTGGCGCGTCCGTCGTGGTATGCGGTCATGGCGCTGCCGTACCTGATGGAGTTCCCGCACGAGTGCGCGGAGCAGATGTTCCATCGCTACTACGCCAACGCCCTCGCGCGCCACATCGCTTCGAGCGATCCGAAGCTGCGCGCCATGTTCGATTCCTGGAAGGGCACCGACGCGCTCGATTCTCCGCTGGAGAAGAACGCTGAGCTCAAGGGCCTCTCCTTGGAGGAGACGCCGTGGGTGCGCGAAGCGGCCTCGGAGTCGAAGCAGCGCCGCCAGGTCGGCATCCTGTTCGATGACGGCCGCCTGAACGCCGAGATGTCGGCGGTGCTTCGCAAGCTCGACGAGCGCCGCAACGCCGACGGCGGCTGGTCCTGGTTCCCCGGCGGCGATTCCTCCCCGTGGGTGTCGCGCACCGTGGTGCTTGGCATCGGCCGTCTGCGCGCCCTCGGCGTGAAGACCGACGCGTCGTTCGCGATGCGCGCGCTGCCGGTCTTGGACCGGGCTCTTGTCGAGCGCTACGAGGCGATGAAGAAGCATGACACGCTGAAAGACTACTCCTGCGACGCCGATGTGGCGCACACGCTCCATGCGCGCTCCTACTTCCTGAAGGACAAGGCCATCCCCGACGAAGCCGCCGAGGCCTACGCGTTCTTTGTCGGCCGCGCCAAGACCGGCTGGGCCTCCGTGGACCGCGCGTCGCAAGGGCGCCTCGCGCTCGCCCTGCCCGACTACGGCGATGCGGACACGCCCGCGCTCATCGTGAAATCGCTGCGCGAGCGCGCGGTGACGGACGCCGACAAGGGCATGCGTTGGAACGACGCGCCGTGCGCCGGCTGGTGGCGCCCGTGGGTCGCGCCCGTGGAGACGCAGGCGCTGATGGCCGAGGTGTTCGACACCGTGGCCAAGGATCCCGCCGCCGCCGACGCCTGCCGCCTGGCCCTTCTCGCCAACAAGCGCACGAACGCCTGGCCCACCACCACCGCGACGGCCGAGGCCTGCCACGCCCTGCTGCTGCGCGGGTCCGACTGGCTCTCCGGCGATGCGCCGTGCGCCGTGAGCGTGGGCGGCAAGCCGCTCGCGCCAGCCGCCGTCGAAGCCGGCACCGGAGCCGCCTCGGTGTCCGTGCCCGTCGCGTCCATCACGCCCGCCGCCGCCGAGGTTTCGGTGAAGAAGGCGGAAGCGGGGCCGGCCTGGGTGTCCGTTCACTGGTCGTACATGGAGGATTCCGCCAAGGTGAAGTCCGCCAATCAGGGCGCGCTCAGCGTGAAGAAGACGCTTTGGAAGAAGATTCTCACCACGGACGGGCCGCAGCTGCTGCCGGTTTCAGGCAACCGCGTGAGCGTGGGCGACGAGCTGGTGGTTCGCCTGGAGGTGACCGCCGACCGCGACCTGCAGTTCGTGCACATCAAGGACGGCCGACCCGCCTGCGTGGAACCCGGTGTTTCGCTTTCCGGATACCGTTGGTCCGGCGCCCTCGGCTACTACGAGACGGTGCGCGACACGGCCACTCACCGCTTCGTGGAGCACATGCCCAAGGGCACGCATGTCTTCGAGTTCTCCGCCCGCGCCGACCGCCGCGGCGAGTGCCGTTCCGGTCTCTCCGAGGTGCGCTGCATGTACGCGCCCGAGTTCGCCGCCCATGGCGAGGCCCCCGTCGTGTCCGTGGAGTAGCGTCGAAGAAATTTCGGCCGAAAGACCAAGGCCGCCCGGATGTTTCCGGGCGGCCTTGTTTCATCTTGAACGACTAGTGGCTGTCCGCCTCCGGCTCCACGGCGGCGTCGGTTTTCAGCATGAAGTGGAACGGGATTACTGCGTCTTCGCCCGGTCGCGCACTATGCTGCGCAGCTCGTTGCGGAAAGGAGAGTCTGCGTGGCTCATCGGGTCGCTGATTCGGTGTTTTCGGCTGCGGTGCTGCGGCGCTCGGGCATCTTTACGGTGAGCGTGAAAGGCGTTTCTGTTCTGCTGCCGTTCAACACCGTGCGTTGTACTAGGGCTAGGGCGGGCAGAGGGCCTTCGTCGTCGTCCGTACTAGTTTCATCAATAGCGCCGTTGATGATGTGCGCGGTGATCATCGCCCGTTTCTCGTGGTAACCGGAGTACCGGATGTCTTTCCCTGTGGGCGCTCCTGTGCGCTTGTCGACCGGGACGAGGTGGATCGTGGTGAATTCGCGTGCGTCGGCGTCAATGGACGGCGCGTAAATCCATGGCAGGGCCCTGCCGGTGGAGCATCTCACGCGCCAGGTTCGACGAGCCTCGTCGCGAGTGATGCTGACGGGAACGGTCCGGGTCCCCAGGTTCACCTCATAGGTGCCGGCTTTCTCAGCCAGCAAGAGCAGTGTGTCTTCGGTGGGTGTGTCGATGAGGGTGCCTGAGACGGCGAGGGTTTTGCCGTGGCGGATTTTCCAGAGGGCATTCGCCGGCGAATCCGATCGGGTTGAGAACATCAGTCGCGCCTCGACTGTAGGTGTGACGTCGCTGGTTTCCTTCGCTTGGCCGGTGACCAGTTCGCGGAGGTGGATTTTCCCGTGCGGGTACTTTTTCATCCAACCAATTTCATATCCGCTCGTGGCTCCGTTGTAGTATTCAATCTGCGAGGACGTGCCGTCTGGTACGGAAACTCCAGTGATTTTGAAATAGCCCAATGCGGTTGGCTTGCGCACAGGGAGGCCTTCGATGCTTAGGTCGACCATGTGCCAGGAGTCCCAGCCGTAGGCCACACCGTCACAGGTCTTGGCTGTAGCGGCCAGCGTGACTGCAGGCTGGCGCAGCGGGGGCGTGTTCATGGATGGGTTGAATCGGGTGAGATCCGGCCCGAGCCAGACGAATGCGGGAATCGCCGCGAGGAAACCCGTCTCCGTTAGAAGCGTCAGGCGTCCGGTTCGTCCGCTGAGCCGCAGGAGGATGCTCAATGTCAGCGCCACCACGAGGGCCAGCGCTGCCGCCCAGGTTTTTGAATTCGCTGCATCCTGGGTTTCTAGCCAGTGGCGTTGCCCAGTCAGCAGGTACCGTTCGGCCAAAGTGATCGCCACCACGAGCGCGATAAAACCGAGAGCGCGCAGCCAGGTGCGTTGGCTGACTGCCAGATATACGCCGGTGGCGAGGGCCAGCCATTGGCAGGTGGCGACGGTGAAGATTTGTGAGGCTATCGTTTCAGGCCGGGTGAACGACGCCGTGACGCCCACGATGAGTGCCGGCCAGAGGAGGAATGTGGCGACGAGCGCGAGGGCGCGCGCCCCGTAAAGCGTGGTCTGGGAAACCGGGGTGATTTGTCGGATGGCGTCACCGTTGCCCCTGTGGGCGTAACTGAAGAGTCGATACGCCACCAGGGCGGCGACGAGCATGTGCCATTCGGCTTGTTCGGCGATGTGGCCGAAGAGAGGGTCGAAGTTTCCCTTGGTTACCTCTGCGGAGAAGAGCAGGTAGTCAAACGCACCGAGCACCGGAAGCACTGCACCCATCGAAAGCAGGAGGACATGGTCGCGTGTTGCGGAGCGCAACTCGTTCAGGAACGGAGAGTCGAAGAGTTTCATGGGATGCGGCCTACTCGTTGGGCAGGCGGAGCGTGATTTCGAAGGGGATGATCGCGTCGCGGTGGGTTCTGTTGGCCAGTCCGATGGAGGTGGTTTTCAGGTGAGCTTCATCAAAGCCGGCCGGCGCGGTGTGGTCGTAGGTGTCGATTCGTTCTTCGACGCCTGCGCCGTCCGCGCTTTTGCTGTCATGCGGGCCGACATGGGCGCTTTTGCGTCTGCTCCGTTCGAACAATGAGAACCGAGTTTCCTCGTTAAATGCGGAGCTGCGCTCGAATATCGGACGGAGTCGGACAGTACGGATTTTTACCCGCATGGTGCCTTCATCGAACTCGGCCGGACTCACATAGCGGAGGCTCATGGCGGTGCGCCAAGATCCTCCCATTTCCGCCGGGAAGTCCGCAAAGCGTTTGGGGTCATATTGCTCGCCGCGAATCCGGCCTGTCAGTCGAAGCGTTTTGCCTCGCACAGTTTCCCATCCGGGCAGCGTGTCCGCAGTGGCGACGAAAGGAAATGTCAGTGTCAGCGTCGGGGGCTGTGCTTGCGGGTCGCGAGCATGGGTCGCTTGAAAGTTCACGACCATTTGCGCCATGGCTCTGTGCTGAGGCTCTTGCCTGGGGTTCGCCGCGCCGGCTTGTTCCTCCCAGTGAATTTCAACCGGGCCTGAATCAGGGAAAAGCGGGTCGCGCAGTTCCGGCAGCGGAATCGAAACGGTCATCCCGGTGGCGACGCTCTGAACGTGCGGAGCTTTCTCCACGACGACGCAGGGGGGCGCTGTGATGGGCGCCGCCGTTTTCGGGAGTCTCTCGCTCGGGAAATGCCAGAAGAATGGGGTAAGTGCCAGCCAGAGGGGAGCTTCCCATAAAAGCGGGATGCCTTTGTCGGCGCGCTTCATCAGCAGCACGGCGCGTGCCGGAAGGTATACGGCGAGAATCATGAGCAGCAGGCAGCCGTTGACCGCAAGGTTCACATCCGCGTCCGGCTCCGTCCATGCGCCATCGCTGATAGTGTTAAGGGCGAACAGTGCGATGGCGGGCAGGGCGACGATCAGCAGGCATTGCGCGCAACGGATGACGCGCGCTCGCTCGGTTCCGATCGTGAGGGTGAGCGCGCTTAATGTACCCGCCCAAATCGCAATCCATAGGGTCACGGCTGCAACTCCGGTACGCTCCGGCACCGCCGTCGGGAAAGTAACTCCGATTGCCACCGCGGTCGCCACGCAGGGGAGCGCCACGCACATGGCCACGAGCAGGCTTAGTCTTGCGGAAATGAGCGTTCGGATCGGGATGGGGACCGTTCTCGATTGGCTGCTCGGTGACAATGGGTTGATTGGCGCGATCAGAAGGTGACCGAGCGCCGCCGCTGCCGCAATCGCCAGGAATTGCACCACCGACAGAAGCGGCAAACTCTGCGAGGGCGTTTCGGGAATTCCCGGAGTCGTCACGATGGCGATGAAGCTCCCCGTTCCGGTCGTGAGCAGCGCCGCGTACGCAGCAAAGACTTTCCAGTAGTCACGAAGTACCGAGCGCAGCTCGTGTGTGAAGAGGTTGGGTTTCGAGTCGGGCATGGCGGGGCGGAATTTCGGGGAAAGATGGGCGAGGGTGCGCGCGAGGGGCGGGCGCCGCGCGTGGTGTCGCGGCGTGGAGGCTGGTTTTCGGCCCGGTTGCGGCGTCAGGACCGGCGGGCTTCGGCTTCGCGCAGATGCGCGATGAGGATGGCGCGCAGGTCGAGCGAGTCGCCGGAGAGGTCGGCCACGGGGGCGCCGAAGGCGGAGGAGATCTTTTGAGCGGCGGAGGCGTCGTCGGTGAAGTCGGGTTGGATGGCGCTCCAGCGGTCGCCTTCATGGCGCACATCCATCCAGCCGTCAGGGGCGGTGGCGGAGGCGAGGGTGAAGGGGGCGCGCCAAGTCCAGAGGCGGAACCGGGTCTGGAGGGCGTCGACATCCTCGTTGACGGTGATGCGGCCGGCGTCGAGGAAGGCGACGGAGTCGCAGAGGCGTTCGACCTCATGGATGTCGTGCGAACTGAGCAGGATGGACCAATCGCCGCCGGACATGAGGTCGAGCAGGCCGTCGATGAACTCCTCGCGGGTGAGCGGGTCGAGTCCGCCGAAGGGCTCGTCGAGCACGAGGAGCTCGGGGCGGAAGGCGAGGGCGCCGACCATGGAGGCCTTCATCTTCATGCCGCGCGAGAACTGGCCGATGGGGCGGTCGGCGGGCAAAGCGAACCTGGCGATGAGCTTTTGGCAGAAGGCGTCGTCCCAGGTCGGATACAGGGGGCGCAGGTAGTCGGTGTAACGCCCGACCGTCCAGTGGGCGGGCGGCGTGCGACCGTCGGCCACGAATCCGATTTTTTGGAACAGTGTCTGCGGGATTTTGCCGAGGGGGGCTCCGAGCACCTCGCCGTCTCCCGTTGCCGGATACAGCCCGAGGAGCGCTCCGATGAGCGAGGACTTGCCGGCGCCGTTGGCGCCGAGGAGGGCGAGCGCCCGGCCGCGGGGCAGGTCCAACGAGAGGTCGCGCACGGCGTGGACGCCGCCGGGGTGGCGCACATCGAGGTGTCGCAGGGAGAATACGGGGGCAGACATGGGGAATGGTCGATTGGCGATGCGTGATACAGGGCGTGGCGTGCCTGCGGATGAGTCGGTGCGGTGGCGCCCCTCTAGGCTTCCAGCTTTTCCCATTCGCGCCGGAGCAGTTCCTCCAGCTCCTCGCGGGTGGCGCCGAGCCGTTTGGCCAGCAGAGCGAGTTCGGCGGCGGGCGGGGTCAGTTCCTTGGTCCTGCGGGAGGCGGGCGCCGCCTTGGTCGCGGCCACGCGGGTGCCCAGCCCCGGGTGCACCTCCAGCACGCCGTCGGCCACGAGGGCCGCGACGATCTTGTGGGCGGTGTTGGGGTTGATGCCGACCTCGGCGCTAAGCTTGCGCACGGAGGGGAACTCGTCGCCGGGGTTGAGCCGCCCCGTGGCCACGGCGCGGTGAACGGCGGCCACCACCTGCTCGGAAGCGGGGCGGCCGGCGACGAGGCGCGTGTCGAACGGAAGCATGTTTCGTGTACTAGTGCACCTAGTACGCATGGCGAGTTTTTTTCGCGCCCAATCCCTTGTCGGAGGTCGGTATGGAAAAACAAATCCGCCCCCGGGGAGGGGGCGGATTGTCGAAGGGGAGGGCCGTTGCGCCGGGAAATCAGGCGTGGGCCTTGCCGATCTTGGTGCCGTCGGGGACGACGGCGCCCTTCTTCACGACGATGACGCCGTCGCGCACGAAGACGGCGTCGCTTTCCCACTGGTCCTCAAGGCCGAAGGGGGAGAGGAAGACATCGGCGCCGATGCGGGCGTTCTTGTCGATGATGGCGTTCTTGATGACCGAGCGGGGGCCGACGCCCACATGGGGGCGGGCGCGACGGGTGTTCTCCTTGAAGTCGGTGTCGGTCTCGAAGAAGTCGGCGCCAAGCATGACGACATTGTCGAGGGCGGTCTGCTCGCGCACGATGGAGCGAACGCCCATGGAGCAGCGGTTGAGTTTGCAGTCGGAGAGGATGCAGCCGTCCGAGACGACGGCGCCCTTGATGTCGGCGCCGTTCACCTTGGCGGCGGGCAGCGTGCGCGCGTTGGTGTAGATGGGCTTCTCGCTGTCGAAGAAGTTGAACGGGGGAAGCGGGTCGGTGAGCGACAGGTTGCACTCCCAGAAGGAGCCGACGGTGCCGATGTCCTCCCAGTAGCCGTCGAAGAGGTAGGCGCACTGCTTGCGGTCCTTGAGCAGGGAGGGGATGACCTCCTTGCCGAAGTCGGTCATGTCGTTGGCGAGGGCTTCCTTGAGGACCTTGCCGGAGAAGACGTAGATGCCCATGGAGGCCAGGCAGTACTGGGTGGGCGTGCGGTCGGCGACGCGCTCGCGAAGGCCGTTGCCGATGACCAGGGAGGCGATGACGGCGGGGTCCTTGGGCTTTTCGACGAACTCGGTGATGCGCAGGTCGTTTTGCACGCGCATGACGCCCAGCGCGGAGACTTCGCCCTTGGGCATGGCCTTGGCGGCGATGGTCACATCGGCGCCGGTCTCGCGGTGCTGGCGGACCATGTCGTCGAGGTCCATGCGGAAGAGCTGGTCGCCGGAGAGGATGATGACGAGGGATTCGTCATCGAGGCCGAAGTGGTGCATGTTCTGGCGCACGGCGTCGGCGGTGCCCTGGTACCAGCTCTCCTTCTCCATGGTCTGCTCGGCGGAGAGGATGTCGACGAAGCCGCCGCCGAACTGGTCGAACTTGTAGGACTGCTGGATGTGCTTGTGCAGGGAGGCGGTGTTGAACTGCGAGAGCACGAAGATGCGGTTGAAGCCCGAGTTGAGGCAGTTGCTGATCGGGATGTCGACCAGGCGGTACTTGCCGGCGAGGGGCACGGCGGGCTTGCAGCGGTCCTTGGTGAGCGGGTGAAGGCGGGTGCCTCGGCCGCCGCCCATGATGACGGAGATGACGTTGGGGGACATGAAGTTAGGGAGGTGGGGTGTGAAAGCGGAGAATTCGGGGCTTGCCGGAACGGCGGCGGAACATGCCCGGAGGCGCGCTCTCGGCAAGCGCATTGCCGCCGCCGCGCCGCATGATTACTTGCATTTGCAGAGTTGTGACAAATCGTTTGCCGCACCCGCCGGGATTCTCCGGAGTGGGCGCCGGTGGACTTCCGATTTCACATCCTAGGCAGCAGCAGCTCGGGCAACAGCGCCCTGCTGGTGTCGCCGAACGCGCGCGTGCTCATCGACGCCGGATTTTCGGGAAAGAAGCTGGATGCGGCGTTGAAGGCGGTGGGCGAGTCGCTGGATCGCATCGACGCGGTGTTTTTCACGCACGAACACAGCGACCACGCCACGGGGCTGGCGGCGCTGGCGCGCAAGCCGGGCATCCGTCTGTACGCGAACGCGGCGACGGCGAGGGACCTGAAGGGGGCGCTGACCTGCGACGCGAACTGGCACATTTTCGAGAACGGTGCGGATTTCCATTTCCGAGACATCCGGGTGCACCCGTTTTGCATACCGCACGATGCGGCCGATCCGGTGGCGTTCCGTTTCACGCTGCACGAGAACACCTTGTTCGAGACGCGGCTGGCATGGGTGACCGACTTGGGGCATGTGCCCGAACTGGTGCGCCGGCATGTGGCGCAGGTCGATGTGCTGGTGTTGGAATCCAACTACGACCCGGGGATGCTGGAGAGCTCGGGGCGGCCGATTTCGCTGAAACAGCGCATACGCGGGCGGCACGGGCATCTGTCGAATCCGGATGCGATGGCGTTGCTGGCCTCGTTGGACAACCCGCGTCTGAGGCGGGTGTTTCTGGGGCACCTGAGCAAGGAGTGCAACCGGGTGGAACTGGTGCGCGAGGCCCTGGAGCCGGTCGCGGCCGCCAGGCCCGGCTGCCGATTCACCATAGTGGATCCCGCAGGCACTGCGCCCGTGGGGATGGACTGACGGGATTGCGGAACTGTGATTTCGGATTGCGGATTGTATCAGGGAAACCGTCTCAGCCCATTCACGCTGAATTCCGCTGCGAAGTGGTTTCGCAAGGTGGCTTCTTTTTGAATCCGAAATCCGCGTTTCGAAATCCGCAATCGTTCAGCCGCGCACCTCGTGGTCGGCGAGGCGGCCGTCTTCCATGTGCAGGATGCGGTCGGCCACATCCAGGATGCGGTCGTCGTGCGTGACGAGCACCACGGTGACGCCGTCGCGCTTGGCCAGATCGTGAAGGAGGGTGACCACCTCGCGGCCCGTGTGCCGGTCGAGCGCGGCGGTCGGTTCGTCGGCCAGGATGATGCGGGGCGAGCCCACGAGGGCTCGGGCGATGGCGACGCGCTGGCTTTGTCCGCCTGAAAGGTGCGTGGGCGGTTTGTGGGCGTGGGCGGCGAGGCCGACGCGCTCCAGCATGCGAAGGGCGGTCTCGGCGGAGCTGCGCGAATCGTGACGCGAGTCGTGCGTGAGCGGCATCTGCACATTCTGCAGGACGGTCAGCGACTTGAGCAGGTGGTGCGACTGGAAGATGAAGCCGATGTTGCGCCGGATGAGCACGAGGTCGTCCTGGGTGGCGGCGGCGAGCGAGCGGCCTTCCACCACGATGTCGCCCTCCTGGATGGAGCGTTGGGCGCCGATGAGCTTGAGCAGCGTGGTCTTGCCGGAGCCGGAGGGGCCTCGGATGACCACGACTTCGCCGGGCAGGAAGTCGGCGCTCACCCCGTGCAGCACGCGGTTGGTGTTGTCGCCTTCGCTGAAGGTGTGGGAGAGGGCGCGGACGCTAACGATCGGTTTGGGGTCGCCCATGGTCAGACGATGTCGGCGGGGTTGGCGTGGGCGAGCTTGTGCGTGGCGCCGAGTCCGGCGATGACGCACATGGTCATGCTCACGAGCAGCACGAGCGAGAGGTTGAAGGCGGTGTAGCCGACCGGGATGCCGGTCTGCGATTTGAGGAACGCGTACACGGGTCCGGTGAGCAACGCGCCGGGGATGAATCCGGAGATGCTCAGGATGACCGACTCCTGGATGACGATTTTGCGGAAATAACCGTCGGCGAAGCCGATGCTCTTGAGCGTCGCGTACTCGGGCAGGTGGTCGGTCACATCGGTGTAGAGGATCTGGAAGACGACCACGGCGCCCACGATGAACGACAGCACCATGGTGGACAGGATGATGACGCCGATGGGCGTGCGGCTGTCCCAGTATTCCGTCTCCGCGGCGATGAGTTGTTCGCGCGTGTACACTTTCACATCCTTGGGCAGAAGCTCGCCGATGCGGGTCGCCACGGCCGCGGCGTCGGCGCCGGGCTTGAGCTTCACGAGGCCCATCATGATGAAATCCGGGGAGGCGCCGGGCATGGAGCGCAGGAAGGCGTCGCGACCCGCGATCACATTGCCGTCGATGCCGAGGGTCTGCCCGAGCCTGAAGGTGCCCCGCACGGACATGGCTTTCTCGTTGAGCTCGGTCCTCACGCCGTCGCCGTTGCGCGCGGCGAGAAGTTGGTCGAAGTCGCCGAAGTTGGCGTTGCTCCAGCGGTCGAAAAGCAGGGTGTTGCCGGAGGCGAGGGTGGGGCGCAGGGCCTCGATTTCCGGGTCGTTGAAGACGCGGTCGGAGGGGTCGAAGGCCATGACGAACACATCGCGCCCCTGACCCGTGCGGGGGTTTTTCAAGGGCAGCGTGCACAGCCACAGCGGCGCCACCTCGGCGACTTCCGGAAGCGCGGCGGCGCGGTGCAGGCGGTCGGCGGAGAATCCGCGCGGCACGCACAGGTATTCATATTGCGACGACACGATGGCGATGTCGCCGTCGAGCTTGCGGAACGGGCGCACGCCCTGCTCGTAAAGACCGGAATGCAGGCCGACTTGCAGCAGCATCATGAGCACGGCGAAGGCCATGCCGGCTGACGCGGCGGCGTAGCGCTTGCGCTCGGCCGTGATCTGAAGCCAGGCGAAGGGGATGCCCAGGCGCGAGAAGCGCCCGAGGAGGCGGCCGACGAATCCGATCATGGGGCGATGCGCACGGTGACCTGGGCGCGGATGAGTCCGGCGAGCGCGCCGGGTTCGTCCACCGTGATTTCGACCGGGGCGACGCGCAGGTCCTTGAACGCCGCGGGGTTTTCCTCGGAAAGCGAGTTGGGGCCGACGAGCGAGGCCACGCGGGATACCGTGCCGGTGAGGGGCTTTTCGAGCCCCGGCACGCGGATCTCGGCCTTGCGGCCAACCGCGGTGCGGGGCAGGTCGGCGGCGGCCACTTCGGCCAGCACGATGATATGCGAAAGGTCGCCCATCTCGGCCACGCCCTCCGGCCCGACGGCCTCGCCGGGGCGGGCGTGCACGCGCAGCACGCGTCCGGCGATGGGGGCGCGCACGGAGGCCGTCGCCAGCGAGGCCTTGGCGCTTTCCACGCGGGCGCTCGCGGCGGCGAGTTCGGCTTCGGCGCGAGCGGTGTCGGCGGCGAGGCGCAGGCGCGTGTCGCTCAGGCGGCTGTCGGCGAGCTCGCGGCGGCGGCGGGCTGCGGTGAGCTCGGCGGGCAGGGTCTGGGGAAGGGCGTTGAGGTCCTGCCCGTGGGCGAGACGGGCGCGCAGCATGGCGAGGTTGTCGGCCTCTCCGGCGAGACGCGCGTCGTAGTCCTTTAGGGCGAGCTCGCGCGCGGCCTTGGCGCGGTCGGTCTCGGCGTCGGCGGCCTTGCGAGCGTCGCCGCGCATCGTCTCGGCGGAGGCTTGGGCGGCGGCCACGCCCTTGTCGGCGCGCTCGACGAAGCTCGGGCGGGCGTCGCGCAGGCGGGAGATTTCGGCGTCCTTGGCGGCGACGGCGAGGCGCAGTTCGTTCAACTGGGCGTCGGTGAGGCGGCGGCGGTCGCCGCCGAGTTGAGCGGCGGCCAGGGCGCCTTCGGCGGCGGCGATTTCCAAGTCGGCCTCGGTGAGCGCGGCTGCGCCCGCGGCCCGGGCGGATTTGAGGGCGGCCTCGGCGGCCTTCAGGGCGGCTTCGGCCTCGGCGAGGCGGGCGCGCGCGCCGGGCAGCGAGGCGAACTCGGCCAGCGTGTCACCGGCCTTCACCTCGGCGCCCTCGTCGACGGCGAGGCGGGCGACGACCGCCGAGCCGGTTTCGGAATAGGCGGCGAGTCGGAGGACCCGGGAGGCGGGCAGGATACGCCCCTGGCAGGCCACGCCCGCGCTATCGGCGGCATGGGCGGTCAGCGGCAGCAGCGCGGCGAGAGCGAGCGCGCGGGCGTCACGGAACAGCAAATTCATGAGGTTGATTAAGAGAAGGCGGCGCGGGCGTGGGCAATGGCAGAGTGAACGGTGAACGCGGAACGGCGAAGTCGGTTTGAGGGCGGCGGGGCGCACTTTTTCCTTCTGCCGGGCGCTGCGTTGCTTCTACTCGCGCGCCCATGGCCCTGCTCTCCGTCAATGAACTCGTCCTCGGCTTCGGTGGACCGAAGCTGCTGGAAGGCGTGTCCTTCCAAATCGACCCGGGCGAGCGCGTGGCGCTCGTGGGGCGCAACGGGGCGGGCAAGAGCACCTTGTTCAACCTCATGCAGGGCAGGATCTTGCCCGATTCCGGCGAGGTGATCGTCACGCGCGGCGTGCGCGTGGGCGTGCTGCACCAGGATGTGCCGCCCGGGCTCGAGGGCACGGTGCGCGAAATCGTGCTGGGCGGCCTCGGCGAGGCGGGTGAGCTGCTGCTGCGCCACGACGTGCTGGTGGCGGCCGGCGACCATTCCGAGGAGGTGGATCGTCTGCATCACCGTCTCGACGAACTGGGCGCGTGGTCCGGCGGCGTGGAGGCCGACAAGGTCATGTCGCGCATGGGGCTTTCGGCCGACCTGCCGTTCGCGTCGCTGAGCGCGGGCATGAAGCGCCGCGTGATGCTGGGCCGGGAAATCATTTCCAATCCGGACCTGCTGCTGCTGGACGAGCCGACCAACCACCTGGATGTGGCGGCCATCGAGTGGCTGGAGGAGTTCATCAAGTCCTTCCGCGGCGCGGTGTTCTTCGTGACGCACGACCGTCGGTTCCTCAAGAATGTGGCGCGGCGCATCCTGGACCTCGACCGGGGCCGCGTGACATCGTGGAACTGTGGATACGCCGAATACCTGGAGCGCAAGCAGGCCGCGCTGGAGGCGGAGGCGGTGGTGAACGCCGAGTTCGACAAGAAGCTGGCGCAGGAGGAGGCGTGGCTGAGGCAGGGCGTGAAGGCGCGCCGGTGCCGCAACGAGGGCCGCGTGCGCGAGCTGGAGAAGCTGCGCAACACGCGCCGTGCGAGGCGGGAGCGCGAGGGCGGCATCCGCGCGGCGGTGGCCGAGGCGGACCGTTCGGGCGTGAAGGTCATCGAGGCCGAGGGCGTCTCGCACGGCTGGAACGGCACGCCGATCGTGACGAACCTCGACCTGCTCGTGACGCGCGGCGACCGCATCGGACTGCTGGGCCCCAATGGCATCGGCAAGACCACCCTGCTGAAAATCCTGCTGGGCGAACTCGCGCCGGACTCCGGCACGGTCACGCACGGCACGAACCTGAAGGTCGCGTATTTCGACCAGCTGCGAGCGCAGCTGGACCCTGCGCAGACGGTCATCCGCAACCTGGCGGGCGACAACGACCACGTGTTCATCGGCGGCTCCAAGAAGCACGCCATCACCTATTTGCAGGATTTCCTGTTCGCGCCCGACCGCGCGAAGTCGCCGGTGTCGATGCTCTCCGGCGGCGAGCGCTGCCGGCTGCTGCTGGCCAAGCTGTTCCTCACGCCGGCGAACGTGCTGGTGCTCGACGAGCCCACGAACGACCTGGACTTGGAGACGCTCGACCTGCTTGAGGAGCTCATCTCCGACTTCTCCGGCACCGTGCTGCTCGTGTCGCACGACCGCGAGTTTTTGGACAACGTGACCACCAGCTATCTCGTGTTCGAGGGCGACGGCATGGTGCGCGAGTTCGTCGGCGACTACGAGGCCTGGAGCGCCGAGCGACGCGCCGCGCGCGCGGCCGAGGAGGCGCGTGTCGCCGCGCAGGCCGCGGCCCAGGCGAAGGCCGCTGCGGCGGCCACGGTGAGGGCGCGCAAGCTCACGAACCGCGAGACGCGCGAGCTGGCGGAGTTGCCGGCGAAGATGGAGGCGTTGGAGGCGGAGCAGAAGGCTATCGCCGACAAGATGGTGGACCCGAATTTCTACAAGAACCCGGACGCCGTGAAGCAGTCGCGCGAGCGCAGCGAGGCCATCGAGATGGAACTGATGGAAGCGCTCGAGCGCTGGGACTACCTGGAAAAGGTGTCCAAGGGCGAGGCGCAGTAGCGCGAGGCGGCGGGGCGCCGCAAAGCGAAGGCGGATTGAAGGGTGCGGAGTGCGGAATTGGCACCGGCTGCCGCATTTCGAAGGGCGAAGCCGACCGCCGTTTTGCAATTTGCACTCTGCGATCCGCTTGGGGCCTACTTGATTTTGCCGTTGGAGTCGAAGGTGTCGCCGGCGGGGCAGTCGCAGGCCGGGTAGTACGGGCAGCAGCAGGCGGAGAGCAGCAGGCCGGCTGCGAGAAGGCCGAGCGACAGGGGGAGGCGTTTCATGCCGCGCGGTATTGGGGCGCCGCCGGGCTTTTTCAACGCTGCGTTGCGAGCGGCCGGCGTGTTCCGGGATGCGAAAAGGCCGCCCGGGGGATTCCCGTGGCGGCCCTTTTCAGCCCGATGAGGGGCTCGCTTACTTGCCGAGGAGGTAGTCGGGGTTGAGCTTGTGCAGCGCCTCGGGCACGAAGAGGCCGTCCTTGCGGATGAGCTTGTCGTCGAAGCGGATTTCGCCGCCGCCGTATTCGGGGCGCTGGATGCAGACCATGTCCCAGTGGACGGCGGAGGTGTTGCCGTTGTCGGTCTTCTCGTAGCACTTGCCGGGGGTGAAGTGGAAGGAGCCGGCGATCTTCTCGTCGAAGAGGATGTCCTGCATCGGGTTGAGAATGTGCGGGTGGAAGCCCAGCGCGAACTCGCCGATGTAGCGCGCGCCGGGGTCCGTATCGAGGATCTCGTTGAGGCGCTTGGTGTTGTTGGAGGTGGCCTCGACGATCTTGCCCTGCTTGAAGACGAGGCGGATGTTTTCGAAGGAGACGCCCTGGTAGATGGTCGGGCAGTTGTACTGGATGACGCCTTCGACGGAGTCCTTGACGGGGGCGGTGAAGACCTCGCCGTCCGGGATGTTGTATTCGCCGCCGCAGGGGATGGCGGCGATGTTCTTGATGGAGAAGCGCAGGTCGGTGCCGGGGCCGGTGATGTGCACGCGGTCGGTGGCCATCATGGCGTCGGCGAGGGCCTTCATGCCGGGGACCATGCGGGCGTAGTCCATGGTGCACACGCGGAAGTAGAAGTCCTCGAAGGCCTCGGTGCTCATCTTGGCCTGCTGGGCCATGGCGGGGTTGGGCCAGCGCAGCACCACCCACTTGGTCTTCTCGACGCGGTAATTGAGGGTGGGGCGGATGGCCTTGGCGTAGGCGTTCATGCGCTCCGCGCTGACATCGCTGGATTCGAAGATGTTGCTGGCTCCGCGCACCGCGATGTACGCGTCCATCTTGAGCATGCGGGCGAGTTCGAACTCGTTGGTGAGCTCGAACTGCTCGTCGGAGCCGTCGCGAAGCATCTCGCGGCCGACGCGGGGATGGCCGATGGTGGTCTGCACGACGGCGCCCTTGGCGCGGGCGGCGCGGATGAGGGCGACGGTCATCTCGTCGGGGATGTCGGCGACATCGATGAGGACTTTTTCGCCGGCCTTGAGCTTGGTGGAGAATCCGGTGAGGACTTCGGCGAGTTGGGAGTAGCGGGGATCCATGGTGGCTGAGGAGAAAGGCGTGAGGGGGTTTTTCCGCGATTCAAAAAAGAGCGCATGTGCGTCTCGGGCGTTCCGAAGATTGGGCCGTCTCGGGCGCGGTCCCGGATGCGGCAAGGCCCGCGCCGGAGCGTGTCCGGGCGGGCCTTGCAAGGGGGCGGGCGCGAGCGCGGGGCGCGCGTCCGACTCACTTGGTCTCGAAGACGAGCACCTCGAAGGGTTCCAGCGTGACGGTGACGGGCTCGCCGGGCTTGGCCGTCAGGGACTTCAGGCGCTGGTCGGGGTAGGAGGCGGAGAAGGCGAAGGTCTTGCCTTTCTCCGACTCGGGCAGCTCGAGGGCGGCGGCGACATCGAAGGTGAGGTCGCGGGGCTTCTCGTCGGGGTTTCGCACCATGATGATGCTCTTCTTGGAGGACCAGGAGGCGTAGCCGTAGGGGTTCACATCGTAGTTGTGCAGCTCGCGGCCGTCGGGGCCGTTCATGGGCTTGCCGTCGGCGTCCTTGACGCGGCCGAGGTGCTTGGCGGGCTGGCCGCCGAAGATGTGGGCGTCGGCGAGGGTGGGGGCGTTGAGGCGGGCCCACTTGGCGGATTCGGCGACGAGGTCCCAGCCGGTCTGGCTCATCATGTCGGGCGTGAGGTAGAGCTCCTGCATCATGGTGCCGGTGGCGAAGAAGGAGCGCACCTCGTTCTTGAGGTCGTTGCCGGCGGAGGAGACATCCTTGGCCTGGTAGTGGCGGCCGAGCACCACGCCGTGCAGCATGATGGAGTTGAGCGGGTAGAGGGGGCCGCGCTTCTGGACGGAGTTGAAGTTGCTGTTGTCGCGGTAGGTGATCCAGCGTTCGCGGATGTCGCCCTTGCCTTCCCAGAAGACATCGGCGCCGCCGTGCCAGGTGCAGTCGATGTGGTTGAGCCAGAAGGGCGAGGGCCAGGTGCCCACGGTGACATTCATGTACAGCTCGGGGTCGGCGGCGTGGAGTTCGCGGGCGATGCGAAGGAGGGCCATGAAGTGGGGGGAGACGCCGTCGCCGGCCTTGTCCCACTTGAAGTAGTTGGCGCCTTCCTTGCGCATGAGCTCGAGGCTCTTGTCGCGGTACCAGTTGTAGTAGGGCTCGAAGGCGAGGTTGAGGTTCTTGGAGTCCTGTTCGACGACGCCGAGCTTGCGGGCGTTCTCGATGCGCATGGGGGCCTCGCCGTAGCCGCCGAGGGGGGAGATCCAGATGCCCAGGCGAGAGCCGTACTTGGCGGCGAGGTCGCGGGAGGGCTTGAGGCCGTTGGGGAGCTTCTTCTTGTCGAAGCCCCAGAAGGTGGTGCGGGAGTCGTCCCAGCCGTCGTCGAGCACGAAGGAGTCGAGCTTCACGCCGCGCTTCTTCACGAGCTCCTCGCCGAAGCCGGTGATGGCCTTGGCGAGGTTGGCCTCGGTGACATTGGTGCCCATGTCGTACCAGCCGTTGAAGTGCAGGAAGGGCGTGGCGGCGCGGGCGCGCTCGCGCTCGAGGTAGTACTGGAAGCCGCGGCGCATCTGGCCGGCGGGCGAGATGCCGGCGACGGTGCCGAAGGAGAAGGAGGCGCCGGGCTTGACGGGCAGCTTGCACTCGAAGCCGGAGGTGAAGCCTTCGCCGTTCACGGCGTTCTTGGTCATCGGCAGTTCGGTGCCGAAGAAGAGGTCTCCGGCGGTGACGGGGCTGCCCGGCACGGTGCCGGCCTGTTTGGCGCCGGTGACGGAGACGGACTGGAGCGTGAGCGAGGCGAGCTCGGTGGGCTTGGTGCCGGAGATGATGAACTCCTGGCGGACATAGTTGGAGCCGTCGCGAAGGAGGGCGCGCCAGTCGACCGTGAGGCCCGAGGCCTCGTGGCGGAGCTTGGCCACGAACGCCTTGCCGGCGAAGCGGTCGCAGGCGCGGGGGGCGCCGGGTTTGGCGGGGACGCTCACGAGCTTGGGCGCGCCCACCAGCTTGAAGGCCGACGAGTCGAGTTCGCCCTCGGAGGTCTTCAGCTTGAACAGGGGGCGACCGGCCTGGGATTGTCCGGTCAGGGTGTCGGGTGCGAGCACGCCGTCGGCGGCGGTCCAGTCGGCCGAGATGACGGCGTTCTTGAGGGTCAGCTTGGTCGCGGCCTGTTCGGCCTTGGCGGCGCCGGGCGTCATGCCGGGGAGCTCGGCGGCGTGAAGGGCGAAGGGGGCGGCCACGAGGGCGCTCGTCAGCAGGAGGTTTTTTTGGTTCATCATGGGGATATGCCGGCAAGCGAGGCGACCTGACGCGAAAAATGCGAAAGGGCGCGAAGCGGCCCGGGATTTGTTTTATTTACCCGTCACGCGTCGTGCGTTGCGGTAGGGGAGGTTGAGGAAGACAAGCGTTCCGTCGTCGCGCAACATGTGCTTCTCCGGACCTTCGGCGCCGGGGGGCGTGATGGTCAGGACGCCGCCTTCGACCGTGTAGGGGATGCGGTGTCGGGCGAGGAAGGCTTTGCCGTTGATGGTGATGCGGCAGAGCCCGTCGGCGCCGAATTCGCGGACAAACTCGTCGCCGTCGTGCGAGTAGAGCCAGCGGCCGACAAAATCGGTGGCGGTCGCGCGGGTGGAGAGGCCTTCCTCCAAGGATACGACGCCGCGCGAGGTGCTTTCGCCGGTGCGTCCTTCGCGAAGCGCGAGCGTGGCGACGATCTCCCACTTGCCCGGGCCCGCGAGCGCGGCCGGCACGCTCAGTAGCGGCGCGTTGTTGAAGGTGTTTTGGATGACGCCGGCGCCGCCCTCGCCGGCCGGCGAGGCCACCACGGCGCCGTCCTTGCACAGGGCGACCGAACGGATGCTCAGCGCGTCGCGTCCGACCAGCCACTTGAAGACGGCGCGGTAATCGCCGGGGCCGTGGATGAGCCTGGAGACATCGAAGCGCACCTCGCGCGGCTGCCCGCGCGGGGCGCCGTCAAGGTTCCAGTCGAATTCACGCCCCGGAGGTTCCGTGACGAACTCGCTTTTGCCGAAGGGGACGGAGCGCAGCGTGTCGCCCCGGCGGCTCAGCGCATAGTCGGTATACAGGCGCAGGTCGCGCTCGCCGCGGCGCACTTCGATTTCCCCGCTGAGCACGCCGACCAGGCTCTCGTCGCCGGAGCGCGAGGCGCTGACGGCGAAACGCGTGCCGTGGTCGACGATGCGCTCGCCCGGGGTGTCGAGGATGAAGCCGCGGGCGCCCGGGGGCACATCGGCTACGGCCTTGCCGTGCGCGAGGCGGCAGGCGTTGGGGCCGGTCACCTCGAAGGCCGCCGGGCCTTCAATCAGGAGGCGAACGCCGCTTTCAAAGGTAAGCTCCACGAAACCCGCGGAAAATTCTCCCGAGGGAGCGTCAAGCCGGGCCCCCTGCTTTGCGCCGCCGAGCGTCCATCGGGCGCCGACGGAGCGGGTCACCGAAGCGGGGATCCCGTCCGATTGCGCCATTTGCGCGGATTGCGGCGAAGGCCGGGTGACCCACAGGGAAAGGCCGGCGCCTATGGCCAGCGCGGCGGCGGCGGCCAGCGTGGCGGGCAGCCACCGGTCGCGGCGCCTGCGGTCGATGACGGATGTCGGCAGGCTGCGCGCCGCATCGGGGGCGACGGCCTCGGGCAGGAGCGCCTCGACCGAGGCGAGGTCGAGGTACTCGGCCAGGGCCTCGGGGTGTTCAAGCAGGAGGGCGTCGAGCCGCCTCTGCTCCTCCGTCGAGAGGTTGCCTGCGAGGCGCTTGTCGATGAGGTCCGCAAGCTCCCGTCGCGAGGGTGATGGCGTGTCGCTGTGAGGGGTCATGACAAAGGGAAGGGTATGGTTTCTCGGGCGTCTCCGGCGTCGAAGCGGCGCTTCATGCAGGAACGCAAAGCGCGGCGAAGGCGGCAGGCGCGCTGGTGCATGGCGTCCGGCGAGAGCCCGAGGGCGCGGGCGAGGGCGATGAGGGGGCGTCCCTCCCCGTAGTGGCCGACCAGCAGTTCGCGCTCCGCCGGCGGCGCTTCGGCGACGCAGTGTCTGAGGGCGTTCAGGCGCGCCTCGCACTCGGCGCTGAACAGGGGCTCTCCGGCGTCCGCGATGCGCTCGAACAGTTCCTCGCCGAACAGGGTGGCGTTGGCGCGGGCGAGGTCGCGCCGCTTCGACTTGGCCTTGAAGTAGGCGACGCGGAACGCCCACCGGGTGAAGTTTTCAGGGGCGTCCAGGCGCTCCCGGTTGTTCCACAGGTGCAGGGCCGTTTCCTGCATCACATCGTCGGCATGTTCGCCGCGTCCGCCCAGCAACGCCACGACATACGAGCGCAGCCCGGGCCAGACGGCGCGCAGGGCGGCGTCCATTCCGGTACGATTCAGGACGGGCTCGGACATGGGGTGGGCTGGGGTGCGGGGAAGGGGCGGCGATCATCCCGCCTCTTGCCGCGCCGCATTTCAAGGTAAACAAGCGGGGCGCGCTCGGCTCGATGTGCCTGAAGGCGTCATTCCGGTTTCTTGGCGCGCTCGCGCGGGTGATTCCGGACGGCGCCGCCAGGGGGAGGGAGTGTGGGGTGGCTCATGTTGTCGGGAGGGCGCCCATACATGCCGCCGCAGGTTGTTTCCTGACATGGCTTGGGGAGTTAAAATGAACCGGGTCTGCGCCGCCGCAGCAGCAGCTTGATGGGCGCAGGTGCGCTCGAGTTGTGACAAGCATTGCGCCGCGCGCATTCCTTCTCCGCAATCGCTCGCTCTACTTCATCCCATGGAAACCGACCCTTCGCTTTCGCTGAGCATGCCGGCCTCTCCCGGTCCCGGTGCCTGGTTGCTGCTGGACGCAACCTGGCCGATAGCGGCCGTCGGTGTCTGGCGCGATGGCCGTTGGCTCTCGTTCGTGCGCGCCGAAGGGCCCGCGGTGGAATCGCTTTTTGAAATCGTCGAGCGCGCGTTGAGCCGGGCGGGCGTGGACCTGCCCGGGCTTGCCGGGTACCTCTTCGCCGAGGGGCCGGGGTCGGTGTTGGGCCTGCGCAGCGCGGCCATGGCCCTGCGCGCATGGCGCATGGCGCCCGGCTTGGATAAAAAGCCCGTGCTCGCCTGTTGCTCGCTCAGGCTCGCCGCCGAGCTCGCCTCGCTGGACCAGCCGGGGTCGGGGCGCTTCTCGGTCTTCGCCGCCTCGCGTCGCGACCGGTGGAACGCGCTCGCCGCCGGCTCGGCCCGCAGGGAGGAATGCGACGGTGCCGGTCTGGCCCGTTTGCCCGCCCCGCTGCTGCAGTTGCCGGCCCGTGATGTCGGCGCCCCGCCCGTCTCGGCGGAGAAGTTCGACCCGCTTGAAGCTCTGGCGCGACACCCGGAGGTTTTCCTGATTCCGGGCTTGTTCCACCTGTGCGATTCGCCCGACGCGGCCAATCTGGCGAACACCTACTCCACTTGGACCGGGGATCGGCATAGGGCCTGACCCTGGCGGCGTTCCGGCGTCGCGCGGCGTTATCCGGGAACCTTTTCTTCCAGCCAGACCGCGTCGGCGCGGAACGGCTTGCCCTTCGATTCCGGATCCCAGCCCTTGGCCAGGGCGAAGCGGGCGCACTTCTTGATGCGTTCCTCAAAGACGCCCATGGAGCGGGGTTTGGCGAAGCCGTAATCCTTGAAGGGGAAGTCGATGATGAGCTCCTTGCGGCTCATGTCCGCAAGCATGACGCTCACCGAGATTCCGCGCGCGTCCATATAGGGGCTCGTCGAGCCGGCGAAATGGCGCACCTCCCATTCGAAGCGTTGGGCGTCGAGATTGAAGCTGCCGGACGGAAGGTGCTGCTGTTGGGCCATGTGTCCCATTCCCTTGGGCGAGCTCGTCGGCAGCGTCAATCGCGGCTTCGAACCGGGCTGGTATTACCGCCATTCTGTTCGATGGGTATGACCATTCCTGATTCCGGACTGGCGCCGACGACGGGAGGGGGGGGGTAAAGTGGCTGTTAATTCAAAGGGTGGTTGCTGTTGGGGGTTGTACCTTGTTTTGTGTACGGCGATTGTAGGGTTCGTTCTTTAATGAGGTTGGATTCAATGGGTAGATGATGTGATAGGTATGATGCAGATATGGATCCCGGTTCGTATGATGATAATCGATTCGGATTGTTGATTAAGTGGTCCGTCAATCGAAGCCCCGCCGCAAAAACGGCGGGGTTTTTGATTTCCGCCGCCCGGCGGCCCCGGGGCGTCACGCCGCCCGGACTAGGCGAACGGCCGGTTTGACGCATCCGGGCGTTTTCACGGCCTTCGTCTCTTCGGAGCATTTCACTCTTCACCCCCGGCGCGTCTCCCTCTTTGTGTGCGGCGCATGCCAAACGCCTCCGATTCCATTGACACCGTGCTGTTCGACCTCGACGGCACCTTGGTCGACAACTTCACCGCCATTCACCGCTGCTACTCCGAGGTGGCCGTGGAACTGGGTTTTGCGCCCAAGGGCTACGATTTTGTCCGCGCCGCCGTCGGGGGCTCCATCCCCGTCACCATGCGCAAGCTGTTCCCTGAGTCGGTCGCCGACCGTGCGGTGGAGCTCTACCGCGCCAAGTTTCCCGCCATCATGCACGAGGGCCTTTTTGTCTACGAGGGCGTGGAGCACCTCGTGCGCGGCTTGCATGCCCGTGGGTTCAAGGTCGCGGTGTTCACGAACAAGGAGATCACCGTGACGCGCAAGATGATCGCCCATCTGGGTTTTGACGGCGTCTTCCACGGCATCATCGGCACGGGCGATACGCCCTGGCGCAAGCCCCAGCCGGAGTTCACCCGCCATGCCTTGGAGGTCCTCGGCTCTTCGCCCTCACGCACCGTCATGGTCGGCGACTCCCCCTTCGACATCGCCGCGGCCCGCAACGGGGGGCTGCGCGCCGTGCACTGCGTGACGACCGGAAGCCACAGCGCCGAACAGCTGGCGCACGACAAGCCGGACGGCATTCACTCCGGCATGGCCGAACTCGGACGCGCGGTTTTCGGCGTCTAGCGCCCGTACGCGGGGCGGGTCCGGCCGCAGGTTGACAGGCTTTTGCGCTTTGCAGCCCTGCGCGCCTCCGGCTTTGTTTCACCCTCCAACCCCCGAGTGACGCCATGCTTATTCGATTTTGGGGCACCCGCGGCTCCATTCCGCTCGATTGCCCGCCGGAAACCCTTCGACGCAAGCTGGTCGGCGCGCTGCTTTTGGCCAGGGGCCGGCCTTTTTCCGACAGGGCCGAGGCGGAGCGATTCGTGGACAACGAGCTGCCTGCCGAATTCGGGCCCGGCTTCGGCGGGGCCACGCCGTGCGTCGAGGTGCGCGGCGGCGAGGAGTCCAGGCAGGTCGTCCTGCTCGACGCCGGCTCGGGGCTCGCCGCCTTCGGGCGTCATTGGAAAATGGATGCGCGTTCCGCGGCTCCCGCGACTTTCCACATCCTTTTGTCCCACCTGCATTGGGATCACATCCAGGGAATCCCCTTTTTCGCCCCGGCCTATGCGCACGGGAACCGGATTGTCATACACACCTGCCATCCTCAGGCCGAGGCGGCCTTGCGGGCGCAGATGGATTCCCCGTTTTTCCCGGTGCCTCTTTCGTCCTTCGCCGCCTCGGTCTCCTTTGAGGTCCATCGCGTCGGCGCGCCGTTCGTGGTTAACGGATTCAAGGTGGACACCATCCGTCAAAACCACCCCGGTGTGAGCTACGGGTACAGGTTGGAGCGCGACGGCAAGGCGCTGGTCTACTCGACCGACGCCGAGCACGCCGTGGTCGACCCCGATGCGGCGGCCCCGTTCATCCATTTCTTCCGACAGGCCGACCTGTTGGTGTTCGAGGCCATGTTCACCCGCGACGAGGTGAGCTATGACAAGGCGGGGTGGGGGCATGCCAGCAGTCTCGACGCCGTGGAGCTGGCCGCTTTGGCGCGCGCCCGTCGCGTCGCCCTGTTCCATCACGATCCGTCCGCGGATGACGATCGGCTCGCCGCCTTCGAGGCGGATGCCGGCCGCCACGCGCGCGAGGTGGCTCGGGCGTCAGACGGGCTGCCACGCGAGGTGTTCATGGCGCGCGACGGCATGGAAATCTCCCTTTGATCCGGCTGCGGAGCCGCTTTGGCGCTGGAATGCGCCTCGCGCCGGCCCGGCGAAGGGCAGACCGGTCTTGAAAGGACGGGGGGGCTGCTGTCTTTTGTCCTCCGTCATGTCGTACCACCCCATTTTCTTTGCCCAGACCTCCGACCCGTCTGCGTCGACGACTTTCCGGTTCGGTGAGTTCTCGATATCGCACGACGGCCTCACCGCCGCGTCCATCGTGCTGGCGGTCGCCTTTGTCCTGAGCCATGTCCTGAAGCGCGTTTTCGCCGCCGTGGCGGCCCGTGCCTCCCACGGTCGCCCGATGGTGGGCGAGGCCTTGATCGCGCTGGCCCGAAGCACGCACTTGCTGATTGTCGCCCTGACGGCCCGTACGCTCATCCCCTCGGCGGCGTCGGGAGAGGAGGCGCGATTCGACATCGATTTCGGCTCCTGGGCGTCGACCGTGGACAAGTGCGCCACCGTTCTGATCATCGTCGCCTGCACGATGGCGGTGTTTCACCTGGTTCGTGTTCCCATCAGCTGGTTCAGGGCGTTTGCCCACAAGACGGAGAGCAAGCTCGACGATGTTCTCGTGCCCATCTTCGACAACGCCCTGAAGGTGATGGTCATTGCGGGCGGTATCATCGAGGTGGTCGCCGCGCTTTCCGGACATACGCCGACCGAAATCATTGCTCCGCTGGCGGTCGGCGGTCTGGCCGTCGGTCTGGCCGCTCAGGACACCATCAAGAATTTCTTCGGGTCCGTGATGCTCATCGTCGACAAGCCCTTTTCGCTCGGCGAGCTCGTCGACATCGGTTCGCACATGGGCGTGGTGGAATCGCTCGGGCTTCGCTCGACGCGGCTGCGCAGCCCAGAGGGTCATCTTGTCACGGTCCCCAACGGCGACCTGGCCAACAGGGCCATTCGCAACATCGGGGCGCGTCCCAACATCCGCCAGCTTTTCAGCGTGGGCCTAACCTACGACACGCCTCCTGCCAAGCTCGAGGAAGCCGTATCCATAATCCGGGGACTCTTGGATAATCACGAGGGCATGGATCCCACGCTGCCCGCGCGGGTTCACCTGAACAACCTGGGCGCCTACTCCATCGACATCCAGGTGATCTATTGGTACCACCCCGCCGACTGGTGGCAGTACAACGCCTTTAACCAGAAGCTGCTTCTTGATATCTTGAAAGCGCTTCAGGCCGCCGGCATATCCATCGCCTTCCCCACGCAGACGCTGGTGCACCAGGGCCTTCCCGGGGCCGCCAAGTAGCGGACCTATGTGGCCGCCTTTTCTTCCCCGAGAGAAAATTTTCCTGTCAAACCTCGCCTGCATTCTTTGACCCAACCCTTTTCAAGACAAACAACCATGCGTCATTTCCTGAAGGAAACCGATTTCACCCGCGAAGAAGTCGCCGCGGTGTTCGCGACGGCCGCCTCGCTCAAGCAGGGTCGCGGACGTTTCACTCCGGTTCCTCTCGATCGTCAGTCGTGGGGGCTGCTGTTCTTCAAGAAGAGCACGCGCACCCGCGTGTCCTTCCAGGTCGGCGTCCATGAGCTGGGCGGCCAGCCGGTCATGCTCAGTGCCGACGAGATGCAGCTCTCTCGCGGAGAATCCGTGGCCGACAGCGCCCGGGTGCTTTCCCGCTACCTGCACGGCATGGTCATTCGCTGCTACAGCCATGAGACGCTGGAGGACTTCGTGAAGCACGGCACGATGCCGGTCGTCAACGCGCTGTCCGACTTCCTGCACCCGTGCCAGTTGTACACCGACTTCTTCACGCTCGCCGAGCGCTGGTGCGAGGGTGACACCTCGAAGATGGGGTCGTGCCTGCGCGGAAGGAAAATCGCCTTCCTGGGTGACACCGCGTGCAATGTGGCGAATTCGTTCGTGCTGGGTTGCGCCCACATGGGCATCGAGCTCGCCCTTTCCGGTCCCAAGGGCTTCGAGCCCGGCCCCGAGATTCTCGCCCAGCTCAAGAAGGACGGCCTAAAGCCGACCTACACCTTCACGAGCGATCCCGTCGAGGCGGTGCGCGGAGCCGACATGGTGACCACCGATGTCTGGGTTTCCATGGGCATGGAGGCCGAGAAGGCGGAGCGTCTGCGCATTATGCAGCCCTATCAGGTGAATGCGGCGCTCATGAAGCACGCCAAGCCCTCCGCCTACTTCATGCACTGTCTGCCCGCCCATCCGGGCGAGGAGGTTTCGCTGGAAGTTCTCGAAGGGCCGCAGTCCATCGTGTTCGACCAGGCCGAAAACCGTCTGCATGTGCAGAAGGCGATTCTTTCCCATCTCATCGGCGCACGCTGAGGTCCGTTTTCATCCGCTTGAGTAAAGGCGCGCGCCCGGAGGGCCGCGCCTTTGCTTTTTGCGCAGGAGAGGGGGGGCGGATTTTTCTAAAAGTTGCGAACCGCCGCCCGGGGCCGCTGTATGCTCTTTCATGAATCGCTCGCTACGCCTGTCCGCCGCCACCATAGCCGCCTCCGCGCTGGCGGCGTTCGCCCCTTCGGGGCTTTCCGCTGCCGAGCCTGCTGCGGAGACCCGCCGGCCCAATGTTGTTTTGATCCTGATTGACGACATGGGGTGGCGGGATGTCGCTGCCAACGGCAGCAGGTACTACCGTACGCCCAATATCGACAAGCTCGCGGCCGAGGGCATCCGGTTCACCCAAGGCTACGCGCCCGCCGCCGTTTGTTCCCCCTCTCGCGCCGCCATTCTCACCGGCAAGGCGCCCCAGCGTTTGCATATCACCGACTGGATTCCGGGCGATATGAACTCCTCCTACGCTCCCAAGGCCAAAGATCGCCGATTCGATAACCCGGACTGGACGATGAAGCTTCCCGCCGGCGAGACCACTCTGGCCGAGGTTCTCAAGTCGCGCGGCTACGCCACCGCCTCCATAGGCAAGTGGCATCTCGGCGGCGACGACGGCGACGGCGACGGCCCCAAGAACCATGGTTTCGATGTGAACATCGGCGGCGGACATCCGGGCCAGCCGGCCTCATATTTCTGGCCGTATGGAAAACCCAAGGACAAGCATCGCGTGCCCGGGCTCTCGGATGCCGGTGGCAAGGCGGGCGAGTACCTGACTGACCGCCTCACGGACGAGGCCATCAGGTTCATCGACGCCAACAAGGCGAAGCCCTTCTTCGTCTATCTGCCCCATTACGCCGTGCACGGCCCACTCGGAGCCAAGCAGGTCGATATCGAGAGTTTCAAGGGCTCTCCCGCCGACGGGAAGCAGAACAGCCCGCTATACGCCGCCATGGTGAAGTCCGTGGACGAGTCCGTCGGTCGCATCAACGAGCACCTGAAAAAGCTCGGTTTGGAGAAGGACACCATCGTCGTGTTCACCTCCGACAACGGAGGCGTGACCAACTACCCCGGCCACACGAGCAACGCCCCGCTTCGCGCGCAGAAGGGGTTTCCCTATGAAGGCGGCCTTCGCGTGCCTCTCATCGTCAAGATGCCCGGCGTCGTCACGCCGGGCTCGGTGAGTGACACGCCCGTCGTCGGCACCGACTTTTTCCCCACCTTCGCCAAGCTCGCCGGCGCCACCGAGGCCGCCTCCGCGCCCGGTATCGACGGCGTGGATATCCTGTCGGCGCTGCGGGGCGGCAAGCTCTCCCGAGACACCTTCGTGTGGCATTTTCCGCACTACTGGGGCGGTGGACTCATCACTCCGTACAGCGTGATTCGCGAGGGCGATTGGAAGCTCGTGCGCTGGTACGAGTTCGACTCCGCCGAACTCTACAACCTTGCCGACGACCCCGGCGAGAAGGCCGACCTGGCCGCCAAAGAGCCGGCGAAGGTGAAGGACCTCGTAGCCAAGCTCGAAGCGCGGCTCAGGGGGCAGGGGGCGCAGCCGCCCAAGCCCAAAAAAAATCCCGATCCCGCGCGCGATCCCTCCATGAACAAGGCGCACAAGAACCCCTTGTTCCTCTGAACCTGAAGCCGAGGGGCGCTTGAAACCCGGGTCGCGAAGCGCGCCCGGCGGTGCGTTTCGAACCCGCCTTTTCTGCTGCCTTCACGGCGCGGTCATGCCCCTGCCGCTCGTCCATAGTCTTTCGTCTTCGTCGTATCTCCTTGCCCGACCTCCTGCGGGCCGCTTCATCCACATCCGCACCACGCTTTCACACTATGAAAATCGTCCTCGCGTACTCCGGCGGCCTCGACACCTCCGTCCTGCTTTCCTGGATCAAGGAAAAGTATGACGCCGAAATGATCTGCTTCTGCGCCAACATCGGCCAGGAGGAGGAGCTCAAGGGCCTCGACAAGAAGGCCAAGGCCACCGGCGCCTCCAAGATCTACATCGACGACCTGCAGGAGGAGTTCGCCCGCGACTTCATCTACCCGATGATGCGCTCCTCCGCCGTCTATGAAGGCCAGTACTTCCTCGGCACCTCCATCGCCCGTCCCCTCATCGCCAAGCGCATGCTGGAGATCGCCCGCAAGGAGGGCGCCTGCGCCATCGCCCACGGCGCCACCGGCAAGGGCAACGACCAGGTGCGCTTCGAGCTCACCGCCGCCGCACTCGCTCCGGATATCGACATCATCGCCCCGTGGCGTGACGACACCTTCCGCGCCGAGTTCCCCGGCCGCGCCGAGATGATCGCCTACTGCGAGAAGAAGAAGATCCCGGTTCAGGCTTCCGCCAAGAAGCCCTACTCGATGGACCGCAACCTCCTGCACATCTCGTACGAGGCCGGCATTCTCGAAGACCCCTGGTTCAACGCCTTCGCTCCCGAGAACAAGGGCATGTTCCTGCTCTCCGTGGACGCCGAGGACGCCCCGGACAAGGCCGAGTATGTCGATCTCGAGTTCGTGAAGGGCGACTGCGTGGCCGTGAACGGCAAGAAGATGAGCCCTCTCGAAGTGATGCGCACGCTCAACAAGCTGGGTGGCAAGCACGGCGTGGGCCGCGTGGACATGGTGGAAAACCGCTTCGTCGGCATGAAGTCGCGCGGCGTGTACGAGACTCCCGGCGGCTCCATCCTGCACTTCGCCCATCGTCAGATGGAGTCCATCACCATGGACCGCGAAGTCATGCACCTGCGCGACTCGCTCATCCCCAAGTACGCGACGCTCGTGTACAACGGCTTCTGGTACGCCCCGGAGCGCCTCGCTCTTCAGGCCCTCATCGACGAGACCCAGAAGAACGTCAACGGCACCGTGCGCGTGAAGCTCTACAAGGGCTCCATCCTGGTGGCCGGCCGCAAGTCCGACGCCTCGCTGTACAACCCGCACATCGCCACGATGGAAGCGGACCCCACCAAGGCCTACAACCAGAACGACGCCACCGGCTTCATCCGCCTCAACGGCCTGCGTCTGCGCGTGAACGCCCAGGTGAACGGCTCCGCCAACCTCGGCGCCCCCGAGTCCGTCGCCTTCAAGCCCAAGAAGGTCGCCGCCAAGGCCGCGCCCGCCGCGAAGAAGCCGAAGAAGCCCGCCGCCAAGGCCAAGAAGAAGTAAGCCGGATACGCGGGCGCTCCGCCCGCACCGTCAAAAAGACCCGCCGTTGCCGGCGGGTTTTTTAATGCATAAGGCAGAGTGCAAAATGCAGAATGGCGTCCGTTGCTTCCGCGTTTTCGAAAAGGCGAAGCCGGACGCCACTTCTGCCTTTTGCCTTCTGCAATATGCCTTTGAGGCGCGCGGGACGTGCGCCTCACTCTCGCCAGGTGAACGCGTGGCAGAGCGCCACGGCGGCGGCGTCGGATTCGTCGAAGGGCAGCGCTTCCGGCAGGTGCAGCAGTTGGCGCGTCATGCCGGCGACCTGCTCCTTTTCGGCGCGGCCGTGGCCCACGACCGCCTGCTTCACGCGCAGCGGCGCGTATTCGAAAACCGGTTTGCCAAGCACCGCCGCCGCGGCGATGGCCGCGCCTCGCGCGGCGCCCAGGATCTGGGCGGTGGCGAAGTTCTGCACATAGATGGTCTGCTCGAACGCCGCGTGCTTCACGGGCCAGGCCTCGATCATGTCGGAGACCGCCTTGTAGATTTCCCCCAGGCAGTAGGGCATGTCGTGCTTCGGCGGCAGCTTCAGCGTGAGGCTCGCGCACAGCCTCGGCTCTCGCCCCGGTCGGAACTCGACGACCGCCAGGCCGGTGCCTCGCAGACTGGGGTCGACTCCCAGCACATGCCCGTCGAACGGTCGCCTCAGCCCGGGCGCCGCTGCGGGGGCGGACCGCGCGAGTGTGACTGTTCCGTCGGGCGTGGCGCCGGCACCGGAAAGTTTCTTCGCCCAGAGCGAGCGCGAGGATTTTGAAGGCATGGGGCGGTGGCGATGTGACTGCGTCGCGATGTCACTTGGTTTGCGACGGGAAACAATCGGGAATATCCGGGGGGTAGGGGAGACGATTCTCGGTTGAGTCCTTCGCCCGCATAGCCGTACATCCCGTATCCTGCTACCCGATGGCGATCTCCCGAACAGCGCTCCGCCGCCTTCTTGACCTTTCGCTCGCCGCCTGCGCGGCGTTCGCCTGCGGCTGCGACGATGCCGCCTCCCCGCCGCCCGCATCCTCGACCCAGACGATTTCTTCGGCCGGCCGGACTGTTCCTCGCGTGGCTCCGGCTCCTCAAAAGCTTGATGTCCTCCGGCCTGTCAGCGTGGGCAAACTTGACAAAAACTTGGTCCCCGAGTGCTCGGGACTGGCCGCCTCGAAGAGGTTTCCGGGCGTCTTCTGGACGTTGAGCGACTCGGGCGACGCGCCCCGCATCGTCGCGGTGAACGCCTACGGGGACACGGTTCGACCCGCGGAGGACAACGGGGGCTACACGGGCATCCATGTTTCGGGCGCCAAAAATGTGGATTGGGAGGCGCTCGTCGTCGACCCCTCCGGCGGGCTCATCATCGGCGACTTCGGCAACAACCTCAGCCGTCGTCAGGATTTGTGTCTGTATGTCGTGCCGTCGGAGCCGGACCCGCGCAAGGATGTCTCGACGGTGAAGGCCCGTCGGGTGCCTTTCCGGTTCGTGGATCAGGCGGAGTTTCCCGATCCTAAGAAGAATCATGATGTGGAGGCCATGTTCTGCCACGACGGCGGTGTGTATGTGTTCACCAAGCACTGGACCGACACCGATTCCGAGCTCCACCGGGTGGACATGACCGCGAACGAAACGACGCCGCGCCCCACCACGCTCATCGCCACCTTTGCGGCTCTCGGCATGGTGACCGATGCCGCTGTGTCGCCGGACGGCCGCCGCCTCGCGGTCCTCACCTACACGGGTCTTTGGGTGTTCGCATTGCCCCCCCGCGGCTCCATGGCTAACCCGATTTCCGGCAAGGCCCTCTTTCGTCCGCTCGGCATGCTGTTGCGCTCCTGGCAGATCGAGGCCGTGTCTTTCGCCGATGACGACACGCTCCTTGTTGGCTGCGAGGAGGGCGATCTCTACAAGGTGCAGGTGAGCGACCTGGGGCCGGCCCGATAGGGGCCCGCGTTCAGGGCCCGCTTCGAGTTCTTATACGGCTGATCGGCCGGGGGCGCGAGGCAAGGCGCTCTTGCGCCACCCTGCCGCGTTCTGATTTTGCCCACGACGGACCCCGGATTGTTCCTTTACATCCTCGCCGGGGGGGCTTTCCCTCCCGCGTTTACTTTTCTCCATGAAGCAACGCACCATCCAGCGCGAGGCGACGATCCGCGGCAAGTCTCTCCACACCGGCCAGGAGGTCTCCCTGACCATCCGCCCCGCGCCCGAGGATTCCGGCATCATTTTCCGCCGCGTCGACCTCATCGGAAAACCCGAGGTGCGGCCCACCGTCGAGATGGTCACCGAGCTCGTCCGCAACACGACCGTCTCCTCCGAGCATCTCAAGCTGCACACCATCGAGCATGTGCTCGCCGCCTTCTCCGGACTCGGCGTGGACAACGCCATCGTGGAGCTCGACGCGTCCGAGCCCCCCATCATGGACGGTTCCGCCCGCCCGTTCTCCCTTCTCATTCACGAGGCCGGCATCGTCGAGCAGACCAAGGAGCGCTTCGTGTATGCGGTGACGGCTCCCGTCACCATCGTGGACGGCAATCGCTCCATCATCGCCCTGCCGCACGACGGGCTGCGCATCACCTGCACCTCGACCGACGACCGCGGCGTGCACACGCAGCACCTGACGCTCGATATCGACCCCGAGGTGTTCGAGGCGCACATCGCCGCCGCGCGCACCTTCACCATCTACGAGGACATCGAGGCCCTGCTTCAGAAGGGGCTCATCCAGGGCGGCTCGCTCGACTCCGCCATCGTCATCAAGGGCGACAAGATTCTTTCCAAGGAGCCGCTGCGCTTCAAGGACGAGTTCGTTCGTCATAAGATTCTGGATATCATCGGCGACATCACGCTCATCGGAGCGCCCATCAAGGCCCACATCATCGCGGTGCGCACCGGTCACGCGCTCAACGCGAAGCTCTCCGGCGCGATTCGCAAGCAGTGGCAGGATTCGCTCAATCCCAAGCCCAAGGCCGTTCCCGCCTCCGAAGCCGCGCCCCGCGTGGTGAAGCCGGACGCCACCTCGCTGAACATCCGTCAGATCCTGCGCCACATTCCGCACCGCTACCCGTTCGTGATGATCGACCGCGTGGTGGAGTTCATCGGCGACGACGCGCTCGTGGCCGTGAAGAACGTGACCATCAACGAGCCTTTCTTCCAGGGCCACTTCCCCGGACACCCCGTCATGCCCGGCGTGCTTCAGCTGGAAGCCATGGCGCAGGCCGCCGGCCTTCTCATGCTGCACCGCGTGGCGGGCGGCGAGAACCGCATCTGCTTCTTCATGAGCGCCAACAATGTGAAGTTCCGCAAGGCCGTCACGCCCGGCGATCGCATCCACATTCATGCCAAGCTCACCAAGGTGCGCGGCAACAAGATCGGCACCGCGGAGTGCGAGTGCAAGGTGGACGGCGAGGTCGTCTCGTCCGCCGAGGTCATGTTCACCGTCGCCGACGGCGAAAACAACTGAGTCGGACAAAAGTAAGAACTCGGAAGGAAGGGATGTGAAGTGGGCCGCCGCGCGGCCGGCACCGAACCTTTTTCGCAACCTTCCACACGCGCCTCCGTAAGGAGGCCATCTCTTACTTCACACTTCAAACTTCATACTTTCCGCATGGTTCATCCCACCGCCATCATCGAGCCGGGCGCGAAGCTCGGCGCGAATGTGACCGTCGGAGCCTACGCCTATGTGGGCGCCGAGGTCACGCTCGGCGACGGCTGCGTGCTGCACCACCACGCGACCGTCGAGGGCTACACCTTCCTCGGCGCGCGCAACGAGGTGTTCCCGTACGCGCTCATCGGAGGCAAGACGCACGACCTGAAGTTCAAGGGCGGCCGCCCCGGCCTGCGCGTGGGCGACGACAATGTCTTCCGCGAATACTCGACCGTCCACCTCGGCACCGACGACGGCGAGTTCACCGTGGTGGGCTCGAAAAACCACATTCTGGCCTATTCGCATGTCGCCCATGGCGTGACCATCGGCGACCACCTGGTGATGAGCAGCCACTCCGCCATCGCGGGCCACTGCGTCATCGGCGACCATGTGAACATCGGGTGGGGCACCGGCCTTCACCAGTTCTGCCGCGTCGGCGATTTCGCCATGCTCGCGGCATGCTCCAAGTGCGTGCAGGATGTGCTCCCCTTCATGATCGCCGACGGCAATCCCGCCGAAGTGAAGACCCTCAACAAGGTCGGTCTCGAGCGCAACGGCTTCGCCTCCGAGGACATCGACGCCGTGCGCCGCGTGCACCGCATTCTGTACCGCGACGGCCTCAACCGCACGCAGGCCCTCGAAAAGATCACCGGCGACGCCGAGCTCTCGGCGAACGCGCGCGTGAAGCAGATGCTCGACTTCGTCGCCTCCTCCAAGCGCGGCCTGGCGTAAGCCCGGCCCGGTTTTGTTTCCTTCCGCGAGGCCGCCCTGTCCCGGGGCGGCCTCGCTTGTTTCCGGAGACCCGTTGACGCGTGCCGGGCGTTTGCGAGGCTCGTGAGCCCATGTCCAAGTCTTCGCCCTTTCCCGACCCGCGCCAGGCGCCCGGCGACGAGCCGATGGCGTGGGGGCACGAGCTGACGCCGGAGTTGGTGTGGGCGGCGTATCGGCGCGGCATCTTTCCGTGGTACAACGAGGACACTCCGGTGCTGTGGTGGTCGCCCGACCCGCGCTGCGTGCTGTACCCCGCCGAGTTCAAAGTCTCGCCGAGCCTGCGCAAGACGCTGCGCCATTCGCGCTGGAGCGTCTCCTGCGACACCGACTTCGCCGGCGTCATCCGAGCGTGTGCGGCGTCGCCGAGGCCGGGCCAGGACGGCACTTGGATCACCGACGAGATCATCGCCGCGTACACGGCGTTGCACCGCGCGGGACGAGCGCACAGCGTGGAGGTGTGCGTGGATGGCGAACTCGTGGGCGGACTCTACGGCGTGGCGGTTGGGCGCGTGTTCTGCGGCGAGAGCATGTTCTTCCGCCGGCCCGACGCTTCCAAGGTGGCGCTCGCGCATCTTGTGAATCGACTCGGCGCCGCCGGCTTCGCGCTTATCGACTGTCAGCAGGTCACACCGCACCTGCTCTCGCTCGGCGCACGCGCCATTTCCCGCGACGAGTTCCTCGACACGCTGGAGGCGCATCGCGACCTCACTCCGGCGGTCGATCCGTGGGCCGGCTGATGATTTCGCCCCGCCGGGCGGGGTGATTTTTTTTAAGAGAAAAGTCGCGAACCAGGCCCGTGTAGCCCTGTTTCTGGCACCTTCCCCGGAAACTTTACCACCAACCCCATTTCCCAAAACCATGACCAAGACCGTCGCCACCTCCCTGGCCCTGATGGCGCTCAGCCTGAGCCCGCTCATGGGCGGCGTCGCCCGCCTCGACAACGCCAAGCTCGGTGCCGAGCTCGACGACCGGTTCCCGCGCATCATCCGCTACCAGTTGAAGACCCCCGGCGGCGCCAAGGTCGACGCGCAGGTGGCGCCGGTCGGCGCGGTGGAACTCAATGGCAAGGCCGAGCCGTGCCAGGTCGAGTTCCGCAAGCTCTCGCCGACCGTCGCGCAGTATCAGCTCACCTTCGCGGAATCGAAGATCACCGTCGTGCTGAAGGTGGTCCTCGGAGACGGCTGGCTGGAAATGAAGATGGACTCGGTCAAGGAGGCCGGCTCGACGAAGCTCAAGACCCTCGCTTTCCCCGGCAACGCGCTCGTCACGACCGCGCCCGGCGCGGTGATCACCACCTTCCGCCCGGAGGGTCACAACAATGTCGAGGAGCAGTTCGAGCAGACCGCGGGAGCGCTCAAACCCGGCATCGGCTCCTACTTCTTCGCCTCCCAGGGCGCCGCCGCCGTGGGCGCCTTCAGCAATCACTTTTCGGATACGGACCGCCTTGTTTGGAAGCTCAACGGCGAGGGCGACGCGCGCACCTGCTCCGTGTACGCCCCCAAGCTCGCCTGGCGTGAGATCGACACCGAGCTCGTCGAGCCGCCGTCCGTGAAGGTGTTCGTGACCGGCGACCTCAACGGCGACGGCAAGGTGAGCTGGCAGGATTCCGCGCTGGTGTGCCGTCGCGCCACGCCCGCCCCGTACGGCAAGGAGTTCGTCCCGCAGATGGTCGCCGACCAGATTGCGATGAACTTCGCCAGCGGCGCGCAGCAGCCGTTCCTGCGCATCCTCGACCACATCAAGCGTTCCTATCTCGCCACCGACGGCCTCGGCCAGCAGGTGACCATCAAGGGCTTCTCCGCCGAGGGGCACGACAGCGCCAACACCGACTACGCCGGGCACCCGAATGTGCGCGCGGGCGGCACGCGCGAACTGAACTACCTGATGGAGCAGGCCGGCAAGTACAACACCCGCACCGGCATCCACATCAATGCCACCGAGGCGTATCCGGAAGCCCACCGCTACGACCCCAAGATCCTCACCGGCGGCGGCGGCTGGTACTGGCTCGATCACTCCATCAAGATCGACAAGCGCAAGGACACCCTGTCCGGCAACCTGTACGCCGAGCTCGACGCCATGCGCGCCGAGCTGCCCAAGCTCGATTTCATCTACCTCGACGTGTACATGGACGGCGGCTGGCCCGCATGGAAGATCGCGTCCAAAATCCACTCGCTCAAGCTTCCCCTGCACACCGAGTACTCCGGAGCCCTCGAGCCCTGGATCTCCTGGGCCCACTGGCGCGCCAAGTCCAAGGTCACCCAGTTCCTGCGCTTCAACGACACCGACATCGGCGAGGGCGACCCCATCCTGCGCGGCGGCCGCAATGACAAGGACGGCTTCATGGGCTGGCAGAACTGCCACAAGTTCGGCGAATTCGTGCACGGCACCTTCACGCGCAATCTGCCCGCCAAGTACCTGAAGAATTTCGAGCTGCTCAGCTGGGAGCCCGGCAAGTCCGCCGTGTTCGCCGGCGGCGTGCGCGCCGAGAAGCAGGGTGACCGCATCGTCGTCACCCGCAACGGCGCCACCGTCATGTCCTGGAAGGGTAACGGCGACGCGCCGCGCCAGTTCATCCCGTGGCCGGCCGCCACGGAAAAGAAAATCTACGCCTGGGACTATGAGGGCGGCGAGCAGACCTGGGACCTTCCGGCTTCCTGGAAGAAGCAGAACCTCGCGAAGGTGTACCTGTACCGCCTGACCGATCAGGGGCGCGTCGAGGAGACCGTCGTGCCCGTGGCCGACGGCCGAGTCACGCTCAAGCTGGAAAAGAACACGCCGTTCGTCGTCTACCCGCAGGCCGCGCCCGCGCAAAAGCCGATGGAGTGGGGCGAGGGCGGCTTCGTGAAGAATCCCGGTTTCGACGCCACCAAGCCCGAGGGCTGGACGGTCCTCGCCGGCGGCAAGCCCGCGCCGGAGGGCGCCGTGAGCATCGAGGTCGACAGGAACGGCAACCGCCTCGCGCGAGTCAACGCGACGGAGGCCATAAGCCTTTCGCAGACCGTCACCGGACTGGAGCCCGGCAAGCTCTACGCGGCCACCGTGTGGGTGCAGGTGAAGGGCGAACGCCGCGCCTCTCTCGAGGTCACTCCGCTGGGCGTGCCCGGCGCGAAGACCGCGTCCGCCTGGGTGACGCGCACCGATGTGCGCCACAGCGCCCCGTGCGACCCGCGCACCGGCACGAACTACCAGCGCCTGCGCGTGCAGTTCACCGTGCCCGCCGGCTGCAAGGCCGTGGGCCTCTCTCTCGTCGCCGCCGAAGGCAAGCCCGGCACCGCCGCGGAGTTCGACGATGTGCGCATCGTCGCCTCCGGCGTCTCTCCCGAAGCCGCCAAGCACTGGTTCTTCGAGGACTTTGAGAATGTCGAATCGGGCGGCTACGGCCCGTTCACCTGCTGCCCCGACGAGTTCACGCACCTCTCCGAAGCCAATCCGCCGTACACCAAGGATGTCATCGGCGGCAAGTTCTCCCTGAAGACGCGCGGCAAGGGCTTCATCGGCCGCACCGTGCCCACCACCGTGCGCTTCGCGCCGGGCAAGCTGTATCGACTTTCCGTTGACACGCTGACCGACGGCAAGGGCGGCAAGGGCCGTCTGGTGTTCAACACCAAGGGCCGCCGCCCCGTCGAAATCGCCATCCCGGAAGGCAAGGCCACCGTGACCGGCGAGTTCTCCACCGGTGACGACACCGAGAGCTACCTCGCCTTCCACAAGGACGGCGGCGACGCCGTGATCCTCGACAACCTCGCCATCGACGAGATCGGCGCGGCCAAGCCCGCCACGCCCGAGGACCTCGCGGCCGCCGCCGGAGGCTCCTCCGGCGCCGCGCTGCTCGAGGAGGAACTCTTCGGCGCCAAGCTCTCGCCCGCCTGGAAGCTCATCTCCACGGGTAAGCACAAGACCGAGATCACCGCCGGCTCCGGCGCGCTCACCATCCGCGGCTTCTCGAATGTCACCGCCCTCGCCGAGCGCTCGCTGCCGGCCGGCGTGGGCGAGGTGAACTGCCACCTGGCCGTCGAGGCCGACGAGGCGTACACCTGGGGCCCCGGCATGATGCTCGTGTGGGCCGACGGCCGCGCCATCAACCTGAACGTGCGCCCGGCCGACAAGAGCTTCGGCGTGGACGCCACCGGTTCCAAGCAGACGAAGGGTGGTTCGATTTCGCCCGGCGTGTCCGTCACGCTGCGCGTGCGCCTTACCGCCGACAAGGTCTACGCCGAGGCCCTCACCAACACTGACAACGACTACCAGACGATCGCCACCTTCCCGCGCGACGCCTTCAAGGGTTCGCCCGTGAAGGTCCGCCTGGGCAAGACGCACGGTGTCGAGGCGCTCGACGACCACTCCTCCGCCGGCTCCGAGAGCATCGTGCGTTACGACGCGCTGCGTATCTTCGGCGAGAAGAAGTAGACGTTGGAGATTCGCTTCCAAGCCGTCCGCGCCCCGTGCGCCGGGCGGCTTTTTTTTAAGGGGAATCCGGCGCGAACTACTTCGCGGCGGGCGCCCCGTCGGTCTCGGACCATCCGCCGCCGAGCGCCTTGTGCAGCGCCACCAGACGGGTGAACGCGGCGTTGTCGGCTTCCGCAGCGGCGGCTTCGGCCGCGTTGAGGCGGCGGCGAGCGTCGAGCAGGGTGGCCAGGTCGGTCTGGCCGCTCTCGTAGAGGGCGTTCGTCATGGTGAGCGACTTGCGTCGCTCGGCCAGCGTGTCGCGCAGGGCGACGCGGCGGACGGCTTCCTGTTTGCCGCCGATGAGTGCGTTTTCCACCTCGGCGAGCGCGGTGAGAACCGCCTTGCGGTAGGCCAGCGTGGATTCGTCACGAAGGGCTTCGCGCACCTTCACATTCTCGCTCACCGCCCCGCCCCGGAACGGGTTCCAGGAGGCGGAGGGGCCGGCCGACCAGGCCAGGCCTGGCGAGGGAGCGTCGGAGGAGACCACCGTGCCGCTCACGCCGATGTTGCCGGTAAGGCTGAACTTGGGGAAATAATCCGCCACGGCCACGCCGATGGAAGCGGTGGCGGCATGCAGGCGGCGTTCGGCGGCGCGGATGTCCGGGCGGCGGCGCAGCAGGTCCGATGGCAGCCCCGCGGGCACGACCGGCGCTAGGGAATCCGGCAGCGATGCCGGCGCGGCGGCCAGTTCGCGGCGCATGTCCTGCGGCGACAGGGCCAGCAGCACGGCGAGCGCGTTGACCGCGCGCGCGCACTCGATTTCGCGGGCGGGCAGAGCGGCGCGCGCCGAGGCCACCTCGGCGAGCGCGTTTGAAAGGTCCAGCTCGCTCGCGTTGCCGGTGTCGCGTTTCACGCGGACGAGGTTGTAGGTGGTTTCGGCGGCTTCCAGTTCGGAGCGGGCGGCCCGGGCGCGGGTCGATGCGGTGACCCACGCGGCGTACTCCAGGGCGACTTCGGCGGCCACGCTCATGCGGGCGTTGCGGGAGTCTTCCACGGAGGCTTGAGCCGAGGCTTCCGCGGCCTCGATGGCGCGGCGGTTGGCGCCGAAGAGGTCGAGCTCCCACACGGCGTCGAGCCCGGCGCGGTACGAGCCGGTGTTTTCGGAGAGGTGGTCGGTGTTGGCGGCGTCGTGGGTGCGCGCGTAGTTGCCGGAGGCGCTCGCGCTGGGGAGGAGCGCGGCCTCGGCCACGCCGGACTGGGCGCGCGACTGGCGCACGCGCGTGGCGGCCGCGGCGACATCGAGGTTGTCGGCCAGGGCGCGGTCCACCAGTGCGGCGAGCCGCGGGTCGCCGAGGCTGTGCCACCAGCGGCTTAGCGCCGCCTCGTCGGCGGGTTGGGCGTACACGGGTTCGCTCCACGACTCCTGCGTCGCCATCTCCGGCTTCTCGTAGTCGGGGCCGACCTTGCAGGCTGACAGCATCGGGAGCAGGGCGAGGGCGAACAGGGTGGGCAGGGCGGTGCGGGCGAAAGGGGAGGCGGGCGTTGTCGGTCGCATGGGCGAGGGAAGGTCGTGGTTGGGCGGGAGGGGCGGTGTGACGCCGTCGTTTCCGGAAGTCGTCGGGGCTTGGCGTCAGCCGGGGCCGTCGAGGAGGTGTTTGAGGCGGGCTGCCGACGCATCGGGTTGTTCCATGTGCGCGGCGTGACCGGCGCCCGGGACGAGGTCGATCCGGGCTTGCGGCAGGCGCGCGGCCATGCGTGCCGCGATGTCGGCGAATTTGGTGTCCCGTTCGCCGGCGAGGAGCAGCACGGGCAGATCGAGTTCGGCGAGCCTGTGCCAGAGGGAGGGAAGCGAGCCCGTGCCCACGCCTTCGAGGGAGGCGGCGAGGCCGTGCCGGGTGTTTTCGCGGCGCGCCTGCCGCGAGCGTGTTTTCCAGGGTTCGGGCATGGCGGCGCGACCGGCGAGCAGGGGCAGCGTATCCCATTCCGCGAGAAAGCCCTCCGCTGTCTCAAATTTCCGGATACGCGCGGCGAGCACGGCGTCGGCGGTGCGGCGAGCCGAGCGCTCGGCTTCGTTTTCCAGTCCCGGGGAGCCGCCGATGAGCGCGAGCGCACGGAAGGTTCCGGGCATGGCCAGGGCGGCGTGGAGCGCCAGTCGGGCGCCCATGGAGTACCCGACTAACACCGGCGCGCTATCGCACTCGGCGAGCGCGGTCCGAACGCAGTCGATGTGCGAGGGAAGGTTCGCCGGGAGGCGCGGCTCGGGGCCGTGACCGGGAAGGTCCGGCGCAAGCCACCGGTGCGCCGGGAGCCTGTCGCGCAGGATGTCCCAGTCGGATCCGCGTCCGGTGAAGCCGTGGAGGGCGATGAGGTTCATTCGGGGGCGGCGCCGTCCGCTATTCGTAGCGAAGGGCCTCGATGGGGTCGAGTTTGGAGGCCTTCCAAGCCGGGTAGTAGCCGAAGATGACGCCGACTGCGGCGGACACGAGGAAGGAGGCGACGATGGCGCCGAGCGAGGCGGCGGTGGGCCACTTGAGGATGGCGGTCACCAGCGACGAGCACAGGCGGCCCAGCAGGATGCCGAGGATGCCGCCGGCCACGCACAGCAGCACGGCTTCCAGAAGGAACTGGCGCAGGATGTCGCCGGATTCGGCGCCGACGGCCATGCGCAGGCCGATCTCGCGCGTGCGTTCGGTGACGGACACGAGCATGATGTTCATGATGCCCACGCCGCCCACGACGAGCGAGATCATGGCCACGCACAGCAGCAGGTTGGTCATGAGGCGCGTGGTGGAGCCCATGGTTTTGGTCATCTCCGTCATGTCGCGCAGCGTGAAGTCGTCGGCCTCACCCGCGCCCAGACGGTGCGTGGAGCGAAGCACGGCGGAGATTTCGGAGAGGGCCGCCGGGATGCTTTCGGTGTCCCGGGCGCTGACGACGATCTGATTCACATTGGTGAAGCGCACGGGCAGCGGGTTGTTCATGGCCTGCGTGGCGTCCTTTTCCGGATACAGCGCCGGGGCGCCTGCGGGATAAAGCTGGTTGGCGAAGCTGGTCGTCGAGCGGGTGGCGGAGGAGGACGCGGCGGAGGACGAGGAGGAGGAGCCCTGGCCGGAGACGCGGTATTTGACGGTCGTCCAGGGGGCCACGATGATGTCGTCCTGGTCCATGCCCATCATGTTGGCGCCTTTGCTTTCAAGCACGCCGATGACGCGGAAAAGGGTGTTCTGCATGCGGATTTCGCGACCCAGCGGGGAAGCGCCGGCGAAGAGTTCGCGCACGATGGTGGCGCCGACGAGGCAGACGCCGGCCTGCGAGCGCACATCGCGTTCGGTGAAGGGCTCGCCCTCTTCGATTTTAAGGCCGCGAACCTTGAGGAATTCGGGGGTCGTTCCGGTGATGGAGTGGGGCACCCAGTTGCGGTTGCCGTGCACCACCTGGGTGCGCGCGCTGACGACCGGCGCCACATGCGCGACCGCGGGGCAGTCGCGCCCGATGCGTTCGGCGTCCTCCGGGGTGAGCGTGTTCACCGAGCCCATGCCGAAGCTGATGCCTCCGCTGGCGGCGGCCCCGGGCAGCACGATCACCGTGTTGGCGCCCATGGAGGATACGATGCGCTCCAGCGCCTTGGTGGAGCCGTTGCCGATCTCCATCATGGCGATGACGGCGGCGACGCCGATGACGACGCCGAGCATGGTGAGCAGCGCGCGGACGATGTTGCGGCGCAGGGCGCGCAGGGCGGTGAGCAGGATGCGGTGAAATTTCACGGAGCTGAGAAAAGGTGAAAGGTGGCGGGTGCCCGGTGGGCGCGAGTGGAGTCGGGGGGGCGTGGCGGCAGGGATGCGCCGAGGTCGGCGGCGTCCCCGGCCCCGTGAGCCTTCAGGCGCTCAGCCGTTTCCCTCGGCTTCCACGATGAGGCCGTCCTTCATGCGGATGACGCGGTCGGCGTGGGTGCCCACGGACGGGTCGTGCGTGACGAGGATGATGGTGACGCCCTCGTCGCGGTTGAGGGCGCGGAACATGTTGAGGATTTCCAGGCCCGTTGAGGAGTCGAGGTTGCCGGTGGGCTCGTCGGCGAGCAGCAGCGGCGGGTTGTTCACTAGGGAGCGCGCGATGGCGACGCGCTGCTGCTGGCCGCCGGAGAGCTGGGAGGGGTGGTGGTCCATGCGCTCGGCGAGCCCGACGCGTCTCAGCAGTATCTCGGCGCGCTCGCGCATGGCGGCGTCGGAGAGGCCGTTGCGATTGTAGGCCATGGGCATCATCACATTGTCCACGGCGCTGGTGCGCGTGAGCAGGTTGAACCCTTGGAAGACGAAGCCGATGCGGTTGTTGCGAAGGCGGGCGCGAGCGTCGCCGTCGAGGGAGGACACCTCGTGACCGTCGAGTTTGTAGCTGCCGGAGGAGGGGCGGTCGAGGCAGCCGAGGATGTTCATGAGGGTGCTTTTGCCGGAACCGCTGGCTCCCATGAGCGCGACGAACTCGCCGCGCCGGATGGAGAGCGAGACGCCTTTGAGTACCGGGACGGCGAGGCCTTCGCCGAGGTGGTAGGTCTTGGTGAGGTTCTCGATTTCGATGAGTTTCATCGCAGGAATGGGTGGTGGTGGTCGGAGAAGGGCGCGCCCTCCTCCGGTGCGTGGCCCGCTGGACGGGCTCTCGCCGGTCTCGTTCAGCGGCCGCTCAGGCTTGGGTTGGCGGCGGGCGGGCGGCGGCGGATGGGCGGGGCGAACGGGTTGGTCGTGCCGCCTTCCGATCCCTTGGATTTGGATTCGCCGACAATCACGAGGTCGCCCTCGCGCAGGTCCGCTCCGCTCACGGCGGTCATGGAGCCGTCGTTGAGTCCGGCTTCGACCTCGACGCGCACGGGTTTTCCGTCGCGCAGCAGCCACAGGTCGGGCTTGGCCGAGGGGTCGGTGACCTCGGGGGCGTCATCGGGGGTCCAGGCAAGCGCCGCGCTGGGCACGGCGAGCGTGTCGGGGGAGCGGCCGGTCTCGAAGCGCACGGAGGCGGAGAGGTAGGGGAGCAGGGTGCCGTCGGCGTTGTCGGTGTTCACCTCGACCACATAGGTGACGACATTGTTGGTCATCGAGGCGTTGAGGCGGATTTTGCCGACCTTGCCGGAGAACTTGCGACCCGGGAAGGTGTCCACGGTGAAGGTGACGGGCATGCCGGGCTTGATGCGGCCGATGTCGACCTCGTTGACGGGGACCCAGACCTGCATGCGGCGCAGGTCTTTCGCGATGAGGAAGAGGCTCGGGGCGTTGAGGCTGGCGACCACGGTCTGACCGATGTTCACACGCCGGTCGATGATGACGCCGCTGACGGGCGACTTGATGATGCAAAAGGCGAGATTGCGTTTGGCGCGGTCGAGCGCCGCCTCGCTGCGCACGATGTCGGCCTCGGCGCGCTTCACACTGGCCTCGGCGACGCTCACTTCGGCGGCGGCCACTTCGAAGGCCGAGCGCAGGGAGTCGAAGGTGCTGGCGGAGATCGCGCCGGCCGGGCCGGTCACCTGGGCTCGGTCCCACTCGCGCTTGGCGGGAACCAGGCGGGCCTTTGACTGGAGCACGGCGGCGAGCGCGGATTCGCGGGCGGCCTTGGCTTGGGCGAGCGAGGCGGCGGTGGAGTCGACCTCGGCCTTGTAGACGGATTCGTCGATGGTGGCGAGCACCGCGCCTTCCGCCACGAGCGAACCGTAGTCGATGCGGGCGCCCGCCGTGTCCTTGCCGAATTCAAGAATCTGGCCGGCGACCTGAGCGCCCACATCCACGACCTCCTCCGGTTCCAGCGTGCCCGTGGCGCCGATGGTGGCGCGCACTTCGGTTCGCCTCACCTCGGCGGTTTTGAAATTCGGCAGTTCCTCGCGGGAGGAGGCCCAGTAGGCGTAGCCGGCGGCGGTGGTCAGCAGTGCGGCGGAGGCGAGGAGGGCGACTTTTTTGGAAGGCGTTCGCATGGAGGAGGTCAGGTGATGGAGGGAATCGCAGGGTTTGATGGGCCGCATTCCGATGCGGCTCATGCAAACGCTCGTTTGACTTCCTGTCCAACGCCGACTTGCCGCCGAAGTTCCGAAAAAGTTGGCGCAGGCGGGCAGGCGTTTCCCGCAGTATCAAGGCAGGGGTGAATGCGGCGCAGGCGTGGGCTGTGGGCATGAAAAAACCGGGGCCCCGGCCCCGGTGGGAAGTCGGATTTGGCCCGATGGCGTTCGGCTATCCGAATATTTCCCGGAGGCGCTGCCGGCGGTAGTCGAAGAGTCTGTCGAGCTCGCGTTTCGCCCAAGGCGCCGCGATTTCGCCCAAAGGCCACAACGGCAGCCGGTAGATCACCTCGTCGTCCATGCGCACGCGGTATCCCTCGTCGGTGAAGGTGTGCGTGTGATGCCAGAGTGAGAACGGCCCCCGGGCCTGCTCGTCGACGAAGCCCTCGGGCGGGTTGCGCCGCAGGATGCGGGCGCGCCAGAGCAGGGGGACGCCGTGAACGCGCAGGGAGTAGTCGAGGTACTCGGCGTCGGGCTTCACCTCGGAAGCGACAAGCCTGAGCCCGAGTTCCGGGGGAGAGAGCACCTCGAGGTTCCTCGGGTCGGCAAAAAATGAATACACCTCTTCGGCCGGGCGGTGAAGGTAGGTGGTGACGAACAGCCTGCGCGCGCCTCGCTTGCCGCGCGGCGGCCTGGCGATCTCGGCGAGCTCGCGGGAGTCGGTGATATGTCGCAGATGGAGCGTTTCAGCCACGGGTTGTCCTGTCCGTTGTTTGCTCCACCGCCTAAAGCCGCCCGTGCGCCGGGAGTCAAGCGGGCCGGATGCAGACGGTGAAATCCCGCTTGCCGCGCGCCGGGCTGCCGGCTGAATGCCCCCGGTAACTTTTTCACAAAGCCCCATGTCCAATCCCCGCAATCGCCGCCGCACGAACGGCGCCTTCGGCAACACCAAGCCCAAGAGCCTCGGCGCCGCCCCCGCCTTCCGTCACATCCCCGCCAATGTCCCCGTGGTGCCCCCCAAGGACGGCGAGGCGCGTGTGTCCGACATCCTTCTTGAGTTTGCCAAGCCCATCCTGGAGCAAGCCGGCAACAACCACACCGCCGCCCGCGGCGCGATGAATGTGGCCGTGCTGCTGTGGAACGGTCTGGTCGAGGGCGGCAAGGCTCTCGAGGGCGCTCGCGAAAAGCTGCTGGCGCTGCCCGGCGCCACCGCCGAACAGGTGGACGAACTCGTCACCTCGATGGGCGAGCGCAAGAAGGAGCTGTTCCCGGACGCCCGTCACCTGGTGATGGATTTCTCGGTGGACTTCGACAAGCGCGGCGGGCTGCAGCTTCGCGTGGCCTCGATGAATCTGGCGCCCAAGGGCGTCGAGAAGGTCGGCTAAGTCCGGCCCCGAAACAATCCGGTCCGACTCAAGGGCCGCCCGCCTCCCGCCGAGGCCGGCGGCCCTTGTCGTTTTCAGCTTTCGCGCAGCCGCTTCGCCATCGCGCCCGCCTTTTCTCCCACCACGAGGTGGAGCACCCCGGGCGCCGCGCGCAGCCAGGTCTTCACGCCCGCGGTCTCGGCGATTTTCGGGGCGAACTTGGATTCGTCGGCCAGCTGCACCCGAAGGCGTGTCAGCGCCACGGCCTCCACGCTCATCAGGTTTTTCCGTCCGCCCAGCGCCTCGATAAGGCGGGCGACCTCGGCGTCGCACGACGGCGCGTCTGCCGGTTCGCGAACCGCCTTCGCCGCATCAGGGGCAGCGACCGGGCTTTGTTCGGGCTCGGTTTCAAGGCAATCGCTCATGGCCGATTTGAGGTTTTCGGAAAGAGGGCCGAACACGGCCTGCACGCCGTCGCCGACTATCATGACGCCGGTGGCGCCCATGGACAGCAGCCGGGCCTGATTCACCGCTTCGGGCTTTTTCACGCCGACGCGAAGGCGCGTGATGCAGGCGTCGAGCGAGGTGATGTTGGCTCGTCCGCCGAAGGCCTCGACCAGCTCCCGCGCGCGTTGGTCGGGCAGCAGCTCGGGCGGCTTCGGCGCGTGGTCGGCGCCGGGCTCGTCGTCCTCGCGACCCGGGGTCTTCAGGTTGAACCTGCGGATGATGAAGGAGAACGAGGCGTAGTAGAGGGCGGCGTACAGCGGTCCGAAGACCAGCACCAGGTGCCAGTTGTGGGAGCGGTTTCCGAGCACATTGAACACCAGAAAATCTATGCCGCCCTGGGAGAAGGTGAACCCCATGTGCATGTCGAAAGAGTTCGCCACGAACTGGGCCGATGCGGCGAGACACGCGTGCATCACATAGAGCGCGGGCGCGACGAAAAGGAACGCGAACTCGATCGGCTCCGTGATGCCCGTGAGGAACGAAGTGAGCGCGGCCGAAATCATGATGCCTCCGGTCCTGGCCTTGTGCTGCGGCTTCGCGCACCGCCAGATCGCCACCGCCGCGGCCGGGAGCCCGAACATCTTGAAGAAGAAGGCGCCGGAGAGGATGCCGGCCGTGGAGTCGCCGGCGAAGAATCGGTTGATGTCGCCGCGCACCACCTGCCCTCCGGAGTCGGTGAATGAGCCCATGTCGAAGAAGAAGGGCACATTCCAGATGTGGTGCAGCCCGAAGGGGATGAGCAGCCTTTCGACGAAGCCGTAAAGCGTGGCCGCGGTGCGCGGATCGTTCACCGCAGACCAATGCGAGAAGCGGTCGATGACGCCCTGCACGGGCGGCCAGGCGAAGGCGAGCGTCATGCCCAGACCGATGCAGGCCAGCGCGGTCACGATGGGGACGAACCGCTTCCCCGCGAAGAATCCGAGATAAGCGGGGAGGCGTATCCGATGGTATTTGTTAAACAGATACGCGGCGAGCGCGCCCGCCAGTATGCCCCCCATCACTCCCGTCTCGATGGCGCAGCCGCCTCCGGGGCCGGGCGGCATCCCCAGGATGGCCGAGGCCATGACGGCCAGGGTCGCCTTGGTCACCAGGTGTCCGATGGCGCCGGCGATGGCGGCGACGCCGTCGTTCTCGGTGAAGCCCAGCGCCACGCCGATGGCGAAGATAAGGGGCAGGTTGGCGAACACCGCCTCGCCCGAGGCCTTCATGATCACGCACATCGCCCGTAGCGCCTCGTGCGCCGCGGGGAGCTGCTCGGCGAGGCCGCGCATCAGCCCCGATTGTGGGTCTGTCCCGGCCGCCCCCAGCCCGAGCAGCAACCCGGCGACCGGCAGCACGGCGACCGGCAGCATGAGCGATTTGCCGATTTTCTGCAGGGATGAAAACGCGATGGTGAACATGGGGCGAAGGATGGGGGATTCGGTGGTGGCCGCGGCGTACGGTTTGCCTCATGCCTGCGGGGTGTCGGCTCCGGCGGGGGATTCCGAGAGGAGCTTTCTCACGGCGTCGGCGCCGTCGCATTCGAGCGCCTTGCGCGCGAGCTCGCGGCAGTCCGCGAGCAAAAGACGCTTCACGACGGCCTTGATGCGAGGCACATCGGGCACCGGGACCGAGAGCTCGCGCACGCCCAATCCGATAAGCAAGGGCGTGGCGGAGGTGTCGGCGGCCAGCGCGCCGCAGGCGGCCAGCGGCATGTCCTGGCGTTGCGCCGCCCTGGCGGTCATCTCGATAAGCCTGAGCACGGCGGGGCTCAGTGCGTCGGCGCGCAGGGACAGCGTCGGGTGCTCGCGGTCCATCGCCAGCGTGTACTGCGTGAGGTCGTTTGTGCCCAGCGAGAGGAAGTCCGACTCTCCGGCGAGATGCTCCGCGATCAGCGCCGCCGACGGCACTTCGATCATCACCCCGGCTTTCACTCTGACGCCGAGTTTGCGCGATTCCTCGTCGAGCATCGCGTGCGCCTGTCTGAACTCTTCGGCAGTCGCGACCATGGGGAACATGACGCGGACGTCGCCGTGCGCCGCGGCGCGCAGGATGGCGCGCAATTGCGTGCGCAGCAGTTCGGGGTTGGCCAGTCCGGTGCGAATGCCGCGCAGCCCGAGCGCCGGGTTGGTCTCGTGGGGGCCGGGAAGAAAGGGCAGGGGCTTGTCGCCGCCGGCGTCGAGCGTGCGGATGACGAGCGGCCGGCACGGGCCGAGCGCCTTGGCGCATGCGGAGTAGGCTTCGGCCTGCTCGTTCTCGGTGGGTTCGCTGTCGCGTCCGTCGAAAAGGAATTCGGTCCGAAGCAGGCCTACTCCGTCCGCGCCGATCTCGGCGGCCTCGCGCGCCTCGCTTGCGTTGCGCACATTCGCCACGACTTCGATGCGCGCCCCGTCGACGGTGAGTGCGCGATCAAAGTCCGGCGCGCTGTCGCAGGCGCGAACTCGCCGCTGCTCGGTCATCCGGTTGCGGGCCAGGAGTAGCTCCTCCTCCGAGGGGTTCGTGAGCAGCGTTCCGGAGTGTCCGTCCAGGACGACCGAAGCGCCCTCCGCGAGATTCGTCGCGCTCGGGTGCGCGCCGCATACGGCGGGAAGCCCGAAGGCGCGCGCCAGGATGGCGACATGGCCTGTGGCGCCGCCGCCGACCGTGCAGAATCCGAGAATCTTGGTTCGGTCTATCGAGGCGGTGTCGGATGGCGTGAGTTCCTCGGCGATCAGGATGGATCCGGCGGGCGCGTCGATCGGGTCGTGCCGCGCGCCCGAGAGGAGTCGCAACACGCGCCCGCCGACATCGCGAATGTCTCCGGCTCGTTCGCGCAGGGCCGGATTCTCCTGGCTTTCCAGTCGCGCTGCGTGGCGCGTGTAGGCGTTTTGCCAGGCGTAGGCGGCGCTCTTGCCCTCGCGTATTCCGGCGTGCGCGGGGTCCAGGAGTTCGGGGTCGTTCAGCATCGCCAGGTGCGCGCCGAGGATGCCCGCGTGCTCCGGCGCGGTGAGTGCGGCGCGCAGCGTGTCGATCTCGCGCCTAGCGTCGTCCAGGGCTCGAAGAAGGCGCCCGCGTTCATCGTTTTCCGCGCCGCCGGTTTCGGGCACCGCGGCGGGCTTTCGCTTGAAATGAAACACGCGTCCGACGGCGAGCCCAGGCGCGGCGGGGACGCCGCTGATGACGCCCCCCTCGGGTTCCCTGGCCCGACATGGCGCGGTTTTGGGGGCCTCGCTCACCACGATGGCGTCGGCGCGCTCGCCGCATCCGGATTCAAGGAGCCGAGTGAGCGCCTCCACCGCGGCGAGCGCGTCGGGTCCGACGGCGCGCACGGAGACGCTGTCGCCTCGGCGGGTTCCCAGTCCGAGGATGCTCACCAGCGACTTGGCGTTCGCCTCGCGCTCTCCGGAGGCCAGCCGGATGTCGCCGCGAAACTCGCCCGCCTTGGCGGCGAGGACGGCGCCGGGTCTGGCGTGAAGGCCGATGAGGTTGGGCAGAAGCACCGGGCGGCCGGTGATCCGTTCCGACTGTTCGGGCGTGTCGTCCGTTCGAGAGGATCTCGGCTCGTCGGCGGTGCGCGACACCGTGAGGACGCGCGATTTGCCCGCTTCGACCAGGCCGAGCTCGGCGCTCACGGCGAATATGTGGGAGGTGTCCGCGACGAGTATCTGCGTCAGCAGGGAGCGCGCGGCGCGCGCCACGGCGTCGATGTCGAACTCGATGAGCGGCTGCCCTTGCGCGACCCTGTCGCCCGCTTTCACCAGGGCGCGGAAACCGGCGCCCCGAAGACGAACCGTGTCCAGACCGACATGAAGGAGTATCGGAGCGCCGCTGTCCGTGGTGAGTGTGAGCGCATGATACGACGGGTGGAGGATGGTCACCGTTCCCGCCGCCGGGGCGAGCAGGGTGGAGGATGTGGGGTCGAGTGCGATTCCGTCCCCGGCGAGTTTCCCGGCGAACACCGGGTCGGGCACCTGTGCCAGCGGCACGAGCACGCCCGACAGTGGGGCCAGAAGTTCCAGCGGCGAATCGGATCTGGGGGTGTTGGGCTGTGCGGGCGTCATCGGTTTGCGTATTGTGCCCGACCGGAAAGCCGGGGGTAAACCGGGATGATGGCGTTCGGATTGTGAAAAAATCGGGCGCTTTCCCCCGCCTCCTCGCCCGTGCGGCCTACGCGTGTGCGCGACCGCGCTCCCGCCTGATTTCCCATTTGGGTTGCGAGGTGGCCGCGGGCCCGTTCACAGACGCCCAGTCTCATGGAAAGAACCTTTGAAGAAGCCGTTGCCGAGATCCTCGCCAAGGACTCCCGTTTCGCCGCGCCCGCTTACGATTTCGTGCGCGAGGGGCTGGAGGCCACCGTGAAGAAGCTCGGCCGCGCCTCCGCTGGCGAGCGCCGCAGCCGGCACATCTCCGCGGATGAGCTCTGCCACGGCCTTCGCGACTACGCGCTCGAGCGGTACGGCGTGCTTGCCGGGGCGCTCTTGCACCGATGGGGCCTGCGTCGCACCGATGACTTCGGCGCCATCGTGTTCCTGCTGGTCGAGGTGGGCATGTTCGGCGTGACCGAGGACGACACGCCCGAGGCGTTTTCCGGACGGTTTGATTTCGCCGAAGCTTTCCGCGAGCCGTTCCGTCCCGACATCCGCCTGCGCCGGCGCGCCAGCCCTGAGGCCGTTCCGTCCGGCGAGTGACAGGCCGCGCCTTCCGTGCTTGTCGGGCGTCCGGCACGCACCCAACCTGCGCCGGCATACGCCGCCATGTTTTCGTTTTTCAAGTCCGCCACCGCCCGACGCCGCGATGAAGCGCGCGACCTTTTGCGCCACGCGTCGAAGGTGTTGCGCTACCGCGGCGATGTCATCGCCGCCTCCGAGGTCGGCTTGTTGAGCGGCGCGTGCGACTCGCTGCGCGCCCTGATCGCCGACAAGTCCGCCGACGAGGCCGCGCTGAAATCGGCCTGCGAGTCGCTGGACGCGAGGTTGCGCCGGCATGGAGGCAGGCTGTACCCGTTCGGCGTGATCGCCGATTGGACCGAGACCTTTGTCATCGCCGCCATCCTGGCCGGCGGCGTTCGTGCCTTCGTCTTCCAGCCGTTCAAGATTCCGACGAACTCGATGTATCCGACCTATCACGGCATGACCGCGAAGGCTTATGCGGACAGCGAGCCGGTGCCCGCCGGTCCGGCCAGACTCTGGCGCAAGCTGACCCTCGGCGCCTCGCATCTGGCCCCGCTCGCCCCCGTCTCCGGCGAGGTGCTCATCCCCGTTCATTTGGATGCGTCAGGGCGCGTCTTCGCTTCGCCCGCCGAGCGTGAAAAGGCGCTCGACGACGGCATCCTGGGGACGGGGCTGCTCAAGGGCCCGGCCGACGTGCACACCGTGCTTGTTGGCGGAACCCGGGTGAGCGTGGTGACCCCCTCGGACTTTTCGTTCGACGACGCCCTGCTGGGCGCGTTCTTCCCCGTCGACTCGGCAAGGCCTGTTACTGTTCAGGAGAAATGGGCCGGCGTCGTGTCGGCCGCGCGTGAAAGGGGCGACCTTCTGCCCACCTCCGTGCCCTCGGCGGCGCTTCTGCGCACGCGCAAGGTGGTGAAGTCCGGCGAGCCGATCATGCGGTTCGATGTGCTCACGGGAGACATGGTGTTCGTCGACCGCATGAGCTACCACTTCGCCGCGCCCAAGCTCGGCGACGCCTTCGTGTTTCGCACGCTGCTCGTGCCCGGCATGAAGCCGCGCGACGGGACCGCGCATCCCGACTTTTTCTACATCAAGCGCCTCGTCGGCCTGCCCGGCGACACTCTCCGCGTGGAGTATCCCAAGCTGATGCGCAACGGCGCCCCCGCGACCGGCGCCGTGGGTTTCGAGTATAACAACGCCGCGCGCCACGACCTGGGCTACCACGGGTACCTCGCCGATATCGGCGGCGCGTATCCGCTGGTCGATGACAGGAGAATCCCCGTCGGTCACTACTGGGCGATGGGGGACAACTCCGCCAACTCCTCGGACAGTCGTGTCTTCGGTCCCGTGCCACAACAGGCGCTGGTCGGCCGGGCCCTTTTCATCCTGCACCCGTTCGGCGACCGATGGGGTGCTGCGAAATGAGTTGTTCGCCGGGACTTTTTCGGCGTTTTTCCCCGGGTTTTCAGTTTTTACCGCGCAAGAGGCGCGGTTGAATCGCTACTCCCCGGAACCCCCTCCTTTTTTCCCAACTCTCATGAACAAATCCATCACCCGTATCGCGATTGGCGCGCTGCTTTCCACCGTCGTCGCCCAAGCCGCTCCTTTCTCCGGAAAGGGCCTTCCCGCCGATGCGGGAGCCTTCGTGCACCTCGACCTCGAGGCCGCCGTCAATTCCCCGATCGTGAAGGCCCTTCGCGAAATCGGGGAGAGCGCCGCCGTGCCCTCCTCGGACAAGGCCGCCTACGAAAAGCTGAAGGCCGAATTGGGCATCAATCCGGAGGCCGACCTTCGGGATGTGACCCTCGTCATGGCCTCGCCTCAGGGCGCCGTGAAGTCGCCCGACGCCTTCGCCGAATCCGTTTCCGTGCTGGTGCGCGGCAAGTTCGACCGGGCCAGGATGCTTGAGATTTCCAAGAACCATCCCGAGGTGAAGGCCAACCGACAGGGCAAGCACACCTGGTTCTCCATCGCCCAGCTCGACAAGGCGTTCGGCGGCAAGGCCTCGTCGGCGAACGGCAAGCCGGCCGACGGCTGCCTGTGTCCGGTGGACAATTCCACGCTTCTTATCGCCGGCGACACCAAGGGCCTGGCCCGCGCGCTCGCCGCGCTTGATTCCGGCTCCGAGTATCGCGCGGACTCCGCCGCCACCAAGGCGCTGGCTGGCTCGCCCATCCTGACCGGCTACTTCAGCCCGACTTTTGTGAGCGCCATGCAGCCGAAACCCAAGGCCGCCGCCGGCGCGCAAGGCGAGGAGCCCGCGTCACCGGAGCTTCGCAGCCTGGCGTTCTCTCTCGCCGAGGCGGCCGGCAAGCTGACGCTGCACGCCGACGCCAGGCTGGACAGCGATCAGTCCGCCACGCAGGTGCAGGCGCAGGCCGCCATGTTCCAAGGATTCGCCCAGATGGGTATGTCGCAGAACAAGCCCGAAGCTTCGGCGCAGGAGAAGGCTGACAAGGCTTTCGGTCTTTCCGTGCTGCGCGCTCTCAAGCTCGCCGCCGCAGGCGACACCTTCACCGTGGACTTCGCCTACCCGTCCGAAAAGCTGGCGACCAAGCTGCGCGAGAAGAAGGGCGACATTTCCAAGGCCATGAATCAGCGCAGGGAGGCCGTGGCCGGCGCCGCAGCCGACGGCGCGGCCGAGTGAACCTCCGGATGTTTTGACGAACAAGGCCGGCCCTTTTCGGGGGCCGGCCTTGTTTTTTCAGGGGCTGTCGCCGCCTCCGGGTATCGTCCTTGCTCCGGCTCAACGCCGGGCGTCAGTTGGCGCCGTGTTTGGTTTTGGGCGCCCTGGGCGGGGCGTCCGGCAGGATCGGCTTGCCTGCGGCGAGGGTCTCGAGGTCGGCGATGAGGGCCGGCCTGTCGGCTTCGTACAGGAAGGCGTCGCCGGAGAGCATGGCGCGGGCCTTGGCGATCATGTCGGAACCGGGTCTGCGGTTGCCGATAAGCTTGCGAATGAGGGCCGGCGTTCCGGGCGCGCCACCCGCCGCCAGGTGCACTTCGATGACGCCACTCAGCGCGGTGATGGAGCGCGCGTTGCGCTCGAAGGCCAGGTCGATCACGCGCAGGGCGTCGTCCGCGCGGCCCACTTGCACGAGTTTCTTGGCGACATTGGTCATCAGCGGCATGGGCAGTGGCTCCGAGCTGTCGCTGATGCGCCTGAATCCGATTTCCGCCATGTCCTCGCGGTGCATCGACATTTGCGCGACCATGCGAAGGCAGTCGAAGACGCGTCGGTACTTGGGCAGCCAAGCCGGATTGCGCAGGAACATGCCGTCCACGAGTGACACCGTTTCTGCGTAACGTTCGGCCGCCAGATGGGATTCGATGAAGAGTAGTTCGAAGCGAGGGGCGTCGGCGAATTTGCGCGCCACCGCCTCCTTCATCAACTCGCCGCAGAGTTCGGTGTACCCGCGGTCGGCCGCGAATTCGCAAAGGCCCATCATCGCCGGCTCGTTGGCTGCGAAATCGCGGCGGAACGCCGCAATGGCTTCGTCTCGCCGGGCGGTCTCTTTGGAGGAGTCGAGCAGGTCGATGAATTTGACGCGGGCCTGGTATTTGTCCGAGGCGCGAATCAGGAACAGCGCGGCCGATGAGCGCGCGCCTTCCGGGTCGCCGTTGTCGCGTTTCATGTCCACCAGCGTGGCGAGCAGCGATGGGTCGTTGATGGCGGAAAGGGCGATCGGCTCGAGCTCGGCGATAGCCTGGCTTCTGCGACCGGTTTCCCAAAGGATGCGAATGTTCAGAATCACCCCTTCGCGGGTCCGTTCCAGCATCTCCTTTGCGATAACCTCTTTGCAGGCGTCGAATTCGCCGCGAGAGTAGAGGGCCCGTGCGAGAGCGGGGGCCAGGTATTCGCGCACCTGCGGGTTAAGATTGGGTTTTGCCAGAAGGTGCTTGGCCACCCCGACCAGTCGCGTCTCCTGCTCCTTGGCGAAACACGCGCGGACATACTCGCGCACATAGTCGGGGCGGTCGCTCAGCTCCGGAAGAGCCTCTTCCAGCGCGTCCAGGGCGTCGTCGTCGCGCCTGAGCGCGAAGAACACCTGCGAGGTGAGCACGCGCGCCTCCAGGTTGCTCGGGTCGAGCTGGGAGGCGTTGAAGATGTTGTTGTAGAAGTTGCGCCAGTCCTGCTTCTCCAGGGCCGCCTTGGCGCGCGAGAAGAGCACGGCGGCCAGCTTGCGCCGGTGCGAGTCCCGGGCCGCCTCCACGCGGGACTTGATGAAACCGGGAGCCCATTCGATACGGGTGCCCCAGATGGGGTCCGGAAAAACGAACAGCAGCATTTCACGAAACGAGGTGTCCTCGCAGTCCCGGTACCAGCGGTTGCGGACATACTGGGTCGATGCCAGGCCGAGGTAGCCGACGGCCGACAGGGCGAAGGTCGCCGTCAGGATGGGCTTCCATCTCGGCCGAAGAAGCCAGCGGCTGCGTTCGGTGCTCCAGACATGCTCGGCGAAACCGTAAAGCGCGGAGCGACGAATCCTGGTTTGGTCGGAGGGGGCCTGTTCCATGTTGAGAATAATCTTCGCTCGGGTTGTTTTGAAGTGGATCCGTTTTAGCGGGTTCCAGTGCGTGAATGGAGTCGTCCCAGGGTGGAGAAATTGAGAACGGAGTGGGAGATTTCTCCACGGGCCAGACCGGAAAGGTCGGTGTGCTCATGGGATGACAGATTCTCGCCGTCGTTCCAGCGAAACCGGAAGCGACCGTCGGAAACCGGTTCGTAAAGGGACCTCAGCCGAAGGTCGGCGGGTTCGGCCCGTGTCACGGGGGTGTCCGGCCGGCAGTCGAACGGGAAGTTGTAGTTGTGCACCACGAGCTCCTCGGGCTCCGGCTGGTCCAGCAGCGCGTGCGCGAACTCCGCGGCGTGCGCGGCCGCATGACGCAGCGAGTCGAGCGTGGGGCCCGCGGCGCGTCCCTCGTTGTGCCGCAGGTGCTCGAAGGCCTCCTGGGGCAGGTCGAGCGAGAAGGCGGCGGCGCGGTGCCCCCAGGCGGCGCCCTCGGTGGCCGCGGCGAGCGTGCCGGAGCTCAGGCCCAGCGGCATGGAGACATTGTAGCCGACATTGATGCCCGAGAGCACCACGGCCGGACGATCTCGTCCGACCAGATGCCCGAGGGCTATGTTCACGCAGTCCGCAGGGGTTCCGTGAATGGCCCAGGCCTTGTCGGCGTGCTCGACACGGCGCTCCTCCACGAGTACGTCGCGGTTCCGGCTGAAGGCGCGGCCGATCCAGCTTTGCTCGCCCGCAGGGGCGGCGACGAACACGCGGAAGCGTTTGGATACGGCGGCCACCAGCTCGTGCAGGAAAAGGCAGCCGATGCCGTCGTCGTTGGCTACGAGGGCCAGGGGGCGTTGGTCGTCGCTCATGGGAGGTGCTCCCCGATGTCGGGGATGCGAAGCCGCCGGTGGCCACGGTCGTCGCGCTCGAAATAGGGGTCGGCCTTGTTCACAAGGTCGAACGGCTGGTCGGGCAGGTTGTCCTCGTCGAACTCCATGTCGTCCGTCGGGTCGCGGTCCTCGTCGAAGACCTGGGAGATTCGGCGGGTCTCGTCCAGGAGGATGAGGTCGGGGTTGGGGATGCGCCCCTTCTTGGTTTTCTCGAAGAGCGCCGGGGCGCAGTCCTTCTGGTAGGGCTCAAGGAAATCGCGGTCGAAAGAGGGCGGCACGCCCTCGCGCCGGTTGAGCAGGACGGCATCCGAAAAGTGGATGCACGCCTTGAACCAGTCGGTCAGCGCCGGCTTGGCGTGGGCGAGGCGGCAGTCCACGACCGTGATGATGCGCACAAGGCGCCATCCGAGCCGGGGCGCCAGGGCGGACAGTATCTCGACCTGGTCCACCGGGTTGCGCGAGCCCTCGGTGATGAACACGACGCGGTCAGGGCTGTCCTCCGCCTCGGGGATCTCAAGGTTCACCCCGTCGGTGAACCACGGAAGCACTTCGACCTCGTCGAGGGCCGCGAGCGCGGCGTCGGCGGGGGCGGGTTTTTCGGAGCGGGAGACATACACGCGGGCGCCGCCGGGGAGTCCGTCCAGAAGCTGGACCACGAGGTCGCGGCGGCCGGAATCAGGCGTGCCCAGGATGATGAAGAGGTCGGTCATGGGTCAGTCCTGTCGGGCGAAGTCGAAGGTTTGGTTTTGCGCGGCGTGGCGCATGCGGTGGTCCAGCAGCACGAGGGCCGCCATGGCCTCCACGATGGGGGCGGCGCGCGGCACCACGCACGGGTCGTGACGCCCCTTGCCGGTGAGCTCGCACTCGTTGCCGTCCTTGTCCACCGTGCGCTGCGCGCGCATCACGGTGGCGGTGGGCTTGAAGGCCACGCGGAAAACGATGTCTTCGCCGTTGGATATGCCGCCCTGGATGCCTCCGGAGCGGTTGGTGCTCGTGCGGATCCTGCCGTCACGGTTCTCGAACTCGTCGTTGTGGGCGAGGCCCGTCATCAGGGTTCCGGCGAAGCCGCTGCCGACCTCGAAGCCCTTGGATGCGGGGAGCGAGAGCATGGCTTTGGCCAGGTCGGCCTCGAGCCTGTCGAACACGGGTTCCCCTAGGCCGGCCGGCACATTTTGTATCCGGCACTTGATGACGCCGCCCACGGAATCGCCGTCGGCGCGGGCGTTCTTGATGCGCTCGATCATCCGTGCGGCGGTCTCCGGGTGGGGGCAGCGCACTTCGTTGGCCTCGATTTCGGCCTCGGTCGGGGCTGCATCGCCCTCGGGCATGCGGATATCCGCCACGCTTTCGACCCAGGCGGTCACCGTCACGCCGTCGGCCACTCTGAGTATCTTCTTCGCGACAGCTCCGGCCGCCACGCGGCCGATGGTTTCGCGGGCGGAGGCGCGGCCGCCGCCTTCGGCGATGCGCAGGCCGTATTTGGCCTGGTAGGTGTAATCGGCGTGGGAGGGGCGGAATCGCACGCTCATCTCGTCGTAGGCGGAGGAGCGCTGGTCGGTGTTGCGCACGATCATGGCGATCGGCGTGCCGGCGGTCAGTCCGTCGCGGGTGATGCCGGAAAGTATCTCCACGGCGTCGGCCTCCTTGCGGGGGGTCGAGATGGAGCTTTGCCCCGGGCGGCGCCTGTCGAGTTCGCGCTGGATTTCGGCGGCGTCGAGCAGGAGCCCGGGGGGGCATCCGTCGAGGATGACGCCGATGCCTGCGCCGTGGCTTTCGCCGAAGGTTGTGATGCGGAAGAGTTGTCCGAAGGTGTTGCCCATGTGAGATGAAACGCCGCCGACATTGAGGCGCGGGCGGCGCAGGGGAAGAAAAAGCGTGCGTCCGGCGGGCGCGAAAAAACCGCCGGCCCGGAGGGGCGCGGCGGCTTCTGAGGCAAGGCTCTGCGCCTTACTTCTTGGAGAGGTGGTCGGAGATGTGCGAGACGATGATCTGGCTCTCCTTGGCGTTGCCCCAGGTGCCGTACTGGACGCGGACATAGACCCACTCCTGCTTGGCGCCCTGCTTGGTCTCGATGACGCGCTTGTCGACATCCACGGTGATCTTCACGTCGCCATGGGCGCGGGCGTAAATGGTGATGCCGTCCTTGCGGGGGGTCTCGCCGGTGCGGAAGTACTTGAGCTCGTCGAGGGCGCGCTTGGTGGCGTCGAAGACGGTTTCGAGGTACTCGGGGCTCTTGGCCGCATAACGCGTGGTCAGGATGCCGGTCGCGTTCTGGTAGTTGGCCGTGGAATCATCGGGGTTGTTCACGCCGATTTCGGTTCCGGTGGGGGAGCAGCCGGCGGCGCCGAAGGTGGCGACAGCGGCGAGGGTGGCGAAGGAGAGGAGCTTCTTCATGGGTGTTTTTGAAATGCGGGCGCGCAGTCGGGCTGAAATCCCGGACGATGGCAACGGATATTTTGAGGGACCCTCGTGGGGGGCTTCGGCGCAGCGTAAAAGTCGCGCGTACGAAGGGAGCGGGGCTTGAACTAAAAAAGAGGAATGGGGGGGCGATTGGTGATTCTTTTGCTCCAGGTGGTGGGTGGGGTGGTGGCTTCCTTCGGGCGATTCATTCCGGCTGGTGGGGCGGTACGTTCGGCGGCGGAGTAGATAAGGAGCCCATGTGGGGCGCGGTGGGGCGAAAACGGCGGTTTTTCGCCACTTTGGGGGTCGGGATAACCTGCGAATAAGTCGTCCCCTTCTTCCCGGGTGGCTTTGCAGGCCTTGATTATCAAGGGGTTGTGAGCGCGGCTTGGTGGCGTGGTGTGTGGATAAAGTGGGGGATTGTGGGGCAATCGTCTTGACGGGTGGGGCGATGTGGGCGAATTTAGGGGCACGATGTAACCGCCCTAGCCGTGAACCCCCTCGCCAACATCAAAATCTTCAACGGGACGCACACCGCGCGCCTCGATGAGAAGAAGCGCCTTACGATTCCCGCTCCCATGCGGTTCGAAGGCGAAGGGGCGTCCGCGTACATGGCTCTCTTCCATCCCGCTCTGGGCGCCATCATGGTGATGCCGCCTCAGATGGTGGCCAAAATCTATGCGGCGGCCGAGCAGCTCACGCTCAGCGACCCCGACAAGATGGATGCCCTCGGGATGATCGGTGAACTCAGCCAGATGGTGTCCTGCGACAAGGCCGGGCGCGTCATCCTCAATGACGACCTGCTCGCCCGCGCCGGCATCGAGCGCGACGCGGTGATCCGCGGCAGCGTGACCTATTTCCGCATCCAGTCGCCCAATCCGCCCGCCCCCGACCGCGAGTCCGAGGACGCGCGCCGGCTCCTGGGCGCCCTGGCCGCCCTGGGCCTCTGACGCCGACCCTCCGTCGGGTTATCAACTGTATCCACAATTTACTCACAAAACCTCCGACAATGTCCGGGCACAAGTCAGTCCTCCTTTCCGAGTGCGTCGCGATGCTCGCTCCGCGCACGGGGGGCTCGTATCTGGACTGCACCTTCGGGGGGGGCGGGCATTCCCGCGCCATCCTGTCGGCGGCCGAAGGGGTAAGGCTCACCGCGTTCGACGCCGACCCCGAGGCGGGGCCCCGTGCGCAGCTCATGAAGGCCGAGTACGGCGAGCGTTTCCGGTTCATCGACGGCAACTTCGAGGCGCTTGAGCGCGCGGGTGCCGGATATGACGGCATCCTGATGGATTTGGGCGTGTCCTCGTTCCAGCTCGACGACGCCGCCCGCGGCTTCTCCTTCCGCAACGATGCGCCGGCCGACATGCGGCTGGATCCCCGCCGGGGCCTGTCCGCCGCCGATTTTCTGGAAAGCGCCGCTGAGCGGGATTTGGTCCGGGCCGTGCGCGACTACGGCGAAGAGCCTGCCTGGCGGCGCGTCGTGCGCGCCATCGTCGACGCCCGCGGAACCGGAAGGCTGTCGCGCACCGCGTCGCTGGCCTCGTTGGTGGAGGAAGCCATCCCGCGTCGCCCGGGCCCGCCGCCCAGGATTCATCCCGCCACGCTCACCTTTCAGGGCGTGCGCATTTTCGTCAATGACGAGCTCGGGGTCATTGAGCGCGCCCTGCCCAAGGCGTTCTCCGCCTTGGCGCCCGGCGGGGTGCTCGCCGTCATCAGTTTTCATTCCCTGGAGGACCGCCTCGTGAAGCGCTATTTCAACGAGATTTGCGGCCGACCGGTGGACGCGGACGACTCCCGTCCGCAGGACGAGCGCGTCCGTCTGGCCGATCTCGTCACCCGCAAGCCCGTGACCCCCTCGGAAGAGGAGTGCGCGGCGAACCCCCGGAGCCGTTCGGCCAAGCTGCGCGGCGTAAGGAAACTCTAATCGAAAGACGCACCTCCATGAGCATTCGCTCCGGAAAGATACAGGGGCCATTCGCCTTCTTCCTTTGCACGATCACCGCGTTGCTCTTGCTGGCCGGCGGCGGACTGTGGGTCTCCATGACCCGAAACAAGTGTCGCGAGGTCGGCATGGCCATCAGCCGTCTCGAGGACGAGCGCAAGCAGTTGGAGCGCGAGAAGAAGTCCTACGAGGAGATCAAGCTTCGCGCCACCGACGTGCTCAGCCTCAGGGAACGCGTCAAGGACCGGCTTCAGCCTCCTGCCCCGGGTCAGATCGTGGTGGTTCGCCGGCGCCCTAATGTGCGGCCCGTTGCCGAGCGCAGCGTGCCGGACGATCCCCGATTCATCGCCCTCGACATCGCCTTCATCAACGCCGCCCCTTCGCGCGGCACGGCGCTGCGCTGACGCTCCATGTTCAAATTCGGCCGGGAAAAGCAGAAGGTGGAGTCGCCGGCCGGGGCGCGCCGTGAGGGGCCGCCGCTGCTCGCTTCGCGCGCACGCTTTGCGGTGTTCTTCGCCTGCGTTGTCGCCGCGTTCGCGGCTGTCGGTGTCCGTCTTTGGTGGCTCCATGTGGCGACTGCGCCGAAGCTGCGGGCCGAGGCCGAGGCGGCGCGCCGTTACAAGCTGGAGCTCAAGGCCGAGCGCGGGCGCATACTCGATTCCAAGGGCGGGGTGCTCGCGACATCCCGTGAGGTTTGGGTGATCGGCGTCGACCCGAACGAGCCCAATCTGGAAAAGGAGAACATCGACGAGGTCGCCACGCGCCTTTCGAAAATTCTGGGCATTTCGCGTCTGGATGTGCTGGCCGCATTCAATCGCAAGTATCGGACCGTGTCCGAGTCTGCCGCCGAGCCCGCCGAAGCGGGCGCCGAGCCGGACGGTGCGGCGAAAGCGCCCGAGCCTGAGTCCGACGCCGACGGTGCGCCGGTCGTGGCCGACGACGCCGGCTCCAAGCAGCGGCTCGTCAAGTGGGTCAAGCTGGCCGAGGGCGTGGACCTGAAGACCCGCGAGGCCGTGGCGGCCCTGCGGGTGAAGGCCGTCATCGCCAACCGCTATTTCGTGCGCGAGTACCCGCGCGGCCAGCTGGCGGCGCACCTGGTGGGCTATATGAACAAGGAGGGGCGTCCCTCCATGGGCATTGAGAAGGCTCTCGATTTTTTCCTCAAGGGTGAGGACGGTTGGATCGATTCGCGTCGCAACGCCAAGGGGCGCGAGATGGTGGACCGACGCATCCGCGAGATCGCCCCGTGCGACGGCCTGAATGTGGAGCTCACGCTGGACGCCATCATCCAACAGGGCGTGGAGGAGGAGCTCGCCCGGGTCGCCGAGGACTTCAAACCGAAGTCGGCCATCGCCATCGTGAGCGAGGCCAAGACCGGCAAGCTGCTCGCCCTGGCCAACTGGCCCACCTTCAACCTCAACGAGTACAGCGACCCGAAAAAGGCGCCGATGGACAGTCAGCGCAATCGCGCTGTGACCGACGTGTACGAGCCCGGGTCCGTGTTCAAGATCGTCGCCTTCGCGGCGGGCTTGCAGGAGGGCTTTTTCACTCCCGCCAGCATGATCGATTGCGGCGGGCACGGACCCATGTCGGCGCCCTACAAGGGGCGTCTCATCAAGCTGCCCAAGGACGACCACCCGCTTGGCGTGGCCGACCTGAGACACGCCATCTGGAAGTCGTCCAACAGGGCTGCCGCTCAAATCGGGATGCGTATCGCCGAGCAGAAGGGTGAGGCGCACTTCTGGAAGTGGTGCTCCGACTTCGGGTTCGGCGCCGAGTGCGGACTGATCACCGGCACCGAGGTGAAAGGCACTTTGCACAGGCCCGAGAAATGGGACGGACTGACCATCTCGCGCATGCCCATGGGGCACGCCGTGGACGTGACCGCGCTGCAGACCCACTGCGCCATGTCGGTCATCGCCGCCAAGGGCGACCTTTACGCCCCCATGCTCGTCAACCGCATCGTCGCGCGCGACGGCTCTGCCCAGTGGGAACTGACGCCCGCGCTGCGCCGCAAGGGCGTCATATCGCGCGCCACGGCGGCGACGATGGCCGAGATGTTGCGCGGGGTGGTGTCCAAGGATGGCACCGCCGTGCGCGCGGAGATTCCCGGCTATGAGGTCGCGGGCAAGACCGGCACGACGACCAAGCTCATCAACGGCCAGTATTCCTCGGCGCATTGCGTGGCGTCCTTCTCCGGGTTCTTCCCCGCGTCCGATCCGCGCATCGTCATCACCGTGGTTCTCGACGATCCCACCGGCAAGGGCACGGGTTACGGCGGCCTCTATTCCGCGCCCGTTTTCAAGGCCATCGCGGATATGACGATCAAACGCCTGGAAATACCGCCCGCCAACCCCGCCGAGGCCGCGGCGGCCATGGAGAAGGACCGCAAGAAAAAGGGCGGGGCCCCCGTGCCGCCCGCTCCCCGTCCTTCACCGCTGATGTTCGATCCGCTTTGAATCAGCACCCTCAATAACACCCCCTCATGCACGCGACACTCGGCGAAATCTTCTCCCGCGTCACCGGTTCCCGGATACTGGGCGACCCTTCCGTGCGCATTTCCGCTCCGGTCACCGACAGTCGTCGGGTCACCCCGGGCGCCCTTTTCTTCGCCATCGGCGGCCTGCGCACCTCCGGCTCCCAATATGTGGGCGAGGCGGTTTTGCGCGGAGCGGCCGCCGTGGTCGTGTCCGACGCCGAAGCAGCGCCTTCCGCCGGCGTTCCGTGCGTCGTCGTGCCGGATGTGCGCAAGGCGCTCGCCCTCGCATCGCGCGAGTTTTACGGCCGTCCTGACGAGTCTTTGGGCGTGCTGGGTGTGACCGGCACGAACGGCAAGACCACCGTCTCGATGCTCGTCCGGCACCTCATGCAGCAGTCCGGCGGGCGCCCCTGGGGGCTTGTCGGCACGGTCCGCTACGAGCTCGGCGATCGCAGCATCCCGTCCCATAAGACGACTCCGGAGTCGGCAGACATCTACGCCATGATGGCGGGCATGGTCCGCTCCGGTTGCGAGGGTCTGGCCATGGAGGTCAGCTCCCATGCGGTGGATCAGGACCGGGTCCACGGCCTTCGTTTCAAGGCGGTCGCCTTCACCAATCTCAGCCGCGACCACATGGATTACCATGGCGACATGGAGTCCTACTTCGCCGTGAAGTCCCGTGTCTTCGGCGGCGCTCCGGGCGAGGCCCCGGGGTTCGCGGTGCTCAACGTCGACGACGAGTACGGCGCCCGTCTGGCGCGCAACCTCGAAGGCGGCTCCGCTCGCGTCATCGGCTTCGGTACGGGCGAGGGCGCCGATGTGAGGGCCGAAAATGTCCGGTTGGGCTCCGGTGGCAGCGAGTTCGACGTGGTGTGGCGCGGCGGGCGTGCGCCCGTGCGTACGCGCCTTCCCGGCCACTACAATGTCAGCAACATCCTTTGCGCGCTGGCGCTGTGCCACGCCGCCGGCCGCGATATCGCCGAGCTTGCTCCTCTGCTGGAGAAGTTTCCCGGGGTTCCCGGGCGCATGGAGAAGGTCGCCGACGGGCTTCCTTTCGAGGTGCTCGTGGACTATGCGCACACCGACGACGCCCTGCGCAACGCGCTCGGCATGCTGCGTTCCATCACGCCCGGCCGCGTCCTTGTGGTGTTCGGCTGCGGCGGCAACCGGGACAGGGGCAAGCGCCCCAAGATGACGGCCGCCGTGCAGGAATGCGCCGATTTCGCCTGGGCCACTTCGGACAACCCCCGTCGGGAATCGGTCGAGGCCATTTTTGAGGACATGAAGTCGGGGGTGAGCCGTGCCGACGCCATCGCCTTCGTGCCCGACCGTCGTCGCGCCATCAGCCTCGCTCTGGACGCCGCCCGTGCGGGCGACTGCGTTCTCATCGCCGGCAAAGGTCATGAGACCTATCAGGAGTTCGCCGACACCACCGTGCCTTTCGACGACCGCGAGGTCGCCCGCGAGCTGCTGGAGCTGAAGAGCCTGCGGACTCGCTGAGCTTCCCTTTCAGGAACTTTCCCATGCCCGAATTCTCCTCGGAACAGCTGCAACTTTGGACGACCGGCCGCTGGGTCGGCGTCGCGCCCGGGCGTGTGACGGGCTTCGGCAACGACACGCGCACCCTGCGACCGGGCGACATGTTTGTCGCGCTCAGGACGGCCAATCGCGACGGGCACGATTTCCTGGCCGACGCCGCCGCGCGGGGGGCGTCGTGCGCGTTGGTGGCGAGGGAGGTCGCAGGAGCGCCGTTGCCGCAGCTGGTGGTGGCCGACTGCCTGGAGTCGCTCCAGCGCGTCGCCGCCGTGTGGCGCGAGCGGTTCGGCGGCGTCGTCTACTCGGTCACCGGGAGCGTGGGCAAGACCTCGACCAAGGACCTGCTTAAGCGTATCCTTGGTGCGGATACCACGCACGCCACGCACGCCAACCTGAACAACCTGCTGGGCGTCCCGCTCACGCTGCTCGGGCTGGACAACTCGGTGCACGCCGCCGGCGTGGTGGAGGCGGGGATGAGCGAACCCGGGGAGTTGGAGCGTTCGGCCTGGGTCATCCGTCCGGACATCGCCGTGGTGACGAACGTCCAGCCGGCGCATCTTGCCGGACTCGGCTCGCTCGAGGGCATCGCCCGCGAGAAGAGCGCCCTTTGCCGTCAGACATCCGCCCTCGGGCTTTCCGTTTTCCCCGCCGAGTGCCTCGCCTACGACTCGTTCCGTCGTCTGTTGGGCCGCCGGGTGCCTGTCGTTTTCGGCGATGCGGTTTCGCCGGAGAAGCGCGACGGGATTTTCGACATTGTGCGCGCCCGCATAACGCGCGCCGGCTCCGGGCACCTGCTGCGCCTGGACGGCGAGTCCGTCGGCGACCATGGGTTTTCGGTGGGTGAGGTGAGCGACGGCATGGCGCGCAATGCGGCGCTGGCCGCGACGGCCGCCCTGCTTGGCGGCACTTCTCCCGCTAGCATCCGGGCTGCGCTGGCCGAATGGACGCCGTCGCCCGGCCGAGGCGAACTGCGCGACTCGGGCGGAAAGCTTTTCTATGTGGACTGCTACAACGCCAGTCCGGCCTCGATGGTGGACGCCGCCGAGTGTTTCGTACGGCGCACTCCGGATACCAAGCCGCGGCTGTTCGTCCTGGGCGGCATGAACGAGCTGGGCGATGCCGCGGCCGAGCTTCATCGCGGGGTGGGTCGCCGTCTGCCGTTGAGGAATGGCGACGCGCTGGCCCTGTTCGGCGGTCTGTCCGGCGAGATCGGCGAGGGCGCGGCGGAGGCGGGCTTTTCGCGCGGCTCCATACGGCCCTGCGCCACGGTGGAGGCCTTGCGCGAGGTGATCGAGGCGTTCCCCGGGTCCGTCATGCTCAAAGGCAGCCGCGGTTACGCCTTGGAGCGCGCACTGCCGGCCGACATCGGCGGCGAGGCTCACTAGGGGCGGGCCGTCCCTCGCTTCCCCCGGCTCGCGAGTCCGGGGGATTTTCCGTGCCGGTTGTTAATCGTTTTTGGCTGCGACCTTGCGCGGCATAGGTCCCCTGCTGCGACAAGGCTGCGGGCCTCGTTTCCCTTTCTCTTCCCATGTTCTATTTCCTGCACACCCAGTTCGGCCTCTTCAGGCTCTTCGACTATGTGACCTTTCGCGCCGCGATGGCCGGGCTCACCGCGTTGATCGTGGGCTTCCTCGTTGCGCCCAAGCTCCTGGCGGTGTTGCGCCATATGCGACAGCCCGAGCGGGACAAGCGGCTCATGGGCGATCTGGCCAAGGAGGGGGGCAAGGTGCCGACGATGGGTGGTTTGCTCATCCTGGTGGCCGTTCTCGTTTCCACCCTCCTTTGGGCGCGACTGGACAATCCCTATGTTTGGGCCGCCCTCATCGTTTACCTGGGCATGTCCGCCGTCGGGTATTGGGACGACTACAAGAAGGTCGTGCTGAAGAGCGCCGACGGCATCACGGGCCGCCAGAAGATGGCCGGTCAGGCGCTCAGCGCGCTCGCCGCCTTCGCCCTGCTGGCGGCCGTGCCGGAGAGCCGGACGAAGATGTGCGAGCTTTGGACGCCTTTTGTGAAGAATCCGATCGTGAGCGCGGAGAGTTCCGCCCAGGTGCGCGAGCGTCTGATGCAGGGTGAGGATTTCCGCCGGCTCAAGCCCGAGGTGCAGGAGGCGATGGTCTCGGCGCGCACGCCGATTTTTAAGGCGCCCTCGTCCGGCGTCGCGACGGCCCTTGTGCTCGCCGCAGCGGTGGCCCTCTTCGCGCTCGTTTGCGTGGGCTCGAGTAATGCGGTCAACCTGACCGACGGTCTGGACGGTCTGGCCATCGGCTGCGTGATCACCACCGCGCTCACCTTCGGGGTCACCGCCTACCTGGCTGGACACCGCGAGTTCGCGGACTATCTCATGATCAGTCCGGTGCGGGGCGGCGGCGAACTCGCCGTCATCTGCTCGGCTCTGCTGGGCGGTTCCTTTGTCTTCCTCTGGTACAACGCCGCGCCGGCGGAGGTCTACATGGGCGATGTCGGCGCGCTCGGGTTGGGCGGTCTCATCGGGGCCGTCGCGTTCATGATCAACCAGCCGTTCCTGCTCGTCATCGTCGGGCTCGTGTTCGTCGTCGAGGCGCTCTCGGTGATGATCCAGGTGGCGTACTTCAAGCGCACCGGCGGGCGTCGCATTTTCCTGATGACGCCCATCCATCATCACTTCCAGAAGAAGGGGTGGCCCGTGACCAAAATTGTGACGCGCTTCTGGCTTCTTTCCTTGCTGTGCGCGATAGTGGGCCTAATCACCCTCAAACTCCGATAAAATCAGGTTTTACGGCATGGAACTACCCAAAGTCATCGCATCCCGCGTCGCGCGTCCCGTGGCTGTTTTCGGCCTCGGAGTCAGCGGCCTTGCCGTGCGCGATCTGCTCGCCAAGCACGGTGTGGCGTCCGTCGTGTACGACGCCCGCGGCGGCGAGGGGGCTCTGACCGAATTCGGCGAGGCCGAAGCCCGCCGGCATTCGCTGGTGGTGTACAGCCCGGGCTTTCCGCCCAACCATCCCTGGCTGGTGGCCGCGCGTCGCGAGGACGCTCTGTGCCTGGGCGAAATCGACCTGGCCGCGCTGTTCTGGAAGGGGCCCGTGGTGGCCGTGACCGGCACGAACGGGAAGACCACCATCACCGAGTTTCTGGCGTTCGCCTTCAAGCGTCTGGGCAAGGACGCCGTCGCGGTGGGCAATGTCGGCTACCCCTTCTCCCGCATCCACGAATCGGCCGCCAATCGCACGCCCCTGGCGGTTTGCGAGGTGAGTTCCTTCCAGGCCGAGGACATCCGTCATTTCTCTCCGGCCGCCGTGCTGTGGACGAATTTCGACGAGGATCATCTGGACCGGCACCCCGGCCTTGAGTCGTATTTCCGCGCCAAGTTCAAGCTGGTCGACCGTCTGGCCGGCCGCCGGCTGGTCGTGGGCGAGTCCGTGGTGGAGGCCGCCAAGCGCTTCTGCATGGAGCTGCCCGCGTACACCGAGGTCGCCACGCGCGCCGAAGTGGAGGGGCTGGTCCCCGAAGGCGTTTTCAACACCTGGCCGCAGCGTGAGAACTACGCCATCGTCCGCCGTTACTGGCTCGCCGAAGGGCTGCCGCTTCGCGCGCTGGACGAGGCCGCCCGCGTGTTCACTCCGGTCCGTCACCGGCTTGGCAAGGTCGCCACGCTCGGCGAGGTCGAGTTCTGGAACGACTCGAAGGGGACGAATTTCCACGCCGTGCTCGGCGCGCTGCCGGAGTTCAAACGGCCCGTGCACTGGATCGGCGGGGGCAAGTGCAAGGGGGGCGACATCCGCGGTTTCGCGGAGAAGGTGGCTCCGCATGTGGCCGCCGGCTACCTGATCGGCGAGACGGCGCCCGAGCTGGCCGAGGTGCTCGCCGAGAAGGGGCGCCCGGTGCGCGTGTGCAAGACTCTCGCCGAGGCGGTGGCCGCGGCGCACAAGGCGGCCTCAGCCGACCCCGCGGGGGCGGCCGTGCTGTTCAGTCCCGGCTTTTCCAGCTTCGACATGTTCAAAAGCTACGCCGAGCGCGGCATCGCGTTCGAGCAGGCCGTGTTCGCCCTGCGCGGCGCCGGCTCACCCAAATCTCGCTGAAAAAACGACTTCCAAGTTTCCAACCCTCCGACAGCCTCACCGCCTTCACAATTCCATGAGCAACAAGTTCACCCTCGCTTCCGTGGTGGTCGCCCACCTCCTCGTCGCCATCGCCCTCACCGGCATCGGCGGCTGCAAGTCCACCGGCTTCCGCAACGAGCCGGCCCGCAACGACTTCGGCGGATTCGGTGGTCCCGGTGAGGTGGGGGCTTCCGGCGTGATGGCCAACCCCGCCAAGGCCGCCGCCGCCGCCGAGCCTGCTCCCGCGCCCGCCTCGCCCGCCTCCGCTCCGGCGCCCGCCGCCGCTTCCGAGGCCGCTCCCGCTCCCGCCTCCGAGCCCGCCGCGGCCCCCGGCGCCGAGCCCGCCGCCGCGCCCGGCAGCGAACCCGCGCCCGCGCCCGTTTCGGAAGCCAAGCCCGCCGCTCCCGTCGCCGACATCAAGCCGGTCGGCGAAGGCCGCACCTACGTGGTGAAGCCCGGCGAATCCATCTGGGTGATCGCTCGTCGCGAGAAGGTTTCCGAAGCCGACCTGCTCGCCGCCAACAACCTGAAGCGCAACACCACGCTGCGCGCCGGCCAGAAGCTCGTCATTCCCGCCGCTTCCGCCGCCAAGGCCGAGCCCGCGTCCACCTCGCATTCCGCAGCCCCGAAGGCCGATGTCGCCGTGAGCGGCGATGTCTATGTCGTCAAGAAGGGCGACGTGCTCTCCCTCATCGCTCGCAAGCTCGGCTGCACCACCGCCGCCCTGCGCGAGGCCAACGGCATCAAGGGCGATTCGATTCGCGAAGGCCAGAAGCTGCGCGTGCCCGCCGGCGCCAAGCCCAAGGCCGGCGTGACCACCGCTTCCGCCGCCAAGCCCGCCGCCGAAAAGGCGAACGGTTCCGCCGCCAAGCCCGCCGCCAAGCCTGCCGCTCCCGCCGCCGCCTCCTCGTCCGCGCCCGCTCCGGCCCCCGCCGGCGCCCCCGCGCTGATCGACCTCGCCCCCATGGGCTCGGGCTCCGCGCCCGCTCCCGTGACCGCCGCTCCCGCTCCCGCGCCGAGCTCCGCCGCTCCCGCGCCCGCCGCCGCTCCGGAGTCCATCGAGGCGATTCCCGCGTCGCGCTGAGCGCGCCTCACTCCGGAGAGCTGAGCTGACTCCCGCGCCGGCCGCCCCCCATGGTCGTCAATCCCGATTCCGGGGGTCGCACCGCCCGAACCCGGGTGGTTTCGGCCCTCATCGTCTGCCTTGCGCTCGGCCTGGCCGTTTTCGGGCTGGTCATGCTCACGAGCGCGGGCAAGTCGTTCAAGGCCTCCGACCCGCGATACATCTTCAATCGCCAGATGATCTATCTGGCGTTTGGAATCGTGTTCGGCGTGGGCGCCGCGCTCGTCCCGCTGGACCGCATCCGCAGTGCGGTCTGGTGGATATATGGCATCGTGGCCGTGCTGCTGCTGGCGGTGCGCGTCCCCGGTATCGGACGGCCGGTGAAGGGGTCCTGGCGCTGGATTCAGCTCCCGGGCTTCAATTTGCAGGTCTCCGATTTGGGCAAACTCGCCCTGCTCCTGGCGATAGCCCATTATCTCGCGAAAAATAGACGCTGGTTCAGCGCCCCTCGGCCCTCTCTCTTGGAATGGGATTGGTCCGGCTGGCTTGCCTGGAAGTTTTGGCGCGATTGGGACATCTCCTGGCGCTGGGTCGGCGTGCTCGGCTGGCTCTGCGTGGCCCCCGTATGGTGGGTGCGCTGCCTGCGTCCCAACGCCTACGATACCGGCTGGGTGAGTTGGCGCGGCTCACGCTGGGTTCCTTATCTGCGGCCCGTGGACGAGGCCTCGCTGGACCTGGTGAACGGTTTTGTGAAGCCCTGCGCCATCATTGCGGGCGTCTGCGCGCTCATCGCCATCGAGCCCGACCTGGGCACCATGGTGCTGTGCGGCGCGGTGGGCGGCACTCTGCTGTTCCTTTCGGGTGTGCGTCACCTGTATGTCTGGCCCAGCGTGGCCGCCGCCTTCACCGCTTTCGCCGCCGTCGTGCTGGCGTGGGAGAACCGTCGCAACCGCGTCATCTCCTTCATGTATCCGGAGGAGACCAAACAGGGCGTCGGCTATCAGCTGTGGCAGGGCATGCGCGGCTTCGCCTGCGGCGGGCTTGACGGCGCCGGTCTGAGTCAGGGCATGCAGCAGGAGGCCTTTCTTCCGGAGGCGCACACCGACTTCGTCTTCGCCATCGTGGGTGAGGAGCTCGGATTGTGGTTCACTCTGGGCGTCACCGTCGCGTTCCTGGGCCTCTTCATTCTGGTGGCGAGCCACCTCAGCCGGCAACAGGACCTCTTCCGGTTCAACCTGTGCCTGGGCGCCATGCTCTTCATCGTTTATCAGGCGCTCATCAACATGGGCGTCGTGACCGGACTCCTGCCCACCAAGGGCATGTCCCTGCCTTTCATCAGCTACGGCGGCACGAACCTCGTGACGATGTGTGTGTTCGTCGGCATCATCCTCAACTGCATGCGAACGGGCACCCGGCTCACCCTGGGCGGCCCCCGCGAAATCCCATGAGTCACTTCGTAATCGCCTGCGGCGGCACCGGCGGGCACCTTTCCCCCGGCATATCGCTTGCCGAAACTCTCATCGACAGGGGGCACAAGGTCACCCTGCTTGTCAGCCGCAAGAGCATCGACTCGCGACTTCTGGAAAAGTATCCGCATCTGGATTTCGCCCGCGCCCCCGGGGCCGGCTTTTCGCTCAAGCCTCTGGCCTTCCTGCGCTTCGTGTTCAGCCAGACGCACGCCGTGCTTTTCGCGGCGTTCTTCCTGCTGCGCCGTCGCCCCGATGTCTACCTGAGCTTCGGCGGGTTCCTCACCTTCGGCATGGCCGTGGTCTGCCGCGTCTGCGGCATTCCCGTCGTCCTGCACGAGGCCAATCGCGTCCCCGGACGCTCCGTTCGCCTGCTCAGCGGCGTGGCCACCCGCGTCTACCTCCCGCCCAGCGTGAAAATCGGCGGCCTCCCGCCCATGGCCGTGCGCCATGCGGGCTTCCCCGTTCGCAAGGAGATCCGCCCCGTTCCCCGCGCCGAGGCGCGCGCGGGCCTTCTCATGCCCGCCGGCGGCAGGATGCTTCTGATCCTGGGCGGCAGTCAGGGCGCCAGCTCGCTCAACACCTGGGTTGAAAACTCCCTCGACCGATTCGCCGCAGCCGGGGTCTCCGTGCTTTGCGTGACCGGCCCGGACAAGGGCTCCGGCCGCGTGGAGGAGCGCACCGCCCCCGACGGCTCCAAGGTCGTCTTCCGTTTTCTGCCGTTCTGCGACCGCATGGCGGACGCCCTTTCCGCCGCCGATCTCGTCGTGTCCCGCGCCGGAGCCGGCAGCATCGCCGAGTTCACCGCGTGCGCCCTGCCCGCGATCCTCATCCCGTATCCGTACGCCGCGGACAAACATCAGGACGAGAACGCCCGCTTCTTCGAGCTCCAGGGCGGTGGTTTCGTGGTCCCCCAGGAGCGCCTCGAGACCCTCACGGCCGAGGCCCTGCGCGTCATCGGCGACGACAATCTGCTGGCTCGCCTGCGCGAGAACCTCGTGCAGCTCGCCGGCACGCATGACTGGCGCATGATGACCGACGACCTCATCGGGCTCGCCCGCGAGCGCGCCATCGCCTCCGGCTCCGTGGAGGCGGCCCGATGAACGAAGTCGACAATCGCAAGGCCTGGTTGCTGGGCGTGTGCGGCATGGGTGTCGGCCCTCTCGCCATCTATATGCGCGGCGAAGGCTGGGATGTGTCCGGCTGGGACGACGGCGGCGCTTCGCCCATGCGCGCGCACCTCGAGCGCGCCGGCGTGGTTTTTCGCAAGGAGTTTGATGACGCCGAGCCGCCCGCCATCGTGGGCCGCTCCAGCGCCGTGAAGCCGGGCAACCCGCTTCACGACCGCGCCGTGGCCGCCGGATGCCGCCTGCTTCGGCGCGGCGAACTGCTCGCCGAGCGCGTGGCCTCCAAGAAGCTTGTCGCCGTCTGCGGCAGCCACGGCAAGACCACCACCTCCGGCATGCTGATCCGCTCCATGGACGCCGCCGGCGCCGACTTCGGCTATGTGCTGGGCGGCCTCTACCGCGACAGCGCGACCCCGCCGGCGCGCGCCTCGCTCACCGGCGACTGGGTGGTCGCCGAGGTGGACGAGAGCGACGGCACCATCGGTTCCTTTTCCCCGGAAATCACCGTCGTGGTGAACCTCGACTGGGATCATCCGGACTACTACAAGACCGAGGCCGACCTCGAGCGCGTGTTCCTGGAGCTTTTCAGACGCACGCGCCGCGCGGTGTTCATCCCTGCGGGCAACGAGCGCCTGGAGCGCCTGACCCGCGGCTTGAGCATCCCGGTCATCCGTGTCGGCGACGAGGGCGACTACGCGGCGCGCGTGGTGTCCGCCGGCTCCGATTCCACCCGACTCGAGTGCTCCTCGGGCTTTGCTCCCGGGCCGCTCACCCTGCCGGTGTCGGGCAAGTTCAACACGACGAACGCCCTCATGGCGTGCGCCGTCACCCACCATATCGCCGGGCGTCTCGGCGCCGCGCCGCTGGGGACCTTCTCCGGCATTCGCCGGCGCCAGGACACGCTTTACCGCACGGAGAAGCTCACCGTGCTCGCCGACTACGCCCATCACCCCACGGAGATCGCGGCGCTGCTGGGGTGGCTGCGCGACACGACGCTCTCCCGTCTCGTGGTGGTGTTTCAGCCGCACCGGCACACGCGCACGCGTCAGTACGCGCGCGAGTTCGCCGCCGCCGTGAGCGTGGCGGACCTGCCGTTGCTTCTGCCCGTCTATTCCGCAGGCGAGGCGCCCGTGGAGGGCGGCTCCAGCGCCGAGATTCTCGCCGCCGCGCCGCGCGCCGTGTTACTTTCCGGATACGAGGCGCTCGCCGCCCATCTGGACACGGCCCTGGCCGACGGTCGGGAGACCGTGCTGGCCTTTGTCGGCGCGGGGGACATCGACCGCATGGCGGCCCGCTATGTGCGAGGGCTCTTTGAGCGCGACCATCTTTCGCGCCCCGGCGCTCCCGCCGACTTCGGCTCGCGCGTGCGGCCGTTGCTGGGGGAGGGCACGGTCTTCTCCGAGGCCGAACCGCTGGCCTCCCGCACCACGCTGGGCGTGGGCGGGGCGGCCCGCTGGTACGCCGAGCCCGCCGATGTGTCCGACCTGCGTTCGCTGCTGCGTGCGGCGGCCGTGTGCGACACGCCCGTGTTCGTCCTTGGTCGCGGTTCCAATCTTCTGGTTCCCGACGAGGGGTTCGCCGGACTGGTCATCCGCCTTTCGCATCGCCAGTGGTCCGCCTTTGAGCCGCTCGGCGACGGCCGTGTGCGCGTCGGCGCCGGCATCCGCCTCAAGGAGCTTTGCGGCCTTGCCGCCAAGTCCGGTCTGGGCGGGCTGGAGTTCCTCGAGGGCATCCCCGGCTCGCTCGGCGGCGCGCTTCGCATGAACGCCGGCGCCATGGGCGCATGGGTCTTCGATGTCGTCGAATCCGTGGAGTGGGTGACGCCCGACGGTGTCGTCCATGAGCGGCCGCGCTCCTTCTTCTCCGCCGGCTATCGTGACTGCCCCGAGCTGCACGGCGCCATCGCCCTGTCCGCCACCCTGCAGGCGCGCACGGGTGAGAGCCCCGAAGTGGTGCGCGCTCGCATGGAGGCCTTCTCGGGCAAGCGCAAGGAGAGCCAGCCCCGCGAACCGAGCGCCGGATGCACCTTCCGCAATCCCGCGGGCGACCACGCCGGTCGCCTGGTCGACTCGCTGGGCCTGAAGGGGCTTTCCGTGGGCGGCGCCGAGGTGTCCCGCCTGCACGCCAACTTCATCGTCAACCGGGACAAGGCGACCGCCTCCGACATCATCGAGCTCATCCGCCGCGTGCGCGGCGTGGTGAAGGCCGAGAGCGGCGTTGAATTGGAGCCCGAAATCGTCCTTTTGGGACGCAACTGGAAGGAAATCCTCTGATGTCATCCCCCGAAATCGTCGTCCTTTGCGGCGCCATCTCCCCGGAGCGCGCAGTCTCGCTGCGCTCGGGCGCCGCCTGCGCGGAAGCCCTCGCCAAGTCGTTCCCGTCCGTTCGGCTCGTGGTGCTGGAGGAGAACGCCCTGCCCGTCGGTCTGGATCCCGCGCGGCATGTCGTGTTTCCCGTGATTCACGGCGACTTCGGCGAGGACGGCCGGCTGCAGGCCGAGCTAGAGGCCCGCGGCTTCGCCTATGCGGGAAGCGACGCGGTGGCCAGCGCCCTGTGTATCGACAAAGTGGCGACAAAGGCGCGCGTCCGCGCCGCCGGCGTGCCCGTGTCGCCGGAGGTCTCCTTCGCCGCCCCCCGCCGCCCGCGCGCGCTGTCCGTCATCCGCCGTCTGGGCCGCTCCGTGGTCATGAAGCCCGCGGACAAGGGCAGCAGCGTCGGCCTGCACATGCTCGCCGGCGCGCGCCGTCTGGGCCGCGTGCTCTCCCGCGTGCGTTCGGGCAACTGGATGATCGAGCCGCGTTTGCGCGGTCGCGAGCTCACCGTGGGGATCCTCGACGGCAAGGCCATGGGCATTGTGGAAATCGTGCCCAGGAGCGGCGATTACGACTATCGCAGCAAGTACACCGCCGGCGCCACGCAGTATCTTTTTCCCGCTCCCGTCGCGGAGGAGGTCGCCGCCGACATCCGCGCCCAGGCCGAGCGTCTTTTCGCCGCCTGCGGCTGCCGCGACTTCGCGCGCGCCGACGTCATCCTGCTGCCGAGCGGGAAGTTCTTTTTCCTCGAGGTGAACACGCTGCCCGGGCTTACCGCCACCAGCCTTTTGCCCAAGAGCGCCTCGTGCGTGGGGATTGATTTTCCCGCGCTGGCCAGGCGCATGATCGAACCCGCCCTGCGCCGGCATGAGGCGCGCTCCGGTTCACGCTGATGCTCAATCAAAACCGAGACAGCGCCGACACGCCGGCGGACCATTGGAAGAACCGCCTCGAGCAAAGGACGAAGCGGCTTCCGTCGTCGTCGGATTTCACGGCCAAGCCCGGCACCGCCGGCTCCCGCCGCCTGTGGGGGGCGCGGCTTCGTCTCGCCCTTCTGGCCTCGTTCTTTGCGGGCGTCATGGCCATCGCGGCGTTCGCCTGGCGCGACCTCGCCTCCGAGGCAGCCCGTCCCGTCGTGGCGCAGGAGCGCATCGCGTTCAAATCCGACGGCGTGCTCTCCGAGCGCTGGGTGCGCGAGACGCTGGCCTCCGAGGACGGCATGCCGCCCGTTTTCGACATCAAGCGCCGGCTCGAGTCGGTCGCCCAGGTGAGGTCGGCCGAGGTTCGCCGCATGCCCGACGGCACCCTGGAGATCCGCCTGTACGAGCGCCGGCCGGTCATGCGCACGGTCGTGCGTCTTCCCGACGGCACCACGGCGCCGCGTCTCATCGCCGCCGACGGCGTGATTTTCGACGGCATCAACATCGGCCAGCTCACCTTCGCGAACCTGCCGGTGCTCGACGGGCTCAGGCATCCTCCGCGCGCCGAGGCCAATTTCGACGTGATCGACGGCTTCTCCCGCGTCGCCGACTTCCTCGACATGGCTCGCGAGAAGTACCCGGCGATCTACCGCGACTGGCTCAAGGTCTCCCTTCGCGACTACCCCGGCCGCCCCGACGCTCCCGGCGCGCTCTTCCGCGTGAAGCCCCGCCTCATGGCCCATTCTCCGGATTCGGCGGCCATCGTGGAGATCGTGTTTTCGCCGACCAATTTCGCCCGCGAACTGGAGGGGCTGGCGAGGCCGGAGATGGCCGAGACCATCCGCCAGTACATGCGCGCCGTGGATCGTTCCAAGTTTCCCGCCTACCGGCTCGACCTGAGCCTTGTTAACTGGACCGATCCTCGCAACCCGGTGCCCCAGTTGCACCTCATCCCCGTATCCGTCCCGGCGAGACAGCCCTGACCGTCACCATGCCCCGAAACAACCTAGTCGCCGCCATCGACATCGGCACCACCAAGACCGTGGTGCTCATCGGCGAAATCCAGGCCGACCGTAAGCTCAACATCATCGGTTTGGGCGAACGGCCCTCAGCGGGCCTGCGCAAGGGCGAGATTCTGGACATGTCCGCCGCCAAGGAGGTCGTGCACGCCGCCTTCGCCGACGCCGAAAAGACCGCCGGCCTGCACGGCAAGGTGCGTCACGCCTACCTGTCCCTCACCGGGTCGCACCTGGAGGGGCGCCGCTATGTCGGCTCGACTTCCGTGGCCGCCACGCGCGTGAGCCGCGAGGACATCGAGCGCGCCAAGAACGACGCGAAGCGCCGCAAGACCGCCGACGACCGGTTCGTGGTGCACTATGTGCGCCAGCCGTTCTTCCTCGACGGCAAGCCCCTCGCCAACGCCGAGAACATGGTGGGCAAACGGCTGGAGGTCAGCTACTGGACCATCGACGCCGCGCGCAACCGGCTGGAGGAATTGCTGCACATCCCCAACGACATGGGCGTGCATGCCGACGACCTCGTGGTGTCCTCGCTGGCATCCGCCGCGATGGTCGCCGACGACACGATGAAGCGCAACGGCGTGCTCGTCGTGGACATCGGCGGCGGCGTGACCGACTACGCGCTCTATTACAACGGCTATGTCGTGCAGACCGGCGTGATTCCGGTGGGCGGCGACCACATCACGAACGACCTGGCGCTGGGCCTGCGCATCTCGCGCGAGGAGGCCGAGTCCATCAAGATCAAGTTCGCCCGCGCCTACATCGGAGCTGACGACGAGCACGCCACCGTGTTCGTGTCCAACGCCGGTTCGCCCATCGGCGGGCGCGAGTTCTACAAGCGCTCCATCAACCTCATCGTTTCGGCCCGCGTCGACGAGATCTTCCAGATCATCCGCGAGCGCCTCGGGCGCTTCGGCGAAGGCGACCGTGTGGCGGCCGGCGCGATCATCACCGGCGGCACCGCGCTGCTCAACGGTCTCGACCTTTGCGCGGCCAACGCGCTCAAGCTTGAGACGGTCGTCGGGCAGAACCCCGACTGGGTGACGGAAGAGCTTTCCGGTCCCAAGTACAGCACCGCGCTGGGCCTCCTCCAGTACGCGTTGGGTGCCGGCGACGGCGCCCGCCGCATGCCCGGAGCTCCCGCCGGCATCATGGGCCACATCCGCAAATTCCTTCGCCTCTGAGCACCTTTAGCATGAGCGAGCAGCTTCCCGAGTCCCCCGACGCCGAGGCGTTTCCCGACTCCCTCGATCCCGTCAACGCCGATGCGCCCGAGTCCGTCAACTCTGACGACCCGCAGTCCGTCAACGCCGATTCCCCCGCGCCCGCAATCCCCGAGCTCCCCGATGAGCCCGACGCGCCGGAGGCGCCCCGGCAGGGCGGCATGCCGGCGACGCGAGTGAAGATCATCGGCGTCGGCGGAGGCGGAGTAAACTCCGTGGAAGGGCTCATGAGCGGCGGCCTTCTGTCCGCGGAGACGGTGATGAACGCCGAGTTCGCCGCCGTTAACACCGACGCCCAGGCGTTGGAGACCTCGCCCGTTCCGGAGCGGCTCGTCATCGGCCGCGCTCAGACGCGCGGTCTGGGTGCGGGCGGCGAGGCCGAGCGCGGCCGCGCGGCCGCCGAGGCCGACCGTGCGGCCATCGACGCGCTGGTGAGCGGCGTGGACCTGGTCGTTCTGCTTGTCGCCCTGGGCGGCGGCACGGGCAGCGGAGCCGCTCCCGTCATCGCCAAGGCGGCGGCCGAATCCGGAGCCATGGTCATCAGTTTCGTGACGCTTCCCTTCTCCTGGGAAGGGGATCGCCGCACGCGTCAGGCGCACGAGGCCATCGACCGACTGCGTGCGGAGTGCGAAGCGGTCATACCGATGCACAACGACATGCTTCTGCAAGGGGAGGGCGCCGACGCGCCCGTGGAGGCGGCTTTCAACAGGGCTAACGCCTGGGTCTGCTCCGGTCTCAACGCGCTGTGCGGCATGCTTTTCAAGCGCGGCCTCATCAACATCGATTTCGCCACGCTGCGCTCGGCTCTTCCGGTGCGCGGCGGGCGCACGCTCTTCAGCGTCGCCTCGGCCGAAGGGGACGACCGCTTCCGGCTCGTCCTGGAGCGGCTGATGGACTGTCCGCTGCTGTACACCAAGGATGCCGTGCGCACGGCGGATACCCTGGTGGTCAACATCGTGGGCGGCGCCGGGCTCTCGCTCGCTCGCGTGAACGAGATTTTGTCCGCCGTCAAAGGCAGGTTCGGCGGTCGCGAGAACACCGTGCTGGGCGCGGTCATCGACGATTCGCATTCCGACTTTGTCGAGGTGTGCGTGCTCGGCTCCGCCGGCATCGCGCGCAAGATCAACGCTCCGCGTCCGCGCCGTCCCTCCGCCGAACTGCGGTCGGCTCCCAAGACGGAGGATCCCGAGGGCAGCATCGGCGAGACCGATATCCTGGCGGCCGAGGAGTCCGCGGCAGCCTCGGAAGTGGACCCTGCAAAGCTCGCCGTCGTCGCCGAGGGCGATGCGCAGAAGGGCGCCAAGCCTCGCGCCGGCGCCCCGGCGCAGACGGAAATCGCGTTCGACGAGCCCGGCGATTTCTTCGCCGACTCCCACACGCGTATCGACGGACAGGATATCGACCTGCCGACTTTCCTGCGCCGCCACATCCGCATCCGCCTTTGATTGCGCCCTCGTCGGAGGGCGGTCCGCCGGGGTGCCGTTTCCTGCGCGCGACACCCGCCTCCTTCCGCCCGTTTTCCGATGACCTTCCGTCCCGACCTTGTTCCGCTGACCGGTGAACTCTCAGCCGTTTCCGGCGTCGTCGAAGCCGTGTCGCGCGCCGGGGGGCGCTCCCTTCTTGTGGGCGGCTGTGTGCGCGACGCGCTCATGGGGCGCACGCCCAAGGACATCGACATCGAGGTGTACGGGCTCGCGCCGCACGCGTTGGAGAAGGCCCTGCGCACGCGCTTTGAAATCAACACGGTCGGGCGCTCCTTCGGGGTGTATAAAATCAGGGGCGCCGACATCGATGTGAGCCTGCCTCGGCGCGAGTCGAAGCGGGGCGAGGGGCACACCGGCTTCCTGGTCGAGGGAGACCCGTTCATGCCTTTGGCCGAGGCTTCCGCACGCCGCGATTTCACGGTCAACGCCATCTACTGGGACCCTGCCACGGGCGAGCTGCTCGACCCGCATGGCGGCGTGCTCGACCTTGAGGCGCGCGTGCTGCGCCACACCTCCGCGGCCTTTTCCGAGGATCCGCTTCGCGTGCTGCGCGCCATGCAGTTCCTGGCGCGTTTCGAGTTTTCCCCGGCGCCGGAGACGGTCGCGCTGTGCTCGCACATCCGGCCCGAGGGACTCTCCGCCGAGCGCGTGTTCGACGAGTGGTCCAAGCTTTTGCTGAAGGGCGTGAAGCCCTCGTCGGGCCTCGCTTTCCTGCGCGACTGCGGCTGGGTGAGGCACTACCCGGAACTGCTGGCGCTCATCGGCGTGGAGCAGGATCCGGAGTGGCATCCCGAGGGCGATGTGTGGAACCACACGCTGCACTGCCTCGACGCTTTCGCCCACGCCCGCACCGGCGATGCCTGGGAGGATCTGGTCGTCGGGTTCGCCGTGCTCTGCCATGACTTCGGCAAGGCCGTGACCACGCGCAAGGAGAAGGACGGGCGCTGGCATGCCTACGGACATGAGGCCGCCGGCGAGCCCATCGCCCGCGCTTTTCTCGAGCGCATGACGCGCCACAAGGACCTTGTGGACTCCGTGCTGCCTCTGGTCGTCTGCCACATGATGCCGCTGGCCCTCTGGCGCGACAAGGCGGGCGCGGCGTCCATCCGCAGGCTGGCGCGCCGCGTGGGGCGTATCGACCGTCTCGTGCGCGTGGATGACGCCGATCGGCGGGGCCGCCCGCCGCTCGACCCCGGCGACTCGCCCCAGGGCGCCTGGCTGCTGGCGCGCGCCGAGGAGCTTCGCGTGAAGGACGGCGCGCCGCGCCGGCTGGTGCTGGGGCGCCACCTCATCGCGCTGGGCTACAAGCCGGGGCCGGAGTTCACCGCCGTGCTCGACGAGGCCTACGAGGCCCAGCTTGACGGCGACTTTCATGACGAGGCGGCCGGCATCGCCTGGCTCAAGGAGCGCATGGAGCGCCCCCGGCCCTGAACGCCTGTGGCTGGCGCCGCACGCGGAAGCGCCGTGCGATTTCCGCGTTTGACGCGAGGGGAAAGCGCCGTTTCGTGCGCCGCCATGAAAGTCATTCGAGCCAAGAGCGCAGGCTTCTGCTGGGGCGTTGAACGCGCCATCGACACCGCCCGCCAGTACGCCGACCACGGCAAGCGTGTCGTGTACACCGACGGCCCCCTGATCCACAACTCCCAGATGATGGAGAAGCTGGAAGGCGAGGGCATTCGCGAGGTGGGCGACTACGAGAGCCAGGCCGCTCTCAAGCTCGACATGTCCACGGATCGCGACCGCAACGCCGTGATCGTGGTGCGCGCCCACGGCATCTCGCCCGAGCGCCGCGCCTACCTGAAGTCGCTGGGGCTCGAGTTCCGCGACGGCACCTGCCCGGACGTCGGCATCATCGCCGGCAAGATCAAGCTGTTCGCGCGCAAGGGGTACCATACCGTGATTTTCGGAGACCCGAAGCACCCCGAGGTCATGGGCCTCATGGGCTACACCGAGGGCCGCGGCTTCGTGGTGAAAAGCGAGAAGGACATCGACGCGCTGCCGGAGAACATCGGTGAAAAGGTCTGCATGGTCTCGCAGACCACCATGTTCACCTTCGACTTCAAGAGCCTCGGCGCGCACCTGAAGCGGCGCTTCCCCAACGCCGAGGTCGTGGACACCATCTGCGGCGCGACCAAGGAACGCCAGAGCGACATTCCCAATCTCAAGTCGGAGGGCGCGGAGGCGGTGGTCGTCATCGGCGGCCGCCATTCCGCGAACACCGTGAAGCTGGCCAAGCTTGTGGAGATGGAAGGCATGCCCTGCTACCATGTGGAGACCGCCGCCGAGCTGGATTTCGCGCACATGAAGACCCATTACAAGGTGGTCGGCGTGACCGCCGGCGCCTCGACCCCGGGCTTCCTCATCGACGAGGTTTGCGACCGGCTGCGCGCGCTTTGATCCGGCGAGCCGCCGTCGTGGTAGGGGAGGCGGCGTTTTTAGCTTTTTGACACAAGCCCGGCGAGTGTGCCGCCTTGAGTACCGTCGCGTCTCCTCAAAGATGTCCCCCATGCCCAACGATTCGATTCCCCGCCGCGTTCTGTTCGTCTGCCTCGGCAACATCTGCCGTTCGCCGGCGGCCGAGGGCGTTTTCGCCAAACTGGCGACAGCGGCGCGTCTGCATGAGCGCGGGGTGAGTTGGGATTCCTGCGGCGTCGCGGGCTGGCATGCCGGCGACCTTCCCGATTCGCGCATGCTCGAGGCCGCCTCGCGTCGCGGCATCACGCTCACGCATCGGGCGCGCAAACTGCGCCGCGAGGACTTTGCCGATTTCGACCTCATCCTCACCATGGATGACGCCAACTACAGCGATGTGTGTGAACACGCGCCGGACAAGGCCATGGTGGCGAAGGTCAAGCCCATGGCGGACTACCTTCGCTCCATGCGTTACGCCTACATTCCGGATCCCTATTACGGAACAGCCGACGATTTCGAACTGGTGCTCGACCTCCTGGAGGACGCCTGCACCACGCTCGTTCAGGATCTGGACAAGGCTCTTCCCGCCTCCGCCGCCTGATTTTCAGACGGTCCCGGGCGGGCCTCCTGCCTCAGCGGGGTTGGCCGTCTTCACCGGCGATGTGGACCGCCGTGAAACCCGCCTTGCGCGCCATCGCCACGACCTCGAAAAAGGTCTGCATGCTCACCGATTTGTCCGCCTTGATGAGCAGCGTGCCGCGCGACGTTCCCGTTGCGGGCGCCTCGGCGGCGAAATCCTCCGCCAGCTTGGCCAGCGTGCGAATGCGCCCGTTCCATATGGCCATGTCGTCCTGCTTGAGCGCCAGAATGGTGACCGTATCCGTGGTCACGGCTCCGGGCAGCTTGTCGGATTTCGCCACGGGCAGCGACAGCGTGCCCGAAACGCCCACGGTGAGCCCGGGCGCGAAGATGAAGCGCGAGCCCGCCAGGGTCGCGAGCATGAGCGCGATCAGCAGCGCCGTGGCCAGCGCCGTGGCGTCCAGCGCCGTGTCGGGGCGGCGAAGCCGCGAGGCCAGCCGCATGGGCCTGGCCGGGGGTTCGGTGGATTTGCTCATGGTCGTGGATCCCGCTCAGGCCCTGGTCGCGGCGTCCTCTTCCGCCTCGACGGCGCGTCCTTCGCGCTCGGCGGGAAGCTCATGGCACACGAAGCGGATGGTCGCGATGGCGGCCCACTCGATGTCGTGGGCCAGCGCCCGCACGCGTCCGCTGAGGAAGTGTACGCCCAGGTGGGCGATCGCCGAGATGGCCACGCCGGCGGCCGCCGTGACGAGCGCGCCCGCGATGTCTCCGGCGAACTTGTCCGCCGTCGCGTAGTGTCCAGCCGACTGCAGCGCGAGGAAGGCGCGAAGCAGCGCGATGAGGGTGCCGAGCAGGCCCACGAGCGGGGCGAGCTTGGCGATGGCGGCGACCGTGCCGATGCGTCGTTCGAGCACGGGCAATTCCAGCAGCGCGGCCTCCTCGGCGGCGGCGCGCATGCGCGGCTCGCCGTCGCGCGCGTGCAGCAGCGTGGCTTTCACCACGCGGGCCACCGGGCCCGGCGCCTGCTCGCAGGCGGTGATGGCTTCGACCAGCCGTCCGTGGCGCAGGTTGTTGCGCACGCCGTCGAGGAATTCGGCGGCGCGGATGCGGCCGCGGTGAAGGAAGAGGGTTCGCTCCACGATGAACACGAGCGCAAGCAGGCTCAGCCCGAGCAGCGGGAAAATCATGGGGCCTCCGTTCGTGAGCACGGAGAATTCGACGGGTTGGGGGGCGGCGCTCATGGGGCGGTGTTGGCTTGGGCGGGCTCTGCCGCCCGGCCGGAGAGTTGTTCAAGGCGGCGTCGCGCCAGCGCCTCGCCGGGAAGACGGCGGGTTTCCGACGCGAGGCCCTCGTTGTATTCGAGGAGGCGGTCGAGGGCGGCTCGCGCCTCGGCGAACTGCCCGTCCTGGGCGCGCAGTTCCGCCAGCTTGATCAGCCCGGCGGACACCCAGTGCCTTCCGCTCTCACCCAAGGACTCGGCGTCCTCCGGCGAGGAGAGCAGTTCGTCCAGCGTGGCCCAGAGCGACTTGGCCGCCTCAAGCCGCGCCATGCGCGCTCCGGTCGTCGGGCTGACGGCGCCCTTGGGAGGCGCGAGCGACTCGGCTTCCGCGCGCTTGCAAGCCGCCTCGGCGGCCAGGTCGGCGGGGCGCCCGGGCAGGTTCACGAGCCGGGCGTACTCGGCGGCGGCGAGCACCAGCCGGTCGGCGCGTTTTTCGCCGTCCTTGCCCTGCTTGAGAAGGCAGTCGGCCTTGGCCAGCTCGGCGCGCATGCGGGCCGCGTGGTTGGGTTGGGCGACCACCAGGTCCTCGTAGACCTTCAGGGCCGAATCGAACTCGTTGATGCGCCGCAGAATGTCGCCCTGCATGAGGCGGGCCCGGAAGAACAGCTCATGGTTGGGGTGGTCCTTGGTGAGCCTGTCGAGTTTGTCGAAAGCGGCTTTGAGTCGAGTCGGGCCCTGGCGTTCTGCGAGCGCCATCTCTTCGCAAGCGGCCTCGTAGAGGGCGGCCACCGCGTATTCCGTGAACTTGGCGTCCGGGTTTTCGCGGAAGCGCTCATAGCCTTCGATGAAGGTCGCAAGGGCTTCGGCGTGCCGGCCTTTCGCCGCCAGGTGTCGGCCTTCCACCAGGTAGGAGGAGGCGGCCGCGGGTTGCCCGGGGTGCTGTTCGCGCAATTCGCGGAAGGCCGTCGCGGCCTCGGCTCCGGAGCCCAGCAGGGCGCGGGCTCTCAGCAGCGCGGTCTGCGCCAGGATGGCGGGGGCGTTGTCGCGCAATTCGGGGGCGTCGCTCGCCGTCACCAGTCCGGCGAGCAGACGGGCGCTCGCGGCGGCCTCGGCGCCCTTGCCGGAGGCGAGTTCGCACATGGCTCGAAGCCACAGGAGGCGGGCTCGCATGCCCGCGTCGGAGGCGGCGGGTGCTTCCAGCGCCCGCGCCAGCCTGGGCAGCGCCCGAGCGGGGGCGCCGGCGCGTCGAAGCGCGTCGCACACGAGCCATTCCGCGCGCAGGATCAGGGGCGCCGCGATGCGCCCTCCGGGCGCGGCGGCCGCATCGAGCACGGAGACAGCCTCCTCGGCGCGCGAGGTCAGGTCGCGGGCGGTGTCGGCCAGCCTTGCGCGAAGCTCGCCGAGGAGCGCCTCGCCGCGTGCCGTCTCGTCCGTGAGGCCGGCGCGGGCTCGCGCATAGGCCGCCGCGGCGAGCGCGTGGTCGTTGTTGAGGAAGTAGCAGTCCGCGCAGGCCAGGTTGAGCGTCACGGCCTCGGCGGGCGGGGTGAGCTCGCGAAGTTTTTCCAGCGCGTCGGCCGCCCTGCGGTAGGCGCGGCTCTGCCAGGCGATGTCGGCGGACAGCGCCAGCGCGTCCTCGCGCAGCGGCGACGACGGGAATTTGTCCAGAAGCTCGCGAGCGGCCCTGTCGGCCTTTTCGCGGGCCGCTTCGCGCGCCTCGTCGGTGTCGGCCCGGGAGGCGGCGGCCAGCATCACGGCGGCTCGCGTGTAGTGCGCCAGGTCGGCCACGCGCGAATCGGGGTTCCCGGTGGGCGGCTCGATGAACTCGGTGAGTTTGGCGTAGATGGCGTTGGCGTTCACCACGACCTCACCCGGCTGCGCGGTGAGGACGGCCTCTCGCAGCGCCGCCAGCGCGGCGCCCTGGATGTCGAAGAATCCTTCCGCGGCGGCCGCGCGAAGGAGCGCCGCGCGGCCTTCGGGGGAGCGACCCCCGCTGCCCGGCGAGCCGTCTCCCGCCATGAGGCCGCAGAGCAGTTCTCGTTCTGCCACCAGGTCGGCATCGCGCAGGGGGACGCGTCGCAGGTGGTTCACGGCGCGGGCCCCTTCGCCGGAGCGATGAAGGGCGAAAGCCTGGGTCTTCGCCAGCTGATAGGTCTGTCGGATGTCGGGCAGGATGTCGATGAGCCTGCCGATTTCGTCGAAGGCATCGGTATCTTCCGGGCGGATACGAAGCTGCATGCGCAACTTCAGCAGGGCGACCTGCCCGCGCTCGAGAGGGTCGCGAGCCTTGGCCGCCGCGTCACGGAAGTGCCTTTCAGCCGCATCGCGCCTGGCTTCCTCGCCTGCCATGAGCCCTTCGAGGACATCGCGCCACAGGGTGTCGCCCGGCGTTAGGCGGGCGCCGCGGGAGCCGGCCAGATGCCGGGCGGCGTCGGCGTTGCGGCGGGCGCCATAGGCGGCCAGGCCCAGACGCAGGCTTTTGTCGGGGGCTTCCCCAGGGATCTCGTTCAGCGCCTTCTCGGCTCCGGCGAAGTCGGCGCGCTGGAGTCGCGCCGAGGCCAGCGCGATGAGTACGCGGCGTCGAGCTGCGCCGTCGCCCTCGAGTTTCTTCAAGGCGTCCTCGGCGAGGCTTTCCGCGAGGGAGGGTAGTCCGGCGGCCGTCGAGGATTCGACGGCGGAGACAAAGGTGCGGGCCTCGGGGGTTGCTCCCGCCCGGTCCGTAGCCGGCAGGGAGAGCGCCGGGGTTTCGGCCGCTCGCGCCAGGGCGGCGGAGGCGAGCAGGGAGAGGGCGGCGCGGGCGGAGTTTCCGCGGAGCCGGAGGAGGCGGGCGGTTTTACCGTGAAGCCGTGGCATCCGCGCAGAACACAGGGCCCCGGTTCACTTGGCAAGCGCGCAGGGGGGTGGCTTCCGCTTGCGCCTTGGAAAAAAACGGCCACGGTCGCCGTCCATGCCCCGCCCCCGCCTCCTTGTCCCCGTTTTTGCAGTCAGCCTGCTGGCGGCCGCGTGCGGGGCTCGCGCGCAGGTGGCACCCCTGAAGGAGTTACCCGGCATGGGCAAGGCCACCAGGGGCGGATACACCATCACGGTGGAAGGCGGTGAGGACGGTCCCAAGACGGTTCATTATCCTGCGGGCGCCCGCCGCGAGCCGCGCCCCGCCGCTCCTGCTACGACGCCGCTTCCGAACGGGGACTCGCGAGGGCGCCCCGGCGCCCCTGCCGCCTTGGAGCAGGGGGCGTATCCGCCCCGGCCGACCCGACAGGGGAGCGTTGAAAAGCGCATCGACGAGGAGGGCGAGGTGGAGTCTCCGCTCACCCGGGTGACCAAAAAGGAGGAGGAGCAGTCGAGGAAACGCTTCGGCAAGGAGACCTCCGAGTATTTCGGCAAGGACGAGCGCTACGATCGCCGCGACCCCGTTTCCTACGGCAAGTGGGAGGGCGCCGGAGATTCCTTTGAGAAGAAGCGCTCCGACGGCGTGGATTTTTCGGACATTTTCGAGAGCGAGCGGGTGGAGAAGAAGCGGGTTTCCTACGACACGCGCGAGCGACAGATATACGCAGGCTCGGGAGAGAAGGCCGAGGTTGAGGGATGGACCGAGCGTTTCTCTCGCGACAAGAACGACAAGTTTTCGGACTCCGGTCGCTCCTCCGCCTTGCGCGACCGCATGTCCGAGGGCTTCAAGGCGCTCACCCAGGTCTCCATGCAGGATATCAACCGATACCAGTTCCGCCGCAGCCATTCGACGGAGAAGGGCGAGCTGCCCGTCGGCCGCATCGGCGCCGACGCGCCGACGCCCATGAAGAAATCCGCCGGCGAGTGACGCCGCCGCCGGCGGGATGGTGTATCCGCTTTCATATCACAAAATTCTCCGCATCCCGCCATGTTGTTCGTCCTCCAGCTCGCCTTTGTCGTGGTTCCCTCGGAGGTCGCCCAGCTCGTGCTGGCGGAGCGGCGCATCGGCGTGCGCCAGTTGCGAGCCGGAGTGGATCCCCGCGAGGCGCCCCCGCCGCCGGCCCGCATCGGCTGGGCCTGGCTCGCTCTGGCGGCGCTGTGTCATCTCTATCCGCTCGTGTTGCTGACCGAAGGCGAGACGAGGTTCTTCGGCTTGCTCATGCTCCTGCTCGGGGTCGTCGGGTTCGATTTGCGCCGGCGCGGCGGCTTGCGTTGGGCGCTGGTCGTGCTGACGCTGGAGGGCGCGCTGCGCATCGGCGTCATGATCCAGATGTTCGTGCTGAACGCCTGGTACGGGTCGCCCTATCCTCCGGGGCTGCCGCGTTTCTGGGGATGATGTCCCGGGGCACGCGAAAGCCCCGCGCCTTGTGGGCTGCGGGGCTTGCGTGAGAGCCGGCCGGTCAAGCCTGCTTGTTCTTTTCGGCGGCGAGCTTGGCGCGCTCCTCTTCCTCCACGCGGGCGCGGATTTTGGCGCGCTCCTCGTCCTCGACTTTAGCGCGCATTTTTGCACGTTCCTCTTCGTCGATTTTGGCGCGGACCTTCTTGCGCTCGTCCTCCTCGATCGCGTTGCGGATTTCGTCATCCACTTCCTCGCTCGCCTTCTTGAACTCGCGACGGGCCTTGCCCAGTCCGCGGGCCAGCTCGGGCAGCTTGCTGCCGCCGAAGAGGAGAACGACGACAATCAGGACGAGCCACACGAGGGGACCGTCGATGACCGCGAGGGTTGATGCGAGGGGATTCATGGTGCAGGTGTTTTTTCCGGAGGGGGCTCAGTGTAAACATTAATCTCGGATGCCGGTTCCGCTCGCACGCGCGGTTTCTGTTCGTCTGCCATCCGCGATCGGAATCTTCGTGTGCCGGGAATCTCCGAGTCGGCGGTCGTATCGTGTCGTGCGTTGTTCCTCGTCGTTTGGACCCGGGCTGCGTCTGCCTCCTCCGCACTTTGACGCCAAGACGCGCCGTAAAATTTTCGTTTTGCCCCTTGACTTGCGAACGGCGTTTTCTTTTCTGCGTGGCCTTCCACCAAGGAAGAGGCCCAACGGAGAGGTGACAGAGTGGCCGATTGTGCAGCATTGGAAATGCTGTGAACTCGCAAGGGTTCCGGAGGTTCGAATCCTCTCCTCTCCGCCAGTTTAGTTAAGCCCCGCAAGTTCAACGACTTGCGGGGCTTTTTGTTGTTCCGAAAGTTGTCGGGTAAGACTGAGGGTAAGACTATGTGTGCCGATGTTTGCCATCGTCGTTTTTGCGACAGGACTGAGAAGTGTGCTGCATGGATTAAACTTGATGACGAAGGGTGTTGACCGGCGATTGTCGGTGTGCTGGGATGTTTGTCGTTGCACCGTCCGAGCCGTTTCCACGGCTTACAAAGCAACTCTTGAAGCTGTTACGCACGTTCTAAGGTAAGCCACGCATCACGCATCTAGCCCTCGGACACGCCTCGATTTTGGGGCTGTCGGGCGACAAGCGGTTTCGCGATTCACGGGTAAAGGTTGTTTTCGTCATGCGCTCTTTTGGGTGCTCTGGCACAGCAGTGCCATGGGCGCGGCGCATGGTTTTTCCGGGTTCCCCGGAGTCACCTTTTTGCGGGCACCTGCCCGCGCAGTCTCGTCATGTCTCTTCTTCAAGAATTGGGTGTTCAGTCGCCCGATGCGCTGGAGGTTCTTCTTCGCTCCGGCTTCACCCTTCGTTATGATTCCTTTGCGCACCGGCTTTCGTTTGATCCCCCTCGGGGGGAAGGTGTCGGTTTTGGCGCATGTGCGCCGTCGGCATCGGGTGGTGCGCGGCCTGCGTATGTTCGTCTCCCCAAGTCCGGGGAGCGTTGTCCTTTGTCGGGGCTTACCCGGTCCATGCTCGATTCCTTGGTTCGCCCCTGCGCGGCCAATGGTCATCGCCCGCCCGTAAGGTCGGTGAAGGTGAAAACCGCCGGGGCCAATGGGCGAAAGGGCGCTGTGCTTATCGATGTCCAATCATTGATGCGCTACTTGGCATCACAGGGTCGCGCTAGCCAGGGCTGCGATGTTCATGCTGCCATCGATGCCGACTGTCAGGCGAGGCATGAGCTTGGCCCTCTGTGCGGTGCGTGAGGCAAGTGGGGTGCTACGTGCCGGCCGGTTCTCGGGCTACCGTGTCCAGGCGGTGATCCCGAACTTCCGTCTGTTCAATGAGGTACTCTCCGACCGACCGGTGTTCCACGTCACCCCTTCCGAAAAACTTCAAAGGAACTGAGCCATGGGCGCGAAAGAAGAACGCGAAATGCGCGAGACGGAGGGGTACGAGCCAAGGCGGATGACCGCCCAGTTCTCGTGGTCGTACATCCCCGGTAACAACTCGTGGGGGACCGGCGAGCGCAAGAGCGCCCGCACACGGTCGCTCATCAAGAAGGGCGTCGCCTGCATCAGCAAGGAGCGCCGGGGCGGCAAGGTCTCGCAGCGCGAGGCCGCCCGGGCCGACTGGGAGGCCAAGCGCCAGACGGTCGTTACCAGCGTCCTGTGGTTGAGGGAGCTCGGTCGCGGCGTGGCGGCGACCATCATGAGCGACCTCTGCGACATCTTCGAGAACCGTCGCAACTGCACCCTGAAGGTGAACGGCCACCTGTGGCTCTTCCGCAAGGTGGAGGACTGGATGGTGCGCGCCGAGTGCTCCGACGCCCAGGCGCGTCGCGCTATCCGGCAGCTGGAGAAGGATGGGTACGTCCACCGCGTCCGCTCCATCGCCTACGGGCAGCCCAACCGCGTCGGCCTGCGCCCTGACATGGTCAAGGTCATGGCCGCCCAGGCGCGCGCCGACGGCGGTAACGAGGAGGCCTACTACCGCAACTTCGATGTCCTCGCCGAGGCGATGTCCTTCAACGACATGGAGTCCCTTCAGGAGGAGGCTCAGCACCCGGACAATGCGGCGAAGCTGCCCAAGGGGCGCCGCCACCCGCTGGACGTCATGTCCTTCCTCCTCCGGGAGCGGAGCATCATCCCGGAGCTCCCGGACTTCCCGCTCAACGAGCGCCCGATCCCCGACGAGATGCTGGCGCGCGAGGTCACCATCGCCGACCGCCTCAAGCGTGGGGACATCGGCAAGACCCTGCGCGCCGACAAGCGCCGCGACGGGCTGCGCCGGATCGCCGTCATCGAGGCCAGTGCGATCAAGATGATCTACAGCGACAAGTTCACCAACGAGGAGATGGCCGAACTGGAGACCCTGCACTCCCGGTTCATGAAGGCCACGGACGAGCGCAAGCCGGCCGTGCGCGCGGAGCTGGCCGAACTGATGGCCTCGGAGGTCGGTCGCGTCAACGCGGCCCGCCGGTGGCGCCTGCGCCGGGAGGCTCTTGAGGACGCCGGCGAGGAGGTTCCCGAGCCCAAGAAAAGGGCCCGGAAAACCGCCTCCCCCGGGGGTACCGGGGAGCCTGTCGTCACAAAAGTCGGCAACCGGTCTTACCGGAAAGACCACTTGCGCAAAGTGCTTGATGCCAACGGTTTCGTGGCAACTGGTAATTTTGCATGCAAGGGGAACTTGCGTCCAACCAGTTGCGAGGGCGAAGAGCCCAGTGTTCATCACGATTGCCGTGTGGTCACTGGTAACTTTTTGACCAGTGCATACAAGGGATGCAAGGGAGCGGTCAAAATGACCGCACCAAAGGAGGTAGCAAACAGCTCTACTCCTTCTGGAGAAGGAGTGAGCTCGTCCTCCTTCGTATCCACTCAGTCGGACGAGCTCCCTACCTTCTCCCATCAGGAGCAGACGATTATAGCGGAGAGCTCGCCGGGGCCGAGCTCTCCGATTTGCTCGTCTAAGCGTTGGGAGTGGCTCATCCCGGAGCTCCTCAAGATCCTGCGGGAGGTCAGGGCGAAGAACAGGCAGCACGCCAACAGCGCCTACTTCACGCTCCCCGACGACACCCGACCCGGCGAGTGGGTGACGCAGCTCGGCGGCGGTCACTTCGATCCGTTCAACCGCTACCCCGGCCGCAGGGGGCTCTTCCGCATGTACGTCGACTGCGGCCTGGTGTGGGTCATCCCCCGGGTGAAGCTCGACCTCCCGGAGGAGACCTCGTTCCAGGCCGCCGAGGCCTACCTGGAGGCGTAACGGCTACCACCCGCCCCCCCCCGGGGCCGAAAACGCGCCAGCGCGAAAGCCAGGCCCCGGGAATCCACGCCCCAGAACCGAACCCAGACCAAAAATCCATGTCAGAAAAACCCAGCAACCTCCCGGACGGTGTTCCGGAAATCATGTGGACCATCGTCGAGAAACTGGTCCGCATCCGTAGGGGCGGTAGCGCTTCGACAGGGCTAGAATGGATGGGGCAGTCAGGCGATTCACTGAAATGGTGCTGACCGGTACAAGGTCGCCATATGTGCCGATAGTCGACTTAGCCTGATGAATAAAGGGATGCTGGCGTTTTTATGGCTTTTTTTACGCGAGCTATGGCTTTGCCTAGTGGCGCAGCTAGCTCGCATTAACGAGGTGCGCTACGCCTGCCCCAATACCCCGTCTGTTGGGGGGCATAGTTCAACGAGGCCGCCATACCTGTGGGAGGACCTGTCTGCGCTATTCCGCTGTCTTGATATCGTCGGCGCGGCGCGGGGTGCGCAGCTTCTGCGCAGGAATCCGGAAGGGCTCGGAGGAGGAGGCCGGGCTTTCCACTCTCGGGTTCTCCTGTTTTTCGGCGTCAGGAATCTTCGGAGCACCCGCGTCAAGGATTGCTGCCTGCCCGGCGGCCGGCGATGGGGGCGTCGGTGAGGTAGTCAAAGGGGCTTCAGCAGGGGCGTTGCGAAGGGGGAGCCGTACTGAGGTGCCGTCGAGTTTCACGATGACTGCCGGGCCTGATGGGTCGAAGGATTCGACGAAGAAAGGGGCGGACTTGTCGCGCAGCGCCACCCAAACGGCTTCGCGGGTGGCGATATTGAGCAGGCTGACCTCGGTTTTTCCGCCGATTTCCAAATATCCACCGAACTCGATTCTGGTCGGGGCGGAGGTGCCTCTAACAGAGACCTTACCTGGTGGCGCGAAGGGCGATCGGGCGACAAGCGCGTCGAGGTTGTCTGCGGCCGTGGCGAAAGGCGCTAGGATCACGGTGAGAGCCGGTAGTAGGACCGAGAGAATTGCGGAATGGGAATAGGGCTTCATGCGCCATGAGCTCTGCGGTGAAATCATCGTGACACTCCTGCAGGTCAGTCGTGCATGCCGCGAACGGGTTCGCGGGGCGGGTTGGCGGCGCGAGCGGCTGCTTCGGCTTCGCGCTTTTTCTCCTCTTCGGCCCAGGTGTCGCGCAGGGGGGACGGGGCTATGCCTGTTCCGATGAACTTGTTGGCGTCGGGTGCAGTGAGGGCGTCGGGGCGAAGTCCGGGCGTGGGCTCGTTCTTCTGCTTGGCGGCGTCCACGACATAGGGCTTCAGGAAGATGATGAGTTCGCGGCGCTCCTTCAGCACGGTCTCGGGTCGGAAAAGGTATCCGAGGCCCGGGATATCTCCGAGCAGCCAGACTTTGCCCAGCGTCGTCGTTTCGGCTGTGGACTGGAGTCCTGCAAGGACGATGACTTCGCGGTCGGAGGCGGTGAGGAAGGAGGTGGCTTCGCGTTTGCCGATGAGCGGTTGAGAGTTGCCGTCGATGGTCGTGGAGCCGGCGATGTTTTCGACGGCCTGGGTGACTTCCATCTGGATGACGCCGTTGTCGCCGATGCGCGGTGTGACCTCGAGTTTGATACCGATGTCGCGGTAGGAGACGGTGGAGCGCGTGGCCGTGGAGTTGTCGCTGATGGTGGAGCCCGTGATGATGGGTTGCGACTGGGAGACGTTGATGAAGCCCTTCTTGTTGTGGGTCGTGACGATGTTGGGGGAGGAGAGCACCTTCACCTTGTTGCGCAGCTCGCTCTTGTTGAAGGCGGCGGCCAGCGAGAGGTCCTTCACCGACCCGTTGATGCCGAAGGCTCGTTCACCCGTGTTGGGCAGCGTGGCGGTGCCTGTGGCGAAGCGGTAGTCGCCGGAGGTCACCCCGGTGTCGCCGCTGGCCTTGAATCCGATGCCCAGCGAGTCGAGACCCGACACTTCGCCGTCGCCGAGCGTGACTTCCACAATCGTGGCCTCGATGCGCACCTGGGGGAGTAGCACATCGAGTCGATTCACGAGCTTGCGCAGCTTGGCGATATCCTCGGGGGAGCCTTGGGCGACAAGACTGTTGGAGCGCTCGTCGGCCACCAGGCTCATGGCGGAGGAGAATCGTTCGTCACCGGCGGCCGGGGCCGGTGAGCCTGCTGCGCCGTAGGCGACCCCAGGCGCGCCGGCTCCTCCCGTGCGCGAGGAGGCAAGCTGGGTGACCACGGTGGCGATCTTGGTGGCCTCGGCGTGGCGAAGGGGGAAGACTTCGACCTTGGCGGCGGTGCCGGACTCGGTGTCGAGCATGCCGACAAGCTCTTTCAAAAGGTTGGCGTTGGCCGGGTCGGTCGTGATGGCGATCCTGTTGGCACCATCGATGGCGTCGATGGTGGTGTCCCCTCTCAGGCGGCGTTTGTAGGCCCCGGCGACAAGGGCCTTGAGCTTTGTGGCGAGCGTTTCGGCCCGACCGTTCTTGATTTCAAGGGAGATCGACGCGGGCGGGGTGTCGAGGCGTTCGACGAAGGACTCGACGCGTATGAGGTTGGACAGGCTGTCGGTGACGAGCAGGGCGTTCGCATCCCGCATCACCGTGATGACGGCCCGCGCGGTCAGCAGCGGTCGAATCTTCTCGGCCAGCGAGGCCGCGTCGGCGTCGCGCAGGGAGAACAGTCGGGCGACGACGCGCTCGCTGGGGGGGAGGTCCCTCACGCTGTTCAGGTGGAGCTCGGGTGCCCCTTGGGAGGCGGCCGCGCCGGTCGGCACGGCTTTCAGGAACTTCTCGCCCATCGGAGTGAGCGCGACGCCGTTGAGGGCCAGCAGACTTTCGATGGCTACCACGGTGTCGGCCTTGGTCAGCGGGGCCGGGGGCCTGAAGGTGATCTTCCCCTTGGGGAGCGCGGGGTCGGCCAGCACGGTTTTTCCGGTGAACTTCTCAAGCAGTGCGAGCACGGCCGGTATGGGCTCGTCGGCGAGCACCAGGCGTACGTCCGCCGTCGTTCCCGACGTCTCTGCGCTCTGCGCCACCGGGGCTGCGGAAGATGAGGCGACCAACGCAAGGGAGGCGAGGGAGGCACGGAGCGCGGAGCTCGAAATACGGAACTGAGACGGGGGCATGGGGGCTGCGGATTGCAAATCGCGGATTGGCGGCGCGAAAAACGGGGGGGGGGCGAAGGTGGTGCGCTTACTTGGGCTGCACGGCCGTGAGCTCGATGCGGGCGCGCAGCTTGGCCGGGTCGGCGGTGTTGGCGTCGAGCTCGAGGCCGGTCATGGCGAGGGGCAGTCCGGCGGCGTCGAGAGCGCGACGAAACGCCACGATCTGCTCAAGTGTGGCGGCTTCCGCGCGCAGCGTGATGGAGTGTGTGCGGGCGGCGCCGGCTTCTCGTGTCGAGGGCCGCCCGGACTCGGCCTTCAGCTTCGACCCTGCGAGAAGTTTTTCCAGTCGAGCCATGACGGTCTCGGCGTCGAGCTTGCGCGCGACTTCAAGTTCGCCGGCCCGGCGGTTGAGTGCGTTGCTCACGACCGGAGCGGCGCCGAGGAGGGTCTCCCGGGCTTCGCGAGCGGCATCAAGGTTGGCGAGGTTTTCTCGCGTGTCGTGCAGGCCGTCCAGCAGGGCGGTGATGCGGAATGCTAGTGCGGCGAACGCGATGGCGACAACCATGGTGCGCTCGCGCGTATTTCGTGACGCCCAGAAGGCGCTTATAGCCGAGACGGCTCGTTCCGCATGAAGCGCAAGACGGGCGAAGGCCGGGTGCCGGCGCAGACGGGAAATCATCGTGCACCTCCTTGGGCGGCAACCAGTCGCAGCTCGAATGTGGCGGAGTCGGACGCCGCGTGCACGCGCGCTGTCTCCACGGCTTTAAAGGCTTTGTCTTTGCGCAGGGCTCCGATCCAGGCGTTGAGTTCCCCCATGGATGTTGCCCTGCCGCTGATGCGGGTGTCTTCCTCCGTAAAGGCGGCTCGAGAAAGGGTGACTCCGTCGGGTCGCGAGGCGTTCAGGGCGGCGAGTCTCTCCAGCGCGGGAAGTCGTCTCGCCGTCACCCGGTCGAGAGTCTCCAGTAGCGTGGCGTCGGCCTCGGCCTTGTCGGCTGCCGGTCTGGAGTCGGCGAGTTCGGACTCCCGCCAGGCGGCCATGCCCTGCAGCGACCACACGATGATTTGAAGCAGCAGCAGCAGCGCGGCGAAGGCCCCCAGTGCGAGGTAACTTTGCCGCAGGCGCGCCCGCGCGGCCGCTTCACGCCTCACTGCGGCGACCGCTTCCGCCGGGCGCAGATCGGCGAGGTCAAGGTCTCCTGCGCCCATCTCGGAGAACCCTGACGTCGGAGACCCTTCCTCGCATGTTAACGTCCGCCAGCGCAGTTTCAGGGCGCCCTTTGGCGCCGTTTCAAAACCTTCAAGACGCCAGAGCCCGTTTTCGTGCGGAGCGTCGACTATCCCTGGGGCCAATTGTTTGCGCAACGCCAGCAGCGACCGGTCGTCCGCCTCCTGCGATAGGCTGAAAGCTCTCAGGGCGACGGGGGCAAGCTGTGCCCCGCTGAACTTCAGCGCGACAAGCGAGCCCTCTGTCGCGGTCAGCCAGCGCCATCCGACGAAGTCTTTGGGCGCATCCGGCAGGGGCAGCGCCGGTTCCGGCAGCACATGCCGTGAAGTGAAGGCGCCGACGGGCAGGGCGCTCTCGATGCGCTTCCTCACGGCCGCCCAGGCCGCCATGCGTGTGCCGTAGCCGGACAGTCCGAACGCCAGTTGTTCCAAGGGCAACGGCGCCGATTCCTCCACGGCCAGTGCGGCGATGGAGCGTCGCTGCGACGCCCCGGCCCCTTCGGGACATTCCATGAACTCGGCATGGAAGAATCGGCCGGCAACCACCATCGCAAGGGGGGCTTTGGTGGGAGACTTATTGGCGGCTTTGTCCATGGCCATAATCACGAATCGCGTTCTCGCCGTCTTGTGTTCGGTTTCCAAGTAAAACATTTGAGAACATGCTGGCTGTGGCTTTGCGGCGAGGGTGGGGTATATCTCCTTTGTTTTTGGTAAGTTATTCGTCCTGTTTTTAACTTTTTGGTTATCAGGATTTTACCTTTTTCGTGGGCTCTTGGATTTATTTTTGCCCGGGAGTTTTGCGAAATTTTTAATTGTCGGGGCCCGGGAGGTTCCCGATGCGCTTGGGGCGAATTTCAAAAAACCTCCATGTCGACCCCTCATAGCAATGCTCCCCGGCCGCGTCGGGCGCGTATCAACCCCGGTGTGGCAGCCGCGCTGGCGCTGGCTCTGGTCGCCGGCCTAGGCGTCTGGTACTTCACGCGCGGCACGGTCGCCAAGGCGCCCGTGGCGCTCAAGGACTTGCCGAAGGGGAGGCTGCTCTCCGTCGAGCCGGTCAAGGGCTATGAGCCCGTGTTCACGGCAGAGGAGTCCAAGCTGCTCCACGACGGCCCTGACGGCAACGACAAGGAATCGGTCAAAAAGTACCTGTTGGCGAAGGCGAAGCTGGAGGAGGATCCGCTTACGCGCAAGCAGCTGGAGCAGGAGGCCATCGTGCTCACCGACGGCTACGGCAGCACGCCCGCCATCACGGCGGACAACACACAGGTGCGCTCGGCCATCGAGGCGCTCAAGGACGGCAAGCACCCCGAGCGGCTCAACCCCCTCATCGCGCCCAAGCCGTTCGACGCCGTCGCCTACAAGGCGGACCCGAAGTCCTACCTGGACGTCGCCGAGCCCGGCCGCGTGTTCCAGTCCAAGCCCGCCGCTGCCGGCGTGGCTCGCATCGAGCCGGTCTCCCCGTACTTCCAGGATGTGAAACAGGGTGAGTCCATCGAACTCGCCGTGAAGGCCGCACCCGGCTTCCCGGTCACCTTCACCAGCTTCGACTGCGGCGCGTTCGGCAATGGCCTGACCACGCAGACCGTCGAGGCCGACGCCGCCGGCGTGGCCCGCGTGAAGTTCCTCGGCATGCCCGGCACCGTGCTGGAGACGAACATCCTCGCCTCCTCCCCCGTGACCTCCGGCCAGGTCCGTTTCAAGGCCAACACTCTCGTCTACGCCGACGGCAAACAGGTCGCGGCGAAATAACCCCTTACCATAAAACATTCAGTCATGAACAATCGTCACCTTTCCCTAATTCTATCTGCACTGGCCATTTGCCACTTTGGCGCGGGTCGTTTGGCGGCGGATCCTGCCGATGATGTGCAACAGCAATGCGCCAACACTCAAACCGGAGGCGGCGGTGGTGGCGGTGGATCCGGCGGTTGCCCGGGGGACGGAGACACGAACTCCGACAGTGACAACTCCGATAGTGACGATTGCGAGAAAAAGAAAAAAAAGCAGGACGACCAAAATTCTGACATAAATAAAAACCCTGACGCAAATAATGATGGGCAGGGAGGCAACGACGGGGGCGACTCCGAGGGCTCGACTGGTCAGTGCGTCTCAGATACCAGCTCCGGCGGTTCGAAAATTGACCTCTTTACTCTGAACCTGCGCCATTTTGCTTACGACTATAAGTCGCCTTCTTCAGCCGGCAGCCTTGCTTCGACTTGCGCCTCATGCAATGGCGGCGGCAAGATGGATGCGCCTCGACAAGACTTTTCGCAGATTGGCATCAAACGCACACTGAGCCTGCGGCAAACCACGGCGGTATCCTCTTTCGGCCCCGGGCATTTTTCAGAGCACGACGTGACGCTGAATCTTTTTGAGGTGAACGGCCTTACCTATGTGGATTGCACCAATCCGGCATGGAAGGATACGCGTCGCTACTCTCCGTCCGGAAAAATCTTCAAGGATGCCGTCTACAACTCGGTCAAGTCCGTGACGCTATTCGACGCGAATGGCGCGCAGACCGTATCGCGTACCGCTGCAACCAAGGCTGTGTATGTGGCCAAGAACGGCTCGCAGATGCATTTTGATTTGTTTGCGATCGACGGAAATACGACTGGCGGCCGATTGGTGAAATCCATGACGGCTGACGGCGTGGTCACCAAACGATACGAGTATGCCACGGAGGTTGGCGATGTGGCCGCACCGGTGGACGCAAAGTGGCGCAAGTCCAAGATTAAGGACGCCAATGGAGGTGAGATGCAACTCTCACACACGACGCTTCCGAACGGAATTACGGTACTCTCGAAGGTCGCTGTATCCAATGGTCCAACGATTGCGTACGATTATGATGCAGGAGGCAACCTTGCCAAAGTCACGCACCCGAACGGCGACACCTCGACCTTCTCTCGGCGTGTGGAGGGCAATCTCATGAAGATGTCGGTTGCCGACGCCGGCACGGTGGGGGACCACCGCAACAAGGAGGTCTCGTACAGCAACAATATCGCGGCTTCGTTGCTCACGCTGACCGCCGATCGACCGCAGGTCTATAATCAGTCCTCCATGCTGGCGCGCAAAGTGACCAAGGCCGGTGAGGATACCTTCTGGGCGGCGGTGGGCGGCAACGGTACCGGCAGCCCCATTCATCGCAAGGTTTACGAGGGCGGTGATCGGCTGCGATTCATCGATACGGCGGAGTCCAGCCGCTACACGAAGTGGTCTGTTCCCAACGGGTGGAAGGAGGGCAACGCCTTCGGCTCGATCAGCGCCACGAAGGAGGCGTACGGTCATAGCAGCCCTTACCAGTATTACGCAGCCAACCGCTCCGGGCGCCCCCCCAAAATCACTAGCCCGAATGGAACGGTGAGTAACTATCTTTATGACGGGGCCGGTTTCATGACCCAAGAGTCTGTAGGCGGCAAAATTCGCCGCCGTGTGAACGAGCCTATGACGGGGCGTCCCATCCTGGATGTAGATTTTTCAGGTAAGACGACCCTCATGACCTACTCGGAGGGCGGACGTCCGCTGTCTCGCAAGACTGGCTGGGTTTATGATAAGTCCCTAGGGGGCGGTGCACAAATCCAAGGTCTCGTTTGCGCCTATTACCCCGGCGTTACAGACCTGAGTACGCTCGACTCGCTTACCCCTGACAAACTGGTTGCAGCCGATTCCGTGGCGCTCGGGCAGTTTGACGTATCGGCTGTCTCGAATTACTCGCTGCGATTCAGCGGCTCATTGGTGCTTCAGACTGACGGTCAGCGCACTTTCTATCTTAACGCCGACAACATGTGCATCCTGACCATTGATGGGCAGCCCGTGTTGACGGTGGCCTATAACCAGGGCACGAAGAGTGCGGTCGTTGACCTTACGGCCGGAGTGCACGAGATTCGCGTCGATTTCATGCAGTCAGCCGGTCCGCAGGGGCTCAACCTGACTTGGTCCGGCCCGGAGACCACCACCGGCGGCACGACCGTGCGCACGACCATTGGCTCGGACTTCCTCACCCATGTGACGCAGCCCAACGAAATGGTCATGCGCGCCACCGCCGCCGCATCGGAGGAGAAATGGGAGTATTTCCCTGCCGGTGATCCGCTCGCCGGTCTTGTGAAGCGCCACCTCGACGGTGCGGGCAAGGCCTCCGTGTATACCTATGACACGAACCGTCGTCTCACCAAAATCGAGGAAACCGGTGACGATGGCGCGTTGGTCACGGTGCAGACCCGCACCTACGATGCCCTCGGCAATCTCCTGACCTCCTCCGATGCGATGGGCCGCACGATTACGAATTCCTACGACTCACGCAATCGTCTGATCAAGACGGCGTATGCCGACGGCTCCACTGAGACGAAGCAATTTGGTGCCGACCGGGACGCCAATCTCGTGATTCAGACCAAGGACCGAGCAGGCTCCGTCACCACCATTGCCTACGACGACGCAGGCCGCCCGGTTACCATCACGCGCGGCTATGCGCTCGCGGACAACGAAGGAAATGTCCTGCAAGTTCTGCCGAACCCCTCCGTGGAAACGCTTACCTACATGAAGGGCACCTCGGAGCCCGTTCGCAGGGTATTGGACGGCAAGGTGACCGAGTATGAGTACGATTATAAGAAAAACCGCGTGGTCGCCACTCGCACCTTCGCTACTTCCACGCAGACGCTTGGCACCAAGACCGTCTATTCGACCAGGGAACAGGTTTTTGTGGAAACCGATGTCGACGGCCACCGCACCTTCTCGGCGTATCGTAACACTGACCGTGAGTTGGTTCGCACCGTCTCGGAATTGAAACCCGGCGCATGCGGCTCTCTTGCCAACGAAGACGCCGTGCTTGCTCTCACCCGCGACCTTTCGACTAACCCCGGTTATGCCATCACCGACTATGTGAAGGACGAGAATGGGCGCATCACCGGAATCACCGACCCTCGCGGTATCCGGACGACCATCGCCTATGATGCCAAGGGCAATGAGATCTCCCGCACCGAAGCGGTCGGTTTGCCGGAGCAGCGCACAATCACCCGCACTTACGACGGCGCCAACCACCTCCTGTCCCTGACCGACGGCCTTAACCGCACCACGAACTGGGCTTACTTCCCCTCGGGCCGACCCAGCATGGTGACTCTTCCGGATGCCAAGCGCTTGGAGTTCACCTATTTCGACGATGGCAAGCTCGCCACCTATAAGGACGCCGACGGCTTCACCTCGAAGCAGTTCTGGTCGCCCTGCTGCGGTCGCGACGCCGGCTCCGCCAATGCTCTCGGAGAGGGCACGCTGAAGTTTTATGATGGCGAAGGCCGCGTCACCTACACCGTTCAGGTGAAGAATGTGGAAGCCGCCAAGGTCGCCCTCAACTTCGCCGGCGGCATCACGGTGCCGTCCGACGCCGTGGTCGGTGCGACTACCGCCAAGTACGATGCACGCGGTCGCCTCGCCGCCACCACCAAGTGGCTCGTGGCGCCGGCCTCCGTGGACCCCAAGAACCCGCCCGTGGCCACCGATGCGGCGCAGGGACTGACCACCACCTACGCGTACTTCGACGACCTCGCCGACGCCCGTTTCGCCCCTGTGCTGGCTGAACTCGCCAAGCAGTCCGTCGTGCTCACCTCCGGTTCGGCCGTCATCGAGACATCTCCTGCCGGCGATCAGCGCTTCACGATTCGTAACGGCGCGAACGAGACCGTCGCCTCCGGCGTCTTTAACAAGTAACATTGCAACAGGAACAAAGGGGCAAAGGAACCGAGGCACAAAGGGCGCAGCGTCGCCCGCGCGCCTCACCGATATCGGAAATGCGTAAGCAGTCCTGCGCCCTTTGCCCCTTTGTGCCTGTGCCCCTCTGAACCTTTTTTCTTCAATTCCATGATTTCCAAGAAACTCGGCCTGGCCGCGCTCGCGGCGGCCGCCTCGATGAGCCCCGCCGCCCTTGCGGCCGAATCCGGCTCGCTCGCCTCGCTCAATATCACCGTCCGTCACCTCAGCGTCGAAGGCCGCCCCGCTACGAAGCGCGTCGACCTTACCGGCGTTTCCGAAACCATCGTCACCGACGCTGCACACCGTGCGGTGCGTATCATTGACGGGCTCGGCAACAAAACCGAGCGCGGTTACGATGCCTCCGGTAATATTGTTTCAGTACGTGATGCTACTGGCGCGGGGGCGGACTGCACCGTCGACGCTCTCGGGCGTGTGACCGCTGTGACCGACGCCGCCATCGCCGGCAAGGTTCGCCGGTATGCCTACGATGTCGTCGGCCACCTCGTCTCCGCCACCGACCCGCTGGGCGTCACCACCACCTATGAGTACGACGCGCGCGACAGGAAGATCTCGGATTCCACGCCGATGTCTGCGAACGAAGTCCGCACCATCCGCTACGGCTTCGACGGTCGCGGCAACATGACCACCCTCACCGACGCCAATGGCGCGGTGACCACCTGGGGCTTCGACGCCGCCGGCCGCCAGATTTCCAAGCTCTACGCCAACGGCGACGCCCGCTCGATGGCCTATGACGCCGCCGGCCGCCTCGTGAAGCTCACCGATGAGAACGGTCGCGATATCATCTCCACTTACGACTTGGTTGGCCGACGGCTTACCAAGGAATTCAAGTCCCTTGCCTCGGACCTCGCGCCTCGCACCTCCGACCTTGATGTTTACACCTATGACGCCGCCTCGCGCATGACTTCCGTCACCAAGGGCCGCTACAACCACACGCTCACCTACGGCTACGACGCCGCCGGCCGCGTTGCCACCGAGACGCACCCCGACGGCACCGTACTGCACCTCGCGTACGACGCCGCCAACCGCCTCGCAAACTTGTCTCTTGCCGGATCTATCAACTCACAACCGTCAACTGACAACTACGCGGTCGCCTATGGCTACGATGGACGCGGCCTCCTCTCCACCGTCACCTCCGGCGACTACGCCACGCGTTACGACTACCGCGCCAACGGTCAGCTCATTTCCACTATCAACTCCCAGATCTCAACTCCCCAAGGCGATATCCTGCGCATCGACCGCTCCTATGACGCTGGAGCTCGTCTGACCGAAGTTGCCAACACCGCGGCCAACGGCGTGCAGGTGGGCGTCCGCTACACCCTCGCCGCCGACGACCAGCGCGTCGAGGCCTTGGAAGAAACCGGTCAAAAGTGGCAGTACGGCTACGATGGCCTCAAACAACTGGTGTCGGCGAAGAAAACCGATACCCAAGCCGCCGTGGTGCCCCCGCTTGACCAGTCTTATTCCTACGATCCGATGGGCAACCGTCGCGCCTACACCGAGCAGGGCAAGTCCATCGCCTACGCCGCCAACTCCGCGAATCAGTATGATTCGGTGACCTCCACTGAAAACGGAACACCGAAAACCGAAAACTGCGCGTACGACAAAAACGGTAATCTTCTTAATGACGGCGTACGCGCTTACACTTGGGACGCCGAAAACCAACTCGTCGCCGTCACCCCGGTGAACCCCACGGAAGGTTCTAAGCGCGTCGAGTACACCTACGACTGGCGCATGCGCCGCCAGGACAAGAAGTCTTTGGTCTTCACCAACGGTGCCTGGACCCTCGTCCGCACCCACACATTCAAGTACCACGAGTGGAACCCCATCGAGGAGACGATTGCGGAGTTCACCACTCCCGAGTCTCGCTCCTCGAATCTAGCATCTCGCATCTCCGCGAAGCGTTACGTCTGGGGCAAGGACGTGTCGGGCAATCTCCATGGCGCCGGCGGCGTCGGAGGCCTGCTCTCGATGAAAGTTGCCGGCTCTCTCAACTCTCAACCATCAACTGACAACTATTTCTATGCCTACGACGGCAACGGCAATGTCAGGGCATTGGTCAAGGCCAATTCTACAAACCCAGCGGAGAGCGCCATCGTGGAGCACTACGCCTATGACGGCTTCGGCCGCGAACTGGCAGGCTCCGGTTCCATCAACTCTCAACAACCCTCTATCAACTCGTTCAAGTTTAGCACGAAGCATTTGGAAACCGAGACGGGCATGATTTATTATGGAAGAAGGTTCTATGACGCAAACAATGGAAGGTGGATCAGCAGGGACATAATTGCAGAGGCAGGCGGCTTCAATATCTACGGAATGGTATTTAATGATGCCGTTAATTTAATTGACATCCTAGGATTGGCCCCCAATGTAAGCTTCATGCCTCCAGGCGACCGCGAAGTGGTCAATAGAACCACCAATAAGCCTGACTATTTCACTATCAGTGGTCACGGCGATGAAAATGGAATTTACGACGAAGACGGAAACCTTGTTCCTGTCTCTGAAATTGCCAAAATAGAGCGAGAGCAAAATAAGGATAAAAAGCCAATTCTTTTTGATTCTTGCGAAATGGGGCTAGGAAAGACCCCTAAAGAAGTTGCGAATGCTACTGGAAGGCCAGTTCTTTCATCAATCGACAAGCTTGACATAAACTCCCCTGATAGAATCGCTGACGGGGAAATTGGAGCTGGGCAGAAATCATCTTGGAAGGTTACTTATCCAGATAAGCAGAATCGCACAAGTGATTTTCATTACAGAACGGGGGTTCCTCCAAAGGAATCTATTGGAAAAGGCCCAACATTCGCGCCAATCAAGTAATGCTGAGGATTTTAAATGCTAAAGTTTAATGTAATTTCATTTGCATTGGGGTGCTTGCTTACGCTAGCCCTTACTTTACTGCTTCCTTTCCATAAAAAAGCATCAAGGAAAGATGCACTTTCCGTGATGAAGTCTGAGTGGAAGAGTAAGATCTTAACACAGGGCGGAACAAAGTCCATTTTAAATAGCAGTGCATGGACGTGCAAGGAATACCCCTACTTAGCAATGTCAGACTGGGATGCTGATTCGTTTTACTGGGCTTACGTCTTGAATAAAGAAAAGCAGGGCGCTCAGTATCTTATTTTAATTGGAGCATTGAACGGAGATTTGAACTGCAAAACATTAATCAAGAATGACTCAACCTTAAGGGAAAGGATTGCTACTGATGCGGGTGAACTGCTTAAGTCTATCTCCTGTGAAAAGTAAACATTCCTCGCGCCGCCTTATGTTAGGCTTGGCGCTTGATTTTTTATGTGAGGCGCCCCGCCGGTTTTGATACTGGAGGGGCGCTTCCATTCCGTAAGCATTCGGCCGGGTACCTCGCGCGGCGAGTTGCGTGACAAGGCCAGCCCCAGTCAAAACGGCATCCATCTCGGAGTAACGTAACAGTTCGGCTGGGTGCCTCCTATCGCGAAAATAAAACCGTGGTAGCATGAGCGGATGAACACATCCGCAGGTAACGAATCGTAAGCGTTCGGCCAGCGACCTCCTACCCGGGCCGAAAATCCGTGATACGATGGTCGGATGAAAACATCCGCATCGGGCGAACAAAGATTGGAGGTCATGGCGACCGACATCCGCAAGGACAAGTTGGGGCGTCGTACGCTCGGGCGCAAGCGACGGGATGCCTAAGCCGTTGAGGTTTAACACGGTGGACGCAAAAACGACATCCCGCAAAGGATGTCGTTTTTCGTTTCACAGTCGGGATGACGGTAAGCGCTATCGCCAGTTGCAGGGAAGCTGCGGGTCGAGGTCGTCGAGGGCAGTCGGTCGAGGATGCCGCGAAGGAAGGCGTGCGGGGCGACGCCGTGGCGCCGGCACGAGACGACGATGAAGTAAGGGTTCAAATGGCGACAGCCTCAGTAGAGGCGGGCGATGAGAGACTCGCGCTCGCAGGTGAGCTCGCGTGGCAGGTGCTCGGCGAACTTGAGGAAGAGCTCCTCGTGCTGGAGCGTGGCGAGGCGCAGCCGGTCGCGGTCGAGCAGCATGAGCTCGTTCCAAGCGGTCTCGGGGAAGTTCAGGCCGCTCCAGTCGAAGTCGGCGTAGCGAGGGAGGCGGCCGAAGGCGGATTCGCGCGCGCCGACGCGCCCGTGCACGCGGTCCACGATCCAGCGCAACACGCGCATGTTGTCGCCGAAGCCGGGCCAGAGCGCTTGAATTGGACAGGCCAATTTTACGTAAAACACCCCGTCGTCGTTGAGGCGATGGGGTGTTGGCGTTGATTGGAGTCATTATGGCGATGCGTCGGATTTTTTCGGCACCGGGTGCGTTCTACCACTGCATGTCGCGGACGGTGAACGGAGAGCGGGTATTCAACGACCCCGAGAAGGAGATTTTGCGCAAGCAGCTGCACCAGGTGTCCGAGGTGGCCCGATTCGCCTGATGGCGCTCGGTCTTGTCGCCCGAAGTCTCGGGCTCGGAACTGCGGGGTGGAAATCGTGACCTATGCGATCATGTCGAACCACTTGGTCCGCCCCGCCTGACGGCGTGCGGTCTTGTCGGGCTTCGCCCTCGGAACATGTCCTCGTGCGCGTGCCGGAGCCCGGGCCGGTGAGCGACGCGGAGCTGATGCGGCGTTACCGCATCCTGTACCCGAGGCCGCGCCGGCATTCGACGGCGCTGGTGTCGGTGTTGGAGGAATTGCTGAAAGCGGGAGGCCCGGCGGCGGAGCAGATCCGGCAAAAGCTCACGAAGCTGATGGGGGACCTGTCGGTGTTCATGAAAATCCTGAAGCAGCGGTTCAGCACCCGGTTCAACAAGAGCCGCAAGCGGTACGGGCCGGTGTGGGCGGAGCGGTTCACGAGCGTGGTGGTGCAGGGCGACCTGTTCGCGGTGAAGACCGTGGCCACCCCGGCCTCAACCCGGTGCGCGCCAGCATCACGGACGACCCCCGCCCAATACCGTTTCTGCGGCGAAGGCTTTTGCGGCTTTTCTCGGTTTTAGCGTGAGGAAAATCAGGTCTCACGCGAAGGGCGCTAAAGCCGCTAAAAGAGACATGACAGGAACCACGGAAGCCACGGAAAACACGGAAAAAGGATTTTATCCGCCGATGGCCGCAGCGGGCCGCCGATGTTTTAAAACTGTGTCTGTGTGGGGACGAATTTTCCCTATAGTTTGCAGTGTCTCTGTGTCTCCGTGGTGAATCGCTGCGGTGGCTGTTTTTTGCGGTTTTTCTCGGTTTTAGCGTGAGGAAAATAAGGTCTCACGCGAAAGGCGCGAAAGGCGCGAAAATGAACTGCGCGGGATGGAACCACGGAGGGCACGGAAAGATCATTTCTCCGCCGATGGCCGCAGTGGGTTTTGAGAGTTCAGGTATGCCTGATTGGAAAACGGTCCTCCGGGTGTCGTCCTCCGTGATCTCCGTGTCTCCGTGGTGAATCCTACCGGTTTTTAACGCCAAGGGCGCAAGAGGCGCAAAGGAGACGGGCTCGGGTTCATCACGGAGGCATAGCGGACACGGATGGAAATATGGAGAATGCGGGCGTGAACCACGAAGTAGCCTAAGTCGACTCAGCCATGCACGGAAGCCTCGAACGATGGGGGCATTTTATCCGCCGATGACCAGTGAGCGCCGTCGATGTTTTAAAGAGCGCGGCGGGGGTGGTTGAACCCGATTCTCCCGGAATGCGTCTGCTGAGATTTTCGTGCCTTCGTGGAGAAACTGCCAGCGACCAGGTATGGTGAGTCTCAGTCCGGGCGGCGGTTTTCCTCGGAGCGGAGGATTTTCCAAGGGAAGGCGCGGCCTTCGGCGGTAGGGTCGGCGAGGAGGCTGATGGTGAATGTGCCTTCGCCCAGCGTGGCGGAGACGGTGATGCGCACGCGGGTGACCTCAAGCACGGCGCCGGAGTCCACGGGGCCGCATCCGGCGGCGACAAGGTCGGCGGCCGTGCGTGCGTAGCGGTCGTCGCCGGTGCCGCGTCGCCCGTCGGGGCCGGCGAGCCAGCGGTCGAGCGCGGCGGCGTCGCCGATGACGCCGCGTCGCGCGAGGTGACGCAGCAGGGGCGCCGGGGCCGAGTTAAGGTTGGGCGTGGCGGTGTCTCCGGTGATGGAGAGGCACCGGGTGAGTTCGCCGAAGCGTTCGTTGGGCGTGCCGTCGGGCTTTTTGAAAAACTCGGAGAAGCCCGGGGCGGCGGCCAGGTCGAGAGCGTCCTCGGCGGGGTGGTCCGGCCCTTGCGGCGAGGCGTCGTCGGTTTCGTCGCGCGCGGGGTGGGCGGCGCGCAGGAGGGCGTCGGCCAGGCGGCCGGCGTCGTCGAACTTGAGGCCGAGATCGATGAGCAGCTCGCGCAGAGTGTCGGAGTCGATGGCGCGCAACCCGTATCGGCCGGAAAGGTCTTCGGCGCGCACGGTGACGGCGACGCCCCAGGGCGGCGTGAATCCGCCGGCGAGCATGGCGGGCATGAGGTCGTCCGGCACGGCATGAAGTCCTCCGTCGACCAGTTGTCTTTCGCGCAGCACCGCGACGGCGGCCTCGGCGGCCGACCAGGCGGCGGCGCGCAGTTTGCCGCGTCGGGTGAAAGCGGTCTGCTCGGCGATCTGTCGCCGGGACTCCAGCACCAAGGCTGCGCTCAACCAGGCGAGCGACGCGAGCACGCCGAGCACGAGCAGCAGGGCGACGCCGCGTCGGGATGTCGGGGAATGAAGGCGGGGGCGTGCCACGGCTGATGCAGGGGGAGGCGGCTCGGTTGCGCCTAGTACGCCGGCGCGTCGGCCGGCGACGGGTCAAGGTTGAGTGTGAGGGTGGCGGCTTCGCCGAAGCGACGCAGCCGGATGACGACCCTGCTGCGCGTGTCGCGCGCCGTGTCGGATTCGCCGGGGGAGATCTGCCGCCAACGGTCGCGGGGTACATCGTACTCGAGCAAATCAATCCCCAGGCACCACGGCGAGATGACGGTGCGGTGCAGTTCGCCATCCTTGAGCCGCTTCTCGCGGTCCGTGCGCCACAGCATGACAAGCCCGGTGTCGGGTTCGTGCAGCAGCCACCCTTCGCCGTCGGGGTTCGACCCGGCGGGCGCCGGGAGCGACTGGCCCAGGTTGCGCAGCACGAGGTGCAGCGCCGGCGGGGAAGCCGCCGGCATGCCCGGGGGCACGGAGAATCGTCCCGCTCTCGCCGCTGCCGGGTCTTTTGCCGAGGCCGCCACTGCCGCTTCCAAAAATCCGCCCAGCCCGCGCACATGCCGGCGGAATGCGGGCGTGATTTCGCGCTGAGACCACGCTTGCGTGACTTCCATGACCAGCATGGCGCAGCCGGCGGCGAGCACGGCCGTCAACGATAGCGCCATGAGCGTCTCCACGAGGGTGAAGGCGCGGCGACTCATGGGCGGCCTCCTCCGGCGGCGTCGCGGCGCGCGGCGCGCAGCTCGGCGAGTCGGGCCTCGCGTTTCACGGGGTCGCTCCACGCCGGGCGCAGCGCGAACAGCGTGTGCGTCGAAAGCTCCGAGGGCTTGCCCTCCCTTTCTTGGGAAACTGTAAGCGTGAGACGGTGCAGGTCGGTTGTGCCCGTCGGCGCGAGCTCGCAGCGCCAGCTCAGCCTGCCTCCGTCGAAAGCGGACATCGAGCCTTCACGCGTGGCGGATGCGGCGTCGGGGGCGCGCAGCACTTTTTGGAAAATGAGCCGCAGGTCGGCGTCCTCGGAGTCGGCCCGCCAGGTGGCGTCCACGGCGGTGCGCGCGTTGCCGAGGGTTTGCAGCAGGATGCCCGCGCACATCACGAAGAGCGCGAGGGCGGCGACGACTTCGAGCAGGGTGAATGCGGGGCGCGTGCGCGGTTTCACGGGCGTGCGGGTTCCGGGGTGAGGAAGCCCGAGAAAGGCTCGGCGCGGAATCGGCGCACCGTGTCTCCGGTGGTGAGCTCGACGAGCACGGGGCGGTGGTGCCCGTCGGGCGAAAACTCCACACGCGGGGAGCCCGGGTCGGCGGCGTCGTGGCGTTCGACGCTCGGGTCGAGGAAGCGCAGTCGGGTTTTGCCCGGAGAGCCGCACGGGGATTGTTTTATGATGTCGCCGGAATCCGAATACACCATTAGTTTGGATTCCGTCGCGTCGAAGCGCAGCGCCGTGCGTCGTCCGCTTGCGGCGGCTTCCCTCATCGCCTCGCGAAAGGCGCCCCGCAACGCCGCCTCGGGCGACTCGGCGCGCAGGGCGGGGAGCAGGGCGTCGTGGTTGGACGCCACGATGCCTGCGATCAGCGCGAAGAGCGCGAGCACCGCGAGCGTCTCGAACAGGGTGAAGGCGGCGCGAGGGCGGCGCATGGGGCCGGCTCCGGCGTCGGGTTACTTTGCGGGCGCGGCGGGCGGCGGGGCTTCGTCCCAGTTGCCGATGTCGTCGGAGGTGCCTTCCTTGCCGTCGGGGCCGAAGCTCCAGAGATCGTACGAGTACGGGCGCTTCACTCCCGGGCAGCGGTACTGGTAGGGGTGGCCCCACGGGTCGTTGAGCGCCTCATTGTTGCGAACCAGCGGTTCGACGACGCCCTTGTCGGGGATGGCGTGACGCAGGATGACCAGCCCCTGTTCGGTCGTCGGGTAGTCGCCCATGGCCACCTTGTAGGCCAGCAGCGGCGCCGAGAAGCTGTTGTTCACCGCCGTCTTCGCCAGCTTCACCTTGCCCGCTCCCATGACGCCTTCGAGCCTGCTGACAAGCAGCCCGACCACGAGGCCTATGAGCACGATGACGGCGAGGATTTCGAAAAGCGTGAATGCGCGACGGATGCGGGACATGGGTGCGGCATAGGATGGAGGCGGGCCCGGGGCGCAAAAACAAAATGCGACGGCGATGTTTTTGGGCGTGCGCGGCGCGGGTGCTGCGGTATCTCGCCGCGCATGCGAATGCAGCAAATTTTGAATCGCGCATGGCGCTCCCCTTGGTGCGGGCGGGTCGCCCTGCTTCTGCTTGCCGTCCTTTTCCTTTGGGCGGGCGTCGCGAAGCTCACGCATCGCGAGGACTTTTTCAATTCGGTGGCGAACTACCACCTGTTGCCGGTCAACGCCGCATATCACCTCGCGGTGTTGATTCCACGGGTGGAGATTGTCGTGGCCCTGCTGCTGCTGACGCCGCTGAGGCTTGCCCGGTGGCTCGGTCTGCTCTCCTACTTTGCGCTTCTGGTGGTCTTTACGGGCGGGCTTGTGTCCCTGTGGGCCAGGGGGATGCATGTCGGTTGCGGATGTTTCGGCGGCACCGGCGACAGTCACCCGGCTTGGTCGGTCCTGCGCAATGTCGGGTTGCTGGCGCTCGTCGTGCTGGCCGCTTCCCAGCTTCGGCGGGGACGCCGTGCTCCGGCGAGGCCCGAGGTCGGCGAACTCGCGGCCGGTTGATATGATCGTCGTGCGCTGAGCAGTTTCGGGGGCGGTTGGAGCCGGATCTGTAGCGGGCCGCGTCTTGGCCGCCCGCATCCCGGGCTTGGCGTTCATCGCCAATCGGGCGTCACCCTGAAATCATGCCCTGGCTGACCTGGAGCACGGAAAGAACGACGGATACGAGGCAGAAGAACACGATGGCGAACGCCGTGCCGAGGAAGATGGCCGAAAGCGTGTTCACCAGCCGGCGCAGGGCGGCGTCGAGCTCGCCGAAGTGCGACTTGCCGATTTCCTCAAAGCCGGCGTGCAGTGTGCCGGTGGATTCGTTTACCGTAAGGATGTCCAGGTCGGCCTCGTCCAGCAGGCCCTGCCGACGGAACGCGGCGGAGAAGGAGACGCCCTCGTTGATCTGCGTGCGCGCCTCCGCCAGCCGCTGCCGGATCATTTCATTGGACACGGGTTTCTCCGCCAGTCGCAACGCCTCGGTGGCCGAAATTCCCGAGGCCAGCAGCGTGCCGAGCAGCCCGCTGAAGCCCGAGGTCTCGGCATGTCGCACAATCGGGCCGGCCAGCGGAAGTCGCAGTAGCAGCGCGTCCGTTTTGCGCCGGCCTGCCGGCGTGTTCCGCATGGTTTTCATGCGCGCCACGGCGATGGCTGCGGCCAGAGCGAAAAGGGGGAGTCCGTAGACGGTGCTCCGGGCTATGGTGATCAGCGCGTACGAGGCGCCGCTGAACTCCGCGTTGAGCGCCTGCATCATGCTCTCCAACTTGGGTAGCAGATTGAATACGAATAGCGCGATGGTCACCCCGGCCAGACCGCAGACCAGGGTGGGGTAGGCCAGTGCGGCGGTGAGCTTCTTGCGCAACTCCTCCCTTGCGGCTTGCAGTGCCAGCAGTCGCGTGATTGCGGCCGCAAGCGTGCCGGTGGATTCGCCCGCCTCGATGAGGCCGGCCTCCCCGGGCTCGAAAACATCGGGAAATCTGCGCACCGATTCGGCCAGTGTGCGACCTTCGGACAGGTCTCGCCAGATCTCCTCGGACAGCCTTTTCAGCGCCGGGTCTCCCGAGCGCGTCGCGAGCAGCCTCACCGCGTCGCCCGGAGGCAGCCCTCCCGCCGTCAGCCTCTCCAGCTTTTGGAAAAACTTGCGCGACACCGGGTGCGCCCCGAGGGCGGGGCGCTTCCCCAGCTGCACCCGCGCTGTCGCCTTGGTTTCGCGCATCGCAGGCGCCTCGTCCCCTTCATGCACCGCCAGTGGCGACACGCCTTGCTCGCGCAGCGTCCTGAGCGCGGCGCGCCTGTCGGGGGCGTCGACCGTGCCGGAGACGGAGGCGCCGGATTTGTCGAGGGCGCGATAGGTGAAGCGGGGCATGGGGGGCGTGACGGCGTGGCCGCCGAAGAGTGAGGTGAGACGTGTGGAAGGTGAGGTGTGGGCCAGGGGAGGGGGGGCAGGGGGCGTGGTGTTTTGGGAAACGGTTTCGGCGCGTCCTGATTCCCGCTCGTTTTCATCCTGCTGACTCGACCTGGTACCCGTGGCAACAGTCCGTTCGGGACGCGGATCGAACGCGAAATCGTCCCGTCCGGCGCGTCACTCCTCCTCGCCCATGGCGTTGGCCAGCGCTTCCTGCAGTCCGGTCAGCCCGCGCGTGGTCTGAAGCCAGGCGCACTGTTGCAGGGTTCGCATGCCGTCCTCCCGTGCCTGCCGGCGCAGTTCGCGCGCCGACTGGCGGGCGACGATAAGCCGGTGCAGCGATTCGTTGACGGGCAGGAACTCGAACACGCCCACGCGGCCTTTGTATCCGGTTTTCCGGCACCTGTCGCATCCCGCCCCGTGCATGATTCCCGAGGCTCCGGAGAGGTCCGTCACGCCCAGTTCTCTCGCCGCCGCTTCCAGGGCAAGTGGCTCGATGTTGGCCGGGGTGAGGCAGCTGCGGCACAGCCGCCGCACCAGTCGTTGGGCGATGACGAGCTCGACGGACGAGGCGATAAGGAAGGGCTCCACCCCCATGTCGGTCAGTCGCGTCACCGCTCCAGCGGCGTCATTGGTGTGCAGGGTGCTCAGCACGAGGTGGCCGGTCAGCGAGGCGCGGATGGCGATGTCGGCCGTCTCTCGGTCGCGGATTTCGCCGACCATGATGACATCGGGATCCTGGCGCAGCACGCTGCGCAGCACGGCGGCGAAATTCAGCCCGATCTCGGCGTGCACCTGGGTCTGGTTGGCCTCCGCGATTTCGTATTCCACGGGGTCCTCGACTGTCATGAGCCTCAGCTCCGGTCGCGCCACGGCGCGCAGGCAGGCCGCCAGCGTGGTGGATTTTCCCGAGCCGGTCGGGCCGGTCACCAGGATGATGCCATGCGGACGCGCCAGCTGGCGTTCCAGCAGCGCGCGCTCCTCGTGGGGCAGTCCCAGTTCGGCGAGCGGGATGGGGCGCGTGTTTTCGCCGAGCAGGCGAAGGCTCACGCTTTCACCGTGCAGTGTGGGCAGCGTGGATACGCGGATGTCGATTTCGGTCGATCCCTGCTTGTACCGGATTCGGCCGTCCTGCGGCCGGCGCCGCTCGGCGATGTTGAGGCGCGCCATGATCTTGAGTCGCGAGACCACGGCCGCCCGGTGCTTCGCCAGGTTGGCCGGCGTGGCGACCGTCACCAGCTCGCCGTCGATGCGGTGGCGGATGAGCAGGGCGTCCTTCTTGGATTCCACATGGATGTCGGTCGCGCGTTCCGCGCTCGCTTTGGCGATCACCTCGTTGACGAAGCGGATGACGGCGGCCTCCTCGTCCTCCGGCTCGCCTGCAGCGGACTCGGCTTCCTCGCCGGCATCACGCTCGTCTAGGCTTCCCGCTCCCACGCCATAGAGCTTTTCAAGCAGCGCGACCACGGTTTCCGGCGCCGTGAGGTGCCATCGTGCGCGCAGACCCGTGGCGGCGAATATCCAGGAGTCCATCGCCGGCTCGGGCGGCCAGCTGGTGGCCAGCGCCAGTTCGTCCGGGGCGGTCCCTTCGAGCTTCACCGGGGCGGCCGCATATTCCTGCGCCAGGCGCGCCGGCAGTTTTGCGGCATCGTCGGCCACGGGCGAAGGCAGCCATGGCAGCTCATGAGTCAGGGCCAGTCGCCGCGCCGTATCGGAGGGGGATTCCCCCGTGGTTTCAGCGAGTGCGCCGCAGCGCGCGATGCGCGGAAGGCTGTGGAGTTCTGGGGACGTGGGCGACGACATGCGCGGGTGGAATCTGCGCCGGGGGGTATTTCCGGGTCTTGATGATTTTCCAAGACAAATGGGGCGCGTTGTTGCGGGCGTGCGGGGCCATCTGGCGTTGCAGAGCGCTTGGCCCTGATGCGATAAGGCTTTGAGCTCGTCGCCGGTGCTATTGGATTTTGGATACACTCCGGGGCGCCGGGGATGTTTTTGGGTTTTTAAAGCAGGTGCATTGCGGGGGGGGGGGATTTGCGATGGCTTCGGGTAGATTTGTGCCTCCGGGGTGTTTTTACTCATTATGCGGCAGTTATTTTATCCTTGCCGCAAATTCCTGATATTAAGTGGTTTCTGCTACGGTTTGGTGGTTGGCCTTATTTTTGCCCAGGTGTTTTGCGAAATTTTTAATTGTCGGACTCCGGGCGGTTCCCGATGCGCATGGGGCGAATTTAAAAAACTCCTCCATGTCGACCCCTCATAGCAATGCTCCCCGGCCGCGCCGGGCGCGTATCAACCCCGGTGTGGCAGCCGCGCTGGCGCTGGCGCTGATCGCCGGCCTCGGCGTCTGGTACTTCACGCGCGGCACGGTCGCCAAGGCGCCCGTGGCGCTCAAGGACTTGCCGAAGGGGCGGCTGCTCTCCGCCGAGCCGGTCAAGGGCTATGAGCCCGTGTTCACCGCAGAGGAGTCCAAGCTCCTGCACGACGGCCCTGACGGCAACGACAAGGAATCGGTCAAAAAGTACCTGTTGGCTAAGGCGAAGCTGGAGGAGGATCCGCTAACGCGCAAGCAACTGGAGCAGGAAGCCATCGTGCTCACCGACGGCTACGGCAGCACGCCCGCCATCACGGCGGACAATCCCCAGGTGCGCTCGGTCATCGATGCGCTCAAAAGCGGCAAGCACCCCGAGCGGCTCAACCCGCTCATCGCGCCCAAGCCCTTCGATGCCGTCGCCTACAAGGCCGACCCGAAGGCCTACCTGGACGTCGCCGAGCCCGGCCGCGTGTTCCAGTCCAAGCCCGCTGCGCCCGGTGTGGCGCGCATCGAGCCGGTCTCCCCGTACTTCCAGGACGTGAAGCAGGGTGAGTCCATCGAACTGGCTGTGAAGGCCGCTCCCGGCTTCCCGGTCACCTTCACCTCCTTCGACTGCGGCGCGTTCGGCAACGGCCTGACCACGCAGACCGTCGAGGCCGACGCCGCCGGCGTGGCTCGCGTAAAATTCCTGGGCATGCCCGGCACCGTCCTCGAAACCAACATCCTCGCCGCATCCCCCGTGACCTCCGGTCAGGCCCGCTTCAAGGCCAACACTCTCGTCTACGCCGACGGCAAGCAAATAGCAAATAACGTAAACAAGTAAACTTTGGTTTTTTCCTTCATGAATACGCGACGTCTTAATCTTCTTCTTTCCGCAATAGCAGTCTGCCAATTTGGCGCCGGTCGCCTTGCGGCTGACCCTGCTGATGATCCGCATCATCAATGTGCCAACTGCCAGCCTGGCGGAGGGGGTGGTGTTACGGAAGAGCCCTGCGAAGACCAAGATGATCCCAATAGTAGTAGTGATGGCGAGGGCGGGGGAGATGGAGGGAATTATCCTAGCTCTGGCCGCGGTGGATCGTCTGGCTCAGGTCCTAGTGGTATTTCTGATAGCAGCGGGGCTGGTTCAAGAGTTGATTTGTTTACCATGAATCATAGGCATGCTGCTTATGATTACAAGCCCGTTCGCGGCACAACTGCCCTGCTCGGTTCGGGCAGCGGATGTGGTAGTTGCACTGATTCTGTTTCGGGGCGTACGTATGGTGAGGAGTTTGCGCAAGTGAGCATGAAGAGAATTCATAGCATGCGCCAGATGACTGAGCCATCTTCGTTCGGGCCAGGTGTTTTTTCGCAACATGATGTCACCCTTGGTGTTTTTGAGGTCGATGGCTTGACTTATATTGATTGCTTTAATCCGGCTTGGAAGGATAAACGCAGGTACTCTCCTTCGGGGCTTTTATTTGAGGATCGTGTGTATAATTCCATTCGGGGGATGTACTTGCTTGATTCGAGTAATCGTCCTACGGTTTCCCGTGTAGCCGCAGTTCGAGCCGTCAGCATTGGAAAGGATGGTTCGCGTATGGAATTTGAACTTTTTAATGTCGGTCCAAATCTCACGGCAGGTCGACTTGTTCGAACCATATCCACTTCGGGGGTGGTTGCCAGGCAGTATGAATACCCGGTTAGGGTTAATGATGATGTTGCCGCTCCTGAGTCCAAGTATCGTCCATTTAGAATTGTCGACTCCAATGGCGTTGAAATGCGCCTTAAGTATGTCAATTTGCCAAATGGCATGACGGTTCTTTCTGAATTTAATGTGGCAGGGGCAGGGCCTGTCCTTTATCGATACGACGAGATGGGTAATCTCTCTTTCGTAAAGTATCCTACGGGAGAGGTGTCTTCCTTCTCGCGAACGGTTGCTGGTAATTTCTTGGCTCTCGATTACAATGATGCCGGGGCTGTGAGTGTTAATAGGAATATGGTGGCTTATTATAGTAATAATATTGCTGCGGCTGCACTGGCTGAGGTTGCTGGTAGACTGTCAGTTTATAATCAGTCTTCAATGTTGGTGAGAAAAGTCTTAAGGGATGGCCAACCCGCTTTTTGGGCGGCTATTGGCGGAAATGGTACGGGAAGCCCCATTCATCGGCGTGTTTTTGAGGCCGGTCGCTTGCGCTTTGTAGATGTTGCTGAATCAAGTCGGTACATCTCTTGGGGTATTGCAAGTGGCGGCTGGATTCCAGGCAATGCCTATGGCTCCATATATGCTGTAAAGGAGGCTTATGGGCACAAGAGCCCCTATTATTATTATGCCGCTAATCGTTCCGGGAGAAATCCTGTTGTTACTCACACCGATGGTACTGTGCATTTTTATAAGTATGATGGTGCCGGTTTTATGACTCAAGAGGTCGTTGGTGATAAGGTTCGTCGCCGTGTCAATGATCCACTTACCGGTAAGCCGAAAGTTGATGTGGATTTCTCAGGGCGAACTACCCTTGTTGAATACTCGACCTCCGGCAATCCTGTTTCGAAAAAGACAGGCTGGGTGTTTGATAGCTCGCTGGGTGCGGGAGCTCAAGTAAAGGGTCTTTCTTGCTCATATTATCCCGGCGTCACGGACATTTCCAATTTGGATGCCACTTTGCCTAAAAGTGTTATTGCAGCTGATACGATTGCTTTAGGGCATGTTGTTGAGAATGCTGTAAGCAATTACTCGCTTCGATTTGATGGCTCCCTTGTGTTGAATTCCGATGGTGAGCGCACATTTTATTTAAAAGCCGATGATCGTGCTTCTCTTTTCATTGATGGACAGTTGGTGGTGAGTGCTGCGTATACGCAGGGTGTTCGAAGTGTTACGCTTAATCTGAGTGCAGGTGTACATGATTTTAGGGTGGATTATGCTCAGGTTGGTGGAGGACAGGGGCTCGAGCTTACCTGGTCCGGCCCGGAGACCACTACCGGTGGCGTGACTGCACGAACCATTCTTGATTCCAATTTCCTTACGCACAAAACCTTGCCCGATGAGCTTGTGAGGCGGGCAACTGATGCCGCTTCCGAGGAAAAATGGGAGTATCATCCGGATGGCGGCGCTCTTGCTGGGCTTGTCAGGCGTCATGTTGATGGAGCCGGCAAGGTTACTGAGTACTCTTATGATAACAATCGGCGCCTTGTTCAAATTGAGGAAACTGGCGACAATGGTTCATTGGTTGTTGTTCAGAAGAGGACTTACGATGCTGTTGGTAATATACTTTCTGTTACGGACGCCATGGGGCGTACGACGAATCATGAGTATGATGCACGGAATCGTCTCATTTCTACCTCCTATGGCGATGGTACGACTTCGACTAAGACCTATGGTACGGGTAGGGACGCCAACTTGGTTGTTGAGGTAAAGGATCGAAATGATGTCAGGGTTAAAACCGTGTACGACTATGCGGGCAGAGTCATGGTTGTTGAAAAAGGCGTCAAGTTGGATTCCTATGGTGGCCCTGATTTAGGTTTGTCGCGTAAATCTTATGAGTATCGCGAATATCCTACTCCTTCTAAAGAACCGGCTCGCATTACTATAGATGGTAAGCAGCGGACTTATGAGTATGATTATAAAGATGGTCGTGTTATTTCCGTTAGAACGAAAAGTTCCGGTTCAAAAGTGCTCGAAGAGCGGACAACGTACTCTTCCTTTGAAAAGGTCTTTTGCCAAACGAGTTCAGATGGAAAAAGAACTTTCTATGCCTACCGTGAGCCGGACAGGGAAATGGTGCGTCAAGTTACTGAGCTGCGCCCAAATGCTTGCGGAGAATCCCTCAAAGATAATGCTGCCGTCCTTGCGCTTTCGCGCGATTTTTCGCCGAATCCAGGCTATGCCATTACCGACTATGAAAAGGATTCAACCGGTCGCGTAATCCGTCTTACCGATCCCCTTGGTATTGTGACTTCCAGTGTCTATGATTCAAAGGGAAATGAGATTTCTCGCACGGAGGCGGTCGGACTTCCGGAGCAGCGGACTGTTACAATGAGCTACGACAGCGTCGGCCGTCTGCTTGCCCAGACCGACGCCCTGGGCCGCGTGACTCGTCGCGAGTACACCCCGGCTGGTCGCGTAAAGGCCGTGGTTTACCCGGATAACAGCCGTGAGGAGTTCACCTACTTCGACGACGGAAAGCTCGCCACCCGCAAGGACGCCGACGGCTTCACCTCCAAGCAGTTCTGGTCCTCCTGCTGCGGTCGCGACGCCGGTTCCGCCAACGGACTCGGCGAAGGCACGCTGAAGTTCTCCGATGGCGAAGGCCGCGTGACCTACACCGTCCAGGTGAAGAATGTGGAAGCTGCCAAGGCCGCCCTTAACTTCGCCGGCGGCATCACGGTGCCGTCCGACGCCGTGGTCGGTGCGACTACCGCCAAGTACGATGCACGCGGCCGCCTCGCCGCCACCACCAAGTGGCTCGTGGCGCCGTCCTCCGTGGACCCCAAGAACCCTCCCATCGCCACGGATGCGGCGCAAGGACTGACCACCACCTACGCGTACTTCGACGACCTGAGCGATGCCCGTTTCGCCCCCGTGCTCGCGGAGCTCGCCAAGCAGTCCATCATCCTCACGGGCGGCTCAGCTGCTTTCGCAAATAACTCAGCTGCTACTGGGTCGGCTGTCGTGGTGACCAATCCCGCCGGCGAGTCCTCCTTCACCGTCACCGACGGTGCCGGCCGCACCGTCGCCTCGGGCGTCTTCAACAAGTAAAAACAGGCGGCAGCAGGCAGAAGGAAGTAGGCATTAGGGCGCACCCGACCGCTTTCGAATACGCGGAAGAAAAGTCACGCCCCTCCTGCCTTCTCCCCTCTGCCTACTGCCCCGCATCACGTTTCACTTTCTTCCCTCCTCATTCCCATGATTTCCAAAAAACTCGGCCTGGCCGCGCTCGCGGCGGCCGCCTCGCTGGCTCCGTCGACCTTCGCCGCCACCTCCGGCCCGCTCGCCTCGCTCAATATCACCGTGCACGACCTCGTGGTGGACGGCCAGTGCGCCACCAAGACCGTCAACCTCGCCGGTGACTCCGTCATGTGGGTATCCACCTGCTCCGGCCAGGTGCGTAAGACCATCGTCGGCGAAGGCGACACCGCCATCGTCTCTACCGCCTCCTATGACGCCTCGGGCCGCCTTCTCTCCAGCCGCGACGCCACCGGTGCCGGCACGGACTACACCTACGACGCCCTCGGCCGCAAGCTGACCGAGACCGACGTCGCCATCGCCGGCAAGGTCCGCCGCTACGCCTACGATGTGGTCGGCCACCTCATCGCCGTAACCGACCCGCTCGGGATCACCACCACCTACGCGTACGACGCGCGCGACCGGAAGATCTCGGATTCCACGCCGATGTCTGCGAACGAAGTCCGCACCATCCGCTACGGCTTCGACGGTCGCGGCAACATGATCACCCTCACCGACGCCAACGGTGCGGTGACCGCCTGGGGCTTCGACGCTGCCGGCCGCCAAATCTCCAAGCGATACGCCAACGGCGACGCCCGCTCCATGGCCTATGACGCCGCCGGCCGACTCGTGAAGCTCACCGACGAGAACGGCAAGGACACCGTCTCCGTCTTCGACCTCGCGGGGCGCCTGCTCTCGAAGGCCTTCTCGGCGGACAATACCACTGACACCTACGCCTATGACGCGGCCTCGCGCATGACCTCCGTCACCAAGGGCCGCTACAACCACACGCTCTCCTACGGCTACGACGCCGCCGGCCGCGTTGCCACCGAGACGCATCCCGACGGCACCGTCCTGCACCTTGCCTACGACGTCGCCAACCGCCTGACCAATCTCTCGCTGGCGGATTCTATCAACTCTCAACCGTCAACTGACAACTACAACGCAGCCTATGGCTACGATGGACGCGGCCTTCTTTCCAACGTCACCTCCGGCGACTACGCCACGCGTTACGACTACCGCGCCAACGGTCAGCTCCTCTCAACTATCAACTCACAACTATCAACTCCGCAGGGCGACATCCTCCGCGCCGACCGCTCTTATGACGCCGGTGCGCGCCTCATTGAGGTCGCCAATACCGCCGCCAACGGCGAACAGGTGGGCGTGCGCTACACGCTCTCGGCCGACGATCAGCGCGTCGAAGCCCTGGAAGAAACCGGTCAAAAGTGGCAGTACGGTTACGACGGCCTGAAGCAGCTCGTCACGGCCAAGAAGACGGATACCGCCACTTCCGTGGTGCCCCCGCTCGACCAGTCCTACTCCTACGACCCGATGGGCAACCGTCGCACCTACACCGAGCAGGGAAAGTCTATTGGTTATACCACCAATTCGGCAAACCAGTATACCTCTGTGGAGTCGGTGCGCATGCCCGATTCATCAGTGGAGCCTATCATGGCGTATGAAATTGAAGGGAAGTATTATGTTTTGGATGGCGCAAAAACGAAATTGATTCCCGCACCTGGTTCAACCGGGAAGGAGATTCCCTTGGTTGGTCAGTGGAATCAGGGGTATTTTATGTGGGATGCCGGTTTGATTTATTTGGAGTACGATATGGTTTCTTGGGTGCCGCATGCGCCGCTGCCTCAAGTGCTTGATTTCTCCGAGTCTTCCCCGGTTTATGACCGTAACGGCAATATGCTTTCGGATGGTGTTAAAAACTACACCTGGGACGCCGAAAACCAGCTCATCGCCGTCACCCCGGTTAATCCCTCGGAAGGTTCGCAGCGCGTCGAGTACACCTACGACTGGCGCATGCGCCGCAAGGACAAGAAGTCCTTCGTCTACGCCAACGGCGCCTGGGCCCTCGCCCGCACCCACACCTTCAAATACCACGAGTGGAACCCCATCGAGGAAACTATTACCTCGACCGCCTCTATCAATTCTCAACCGTCAACTGTCACCTCGACGAAGTCGTACGTCTGGGGTAACGACCTGGCCGGCAACCTCCATGGTGCCGGCGGCGTCGGCGGCCTGCTCTCGATGAAGGTGGTCGGCTCTACCAACTCTCAACCGTCAACTGACAACTACTTCTACGCCTACGACGGCAACGGCAATGTCCGCGCCCTCGTCAAGGCCGATGCGGCCAGCCCGGCGGCTTCCGCTGTGGTGGAAAAGTATGCTTACGACGGGTTCGGTCGCGAACTGGCCGGTTCCGGCTCTATCAACTCTCAACTGCCCTCTATCAACTCGTTCCGATTCAGTACGAAGTACTTGGAATCGGAAGCGCAGATGAATTATTATGGCTATCGCTATTATGCGGCGGATGCGGGCAGGTGGATTAATCGGGATTTGATTGAAGAGGATGGTGGATTAAATATTTATGCAATGATTGGCAACAATCCTGTGGTTAGCTATGATGTGAATGGCCTTAATTCCGTGGTGGCAGGAGGAATTAATCCCGCTTATGGCGCAGCACTTGCTGAGACGCTATCCGAAGGTGCCGTAGTTGTTGGAACCGGTGCCATTGCCACTACGCTAACCAGCAACAGCGAGTGCCCAAAGCGAAAACGTTGTAAGCCGTGTGATCCTGGCGTTGGAACGAAAATGTATAGGTCCGACCGAGTGAAGCCGCCTCGACTTGGGCACTATGTCCCATCAACAGGAAAAAGAGAGCCCATCCATACACATCATTATACTGTTGAGCAAACTTCCGTAGAGCACGGTTGTCGTTGCAGCAGCAAGGAAGGGGAGGCTACTGCTGGAATTACGCCTGCTACAGGTGAAGTGCCTGAGAAGCCTGTAACTGGCGGGGGCGTTGAGGAGTATTAATTATGCACCTTTTCTATTTTGGAACAAAAATAAATGTGTGCATTGGCGACTGCGTCAACACAGGGAGTGGTCAGTTTGGAACTTTACTTAAAATCCTAGAGCCAGGCTCCATTGATGCCATTGAGTTTTCTTGTGAATCTGGGGGCGTGTTGATCGAAGAAGATTGGAACGGGGTGAAAAGCTTGAAGGCCATTAATATCACGACTGATGCAGGCTGGGAGGATGTAGTTTTTATAAATAGGTTCCAGAAGTAGAGGCCTACAACGGCGGCCGAAAAATGAGACAGACTGATTTTTTGTAAAAAGCCCGCCATCCCTGACTCAGACTGACCCCGCCCCGCCCAAGACCGAACCCCGCCTCCGAAACCGGAGCGCGGGGTTTGTTCGTCTGCGCACCCGCCGGGCGGGTGCCCGCTCGACTCACCCACTCGCTGCGCTCTGGCTGTCGCCATCTCCGCGCTGTCGCGCTGCTTGTTTTGCCCGGCCGCGACCGATTGCGACCGGCTCTCACCCGGCCTTGGGGGCGCGGTAGGCGGTCATGGCGTCCTCGATAAGGCGCACGATGTGTTTTTGTTGGTCTCGCGGGAGCTCGGCGGCCTGGACGAAGAGCTGCCGGAGTTGGCCCTCGGGGCTGGCGGCAGGTCGCGGCGTTGATTTGCTCCGTCTTACCTCGTGCGGTCTTGTCGGGCTTCGCCCTCGGAACACGTCCTGGTGCGCGTGCCGGAGCCCGGGCCGGTGAGCGACGCGGAGCTGATGCGGCGCTACCGCATCCTGTACCCGAGGCCACGCAGGCATTCGACGGCGCCGGTGTCGGTGCTGGAGGAACTGCTGAAAGCGGGCGGCCCGGCGGCGGAACAGCTCCGGCAAAAGCTCACGAAGCTGATGGGGGACCTGTCGGTGTTCATGAAGATTCTGAAGCAGCGGTTCAGCACCTGGTTCAACAAGAGCCGCAAGCGGTACGGGCCGGTGTGGGCGGAGCGGTTCACGAGCATGGTGGTGCTGGGCGACCTGTTCGCGGTGAAGACTGTGGCCACCCCGACCCCAACCCGGTGCGCGCGGGCATCACGGACGACCCCCGCCCCATGCCGTTTCTGCGGCGACGGCTTTTGCAGTTTTTTTCGGTTTTGGCGTGAGGAAGTCAGGGGCTCACGCAAAGGCCGCAAAAAACGCGAAAAGGAGCTGTGAGGGATGGAACCACGGAGGACACGGAGGGCACGGGGCGAAATCTGCAGGAGGCCGGGTAGGCGGCAACCACGGAGGGCACGGTGCGCACGGAAAGGGCATTTCTCCTCCGATGGCCGCAGTGGGTTTTGAGAGTCCAGGTATGCCTGATTGGAAAACGGTCCTCCGGGTGTCGTCCTCCGTGATCTCCGTGTCTCCGTGGTGAATCCTGCCGGTTTTTAACGCCAAAGGCGCAAGCGGCGCAACGGAGACGGGCTCGGGTTCATCACGGAGGCACAGTAGACACGAAGTGGAATTCGGGAGGGGGGGCGGCGCACAACCTGCTCGCGTTGCTGAGCCAAACGCATCCGCAACACGAACGGGGGGCAGGCGGTTGGATCGCGACGCCCCCCCACTGCTTTGCAATAGGCGCGCTGCTGGGCCGTCAAGGCCGCCATCGCGTGCTCCGACTCGGCCTTTGCCGCGAACGAAGACCTTGGATTGAAGGACTCTGGTCCAAACTCCACGAGATAGACCCGTGGAAAATCGAAAAACTCCCCGCCGAGTCAGCCAGGTAGACCTATTGCATTATCCGGGGTCATTATACTGTCCGGTACAAGTCGTCGTGTGCGCTGATGCTCAATTGGACATGATGAATACAGGGCTTGATGGGTTTTTTGCGTGTTTTTTCTGGTGGCGACGGAAAGAGGTGCCGAGCCCCCGCAGAGGCATGCTAGCAGGCTGCTGAAAAACCCACCTTTGGGGACTCCCGAGAAGACGCCTGAAAACACGCCTCGAATAAACCGTCCTCAAATCGATTTTCGCGCACCAAGGGAGCCCAGTCCATCCCCTGAAAACGGCGCATTTTCATCAACCCCCATCGTTCACTGACTTTTTCAGCAGCCTGCTAGGTCGGGTGCCCCGGATATCATGGACACGGAGAACTTCACCCCCCAAGGACCCCGACTGAACCAAGAAACCTGCCCAGAGGAGGACGTGCGATCGGTATTGCTTGGAGTTCAAGCGGCGCGTGCGCGAACACCGGGATGACACGCGGCAGCCAGCGGCGAAGGTAGGTTGGGCCTTCCGCGCGCCCCGCTTCGCTTTTACTGGGGCAGCCTAAGGAATCGGCTGTTGCCGCCACCTTGTGTGATTCGAGCCAAGCGGGGCTGGTTTACTTCTTCTTGCTCTTCTCCTTGCTGCGAAGGTATTCCCGGATCACCAGGTCGCGGACACGACCCTGCGCCTCTTCCTTTTGCTGATTCAGTCTTTCTTGCCTCCTTTGATTCTCCCGCTCCTTGGCAGCTTTCTGTTCGGGGTTCAGTCCCCGGTTCGACCTCGCGGAGGCGCCCGTGGTAAGTTGCCAGTTCTCTTCGACACGGTTCTGCGCGGCCACCCCTCTGCGGTCAGCCTCGCAAATCACGGCGACAAGACTCGCGTCCGTGGAGTTGGTGTATAGAAGTTTTTGGTTCGTTCGATTAATGACCACCACCACATGCTTGTCGTGCCGCAGCTCGCAGTAGGGGTGCTCAGCTCCGCAACGGTGAACAGGAAGGCTGTATAGGTCACATGGGGTGCCCTGGATGGTCAGGTCGTAATCCTCCATGGCGAAATGAGTCATGCAGCGGTTCGGCGATGATTGGCTCTTGGGGGAACCCGGGGTAAATCCCGTTTCATGGCTTCTGTTGCGTGCAGACGCAGACGCGCCCAACCAGAGAATGACGACGCGGACAGGTACTTCGAATGGGTATGTCGTCGTGAGTCCACGGATGCGCACGTTGGAGGAGACCGGGGGGATGCCGTCCACGCCCAAGTCCCCCGGGCGCTTCATCCCGGCACCTTTGTTGAACCACAGGGACGATGACGTGTTGCCGCTCAGGAATCTGTCCACCTGGCAGCCTAGGCTTTTGACTGTTGCTTGGAACGGGACGATGGCCTCGCGGACTTTTGCCAGATCCGACTCCGTGAAGTCGGCTTGTTCCAAAAAGAAGTCCTTCCCTGTCTTCGGGTCTCGGAAGGTGATGCGACCATCGCGAAGCCCGGTTATGATTTTGGGTCCATTAAGTGACGGGTCGTTCACTCCCGAGAGGGTTACTTCGATGCCCTGAGCATTTTTCGAGCCGAGCGTGATGGATCGTCCCGTCGTGGCGGCTTCATTTTCGGCATGCAGGGGGAGTGGCGCGATGGCCAGGAGCAGGAGTGCGGTGAGGTGGTTGCGGATCATGGTGCGAGGGGAAATATGACGCCCGCTTTGTAAGTTTACTTTTATGCTATGTCAAGGGCACGGCGCCCATGCTGCCGGGCATGAAACAGGACGCGGGCGCTAAGGCGTATGCCGATGCCGTGGCGGCGGTCATTCGACGCCGGCGCGAGTCGGCGGACTTGAGCATGCACCGCCTGTCCGAGGGCGCGGGGCTCTCACAACCGATGATCGGGTTGATTGAGCGTGGCATTCATGCGCCGACGGTCGCGACTCTGTTCCGCATCGCTAAGACGCTCGGCACTACGCCGGCAGCGCTGTTGGCCGAAGTGGAGGCGACACCAATCCCGCCAGAGACGGGATCAAAGGCCAAAGTGCCGCGGACCAATGTAATCAATCCCGCCCGCAAGAAGCCTTCGATTAAGTCCGCCAAGGCCACGCCAGCTAAAAAGAGGCCGAAGCCTCTTTGACTTGGCTCAGCCGCGACACGGCCGCCTGAACGGCGTGCGCCGCGCATTCCGCCATGCCCGCCACAGAAGCCTGGGCAGGTAGAGCTCGATGCAGCGCTTGCCGTGATTGGTGAGCCGCAAGATCTTCAAGACCGCTCCGCGTCGGTAGGGGCGCCCGTGCATGACGCGGCCCTCAGTTACGCCCAATCGCCGGGGCGAAGTCCGCCACGGGGTCGAGCAGGCCTTGCAGGCGACGGGTGCGCGTGGGCAGCGCGCCGAGGTTGCCCTTCAACGCCTCGGTGAAGGCGTTGTGCAGGCTCCACACGGTGCGCAGAGCAAACTCCTCGTGGGTGGGCCTGTGCCACTCGTTCACGATCTGCGGGACATGACCGCCGGAGCAGACGCCGGCCTCCAGCGCGCGTATGATGAGGTCGTGGGCCTGCGGGCGGCGCAGCACGGCCGTCTTGTAGGCGGCGATACGGCGTTCCTCCTGCGCCCACAGGGACTCCACGCCGTGGATGGCGTCGGCCACCAGACCGTCGAGTTCACCAAGGATGAGCTTGGTGTGCTTGCGGTGCAGCGACACCTGGCCGTTAAATGCCAGGTTGTCGCAGACGAAGACCTGCGAGCCGGCGACCAACCCGGCCGGCAGGCTCTTATCGTGACTGTTGCGCACGCCGACCACGAAGGTCACATCGGCGGTGGCGTTCACCCGGGCTACCTGAAGCACGCCGAAGTAGCGCAGGCCGTCGCGGGTGAGCGCGTGCTCGGCCTGCACGACGCGGTGCCCGGCGGTGTCGAGCGAGCGCTCCACGGCTTCCAGCAGCCGAAGGTGCGGCAGCGGCTGCCAGGTCGCGGTGGCGTCGGGGGTGGGGGTGGACTGCACCTCGGAGCGTTCCGCACGGAAGGCGCCGCAGTGCAGCATGAGGTTGGTGCGCGGTATCGCGGGAGCGACGGGCGCGGCTTCGAGGATGTCGATCATGGGATGTGTTGAGTTGAGGGATGAGAAAGCCGCCCGGTTTATCGCAGGGCGGCATGGGTTGATTGGGAAACAAAGAAGGACGCCGGGTGAGCGGCGTCCTTCGTCAGCGGCTTCGCAGGAAGCGGTGGAGGGCGTAGGCGAGCGCGGCCCCGATGAGGTACGGCCCGAGGACCTGCACGATCAGCGCGAGACCGAGCGCGACCAACGCCCACAGGAGCAGGTGCGTTTTCATTTTCGGCGGAACTGGGACACGGCGTATCCGATGGCGCCGACCAGGATGCCGGCGGCGATCATGGCGAAGGGCGTGTAGGTGCGGGTCGCCACCTCGGCCGCCCGGTCGAGGGTGCCGGCGAGGCTCCACACGCAGCCGGCGGCGAGCCCCACCATGACGAGCCGGAGGAGTAGCACGGGCATGGCGTCACCCTCCTCCCTTGCGGTTGTTGCTGCCCGTCACGATGGCGTAGGCCCAGATGACGGCGCAGACCACGGAGCAGCAGCCGACGAACTTGAAGGCCGACGCGAGGTTCGGGAAGTCCGGCGGCGGTGGAGGGGATCCGCCGCCACACCCGGTCGGCAACAGCACGAGCACGACGAAGAACACGAGGAAGGGCACGGTGCGCATCAGCATGACGCAGCTCCTCCCTTCTCCGTGATCTGCGCCGCGTGGCGCCTCCGACGACCCGGGCCGCTCACCCGCCGCGCCTCCTGAAGGAAGAGCAGCAGTTGGCCGGCGCTCAGGTCGGCGGGGGTGAACTCGACGGCGGACGCATCGGCGGTGAACCTTGCGCCGTCGTACTGTTCCTTCGGCAGCGGCTCGTCGAACCCGTGCCACTCCATGGGGCTCACGATACGCACGGCGTGCAGACGGTACACGATCGGCGTGTCCACCTCGTCCTCGTCGCAGTCGCCCAGTCGCGCGTCCCAGCCCGTCCAGAAGTTGGACGCGGATTCCAGGAGCACGGGCTGGGCGAGCCGGTAGAGGCCGGGGCGAAGACGCTTGGCGATGAACAGGAAGGTCGTGCTCATGACGCATCCCCTCCCTTCCACCGGCGGCATTCGTTCCTGAACTGACACCACGCGCAGTGCTGCCCGGGGCACGGGTGGTACTCGCGCCGTTCGTTGCCGCGCACATACACCTCCGCCAGTGCCTTGAACCGGGCACGCTGGGTGGCGTCGGGCGCCGGCAGCGTCTGCCGCACGATCTTCGGCGTCTTGGTCTTCACAAGGAACACCAACTCCGCCTCGGACACGGCGGTGCCGGTGTTCTCCTCGATAAGCAGGTCGTACGCCGTGACCTGCAACTCGTGCTGCCACGCCTCCAAGCCCGGGTTCGGCGTGACGCCGGTGGTCTTGAAGTCGGTCAGCCTGTTGCCTTCGCGCACCAGATCGGCCACGCCTACGAGCGGGATGGGCACTCCGGGGATTTCCGCCTCCAGCTTCACCTCCACGCCGATGGGCCGGATGCGCTCGCGCCCGGTTTCGTCGGCGATGTAGGCGCGCACCAGACGCTCTCCGGCGGCCATGGCGTCGAAGCGGTCGTTCGCCTCCTCCCACCTCACCGGCTGTACGTCTTCGAGCTTGGAGAACTCGAAGCCGAACCGACCGGCCACGACATCGACGGAGGCGTCCTCGCCGCGCCAGAGGCGCGTGTGGTACGACGCCAGCGAGGCGTGGACGGCCTTGCCCAGGTGCGCGGCGGCGTTGGCGGGCTTCGGAATCGCCAGCACCTTCTCGAAGTAGAACCGCAGAGGGCAGGTGAGGTAGCTCTTCAGCCGGCTGGCGCTCAGGTACGCCAGCGGATCGTTCTTCTCCTCCGCCGGCTGCGGCTTGCCGTCGGCGTTGGCGGGCTTGCTCATGACACCCTCCGGGCCGCGTAGGCGCCGCTGCGACGCGGCGCGCTGCGGTGTGCGGCGAAGCGCGGCTTCTCGGCCTGCGCGCCGCCGTAGGTTTCCATGAGTTCGTCGATGAGCCCGGACGCCTGCAACTTGTTGAGCTGCTTCACGCCGGCGCCGAACCGATCCTTCGCCAGCGCCTCGATGTCCCCCTTGTCGAGCCGGTTGCGCTCGACGATGGTGAGGATGAGGTCGCGCTGTTTCTCCGAGCAGCACCAGGCGTCGGGTGCCGGTGTGGCCGGGGCGCCGCCGGTCGGCACCGCCACGGTTTCGCCGGGAGTGTATCCGGTGTGGACGATCTGCGAGTCCACGGCCTCTTGCAGGATGCCGTAGAGCCGTTCCGTCTCCGCCTTCACCTGCGCGATTTCGGAGACTTCCGCCGTGAGGCTGACGCTGAACTGGTGGGACGAGTACTGCGGCAGGCCCAGCTTCTTGCCGTAGTCGAGTTTGATGATGATAGCCATGGTTGTTGTTGGTTTGGAGTGGATACGAAAAGACCCCGTCCGGTGAGGGACGGGGTTGCTAAACGCGCACCTCGCGGCACGCGGACACGACGAAGCCCTGCCTTGGTCGGGCCGGGCTTCCTCGGAGCGGGGACACTCACTCGCTCAGGGGCGAGGTAAGAGCTCCCTGCTCAAAGATATATAACACGCCGGAGCGGTGACTTTCAGGATGCGCCACCGCACGACCTTACCCTGTGTTTGACTCAACTGTATCCCTGGCCATGAGCTTCCGACCGAATACGATGCTCAATCTTTTCAAGGGCTGGTTTGGCGAGAAGGCCACGACCTTCGGTCTTTGGGCGTTCCTGGACAAGTCGGTGTATCATCGCGAACATGACATCATCGTTCCCGCACCGGACGGCACCACGCAGGTGGATCATGTCATCGTGAGCGAATACGGCATCTTCGTGGTTGAGACGAAGAATTTCCAGGGCTGGATTTTCGGTGGTGAGCGCGACGCCACTTGGTGCCAGTCGGTCTTCGGCAAAAAGACCCGCTTCCCCAATCCCCTCCGACAGAACTTTCGCCACATCAAGTGCCTGAGCCGGCACCTTGGCCTTGATGAGAAGTTGTTCCACTCCGTCGTGTTCTTCATCGGTGATTGCGAACTGAAGAGCGACCTGCCGCCCAATGTCATGACCGAGGGCCTGTGTGGTCACATCGAGAGTTTTAAGCGCAAGCTCCTCTCGCCCGCCGAGGTAACTCGCGTCGTCTCCACACTCAAACGCCTTAAGGCGAGCCCCGTCGCCACCAAGGCGGAACATGTCGAGGCCCTGCGGAAACGGTACGATTCCACCGACACCTGCCCCCGTTGCGGAAGCAAGCTGGTGGAACGCGTCGCCAAGCAGGGCGCCCGGGCAGGCAACCGGTTTCTCGCCTGTAGCGGGTTCCCCAAGTGCCGATACACCAAGGCCATCCAGTGACCGGTGCCTTGGGTGCTCTCGCTGGCTAAAACAAGCGGCCGCCTTATTTTAGAAAAGGCCGCTTTACTAAAATAAGCGCATTCCTTGTTTTAGGGACATGGAACGAGTTGATGGCCGTTCCGGATGTTCGAAATCGGGATGGCATCCACTAAGGCTCATCCTCCCGTCCTTGCCAGGGAAGGGGGACCCGAATCATGCGGGCCACGCGTAGAACCGGACGAATGCCGTGATGTCGTTGCCGGCGGTCGGGTTGAAATCATCCGGTCCCGGGTGCGGGAGGAAAATCGGGATGAGCTCTTCTGCGGTGTCACGCAGGAGTCGTACATCTAGTCGGAGCATGGGGTTGCCCAAGAGTCCAAACGCGGACCGCTCGGCCACCATGCCGGCGATTTCTGTCTCATCGCGAAAGCTCTCCTGCATGCAGGGGCAGATACCAGCGGCTCCTCGCATGTCGAGGGTTGCGAAGGGGAAGTCGGCGGCGGTTTTGTCCGGGTTCTCCTTCAGGAAATCGTCGCGGGCCATCTCGAAGAAAGGCCCCGTGGCGATGCGGATCTCCTTGTTGGGCGTGTCCTCCACGGTGCGGGCGAGCCCGGCAATGTTCAGCAGAAGCGTGTCGCCTTGGCGGAGTTTTTGGCGGTCGACCGGCCAGTGCCGACTCATGGCTCGGATCCATTGGCCTTGCTCGAACTCGACTTCAAGCAGGGCCTCGAAGTCGGTCGGTTCGTGAATCTTGGTGATGGTCGCGCGGTGGCTACGGCCGACGATGGGAGCTGGATACATGCCCCGAATCACACTTTCCCATTCCCGGCCCATGCTGCGAGTGGAAGTGCAAGGAATGATGAAGGCCACGGGCGGAATCGTCTCGTCCCGGTGTTCGGGTGGGAAGGCGAAGGCGATGTCCTTGTGGGTTTGTGACTTCTTCTCCTCCAGCACATAGGCGTGCCGGAAGGCCGTGGTTATGAGTTCCGTGACTTCCTCCTCGGATGAGAGGGGCAGCCCGGTAAAGGCCCGGTTCCAGTCGCCGTGAACAAGTTCGATCGGCGTTTCGTTGGATTCCATATTGTTGCTCATAGGGATGAATGTACACCCGCCCCCGGGACAACGATGGGGCGAGGGGTGTTGGCTTGCGCGCGCATGGCGTAGGCGGTTTTTATCCTGCCATGCGCCCAACCGATTCTCCGAACCGCCCCACGATGGAGCGCCTGCTGCACATTCACAACAGGCTGCGCTCCCGGAACTCGGCGTACGAGCGGATCAACGCCACGGTGCTGGCAAAGGAGCTGGAGGTGACGTCGAAGACGATTCGTCGCGATGTGGCGTACATGCGCGACCGCCTGTCGCTGCCGGTGGAGTATGTGGAGGACGAGTACTCGTTCGCCTACACCCGCGAGGTCGGTGATTTTCCCCTGCTGAAGATCACCGAGGGCGAACTGGTCGCTCTGCTCGTGGCCAAGTCGGCGCTGCACCAGTATCGCGGCACGCCCTTCGAGAAACCGCTTCAGGCCGCCCTCGGCAAAATCGAGTCGGGGCTGACCTCCGACATGAGCGTGGACTTCGAGCAGCTCGGGCGCGCCATTTCCTTCCGGCAGCCCGGCACCCCGGTTCACAACATGCGCGTTTTCGAAGCCCTGTCCGACGCGGTGCTCCGCCGGCGCATCGTGAGCTTCGACTACCGCAAAAAGAACTCGGTGGAGTTCGAGTCACGCACGGTGCGCCCCTATCATCTGACGGCCTTCGCCCGCGACTGGTATCTTGTCGCGCATGACGAAGGGCGCGGCGCCCTGCGCACCTTCCGCCTCGCGGCGATGCGCGCGGTGAAGACGGTAAAGGGCAAGACCTTCGCAATGCCGGCGGACTTCAACCCCGAACGGTATTTCGGCGCGTCCTTCGGCATTTTTGTCGGTGAGGGTGCGGAGCGTGTGCGCATCCGGTTTACGGGACGCTCCGCCGAGACCGTGGCCGACGGCATGTGGCACGGCTCGCAGACCTTGGAGAAAGAACCCGGCGGCTCTCTCGTGCTCACCCTGCACACCGGCGGCATCGAGGAGCTCGCGCGCTGGCTGCTCTCGTTCGGCGACGAGGCCGAGGTGCTGGAGCCGGCCGCGCTGCGCGAAGCCGTGGTGGCGCAATGTCGACGGGTGCTGGCCCGCTGCGGCGGTTGATTCACTCCGGTCGCAACGGCAATCCGACCCGCAGGACGTCATCCCTCGTGGCGTTGATGAAGATCTCAAGGGGCACCGTTTTGCACCCGGGGCAGAGCGCGGGCGGAAGTATGAACGGATCTCCCAAGCATCGGGCCTGCTTCAGAATCGGATGCGCATCGAGCCATAGGGAACATTCGTAGCACTCACAGACCAAGTGTCCGCATGCCGGACATTTCAGGTAAACCGGAGTGTCGCGAGGATACCTGCAACCGGGACACAAGTCGGGGTGATGTACGGTTGGCGCCGCAAGTTCCGCCGGCGGAAGGATGACGCGAACGCCGCCACCGGAGGTATGCCAGACAATCGGCGCGGGAATGCTTTCCGGCAACGGCGTCCCATCCCACCGGAGCCCGCCCGCCTCGCGGATGAGTTTTTCGATTTTCAACATGTTGGCATACTCCCGCTCGGTGTCGATGTCCCCCTCGTCGTCCACAACGGTGTCCATGGCCGTGCTGCCTTCGTCACGGAAATCACCGACCATACCTCGCACATTCGGGTCGGCGCCGGCTTCCAGTAGCAGAGCCACCATGTCGGGTGATTTCTGCCAGGCCGCAGCCATGAGCGGAGTCCACTCGCGCGAATGTTCATTCATCGGACGAACACCAAGCGCGATGAAATGCCGGACGCGTTCCACCTCGGCGGACCGATAAACGATCCATGCCAGAAGATCTCTTCCCTCCTTGTCTGATCCGAGCGGGGAGACGCCGGAAGTAAGTATGCGGTCGAGGGCGTCCCAATCCGGGTAATCCTCGTCGAAAATCCGGACAATGTCAGGGTGAAGGCTCGGGATGCTCATGGGTTTGTTCAAGTTGGAACGGAAGGGCGCTAATACCCGACGATGCAGAGGGTTTGGCCGGTGAGCGCCGCATGCCGGGCCGTGTCTTTTCGGAGGGTGAGGGTGTCGATCAGATCGACCTTGAGCTGTTTCCCCGTGCGTTCCTCCGGAGGAACGGAGCCGTTCGCGTATATGTACTCGGCGTCATCCGCCAGGCGCTTGTCTGCCGGTGTCGATGCGATTTCCCCTAACAGGCAATCCACCGCTACGGAATGTCGCAGCAGGTCGTCCGGACCCGTGATTTCCGTCAATTCATACACCTCCCACGGGAGGCGCTCCTTAGAGAGCGCTGCGACCGTGTCGAGCAGGTCGCTGCCGAGTTCAAGAAATATGCCGGCGGCGTAAGTTTCCCGCGCCGGCCATTCCCACGGACGAAGATTCAGCGGGTGCGGCAACAACGAGAACCTCACGAAAGGACTGCAACTTGGGTGCCTGGCGGGCGTGAACACGGACATGGGCTATGCTTTGCGGTTATCGGAGTCACTTTATCACCAGGCGTGGGACATCCGTAGGGCGAGGCGTGACACTTTTCAGCCTTTCCCTGGGGTGGCGGGGTAGCCCCACGGATGTCCCGGCCCCAGTGCGATAATGACGAATGAATGACCGGCATGCCGGTCACCCACCCATGCGCAAAAATCTCCGCCTCTCCCTGGAGGACCCCGAGTCGCCTCCGTCTCTCCCGGATCTGTCCCTGAACCCACCTCCGCTCAGCGTGTATTCCCTCGTGGTGAAACCTCGCCACCCCCGTGCGCATCCGACTTGGGACGGCGCCACCCTCTACGCCCTCGCCGACGGTCACTGGATGCCTTCCCAATGGCGTGAATATAACGGAGAAGCTCACCCGGGTGATACCATTCGTACTGCCTCCGCCTTTGCCGGATACGCCGATGTCTTGGCGGACATTGCCTGCGCAACAACCGATGGGCCGGCCGAACATCATCTCTACGACTGGAACGACGAAGGCGACTACTGGGCCGATCCGGTGATCGTTCAACGCATGGGCGACGACCTTGTGTGGCTTATCAACCGGAATCGCTTCCCGACACGGGTTCGATTTAACCATGCCCAATTCGGCGCTACCGTGCTCGCCGGGGTTCGCCGGGCTCTTGAACTGGGCGTCGCGACGGACTCGTGCTACTACGATTCACATCGAAGCCATGTCGAATCGCATTTTCGCGACGCGGAAGCCCGCCTTGCTGCCAGATTCGGACAACTGCCTGTGCCCGCTCTGTTATCGGAGCTTCCTGCCGGCTGCCTGATGTTCGATTCCGACACCCCGTCCTGGCTTCGCATTCACCATGATTTTCCGCCGACCGACGAACCCTATGCCGAGTTTTTTCCCGAGCACGAGGGTATGGCTACGGACGAGTCCGTCTACGTTGCGCGCCGCGTAATGGACGCCTTGGCAGTGCATATCCGCAAACGAGTGCCGGCTTGGACATTTCTTGACGCCCCTCTTCCTCCCGCGCTTTTGAACAAACTCGTCGACGCGCTGGACAGCCTCCATGAGGACACGCCTCGTTGGTCCGGTGCATGGGTGTTTTATTGGGATGATTCCTTCGTGCTGCCCACGGCTGGGTCCACCGACCATGCCATTGTGACGACACGTATGTCCCTCCTTGTGCGCGATCTCGCCGAACACCTGCGGCGTTTCGCCAAGGCCGGCCGAACCCTGCATGTGACCTGCGACTGAATCGAGCCGCCCTGCCGGGCATGTTTCACTTCCTAAACCCCGCCATGGTCCGCGCCTTCCTCGTGTCCTCCCTCCTGGTGTTTTTCTTCGGAAAAGTAGGCGCGATTCTCGCCATCCTGTTGCTGTTTGCCGGACTCTTCATCGCTTCCAAATCCCACGGCGCCCTGTAAGCGGGGTGACCCCGAAAATGTCCCGGGCCGCATGAGAGACTCGGGGCGTATGCTCGAAATCCAAAATGTCTCGGTGCGCTTCGGCGAGGGACGCTCTTCCGTGGACGCCCTCGACGGAGTTTCCTTCCAATGCCGCCCCGGCGAAATCACCGGGCTGCTCGGTTCCAACGGCGCCGGGAAAACGACGCTGATGCGGGTGATCGCAGGATTGCTCGCGCCTTCGTCCGGTCAGGCGGTCGCCCGGGTCGCCGGCGAGGATGTGTCCTTCGACCGACTCCGCACCCGCGTCGGGTTCGTCTCGCCCGGCGGCGCACTGTTCGACGGACTCACGCCCGGTGAGGTGTTCCGCTATGTCGGCAAACTTCGCGGACTTTCCCTCCCGACCATTGAAGCCCGGGTCTCCGATCTCGCGGGGCGCCTCGGCATCACCTCCTTGTTGTACAGGCGCGGGGATGATTTCTCCACCGGCCAACACCGCAAGGTGGCCCTGCTCGCGGCGCTGCTGCATGATCCGGACATCCTGCTCTTCGACGAGCCGACCTCCGGCCTCGACATCCCCACGACCCGCGAAGTGCGCGAGATGATGCGCCATTGCGCGTCGGCGGGGAAAACCGTCGTGCTGGCGAGCCATTCCGCGGATGAGGTCGCCCTGCTGTGCTCCGACACGGTCGTGCTTCACCGGGGGCGAGTCCGCGCCAGCGGCTCTCCGGCTGCCCTTGCGCAGGGCGGTAATTTTGAGGAAGTGATGGCGCGACTCTGTTCCGAGGAAACGGAGGCGGTGTCGTGAACCTTTCCCGCATCGGCCTGATCGCCCGTACGGATCTGCTGCGTCATTGGCGGCGCGGTTGGAAAATCTCGCTGATTTCTTCGGTCGGCCTCTTTGCCATCCTGCTGGGGATGGGGTGGTTGTTCGATTCGACCCTAGCGACGCATTCCTGGAAAGGCCCGTCGCAAATCGAGTCCTGCGCCCCGGTTCCCGGCGTGCTCGTCCTGACGGGTGGCGACTGCCGCCTCCTGCGGGAGGAGCCCAGGCTGACCGTCCTCCTTGCTCCAAACCGAAAGACGCCGCCCATGCGCGGCGAACTGCTCCTGGAATTACCCACGGACTTTGAAAGGACGCTGGGCGAAAAGACGCCGCCTAAGGTCGTCAGAACGCTGGTTCGTGGAGACGAAAGTATCGAGGAACTGGACACGATTGTCATAAAGCGTCTGGAAGTCGAAAGACTTTCCCGGCTCATGCCGGGCGTCGACAGGGCGGGGTTGGAGACGGTTCAGTCGCGGATCTTTGACTACCAGTGGAAGATCGTCGGCGCGTCGTCCGAGGCGTTGAGGTCGGCCCTGTTGGTTCCCTTTTTCTACTGTTTCACGATGTTGATCTCCGCCATCACGGATGTCGGTGTCCGCGACAAGACATCTGGCGGGCTCCGGCATCTGATCCTGACCAGCGTTCCCGGGGAGGAAATCGTCCTCGGCAAGGTTCTCGCCCTTTCGGTCGTGGCCATCGCGACCCTGCTGACCTCCGTGGTCGGGCTCGGCTGCGCCTACGCGCTCGGACGCACATTGGCGGATTTCACCGGCGAGATGCCCGCCTGGCGCGTGCTCGTGTTGTTGGTCGGCGTCTTTGCGGGCATGGTCTCCCTGATTCTCGGCGTGATGGCCACCGCCTTCTCTGCGGCGAACACACGGCGCGCCGGCATTATGGTTGGGTTGGTGACGGCGCTCACCCCCATGCTTATCTTTGTCTGCGCACTCCCGGGTTTGTCGCGTTGGTGCCTGGTCACGCTGCCGCTGCCGCTGGCCGGGACGCAAGGAGTTGGACTGGCCTGGCTCACGGGGGAAATCGGGCCGGGTTGGATGCTCGCCCATGGGCTTATCCAAATCGCCCTGTGTGCCTGGTTTTTCCGCGTCGCGGTCAACGGCCTGGCCTACGAGGAGTACGCGGAGCCGAAGCGCGGTTGCGCGTGCCCCCCGAACAATTAAACCATGCCACCCCTTGCCCCGCAAATGTCCCACCCCCTGCCGTATGGTGTGCGACCAACCTAATCACACCCATTCCCGACACCATGACACACGAACAACTCGCCGAGAAAATCGCCGCCCGACTGAATGCCACCGGGCTAAAGTTCGATGGCCACACGTCGCGCATCTGGACGGGGGATCATGTCTCCCGCATCTACTGGGGTAACAAAACCTGCGTGGAGATCGACGCACGCGGTGCCATTTCAAATCTCCGTGGCGGCCACTACACCTCTCCTGTTCACCTCTTCGAGGCCGTTGAAAAAGCCAAGGCGCTCGTGTTGGAGCGCGGCTGGTAGCCCCCTCGACATGAGCTTCGACTCCCCGGACTTCTTGGTTCCTGCATCCAGTCGCCGGTCCGAATCGGATTTGCATATGCTGCGCCTTTATCGCGGGCACACCGTGCCCAAGGACAGCGGCCCGTATTACGCGTTTTACGCCACGACTCACCCCGACGACGCGGATGAAGAGGCGTCGGACGGACCGGCGGTGGATCCTGGCGAGCTCACACGCTCGAAGCCGGGGGAACAGGTCTGGGGGCATCCCGACCTTGGATACCTGAGCGAAGATGTCTTCGAGCTGATCTTTCCTCAGCTGGAGCTCCATGTGCCCGAATGGGATCCGTACGGCGATATGTTGCTCCCTCCCCACGCTTCCTTTGCGCTCGCCGGCTCCCTGCGCGCCATCCTCCCCGCCATTCACGCCACCGCTACCCGAACAGAGGCCAAGCAGGTGCTGCACTACGGATTTCTCCTGGGCGAGTTCGCCAAGGATCCCTGGCCTGAGGCGCGCGACACCCTCTGTGCCACCCTTCTTGAGTTCGCCGCATGGCTAGAGGAGCAAGCCGTGTCCGGACTCCATGTGCGGCTGCTCGGCATCTAGCCGCCCACATTTCCACCGCTTCACGCTTTCTCCTCGCCGGAAAATCCGCCAACCTGCGCCGCCATCGATTCCATGCCCGCCGACGCCGACATTTTGCTCCTCCAACTCCCCTCCAACGGGCTGGCCTTGGGCAATGGCACCCTGCGCGAATCCCTCGGCTGGGACGAGGCCCGCTACGACGCCGCGCGCGACGCCCTGGTGGCCGCCGGGCTCGCCGAGAAAGGGCGGGGCAGGGGAGGTTCCCTCCGCCGGGCCGACTCCCCCGCCACCTCGGGCATCTCGCCGTCCGCCCTTCGTCCTTCGTCTTTCGTCCTTCATTCCCCTTTGTCCCCGTCCATGTCCGCCTCCGAAAAACCCGCCGGCAAACGCGTCGCCAAGTCCGCCAAGGCTTCCGACAAATCGGACAAAAACTCCGCCAACATCGGGTTCGAGGCCAAGCTGTGGCAGGCCGCCGACAAGCTGCGCAACAACATGGACGCCGCCGAGTACAAGCATGTCGTGCTCGGCATCATCTTCCTGAAGTACATCTCCGACAGCTTTGAGGAGAAACACGCCGCGCTCGCCGCCGAGGCCAAGGACACCGGCGCCAACCCCGAAGACCCCGACGAGTACCGCGCCGACAACATCTTCTGGGTGCCCAAGGAGGCCCGCTGGTCGCATCTGCGCGACCACGCCAAGTCCCCCAAGATCGGCGTGCTCATCGACGACGCCATGATCGCCCTGGAGCGCGACAACCCCCGCCTCAAGGGCGCTCTCAACAAAAATTACGCCCGACCCGACCTCGACAAACACCGGCTGGGCGAGCTCATCGACCTCGTCGGCACCATCACCCTCGGCGACGAGGCCGCCAAGTCGAAGGATATCCTCGGCCGCGTGTTCGAGTACTTCCTCACCCAGTTCGCCTCCGCCGAGGGCAAGAACGGCGGCCAGTTCTACACCCCCGCCTGCGTGGTGCGCACGCTCGTCGAGATGCTCGCCCCCTACAAGGGCCGCGTGTACGACCCCGCCTGCGGCTCCGGCGGCATGTTCGTGCAGTCCGAAAAGTTCGTCCTCGAACACGGCGGGCGCCTCGGCGACATCGCCGTGTACGGCCAGGAGAGCAACCCCACCACCCGCCGCCTCGCCATCATGAACCTCGCCATCCGGGGCATCGAGGCCGACTTCGGCCCCGAACACGGCGACACCTTCCGGCGCGACCTGCACCCCGACCTCAAGGCCGACTTCGTCCTGGCCAACCCGCCCTTCAACGACTCCGACTGGTTCCGGGTGGACGACGACCCGCGCTGGAAGTTTGGCACGCCGCCCAAGGGCAACGCCAACTTCGCCTGGGTGCAGCACTTCATCCACCACCTCGCGCCGAACGGCACCGCCGGCTTCGTGCTCGCGAACGGTTCCATGTCCTCGAACCAGTCCGGCGAAGGCGACATCCGGCAAAAGATCGTCGAGGCCGACCTCGTGGACTGCATGGTCGCCCTCCCCGGCCAGCTCTTCTACTCCACACAGATCCCCGTCTGCCTGTGGTTTATTTCCCGCGATAAATCCGGCGGGAAACCCTCAACCCGGCCTCTCGGCCACCCTTCTCCCTCCGGGAGAAGGGCCGGGGATGAGGGGCGTTTCCGCGACCGCAGGGGCGAAACGCTGTTTATCGACGCGCGCAAACTCGGCACCCTCGTGGATCGCGTCCACCGCGAACTCTCCGACGCCGACATTTCTAAAATCACCGCCACCTACCACGCCTGGCGCGGCGACGGTGCCTCGACTGAAAACGGAAAACTGAAAACAGAAAACGCCCGTGCGAACTACTCCGACATTCCGGGATTTTGTAAGTCTGCGTCGTTAGCCGAAATCGCCTCGCACGGGTATGTCCTCACTCCCGGTCGTTATGTCGGTGCCGAGGAAAGTGACGACTCCGACGCCGAGCCTTTCGAGACCAAGATGGCGCGGCTGACGGCGGAGCTGCACGCGCAGTTCGCCGAGTCCGCCAAACTGGAACAGTCCATCCGCCACAACCTCAAAGGGCTTGGGTATGCGTTTTGATTTACCTGCCGACCTGCCTGCGCTTCCGTCTGCGTGGGAGTGGAAAGCGTTAGGAACCTTAACATCTGAATCAATTAGCTATGGAATCGTCCAACCTGGGGATAATGATGCAGATGGTGTCCCAATCGTAAGGGTCACGGACATTCGCAACCTAACTATCGACATAAGCAAACCACTGAAGGTATCCCGTTCAGTTGAAGAGAAGCATGTAAGAACAAGACTCCGCGGTGGTGAGCTTCTTTTATCGGTTGTTGGTACACTTGGCGAAACTGCAATCGTGCCGCCTTCACTCGCAGGATGGAACGTCAACCGGGCCGTTTCCGTTCTTCGTTTCAATAATCAACTTACCGCAAAGTGGGTGCAGATATGCCTAGGTCATACACTCCTTCGGCATTACTTGGAAACATGGGCAAACACGACTGTCCAGAAGACCTTTAATCTTCGTGATGTTGCGCGACTCCCAGTGCCACTTCCTCCCCTTGCCGAGCAGAAGCGTATCGCCGGCATCCTCGGCGCGCTGGACGACAAGATCGAACTCAACCGGCGCATGAACCGGACCTTGGAGGACATGGCCCGCGCCCTCTTCCAAAGCTGGTTCGTCGACTTCGACCCCGTGCGCCGCAACGCCGCCCGCGCCCAAAACCAACCCTCGCCCGCCGCTTCGCGTCACCCTCTCCCGGCGGGAGAGGGCCGGGGTGAGGGATCGGTCGAGGCCCTCGACCGATTATTCCCCTCCTCCTTCCAAGACTCCCCCCTCGGCCCGATTCCGGCGGGGTGGGAAGTGAAGCCTGTCGGAGAAGTGATTGAGGCCGTCGGCGGCTCCACGCCAGACACCAAAGAGAGCAAGTATTGGGACGGCGGCACCCACCACTGGACGACCCCCAAGGACTTCTCCTCGCTGGAATCGCCCATCCTCATCGACACCGACCGCAAAGTCACGGGTGCCGGGCTCGCCAAGATTTCCTCCGGCCTGTTGTCCGCCGGCACGCTGCTGATGTCGTCGCGTGCGCCCGTCGGCTATCTGGCCATCAGCGCCATCCCCGTGGCCATCAACCAAGGCTTCATCGCCATGAAGTGCAACGAGCGCGCCTCGAACTACTTCATGCTCCACTGGTGTCAGTCCGCCATGGCGACCATCAAAGGCCGCACCACCGGCACCACCTTTCCGGAGATCAGCAAGGCGAACTTCCGCCCCATACCCGTAGTGCTGCCCATCACGCAGGTCATGGCCGCCTTCACCGCCAAGGTCGCACCGCTCTACTCCCAAATCACCGCCAACCTCCACCAATCCCACACCCTCGCCACCCTGCGCGACACGCTGTTGCCGCAGCTGCTGAGCGGGGAGATGTCTGTAAATGACTCCCCCACACACCATGATTGATTCCATCAGCATATCCAATGTTGCAACCTACTCCGCGACGCCCGAGCGCCTCGACGGACTTTCTCAATTTAATTTCTTTTTCGGATCAAACGGAACTGGAAAAACCACAATCAGCCGCATAATAGCGGACGAGGTGAAGTATTCGACGTGCCTTGTCACATGGAAGGGGGGGGGCGAAGTTGCAGGCGTTGGTTTATAATCACGATTTCGTTGAGCGAAACTTCACTCAGGCAATAGAACTAAAAGGGGTGTTTACGTTAGGGGAGAAGCAAGTGGATACGCTCGCCAAGATTGCTACAGCGAAATCAGAACTGGATGTGATCACGAGCAGAATCGAGAAGCTGAAACTTGCACTTGAGGGTGCAGATGGATGTGGTGGAAAGAAAAGTGAGTTGGCGGCGCTTGAAACCAAATTGAAAGACAAATGCTGGGTTCAAAAGCAGAGGCACGACGCCAAACTGCAAGGCGGCTTTGAGGGGTACAGGAATAATTCAGAGAAGTTCAAAAATAAAGTGCTTCAAGAACTACTGGCGAACAATGCGACGCTCCTCACATTGTCGGAGTTGGAAAAGAAGGCCGAAAGCATTTTCGGGCCAACGCCCACAGCGGAAGCATCAGTTCCCTCTGTCGATGCGGCCAAAATCCTCGCGCACGAGGCGAACCCTATTCTAAAGAAGCGGATTGTTGGCAAGGAAGATGTCGATATCGCTGCGATGATTAAAAAACTAGGAAATAGCGACTGGGTTCGGGAGGGGAAAGCATTCTACGAAGCGAATGAAGGCAGCTGTCCGTTTTGTCAGCAGAGCACAACCGATGCGTTCGCCCAAAGTCTGACCGAATATTTCGACGAGACATTTGTGACGGACAGCAAGGCAATTGACGACCTCGCAACGAACTACGCCGCCGATGCGGACCGGATTCAGCAGCAACTTGCTTCAATCATCGCGTCAGCATCCAAGTTCATCGATGTAAAGACGCTCAAAGTAGAGAAGGAACTGCTAGACGCGAGAATCACACTGAATAACCAGCGCCTCGCTGGAAAGAAGAAGGAAGCTAGCCAGGTGGTCGAGTTGGAGTCGCTGAACAATGTCTTTGCAGCGATCAAGACTCTAATCGACACGGCCAACACCCAAGTGGCTGCACACAACAAGATGGTCGAGAACCTAGCAACTGAGCGAACCACCCTGACCGCGCAGGTGTGGAAGTTCATTCTTGAAGAAATGAAGACCGACCTCACTGAATTCAAGACTGCAAAGGATGGTTTGGAGAAAGCCATCTCGGCGATGACAACTCAAATTGCGAACGCGACAACTGACAAAGCCAAGAAGGCGGCAGAGATTCGCGAAATGGAAAAGCAAACGACAAGCGTTCAGCCAACGATTGACGCCATAAACAGCCTGCTGACCTCGTTTGGATTTCAAGGTTTCAAGCTCGCAAAAGCAGCAAGTGGGAGTGCCTACAAGCTGGTTCGTTCAGATGGTTCGGATGCTAAGGCGACTTTGAGTGAGGGAGAGAAGACATTCGTCACTTTTCTTTATTTCTATCATCTGCTCAAAGGCAGTGACTCAGACAGCGGGGTAACAACCGACCGCATAGTCGTCTTCGATGATCCAGTTTCCAGTCTCGATAGCGACATCCTTTTCATAGTCGGCAGTCTTCTCAAAGGTCTGTTCGATGAGGTGCGTACTGGATCAGGGCACATTAAACAAATCTTCGTTCTCACGCACAACGTCTACTTCCATAAGGAGGTTTCCTATAATCCAAAGAGAAAGGATGTGGCGATGAACGAGGAAAGCTTCTGGATTGTTCGCAAACCTGGTTCGACCTCGAAAGTCGACAAGCATCCGACGAATCCAATTAAAACATCTTACGAGCTACTCTGGGCAGAGGTTCGCAAATCCGATCGATCGAATCTTGCTATTCAAAACACGTTGCGTCGCATTCTCGAAAACTACTTCAAGATTCTTGGCGGCATTGAGTTTGAACAGCTATGTGCGATGTTCGAAGGGAGAGAGAAGATCATCTGCAAATCACTTTGCTCATGGATTCATGACGGATCGCATTACGCGCACGACGACCTTTATGTCTCGATTGATAACTCGATGGTGGAATCTTATCTCAAAGTTTTCAGAGCGATTTTCGACAAATCGGGCCACAGCGCGCACTATAAGATGATGATGGGTGATGCATATATAGATTTACCTGTTGCTGTCACGGCTCTTAGCGCAGGGCCAGAACCCACTCCCGCCCTCACTGCATAGCATGCACTCCCCGAATCTGAAGTCGCCCCGCTCGATTTGTTTCCCGAGCTCGTCTACGCCGTGGCGGCCGGCGCCGACCTGTCTCCATGTGATCAGACCAAAGAGCGCACAGCTTAGGGCGAGGTGCTGCTGGTCGGCTGGTTGCTCGAAGGGGTGGTGCGGCGTTGGAGAATTTAAACCTGAGACATTTTTATGAAGAACCCATCTACTTCGGAAGCGACCGGAGCGACGCTGCATTACGAAGGCGAAGCCTTCAAAAACCATACGCTGGATCTGGAGCACATGGCGGACGCCTTGGCTGGGCTGCGGGTGGCGTTGGCGAAGGCGGCGGCGGTGCGCAACGAGCCGGTGCCGCAGGCGCGGTTGCGGGTGCGCGACGGCTCGGTGGTCTTGGATCTGTCCTACCTCACGCAGGCCAAGGACGGGCTGCTGGCGGTGGGAGACCCGGCGGCGTTGCTCGACCTGGTGTTCAAGTTGGACGATCTCGCGGGTAAGGTCACGCAATCGCCGGGGTTGATTGTCAGCCTGCTGGGGCTCGCGGTGTGGTTGCAGGGGCGCAGTATCAAGTCCCGGAAGGAGCAGTCGGGAAACCGCTATGTCATCACCGCCAGCGACAATGCGACGGTGATCGTGACCGGCGAGGTCTCGAAACTGGCCTACGACAAACAGGCGCGCCAAGCGGTGCGCGGGCTCACGGCCCCGCTGGCGGAAAAGGACGCCGACCACCTGATCATCCGGCGCCCCGGTCGGCCGGACTACAAAATCACGCGGGCCGACCGCGCCCACCTGGCCATCGGCGACCCCGAGCCGGAAACCACCCTGCGGACGGATCGGCGTATCCTCTCCATCCTGCACGCGCCACTGGCGGTCGATGAGGTGAAGGGCAAAAAGAAGAGGAAGGAAGCCTTCCACTTCGAAGACCGGCGCTTGGGCGAAAAATACTGGGCGGAGGTCAGCGTGCGCGGCTTCATGGAGGACTACCGCTCGGGGCGTGAACTGCTGCCCTACGGGACGGAACTGGACTGCGAAGTGACGGAGACCCTGGAGAATCTGCACGACGGGCAGCCGGCGCGGGTCAAAACACGGACGGTCACCAAGCTGCACATCATTCGCCGCCCGATGCAGCAGCCCGAGTTGCCGACCGCCAATTAGCCAGGCAAGGAACCCTTAAAAGCTCTATTTGACAGATTAAGCTCAACGGCCATTTACTTAATCGCGCAACTAAGCTCATGAGATCTCCTGAAAGTATCCTTGATGTGCTGGCCGAACACAACCCGTGGTGGCTGGACGGGAAGCGTCCGCAGGTGGAGGTGTATCGACGCGCGACGACCGAGGGGCTGGCACGGGCGCTGACGAGCGAGCGCTGGGAGCGGTTTCTGATGCTGCTGGGGCCGCGCCGGGTGGGCAAGACGACTGCCATGGAGCAGGCGCTGGACGACCTGCTGGCGCAGGGGGTGGATCCGCATCGGCTGGCGTGGATCCGCTTGGATCACCCGCAACTGGTGCGCGAGGAGTTGGGCGCGATCATCCGGGCGATTCCGGGCTTCGCCACCGCGACGCGCGAGCAGCCGCTCTATCTGTTTCTCGATGAGCTGACCTACGCACCCGACTGGGACCGGTGGCTCAAAACCTTTCACGACGACAAGTGGCCGGTGCGTATCCTCGGCACTTCCAGTTCCACGGCGTGGCTGCGCACGGGGCAGGAAAGCGGGGCGGGCCGGTGGAGCCACCTGTACATGACGCCGGTGCTCTTCGGCGAGGCGCTGGAACTGCTCGGTCAGGCCGCGTTGCCGGCCCCGCCCGTTCCGGAGGGCGAGCCGTTGCTGGGCCGGTACCTCTCGGAGTTCTTCCATATCCCGCTGCCGCCCGGGTACGGGTCGGTGTTATTGAAGTTCTTCGTGCTGCTGGGCGGGTTTCCCCGTCTGCTCAAGGATCCACAGTTCCGCGACCCGAGCCGGCTGGAAGGCAGCCTGCGTCATGCGCAAAGCATGCTGCGTGACGATGTGGTGGATCGGGTGGTGTATAAGGACATCCCGCAGTTCTTCGAGGTGCGCAGCCCGTTGGAACTGGAAAAGCTAGTGGCCGTCATGGGCTCACGGATGGCGAGTTTGTTCTCGGCGCAGGACATCTCGAACGATGTGGCGCTCTCGCGTATGGCGGTGGAGAACTACTCGAAGTACCTGGAGGCGGCCTACCTGATTTTCTTCCTCACCGGCTACGGCGGCAGTGAGGGCACGGTGCAGCGACGCGGGCGCAAACTGTACTTCGTGGACGCGGCGGTGCGTAATGCGGCGCTGCTGCGCGGGGTGCGCCCGCTGCACGACGCGACGGAACTGGGCCATCTGTTTGAAAATGCGGCGGCGAGCCACTTGTGGGCCTTCGCCACGCAGGCCGGCGTGCGGGTGCATCACTACCGCGAAGGCAAAGCCGAGGTGGATTTGATCCTGGATCACCCGAACGACCCGTGGGCCTTCGAGGTGGCGTCATCGGACAAGCACAGCACGGCCGGGCTGGTGGCGTTCGAGCAGAAGTACAAGAAGTTCGCCGGGCGTTGCGTGCTGCTCGCACCGGCCGCCGCCATGAGCGGCCCGCGCGCGCCTCAACCGGGCGTGCCCGGCCTGCTGCCGTTGGAATCTTTCCTCACCGCCTGCACCTGGGCGACACGGGACGCCGCCCTCGACCGGCTCTCGGTATTCTTGCCGCCGAAGGAGTGACCTAACCCTTTTCCGCGCCATCCGTGGTTTAGAGCCGACTGCTTATTCCTGCTCATTGACTCCAGACACCAGCAAAGCTGCTCACCACCAACGCGTTGCCATTCCCCCTTAATCATCCGCTTATTCCCCCTTATTCCCCCGCTTTCGCCCTGATACATCCTGGTTTCTGTTTTCTTCCCGTCTCCCATCTCATTTCCCGAACTCAGCATGTCCTCCCATTTCACCGAATCCGTCGTCGAAGAAGCCGCGCTGTCGTGGTTCGCCGAACTTGGCTACGCCGTGCTTGGCGGGGCGGACGTGTCGCCGGGCGGCGCGGCGCAGGAGCGCACGGCGTACGGCGAGGTGGTGTTTGCCGGGCGATTGAAGGACGCGCTGCGCCGGCTGAACCCGGGGCTGAACGAGGAGGCGATCGAGGAGGCTTACCGCAAGCTGATCCGCACCGAGTCGCCGTCGCTGGTGGCGAACAACCGGGCGTTC